>NZ_JAGINO010000026.1 GCF_017876115.1 Azospirillum picis
GTGCCGTCCTTGGCGAAGGCCGGGCGCAGCTTGGCCAGAGCCTCGATGGTGGTGCCGTGCTTGGGATACTCGTCGGCCTCGACGACGGTGTCGCCTTTCCGGCCCTTGATGGTGACCGGAACGATCTCGTCCTTGAAGCGGCCGGCCTTCTGGGCGGCTTCCGCCTTCTGCTGCGAGGCCAGCGCGAAGAGGTCCTGCCGCTCGCGGTCGAGGTTCCAGGCGCGGGCGACATTCTCGGCGGTGACGCCCATGTGGTAGCCGTGGAAGGCCTCCCACAGCCCGTCCTTGATCATGCTGTCCAGCATCTCGGCCGTGCCCATCTTGGTGCCGTTGCGCAGATGCATGAGGTGGGGCGACAGGCTCATGTTCTCCTGGCCGCCGACCACCATCACCTCCGCGTCGCCGGTGCGGATGGCCTGCCAGCCGAGTGCGACGGAGCGCAGGCCGGAGCCGCAGACCTGGTTGATGCCGAAGGCGGTCTTTTCAGCCGGAATGCCGGCGGCGATCGCCGCCTGGCGGGCCGGGTTCTGGCCCTGGCCGGCGGTCAGCACCTGGCCCAGGATCACCTCCGACACCTCGGCGGCGTCGGTGTGGGCGCGCGACAGCGCCTCGCGGATCACGGCGGCGCCGAGCTCGTGGGCGGGGACCGCCGAAAGCGACCCGTTGAAGCTGCCGATGGCGGTGCGGGCCGCACCGGCGATGACGATCTCGGTCATGGAGGACTTCTCCGGAACGGTTGGTTCTTGACGGATGGGCCGGCCGCCGCGCCCCTGAGGCGGGCTGCGGCGGCCGGTGGTTTGGAAAGGCTCAGAGGTAGAGGCCTATCAGGAAGATCGGCAGCGTGATGACCAGCGCGG
The DNA here is from genome assembly GCF_017876115.1 of Azospirillum picis. Lineage (GTDB taxonomy): Bacteria > Pseudomonadota > Alphaproteobacteria > Azospirillales > Azospirillaceae > Azospirillum > Azospirillum picis. The sequence goes on from NZ_JAGINO010000026.1 coordinate 858, forward strand.
TCGCGCAGTAGCCCATGATGTCGCGCACCCCGAGCCCGGCGATGGCGAGCGCCGGCAGCGCCCAGAAGGGCTGCGCCATGTTCATCCACTCCTCGCCGTAGGCGATGGCCATCGCCGCCTTGCCGAGGTCGACGCCGAGCTGCTGGGCGGCCGGCATGATGAACGGACCCTGGACCACCCAGTGGCCGCCGCCCGACGGCACCGCGAAGTTGATCAGCCCCGACGACAGGAAGGCCAGGACCGGGAAGGTCTCCTTGTTGGCAATGTCGACGAACAGGTTGGTGATCAGCCCGCCCAGGCCGGAATGCTCCATCATGATCTGGATGCCGGCATAGAAGGGAAACTGGACCATGATGCCGGCGGTGCCGCGGGCGGCGTTGGCGACGGCGCGGGCATAGGCCATCGGCGTGCCGTGCAGGATCAGTCCGGCCACCAGCATGATCAGGTTGACCGTGTTGATGTTCAGGTCGAAGCCCTTGGCCTGGAAGTGCAGGAACAGGTAGCCGATGCCGAGTGCCGCGACGACGAAGCCGAGGACGCGGCTCTCCTCCAGCTTTTCGGCCGGGCTGGCGTCGGGGCCGAGCACGCGCTTGGTCGAGGGCTCCGGCTTCAGCAGCGCCGGGTCGACCGCCACCACCTCGCTCGGCTTCGGATGCATCATCCGGCAGATCAGCGGCAGCACGACGATCAGGGCCAGCGTGATGCCGATGTTGTAGGTGGTGAAGATGGTGTCGGCGATCGGGATCAGGCCGACCGTCTTCTCCATCGGGTTGCCCTTGGTCGCGGCGACCAGCGGCACCGAGGCCGAGAAGCCGCCATGCCACGTCATGAAGCCGATGTAGGCCGAGGCGATCAGCAGTCGGTAGTCGGATTTGGGGACGCGGCGCGCCACTTCGCGGGCGAACATCGCGCCGACGACGAGGCCGAAGCCCCAGTTGATGACGTTGGTGACGGCGGCGGCGAAGCAGACCAGCATGACGCCCTGGGCCGGCGTCTTGGCGATCGAGGCCACGCGGCCCATGACGTTGCGGACCGGCTCGGAACTGGCCAGCGCGTGGCCGGTGACCAGGACCAGGGCCATCTGCATCGAGAAGGCCAGCAGGTTCCAGAAGCCGTTGCCCCACATCCGCACCAGGTCGACCGGGCCGCTCGGCGTCAGCCACCAGGCGAAGCCGAAGGTCAGCACGGTCAGCAGGATGGCGAAGATCAGGGGGTCGGGCAGGTAGCGGCTGACCAGCCAGGTCAGCGCCCGGGAAATCGGGGTGATCGGGTTGAAGCGGGAGCCGGCGTCCGGCGCCGGCCCGGGAGCAGTGGTGACGCTCATGGCGGGTCTCCGGCACGGGGGAAGGCGCCGCCCGTGTGGGCTGGCGACGCGGGCGGTCTCCCCCATGCCCATGGTTGGGACGTCAGGCGATCGGCATGGTCGGCACGGTGGCGGGCACGATCAGCTCGGCACCGGTTAGGGCCTGCACGTCGGCCACCGAGACGCCGGGCGCCACCTCCTTGAGGACCAGCCCCTTGTCGGTCGGCTCGATCACGGCCAGCTCGGTGACGATCAGGTCGACGCGCCGCACCGAGGTCAGCGGCAGCTCGCAGCGCTTGACGATCTTGGGCGTGCCCTTGGCGCTGTGCTGCATGGCGACGATCACCCGCTTGGCGCCGGAGACCAGGTCCATCGCACCGCCCATGCCGGGCACCATCTTGCCGGGGACCATCCAGTTGGCGAGCCGGCCCTCCTCGTCGACCTGCAGGCCGCCGAGCACGGTCACGTCGAGGTGGCCGCCGCGGATCAGGCCGAAGGACATCGCGCTGTCGAAGGAGGCGGCGCCCGGAACGGCGCCGATCGGGCTGCCGCCGGCATCGCTCAGATCCTCGTTCTCCGCCCCCGCCTCGGGCACCGGCGCCATGCCGACGATGCCGTTCTCCGACTGGAAGAAGACGTTGACGCCGGCCGGCAGATGGGCGGCGACCATGGTGGGCAGGCCGATGCCGAGATTGACCAGGTTGCCCGCCTGCAGCTCCAGCGCCACGCGCTTGGCGATCAGGGTTTTCTCATCCATGGCGGCGCTCCTTGGCGACCAGGCAGTCGACCAGCACGTTCGGGGTGACGACGCTGTCGGGCGGGATGACGCCGACCGGCACGATGTCCTCGGCCTCGGCGATCACCAGCTCGGCGGCCATCGCCATCAGCGGGTTGAAGTTGCGCGCCGTCAGCGCGTATTCGAGGTTCCCCAGATAGTCGGCGCGCTTGGCGGCGATCAGCGCCACGTCGGCCTTCAGCGCGGTTTCCAGCAGGTAGACCTTGCCGTCCAGCTCGATGCGCTGCTTGCCGTCCTCGACCACCGTTCCCACGCCGGTGGGCGTCAGCACGCCGCCCAGCCCGAAGCCGCCGGCGCGCACCCGCTCCGCCAGGGTCCCCTGCGGCACCAGCTCGACCACCGTCTCGCCGGCGATCATCTGCCGCTGGGTCTCGGAATTGGTGCCGATGTGGCTGGCGATCACCTTGCGCACCACCTTCGCCGACACCAGCCGGCCGATCCCCACGGTCGGGCGGGCGGTGTCGTTGGCGATGACCGTCAGGTCGCGCTTGCCCTGCCGCAGCAGTTCGTCGATCAGGTGGGGCGGCGTACCGACCCCCATGAAGCCCCCGATCATCAGGACCGCGCCGTCGGGAATCATCGCGACGGCCTCTTCCAGCTTTCGCACTTTACTCATTCGACGTCTCCCTTGGACGTCGGGGCGCCACGGACCGGAGCCTCCTCCAGGTCACGACGGCAACCCCGCGGGCGCGGATCCGTCCGATGCCGCCGGCAGGCCGGCGGGACGAGCCCGGCGCTCATTCTTGGTTTCGAAGCGTTGGTTTCGCAGCGCTGCGACCGGAGGACCCGGAGCGTCCACGCCATCGCGGTGGGGCCCTCGGGCCGGCCGGCCTACCCACACATACGCAAGGGGTATGCCAAACCCCGCCATTCGGGGGAGGGACCGGAAAACCAAGGATCCGACTGCCCCGCCGCCGTGCCGGCCCGGCCCGGCCGGCTCCCGCCGGCCATGACCGGTGCGCAACTTTGTGCGTGCTGCGCAAATTCTTGCGCAGCGGCCGGCCCCCGCCGGTACGGTCAGGAGATGCCGTATTCCTGGAGCTTGTAGAGCAGCGAACGGCGGCTGATGCCAAGGTCCTGCGCCGTCCGCATGCGGTTGCCGTCGTTGCGGGCCAGCGCCTCGGCCACCACGCGGGCCTCGAACCGGCTGACCTGCTCGCGCAGGCCGCCGCCGGCCGGCGGGGTGTCCGCGGACGCCCCGCCGGCCGGTTCCGCGTCGTCGCCGTCCCTCTCCTTGCCGCCCGCCCCGCCCGGCGCGCCGGCGATCTGCTCCGGCAGGTCCTCCGCGACGATCATGGTGCCGGTGCTCATCACCACCGCGCGCTCCATGGCGTTCGACAGCTCGCGGATGTTGCCCGGCCAGCGGTAGGCCAGCAGACGCTCCATCGCCTGCTCGTCGATGCCGGCGACCTCGATGCGGTTCTCCGCCGCGAAGCGCTGCAGGAAATGGCTGGCGAGCAGGCGGACATCCTCCGGCCGCTCGCGCAGCGGCACCGTCCTCAGCGTCACGACGTTGAGGCGGAAGTAGAGGTCCTGGCGGAACAGCCCCTGGCGGACCATCTCCTCCAGGTTGCGGTTGGTGGCGACGATGACGCGCACGTCGGTGCGCACCAGCTCGGTGCCGCCGACTCGCTCGAACTCGCGCTCCTGGAGCACGCGCAGCAGCTTGACCTGGAGGCCGGGCGAGATGTCGCCGATCTCGTCGAGGAACAGCGTGCCGTGCTCGGCCTGCTCGAACCGGCCTCGGCGCCGGGCCTGAGCGCCGGTGAAGGCGCCCTTCTCGTGGCCGAAGAACTCGCTTTCCAGGAGCCCTTCCGGCACCGCGGCGCAGTTGACCTTGACGAAGGGGCCGGCGCTGCGCGGGCTGTTGTAGTGGATGGCCGCCGCCACAAGCTCCTTGCCGGTGCCGCTCTCGCCGGTGACCAGCACGGTGGCGGTGCTCTTGGCGACCTTGGCGATGGTCTGCAGCAGCTCGGCCATGCGCGGGCTGGCGGTCAGGATGCGGTCGGTCCGGTAGCTGCTGGACAGCTCGCGATGCAGGGCCGCGATGTCGTCGCGCATCGTCCGCATCTGGAGGGCGCGCCCGACCAGCAGCAGGATTTCCGCGATGTCGAAGGGCTTGATGACGTAGTCGAAGGCGCCGTCCCTGATCGCCTGGACGGCGGTTCCCACCTCGGCGAAGGCGGTCATCAGGATCACCGCGGTCGAGCGGTCGAGCCTGCGGATCTCCGCCAGCGCCTGCAGGCCGGACATCCGCGGCATGCGGATGTCCATCAGCACCACCGCCGGCCGCTGCGCGGCGAAGGCGGCGACCGCCTCCACCCCGTCCGCCGCGGTGGCCACCGCCAGCCCCTCGCGCGTCAGCACGGCGGCGAGCATCTGGCGGATCCCCTCGTCGTCGTCCACCACTAGGGCCGTCGCGGCGGGAAGTCGGGTCGTCATGTCTCGGCCGTCCGGCTGTGAAGGAAGGGAATCCGCAGCGTCACCGTGGTGCCGGCGCCGGGCGTGCTGGCGATGGTGATGGTGCCGTGGTGAGCATCCACGATCCGGTGCGCCATCGCCAGCCCCAAGCCGGTGCCGTTGGGCTTGGTCGAGAAGAAGGGATCGAACACCTTGTCGAGATTCTCCGGCGCGATGCCCTCGCCGTCGTCGGTGACGGCCACCACCGCCTCGCGCCCGTCCACGGCGGCGGTGGAAATCGTGATGACGCCGGTTTCCGTGGTCGCCTGGGTGGCGTTGATGATCAGGTTCAGCACCACCTGCTTCAGCGCCTCGCCGTCGGCCTCCGCCCGCGGCAGGTCGGCGGCGAGCGCCAGGGTGATCCGCGCGCTCGACTTGCGGCCGGCCAGCAGGGACACCTCGCGGATCAGGTCGTTGAGCTGGACCGGCCGGATGGTCGGCGGCCGGGGGCGGCCGAACTCCAGCAGTTCGGTGACCAGCCGGTTCAGGCTGTCGACCTGCCGCACGATCAGCGGGGCATAGCGCTGCCATTCCCGGACGTCGTCCGACGTCTCCAGGAACTGCATGAAGCCGCGGATCGAGGTCAGCGGGTTGCGCACCTCGTGGGCGAGCCCGGCGACCAGCTCGCCCAGCGCCGCCAGCCGGTCGGCCCGCATGATCTGCGTCCGCAGCCGCTGCTGTTCGGTCAGATCCTTCAGCACCACCACCGCCCCGATCGCCTCGCCGCGGCTGTTGCGCAGCAGGCTGCTGGAGACGTTGAGGTGCAGGGTCTGCCGGGTGCCGGGGAAATCCAGCGTCACGCCGATGTGCGGCTGCCCGGTCCTGAGCGTGTCCAGCAGCGGGCTGGCGAACTGCCCGTCGGCCTTGAACAGCGACGCATAGGGCCTGCCGATCACCTCGGCGGCCTTCACCCCGATCATCGCCTCGGCCGCCGGGTTGACCGCCGTGACCTGCCCGGTCCAGTCGACCGCGATCACCCCGTCGGCGATGCTGTGCAGGATGTTCTCGGTCAGCGACTGGGCGTCCAGCAGGGCGCGGGCCATGCCGTTGACCTCGACCGCGATCTCGCCGACCTCGCCCGGCGGCGGGCGGATCGCATGGCCGAGATCGCTGCGCATGCGGATCAGCCCGTCGATGATCCCCCGGATGTCGCGGCCGACCCCGCGCGACAGGGTATGGGACAGCAGCAGCCCGAGCAGGATGCCGGCGAGGCTGACGGTGAGCACCGCGCGGTCCATCGCCGCCGCCTGCCGCTCGACGTCGTCGGACAGCTCGTTGGCCCAGATGTAGCCGATCACGCCGCCGTCGCGGACGATCGGCAGCATCGCGTTCAGGATGAGCCCTCGCACCTGCCGGCCGCTCTCGACCGCGCGCCTGCCGCTTTCGAGCACATGCCAGCCGGGATGCTCGGGCGGGATGCTGGTGCCGACGGTGGCGCTGTAGTCGCGGCTCGGCCCATAGGTGATGATGGCGTCGAGCGCCCGGCTGTAATAGCCGACCCCGACCCCCGGATTGGCGGCGGCGACGAGGTCGGTAAAGGGGGTCAGCCGCTCCGACAGGATGCGGATCGCGGCAGCGCGGCCGGCGCCGTTTCCATCGTTGCCGGTGCCATCAGTATGGGCGCCTTCGGCACCGGTGCCGGCCTCCGCCAGGAGGGCGTCGAAGCCCGGACCGAGATGGGCGTCCAGCAGCCGGGTCAGGCCGAACAGCTTTTCGGTCTTCTCCTGGACCAGCGCCTGGCGCCCCTCCCGTTCCAGGAGATAGCCGGTCAGCGAGATCGGCAGGGAGACCACCGCCAGGGAAACCAGGAACAGCTTGCCGCGCAGGGTATTCGGCAGGAAGCCGCGAAGCCAGGCCACCGGCGCCCAATGCAAGGGGGACCGGTTCAGGGGAATCCAGCCCGAGGGCTGGCGGTCCTGGCGAGGCATGACACCCACTCCGTCGGCAAGGGCGCCATCCGCGAGGGCGCCGGGGCGATAGCAGAGTCACCGCCGGAGCGGCGGATGCAAGCGCCGCCTGCCGGCCTGCGGCAGTGGGGCGCGGGTGAGGCGCGGGCGCGGCCCACGGCGACAAGGGCGGGCTTCAGCCCGTCACGATGCGCAGGCCGCCCGCCGAGAGGCGCTCGGCCCGCGCCGCATCGAGGCCGTGGTCGCAGCACAGGAGGCCGAAGCTGTCGAGCTTGGCGAAGAAGGCCGGCTTGACCTGGTCGAACTTGCTGGTGTCGACCACCAGCGCCTTGGTCACCGCGTTGGCGATGGCGGTCTGCTTGATCTCCACCTCGTGGAAGTTGGAGCAGCTTATCCCGAGCGACTCGTGCACGCCGCCGGCCGAGATGAAGGCGGTGTTGATGCCGATGCCGCGCAGCATCTCCAGCGACTCCGGACTGGAGAAGGAGGCCGAGGAGGCGTGGTAGAGCCCGCCAAGCATGACCACGCGCACGCCCGGCTTCTTGCAGACGATCTCGGCGATGTTCATGGCGTAGCAGACCACGGTGAGCTGGCTGTCGGGAGGAATGCGGCTGGCCAGATGTGTCGTCGTGGTGCCGCAGTCGATGAACACCGTCTCGCCCGGCTTCACCAGGGTGGCCGCCGCCTCGCCGGCGGCGCGCTTCATCTCGATATGGGCGTCCTGCTCGCGGTCGAGGAGATAACCCATGCCGCTGGCGCTCTCCACGCCGCCGGCGATGTAGCCGCCGAGATAGGCGAAACGCCCGCCGCAGGACGCCATGTCGCGCCGCACCGTCATCTCGGAGACTCCCAGAAGCCGCGCGGCATCCTTCAGGCGCAGGTAGCCCCCGGCATCCAGGGCGCTTTGCAGCCGGTTCAGACGCTCCGCCCTTCTCATCGACATGCCCGCATCCCGCATCGCTTCGGTTCCGGCAAAACCACGCCTCCAAGCCCGGCGCCTCCAGGCCCGGCATGGCGGCGCACGGACGGTTTAACCCCGTTGGCGCATCACCCTCGACGGCATCGCCGTGGCCAATCTCACAAGCGCATGCATTGATCTTGACACACCGTCGCAGCGCATGGAACTATCCTTTCACAAAATGTTAGGATGTTAACATCCGGCGACAACGAGGAGAGACCCGGCAGAAAGGGTTTCCCCGGGAGGATCAAGATGGCTGTTCCCAGAGCCCCGCAGGCGTCGGCCGACCTGGCTGCGTTCATCGACCACACCCTGCTGCGCCCGGACGCCCAGCCTGCCGAGGTCGAGCGGCTGTGCGACGAGGCGCGCGCGCACGCCTTCAAGGCGGTCTGCGTCAACCCCCTCTCCATCCCGCTGGTGTCAGAACGGCTGGCCGGCACGCCGGTGGCGCCCTGCGCCGTGATCTGTTTCCCCTTCGGCGCCGATCCGACGGCGATCAAGACGGCTTCCGCCGAGTGGGTGGTCCGCCACGGCGCCCGCGAGGTCGACATGGTGATCCCGATCGGCCTGCTGAAGGCGGGCGAGACGGCCGCCGTGCGCGACGACATCGCCGCGGTCAAGCGGGCCTGCGGCGACGCGCTGCTGAAGGTCATCATCGAGACCTGCCTGCTCACCGACGAGGAAAAGGTGCTGGCCTGCCGGCTGTCGCAGGAGGCCGGCGCCGATTTCGTCAAGACCTCCACCGGCTTCGCCGGCGCAGGCGCCACAGCCGAGGACGTGGCGCTGATGCGCCGCACCGTCGGGGACGCCATGGGTGTCAAGGCGTCGGGCGGCGTGCGGACGACCGAGGATGCCCGCCGCATGATCGCGGCCGGCGCATCGCGCATCGGCGCCAGCGCCAGCGTGGCCATCGTCGGCGGCTGACGGCCGCCGGCCGTCCACGCCGACCATCGCGCCGGCCAGGCGGGTGTTCCGTCCGTCCCGCCCGGCGCGGCATCGCTGAAAAACGGAACGATGCGGAAAAGGGGTGGCGAACGCCCCCGCGCCGCCGGCTGGCCGGCGGCGCACAACGCCTGCCATGGGAGTCACGCCAACATGAAGAAGCTTCTGTCTTCGCTCATCGTCGCCGCCTCGCTGGTCGCCGGACCGGCGATGGCCGCCGACCCGGTGCCGACGCCGGATGCCGTCAAGGCGCTGAAGTCGGACGCCACCAAGAAGAAATACACCATCGCCACCGTGGTGAAGGTCGACGGCATCGCCTGGTTCGACCGCATGCGCGACGGCGTGAAGCAGTTCGCCGCCGACACCGGCCACGACACCTGGATGGTCGGCCCGAGCCAGGCCGACGCCGCGGCGCAGGTCCAACTGGTCGAGAACCTGATCGCCCAGGGCGTCGACGCCATCACCATCGTCCCCTTCTCGGTCGAGGCGGTCGAGCCGGTTCTGAAGAAGGCGCGCGACCGCGGCATCGTGGTGATCGCGCACGAGGCGTCGAACATCCAGAGCGCCGACTATGTGCTGGAGGCCTTCGACAACTTCGCCTACGGCGCCAAGCTGATGGAAGTGCTGGGCAAGTCGATGGGCGGCGAAGGCAAGTATGTCTGCACCGTCGGCAGCCTGACCTCGAAGTCGCAGAACGAGTGGATCGACGGCGCCGTCGCCTATCAGAAGGAACATTTCCCGAAGATGCAGATGGTGACCAACCGTCTGGAGACCTATGACGACGCCAACACCGACTACAACAAGCTGAAGGAAGTCCTGACCACCTATCCCGACCTGAAGGGCGTGCTCGGCGGTCCGATGCCGACCTCGGCCGGCGCCGGCCGCCTGGTGGCGGAACGCGGCCTGAAGGGCAAGCTGTTCTTCTCCGGCACCGGGCTGGTGTCGGTGGCCGGCCAGTACCTCGCCCAGGGCGACATCCAGTACATCCAGTTCTGGGATCCGGCGGTCGCCGGCTATGCCATGAACATGCTGGCGGTGATGGCGCTGGACGGCAAGAAGGACCAGATCAAGGCCGGCCTGAACCTGGGCCTGCCGGGCTACACCGCCCTGACCACGCCGCAGGGTGCCAAGGCCAACCTGCTGTACGGCCAGGGCTGGGTCGGCGTGACCAAGGAAAACATGGACGCCTACGACTTCTGATGATCTGAAGGCGGGCGCCGGCGACCCTGTCCGGGCGCCGGCGCCCGCGTCTTCATCCCTACCCTCGAACCGCCGGGCGGAGGACATGTCGGACGGTTTCATCGAGCTTCGCGGCATCCGGAAGGTGTTTTCCGGCGTCGTCGCACTGGACGCCATGTCGCTGGTCATCAAGCCCGGCGAGATCCATTGCCTGGCCGGCGAGAACGGGTCGGGCAAATCCACGGTCATCAAGATCATGTCCGGCGTCTACCAGCCGGACGGCGGCGAGATCCTGATCGACGGCAGGCCGATACCGGCGATGACGCCGATCGAGGCGATCGCCCACGGCGTCCAGGTCATCTACCAGGACTTCTCGCTGTTCGGGAACCTGACGGTCGCCGAGAACCTGGCGATGAACGTCCATCTCGGTGAGAAGCGGCGCCTGATGAACTGGCGGCGTACCCGCGCCATCGCCCGCGAGGCGGTCGACCGGCTGGGGGTGGAGCTGGATCTCGATGCGGAGGTGGCGTCGCTGCCGACCGCCGGCAAGCAGTTGGTCGCCATCGCCCGCGCGCTGATGTCCGACGCCCGTCTGATCATCATGGACGAGCCGACCACCGCCCTGACCCGCAAGGAGGTCGAGACGCTGTTCCGCATCGTCCGCGACATCCAGGCGCGCGGCATCGCCATCCTGTTCGTCAGCCACAAGATGCGCGAGATGCTGGAGATCAGCGAGCGCATCACCGTCATCCGCAACGGCCGCAAGGTGGCGGAGGGGCCGACCGGCGACTTCGACGAGGCGCTGATCACCCGCCACATGACCGGCGGCGACATCCTCAACGAACCCTATGCCTGGAACCCGCCGCCCGGACGGGCGCCGGCGCCCCGGCTGGAGATCCGCGGCCTGACGGTGCCCGGCAAGTGCGAGGGGCTGGATCTGGCCATACGGCCGGGCGAGATCGTCGGACTGTCCGGGCTGCTCGGCTCCGGCCGCACCGATCTGGCCTTGGCCCTGTTCGGCATGGTCCCGCGGTATGAGGGCGAAATCCTGATCGACGGCGCGCCGGTGCGGCTGCGCACGACCCAGGAGGCCATCGACGCCGGCATCGCCTATGTGCCCGAGGACCGGCTGACCGAAGGGCTGTTCCTGCCGCAGAGCATCAAGCGCAACATGCTCGCCACCTCCTATGAAAGGCTGGCTCGCAAGCTGGTGATCGACCGCAGCCAAGCGGAGGAGATGACGCAGGGCATGGTCCGCGCCATGCAGATCGCCACGCCGACCGCCGAGAAGCCGGTGATGCAGCTTTCGGGCGGCAACCAGCAGCGCGTGGTGCTGGCCCGCTGGCTGCTGACCGACGCCCGCGTGCTGATCCTCAACGGCCCGACCGTCGGCGTCGACGTCGGGTCGAAGGCGGAGATCCACGCCAAGATCCGGGAGCTGGCGCAGCATCACGGCCTCGCCGTCCTGATGATCTCCGACGACGTGCTGGAGCTGGTGCAGAACTGCAACCGCATCGTGCTGATGCACCGCGGGCGCTTCATCGAGGATCTGCCCGCCGCCGCCGTCACCGAAGAGACGGTCAGCGACCGGCTCAAGACCTTTACCTGAGGGAGGAACCGATGGCCCTGCTCCGCCGGTCGGAAACGGTCATCGCGGGCATCCTGCTGCTCGCCATGGTCCTCATCGGCACGATCAACCCCGCCTTCTGGCAGCTCGACAACCTGTTCAGCCTGATGCGCAGCAACGTCATCATCGGCATCATGGCGATGGGCGTGCTGCTGGTGCTGATCTCAGGCGGCATCGACGTGTCGTTCCCGGCCTTCGCCGTCGCCGCCATGTACCTGACGATCAAGGGCATGCTGGCGCTGGGGTACAACGGCGTCGTCCTGCCGCTGCTGGCCGCCACGATCATGGGGCTGGCGTTCGGCGCGGTGAACGGCTTCTTCGTCTACAAGTTCCGCATGATCCCGCTGATCGTGACGCTGGGCACCAGCGCGATGGTGCGCGGTTTCCTGCTGGGCGTGGTCGGCACCAGCATGATCAACATCAACAAGATGCCGACGGCACTGATCGAGTTCGCCCGCACCGACGTGGTGACCGTCGCCAAGCCCGACGGCACCACCTACGGCCTGACGGCGATGGTGCTGATCTATCTCGGGCTCGCGCTGGCCATGCACCTGGTGCTGCGCCACACCATGATCGGCCGCAGCGCCTATGCGCTGGGCGGCGATCCCGAGGCGGCACGGCGCGCCGGCTTCGACCTGCGCAAGACCATCTTCTTCATCTACTGCGTCGCCGGGGCGCTGGCCGGCTTCGCCGGCCTCCTGCACAGCGGCATGATCTGGCTGGCCAACCCGCGCGACTTCGTCGGGCTGGAGCTGGACGTCATCGCCGCGGTGGTGCTGGGCGGCGCGTCGATCTTCGGCGGGCGGGGCAGCGTGCTCGGCACCATGCTCGGCGTCTTCATGCTGGTGATGGTCAAGAACAGCCTGATCATCATGCGCGTGGACACCACCTGGCAGCTCGTCGTCGTGGGTCTGATCGTCATCGCCGCGACCGCCCTGTCGGCGTGGCGCGACCGCCGCCGGGCGGCGTGAGGAGGCGGGAGCATGAAAGCCCAAATGAACATCCGCAGCCTGGTCAACCGCGACAACAACATCGTCCAGCTTCTGGTGATGACGGTGCTGATCTTCGCCGTGATGACGGCGCTCAGCCCCGACAAGTTCCTGCGCTACTACAACTTCGAATCGATCACCTACATCTTCCCCGAGTTGGGGCTGCTCTCCATCGCGATGATGATCGCCATGCTGACCGGCGGCATCGACCTGTCGGTGGTGGGGGTCGCCAACCTGTCGGGCATCCTGGCCGGCGTGCTGTTCCACAAGATGGCGGGTGCCGCCGGCATCGCCGACACCGGCATCCTGACCGTCCTGCTGGGCGGGGTGATCGCGCTCGGCACCGGATTGGTGGCAGGGACGGTCAACGGGCTGCTGATCACGCGGCTCGGCATCACGCCGATCCTGGCGACGTTGGGGACGGGGCAGGTCTTCACCGGGCTCGCCATCGTGCTGACCGGCGGGCCGGCCATCGTCGGCTTTCCCACCGCCTGGGCCTTCCTCGGCAACGGCAAGATCCTCGGGCTGGCGACGCCCTTCGTGCTGTTCGCGGTGATCGCCGTCCTGATCGCCTTCGTGCTGAGCCGCACCGCGCTGGGCATCAACCTGATGCTGATCGGCACCAACCCGAAGGCGGCGCTGTTCGCCGGGCTGAAGCGCGAGCGGATGGTGCTCTACAGCTACATGCTGACCGGCGTGCTGGCCTCGGTCGCCGGCATCATCCTGTCGGGGCGGACCAATGCGGCGAAGTCGGATTACGGCAACTCCTACCTGTTGCAGGCGGTGCTGATCGCCGTGCTGGGCGGCACCAACCCGGCGGGCGGGCGCGGCACGGTTCTGGGCATCACCATCGCAGTGGCGGCGCTGATGCTGCTGTCGAGCGGCTTCCAGATCCTGCGCTTCTCCAACCACCTGATCGACTTCATCTGGGGCGCCTTCCTGCTGCTGGTCATCGCCCTCAACGCCTACAAGAACCGCACCCGCTAGCCCGCTTCGGTTGGCCTGCGTCTTCGGGGGACAAATCCCATGAGCGTCCGAACCGCCATCCATTTCCGCAAGAGCTTCTTCGGCGAGGCCGAGCGCCCGGTCGCCGAGGCGCACGGCATGACCGCCAGCCTGTTCCGCTACGACAGCGGGATTGAGGCGGTGCGGCTGTCCAACCGGCGCGGCCATCTGGTGGTGCTGCCCTATTACGGCCAGATGGTGTGGGACGCCGTGTTCGACGGCGTCGACCTGACCATGGCGAACATGTTCGACATGCCGCGGCCGGCCACCGAGATCGTCGGGACCTATGGCTGCTTCGCCTTCCACTCCGGGCTGCTGCGCAACGGCTGCCCCGGCCCGCAGGACAGCCACCTGCTGCATGGCGAGATGCCCTGCGCGCCGATGGACGCGGCCGGGCTGGAGGTGGGGGAGGACGAGGAAGGCCCCTATATGGCGGTGACCGGCCGGCGCGAATACGTGATGGGCTTCGGCGCCCATTACGTCGCCCGCCCGCGCGTGGTGCTGCGCCCCGGCGCCGCCCTGTTCGACATCACGATGGCGGTGGAAAACCTGTCGGGTGCCGCCATGGACCTGATGTACATGTGCCACGTCAACTTCGCCTTCGCCGAGGGTGCGCGCATCGTCCAGCCCGCCCCCTTCACGCCGGAGGCGACGGCGGTGCGCACGGCGGTGCCGGCCCATGTGCCGCGCAGCCTGGCCTATGACGCGCTGCTGGCCGACCTCGCCCGCGATCCGGCGGTGATGGAGGTGCTGGACGAGCCCGGACGCTACGACCCGGAACAGGTCTTCTACATCCGCGGCCTGCGCACCGACGAGGAGGGCGGCACGGCGGTGATGATGCGGCGGCGCGAGGGCGACGCCTTCCACATCGCCTACAGCACGCGGGAATTCCCCAAGACGGTGCGCTGGGTGCTGGTCAACAGCGACCAGAAGGTCTGCGCCTTCGCCCTGCCCTCCACCTGCGAGCCAGAGGGTTTTGTCGCGGAGGCCGCGAAGGGCAACGTCCAGACGCTGGCGGGCGGCGAGACCCGGCGCTTTTCCGTTCGGCTGGGCTACCTGACCGCCGACGAGGCGGAAGCCGAGGAATGCGCCATCCGGGCGCTGTAATTCAGGGCGCTGTGAGAGGAGGAACCGAAGATGGGCAAGATCGCCGTGGTCGGCAGCAACATGGTCGACCTGATCACCTACACCGCCCGCATGCCCGGCCCCGGCGAAACCATCGAGGCGCCGCGCTTCGAGATGGGCTGCGGCGGCAAGGGCGCCAACCAGGCCATCGCCGCCGCCCGGCTGGGTGCGGAGGTGATGATGGTCACCAAGGTCGGCGACGACGTCTTCGCCGACAACACCATCCGCAACTTCGAGGAGTCCGGCATCGACACCCGCCATGTCGAGCGGGTGCCCGGCACCTCCAGCGGCGTCGCCCCGATCTTCGTCGAGCCGTCGGGCGAGAACAGCATCCTGATCATCAAGGGCGCCAACGCCCTGCTGTCGCCGGCCGACGTCGACCGCGCGGCGGAGGACCTGAAGGGCTGCGACCTGATCGTCATGCAGCTTGAGGTCCCGCTGGAGACCATCTACCACACCATCGCCTTCGGCGCCCGCCACGGCATCGAGACCCTGCTGAACCCGGCCCCCGCCCCCACCGACCTCGATCCCAAGCGGATCGAGCAGGTCACCTTCCTGGTGCCGAACCAGACGGAGCTGGCGACCATTTCCGGGCTTCCGGTGACATCGGAGGCGGAGGCCGAGACGGCGGCGCGGTCGCTGATCGGCCGCGGCATCCGCACGGTCATCGTCACGCTGGGCGCCCGTGGCGCCCTGCTGGTGACCAAGGGCGAGGAGACGCGGCGGATCGAGCCGGTGCGGGTGACGCCGGTCGACACCACCGGGGCCGGCGACGCCTTCATCGGCAGCTTCGCGCGCTACTATGTCGAGAACCGCGACCTGGACGCGGCGCTGCGCATGGCCGTGCGCTATGCCGCCGACAGCATCACCCGGCCGGGCACCCAGAAATCCTACGCCACCCACGAGGCGTTCGAGGCCTTCTGCGCCAGCCTGTGACCCGCCTTCGAGGAGGAAATGCCATGACGCGCGCCGTGATCGGGGTGGATGTGGGGACCGGCAGCGCCCGCGCCGGCATCTTCGACCTTGCCGGCCAACGGCTGGCCGCCGCCTCCCGCCCGATCCGGATGTGGAAGCCCGATCCGGACTGGGCCGAGCAATCCTCCGACGACATCTGGGCCGCCGTCTGCGCCGCGGTGCAAGAGGCGCTGGCGGCCTGCGGCGAAAAGCCGGAGGTGGTCGGCATCGGCTTCGACGCCACCTGTTCGCTGGTGGTGCTGGACGCCGCCGGCCGGCCGGTGACCATCGATCCCGAAGGCGACGATGCCCGCAACGTCATCGTCTGGATGGACCACCGCGCCATCGACCAGACCGACCGCATCAATGCCGGCGGTCACGAGGTGCTGCGCTATGTCGGCGGCCGGCTTTCGCCGGAGATGCAGACGCCGAAGCTGCTGTGGCTGAAGGAGAAACTGCCGCAGAGCTGGAGCCGGGCCGCCCATTTCTTCGACCTGCCGGACTTCCTGACCTGGCGGGCGACCGGCTCGGCGCGGCGGTCGCTGTGCTCGCTGGTGTGCAAATGGACCTATCTGGGGCATGAGGGGCGCTGGGACGATTCCTATCTCCGCGCCATCGGGCTCGTCGATCTGGTCGATGAGGGGCATGCCCGCATCGGCACCGACGTCGGGGAGGTCGGCAGCGCCGTCGCCGGCGGGCTGACCGCCGAGGCGGCGCGCGAGCTTGGCCTGACGCCGGGGATCGCCGTCGGCACCTCGCTGATCGATGCCCATGCCGGCGGGATCGGGGTGATCGGGGTGCCGCTGGAGGCAACGGGGCCTGTCGATTTCGACCGGCGTCTGGCGCTGATCGGCGGCACGTCGAGCTGCCACATGGTGATGAGCCCCGGTGCACCGCGCTTCATCCCCGGCGTCTGGGGACCCTACCATTCCGCCATGCTGCCGGGGCTGTGGCTGAACGAGGGCGGGCAGTCGGCGACCGGGGCGCTGATCGACCATGTGGTGCAGGGCCATCCCCGCCATGCCGGCCTCGCGGTCGAGGCGCAGCGGACCGGCACCACCGTCTATCAACTGCTGAACGACGAACTGGCAAGGCTGGCGGAGCGCAGCGGCGGGCCGATGGCGATGCTGACCCGCGACCTGCATGTGCTGCCGGACTTCCACGGCAACCGCTCGCCACGGGCGGACGCCAGCCTGCGCGGTGCCGTCAGCGGGCTGCGCCTGTCCGACGGGGTGGAGGATCTGGCGCTGCTCTACCTGGCGACGGTGCAGGCGGTGGCCTATGGCACCCGGCACATCGTCGCAGCGATGAACGGGCGGGGCTATGCCATCGACACCATCCTCGCCTGCGGCGGCGGCACCAAGAACCCGGTGTTCCTGGAGGCGCACGCCGACGCCACCGGCTGCACCCTGGTCCTGCCGGAGGAGCCGGAGGCGGTCCTGCTGGGCTCCGCCGTGCTGGGTGCCGTCGCAGCCGGCCTGTTCCCTGACGTCGCCGCCGGCATGGCCGGCATGAGCCGGGCCGGGCGCAGCATCGCGCCGGCGGACGGCCGGCTGCGCGCCTACCATGACGCCAAATACGCCGTCTTCCTGCGCCTTCACGACGACCAGATGGCTTACCGGGCGATGATGGGCCAAACCGGCTGACGGGCCGGCCGACGGACCCCATGGACGATGACCGGACCGGAGGTGCCGCCGCTGGCAGTCAACCCATACGCAGGTATGAATGGCGCATCCCGCCGGAGTTGTTGAAATACGATGCTCGCGACGGAGGTGGTTGATGCGCGGGGTGGCGGCCGGAGTAAGATGTGGTGCAAAGCGTTCCGATCATTTGCGTCGTCGATGACGACGACGGCATCCGCGAAAGCCTCGACAATTTCCTGCGGGCCGTCGGGATGGAGGTCCGCACCTTCCCTTCGGCCGAGGACTTCATCGCCTACCGGGGCGACGCCGGCTGCCTGATCACCGACCTGACCCTGCCGGGCATGGACGGGTTGAGCCTGCAGGCGGAGTTGCTGCGTCAGGGCCGCGACCATCCGGTGATCATGATGACCGCCTTTGCCACACCCGCCATCCGCAGCCGCTCGCTCGCACTGGGCGCCTGCGCCTTCGTGACAAAGCCGCTCGATCCGGCAAGCCTGCTCGCCCTGATCGAGGACGCCCTCAAGACCAGACAACGGGATTGCGACGCATGATCCGCCAACCCCACCGCAGCCCCTCCTCCGTCGGGGGATACGACGCCGCAGGCTTTGCCGGCACGGCGTGGCCCGGCTACGATGGTCCGGCCGACCGGTCCGGCCAGCGGAAAACGGGGGTGGCGGAGGAAACCATGACCGACGGCGGCGCTCCTGTCCTGGTCTGCATCATCGATGACGACGCCGAGGTGCGCAGCGCGATGGAAAGCCTGCTGCGGTCCGCCGGCTACCGCGTGCTCGCCTTCGCCGACGCGGAGGAATTCCTGGCCTGCGGGGAGGCGGCCGACGCCGCCTGCCTGATGCTGGACGTCTATCTGGACGGCACCGACGGGCTGGAGGTCCAGCAGGCGCTGCACGATCGTTCCGTCGCGGTCCCGGTGGTGCTGATGACCGGCCAGGGCGACGTCCAGATGACGGTGCGCGGCATGAAGGCCGGTGCCGTCGATTTCCTGACCAAGCCCTTCGCCGAGGAGGAGGTTCTGCTGGCCGTCGCCGAGGCGGTGGAGAGGGATCGCCGGCACCGCGTCGAACGCCGCCAGGACGACACGGCGCGCGCGCTCTATGCCAAGCTGACCCCGCGCGAGCGCGATGTCATGGCCCTGGTCACCGCCGGGCTGATGAACAAGCAGGTGGCGGGAAAACTGGAGTTGAGCGAGGTCACGGTGAAGATCCACCGCGGCAACCTGATGCGCAAGATGAACGCCCAGTCCCTGGCCGACCTCGTCCGCATGGCCGAGATCCTGGGCGTGCGCGAACAGACCGTCACCCGCTACGGCGCCGCCGGCTGATTGCCGGCCGGGTTGACCGGCAGCCCCAGAGGCGGTCCCGCGGGACGGTCTCCCGATCCCGCGATGCGGGGGAGGCGGTCGAGGTCCGTCACGCCGCCGGCCAACACCTTGCGGCGGTGCGCCTCACCCCGGACCACTCCTCGCACAGGATAGAGGTCGGGGGAATCTCGAACAGGCCAAGGTACCGAAGCTCCACCTTTGAGGATGCTTCCGCGCCCACCCGACTTGCCGGGTCGTCGTGACGCCCTATTCTCCGCCGTCCATCGGAAGATTTTAGGAGGACGGCCGCCTTGTCTCGATTGGCCGTCTCCGGCCTTTTCCGGTCATTCCGTACCCGCTTGGCGTCTTGTCCTTAATACCTAGAGATGGATGCGGCCACGCGGGAAGCGGGGCGAGAATGTGGGCCAGCACAATCCGGATCCGCCGATGGGATCCGCCGATGGAGACCGTCATGACCACAATCCACGTCAACGGGCGCGCCTATCAGGTGGCGGTCGATGCCGACACGCCGCTGCTCTGGGTCCTGCGCGACACGCTGGGCCTGACCGGGACGAAATACGGCTGCGGCATCGCGCAGTGCGGCGCCTGCACCGTGATGATCGACGGCACCGCCACCCGGTCGTGCCAGGTGCCGGTGGAGAGCGTCGGGAGCGCCGACATCCGCACCATCGACGCCATCGAGGAGGACCCCGTCGGCCGCAGGGTGGTGGATGCCTGGGTCGCCGCGCAGGTGCCGCAATGCGGCTACTGCCAGTCGGGACAGGTGATGGCGGCGACCGCGCTGCTGAAGCAGACGCCCAAGCCGACCGACACGGACATCGCCGACGCGATGACCAACCTGTGCCGCTGCGGGACCTACAACCGCATCGCCGCCGCCATCCGCCAGGCCGCCGGCTGAGGGGAGGACGCATCATGGACCGCCTGCTCACCCTTCCACCGGTCCCGTCACCGGCCGACGGCACGCACCCCCTCCAGCCGCGGATCGACGCGCGGGCGGCAGCCGCGCTGATGACGGCCGACGGGGTCTCCAACCTGTCGCGCCGCGGCTTCCTGGGCTTCGGCGCGGGCGCGCTGGTGCTGGGCGCCCTGCTGCCGGCCATGCCGGCCCGGGCACAGGCCGCTTCCGCCACCGCTTCCGCCGCAGCCGTCAAGCCGGGCAGCCGCGTTCCGGCTTTCCTGGTCATCGGCCGCGACAACGGCGTCACCCTGCTCAGCCCCTTCGTGGAGGGCGGCCAGGGCATCAGCACCGGGATGGCGCAGATCGTCGGCGAGGAGCTGGACGTCGACCCCCGCCGCTTCACCGTCGAGTGCGCGCCGCCGGGTCCCGACTATGCGGTGATCAACGGGCTGCGGATGACCGGCGGCAGCTTCTCCACCCGGTCGAGCTACCCGCTGATGCGCCGGCTGGGCGCCACCGCGCGCGACATGATGATCCGCGCCGCCGCCGCCACGATGGCGGTCGAGCCGCAGAGCCTGTCGACGGAGGACGGCTTCGTCGTCCATGCCGCCTCCGGCCGGCGGCTGTCCTACGGGGAGCTGGCGCCCGCCGCCCTCGCCCTGCCGCCACGCGACGACGTGGCGCTGCGCGATCCCGCCGTCTTCCGCTACATCCGCCAGCCGATGGCGCGGTTGGACGTGCGCGCCAAGTCGACGGGCAAGGCGGTCTACGCCATCGACCAGAAGCTGGACGGCATGCTCTACGCCGCGGTCCAGCATGCGCCCAACCAGGGCACGGAGCCGACGGCGATCGCCAACAAGGCCGAGGCGGCGGCGATGCCCGGCGTCCATTCCGTCCATACGCTGCCGGGCGCGGTGGCGGTGGCGGCCGATAGCTGGTGGCGCGCCCGCAAGGCGGTGGAGGCGCTGTCGGTGAGCTGGTCGGCGCCCGCCGCCACCGGCCTCGACACGGTGGCCGCCGACTATGCCTCGGACGGGCTGCTGGCGGCGCTGAAGGCATCGACCGAGGCCGGGATTCCGGCGGAGACGGCGGGCGATGCCGCGACGGCCGTCGCCGGCGCCGCCAAGGTGATCGAGGCCGAGTATCAGGCCCCCTACCTGGCCCATGGGCAACTGGAGCCGCCGTCCTCGATGGCGCGCTTCAATCCGGACGGCACGCTGGAGCTGTGGGCGCCCAACCAGATGCCGGAGCTGTTCCAGTCGGTGGCGGCGCAGGCGGCGGGGCTCTCCCCCGACAAGGTCATCCTGCATTCGCCGATGCTGGGCGGGTTCTTCGGCCGCCACTTCCTCTATGGCAGCTCCAACCCCTTCCTCCAGGCGATCCAGCTCGCCAAGGCGACAGGCCGGCCGGTGAAGGTGCTGTGGTCGCGCGAGGAGGAGTTCCGCATGGACGCCCTTCGCCCGCTCAGCTACACCCGCTTCCGCGCGGCCATCGGCGCGGACGGGCGCCCGACCGCCATCCAGGCGCGCACGGTCGGCGAAGGGCCGCTCGGCCGCTGGTTCGGCGCGGTGTTCAAGGACCCGGTCGACAGCTCGGCGGTGGAGGGCATCACCGAGAAGCCCTACGCCATCCCGAACCGGGCGATGGAATATGTGAAGGTCCCCCATCCCGTCACCATCGCCTTCTGGCGCTCGGTCGGCCACTCGATGAACGACTTCTTCTACGAGGGCTTCCTGGACGAGATCGCCGATGCCGGCGGCCAGGACCCCTACGCCCTGCGGATGGAACTGCTGAAGGACAAGCCACGCCACCGCAAGCTGCTGGAGACCGTGGCGACGATGTCCGGCGGCTGGAAACGCGGGCCGTACGAGGTGGACGGCACCCGGCGCGCCCGCGGCATCTCCATGGCCTCGCCCTTCGGGTCGGAGACGGCGACGATCGCCGAGGTGTCGGTGCGCAACGGCGAGACGCAGGTCCACACGGTCTGGGTCGCCTTCGATCCCGGCAGCATCGTCAACCCGGCCATCGTCAGGTCGCAGGTGGAATCCGCCGTCGCGCTGGGCTTGTCGGCCACCCTGTTCGAGGAGCTCGTCTACAAGGACGGAGTCCGCCAGTCGCACAATTTCGACGACTACCCGATCCTGTCGCGCAGCTCCATGCCCACGGTGCATGTGGAGATCGTCGAGAGCGGCGCCCCGATGGGCGGCGTCGGCGAGCCCGGCCTGCCCGGCGTCCCGCCGGCGGTGGTGAATGCCGTGGCGGCGTTGACCGGCCGGCGCATCCGCAGCCTTCCCCTGGCGAAGACCAGGATCGAGGTCTGAGGGCGCGGACGCCACCGCAGGGCGAGAATGTCCGGAAAAGCTGTTTCCCCGACATTCA
Organism: Azospirillum picis; assembly: GCF_017876115.1. Taxonomy (GTDB): domain Bacteria; phylum Pseudomonadota; class Alphaproteobacteria; order Azospirillales; family Azospirillaceae; genus Azospirillum; species Azospirillum picis. Next base: position 22,362 of record NZ_JAGINO010000026.1, read on the forward strand.
CGCCTTGTGAGCGGCGTCCTAGACTTCGGTTATCCGCCGTTTCCGGCCGCCTGCCCCGGCAGGGCGCATGCGCCGCGGTGGCCTGCGCGCCGCCGGACCGCCCCCGCAAGGATTTTTCCCATGACTTCCCCCATGACCTCGGCGAGCGCCTCCTCCAGGGCGCCGCTCTATTGGCTGGCGCTCGGGTCCTTCGCCGTCGGGACCGAGAGTTTCATGATCGCGGCGATCCTGCCGGACATCGCCGCCGACCTGTCGGTCAGCGAGCAGGCGGCCGGCCAGCTTGTGTCCGTCTTCGCGCTGACCTATGCCGCCAGCTCCCCGGTGCTGACCGCCGCGACCGGTGCCGTGAGCCGGCGCCTCCTGCTGATCGCCACCATGCTGGCCTTCGTCGCCGCCAACGTCGTCGCCGCGGCGGCCGCCAGCTATGGCGGCCTGATGGCGGCGCGCGTGCTGCTCGCCATGGCGGCGGGGCTGTTCGTGCCCAACGCCAACGCGCTGGCCGGCGTGCTGGTGCCGCCGAACGAGCGGGGCCGCGCCCTGTCGATCGTGACCAGCGGGCTCAGCCTGGCCATCGTGTTCGGCGTGCCGCTGGGCGCCCTGGTCGGCAACGCGCTGGGCTGGCGCATGACCTTCGGCGGCGTCGCCGTGCTGGCGGTCGCCGCCGCCGCCGGGCTGCTGTTCGGGCTGCCCCGCGCCATCGGCGCATCGGTGCCGGTCGCCGGACTGGCCGCCCGGCTGCGGGCGCTGAAGAACCCGGCGGTGCGCCGGCCGCTGGCGGTCACCACGCTGTGGGCGATGGGTCCCTTCACCGTCTATCCCTACATCGCGTCCTACCTGCAGCAGGTGACCGGGCTGGAGGGCGGCGCCGTCGGCGTCGCCTTGTTCGCCTGGGGCCTGGCGGCGTTCGCCGGGCTGGCGGTGGGTGGACGCCTGACGGACCGGCTGGGCGGCGCCCGCATCGTGGCGCTGACCCTGCCGCTGGTCGCGCTGGCGCTGGCCAGCCTGTCGCTGACGGCGGACCTGCTGCCGCCGGCGCTGGCGCTGGCGCCCGCCTTCGCCGGGATCATGGTGTGGGGATTCGCCGCCTGGGCCTTCTATCCCGGCCAGCAGGCGCGGCTGATCGGCATCGTCGGACCGCAGCACGCGCCGATCATCCTGTCGGTCAATGCCTCCTTCCACTATTTCGGCTTCTCGGTGGGCGCGGCGCTGGGTTCGCTGGTGCTGAGCGTCGCCAGCGTGCGCGAACTGGGCTGGGCCGGCGGCCTGTGCGCCGCGCTGGCCTGCCTGCTGGAGTTCGCCCCGGCCCGGGCGCCGCGGCTGGCGCGGGCGGCGGCCGAGTGACGCGCCGTCCCGCATCGGGACATGAAAGAGGGAACATGGAAAGGGCCGCCGGACAGTCGTCCGGCGGCCCTTTCCGTTGCGCTCGCTCCCGGCGCGGTGTCTCAGACCGGGATCGGGTTCTCGGCGATGTAGCTGTTGAAGCCCATGACCAGCGCATGCTCCTTCGGGCCGGCATTGTCGCGCATCGGCCGGGCGCTCTCGACGATCGCCTCCTCCGCGTCGGTCGCCAGCGCCGCCATCGTCTGCTCGATGAAGGCGTCCAGCGGCATGGCGCGGGGATCGTCGCCCTTCTTGATCAGGTCGGTGTTGACCCAGGGCGGCGCGATCTCCTGGACGGTGACGCTGGTTTTGCGCAGCATGAAGCGCTGGGACAGCGTGTAGCTGTGCAGCGCCGCCTTGGTGGCGGAATAGACCGCGGTGGTGGCCAGCGGGGTGTAGGCGAGCACCGAGGTGTTGTTGACGATCACCGCCCGCGGCTGCGCCTTCAGATGTTCGATCAGGGCGGAGGTCATGCGGATCGGGCCGAGCAGGTTGGTCGCGATGATGGATTGCGCCTGCGCGTCGTCGATGACGCCCGACGCGTCGTCGAAGGGCATGATGCCGGCATTGTTGATCAGGACGTTGAGCGCCGGGAATTCGGCCGTCAGCCGTTCGGCGGCGGCCTGGATGCTGACGGGGTCGGCGATGTCCAGCTCGACGGCCTTCATGCCGGGATTGGCGGCGGTCACCTGCTCCAGCAGCGACCTGCGCCGGCCGGCGATGATGACCTGGTTGCCCAGCCGGTGGAACGCCTCGGCCAGCCCCCGGCCGATGCCGGAGGTCGAACCGGTGATGAATATGGTGTTGCCGGTGAGTTGCATGGCTGGATGTCCATTTCTGGTTGGAAGACGGGCGAACGGATGGCATCGGACGAGGACCAGTAATTCCTCCCGCGCCCCGGTCGTTTTCGATGTGGAATGCTAGCGCACGCGAAGTATCGCGGGAGCCATATCTAGGTATTAACCTTGGGCCGTCGACGGCATCGGAAGCGGCGGGCGGCCCCGGCGCGTCCTATTCGGGCGCCGGGACGCGGCCATTCTCGACCGAGCGGCGGATCACCTGGGGCGGCTGGCCGTAGGCGCGCAGGAAGGCGCGGCGCATGCGCTCGCGGTCGGCGAAGCCGGTTTCGCGGGCGACGACGTCCATCGGGTGGCGCCCTTCCTCCATCATCACGCGGGCCGCCTCCAGGCGCAGATGCTCGACCGCCTTGGCGGGGGTCTGGCCGGTCTCCTGCCGGAACAGGCGGCTGAACTGGCGGGGGCTGAGGTTCGCGGCCCCGGCCAGTTCCTCGACCGACAGTTCGTTCCGGAGGTTCTCCTTGGCGTGGACCAGCGCCCGCCGCACGCGGTCGGACCGCGGTTCCAGGTCCAGCAGGGCGGAGAACTGCGACTGTCCGCCCGCCCGGCGCAGGTAGACGACCAGCTTGCGCGCCACCGCCTTGGCGACCTCGACCCCGAAATCATCCTCGACCAGCGCCATGGCGAGGTCGAGGCCGGCGGTCATCCCGGCCGAGGTCCAGACATTGCCGTCGACGCTGAAGATGCGGTCCTCCTCCACCCTGACCTTGGGGTAGAGGCGCTGGAGCGTGCGGGCGTGGCTCCAGTGGGTGGTGGCGCGGCGGCCGTCGAGCAGGCCGGCCTCCGCCAGCACATAGGCGCCGGTGCAGATGCCGGCGACCCGGCGCGAGGCGCCGGCGGCGTCGCGCAGGTAGGCCAGCAGGCCGGACGAGGACGGCCTGACCTGCAGCGATCCGATGGTGATCGTCGTGTCGAAGACCTCCTCACCGAAAGGCCGCGTCTCCACCGCAAAGCCCAGGGAGTTGCGCACCGGCCCGCCCCGTTCCGACAGGACATGGACCTGATAGGCCGGCCGGCCGAGCACGAGGTTCGCCATCTCGAAGGCCGAGAGGGCGGCCATTCCCATCACCTGGAAATCCTCGAACACCACGAAACCGATGGTGAGCATGTCCCCTCCCCGCCTGCCGGACCGGCCCCGTGCCCCTGCGCCACGGACGCAGCCGCAGCCGCGCCGGCCGGCACCAGACTATGCTGGCGGGGGGCTTGGCTGAAATGCCAAAGACACGACGATTCCGGCCATCGCGGCGGCAGGCGGCGGTGGCGGCAGGTGGCGGGGACGGGGCAATCGGCGATGACAGGTCAGGCGCCGATGACAGGTCAGGCGCCGCTGTCTCCCGCCTCGGCGAAGGCCGTGCGCGCGGCCTCCAGGATCTCGTCGGACAGCGCCGGGTCATCGACCGCGCGCGCCAGGACGAGCGCGCCGACCATGCCCGAGAGGGTGGCGAGCGCCGCCTTGCGCCTCGCCTCCGCCGACCGGCCCGGCACCAGCCGGCCCAGCAGGTCGATGAAGGGGCGCAGCCCCCGGGTGAAGGCGCCCCGCGCAGCCCCCCCCTGGCGTGCCGCATCGACGCCGAGCGCCGCCATGGGGCAGCCGGCGCCGCTGTGGTCACGGTGGCGCTGCGACAGGTAGCTGGTCAGCAGCGCCGGCAGGGCGTCGCCCCCCCTCTCGTCCGCCGTCCGCCGCCAGCGCTCCGCCGCCTCCTCCATCGCGCGGGCGCAGGCCTCCGCCGCCAGATCGTCCTTGGAGGCGAAATGACCGTAGAAGCCGCCATGGGTCAGGCCGGCTTCCTTCATCAGGTCGACGACACCGATGCCGTTGAAGCCGCGCTCGCGGAACAGCATGCCCGCCACGTCGACGATCCGGCGCCGGTTCTCGGCCGCCTGCTCCTTGCTCACCCTCATGCCGCACCCCCGGTGGCCGGGCGCCGGGTGGCGCCCGCCTGAAAGAGACGCCGGAAAAGGCGCCCGAAATGCCATTGACAAATCATATGACGATCATCATCAATTATTCAATCATGATGGTCATCATTTAACGTGCCCTGAGCCGGGCGCCGATCCGGAGACCGCGACCATGCCGAACTCCCCTGCCCCCTCCACCAGCCACGCCCCCAACCATAACCCCAACCATAACCCCGGCCACGACCCCGTCGTCATCGTGTCCGCGGTCCGCACGCCACTCGGCCGCTTCCAGGGAGAGCTGGCGCCGCTGGCGGCCCCCGTGCTGGGCGCCCGCGCCATCGCCGCAGCGGTGGAGCGCGCCGGCCTGCCGCCCGCCGGCATCGACGAGGTGCTGATGGGCTGCGTCCTGCCCGCCGGCCAGGGCCAGGCGCCGGCCCGGCAGGCGGCCCGCGGCGCCGGGCTGCCCGACGCGACCGGCGCCACCACGATCAACAAGGTTTGCGGGTCGGGCATGAAGGCGACCATGCTGGCCCACGACCTGATCCGCGCGGGGTCCGCCGACATCGTGGTGGCCGGCGGCATGGAATCGATGAGCAACGCCCCCTACCTGCTGGCCAAGGCGCGCGGCGGCTACCGCATCGGCCACGACCGCCTGCTCGACCACCTGATGCTGGACGGGTTGGAGGATGCCTATGAGGGCGGCCGCGCCATGGGCGACTTCGGCGAGGCGACGGCGCAGGCCTACGGTTTCAGCCGTGCCGAGCAGGACGCCTATGCGGTGGAGACGCTGACGCGCGCCCGGCGGGCGGTGGAGAGCGGCGCCTTCGCGGCCGAGATCGTGCCGGTCGCCGTTCCCGCCAAGGGCGGGGAGCGGCTGGTGGAGCAGGACGAGAACCCGCGGAAGGTCTCCCCCGACAAGATCCCGTCGCTGAAGCCGGCCTTCCGGCGGGACGGCACGATCACCGCCGCCAGCTCGTCCGCCAACGCCGACGGCGCTGCGGCGCTGGTCCTGACCCGGCGCTCCGTCGCCGGGGCCGCCGGGCTGCCGATCCTGGCGGAGATCCGCGGCCATGCCACGCACAGCCAGGACCCCGCCTGGTTCACCACGGCGCCCATCCCGGCGATCGGCAAGCTGCTGGACAAGGTCGGCTGGTTGGTGGGCGACGTCGACCTCTTCGAGATCAACGAGGCCTTCGCCGTCGTCGCCATGGCGGCGCAGCGCGACCTTGGCATCGCCGCGGACTGCCTGAACGTCAACGGCGGCGCTTGCGCGGTCGGCCACCCGATCGGCGCCACCGGGGCGAGGCTGATCGTCACGCTGCTCCACGCGCTGGCGGCCCGCGGGCTGACGCGCGGCGTCGCCTCGCTGTGCATCGGCGGCGGCGAGGCGACGGCAATCGCCATCGAACGGACCGCCTGACCCGGCTTGGCGCGGTTGGTGCCCCACGCTGCGCGGTCCGGTCGCGCGGACGGCCGGAACCGCATCCCAAAGACGGACGCATCCTTCTATATCGCGCGCCCGCCCGGACGTAGCGTCACGGCATCGGTTCCGCGCTCAGGCATGAGCGGACATATGGAAGAGGAGACACGATCATGATGCTCAACTGGAACGAATACCGCCAGCAGGTGCTCACCGGTGTCGGCGAGATGGGCAAGCTCAGCCCCGAGACGGTGAAGGGCTATGTCGGGCTCAGCGCCGCCGGCCAGAAGAAGGACCTGCTCGGCGCCAAGACGCGGGAGCTGATCGCCCTGGCGGTCGCCGTCACCGTGCGCTGCGACGGCTGTATCGCCGTCCACACCGAGGGCGCCATCAAGAACGGCGCCACCCGCGAAGAGATCGCCGAGGCGCTGGGCGTCGCCGTCGCCCTCAATGCCGGGGCGGCGCTGGTCTATTCCACCCGCGTGATGGACGCCTACAGCGCCCATGGCTGACCGGACGGCGGCGGCGACCGGCCACCGGATCGCCGCCGCCGAACCGTCGGTGAGCCGTCAATGCGCCGGCACCGAGCCGGTGCCGTACGTTCCGTAAAGGCCGGGGAGCGTGCATCAGAGGTCGCGTCAGACGTCGACTGCGGCCGGGGCGGGTTCCAGCCCATCCATCTGGCGCTTGTGCCGCCACAGGCGGGGAACCTCGCCGGCGATGCGGCGGAAGATGCGCGAGAAGTGCGACTGGTCGGAAAAGCCGCAGTCGAGGGCAATCTGCGACAGGGGCGTGCCGGTGGTCTCCAGCAGTTCCTTTGCCCGCTCCACCCGCCGGCGCATGATGTAGGCGTGCGGCGGGCAGCCGAAGCTGTCCTTGAATGCCTGGCAGAAATAACCGCAGCTCAGCTTCGCCGCCGCCGCGAGGTCCCGGTTACGGATGGTGCCGGCGAGATGGGCGTCGACATGGGAGACGACCCGCCGGACCTGCCACGCCGCGAGACCGGTTTTCCGGCCGGCCTCCTCCGGTGCTTTGGCGTCGGTGCCGGGGTCGCCGCCGGGTCGTTGCAGCCGGGCCAGGGCCAACGACAGGCAGTCTGCGATGGACTGGTTGTCCGAGGCGAGCATGTCGCTGGCGACCCGCAACAGCCGGTCGACGGCGGCCGACAGCCGGTTGGCCTCTTCCGGCATCCCGTCTTCCGGCATCCACGAAACGGATGCCTGCCCCGCCAGTGCCGAAGGAAGCCGCGGCGGCGTCTCGGAAAGGGCCAGTTCCATACCGAACTCCTGCCAACATCGCTGTGGCCGGTAGAGTGCCGAAGTCGCCGACAGGCAGGAACCCATACTCAGGTATCGATCGCCGATCCGCTGTGTGGTGAACCGGCTGGATGTCCAGGCGGAAGGATGGTGCACCTTGGCAATGCTGGAGCCAGGCTGCGGTTGCCCACAACGGTGGGTGCCGATGGGGGCAAGCGCACTGGCACGTTTCAATCCACGCCTCCGCGTAGGAGGCGACGGGGGGAAACACTGCCGTCGTCAAACACGATGTCGTTTCGATCCACGCCTCCGCGTAGGAGGCGACCGCTGAAGGTCTGCGCCGATCCGGCCGCGCTGTGGTTTCGATCCACGCCTCCGCGTAGGAGGCGACTTTTCGAAGGCCAAGGGCGGCGTTCCCCGCAAGAAGTTTCGATCCACGCCTCCGCGTAGGAGGCGACGAGCCAGTGCACGGCGGCTGCCCCTTTCATCGGCCGTTTCGATCCACGCCTCCGCGTAGGAGGCGACAGTGGTTCGGGTTCGACCTGTCCTTGCCGCGCTAGTTTCGATCCACGCCTCCGCGTAGGAGGCGACCGGCTTTCCAGCCGTACCGGATCCACACATAGACGTTTCGATCCACGCCTCCGCGTAGGAGGCGACGGCAGCGGAGGCGTCGACCAATCAAACGTGTCCCGGTTTCGATCCACGCCTCCGCGTAGGAGGCGACATCATCACCTCTGCCGCAATCACGACAACGATGTGGTTTCGATCCACGCCTCCGCGTAGGAGGCGACCGGTCGAGCAGCTCGCGCTCACGGTGGAGGAGATGTTTCGATCCACGCCTCCGCGTAGGAGGCGACAATTGGCCGACGAGATGGGCGAGCACATAACCGCGTTTCGATCCACGCCTCCGCGTAGGAGGCGACCGGGCGCGGGCGCGGATATCCGACACCACGCTCTGGTTTCGATCCACGCCTCCGCGTAGGAGGCGACAGGTGTCGGTGCGCAGCCCAATGAACCCGTAGCGGTTTCGATCCACGCCTCCGCGTAGGAGGCGACCGACCGCTCTGAGGCGAGGGCCGCGTGATGCTGGCTGTTTCGATCCACGCCTCCGCGTAGGAGGCGACTCAAGTTGGTGTTGAGCAGCGACGCCACTGACAGGTTTCGATCCACGCCTCCGCGTAGGAGGCGACCCGGCCAGCACCTTGGCGAGCAGGTCCGTGTTGCCGGTTTCGATCCACGCCTCCGCGTAGGAGGCGACGGGTGTCGTCCGTGCAAGATGTGTTGAGGAAGGCGTTTCGATCCACGCCTCCGCGTAGGAGGCGACCCGGCCAACTACATCCTGTCCCTCGCCATCCTGTTGTTTCGATCCACGCCTCCGCGTAGGAGGCGACGGGTGATCGTGGCGGAGATGACCTCGCCGGGCGTGTTTCGATCCACGCCTCCGCGTAGGAGGCGACCTGGCGGGGATGTTCAACGCCCTGCGGCGGTACCGGTTTCGATCCACGCCTCCGCGTAGGAGGCGACTCATCGGCGACTGCATCCGCAAGGGTGTGGCTTACGTTTCGATCCACGCCTCCGCGTAGGAGGCGACCTGGAAGCCGCTGATGCCGTGGCCCTTCATGATTTCGTTTCGATCCACGCCTCCGCGTAGGAGGCGACAGCCAGTCAATATCTACTTGTTCAGGAACCCACAATCCCGGATCAAACGCGAACCACCTGTTGCACAGCAGTCCGCCGGGCGGCTTTCAGCATGCCACCGACGCCAACCCGTTGATAGCGTTCAGGTGCGAACCTCCCGGGGATTTCCTGTGAGCTTCGGGTTCGCAGGTCAGAAGACCAGGGTCCCGCCAAGGTCCAGTGCGGGCTTGACGCCGACATGCTCGATGCGGCGGCCCGCATTGGCACCGAGATGGTAGAAGCGCAGGCTGTCGGTGCCCTGGTCGATCTCCTTGATCAGCCGGGCACGGAGCGCGGCCCATTGCGCCGGATCGACCTCGCATTCGAACACGGAAAATTGGACGCGCTGGCCGAAATCCTGGCACGCCTTCGCGATCCGGCGCAAGCGGCGGCGGCCCGCGGCGTCCTGTGTGTTCACGTCATAGGTGATCAGCATCAGCATGGTCGGTCATTTCCAAAGGAAGGGCGGATAGCCGTCCAGGTCACCGCGCAGATGGCGGGCCAGCAATTGCGCCTGGATGTGGGGGACAAGCCCCAGGCTGAGCTTCTCGTTCAAGAACGGGTGGGTGATCTCATCCTTCTTGCGCTCCTGATAGGCAGCCAGGACCGCCTTGCGGGCATCGTCGCGCAGCAGGACGGCACCGCCCTCCATGTGCGTGAAGTCCTTCGGCCCGATCTGCTGGCGGTTGATCAGCGTGAGAGCGACCCGGTCGGCCAGCACCGGGCGGAACTCCTCCATCAGGTCGAGGGCCAAGCCGGCCCGGCCGGGTCGGTCGCGGTGCAGGAAGCCGACCTGCGGGTCCAGGCCGACAGACTCAAGCGCCGATCGGCAGTCGTGGCCGACCATGGCGTAAAGGAAGGACAGCAAGGCGTTGCAGGCGTCCAGCGGCGGACGCCGGCTGCGGCCGCGGAAGCGGAAGGCATCGTCGTCGCGACGGATCAAATGGTCGAACGCCCCGAAATACGCGTTCGCCGCGTCGCCTTCGTGACCACGGGCGACGTCGATGTTCGCCGCCTCCATGACCCGGCGCGCAACGTCGCCCAGGCGACGCTGGGCGTCGTCGATCCCGGCACAGCCGGCCTCCGTCATCGAGGAGCCATGGTCCCGCCATGCGCGGCGCAGCACCGCACGCTGGTTCGCCGCCTTCGCCGCCACGATGGCCCGGACGACGACCAGACCGGCGTCCGGGTCGTCGGCCACCCGATACTGGCGCCGGCGCAGCAGGACGTTGCCACTGCACGCGCCCTCCACCCGCGCCAGGAACTTGCCATGCTCGGTCAGGAAGGAGACCGTAACTCCGGCCTCGCCACAGGCTCCCATCAGCGGCGGCGACATGCCGACCCGGCCGAAACAGACGATCCCGCCCATCATGTGCATGGGCACGCGGCCGATTTCACGCCGGTCCACCTCCACCACGATGTTGGCGCCGTCCTTGGTCAGCCAAGCGCCTTCGGTCGTGACGAACATCGTGTTCAGATGCTGGCGCATGGGATCAGGACTCTCCGCGGTTGCATGAGGGCATGGCGTCCTCCCCGTCCTCCAGTTGCCGGGCAAGCCAGTCGGCCACCGGTGGCGGACGGCCCAGCCGGCGCGGCCGGCAAAGGTCGATCATCGAGCAGTTCGGGCATTTCGCCGCCTCGTACACCGGCGGCGGGGTGCGGCCGGCCTCGACCATGGCGCGGAGGTCCGCCGCCGTGCGTTCGGTCAGAGCCCGCAGCCCCTCGTCGAGCCGTACCACGACGCGCCGCCGGTTTTCCCCATAGAACAGGGCGCCCTCGGCGATGTCGGTGCGGAACATCTCCTCCAGGCAGATGGCCTGCGCGCAGAGCTGCACCTCGTCGGCCCGGTGGGCCTTGGGCCGGCCGCGCTTGTACTCGACCGGATAGGGCCGTTGGTCGGCGCCGTGCAACTCCACCAGGTCGGCCACACCTGCCAGACCGAGCCGGTGCGAGCGCAGCGGCATCGACCGCACTGTGCGGACGGTGCCGCGCCGGTCCCGGCCGCCGGCGTCCACGGCGTCGTGCAGCAGCCGGCCCTCGACGGTGAGGGCGTTCTCCCGCCACTGCCGCTCGACATGGATCAGCGCGCATTGGCGTGGGCAGAACAACTGGTGCTGCAAGGCCGAGAGAGGGAGAAGATCATCCGCGTCCATGGAGTCTGCGCCCTCCCTCTCCGTTCACCCCTGCCCGTCGGGAGCGGTCAGAACCGCTCGATCATCGTCACGCCGGCGGGCACCCCGGTCCCGTCCAGGGCGACGCGGTAATCGGCAAAACGGCGGGCCGGCGGCAGGTTGCCGGTGCCGGGGCCGTCCAGATCGTACTCCTCGCCCTGGAAATGCCGCTTCACCGTGACGAGGTCGAACAGGCGATGGGCGGGGGCGTTGCCGAGCGCGCTGTCATGGCGGAATAGGACCAGCTTGCGGCCGGCCATCTCGCCGCGGGCCGCCGAGCGGTCATGGTCGAACATGCCCTCCAGCGCGGTCCACAGCAGGTCCAGATCGGCCTCGTCGAAGCCGGTCCCCTCCGCCAGCTTGGCGGAGATGTAGCCATGGCAGCGATACAGGCCGTAGGGGACGACATGCTTGCGCCCCATCGTGCGGTTGTCGCGGCGGCCGTCGTCCGCCGGTTCGCCGTCCTTGCGTTCCTTCGCCTCCTTCTCCGAGGTGGCGGCCATGCGGGTGATCGAGATCTCCAGCGGCAGGATCGGCTCCACCGAATGGGCGAAGGAGAGCTGCACCGGCCCGCGCACCTGCCCGCAATTGATGCTGGTGCTCATCACCGCGCCGAAGCTGCGGACGTCGAAGAAGTTGTCGCACATGAACTGCCGGACGGCCTTTTCCTCCGCCTCCTTGGGCGACAGCTTCTTCGCGCTCTCGACCTCCTTGTCGTCGGGGCGGACGGCCCGGTAGGCGGCCCGGTGCTTCTCGTTCAGGATCGCGCCTTCCTGGACATAGATGCCATAGCGCGGCTCGCCGTCACGGCTCAGTGCGGCGAAGTTGCGGATCTTGCGCTTCAGGCAGACGTCGGTCACCAGCCCCTTGTTGGTTTCCGGGTCCAGCCGCGGCAGGTTGCCGGCGTCGGGATCGCCGTTCGGGTTGCCGTTGGTGACGTCGAACAGATAGACGAACTCGTAGCGGTTCTGGATCGTGGGCATCGCTCAATCCTCGGAAACGGTCTGTTCAGTGGCGCCGGCCTGTCCGCCGGGGGCGGCGGCCTTGCCGGAATAGCGCTGGTGGTAGTAGCCGATGGCGAAGCGCCCCTGGTCCTCGATGCGCAGCGAGCGCGGAAAGCCGCTGTCCAGCCCGCCGAGGATCTGGCCGATCTCCCCTTCGAACCAACCGCCGAGACGTGGCTTGTCGCCCTTGCGCAGCACCGCCAGATGGTGGTTGCTGTTGCGCAGCAGCATGGGGAAGACGCTGGCGGGGGTGGCCGATGCGGCGCCGAAATAGCGGTCGCGGATGCTGGCGTTCACGTCCCCCAGGGCCGCCCGCTGGGCGCCCTCCAGCACGGCGAACAGGCGGCCCAGCCGGTAGGCCGGGTTCGCCTCGTCTCGGTTCAGGCTCACGGGAATTTCCTCCGTCTTCTTCGTTCCCAGGCGGGAGTCGCGGTTCAGGCAGGCCCGGCAGATCGCGGCCTTCAGGCCGTTCACCGCATCGCCGGCCCGCATGCGGGTGATGACCGCCGCCAGCAGGCTGCGGGGATAGCGGCCGCCGGTCAGGATGGCGCGCATCACCTCCCCGGCCAGTTGCGGCGCGATGTTCTCGGTCTTGTTGAGCGCGGCGGTCTCGCGCAGCAGCATCCAGACCGCCGGCGCGGTGCGCCAGGGCACCGGCTCGATCTGCAGATCGCTCCAATGAAGGCCGACGCGCTTCACGATCTCGGAGAAGCTGTCCTCCAGCCAGAAGCGGACCGACAGCCGGGCAATGTTCGGCGACAGGCCGAGCACGTAGAAGCGCGTCCGCTCGTCCAGTTCCGGCGCGATTTCCCGCACCGCAAGACCTCGGCTGACCGGAAGCAGGGCATTGCGGATCGCCTGCGCCTCGTCGGCATCTTCAACCGGTGGCGGACTGAGCAGGTCGTGGAACAACTCCTCCGCCTTGAGGGCGGAGTCCTCGCCGCCGGAGGTGTCGGCCCAGAACACGGTGGTCGCGTCACCGATCGTCAGCCGGTTGCCGCTGCCGCGCGCCAGTAGCGCGTTCAGGGCGGCGCCGTAGCCGAAGGCCGCCGCCTCCGACACCGGCGCGTTCAGCCCCTGCTCTTTGCCGTAGGAGGTGAAGGCGTCGTTGTTGAAGGAGACGATGGAGGCACCGGAACTCTGTGCGTCCATCACCCCCTTGATCGCCGGATGCAGGCGGGCGATCGGCTGGCGCGTTCCGGTCACCAGGCAGATCCCCTCCTCCCCGGCGCCCTCGGCCACCGCGCCTTCCCAGATGCGCCGGGCGGCCGGACGATCGTGCAGGAAGCGCGGCTGGCCCGCCTGGTTCCGGTCGCCGTCGAGCATGAACATGAAGTTCTGATCGAGCATGGCGTCGGTGAAGCCGCAGTCATCGAACCGGCCGGCCGACCAGCCGTCGAGGAAGCGCAGCAGCGCCATCAGCCCGGCATCCTCGGTTCCATCAAGCAGCCGACGGTGCAGTTCCTGAAACGCCGCGTGGTTGCCGGGATGCGCCACCCGCTGCCGGGTCGCCTTTTCCAGCCCGAGGCCGAGCACGAATTTCCCGTTGTCCCACAGGAAGAAGGAGCGCGGCGTGGTTCCCGGACGCTTGAAGGATTGCGGCACCGCCGTCGGGCGCGGTTCCGCCTTCTTTCCCGACAGGCTCTGCCAGGGCAGGACATCCAGCACCCCGCCATCGGGCGACAGGACGATGATGTGGGCGATCCGCTCCGTCGAATAGCCGAAGGGCGGCACCTCGCCGCGGTCGGCCAGCCGGCCGTAATAGCCGTTGAGTGCGGCGAGGACGGTCATGACCGCACCTCTACCGACTCCAACGGCGGCACCGCCATCACACCGTCGCGCAGCGCCGCCCGGAAGAACAGGGAGGTCATGTCGTTGGCGTGGTCGATGTCGAGCAGCATCCAGCCGAGATCGCGGTCACGCTGGTCCAGCGGCAGCTCCGACGCCGGTGCCGCCCCATCCTCCATCAGGGCGAAGTTCGCCGGGAACTCCCGCACACCCAGGCAGGGCTGCTGGAAGCACTGTCCGCTGGCCGCGCGTCGGTTGAACATCGACAGGTGCTTTGCCTCGCTGTCGCCGGGTCCGGCGCGGCCCGTCAACTCGAAATGGGCGTGGATGACATAGGCGACATCGACCAGCAGGGTCGCGGCACGCTGCTGCCGGTTCTCCTCCGCCACCATGCGCAGGTCCTGCACCGCGCCGGCCTTCATCGCCTTGCGCACCGACGCGGCGGGCACGCGCGATCCGACCTCGTTGCGGCGGATCGACTGGAAGCGGATCGGCTTCAGCACCTCGATGGCGTCGATCGCCCAGCGGATCGCCGGCTTCCAATGGATCGCCTCCAGGATGCCCCGCGCCGCCGACGGTGTCATGACGTCGTAGGACACCCGCTCGACCTTCATTTCCGGCCGGGTGAAGCAGGCGCGGTCGCCCCACACGTGAAGTTTCACGCCGTAGGCCATGGTTCTCCCTCAAAAAATGCTGGTTTCGAACCGCCGGAAGGTCGGGTCGTCCCAATCCAGCCCGACGTCGCGGTGGTAAAGGTCGTCGTTGACCAGTGCTACGAACTGGTCGCCGAACTCGTCGCCGCGGACGCACTCCGCCGCTTTGGCCTTCAGCAGGCCGGCGCGGGCCGAACGGGGAATTTGGACCAGATAGGGCTGGAGGGCGCGGGCGATCCCGCCGGTCTTGGCAACCGGCGCATGCCGGAGGGCGTCGAGCAGGCGTGGGACAGCGTCCGGTTCACCAGCCGGGCGATAAGGCACGATCACCGGGACCAGCGGCGAGTCGATGATCCGGAACGCCTTGGCGATGTCGGCGAAGGGAAAATCATGCTTGCTGCGGTGACGGCACAAGGCTGTCAGGATGCCTGGGATGGCGTCCGGCCCCTCCCCCACCGTCGCGGCGTCCAGATCCCCGTCACCGCGCAACCAGTAGAGCTGCTGGAAGTAGGCGCGCAGCGTGTCGAGCGCCAGCGGATCGTCGTGGGCGCGCAGCACGCCGGCGCCGGTCCGGGCGAACAGCGCCAGCTCCGCCGGTGGCCGGTGGCCGTCCTCCTCCGGGCTGTCGAAGACGAAGACTCGTCCCAGTTCCGGCAGGTCGCCGTTCCGGTTGCAGCGGCCCGCCGCCTGGGCGATGGAATCGAGCCCGGCCATCGCCCGGTAGACGGCCGGGAAGCTGAAATCCACCCCAGCCTCGACCAGGGAGGTCGAAACCAGCCGGACGGTCTTGCGATCCTCGATGTCCCGGCGGATGGCCGCCAGCTCCGCCCTCCGGTGCCTGGCGCACAGGCTGGTCGACAGGTGCCTTGCCCCGTCGGGAGCGGCGGCGGCGATCCGCCGATGCAGGTCGCGCGCATGCCGGCGGCTGTTGACGATGCACAATGCCTGGGGCTCGGCCAGCAGGCGGTCCGCCAGCGCTTCGTCGGACAGGGGCTCGGCGATGGGCGTGACCGTCACCCGCTTGAGGCGGCGGTACAGGTCCGGCGGGTTGGGCGCCAGTTCCCGCACCGCCTCCAGCCCGCCCTTGAAGCCGGCCTCCACCGTCACCGCCGGCTGGGTCGCCGTGCACAGCACCACCGAACTGCGATAGCCGCGTGCCAGTTCGCGCAGCGCCTCCAGGCAGGGCCGCAGCACCTTCAGCGGCAGGGTCTGCGCCTCGTCCAGGATCACCACCGATCCGGCGATGGCATGCAGTTTCCGGCAGGCCGACGGGCGGTTGGAGAACAGGCTTTCGAAGAACTGCACCGCGGTGGTGACGACCACCGGCCGGTCCCAGTTCTCCGCCGCCAGCCTCAGTTTCTTGGAACCGTCCTTGCCTTCGTCGTCACTTTACCTGTCGGCGGCGCCACCGTCGGCCGGTCCGAAATCGAAGCCGCTATGGTGTTCGAGGACGGCGTCGTCGCTGCCAAGCGCCTTGCGGAAGACCGCCGCCGTCTGCTCGACCACGGAGGTGAAGGGGATCACATAGATGACCCGGCGCAGCCCGTGCCGGACCGCGTGGTCCAAAGCGAAGGCCAGCGACGACAGGGTCTTGCCACCGCCGGTCGGCACCGTCAGCGAGAACAACCCCGGTTCGTCCCCCGCCCTCGCCCGAACGGCCGCCAGCACCTCGGCCCGCAGACCGTCGACTGCGCCGGTCCGCCCGTCGAACTGCGCCAGATGCGCGTCCAGCCGGTCGCGCAGATCGGCGACGGTGAGCGGGCAGCCCCGATCGACCGGCTCCTCATTCACATCGGCGTAAAACCGTTCCGTCTCCAGCCGGTCGGCATCGACGAGGCAGGAAAACAGCATGCGGATCAGGAAGGCGGCGGAGAACTCGTGCGTGAATCCGCGGGACAGCACCGGCACCCCGAGGGTGACCGCCGTCGGCGCGAGGTCGAAGTCGGACGTCAGACGGCTCGCCGGCAGGGGGGTGGCGGCACCGGCCGCCAGCCGGTCCTTCAACGACGACAACCCGCCACCGGCAACGGCGCCGTTGGCCAGTCCGGCATGATGGCCGGCGATGCCATAGGCCATCATCCGGCCGAGCGGCGCCGGGTACCTGTGCAAGGCGAGGACCGCGCCGGCGGTGGAATGGTCGACGCTCGGGCCTTGTCCGCGGATATAGGATTGGAAGGCGTCCTGCGCCTTGCCGATATCGTGGAGCGCGCCCATGGCCCGTGCAAGCTCCCGGCCGCCGAATATGGCAGCCAGATCCCCCGCTTTGTCGGCAACGTTGGTCAGGTGGACCGGCAAGGGCTCCCACGACCCCTCGCCCTTTCCGGGAACAGAGTGAGCATAGAAAACCATCCAAAGAGTCCCTGGATTTTTATTAGTCTCCTGGGTTGAGATCATTTCGAGGCATTTCGACCTTAACAACAATTTTGTTAGGCCGAATCGCGTGATGCGACACTCTCTCACGCCTGCGTCCGAACTGCCGGAAAGGGTTGGATGGGCACGTCGTGGCTCAAATCCATCCGTCCAGCCGAAGGCCCACCAGTGGGAGGGCGCCTGGGCAGCGGAAGACATCCGGGTCACGCTTGGTTGCTTGGATTGATTGATTCGATTGATTGATTCGACGGTAGCGATGCGCACGGCTCCGCCCTGCCAAGACACTCCCGGCCTTGCGGCGCGGGAGTGTCCGCAGGGTGATGGCGGATGGAGGATCGGGTCGCGACCCCGCGCGTTTCCCGCTCCGGGGGATGGTTCAAGGCCCCGCGGGTTTGGTCGGCATTCGCAACTTCCAGCGCCGCCGATCAGACAGACGGCCTTCGTCTGCGCGCTTCATACCAAACCCCATTCATGCATCGTCGCCGATCACGCCGCCGTCGGCCGCGCCAGACGCTTGGCCACGCCACGGCCGATCAGCATCGTGGCGATGCCGGCGCCGTGCAGCAGAACGGTGGACAGGATGAAACCGGCGCCGAACAGCACCGGCGCGGCCGCCGCGGGCATCTCGGCGCCATGGGCATGGCCGTGGAACACGGCGAACACGCCGACCAGCGCCATGCCGGCATAGACCGACACCCGCTTGTTCAGGACGACCAGCAGGCCCAGCACCGCCACCGATGCGGCGATGCCCGCCTCGACCATCGGCAGCTCGAAGCCGCCCATGCCGATGAGGGCGCCGGCGGTCAGCATGGTGACGAAGGCCACCGGCAGCATCCACAGGGCACGGCCACCGGTCTGGGCGGCCCACAGGCCGACCGCGACCATCGCCAGCAGATGGTCGAGGCCGCCCAGCGGGTGCAGGAAGCCGGCCAGGAAACCGGTGCCGTCGGCGTGGCCGGTATGGGCGGCGGCCGGCAGGGCGAGCGTCAGGGTGAGCAGGCCGGCGAGGCCGGCGGAAAGCAGCTTGTTCATCGTCTGTATCCTTATGGTCGAAGGGAGCAGGCGCCGCCGATGGGGCGGCTTGCCGCGGGAGCGGATCAGCGCTCCGTGCAGGAGATGCAGGGATCGATGCTGTTCACGATCAGCGGGATGTCGGAAATCCGGTTGCCCTCCATCATGACGTGCAGGGCATCCCAGTTCATGTAGCTCGGCACCCGCCATTTGAGGCGTTCCGGCTTGTCCGAGCCGTCGGTGCGCAGGTAGTAGATCAGCTCGCCGCGCGGAGCCTCCGACTTGGCGATGGCCTCGCCCGCCGGAATGCGCGGCAGGCCGCCGATGGCGATGGGGCCGTCAGGCATGTCGCGCAGGCATTGCTGGATGAGGTCGATGGCGACCTGCACCTCGCGCAGCCGCACCAGCGCCCGCGCCCGGACATCGCCGCCGGTCTCCGTCACCACCGGCACGTCGAGCCGGTCGTAGGCGGCATAGGGCGCCTTGCTGCGCACGTCGTAGGCAACGCCGGAGCCGCGGGCGACCGGCCCGACGACGGCGTATTCCAGCGCCTTGTCGTGCGGCAGCACCCCGACCCCGACGGTGCGCAGGGCGATCATGGAATTGTTGCGGTAGATGTCGACGATCTCCGCGAGGTCGGCCTTCATCCGCTCCATCTGCTGGGACAGATAGTCCTGGTTCTTGGCATCGAGGTCGTAGCGCACGCCGCCGATGCGGTTGGCGCCGAGATCCATGCGGTTGCCGAAGATGGTCTCCTTGACGTCCTGCGCCACCTCGCGGGTTTCCATGACATGCATGAACAGCGAGTCGAAGCCGATGATGTGCGCCATGATGGCGACGTTGAAGAGGTTGGAGGCGACGCGCTTGATCTCGTCGGCGATGACGCGCAGGTAGCGCGCCCGTTCCGGGATGCGGATCCCGGCGATGGCCTCCAGCGCCGTGCAGTAGGTGGTGGGGTGGCTGTTGGAGCAGAGCGAGCAGAGCCGCTCCGTGAGCGTGATGTTCTGATAGAAATTCCGCTGCATCGTCAGGTATTCGACGCCGCGGTGGACGTGGCCGGCGTTGATGTCGACCGACGCGATGGTCTCGCCCGTCACCTCGACCTTGAAGTACATCGGCTCTTCGAGGGCGACGTGGAGGGGACCGACCGGGATGGTGTAGGTGGTCATTGCTCGCCTCCGGTCTTGGCCATGATCCGCTCCCACAGCGTCTTGGTGCTGGCGCTGTTGACCATGGTGGAGAAGGGGATCAGCCGGTCGAGGATCGCCGGGTCGACCGTCGCGTCGACGAACAGGCGGCGCGGGTCGGGATGGTTGCGGACCTGGATGTCGTAGAGCTCCATGAACTCCCGCTCGTTCCAGTCGGCATTGCGGAAGAGCGGGGTCAGGGAGTCGATCTCCGCCCCCAGGCGCGGCAGCCGGACGGTGACGGTCAGCGTGTCGCCGTCCATGTCGAAATGGTAGGCGATCTCGCGCACCGTCGCGTTCGCGTCCTTGGGCTGGTAGGCGGTGATGGTGCTCAGCCGCCCGCCGGCCTGCTTCACCGCGGCGGCGACGGGCAGCAGGTCGCCGGCCGTCTCCAGCACGCACCAGCCGACCGTGACGCCGTAGCCGTCGGTGGAGCATTCGACGGTCCAGCCGGGCTGGAGCCGGCCGATGAAGCTTCCAAGCTGGTCCTTCATGACCGGCCTCCTTTCACGCCCGCTTTGCGGCGGCAATCGGGGCAGAGTGTCTGCAGATGCTCGATCCGGCGGTTGCTGGCGCGGTAGGCCATGGCGGTGAGCGCCGGCACCGGCGCGGTCATCCGGCCCCCGCATTCGGCGCAGGCGGCGGGGGCGACCACGCCCTGCTCGATCATCGCGTATTTGTCCTGCTGCAGATGGGCGAGATGCCAGTCGTCGGTCAGGTGGATGGCCTTGGTCTGGCAGTAATGCTCGCACAGCCCGCAGAAGGTGCAGGTGTTGTGCCACAGGGTGAAGCGCAGCCCCTCGTCCGTCTCGTCGAAATGGATGGCGTCGCCGGCGCAGACATGCGCGCACATGCGGCAGCCGGTGCAGAGCTCCGGATCGAAGCGGATGCGGCCGCGCAGGCGCTCGGGCGTGAAGGTGTCGCCGAAGGGGAAAGCGTCGGTGGACGGCCCCCGGGCGAGGTTGCGCAGCAGAAGCATGAGCATGTTCATGACGGTACCCTCAAAGCCGTTCGCGCCAGACGTCGATCGCCTTCGCGATGCCCTCGATGATCGCCTGCGGGCGCGGCGGGCAGCCGGGCACGTTGACGTCCACCGGGAGGTAGCGGTCGATCGCCCCCGCCACCGCGTAGCTGTTGCGGAAGACGCCGCCGGAGATCGGGCAGATGCCGACGGCGACGGTCACCTTGGGATCGGGGATTTCCTCGTAGAGGCGGAGCACCTTGTCCTTGACCCGCAGGGTCAGGGGGCCGGTGATCAGCACGATGTCGGCGTGCTTGGGACTGCCGCAATACTGGCAGCCGAGGCGTTCCACGTCGTAGCGCGGGATGCAGGCGGTGGTCGCCAGTTCCACGTCGCAGCCGTTGCAGGAGCCGGCGTTGATCCGGTACAGCCAGGGCGAACGCTGCGAGATGCGGGCGATGAAGCTCATGGCGGTTCCCCTTCAGGCGAGCGCGAGGACGGCCGCGAGGCCGGCGATCGCCAGCGCCTCGGGCCATTTGAGATAGAAGAGGACGGCCTGGTCGATCCGCATGCGCCCGATCGCGGTGCGCAGCACGGTGACGCCGGCGAGGCTCAGGACGGCCAGCTTCAGCAGGTGGACGAGCAGGCCGGCGGCGCCGTCCGGCGCGGTCGGGAAGAACAGCACCACGCCGAGGCTCAGCACCACCACCGCCTTCAGCGCCGACATGACCTTGAACAGGCCGAGCGGCGGACCCGAATATTCCAGCAGCGGGCCTTCCAGCACCTCCGATTCCGCCTCGGGGATGTCGAAGGGGGCGATGCCGAGATTGGCCGGGAAGAAGGCCAGGAAGGCGAGGACGGCCGGCCACATCCAGGGATCGGCGAGGTAGGCGCCGTGCTCCTGCTGGTAGCGGACGATCTCCGACAGCGAGAAGGTGACGAAACCGCCCTGGGCCAGTCCTGTCTTCACGGCGACCGTGGCCAGGACCATCAGCAGCGGCCCCTCGTAGGCCAGCATCAGCGCCATCTCCCGCGAGAAGCCGATGGCGCCGTAGGACGAGCCGGAGGCCGAGCCGGCGATCATCAGCGCCACCGCCGGCACCGCCAGCAGGTAGAGCACGACCAGCAGGTCGCCCAGCAGCGGGTCGGGATCATAGACTCCGGGGATCGGGATCAGCGCCGCCGCCAGCGCCATGCTGACGCAGCCGGCCATCGGCGCCGCCAGGAAGAGCGGCTTGCAGGCGATGTCGGGGACCAGCGTGCGCTTGCGGGCCAGCTTGACGAGGTCGAACAGCGGCTGGAGCAGCGGCGGGCCGACGCGGCGCTGCAGGCGCGCCGCCAGCCGGCGGTCCAGTCCCTTCAGGACCAGGCCGAAGCACAGGGCGAACAGGCCGCCGGGAAAGACGAGGATTGCGAAGAGAAGAGAAAACAGGTCGGACATTGGCGCGGACATGGGCGGCCTCCTCAAGCCTGCGGCTTGGCGTGCAGGACCCGCCGGATCAGCCGCTCCGGCGTTTCGTAAAGGTTGGACGCGGTGACGTGGGAGAGTGCCGGAGGGATGTCGCTGACCCCGCAGGCATGGACGTGCGAGCGGACGGCGGCATGACGCCCGGGACGGCCGTACCACCAGGACAGCAGCGCCAACGGCACCGCCAGCAGGGCGATCACGCCCGGATGCCAGCCGCCCGGCAGGCCGCCGGTCCAGCTCGCCGCCACCGGCTCCAGCCCGAGACCGGCCTGGACGGCGGCGATGGGAACCAGCAGCAGGCCGGGGAACAGGCCAACCAGCACGCTGGCGCCGGCCAGCACGCCCATCGGCACCAGCATGACGGCCGGCGCCTCATGGATTTTCGCGGCCTTGGGCGACTCCGCCCCCATGAAGGCGGCGTGCGCGAACTTCAGCACGGCGGCCAGGGTGAACAGGCTCGACATCAGTGCGGCGAGGCCGAACAGCGGGTGGCCCGCCGCGAAGGCCGCCTGGTAGACCAGCCATTTCGAGGCGAAGCCGTTCAGCGGCGGGATGCCCGACAGCGACAGGCCGGCGAACAGGAACAGCCCGAAGGTCACCGGCATCCGCCGCCCCAGGCCGCCCAGCTCGTCCAGGCTGTGGACGTGGCTCTGCGCCAGGATGCAGCCGGCCGCCAGGAACAGGATGTCCTTCAGAAGCATGTGGTTGACGAGGTGCATCAGCCCCCCGGCGACGCCCAGCGAGGTGCCGAGCGACAGCCCGAGCAGGATGTAGCCGAGCTGGCTGACCGTGCTGTAGATCAGCAGGCGCTTGATCCCGGTCTGGATCATCGCCATCGCCCCGGCATAGAGGATCGTCACCGCGGCGATCAGCGCCAGCGCGTCGCCCAGGGCGGGCAGGCCCGCCGCGGCCCCCAGCCGGCCGGCCGCCGCCGCCCCGCCGACGGCGGTGACCAGCTTGAGCACGCCGTAGGGGCCGCTCTTCAGCAGGACGGCGGAGATGTAGCCGCTGACCGGCGTCGGCGCGGTCGCCGGGTGCATCTGGTAGTCGATGCGCAGCGGCAGCATCGCCGCCTTCATCAGCAGCCCGGCCAGCACCAGCACCAGGCCGGCGGCGAGTGGGCCGGCGGCGAGCGGACCGGCAGCCATATGGCCGGCCGCGGCGTCGGCCGCCGCCTTGGCCAGGTCGGCGAAGGCGAAGCTGCCGGACGCCACCGCCAGGACCACGATGCCGAGGAACATCAGGCTGGCGCCGACGAAGTTGAAGATGAAGTACTTGAACCCCTCCTTCAGCGCGTCCTGCGTCTCCTCGTGGGCGATGACGGCGTAGAGGGTCCAACTGCTCATCAGCTCCCAGAAGGCGAAGAAGCCGAAGCCGGTGTCGTTGCCGGCCAGGCCGATCAGCCCGGCGACCATCAGGGTGAAGGCGGCGTAGAAGCGCCCCTGGGCGTGGCCGTGCGCCATGTAGCCGATGGCGTAGACGAGGTTCAGCGCCGCGACGCCGGCGGTCAGCGCCGCGAACCAGAAGGACAGGCCGTCGAAGCGGCCGGCCTCCAGCAACACCGCGCCCAGCGTCGCCAGCATCACCGCGACGGCGAGCATGCCGGAGAGCTTGGCCGAGCGCAGCCCGGCGGCGAAGACGGCGAGTGCACCCAGCGCCGCCACGGCGGACCCCAGCGGCCAGTGCATGGCGAGATCGGGGACCGCGGCCAGCGCGATGCCGCCCCGCGCCGCCAGCAGGTCGGCGGCCGGCCGGACCAGCGCCAGCACGCCGTCGGGGAACAGCCCGCCCTGGATCACCAGCGCGGCCAGCGCGGCGACGGCGGCGAGCATCGTCAGCGGCGCCTCCGCCAGGGCGGGGCCGTCATAGGGCTCGAAGAACAGGATGCGGACGAGCCGCAGATAGTAGAAGGCGCCGACCACGCTGCCCAGCAGGATCAGGGCGGCGACCTCGGTGTGGCCGGCGGCCACGGCGGCATAGATCATCAGGAACTTGCTGACGAAACCGCTGAAGGGCGGCAGCCCCATGATGGCGAGGACGCCGACCGCCAGGCAGCCGGCGGTCACCGGCATGGCGCGCCCGAGGCCGCGCAGGTCGTCCAGCGTCTTGCCGTGCCCGCGCATCAGCAGGGCGCCGACCGCCAGGAACAGCAGGCTCTTCATCACCGCATGGTTGGCGATGTGCATCAGCGCGCCGGTCAGTGCGAGATGGGTGCCGAGGCCGAGGATCGCGGCGATCTCGCCGACCTGGGCCAGGGTGGAATAGGCGAGCATGCGCTTGACCGTCCGCTCGCGGACCGCCATCGCCTCGCCATAGACCAGGGTGAGGCAGCCGAGCACGACGACCACGGTGCCGATGTCGAGCGACACGGCGCCGAAGCGCTCCAGCGCCCCGGCCCCGAACACCAGCAGCAGGATCTTGGCGATCCCGAACAGGCCGGCCTTGGTCAGGATGCCCGACATCGGCGCGGAGATGGAGGATGGGGCGACCGGATGCGCCTCCGGCAGCCAGGAGTGCAGCGGCACCAGACCGGCCTTGGCCACGAAGGCGGCCAGGAAGGCGAAGGCGGTCAGGGCGCCGACGGCCGGCGGCAGCTCGCCGATGCGGGCGGCGATCTCCGCCATGGCGAAGGTGCCGAGTTCGGCGTGCAGCAGCAGGATGCCGAAATGCATCACGTAGGCGCCCGAGGCGCAGATCAGGAAATAGATGAAGCCGGCCCGCAGCGCCTTGCCCGTCTGCTCATGGATGACCAGCAGATAGGAGGTCCAGGTCATCAGCTCCCAGAAGACGTAGAAGTTGCCGAGCTCATGCGCCGTCGCCACGCCCAGCAGCGACCCGATCATCAGGAACAGCAGCAGCCAGTAGCGTCCGGCATTCCCGTCCCGCTTCATGTAGGCGGTCGAATAGACCGTCACCGCGAGGCCGATCCCGGCGAACAGCAGGGTGAACAGCCGCGACAGCGGGTCGATGTCGGCGGCGCTCCACGCCGCGACGGCGGTGGCGAGCGCCAGCAGCACCGCCAGCCCGTCCCGTGCGCGGGCGCTGAAACGGCCGACGCCGTAGAGCGCGAAGCCGCCGAGATAGGGCAGCAGCACCAATGCCGACCACGGCCCCTCGAATTCCGGGATCGCGTCGCCGCCGGCACCGGCCAGACGTTCCGCCAGATGCAGGAACGGATCCGGCCACAGGCTCATGACCACGGTGAGCGCCGCCAAGCCCGCCATGACCGGGACGGTCCAGGCGGTCCCGCGCTCCGCCGCCGGGTCGGCGGCGGTGGGAGCCGCGTCTGCGGACGGCTTGGCCAGGCAGACCCCATGAATGATGAGCACGTAATAGGCCGCCGCGATCATGCTGGCGAGCGTGCCGGCCGCGGCGAGCAGCCATTCCCCCCGCTCGATGGCGGCATAGAGGATTAGGAACTTGCTGAACGATCCCTTGAAGGGCGACAGCCCCATCACGGAGAACAGGCCGAAGCCGAACAGCAGCGCCGCCAGCGGGAAGCGCGTGCCGCTGCCGGCCAGCCCGTCCAGCGTGGTGGCGCCGCTGCGGCGGATCAGCGACCAGGCCGCCACGACCACCAGGCCGCGCATGACGGCCTGGAAGCCGAAATGCATGATCGCCCCGGTGTCGCCGGCGGCACCGCCGACCCCCAGGCCGAGCAGCACATATCCGGTTTCCGCGATCGCCGACAATGCCAGCGCCCGCGGCAGATTCCTGTAGTGCGCCAGCGCCAGCACCTCTCCGCCAAGGAGCAGGGCTGCGCCGAGCCACGCCAGCAGCGTGGCGTCCATCGCGCTTTGATAAACCATCGGCCAGCCTCTTCGTCTGCGCCTCGATTGCGTATGGCCGGACTGTAGGACTGCGGCCGGCGACCGTCTGTCAGGTGCCCGACAGCCGGGCCGGCGGTTTGCGCATCCACGCCCTTCCAGGTCCGTGGCGGATTGACGCGGCGCCGGTTTTGGCCCTGTCCGGCCCCGGAACTGTCAGGGGGCCGACAGACGGGTGGTCCTACCACCGCTAACCTGCCCCCCAGGTTCAGACGGAAAACGGCGGCACCATGCACGAGATGGCCATCGTCAGCAGCCTCATGGAAATCCTGCTGCAGCAGGCGGCCAGCCACGGCGTCACCGCCGTGAAGCGGGTCACCCTGAAGGTCGGGCGGCTGACGGCGGTGGAGCCCGGACAGCTCCGCGCCTGCTTCGAACTGTTCGCGGAAGGAAGCTGCGCCGAGGGTGCGGAGCTGGTCATCGACCATGTCCCCGTGCGTGCCCGGTGCGGCGGCTGCGACGCCCGGTTCGAGGTGGAGCGCTTCCGCTTCCACTGCCCCGATTGCGGCGGCGGTGACCTGTCGATCCTGAGCGGTCAGGAACTGCGCATCGAAAGCTTCGAGACCTAGCCTCCGGGGAATGGCCGGCCGGAAGCCGGCCAGGAACCGGAAAGACAAGAATCAGGAAAGGCCCAAGGCATGAGCTCGCCAAAAGAGAATGCCATCATCTATGCGGACGCCCAGCGCTGCCTCGGCTGTCATAGCTGCGAACTGGCCTGTGCGGTGGCGCACAGCGGCGGACACAGCCTGAACCAGGCGGTTGCGCTGAACCTGCCCCTGCACCCGCGCAACACCGTGATCGTCGCCGACGGCGTCATGATGCCCATGCAGTGCCGCCAGTGCGAGGATGCGCCCTGCGCCCATGTCTGCCCGACCGGCGCCTGCCGGCAGGCCGACGGGCAGGTGAAGATCGTCGAGGAGAACTGCGTCGGCTGCAAGCTGTGCGTGATGGTCTGCCCGTTCGGCGTCATCACCGTGCAGGCCGACCGCCGCCGCGGCGGCGACGATCCGACCAACCGCGGCGTCGCGCTGAAATGCGACCTCTGCGACTCCTGGCGGGCGGACACCGGCAACGGCGAACCGGCCTGCGTCGCCGCCTGCCCCACCAAGGCGATCCAGCTCGTCAACCTGGAAGACTACCGCAAGGCGCTGATCCAGGCCCGCGCCCGCGAACTCGCCCACTCCCACCGCCACATGCCGAGGGCCTTTCCATGAGCTCCTGCACCTCCTGCAATTCCTGCGACCCCGCCGCCGCCGAGCTGTGCACCGCCGCGGC
Source organism: Azospirillum picis (assembly GCF_017876115.1). Taxonomy (GTDB): domain Bacteria; phylum Pseudomonadota; class Alphaproteobacteria; order Azospirillales; family Azospirillaceae; genus Azospirillum; species Azospirillum picis. The sequence continues at coordinate 48,566 of NZ_JAGINO010000026.1, forward strand.
CGAGGCCGACATCCCGACCGTCTGGGACCGCTATGCCGCCCAGCAGCCGCAATGCGGGTTCGGCTCGCTCGGCGTCTGCTGCCGCATCTGCTGGAAGGGGCCGTGCCGCATCGATCCCTTCGGCAAGGGGCCGCAGCGCGGCATCTGCGGCGCCGACCGCGACACCATCGTCGCCCGCAACCTCAGCCGGATGATGGCCGCCGGCGCCGCCGGCCATTCCGAGCATGGACGGCACATCGCGCTCGCCATGCAGCGGGTCGGCCACAACGAGCTGCCGGCCTACCAGATCCGCGACGAGGCCAAGCTGACCGCCGTCGCCAAACGGCTGGGCGTGCCGACCGAAGGCCGGGCCATCGGCCCCATCGCCTACGACGTGGCGACGCTGACCCTGGAGGACTACCGGAACCAGGACCACCACCACGCCTGCAACTGGATCACGTCGAGCCTGCCGAAGAAGCGCATCGACAAGCTGCGGGCGCTCGACGTCCTGCCGCACAACATCGACGCCACCGTCGCCCAGATCATGGCGCGCACGTCGGTCGGCTGCGACGCCGACCCGACCAACGTGGTTCTCGGCGGCATCAAGGGCGCGCTCGCCGACTTCACCGGCATGTGCCTGGCGACCGAGCTGTCCGACGCGATGTTCGGCACGCCGCAGCCGGTGGTGACCACCGCCAACCTCGGCGTCATCCGCAAGGACAGCGTCAACATCGCGGTCAACGGCCACAACCCGCTGCTGAGCGAGGTCATCTGCGACGTCGCCCGCACCATGCAGGACAAGGCCAAGGCGGCCGGCGCCAAGGACGGCATCAACATCGTCGGCATCTGCTGCAGCGGCAACGAGGTGATGCTGCGCCACGGCGTGCCGCTCGCCACCAACTACCTGTCGCAGGAACTGGCGATCCTGACCGGCGCGCTCGACGCCATGGTGGTGGACGTGCAGTGCATCATGCCGTCGCTGGGCGAGGTGGCCGAGTGCTTCCACACCCGGCTCGTCACCACCATGGACGAGAACAAGATGCCGGGCGCCACCCATGTCAGCTTCCACGAGGAGCATGCCGAGGAGACCGCCCGGACGATCGTGGAGATGGCGATCGACGCCTTCACGCTGCGCGATCCCAAGCGCATCCGGATCTCCAGCGCGGTCAGCAAGGCGGTCGTCGGCTTCAGCGCCGAGGCGGTGATCGGCGCCCTGGCCAAGATCGATCCCGACGACCCGCTGAAGCCGCTGGTCGACAACATCGTCAACGGCAACATCCGCGGCATCGCGCTGTTCGCCGGCTGCAACAATACCCAGAGCATGCAGGACGGCGGTTTCCAGACCATCGCCAAGAAGCTGGCCAAGAACAACGTGCTGCTGCTGGCGACCGGCTGCGGTGCCGGCGCCTTCGCCAAGCTCGGGCTGATGACGCCGGAGGCCACCAACGCCTATGCGGGCGACACGCTGAAGGCGGTGCTGACCGCGGTGGGCGAGGCCGCCGGGCTGGGCGGGCCGCTGCCGATGGTGCTGCACATGGGATCCTGCGTCGACAACAGCCGCGCCGTCGCCGTCGCCACCGCGATCGCCGACCGGCTGGGGGTGGATCTGCACGAGCTGCCGCTGGTCGCCTCGGCGCCCGAGGCGATGTCCGAGAAGGCGGTGGCGATCGGCACCTGGAGCGTCTGCCTCGGGCTGCCGACCCACATCGGCACGGTGCCGCAGGTGACCGGCTCGGCCGTGGTCACCGATCTGCTGACCCGCGGTGCCGGGGACCTGTTCGGCGGCTATTTCATCGTCGAACCCAACCCGGATGCCGCCGCCGACACGCTGCTCGGTGCCATCGAGGAACGGCGCCGGGCGCTGGGCCTCTGATCCGGCCAACCCCACAACAAGGGGGGGCCTCGGTCCCCCCGGTCCGGAGGACGTCATGAAGGTCGCAATCACCGGCAAGGGCGGTGTCGGGAAAACCACGCTGGCCGGGCTGCTCGCCCGCTCCTTCGCCGCGGACGGGCGCAAGGTGCTGGCCATCGACGCCGATCCCGACGCCAACCTCGCCTCGGCGCTGGGCGTGCCGGCGGAGCGGCTGGCCGGCGTGCAGCCCTTTTCCCGCATGAAGGATCTCGCCCGTGAACGGACGGGGGCCGCCCCGGGCTACGGCTCGCTGTTCATCCTCAACCCGAGGGTGGACGACCTGCCCGACCAGTTCAGCGTCGAGCATGCCGGCGTCCGCCTGCTGCTGATGGGAACAGTCGACCATGGCGGCTCGGGGTGCGTCTGCCCGGAACACACGCTGCTGCGCAGCCTGATGAAGCATCTGCTGATCGAGCGGGACGACGCGCTGGTCATGGACATGGAGGCCGGGGTCGAGCATCTCGGCCGCGCCACCGCGGAATCGGTGGACGCCCTGGTCGTGGTCGTCGAACCCGGCCGGCGCAGCCTGCAGACTGCGGCGCAGATCGAGGAGCTTGCCGCCGACATCGGCATCCGCCATGTCGCCTTCGTCGGCAGCAAGGTGACGGGGCTGGACGACTGCGCCTTCATGGCCGGGAACCTGCCCAAGGACCGGCTGCTCGGCTTCCTGTCCTTCGACCCCTCGGTGCGGCAGGCCGACCTGGAGGGGATCTCGGCCTACGACGCCAGCCCGGCCGCCGTCACCGAGGTGGAGGCGATCAAGCAACGCCTCGTCTCCTTCATTGCTTCGCGAGACCAGCCATGTGCCAGATGACGATCACGCTCCGCCACGCGGACGGCAGTGAGACGATCCACCGCGACATCGCCCGTCTGGACACCGGGACGTGTCGCGAGATCACCATTTTCCCTTTGTTCGAGGACGCGATACCGCTGGTTGGATTTTCAGTCCGCAGCATAGACTGCCTGTCCGGCCGCGTGTATCTGGAGGAGGACCCGTCATGAGCACCACCCCCGACACGCGCGACCGCCTGCGCGTCATTCTCCCGCACTGGATCGGGCACAATGCCGAGCATGTCGAAGACATGCGGCGCTGGCTCGATGCCGCGGCCGGGGCCGGACCGGAGGCGGCCGACAGGCTGCGGGAGGCGATGGCCGGCATGACGCAGGCCGGCGCGGCGCTGACCGCCCTTCTCGGCCTGCTGGGCGGCGGGCCGGGGGCGGTCCCCGGGCATGACCATCACCATGGGCATCACCATCACGGCCACCATGACCATCACCACGGCCACCAGCATGGCCACCATCACGAGCATGGCGACGGGACGGCCGGATGAGCGGAGAGCGGACCGCCCCCCTGCCGTTTCCCAAGATCCGATGCCCCAGTTTCGAGGACCCGACCGATGTGCGACACTTGCGGATGCGCCGTAACCCCCGGCAACCACCATCTGTTCGAGGACGGCAGCCGGCTGGCCTCGACCGCCGACGGCCGGCGCACGATCGAGGTTCTCGAGAACCTGCTGCATGAGAACGACCATGCGGCGGACCACAACCGGCAGCATTTCGACGCGGCCGGGGTCTTCGTCGTCAATCTCATGTCCTCGCCGGGCAGCGGGAAGACCAGCCTGCTTGAAGCGACGGTCCACGCCCTGCCGCCGGGGATCCGGATGGCGGTGATCGAAGGGGATCTGGAGACCGAGAACGACGCCGAGCGCATCCGCCGCCACGGCGTGCCGGCCGTCCAGATCGTCACCGGCACCGCCTGCCATCTCGATGCCCACATGGTCCACCAGGCCCTGCATGCGATCGACCTGGGTGCCGTCGACATCCTGTTCGTCGAGAATGTCGGCAATCTGGTCTGCCCGGCGAATTTCGACCTCGGGCAGCACAGCAACGTCCTGCTGCTGTCGGTGACGGAAGGGGACGACAAGCCGGCCAAGTACCCGGTGATGTTCCGCGCGGCGGACCGGGTGCTCGTCACCAAGGCCGATCTGGCCGTCCACCTGCCGGAGTTCGACGCCGCCCGCGCCCGCGCCGCGATCCACGCCCTGAAGCCGGGAACCCCGGTGCAGGAGCTGTCGGCGAAATCCGGCCAAGGGCTGGAGCCGTGGATCACCTGGCTCACCGAGGCCGTCGCCCTGCGCCGATCCGTTCAACAGGAGAGAGGCCAGCCCCGTCATGCATAGAAAGATGCGGCTTCTCAGCACCAACGTGCTGGACATGATGAAGAGCAAGGCGTTCGACGGCTTCCTGTCCGGGGCCTGCCTGCGCAAGGCCGACAAGGGGGCCCTCGTGTTCACCCCCGAGTCCGGGGAGAACGCCGTCTTCATCGTGGTGTCGGGCCGCCTTCGCGTGTTCCTGTCCTATGAGGGGCGCGAGTTCACCCTGGCCATCCTGGAACAGGGCGACATCTTCAGCACCCACACCCGCGCCATGATCGAGGCGATGAGCCACGCCGAGATCATGCTGATGAACACCAAGGATTTCCGCGAGAAGCTGGTCGCCCATCCGGAAATCTCGATGGCGATCGTCGGCATCCTGGGCGACGTGCTGAACAGCTCGCTCGACGCCATCGAAAGCCTCGTCTTCCAGGACGTCCGGCAGCGGCTGGCGCAGATCCTGATCGACGAGGCCGAGGCGAGAGGCGAGCAGGTCGCCGACGGCGTCTCGGTGTCCATGGACCTGACCACCGAAAGCCTCGGCCTGCTGATCGGGGCCAGCCGCCAGACGACGTCCCAATTGATCAACGAGCTGATCCGCCTCGACCTTCTGGAGAAGAGGGGGAACCGCTCGTTCGTCATCAAGGATCTCGATGCGCTGAAGGACATCAGCCGGTCATAGCGGCAGGGTCCTTCGCCCGGAGCCGACGCGACCGGGCCGGCGGGTACGGAAACACTCCCGGTCCGGTCCCGGTACCGGATCATATCCAGAAGGGAACCACCGCCATGTGCCTCGCGATCCCGGCGCGCGTCATAGAAGTGTTGGACGGGAACTTCGCCATCGTCGACCAGGGCGGCATCAGGATGACGGTTTCCCTCGCCCTGGTGACGGATGTCGCGGCAGGGGGCTATGTCGTTGCGCATGTCGGCTTCGCCGTGAAGACGCTCACGTCAACCGAAGCGGAGCGCATTCTGGCTCTTCTCAGCCCGCCCTCGGAAGCTCCGGTTCCCCAGTGATCCTTTCGCCGGCCGGCAGCCCTTCCCCGATGTCCGGCAAGGGCACACGGCGGCACTTACCGGATCGAGGTGCCGGATCGGTTGTTCCCGCCGACCGGGCGGAAAAACGGAACCGGGCGACCAGCAGTCGACCGGCCTATCGGTCCATGCCGCTCATCAACACGTATTTCACCTGCACATACTCCTCGATCCCGTAATGGCTGCCCTCGCGGCCGTAGCCCGATTGCTTGACGCCGCCGAACGGCACCGATGCGGTTCCGACGGAGCCGGAATTAAGGATCACCATGCCCGCCTCAAGCTCCCGCAAAAGGCGGAGGAACCGGCCGGCATCGCGGGTGTAGGCGTAGGCCACCAGTCCATAATCCGTGTCGTTGGCCCGCCGGACGGCCTCATCCTCGCGATCGAATCGGTAGATGGGAAAGACGGGCCCGAAGATTTCCGTCCGGGCGATCGGGAACGTGTCGTCGACCCCGGTGAGGATGGTCGGTTCGTAGAACAGGCCGCCCTCGGCGTGAGGCTTGCCGCCCCGGCGGACAACCGCCCCGCGCCCGACGGCATCGGCCACCAGGGCGCCCACCTTGTCGACGGCCTGCTGGTTGATCAACGGACCGACCACGAAGTCGCTCTGCAGCCCCTGGTCGACCCGGATCGACGCGAGCCTGTCCTCCAGCAGCGCGACGACGCGGTCGTGAACCCCATCCTGCACATAGATGCGGTTCGGCGAGATGCAGACCTGCCCGGAATTGCGCAGCTTGGCGGCCACCAGTCCCGCCACCGCCTCCTCGATGTCCGCGTCGTCGAAGATGAGGAAGGGGGCGTTGCCGCCCAGTTCCATGGTCATCGTCTTGAGCGTCTCGGCGCTGTTCCTGGCAAGGAGGCGGCCGACTCCCGTCGACCCGGTGAAGGAGATCTTGCGGATACGAGGCTCGCCGGTGAACGCCTCGCCGATCGCCTTTGGATCGCCGGTCACCATCTCGAACACGCCTTCGGGAATGCCGGCGCGCCTTGCGTAGTCGAGCAGCTTGTAGGCGGTAAGGGGTGTCAGCTCCGACGGCTTGATGATCATCGTGCAGCCGGCCGCGAGCGCGGTCGCGACCTTCCGCGTGATCATCATGAAGGGGAAGTTCCAGGGCGTGATCGCGGCGGTCGGGCCGACCGGCTCCTTCACCACCATCACGGCCGCGTTGTTCGCATGCGCCGGGATGGTGTCGCCATAGACGCGCTTGGCTTCCTCGGCATACCATTCGATGAATCCGAGACCATAGTCGATCTCTCCCATCGCTTCGGTCAGGCATTTGCCGTTTTCGCGGACCATGGTTTCGGCAAACGCCTGCCTGTCGGCGCTGACGAGGTCGAACCAGCGGCGCAGGATGTCGCCACGCTCCTTCGCCAGCCGGCGCGACCACGGCCCGAACGCTTGGCAGGTCCGCTCGATGGCGGCCCGGACCTCGTCGATGCCCATGTCCGGCGCCTCGCCGACCAGGGAGCCGTCGGCCGGATTGTAGACCTTGATCATGGCTGTTCTTTCCTCATTCCGGGACAGGCGCTCCACTGAGCACCGTCAGGCTGCAATCAGGCGGGAAGCGGCCGGCGCGCCGCCCGGCGGACCGCCTGTTCCTCCAGATACCGGTCGACCGATGCGGCATGCTCCGGCGACAGGTGCGCCAGCGTCTGAAGCGCCGCCGTCGCATCCAGGCAGCCCGCAAGGTCGCTGCGCTCGGACAGGCGGAGAAGGCGCTTGGTGTAGCGAAGGGCCGGCGCGGAATTCCGCGCGATTTCCTCCGCCAGGGTGCGGGCACGCTCCATCAGCCCGTCGGCCGGGACGATCTCCGACACCAGCCCGTAGCCGAGCGCCGTGCCGGCATCGATGATCCGGCCGGTGAAGGCCAGTTCCGCCGCGCGGGCCTGCCCGATCGCCCTTGGCAGGAACCATGCGCCGCCGATCCCCGACACCAGCCCGAGCCTGACGAAGGTTTCCGCGAAGATCGCAGCCGGCGACGCGATGCGCAGGTCGCACATGCAGGCGAGATCGAGGCCGGCCCCCATGGCCGGACCATTCACCGCCGCGATGACCGGCACCTCCAGGCCATGAAGGGCGAGCGCCAGACGCTGAAGCGTGCGCCGGTAGCGCTCGCCGATGTCGATCGGCCCGCCGGCCATCAACCCGTCGCGCGACTGCATGTCCTTGACGTTCCCGCCCGCGCAGAAGGCCGGCCCTGCACCGGTCAGGATCGCGACATGGACGCTGTCGTCGGCGTTGACCGCCTCCAGGGCCGCAATGAAGTCGGCGCACTGTTCGGGCCGCGAGAGGGCGTTGCGGGTCGCCGGCTCGTCCATCGTCAGGAGGACGAGGCCGCCTTCCCGCTCGATCGTCAAAAATGGGCGCGTCACGATGCTGCTCCGGTGAAGACCACGGCGTCCGACACGAGCGCGTCCACATCCGCCTCGGCGAAGCCGAAGCGTTGCAGGACCGCGCGCGAATCCTGACCCGTGAGGGGGGGTGGTGCGGTCGGCGCCGCGGCGCCGGGGGTGCCCAGGGCGAAGCCCGGCATGCGGAAGCGGCCCGCCCGCGGGTGATCCAGTTCGATTTCGATGCCGCTTGCCGCATACTGCTCGCTGCCGGCGACCTCGGCGTAATCGGCGACCGGGGCCGCGACGATGTCGGCCTGCCGCAACAGCGGCAGCCACTCCGCCGACGTCCGTCGGCGGAAGATCGGCTGAAGCACGGCGAGCAGCGCCGGGCGTTCGGCGACCCGTCCGGCATTCGTCGCGAAGCGGGGATCGGTCACGAGGTCGCTGCGCCCGATCAGGTCGCAGAGCGCGCGCCAGCGGCGATCCTGGTAAGCGGCCACCATGATCCAGCCGTCGCGGGTCGGCAGCGCCTCGTTCACCGCGGCATAGGGTGCGGCGCTGCCCGTCGGTTCCGGCAGGGTGCCGGAGTTGAGATAGGCGGCGAGGTTGAGCTGCTGGAGCATCAGCATGGAATTGTAGAGGCTGACGTCGAGTTGCCCGCCCTCGCCGGTGGCGTCGCGCCGCCGCAGGGCGGCCAGGACGGCGACGGTGGCGAACAGCGCACCGGTCATATCGGCCAGGGGCAAGGGCACCTTGCCCGGCCCGCCGTCGGGAGCCGGTATGCCTGCCATCAACCCGGTGACCGCCTGGATGATGCCGTCCACGCCGGGACGGTCGCTCCACGGGCCGGTCCGGCCGTAGGCGGAGAGCGAACAGGTGATGAGGTCCGGCTTGACGGCGGACAGGGCGGCATGGTCGATGCCGAGGCGGGCGGTGACGCCGGGTCGGAAATTCTCCAGAACGACGTCGGTCCGCTCGGCCAGGCGGCGGATCACCCCGGCCGCCTCCGGCCGCTTGAGGTCGATGCTGAGGGACAGCTTGTTCCGGTTCGCCGTCAGGGCGGTGAGGCTTTCGGCGTTCTGCCAGGGCGGGCCGAGCCGCCGCGCCAGCTCGCCGCCGGGCGGCTCGATCTTGATGACGGTCGCGCCCATGTCCGCGAGCCACATCCCGCAGACCGGCCCGGCGATCAGTTGCCCGAAATCGAGAACGGTGAGCCCGGTGAGAGACTGTGCGAGCATGGCAATCAATGACTCCAGAGGGATGAGACGTGTCGCCTCGTGGTGGAGTCCATGTGCCGCCGATTGCGCTTCCATCACAATCGAGTAATCTTGCGCAACTGTTGACGAAATCTGCACGGTCGACCATGAGGGATTTGCCGCCGCTGAACGCTCTGCTGGCTTTCGAGATCGTCGCGCGGACGGGCAGCGTCCGGTCGGCCGCCGATGAACTGCTGGTGACGCCGAGCGCCATCAGCCGGCAGATCAGGCTGCTGGAGGAGCATTTCGGCGTCGCGCTGTTCGCCCGGCAGGGCCGCGGCCTGACGATGACCTCGGTCGGCGCCGCCTATTACGAGCGGGTCACCAGCCATTTCGACGGGCTGCGCAAGGCCAGCGCGCTCCTGCATGCGTCGTCGGGCCGGTCGGTTCTGAAGCTGCGCTCCTACACGACCTTCGCGACGCGGTGGCTGCTGCCCCGCCTGTCGCATTTCCAGTTGGCCCATCCGGAAATCGACATCCGCCTGACGACGGAATCGCAATGGAGCGACCTGGGGGGCTTCGATGCCGCCATCCGGCTCGGCGACGGGCAATGGCCCGAGCATCACGCCGTCCCGCTGGTGCCGAACGTCCTGCGCCCGGTGTGCAGCCCGGCGCTGCTGAAAGGCGCCGAGGCGAAGGACGCCTCGTGGCTGGCGCGACAGACGCTGCTCTTCGTCCGTGCAAGGCCCGACGACTGGGCGCTCTGGTGCGACGCCGCCGGGATCGACATGGACCGGCTCAAGCGGCGCAGGGAACTGGAAAGCTCGGCCCTCGCCTACCAGGCGGCGCTCGAAGGGCACGGGGTGGCGCTGGCGCAACTCGTCCTCGTCGAGGAGGAGATGGCGGCCGGCGATCTGGTGGCGCCGATCGCGTTCGCGCTCGATCGCCGGAACGTCACCTACTATCTGGTGTCCGATGTGCGGAGCCAGAAACGCGGCGTTCTCGATCAGCTCCAGCGCTGGCTGACGGCGGACGGCACCGCCTAGCAGGGGTCGGCTCCCGGCGGTCGCATCGGCGCCTTCCATCCGCGATGGCAGCGATCGTTTCCCCCAGGTCAACAGTTGCGCGATTTTACTTGCTGGTCCGTCTGACCGACTTTCATTAGCGTCGGCAAAAGACAGGGGCGCAATGGCTCCCTGGACACCCCCGCCGCTGGCCCCGCCGCTGGTCGGGACTCCGCCCGGACATCCGGGGAGAGCCCGCGCGGGAAAAACCGCGACAGCCCCGGAAAGCACGGGCGCCGGATGCGCGTGGGGACGGAAACCGTGCCGCTCGACGCACCGCCCACGACCGTGGAGCCCTTGGGGCTCGTCCCGGCGCCATGAGCTGCGGTCGTCATGAACAATCCGCGTTCGGGAAGACCGGATGCGCAGGGGAGGAACTGACATGGTCCAAGCGCGACCACCGAAGATGCTGTCGATCGTTCTCTCGTCCAGCCTTGGAACGATGCTGGAATATTATGATTTCTTCGTCTATGTCGCCCTGACGGGGACCTTCACCAAGCTCTTCTTCCCGACGGAGGATCCGGTGGTGGCCGCACTGGTCGGCGCCGCGGGATTTGGGGCGGCGTTCCTCGCGCGACCGGTCGGCACGCTCATCTTCAGCCCGATGGCGGACCGGATCGGGCGGAAGAAGACCTTCGTCGTGACCCTGACGCTGATGGGCGCGGCGACCTTCCTGATGGGTTGCCTGCCGAGCTATGCCACCGCCGGCTTCGCGGCCCCTGCCGCCCTGCTCGCGTTGCGCATCGTCCAGGGCATCGCGCTCGGCGGCGAATACGGGTCGGCGGCGGTGTACGTGATGGAGCATGCCCCCGCCCGGCGTGCCGGGCTCTACACCAGCGTGCTGCAGGGCACCGCCGGGGTCGGATTGCTCGTCGCCCTCGTCATCGTCGCCGCCCTCAGGGCCAGCCTCAGCGCAGAGACGTTCGACCTGTGGGGCTGGCGGATACCGTTCCTTCTGTCGGCGCCGATCGTGATCGTGGCGACCTTCATCCGATTGCGGATGACGGAGACGCCGGTGTTCCTGGAGCTCAAGCGATCCGGAACGCTCTCCGCGTCGCCGCTTGCGGACTCCCTGACGAGCCGGGCGGCCTGGAAGGGAATCCTGCTGGCGATCTTCGGCGCGCAGGGCGGGACGTCGGTCGCCTTGTACACGTCGGTGGTCTACATGCTGTATTTCCTGCAAGGCGTCCTGAAGGTCGACAGCATGCAGGCGAACATGTGCGTCGCCGTCGCCGTGCTGGCCACCGCACCGCTGTTCCCGGTCTTCGGCGGGCTTTCGGACCGGATCGGCCGCGCCAGGACCATGCTGATCGGCATCGTCTCCTGGATGGTCATCGCCTATCCGGCCTTTTCCGGCATCGCGGCCGGTGCCGGCACGGGCTCATGGACGCTCGTCACTCTTCTCATCACGGCGCTGGCCGCGCTGACGGCGATGATCATGGCCCCGCTTCCCGCCTTCATCTCGGAATGCTTCCCGCCACAGAGCCGCACGACCGGCTTCGGCCTGGCGCAACAGGTCGGCAACGTGATGTTCGGCGGCTTCCTTCCGCTCATCTCGTTGACGCTGGTGGGCTGGACGGGCAACCCGCTTGCCGGGGTCGGCTATTCGATCGCGTCGCTGATCCCCTGCGCCGTGGTCACCTACTGCTGGGCGTTGAAGGCGGAGAAGGGCAGAAAAGCGGTGACGGCACCGATCGAAGCACGGGCGCAATCGATGGGATGAGGGCCGGCGTTGGAACCGGCCGCCAGGACGGGATGGTTCCGGCTGTCCAGGGGGTTCTCCCCTGGACAGCCGCAGTCACAGAAAGGACTGCCGGGCCGGCCACGCCGGTGTCATGCTTGTCTCACGCCCGCCTGCGGGCCGCCGACACCGGCGGCAGGCCGGCCAGCACCTTGTCGAGGGTGATGGGGAAGTCCCGCACCCGGACGCCGGTGGCGTTGTACACCGCATTGGCCACGGCGGCGCCGGAACCGCAGACGCCCAGCTCACCCACGCCCTTCGCCAGCAGCGGGTTCGCCACCGGGTCACGCTCCTCCAGGAAATGGACGTCGATCGGCGGAATGTCGGCATGCACCGGCACGTGATACTCGCCCAGATCACGGTTCACGACCTTCCCGGAGCGCGGGTCATGCACCAACTCCTCGGTGAGTGCCCCGCCGATCCCGAACACCACACCGCCGATCGCCTGCGAGGTCGCGGTCTGCCGATTGAGGATACGCCCAGCGGCGAACACGCTGTTCCACCGCGCGACCCGCAGTTCCCCGGTCACCGCATGCACCCGCACCTCGCAGAAATGCGCGCCGTAGGAGGTCTGGTTGAACCGGCTGTTGCTCTCGCCGGGCTGGACGCTGCCCTCCACCGACAGGCCGTCGCCGACCAGCTCGGCGATCGGGCGACGGAAGCCGGATGCCGTCACCATGCCGTCGGCGAAGGTGAGGGTGTCCGCCGGCAGGCCGGCCGCAGCGGCGAGCCGGGCACGGAGTTCGGCGCAGGCGGCATAGACGGCGGAGCCGCTCGTCGCCGCCCCCCAACTGCCGCCCGAACCGGCGCTGGCCGGATCGTCGGTGTCGCCGAGCCGCACCTCGACCCGTGCGAGCGGCACGCCGAGCAGATCGGCCGCGATCTGCGCCAGGACCGTGTAGGTCCCGGTGCCGATGTCGGTCATCTCGGTTTCCACCATCACCCTGCCGCCGGCATCGATCCGCACCCGCGCCCGGCTCGGCCCGAACAGGTTGCCGCGGGCGGCGGCAGCCATGCCATGCCCGACCAGCCACTCGCCGTCACGGAGCCCGCCGGGCACCCGGTTGCGCGACGCCCAGCCGAACCGGTCGGCGCCATGCCGCAGGCAATCCACCAGTGCGCGGCTGGAAAAGGGAATGCCGAGCTCAGGATGCCGCTCGGGCTCGTTGCGCAGGCGGAGCTCGATCGGGTCGAGGTCCAGCGCCTCCGCCAGTTCGTCCATAGCGCATTCGAGCGCCAGTTGGCCGATTGCCTCGCCCGGTGCACGCATCGAGACGCCAAGCAGCTTGTTCGTCCGCACCACCTTGTGATCGACCAGCCGGTTTTCGCCGGCATACAGCAGATGGGTGGCGAGCCCGGCCGGCTCGAAGAACACCTCGCCGGCCAGTTGGTCGGTGATCGTCTCGTGCTGCAGGACGGTGAGGCGGCCCGCCGCATCGGCCGCAAGGCGAACGCGCTGGTGCGTCATCGGGCGGCGGCCGGTGGTCTCGAACACCTGCTGGCGCGTCATCACCACCTTCACCGGGCGGCCGAGATGGCGGGCGGCGATCGCGGCGGCCACGGCTTCCGGCATCACCCCCAGCTTGCCGCCGAACCCGCCACCGACGAAGGGCGACAGGATGCGAACCTCGGACGGCTGCAGCCCCATCACCGTCGCCAGTTGGTCGCGGGTGACGACCGGCGACTGGTAGGAGGCATGCAGCGTCAGCCGTCCGTCCTGCCAGACGGCCACCGATGCGTGCGGCTCCATGGCCGCATGGCTCTGGCTCGGCGTCCGCCAGACGGCATCGACCAGTGCGGCAGCCTCGTGCGCCGTTCGATCGACGTCGCCCTGCTCGGTGTGGATGAGGAACAGGCCGTAGATGTCGTCGGTCGGCGGCAGCGCGGTGCCGCGTGCCGCCTCCATGTCGAAGACGCCGGGCGCGGCCTCGTACGTCACCTTGACGGACAGTGCGGCGGCGCGGGCGCGCTCGGGGCTGTCCGCCACCACCACGCCGATCGGCTGGCCGAAATAGGCGACCTCGTCCACTCCTTGCACCGGTGCGGCAGCACCGGCGAAGTCGCCGCCGTTGCGGATCAGCCGCTCGTCGCGGATCAGCGCGAGCACGCCCGGCATCGCCAGCGCCGCCTCCGCGTCCACCCCGGTGATACGGCCGCAGCCGATCGGGGCGCGCAGCAGAACGCCGTGCGCCAGTCCTTCCGGGAAATGCTCGGCGGCATAGCGCGCCGTACCCGAAACCTTGCGCGGCCCGTCGATCCGCGGCTGTGCGGTGCCCACGGTGGGCGCCGGCGCGCTGTCGAGCAGGCTGGCCGGAAACGGCGCGTCCATCTTCACGGTCGCGTCGGTCATCGCGCATCCTCCGTCAGATCGGTCAGGCACGCGACGAGGGTTCGCCGCAGCAGTGGGATCTTGAAGTCGTTGCCGCCATGGCCTTGCGCCCGGGCGAGAACGGCATCGGCGCAGCGTTCGAACAGGTCCTGGCCGGGCGTGGCGCCGACCAGCAGCTCTTCGGCGGCACGGTCGCGCCAGGGCATGGTGCCGATGCCGCCGAAGGCCAGCGCCGCCTGCGTGATCCTGCCATCCTCGACGGCGACGACCGCCGCCACCGACACCAGCGCGAAGGCATAGGAGGCGCGGTCACGCACCTTGCGGTAATGGTGGCGGCCGGGCACCGGCGGCGGCAGCAGGACCGCGGTGATCAGTTCGCCCGGCGCGAGCGTATGCTCGATGTGCGGTGTGGTTCCAGGCAGGCGGTACAGCGTGTCGAGCTTGCGGTCGCCCGTGGTCCCCTCGGGCAGCCGCGTTTCCACCCGCGCATCGAGTGCGCGCATCGCCACCGCCATGTCGGAGGGGTGTGAGGCGATGCAATGCGCCGACGTCCCGAGGATCGCCATGATCCGGTTGAAGCCGCCCAGCGCGGCACAGCCGGATCCCGGCTCGCGCTTGTTGCAGGGCGAGGCCGGGTCGTAGAAGTAGTAGCAGCGGGTCCGCTGCAGAAGGTTGCCGCCGGTGGTCGCCTTGTTGCGCAACTGCCCGGAAGCACCGGCCAGGATCGCCTGGGACAGCACGGGATAGCGGTCCCGCACCAGCGGGTGCGCCGCCAGCTCGGCGTTCGACACCAGCGCGCCGATGCGCAGGCCGCCGTCGGGCGTCTCCGAGACCGTGCGCAGATCGAGGCCGCCGATGTCCACCAGGTGCCGCGGCCGTTCGATCCCGAGCTTCATCAGGTCGAGCAGGTTGGTGCCGCCGGCGATGAAGCGCGCCCCGGGCCGCTCGGCCGCCGCCTGCAGGGCCTCGGCCGCATCGCCCGGCCGGATATAATCGAAAGCGATCATGCCTCCGCTCCTTCGCCGGCGGCGTAGCGCGTGATGGCCTCGACGATCCGCGGGTATGCGGCGCAGCGGCACAGATTGCCGCTCATGCGTTCGCGGATCTCCGCGGCGTCGATCGTCCGCGCCGGTCCGGCACCCGCACCGGCATGGCTCGGCCAGCCGGCACGCCATTCATCGAGCATGCCGATCGCCGAGCAGATCTGGCCAGAGGTGCAGTAGCCGCACTGGAAGCCGTCCGTCTCGACGAATGCGGCCTGGAGCGGATGCAGCGCGTCGGGCGTGCCGAGACCCTCGATCGTCGTGATCTCGTCCGCGCGATGCATCACCGCCAGCGACAGGCAACTGTTGATGCGCCGGCCGTTCACCAGCACGGTGCAGGCGCCGCACTGGCCATGATCGCAGCCCTTCTTGGTTCCGGTGAGCTGGAGATGCTCCCTCAGCGCGTCCAGCAACGTCACGCGCGCATCGACGTCGAGATGATGGGACACGCCGTTCACCGACAGCGTCAGGGGAACGCTTTCGTCCGCTTCGATCCAAGGCATGGATGGACTCCTCTGGAATGGGAGGGGAGCAGGGTATGGGCCGGGCCGCGTCACTCGACGGGCGCAGGCAGTGCAAGCGCCGCCTTGAAGGCGGGAATGTCGAGGAACGCCGTGACGGCGACGATCCGCTGATCCTGCAGCGTCAGGATCCAAAGGTAGCTGTTCCGGTAGGGCGTGCCGTTCACCAGTTCCGCGCTGCCGTCCCAATGGACCAGGACATCGTCGCCATCGGCCCAGATCTTGCGGACGCTGGGCTTCAGGGGCGTTCTGAGACGCGCCGCCAACGGGCGGGCGGCGGCGGCCATCAGCGCCTCACGGCTATGGTGGGTTTTGGCGACATCGGGATCGGCTCCCATGATCTGCCAGGTCACGTCATCCGCAACGAGCGCGAAGACATCGCCCTGGCCCTGTGCCCAGCGGTCAAAGGCGGCTTGAACGAAGGCACGGTTCTGTTCTTGTCGGGATGGCGTCATGGCTGTGCTTTCCTGTGCGCTCGCGGGGTGCGGCGCGGCAAGGACAAGGGAACCGATCAGGGCCATCGCGATGCGGGTGGTCATTGCTGCACGTCTCCCCATCAGCCGCGCCAAAGGTCGCGCCTCTAATAATGGTGAGCGTAAGCAGTTGGTTCGTCTCCGAAATGTCGTTCCAGCGGGGACTGCCGGTCGCTGGTCACGGCCGGCTTCTTCCCCCGAAGTCGCGCGTGAACACGAACTGCTCGAACGCCTGGATCGCCGGCGACGGATATGCGGTCTCCGGCGTATACAGATAGGCGGGCCACATCCGCCGGTTCCAATCGGGCAGCACCTCGACCAGCCGCCCGTCGCGCAGATGCTCTTCGGCCACGAAATCGAGCAGCCGGACGATGCCGATATGGTTGAGCGCCGCCGCGACCAGCAGCGGTGCGTCGTTGACGACCAGCCCGCAGTCGGGCGCCACCGATCGGACGTCGCCGGAGCCGTTCTGGAAGTCCCAGCTATGCGGCTTGCCGGTCAGGTCGTCGAACAGGCGGATGCAGTTGTGATGGTCGACGATGCTTTCCGGCGTCGCCGGAACGCCATGCGCCTCGAGGTAGGCGGGAGTTGCGCAGGTGACCACACGGCTTTGCAGAATCGCCCGTTTGTCGAGCCCGCGGGCGTCGGGTTCCCCGAAACGGATCGCCACGTCGACGCCTTCGACGAGCAGGTTGTCGATCCGGTCACGGACCAGCAGGTCGATCCGCAGTTGGGGATGTGCCGCCATCAGGTCCGGCAAGGCGGGAACCAGCAGGAACGGTCCGAACGCCGCGTCGGTCGAAACCCGCAGCCGCCCGCGCACTCCCTCGGTCGTGTCCGGCATGGCAATGGCGCCAAGCCTCTCCAACAGCGGTGTCACCTCTTCCAGGAAGCCGCGCCCCTGGTCGGTGAGCTTGAGCGCGCGGCTGGTCCGGTCGAACAGCCGCATGCCGGTCCGCTCCTCAAGACGGGCGATGGCTTTGCCGACGCCGGAGCGTGACAACCCCACCTGGTCGGCGGCACGCGCGTAGCTCCCCGCTTTCGCCACCGCGACGAAAACGGTGATGCCGCCGATGATCCTGCCGTCGAAAACCATGATGTCGAGGTCTCCCCGTGGGCTGTTGCCAGGAGGGCGGCAGACGGTCCGGCATGGCGGGTTGCCGCGCATCAGCCCGTCCACCGGTCCGTTCCGCGGCTTCCGCTGCATGGCGGCGATCATCAACGAAGCGGCGGGATTATACCACTGCTTAAGCTTGGGCCTGCACGGGGCCGGGTTGATCCCTGCCGCTTGGTCGCGCGGCGTTCGTCATCGACGGCATCGCCTGCAAAACGATCGACCGCGGGGATTCGGCCAGCCAACGTCCGCCACCGGCAGCGCGCTGGCCGAGACGATCGACGCCTTGTAGGAGCCCGGCAGGGTCACCGTCTGCTAAATCCGGGTAAAGGCGGGACGATCCTAGGGCCTGTCTGGTGCCTATTGAAGCACCGGACAGGCCCTAGGCTTTTTGTCTTCCGTATGAGTGACGTTTCAAGCGATACCGCTTGGTCACATCCCAACCTGCGGTGCGCGACCGGCGCCGGCGACCGGGTTGGTCAGCGAACGATGATCAAAGACCATACGCGCCACGGAGCAGGCCGGCAGCTCGAGCTCCGACGGTGGCCAGACTTCGCCCTCTCCCGCCATCCATTGCGGGGCACGGCAGGCATCGGCGAAATCATGGCCGGTCAGCCTATGGAGCCTGCCGCCGCGAACGCCGGCGATGTCGATCCGGATCGGATCGGCCGTGAGATTGGCAAGCCAAAGCTCGAACGTCCCTTGCCCATCCGGCCGCTGCCATGCCAGGGCAACCGGCGCCGCCCCCGGCCCAGCGAAACGGCACTCGACCAGCGGGGCTCCACCGGCCGAGGCCAGTGCACGGATGATATGGTAAGCGGGATAGATTGCCGCCGGCTCTTGGTCGAACCAGGGCTGCGGCCACTCGCCGGGTTGATGGACGAAGCCGAATTCACCGGCTATGGCCCCGAGCGTGACGGACGCGGCGTCCTGACGCGCAAGCTCTGCGACGTAGCCCAGATACCAGCCGGCCGCGAACAGCCCGCGCTGGCGCGGATCCATGCGTGCCATCGGTATCCGGCCGTTGCCGGGGTTGTCGACCGGCCCGCGTCCGTAGGGGTTGTCGCGCATCCCGATGGCGGATGGGCCGATCCGGAGCGGCAGGCTGCCGCAAATGGACCGCGCCGTCTCCATGACGGCCGGCAGCGCACCCAGCGACTCGGCTATCGACCGCTCGTCGGCGGCGTGAACGATCGGGCTGGTGCAGAAGCTGACATAGTCGCAGCCCTCCACCGGCGGCCGGGCCCGGTTCAGTTCGGGGAAATAGGCATGGACCCCGCCGCCGACCGGCAGTCCCGGGAAGGCATGTCGCGCAGCCCGGTAAATGTCGGTGAATGATGGTCCGTCCGGCCAGGGGCCGGAGGGCTGATAGCTCCGGAGATAGGCTGCGGGCGCAACCGTCAGGCCGGCGACCGGAAGGCGGGCAGCATCGATGCGGGCGGCGACCTCTCCCAGCTCGGCATCGAGCGCCTCGCGGCAGGGCAAGGGCAGTTCGAGCAGCAGGTCCGCACCTGTCGCCTCGACCAGCCGCGCGAAGGCCGCCAATGTCTCATCGCCCGAGGTCAGCGGGTCGAACCGGCCGACGAGCAGCCGCACACCGGCATCGCGGATAAGGGGGGCACCCGCTTCCTGTGCCGGCAGGCGGAGCGTATCGATGCCCACACCCACCTGTGGCATCCTGGCCTTCAGCGCCTCCCCCAGCGACAGCCGAAGCAGGCCGTTCAGCGGCTCGGCGGCAGACAGCCCCCTGCCACCCGTGGCCTCTTCGCTGACGGTAAGCCTGACCGCCTGCTCCAGCCGCGTCCCGGCGGCCAGGACATAAGGCGTGGGCAGCGCCAGAGGCCGGACATAGGTCTTGAAGGAGGCGTCGGTCCAGTTCCTCTGGTCCTCCATCTCGAACACGTCGCCGTCCAGGCGGCAGAGGGCGCGAAGCCCCGGCGCCGGTTCATGCGCGAGGCTGCGGATCGAGAAGATCGGCTGGCCGGGGCTGACCAGCGCGGGAAAACAGCCGTCCTCCTCGCTGCCATCGGCGTGGCCGATCCTGACCGGCCGGCCGGCCACTCCCTCGATGGGATGCAGCACGACGAAGCCGGTGCGGCAGGTGACGACGTCGGTCTCGGCCGTGCCGGCGGCCTCGAAGACGAACTCGCCATCGGCCGAACCGCCGATCCGCACGTCGTACCGGAAGCGCTGCCCGTCAGCCTCCACCAGACCCTGGAACCTGGCTTCGAAACGGTCGGGTGCCTCCGTCACCTCCGGAGCGGAGAGTTGGGCGGAGTGCGTTCCCCAATGGGCGTCGCGAACGAGAAAGGCGACGCCGCGCAGGATCTCGACGTCATGCCACCGGATGGCGCGGACGGCTCCATCCTCCAGTTCGGCGCTGAGAGGGCCGGCCCGCAGGACACGGGGGCGCGACGGCGGGTGGGCTGTCCCATAGCACGCGATGGCATGGTGCGAGGTGGACGACGGACGGTCGAACACGACGGGTCCTTCCCTGTGATTTCCGGTGCCGTCAGGCGTCAGCCCCGCCCCTCGTCCCCATCCTGCTCCGCGGATGGCCCGGAGGCTTGGTCCTGAACCTGACGATAGAGGTGGTGGGCGCGTTTGAGATGGTCGGTCATCGCCTCGGCGGCGGCGTCGGGATCGCGTACGGCGATGCCGTCGAAGATGCGCTCATGCTCCTCGATGGTCAGCATCTCCATGCCCGGCGCCCGCAGCAGGTTGACGTAGTAGGCCGACATCCAGTCGAACATCGCCTGGGCGACGGCGGCATAGATGGGATTGCCGGAGATCGCGGCGATCTCGCGGTGGAACGCCATGTCCCGGGCCAGGAACTGCCCGCGGTCGTCCATGCTTTCCCGCTGTTCGTGCAGGCGCCAGCCCAGCCTGTCGATGTCGGCCTCGGTCGCCCGCTCGGCGGCGATGCGGACCATGCCGACCTCGAAGAACAGGCGCGCCTCCTTCAGATGCTCCAGGTTTTCCGGGGCGGTGGCCAGGAAATGCCGGGCCGATCCGCCGACCTGTTCGATCAGCTTCTCGGCGGTGACCGGCGTCACCCGTGCGCGCTCGCCGTGGGTGATGGAAACCAGCCCCATATGGGCCAGCGTCTGCATCGCCTCCCGGATCGCGGGACGCCCGACCTGGAACATCTCCATCAACTGCCGCTCGGAGGGAAGCTGGTCTCCGGGCGCATAATCTCCCGTCGAAATCCGCGCCAGGAGCCGGTCGAGGACCTCCTGCGAGAGCTTGCGGCGGGGAATCGGATCGATGGCGCTCATGATCGACTCTGCTGTGGGACGTACCGGAAGGAGCCCCCGGCCGCGGGGGCCGGGGATCCGCCGAAGGCGCCGCCCACCGGTGTGCCTCCGTTTCCGGGTTCCGCGGCCGGCGGACGGAACCCGTGGAAGCATCCCGGTATGACGATCATGTCAGTATAGCGCAACGCCGCCGCGTCCGATGCCTTTAAGCGCAGATGTCCTTCACCGACTTCAGGACGGCCTCGCGGTCGAAGACGCGGCCGAGCCAGCCGTCGCGGAAGATCTCCGGCTTCGCCTTGTCGATGGCGTGCAGCGCGCCGTCGGAGAAGCGGCCCTCGGGGAAGATGTTGAAGGCGATGGCCAGTTCGATGTTCAGATGGCCCAGCATGAAGTCGATGGCCGCCTGGCGGGGAACGCCCCGGCGCTCCGCCTCGTCCACCGCCTCGCGCATCGCCAGCGACAGGGTGGCGCCGACCGTCTCCGACAGGGCGGGCTCCAGGAAGGCGAGCTGTTCCACGGTAACGCGGTGCGAGCGCATCACCGGCTTGTAGATGGTGCGGGAGATCTCCTCGCACAGGGCGTAATGCTCCTCCGGCCCCTGCATCAGCGCGCAGACGATGTGCTGCTTGGCGGCGATCCCGCCGAAGAAGTCGGACTTGGCCGAGGGCTCCACCTCGTCGTTGAAGATCGGCGGGTGGCAGGGATGGGTGACGAAATAGGTGACGTCCTTGCGCTCGGGAAGCAGCCCGGCATAGGGGGCGGCGGCGTCGAGCATGATGATGGCGGTGCCGGGCCGCACCCGGTCGATGAAGGAATGGGCGATCTTGCCGATCAGGCGGTCGGGCACCGCCATCAGCACGACGTCGGCGTTGGCCAGCGCCTGCTCGCGGTCGACGCACTCGGCGCCGATGGCCGACTTGAGCCGGACCCGGCCCTCGTCGGAGATTTCCACATGGTCGACGGTGAAGCGCGAGCCGTGGAGGTTGGTGGCCAGCCGGACGCCCATCTTACCGCCGGCGCCGAGCAGAGCAATCTTGGTCATCTGTCTTCGATCCTTCTGGAAACGCTCAGTGAGTGGCAGCGCCGCGCTTGACCGCGGCGAAATAGTCGGGCGCGCCCATCTGGCCGCCCTTCAATGCGATCTCCAGCCCGTCATGGGCCGGCTCGTCGGAATGCGCCCGGCACAGCGGCGCCCCCGGCGCGATCGGCGCCAGCGCCGTCAGGGCGTGGATGCCGAGCTGCATGGCCGCATGGCCGGAGGTGTCGCCGCCGGCGATGACGCCGCGCGTCAGTCCGGAGGTCCGCAACACCCGGGAGAGCAGGCGGCCCAGTCCGGCGCCGATCCGGTCGTTGACGTCGTCCGCCGCCAGTCCGTTCGAGGCGATGGCCTCGCGCAGGCCGGCGACGGCGGGGTCGTCCGGCCCCATGGCGGAGAAGACCAGCGGGTCGCGCCCCTGCCCGGCCGCCGCCAGCGCGGCATCGGCGGCGCGTCCCAGCTCCCGCTCCCACTCCGCCTCGTCGACGGCACGGGCGGCGTCGATGCGCAGGGGTGCAAAGCCGTTGTCGCCGGCGAACGCGATCTGCCCGGCGGTGACCGGCGCGCAGGAGCCGGAGACGCAGGCGATCCGCTCCGCGGACGGCGCGCGAAAGGGTTCCGTCGGCGGATCGATCAGGCCGGCAGCCTGCCAATGGGCGACCAGCGCATATTCGATCCCCTGCGAGCCGAGGGCGAACAGCCGTTCGCCGCGCCCTTCCCAGATCAGCCGGCCGGCCTCGCGCAGGGTTTCGGCATCGACGACGTCGAGCGCCACGATGGACGCTCCACGCGCCCGTTCGGCTGCGAGGGCCGCATCGGCGGCGCCGGTCTTCATGGCGACCAGATCGACCAGCCCCAGCGGCAACCGGGTCTGCCGGCCGATGTGCAGCCGCACGTCCGCCTCGTCCATCGGAGTCACCGGATGGCGCGCCATGCTGGGATGCCGGTCGAGCCGATGGCGGACGCCGTCGGCCGCGACCGCGAAGAGGTTGCCGAACGCCTGATAGCGGGCGATGGCCGGGGCCGCCGCCACCAGCGGAATCCAGCCTCCACCGCCCTCACCGAGGATCGGCGCCGCCAGCTCCGCCGCCTTGCCGATCGACCCGATATGGGGAGCCGAATCGAGGGTCGAGCAGATCTTGTAGTGGGCGAGCGGCGCGCCCACCGCCGCCATCGCCCGGAACACCGGTGGAAGGTTGGCCTCCATCCACTCCGGCGCTTGCGACCGCGCCACCCCGGCGATGCCGACCGCCCGGTATCCGGCGAAGCGGGCCAGACGCTCCGGCGTCGGCACGTCGAGGAACAGAACGGTCGGCAGACCGGCGAAGCTCATCACCTCCATCACCGCGGCCGAGCCGGTATAGTCGTCGCCGTAATAGCTCAGCAGCAGCCCGTCGGGCAGCGGCGGTAATAATGCCAGGGAGGGCGCGCTCATGCGTAGGCCTCGATGGCCTTGGCGAGCGCCGGGCGGGTCTTCGCATGCTCGGCGAGCGGGATGCCGGCCAGCGCCGCGTCCCAGGACTCGCGCAGGCTGGCGACGCCGGCCGCCGGGCCGTCGGGATGGCCCATGATCCCGCCGCCGGCGGCGTAGATCAGGTCGGCGCTTCCCAGCGCCGCGTAGGTGTCCGGCGCCTGACGGGCCGACTGGCCGGAGGAGAAGACCGGCATGACGGTGCAGGGCTTGCTGTCGAACATCGGGGTCAGGCAACTGCGGGCCGACGCAATGACGCTGTCGTCCGGCTCGCAGAACTTGTTGCGCAGCCCGTTGACATGCATGTGGTCGGCACCGGCCAGCCGCCAGATCTTCTGCCACGCCACATAGGACCAGCCGAGCGACGGTTCCCGCGACAGGTAGCCCCAGCCGTTGCGGTGGGCATGGATGGGAAGCTGGCTGAAGCGGCCGAGCTCGATCATCCCGGCAAGGCCGACCGAATTCAGGCTCGCCATCACGCAGGTGCCGCCGAGCGACAGCACGAGGTCGTGGCGGCGCCGCATCTGGTCGAGGTCGCCGGTGATGTTGAAGGCGTACATCACCTTCCTGCCGGTGCGGTCGGCCTGTTCGTTCACCACCCGCATCACCGCGCGGGCCCGCTCGTCGAAGGGACAGTGCGGGCCGTCGGCCTGCAGCTCGTCATCCTTGATGAAGTCGATTCCGGCCGCGCACAGCGTCCGGGCCGCCTCGGCGGTGTCCTGCGGGCCCAGCCCGACGCTCGGCTTGATGATGGTGCCGATCAGCGGGCCATGCTCCACCCCGGCCAGCCGGCGGGTGCCGGCGATGCCGAAACGCGGCCCGGGATAGGCGGCGGCGAACGCCTCGGGCATGGTGATGTCGAGGATGCGCAGACCGCTGAAGGGGCGCAGCTCGAACAGGTTGCCGGCAACGGTCGCCAGCAGGTTCGGCAGGGACGGGCCGCAATTCTCCAGCGACCATGACAGCACCACTTCGGCCCGGCGCCACAGCGGGTCGCCGCCGCCCGCCGCCCCGGCGCGCGGCACTCCGGCGCCCGGCAGCGACGGCGTGCCGACCGGTTCCAGCTCGGTCACCCGTTCGATGTGCGCGCCATAGGCGTCGCGCATGGCGTCGGTTTCACCGGGAAGGCGGATGAAGGTCCCGGTCGATTGCTCGCCGGCCATGGTCTCGATCGCCTCCATCAGGGGATAAGCGGTCTCGATCCGATAGGTCGCGGTGATGCGATGCGCAGACATCGTGCGTCTCACCTGTCTTTAGGGATTCTTCGGACTTGCCGCGGCAGGCAGGGCATGGGCTTCATGCGGCTCCGATATACTCATCATACCAGTATGCCAGTTGGAGGCAACACAATCTTTTTTAAAAATGATCTTGCACACGGACGATAACTGGTATGATGATCGTGCCGTATCCAGCCGCTGCCGGAGCCTGTCCGGCAGGCGCGCCGTTCGCGATCCGCCTTCCACAACCCGTTGTGATGGCAGGTTGCGGAGCCACCCGAACGGGTGCGTGGCTGCCAGGTTTCATGCGAACCCACTGCAAAAACACCGGGAGGAGTTGATGATGGAACGCCGACTGACTGGGACCGCCTCGCGGCCTGGCCTCACCCCGCCGCTCACCTCCCGGCTGATGGTCGCGCTGCCGGTGGCGGCGGCCTCCCTGGCCGGCGCGCTGCTCTCCGCCATGCCGGAGGCGCTGGCCGCCTCCGACAAACCGGTAATCGCGCTGTCGAACTCCTATTACGGCAACACCTGGCGCCGGCAGATGGTGGAGTCCTTCGAAGCCGCGGCCACGCAGGCCAAGCAGGAGGGCAAGATCGCCGACTTCATCGTCGCCAACGGCGACGGCTCGACCAACCAGCAGATGAGCCAGATGGGCGATCTGATCCTGCGCAAGGTCGATGTGATCGCCATCGACGCCGCGTCCGAAACCGCGCTGAACGGCGTCATCCAGAAGGCCTGCAAGGCCGGCATCACCGTCGTTGCCTTCGATTCCCTGGTGTCGGCACCCTGCGCCTACACGCTGGGCTTCGATTTCCGGAAGTATCAGGCCGACATGGCGACCGAGATCGCCAAGCGCCTGAACGGCCGCGGCAACGTCATCATCGTCCGCGGCGTCAAGGGATCGGCGCCCGACAACGAGATGTACGGCGGCCAGATGGAGGCGCTGAAGAACTTCCCCGACATCAAGGTCGTCGCCACCGTCTATGGCCAGGCCACGACCGCGACCGCGCAGTCCGCCGTCGCCAACGTCCTGCCGAGCCTTCCCAAGGTGGATGCGGTGATCGGCCAGGGCGGCGGCGACGATTTCGGCATCGCCCAGGCCTTCGAGCAGTATGGCGGCGACTATGAGAAGAAGCCGCCGATCATCAGCGGCGGCGGCAGCTCCAACTTCATCCAGTGGTGGGCGACCCAGAAGGAGAAGTCCGGCTACTCGACCATCTCGATGAACTCGGCTCCGGGCATCGGCAGCGCCGCCTTCTGGCTCGCCTACGAGATCGCCAAGGGCGCCAAGCCGGCGAAGGCGCTGACCATGCCGGTCACGGTGGTCGACGAGACCAACCTGAACGATTTCCGGTCGATCCCGTCCGGCACCATCGTCAGCCCCACCTACAGCCAGGACTGGGTGAAGAAGACCCTGCTCGGCCCCGGTGACCAGACCCAGGCGCAGGCCAAGTAAAATCGGCCGCTCCCGCGGGGACAGCCGTCGGGCCGGCACGCAGCCGGCCCGTTTTTGCCTTCACCGACGAGAGGCCGATCGCGCCATGAGTTCCGCCCTTTCCAAGGACCGCCACCTCCACGCCCCTGTCCCGGCGGACGGCGACACGCTGCCCGGACGCTCCGGGCCGGTCGTCGTCCTCGACGGGATCTCGAAATCCTATGGCCCGAGCCGCGTCAACGACGGCATCCACCTGTCGATCCACCCCGGCGAGGTCCTCGGGCTGGTCGGCGCCAACGGCGCCGGCAAAAGCACGCTGATGCGCATCCTATGCGGCGTCACCCAGCCGGACGAGGGAACCCTCGCCATTGCCGGCACACCGGTGGAGTTCGGCAGCCACAGCCCGCGCGAGGCGCGGGCCCGCGGCATCCGCATCGTCCACCAGGAACTGTCGCTCTGCACCAACCTGACGGTCGCCGAGAACTTCTTCCTCGAATCGCCGGACCATGGCGGGCGGTCGCCGGTGTGGCGCCCGCGCTACCGCGCGCTGGCGCGCCGGGGCATCGAAGCGGTCTTTCCCAACAGCGGCATCGCCCCCGACGCGGTGGTCGGCGACCTGACGCTGGGACAGCGCCAGATGGTCGAGATCGCGCGGGCCGCCAGCGACCCGGCCCTGCGCCTGCTGATCCTCGACGAGCCGACCTCCTCCCTCGACAGCGAACGCGGCGCGCAGCTCCACGCCTTCATCCGCCGCCGCGCGCGCGACGGGGTGTCCTTCATCTTCATCAGCCACAAGTTGCGCGAGGTGCTGGACGTCGTCGCCAGCGTGGTGGTGATGCGCAACGGCCGGGTCGTGCGCGAGGGGCCGGCCGCCGGCTTCACCATCCACGCCCTGGTCGAACTGATGGGCGGCGACGGCGAACGGCGCGGCCGCCGGACCGGAGGCGTCCCGGACGGCAGCGCCCGGCAGGACGCGGTTCCCCTGCTGCGGATCGGCGGGCAGGCGACCGCCCCGCTCGGCCGCTCCATCGATGTCGCGGCCGGGACGGTTCTCGGGCTCGCCGGCCTGGAGGGCGCCGGCCAGAAGGAGCTGCTCCACCGCATCCGCGCCTGTGCGGCCGGCGGGCGCGATCCTGACCTCACCTGCACCGCCCAGGCGGGCTTCGTTTCGGGCGACCGCCAGCGCGAGGGCGTCTTCGCGCTGTGGGACGTGCTGCGGAACATGACCATCGCCGAGGTGGCGCGCCGCCGCTTCACCGCGCTGCTGTCGCCCGGCGCCGAACGCGAGGCGGCGGAGCGGTGGGCCGGCCAGTTGCGGCTGGCACCGGAGCGCCTGCCCTCCCGCCTGCTCGATCTCAGCGGCGGCAACCAGCAGAAGGCGCTGGTCGCGCGTGCCCTGCTGCCCGGCTTCGACATCGTGCTGCTCGACGATCCCATGCGCGGCGTGGACATCGGGGCCAAGCACGATTTCTACCGGGTGATCCGCGAGGCCGCCGATGCCGGCCGGCTGGTCGTCTGGCTCAGCACCGAGGATGTCGAGCTGCTGGAATGCGACCGGGTGCTCGTTTTCCAGAACGGCGCCATCGTGCGCGATCTGGAAGGCGAGGACATCTCCGAGGACAGCATCGTCGGCAGCGCCTTCCAGAGCGAGGCGTCCGGCCGGTCCGCCCCGGCTCCCGCCGCTGCCGGACCGATTGCAGCCAAGCCCGAGGCGTCGAACTGGACGGCGGGTCTGGTGTCCTTGATGCCGCTGGCGAGCCTCGCGCTGGTCGCCGGCGCACTGGGCTGGCTGAACCCGTCGGCGGCCAGCCTGTTCGGCGTGGACCTGCTGCTCAGCTCGGCGGTGCCGCTGGTGCTGATCGCGCTCGCGCAGATGGTCATCGTCGGCGGCAGCCAGGTGGATCTCGGCATCGGCGCCTATGCGGGGCTGGTGAACGTCATCAGCGCCACCATCCTGGTCGAACAGCCCGCCCTGGGTGCCGCGCTGCTGGCCGCCGTGCTGGCCGGCTATTCCCTGCTCGGCGCCGTCATCGAGCGCCGGCGGATTCCCGCCATCGTCGTGACGCTGGGCGCCTCCTTCATCTGGCTCGGCTGCGGCTTCACCCTGCAGGCCGCGCCGGGCGGCTCCAGCCCCGACTGGCTCGCCGCCGCCTTCGGCTGGCAGCTCCCCGGCCTGCCGACCGCGGCGGTGATGGTCGTGCTGGCCGGGCTGTGCGGGCTGCTGGTCGACCGTTCGCGGCTGGGCGTCGTCCTGCGCGCCTTCGGCAACAACGGCCATGCCCTGGTCCAGGCCGGATGGTCGCCGCTGCGCCACAGCGTCCTGCGCTATCTCGTCGCCGGCTTGTTCGCGACCGCCGCCGGCCTGTCGATGACCGCCATCACCACCGCCAGCGACATCAACGCCGGCAGCAGCTTCACCCTTCTCAGCATCGCCGCCGTCGTGATCGGCGGCTGCCGGCTGGTCGGCGGCGTCACCGCCCCGGCCGGCGTGGTGGCGGGAGCGGTGACCCTCTCTCTCATCGGCTCGCTGCTGAGCTTCCTCGACATCAGCACCGACTACAACGCCGCGGTCCAGGGCCTGCTGCTGATCGGCATCCTGGCTCTGCGCACGATGATCGACCGCAAGGAGACCGAGGCATGAGGACGCTTCTGACCTGGACCGACAAGCGCCCGTGGGCATGGTCGCTCCTGGGCATCCTGATCCTGTGGCTGGTCCTCGGCATCCTGACCGCCCGCTTCAGCGTTCAGAGCCTGTCGGGGGTGATGACGACCGCGGCCTTCCTGCTGTTCCCGGCCCTGGGCCAGATGCTGGTCGTCACCACGGGGCGCGGCAACATCGATCTTTCGATCCCCAGCGTCATCACCCTGTCGGCCTTCCTGTCGGTGAACATCGTCGGCGGATCGGACCAGATGCTGCCGCTCGGCCTGCTCGCGGTGCTGGGCACCGGGCTTGCGGTCGGGCTGCTCAACGCCCTGCTCGTCCTGGTGCTGCGCATTCCCGCGATGATCGCGACGCTGGCGACCGGCTATGTGCTTGCCACTGCCACCATGCTGGCCAACCGGTCGGCGTCCGGCTTCCAGATCAGCCCGATCCTGACCTGGCTCACCAGCGGGCGGGTGGCCTCCGTCCCGGTGATCGTGATCGTGGCGCTGCTCGCCACCGGGCTCTGCGCCCTCATGTTGAAATGGACGGTGTTCGGCCGCGTGCTGTCCGCCGTCGGGCAGAACCAGCGTGCCGCCGCCTTCGCCGGCATCCCGGTCGGCCGGGTGGTCACCACCACGTTCGTCGCCAGCGCCATGATCGCCGCCCTCACCGGTACCCTGCTGTCGGCAAGGGCGGGGGGCGCCTTCCTCGACATGGGCAGTCCGTTCCTTCTCCAATCGGTCGGGGCGGTCGTGTTGGGCGGAACCCTGATCTTCGGCGGCAGCGCCACCGCCGCCGGCACCTTGTTCGGCTCCGTCCTGCTGGTCCTGATCGTCACCACCATGCAGATCGCCGGGCTGCCGGGAGGAACCCAGGAGATCATCCAGGGCGTGGTGATCATCGCGGTCCTGGCCTTCGCAGGAGATGCCCGTAGCCGCGGCTCGGCCTAGGGGGAGCCCCCTGTTCCGGCGGACTTGCAGGCGTGAACCGGCGGCCATCCACGATGACCGCCGGCTTTTTTGCCGACCGACTGTGAATAAGCCCCCAACGCGGCCCCCTGACATCCGCAATAACCGCCTTGCAGGGGATGGCCATCAATATCGAACGACTATCGTCTGCGATGTGCTGATGGGCAATTCCGTCTTATAGGTTATCTGTTTCAGGACCAGATTAGATCGGATCGTGGCGACAAACTCTATTTTCGATAGTTTGCTTGCGATCAGATGTTCGAGTTCCTCCACGTCCCGGACGACCACGCGCAGCAGGAAATCGCAGTCGCCCGTCATCCAATTGCATTCCATCACCTCGGGAATGCGTTCGACGGCGTCCCGGAAATTTTCCAGGGCCGGTTGCGGCTGTTTGTCGAGCTTGACCTGGATATAGGCATTGATTTCCAGCCCCATCGCCTTGGGATTCAGAAGGGTGACCCGTCGATCGATGATGCCGGTCTGCTCCAGCTTCTTCACCCGCGTGAGACAGGGTGAGGGAGACAGATTGATTCTGCCGGCAAGTTCTACGTTCGTCAGATTTGCGTCCTTCTGCAACTCTTTCAGGATCTTGATGTCCGTTCGGTCGAGCGTCAGCGTGTTCATCATGATGACTCCCTGTTGTATTCTTGGCGGCTTGGCTTGGAACCGAAGCGAAGAACGGCAGGAAATTCCGCGGAACAAACCTATTTGAGTGCAGCACGCGTTCCCTTCTGCCATTCGAATGTACACAAAGCAGAGTGTATCCGAGGCCATCCAATGGCAGAATCTATGGGATTGCCATTTTATGTCGCGAAACTGTCAAAATCGGACTGAGGTCCGCTTCGAGATGCCGGAGGCCGCAACATTGCCGAAGACCGCGCGGAGTGGTGTGAAGTGGCCGGAAGCTCCTGTTGCCGATGAGGCCGGCTCGATGCTATGGGACCCCACCGGCCTGCGCGTCAGCTTCACCACGCTCGATCCCGACGAATTCGCCCGGCCGCTGGTCTCATTTCTTGTCCAACGCAATGTGGATGACGACGAACTGCCCATCCACCGGCACAGGAAGGGTCAACTGGTGGTGGCGGCGGAAGGCTCGGTCATGTGCCGGACGCTCGATGGACTTCGGATCGTCCCGTCCAATGGGGCGGTCTGGATCCCGGGGGGGATTCCCCACAGTGTCTCCATGTCGGACAGGGGCCGGTCATACTGCGTTTTCATCAATCCGGGACTGTCACCGCTGCCGGATTCCTGCGCGACCTTCTCGATCAGCCCGATGTTGCGCGAGATGATCTTCCACCTCGCCAACCTGCCGCCGCTCTACCCTTTGGAGGGTCCGACGAGCCGTCTGGCCCAGGTGATTCTGGACGAACTCGCACAGATGAAGGCGGAGCCGCTTCACTTTCCGGTTTCCAGCCATCCGAGGATACAGCGCATCGCCGCTCAGTTGCTGGAGGCGCCGGACGACCGCAGGACCATCCGGGAATGGGCGGCGGCGGTCGCCATGAGCGAGCGGACCTTGGCCCGGCTCATCCTCAAGCATACGGGAATGTCGTTCGGCCGGTGGCGCCAGCAACTCCATATCGTGATCGCCGTCCAACGGCTGTCGATGGGTGCGACAGTTCAAGCGATCTCCCAGGAACTGGGGTACGACTCTCCAAGTGCGTTCACCGCGATGTTCAGGAAGCACATGGGACAACCACCGCGCCGTTACCTGCAGGATCGGGCGGAAGGCACGACGACCTGACGCCGCATCGCTTCGGCCCGGATGTTGTCCTTGGGATATTGTCCGGGGTCTCGCCATCGGCCGAACAGGCGCAACACCCGCCTCATGCCGACGGCTCCTGATCCCGCCTGCCGGGATCAGGAGCCGTCGGTGTGTTCGGGGGCCGGCCCTGCGGTCACCGCGCGGATGCCTGCGGCCGGGGCTCCCCTGTCAGCTAACGATGTCCCGCCTGATGGTCCTTCGCGCCACCATGAAGGCCGCCGCCGCCAGGAGATAGACGAGCGACGTGCTGATCAGCGCCCAGCGGATGGCGTCACCGGACCCCATCGACCGTGCGAGATGATCGCTGGTCAGGCCGACCGACAGCGGTCCGAGGCCGAGCCCGATCAGATTGGCAAAGAACAGGAAGAGAGCGGTGGCCGTTGCCCTGGTCCTCGGGCGCACCAGGCTTTGCACCGCGGCGAAGATGGGGCCGTAGTAGATGGACTGCAGCATCATCGGCAACCCCATCAGGCAAAGCGCAGCCACGGTGTTCGAGGTGGTGTAAGTCGCGAAGAGCGCGAACGGCATGCACAGGGCCGCCGCCGCCGGGATCGTCGCATAGGCGGTCAGGTTGCTGCGCATGACCGCCCGATCCGTCGACCAGCCGCCCAGCCATGTGCCCGCCGCTCCGCAGATGCCGACGATCAGGCCCAGCACCGTGCCGAGGAAGCCCGTTGGCCCCAACTGGATTCCGGTGAGATTGTTCAGCCTGACCGCCAGCGCGCCCAACCCTTCCGTGTGATTGCGCAGGAAATGGGAGCTTTGGAAGGCAAGATTGCTGTAGATCCCGAAACTCATGGCCGCCATCGCGACCGTGAGCCAGATATAGGTTCGGTTCCTGCCGAGTTCGCCCAGTGCCTCCCTCAAGGCAGGCGCGCTTTGCGCCTCGCTGGCCGCGAAGGAGGACTTCCGCGGCTCGGGCAGAGTGAAGTAGGCCAGCAGCCCAAGGATGATGCCGGGCACCCCGACCAGCGCGAAGGAGGCGCGCCAGCCGAGACTGTCCGCGATCAGGCCACCGACCACCATCCCGACCAGGGAGCCGGCGGGAATCCCCATGGAGAAGAAGGCCAGCGCCGACGCCCGCGTCTCTCTTGTCGTGTAATCGCTGATCAGGGATTGCGATGCCGGCGTGCAGCCGGCCTCGCCGGCGCCGACACCGACCCTGGCGAGGAAAAGCTGGGTGAAGTTCTGGGCCACGCCACAGACCGCCGTGAACAGGCTCCAGGTGATCGCCGACAAGGCGACGATCCTGACCCGGTCCGAACGCTCTGCCCACCGCGCGATCGGAAGGGCCAGCGTCGCGTAGAAAATGGCGAAGGAAAGCCCGGTCAACGACCCCAACTGCCAGTCCGCGAGACCGAGTTCGCGCTTGATCGGTTCCGCCAGGATATTGACGATCTGACGGTCGACGAAGTTCAGCATGTAAACGAGGAACAGCATGGTCAAGGCGTAGCGTCGATACCGGATCGACATGGCCATCGGCTTCGGTCGCGGTTGCGGCACCGACGCCGTCGTCATTGCGTCTTCGATCATACGGCTGTCTCCAGAAAGACCAAGCCCAGGGTGGTGCCGGGTCGGTTTCGGTCGGAACGCGGTGTCGGGGAGGTGCCGGGGAGGTGGGGACTCACCTTGCCGCCGGTGTGTGGCTCGGCATGCCGACTGACGACGCCGGTCCAGCCTGCGGAAGCAGCAGGCGCTTTCGGGGCAGAAGGACATCACCGGCGTGACGGCGCTCAAAGACAGCCTGGATTTCCGCTCTAAGCGCCCATGATGATACAATGGCAGGAACTCGGAGACTCCGTGTTATTTTTCAGATTCAAAATGTTCGATGCATCCGAACTGGCCAGAAGAGTAAATCAATGGACTCTTTTCCTGATTGTGGTGCTGGGCAACAACGGCGCCGATCATGATCGTATGGGTGGCGACTTCCACTGTGTCCTGTAGTCTGCAATCGAAGCTGCAAACGGATTGAAGAAGGACCGGAACGCCGGTGGCCATCCCGCCCCATTCAGCGGCGGAAAAACGGGAGGCGCCCTTGGTGCCGTCGATCGCCGCGAAGCGTTCCGCCAGTTGGACTTGATCGGCCGAAAGGACGTTCCAGGAGAAGGCGCCGGTCCCGAGAATGACGTCATGGGCCTCGGCGCCGCGGTTGATGCAGGCAAGAACCATCGGCGGATCGACGCACAGGGAAACCGCGGCGGTGACGGTCAGGCCGCGCCTGTCGGGACCCTGGCCCGACGCCACGATCGAGACCGACCCCACAACGGCCCGCAACGCACTCTTGAAGGCCCCCGTCTCGACATAGTTTGGAACAGCGACATCTTGTCCTGACATGGCGAACCTCACGCAAGGCAGTGGAATGACAGGGCGCCGGCCCTGGTCGGCACCGCGGGACCGGTCGTCCGGCATCTGGGTTTGACCGCGGTCGAGGCCGCAATCCGCGGGACGCTCCGCTACGGGGCGGCTGGGGCGGCCGGCAGCGGCCGGTGCTCCACGATGTTCAGGCCGTAGCCCCTGAGTGCCACCGGGACATGCTGCGAGTTGGACAGGAGGATCATGTCGTGAATGCCGAGCTCCGCGAGAACCTGGGCGCCGACGCCGTAGTTGCGCAGTTCGGCCTTGTCGACGAGCGGTTCGCCCGCCTTCACCCGAAGAAGCTGCGAGATCGGCATATCGCGGTTGAACAGCACGATCACGCCCCTCCCTTCAGCCGCGATCTCCTGCATGGACCGTGCGACGATATCGCCGCGCCCGCCGGCCTGGCCGAGCACGTCCGACAGGATGTCCAGCGCGTGCATGCGCACCAGCGTCGGCCTCTCGTCGATCACGCCCTTCACCAGGGCGATCGCCTCCGTCCCGATCGCCTTGATGCGGAAGGTGATGGCGCTCCAATCCCCGCCCCATCGGCTGTCGAATTTCGTGGTGACGACCCGCTCGACGTCGTGATCGTGGCGGCGGCGGAAGGCGATGAGGTCGCGGATCGTGCCGATCTTGAGCGCGTGACGCTGGGCGAAGGCGACCAGGTCGTCGAGACGGGCCATCGTCCCGTCCTCCTTCATGATCTCGCAGATCACGCCCGACGGATTGAGGCCGGCAAGGCGCGCGACGTCCACCGCCGCCTCGGTATGGCCTGCGCGGACCAGCACGCCACCGGGCCGGGAGACAAGGGGAAAGATGTGGCCCGGCGAGACGATCTGGTCCGGGCCCCTGGCCGCGTCGATTGCCACCGCCACCGTCCGCGCGCGGTCCGCCGCGGAGATGCCGGTGGAAACCCCTTCGCGCGCCTCGATGGAAACGGTGAAGGCCGTCCCATGGCGGGTGCCGTTTTCCGCGCTCATCAATTTAAGGCCGAGCTGGTCGACCCGCTCCTTGCCGAGCGCCAGACAGATGAGGCCCCTGCCATGCGACGCCATGAAGTTGATCGCCTCGGGCGTCGCCATCTGCGCCGGGATCACGAGATCGCCCTCGTTCTCCCGATCCTCGTCGTCGACGAGGATGAACATTCGACCGTTGCGCGCCTCGTCGATGATCTCAATCGTCGAGGACAGGCATGGATGGCGTGGGGTGCAGGAGAGCATCGTCATGACATTCCTTCGATCACCGCGTCACATGTTCGACAGCGCCTGACGGATCAGCGAATCCTCGGAATCGTCGTAGAGTGAATTGATCAGCGCCGCGTAACGCTGGTTCAGCACCTTGCGCCGCTTCTTCCTGGTTGCCGTCATGACGCCAGTTTCAGCCGACAGCTCTTCGGGAAGGATCCGGAACGATTTTATCTGTTCGACCGGCGCCAGCCTCTGGTTCGCCTTGGCGACCTCCCCCTCGATCAGGTGGATGACGGCTTCCGACGAGCAGAAATCCGCGTAGTCGATGACCGTTTCGTTGCGCGCCTTCACCCAGTCGGTCGTCGCGATGCGGTCGACCTCGATCAGCGCCACGAGGTACTTCCGTCCGTCGCCGCAAACCGCGGCTTCCGAGATGTATGGGCTTCGACGCAGTTCGTTCTCGATCTGTGCCGGACTGATCGACTTGCCGCCGGAGGTGTTGATGATCTCCTTCTTTCGGTCGATGATCGCCAGCTGGCCATCGGGCCGGACCTCGACGATGTCGCCGGTGTGGAGCCATCCGTCGCGCAGAGCGTCCAGCGTGTCGTCAGGCTTGTTCAGATAGCCCGTGAACAGGCCGGGTCCGGTCACCAGCATTTCGCCGTCGCCGGCAACCCTGGTCTTCCAGCGCGGATCGGCAATCGGAACGCCGATCGTGCCGGGCTTCGACCAGTCCCGCATCTGCCCGGTGTTCGCTCCGACCAGTTCGGTCTGCCCGTAGACCTCCTTGAGGTTCACCCCCCAGGTCTGCCACAGCTTCACGACGTCGGGTGGCATCGGCGCGGAGGCGGTGTAAGGGTATCTGAGCTGATCGAGCCCGATCTCCGCCAGGAGCGGCAGGAAGACCTGATCGCGGCAGGTTGCGAAAAGCGCCTGGAGAAACGGATCGTCCGGACCGTCGGCCTGCCGATCTGCCAGCGCCTTCTGGGCGATCGACATCGCGAAACGATAGGATCTTTTCCGTATCGAATCCGACGCATTGATCCTGCTGACCAGTTCGGCGGCGTAGCGTTGATAGAAGCGCGGCGGCGCCATCCAATAGGTCGGCCTCACATCCCGGATGGTCGTCGCGAAGTCCGCTCCGGTCTCACCGAAGTAGGGCGTGACCTCGCTGATGAGAGGAAGAACGATCCCCTGACCGAGCCCCACGACATGGGAGAGGGGAAGATGGACGACCACCCGCTGGGGTTCGCGGAAAAGTGCCGGGCAAAAGCTCCGGATGGTCAACAGCCCCTCGATCAGCGACCGATGGGTGAGGATCGCGCCCTTGGGGTTGCCGGTCGTGCCGGAGGTGTAGACGATGCTGGCATTGTCCTCCGGACGCGCATTGCCGGCCTGCTCGTCCAGCAACGACGCACAGTCCGACGACGAGGCGGAGAACCGCGGCAGCGACACGACGTTCTTCGATGACGGAACCGCCGGATCGAAGACCACGATCTTCTTCAGCGTCTCCGCCTGCCGGCTGCGGAGAAGGGTGGCGAGTTCCTTCTCGCCGGCGACGAAAGCGAACTTGCTCCCGGAGTCCTCCAGGAAATACTCCACCTCCTCCGTCGAAGAGGTGAAATAGATCCCGACCGCCACGCCGCCGGAACAGACCGTCGCCATGTAGGCAACCACCCAGTCCTGCGAGATGTCCCCCATGATGGCGACGTGGTCCCCCTTCTCCAGACCGTGATCGAGGAGGGCACGCGAAAGCTCTGTGACGTCCCTGGCGAATTCACTCCAGGTCGTGGCGTGCCACGTGCCGGCACGCTTCTGGAAGAACGCTACGGCTTCGCCCCCGCCGTCCCGGCGGTCGCGCAACAGCGACGGCAGCGTCCCGTCTTCATACGTGGTCGGTGGAGGGTCGATGGAGGATGCGGCAATCGAGGACGGGACGGGCGGGAAGAAGGAATGCGGCCCGCCCATCTCAATTGCCGCCTTCTGCAAAGCGCTTGCGCTTCTCGCGGAAGGCGGCGACGGCCTCCCGGCGCTCCGGGCTGTGGAAGGTGAGCATCTCGTGAGCCATGGCCGTGTCGAGATTCAGGTGCACCTGCTCCTTGATCAGCTTGTTGACGGCGTATTTGGTCCAGACGATGGCGTCGCGGGGGCCGGAGGCGAGCATCTCGGCGTAGCGGACCGCATGCTCGACGACGGTTCCTTCCGGCACGACCTTGTTGATCATGCCGGCCGCCGCCGCGTCCTCTGCCGAAATGAAGTCCCCGGTCATCAGATAATGCTTCGCCCGGACAGGCCCCAGAAGGAGCGGCCAGATCACCGCACCGCCATCCCCGGCGACGACGCCGGCCGTCACATGCGTGTCGGCGAAGCGGGCGCCGGGCTGCGCGAAGACGACGTCGCAGAACAGGGCGAGCGTGGCTCCCAGCCCGACGGCGACGCCATTCACCGCGGCGATCAGCGGGCATTCCAGTTCGAGCATGTTGCGGATGAGATGACGCCCCGAACGGGTGGGCGAAATCGGCCCCAGATCGTCATCGAGCGCATTCTGATCGCCGCCGGAGCAAAAGCCGCGACCCGCACCGGTCAGGACGACGGCCTTGACCGTCCGGTCGCTGTCGAGGTCCGCGAACAGCTCTTCCAGCGCGGCATGCATCGGCCAGTCGATGGCATTGAGGATTTCGGGCCGGTTCAGGGTTACGATCGCCACGCCGCTCGCGCGCTTCTCGACGAGCAGGCCCCTATAGGTCTTGTCGGTCATGTGAGGCTCTCTTCAGATCGGTCGACAGGGGATCAGGCCGAAGCGTTCACCTTCCGCATCCTGCGGATCTGGTCGAGGATCTCGTCGGTCGGACGCACCACATTGCTGCGGTCGTTGAAATGCGGGATGACGTAGCGTCCAACCAGTTCGATCGCCTTCATGATCTCGGCGTGCGAAACCGAGTCGATGTGGAACAGGATTTCTTCGGCGCCGGTTTCGATGAAGCGTTCTAGCTGGCGGATGACCGTGTCCGGGCTGCCGCAAACCAGGCTGGCGGAGTCGTTCAGGAGATAATCCCAGTCGGTGGCCGCGCGCTGGAGCGCTTCCAGCCCTTCCCCCATATAGGCGTAGTCGTCGGCGATCTTCGCCAGCCGCGGATAGGCATCGGTCGAGATGCGGGCGTACTGCATCAGCGGCTCGGCATAGATGTCCTTCGCCGCCTGATCGGTTTCGGCGATCCCGAGGAACACCGGCATGCCGAGGCGCGGACGGTCGAGCGGGCCGTTCGGATCCCGCTGCCAGTTCGACCGGTAGGCTTCGACCATCTTCGCCTGGGCGTCCCAGCCTTGATAGAGCGTGTGGCTGAGGACCGCCAGCCCCTGGCGGGCCGCCCAGACATGGCTGCGCTCGCTGGTCGCCGCGATGCCCATCAGCGGATAGGGCTTCTGGATCGGCTTCGGCACCAGCATGCGCGGCGGAACCTGATAATGCTTGCCCTCGAAGGTGAAGATCTCCTTGCTGAAGGCTTCGCGGATCAGCGCGATCCCCTCCTCCATCTGCTCGAGGGTTTCCGCCGGCTCCACGTTGAAGGCGCGCATGGCGATGGTGGTGTTCGCACGGCCGCAATACAGCTCCATGCGGCCGTTGGACAGGATGTCGGTGACGGCGGCCCGTTCCGCCGTGCGGAGAGCGTGGTTGATCTTCTTGGGCATCAGCGAGACCGCCGGCCTCAACCGGATGCGGGACGTGACCGCCGCGAGGTAGCCATACACGACTTCGGGGGCCGAACTGGAGATCCCGCCCAAGGCGACATGCTGCTCGGACAGGCTGACAAGGTCGAACCCCATCTTCTCGGCGAACACCGCTTCCTCGACAAGCTCATGAAGCCGGCGCGAATAGCTTTGGCCGACCAGAGTTTCCTGCTCGGACCAGAAGCCGAACTTGACTGCCATTTGGATGCCCTCTCGGGTTTGTTTGGAATGCCTCTTCGGTGATTGGAAGCTTGTCACGAAGCCGGCGGCAGAAGCTGCCGAAGATCTTTTATGCGGACTGTGAGGTCGGAACATTATTTTGTATAGAAACGACCGGCTCGATTGCCGCGCAGCATTTCCAGCGCGGCGTCAAGCCGGCTCGTCCTGGGAAAAGCTCTCGACAAGAAGCGAGGCAATGCGTTCGATGCAGTGCCTGCCGATGGTTGCCGAGGATCCGGCGGGGTCGCCGAGAATGCCGTTGGCACTGACGGCCGCAAGCCCGTCGCGCCACATCAGTTCCAAATCGCCTTGCGAAAGAAGCCCCAGTCTTCCGGCCTCATAGCGTTCCGTGCGCACCCGCCCAGGGTGAATGTCGAGCATCAGCGAGGTTTCGGCGATATCGGCATGGCCGCCGACCCTGATCGGCTCGCCGCCCGCCTCCTCCACCGCATCGCGCCACCGTTCCAGCCACGCCTTCGCATCGGTGAAGGCGGAGACGCGGCAGGAAGCGGGCACCGACGACCGCAAGCGTGGCAGCATCCTGGCCAAGGGGGGAGAATTGCCGACATGGGCGGAGAAGATCAGAATGCGCTCGAACCCGTGTCTCGCCAGGCTGGTGCAGTAATCCCGGCAGATCATTTCGAAGGTGCTGTCCTGCAACGAGATCGTGCCGGGAAATGCAATATGATGGGACGAGCAACCGACCCTGATGGTCGGCGCCACCAAGGCACCGCCCACGCCCTTCGTCACCAGGATGCCGAGATGGTCCGCGTGGTCGGCATCGACGCTGAGGGCCAGGTGCGGTCCGTGCTGCTCCACCGCCCCGCAGGGGATGACGATGGTCCGGATGCCGCCCGCAATGGCGAGAGCGACCTCGGACGAGGTCATGAACTCAAGCCGGAGATGATCGCCGTCAACCATGCTGCTGCCTCGTCTTGCGTTGAAGGAACTGTTCACGCGCCGCGGCCGTCTCTCCGCGGTTCAGGTAATCCTGCATGTCGCCGAGCGTGCGCGCTTCAAGCTCCTCGTCGGTCATCCGCGGCGCATCGGTGAAGGTCCGTTTGATCGCCGAGAACAGGTGCATGTCCTTGAGGCGAGCCGTTTCGGCGACGACACGGGTCCGGTCCTGCAACTCATGGAAACCGACGACTTCATCGACGAGGCCCATCGCCTGCGCCTCCCGCGCCGAAACGAGTTCGCCGGAATAGAGGAGACGCTCGGCAGCCCGGCGCCCGAGGCGGTTCATCGCTTGGCGCATGCCCTTCGCGGCAGGGAGCAGTCCATGGTTGATCTCGGGAAAGCCGAACGTCGCGCCCTCGCCCGCCACGACGTGATCGGCAAACAGAACCAGTTCCAGCGCCCCGCCCACCGCATAGCCGTTGACGGCGCACAGCAGCGGACAGCGGTAGCATTCGACTGCGACAAGCAACCGGTGGAAGGCCCGCATCCGCGGAACGGCGATTTCCGCCCTGGCGGTGATTTCGCGAATGTCGCCGCCGGCACTGAAGAAGCGCTCACCGGCGCCGGTCAGGATCACGGCCGGCGCCTCGGCCTCTTCGCCGAGCCGGGTGAGATCGTCCGCCAGCGCCTGGATCAGATCGAGGGAAAGCGCGTTGGCGGGCGGCCGGTCCATGGTCAGCCGGACCAACGTCGTGGATAAGCGATCCATCCTCAGCATGTTTTGCATCCTTTCAAGTCGCGCGGCTGCCGGCCTCACAGGCCGATCCGCGTCCGGCATGCAAGGGTCGCGTGCCGACCGAGGTTAGCGCGTGCGCCTCAAGGGGTTCGTCCGAAGACTCCCCGCAAGCGCGGTCGTGAGAGGATATTCTGGCGCGGCCTGTGTGTTTGACGGCGGAAGATACCGCGCTCTCCCGTGACCGGTCATAGCGCGTCGAGGGCGGTTGCAGACGCGGTGGCCGGACAGGACGAAGGCACAGGTGCGCGCGGTGCGGCCGACCAGCGAGAGGGGAAGGCCCAGGCCGATCCAGCAGGCGAGCACCACGCTGCCCCGAGAGTATCGGCGCATTGCACAACCCGATAAATTAGGTATCCTGCAGGAAAATCCCTAGATCACGCCAAACTCGATCATGCCCAAACCCCTGTCAGCGTCACGGTCGGCCGTTTCCGTCTTCGACCCCGACCTCGACGACCACCCTGCCCTCGCACGCCTGCTCGACTTCGCCGAATACGAGGCGGAGGTTCCGGTGCATGTGCATCGGCGGGGGCAACTAATTCTGGCGCTGCATGGGGCCGTCACCTGCACCGCGGACGATGAGATCTGGATCGTGCCGCCCGATTGCGGAGTCTGGATTCCGGGTGGCATGCCGCACAGCGTCAGGGCGACCGCGAATGCCCGGCTCAGCTACCTGTTCGTCGAGCCGGGAGCCGCATCCCTGCCCGAGCTCTGTTGCACCCTGTCGATTTCTCCGCTGGTGCGCGAACTGGTCAACAGGCTGACCGAAGAGGTTTCGGACTATCCTCCGGACAGCCATGCAGCCCGGCTTGCACGCGTGACGCTGGACGAACTGGCCGGGATGCCGCGTCAACACTTCAACCTGCCCATCTCCAACAATCCGAAAATCCGGGCCATCGCCGACGCCCTGACAATCGAACCGTCCGACCGGAGCACATTGGGGGAATGGGCAAAGCGCGTCGCGATGAGCGAGAGGTCATTAGCTCGTCTGATGATCCGGGAGACAGGACTGACGTTCGGACGCTGGCGACAGCAGTTGCACCTTGTCGTCGCGCTTCGTGATTTGGCCAGTGGGGCGGCGGTGCAGACCGTCGCGGATTCGCTGGGCTATGAGTCGGTCAATGCCTTTATCACGATGTTCAAGAAGGCCCTGGGAAGTACGCCGGCACAGTATTTCACTCAACGCAGGGTGAAGCTGTCGGAGTCGCGAACGAAAACGAGGGCGATGGATGTTGGGGGCATGGCTCATAAGCGATAACTGGCGAGAGGACAACGCGGGGTTCGGACGAACGCAGCGACGGTCCATTCAGCTATGTGAGCCTTGAGGCGCCGGTTCCGGCCGATCCGCCGCGGCCGATCCGCGCCATCGTGGACGAGGCGCTGAAAGTCATGTCGCCAGCGTTCGGTTCCTTCAGTTCCAGCTTTCTGCTTTGCGTTCCAGTCATATACCCCCCCCCGGACCGTCCGGGGCGAGGCGCGCTGTATGTGATATCGCTGCTCCACATTTGGTCGACCGAACAGGGTCCCTATGCAGAGATCGGCCGAAGCTCTTGGAATGAAGCGCCACTCAGGAACTCTGGTACCGGTCGAAACCATCAGACTTGATCGACATCAAGGGCTGCCAGCGTGCCGCGGATCAAGGCGAGGCGATCCTTCATGGTGGTTTGCGGCGGTCGCGCCGCGACCTTGACGCCGTCGTAAAGCAGGGTGCTGCCAGCCGCCTCGAGCGTCGCCGCCACATGGTCCTGATCCATCACCGAGTCAGGCGCCAGTTCCTTGAGCGGCGGATGTACATCGCTCCAGGCCATACCGTAAGCACCATCGCGATCCGTCGCGCCGGAGAAAATCAATCCGCGCAGCAATCCGGCAAAGCGCAGGCTCTGCACATGACGGCGGGGAGCTGCCGCATCCCGCTCCTCGATTGCGGAGCGCCCCCAATTCACCACCATTCCGGTGGGCGTGGGCGACGTGGCCGCAGCAGCAGCCACAGCCTCGATCTCGATGTCGAGAGGAAGCAGGCCCTTCTGCCATCGACCTGTCCGGCGAGCATCGCAATGCTCAAGGACGACAGTAGCGCCGCCCCAGTCCCAAGACAGAATCTCGCACAGCGACCGCTCCAACGCACGACCGCCCTGCCCGGCGTCAGCCTGCGGCAACGTCGGAAATGCTTGGAGTTCGACGGCCGCGATGCGCTGTCCGCGCGCCATGAAATCCAGCGCGGCTCCGCGGGCAGCCGCAACAAGCTGCACGGCCTGGTCACGCCCCTCGGGATCGGGAGAGGCCAAGCCGACCGCCGGCTCCTTGGCCGCGGCCGACGCGGCAGCGCCGATCAGGGTCAGCACATGCCCACCCCGCCCCTTCACGGCACCGAGCACATCGGCCAGGATCGGTGCGTCCCGCTCCCAGCCGGGCGCTCCCCATGGGATCTCGAGACCATCGACACCGGGCAGAGACAGAACCTCTTCAAGAAAGGCTCCGCGCTCCTCCAGGGCATCCGGCTGAGCGGCATAGGCGCCAACGATGCGGACCGCCTTGCGGTGAAAGCGGGGGGTCATGGCCTTGCCCATCCTTGATATGGGAGGAGAAAGAGCGGGGGCAGACGGTTCCGGCCTCTGTCCCCCGGGATCAGGCGCCGTTCAGAGTTGCGCCCTGGAAGGCCGCGCTTCGCCCCATTCGGCGTCCGTTGGCGTGTTCAGGTCGCGGTCGAGGGTTTCGGGCAACGAGTAAGTGGCCAGAAACGACACCAGCATGGTGACGGCCATATAGATCGCCACGGGAATCCAGGAATT
The DNA here is from genome assembly GCF_017876115.1 of Azospirillum picis. GTDB lineage: Bacteria > Pseudomonadota > Alphaproteobacteria > Azospirillales > Azospirillaceae > Azospirillum > Azospirillum picis. The sequence continues at coordinate 91,231 of NZ_JAGINO010000026.1, forward strand.
GCCGTACCAAGCCAGCAGGGAGGCGCACAGCAGCGGGGCGATGCCGCCGCCGATGATCGACGAGAACTCCCGCCCCAGCGTCACGCCGGCATAGCGGTAGCGGCTGCCGAAGATCTCGGGGAAAAAGCTCATATGCACGCCGGTCACTCCCTGGGCCGCAACCATATAGCCGAACACGATGATGGCGGTGATCAGGACCGGCGAACCGGTGTTGAGACCGGGGAAGACGATGAATGGCGTAACGACGAGGATCCCTGTCAGCGCGAGCGTCATCCGGCGGCGTCCGAAACGATCGGACAGGCTGCCCGTCAGGAAGGCCGCGAAGGATGCGGCGATGGCAGCGGCAAGCTGGACCGGCGGGACGAAGTGCGTATCGACCCCCACCACATTGATCAGATAGGAGATCATAAAGACCTGATAGGTGTAGGACTGGGTCGACACGCCCCAGTTCATCAGGATGACCTTGATGACGCTCTTCTTTCCATGCTTTGCAACGACCCTGAGCGGAGCCTGGTTCCGGACGTCCACCTTCTTCTTCAGCTCCGTGAACACGGGGCTTTCGGCGAGCTTCAGCCGGATGACGAAAGCGGCGATGGTGACGAGGATGCTGCTCCAGAAGATCGCGCGCCATCCCCAGCTCATCAGCATGTCGTCGGGAAGGCGCTGCACGCCGATCCAGGCGATGGCCCCCAGCGCCGTGCCGAAGGCCGCACCCACCATGATCAGCGACGACAGCCGGCCACGCTGGCCGAGGGGTGCAGTTTCAGTCAGCAGCGTGGCGCCTCCCGACTGTTCGGCACCCGCCCCGAAGCCCTGGAAGAAGCGGCAGAGGACCAGCAGCAGCGGTGCCCAGATGCCCGCCGTCTCGTAGGTCGGCAGGCAGCCGATGGCGAAGGTCGCCCCGCCCATCAGGAACAGGGTGGTGACCAGCACCCATTTGCGGCCAAACTTCTCGCCGTAATGCGAGAAGAAGAGGCCGCCGAGCGGCCGGGCGAGAAAGCCGATGGCGTAGGCACCGAAGGCGGCGATGATGCCGGCCGCCGGAGAGATGGTCGGGAAGAACAGCTTGCTGAAGATCAGGGCGGAGGCCGTGCCGTAGATCACGAAATCGTAATTTTCGAGCATCGTGCCGATGAGACCCGCCAGTGCAGCCCGACGGACATTCTTGGCATCGGCAGGGGCATCGGCGGCAGCGTCGGCCCGGGCTATCTGTTCGGTTTCGGCGATGGAGCTGGATATCTGAGACATGTCCTGCTTCCTTCATCAACCACCACAGCGGTGGATCAATGAGCGCGCGGCCTGGGCCGCGCGATGATGGGGGCGCCGGGGGATGGACAAGCCGGCCGGTACGGCGCCAGCGGTTGGGCACGCCCGGGCTTGCCGTTGCGGAAGCCCGCGATGGTGTCAGCCGGCGTTCAGCGGGGACTGACCAGATTGCGCAACGGCTCTTCCGCCTTCAGCCGGGAAATGTTCGCGGCGACCTCGCGCACGCGGCCCTGGAAGGTCTGGGTGGTGACGCCGGAGACATGCGGCGTCATCAGGATATTGTCGAGCGTGTCGAAGGGCAGCGGCGCCGGCCGGGCGTGGGCGCCGCCGTTCGGATACTGATACCACACGTCGATGACGGCACCGCCGATGCGGCGTTCCTTCAGCGCACCGTAAAGCGCCTCGGGGTCGACCAGCGGGCCGCGGCTGACATTGACCAGCAATGCATCGGGCTTCATCGCCGCAAGCTGCGCCCTGCCGATGAGGTGGCGGGTTTCCGGCAACAGCGGAAGGCACAGCACCACGATATCGCTCTCCGCGAGCAGGCGGTCGAGACCGTCGGTGCCGGCGACCCAGCTCAACCCCTCCCCTTCGGCCCTCGCCGGCCGCGAGGTGACCGCGACACCAGAAGCGCCGAATGCCCGCATCAACTGCCAGACACGCGATCCGATGTGGCCGTACCCGACGATGCCGACGATGGCTCCGGCCAGCGAGCTCAATTGAGAGCGCTGCGATTCATAGACTGAGGAATCCCAATGCCCCCGGCGCAGTTCGCGGTCCTGCTGCAAGAACTGGCGGCGCATGACGACGCTGGTCGCCGCAACATATTCGGCGATCGAGCATTCGTGGCAGAAGGTATTGGCACAGAGGACGCCATCGGGCAGCGCCTTGCCGTCGATGCCGTCATAGCCGGCGCCGCCGACATGGACCAGCCGAAGGGAATCGGCGGCGGCCCCCATCCTGGCCGTGAAGCGCGGCCCGACGAAGACATGGGCACCCGGCAGGTCAGCCGCCACCGCCGCCTCGTCGAAGGCAGGATGCCAGGACACGGCGGTGCCTGCAGGAAGCTGCGCTTCCATCAATGCACGGTGGGGCATGAAGTTGGCGTCGGCGACGACCACGCGGAGGGGGGACCCGGGCGGAGCGGCACCGCCGCTGGCCTGCGATTTTCCCTTGGGCATAGCACTCATGATTCCCCCTCGAGATTATTTCCACCGGATTCCGTGGCGACCAGGCGCCGCGGTCAGCGGAATGGATTGATAGACCGAGTCCGATGCCCTGTTCCGGTCTGCTCACACCACGGATGCTTCCTATCGTGGGCGGCAGCATAAGATCACTCATGCCGCCCTCATCCTGGCGGTCCCCGCCGGACCAAGAGCCCGGACATTGGGCAATTGGTTTATTGGTCTTTTGATCCATTGGATAGTGCAACGGGCAAGGGCGTGTCAATCGCATAACGCTGGATGCACAAAATGTTTTGTCGGCGTGCGACCGACGGTCGCAGGATGGCTTGATTGCAGGCCGTTGGGGTATCGCAGACGTAATCCGATGCCTTGCCCTCCCCCTCCTCGCCGTCGCCGGAACACTCGCGCATCACATGCCGTCCGCTTGCAGCGACACAGTCAAGCCTTTGATATTTTTACCTATTGATCCAGGCAAGGCCGGCGTGCCGGCAATCGTCGGTGCCATGTGCCATCGGCACGGGCATCAAAACTGAACACGTCATGTTGACATGCCCACACAACCAGCTTATCAATATTACCAGAAAACCAATTGACCAATTGGTCCTTTTTGCCGATTTCCGCCGCCGCCGGTGTCGAGCGGCTCAGACGCTACCCGACACATCCACCGGCTGGACAATCGGACTGCCCCTACACGATACGAGGCGCGATGGCGCGCCGTTGCCTTCCAGGAGAGACCAGATGCGCGGTTGCGTTCTGCATGGACAAAAGGACCTTCGCCTTGAGACGCTCGACGAGCCGGCCCTGAAGCCGGGAGAGGTCCGCGTCAGGATCGCCGCTGGTGGCATCTGCGGGTCGGATCTCCATTATTTCTTCGAAGGCCGGGTCGGCGATTTCAACGTCCGGGAGCCGATGGTCCTGGGCCACGAGATCAGCGGCGATGTCGTCGAGGTCGGCCCCGACGTCACCCGGACCAGGATCGGCGACCGCGTCGCCGTCAACCCCGGCAAGCCGTGCCGGACCTGCCCGCATTGCCTGGGCGGCCGGGAAAATCTCTGTGCCAACATGATCTTCTTCGGCAGCGCCGCGCGCTTCCCGCATGTCCAGGGCGCCTTCCGCGAAACGCTGGTGGTGCGCGATTTCCAATGCTTTCCTGTGCCGGCCGACACGCCGCATACCAATCTGGTCTTCGCCGAACCCTTCGCCGTCGCCCTGCACGCGGTGGCGCAGGCCGGCAGCCTGCTCGGACGACGCGTGCTGATCACCGGTGCCGGGCCGATCGGCTGCCTGATCGCCGTCGCCGCGCGCCGGGCGGGGGCCGAACACGTCACCATCACCGACCTGTCCGACAAGCCGCTGGAGATCGCCGCCCGAATCGGCGCCCACGAAACGGTCAACGTCCTCGCCGACAGCGAAACCCCCAGCCGCTGGCAGGCCGACCGCGGCTGCTTCGACGTCTGCTTCGAAGCGTCCGGCAGTGCCAAGGCGGTAGAGACCTGCGTGCTCAGCACCCGTCCGGGCGGTGCCGTGGTCCAGGTCGGCATGCTAGCGCCCGGCCTTACCCCGATCCCGCTCAACCGCCTGCTCGCTAAGGAAGTGACGTTCAAGACCTCCTTCCGCTTCCATGAGGAATTCGCCTGGGCGGTGTCCGCCCTGACCACCGGCGGCGTCGACCTGTCGCCGCTGGCCACGGCACAGTTCCCGTTCGAGGCGGCGGCCGACGCGTTCGCCGCGGCACACGACCGCAACAGCAACATGAAAGTGCAGATCGTCTTCTGATCCGGCGACGCCGTGCCGCGGCACGGCGCATCCCCGCCTCCGGTGGGACCGCCCCGATCGGGCAGTCCACCCATCCATTGCGAGCGCTCCATGAAAATCACGCAGTTGGAAACACTGAGGACGGACGAGTTCTCCAACGTCGTCTGGGTCCGCGTCCACACCGATGCCGGCATCGTCGGCCTCGGCGAGACCTTCTACGGCGCCGGCGCGGTCGAGGCGCACATCCATGACGTCCTGGCCGCCCGCCTGCTCGGAATGGACCCGTTGCGCATCGAGGCCCATGCCCGCGAGTTGGTGAACCTGCCGATGGCGCAGTCCTCGACCGGCGCCGAATACCGCGCCGCGTCGGCCATCGACCTCGCATTGTGGGACATTCTCGGCAAGGTCTGCGGCCAGCCGGTGCACCAGATGCTGGGCGGGCTCTGCCACGACCGGGTGCCGGTCTACAACACCTGCGCCGGCTACGGCTATGTGCGCTCCAACAAGATCAAGCCGGTCGACACCTGGAACCTGGGCTCAAGTGAGGGACCGTACGAGGATCTGAACGGCTTCATGACCGATGCCGGCCGGCTGGCGGAAAGCCTGCTGGAGCAAGGCATCACCGGCATGAAGATCTGGCCGTTCGATCCGGCCGCCATCGCCAACGACGGCCGTTTCATCACCGCCGAGCAGATGAAGCGCGCCGTCGAACCGTTCGAGAAGATCCGCAAGGCGGTGGGTGACCGCATGCAGATCATGGTCGAATTCCACTGCCTGTGGAACCTGCCGACCGTCAAGAAGATCGCCCGCGTCCTCGAAGACTACGATCCCACCTGGTACGAGGATCCGATCCGCATGAACTCGGTCAATGCGCTGACCGAGCTGGCCACCTCGACCAGCGTGCCGATCTGCGCCTCGGAAACGCTGGGATCGCGCTTCCCCTACAAGGACATGCTGGAAGCCGGCGCCATCGGCGTGGTGATGACCGATCTGGTGTGGACCGGCGGCCTCACCGAGGGCCGCAAGATCGCCTCGCTCGCCGACACCTACCATCGCCCCTACGCCCCGCACGACTGCACCGGCCCGGTCGCCTATGTCGCCGCGGTCCACTCCTCGCTGTCGACCCCGAACACGCTGATCCAGGAGTCGGTGAGGGCCTTCTACACCGGCTGGTACACCGAAATCGTCACCGAGGTGCCCCGCATCATCGACGGCCATGTCCTGCCGATGGAAGGACCGGGGCTCGGCACCGAACTGCTGCCGGCCGTCTTTGAGCGTCCCGATCTGCGGGTTCGCCGCACAAGCCTCTAACCGGAAGAAGCCACCATGACGACCATGTTCGATCTGAGCGGAAAAACCGCCCTCGTCACCGGATCGGCCCGCGGGCTGGGCAACACCATCGCCGAAGGGCTGGCCGAGGCCGGTGCTGCGATCATCCTCAGCGACATCAACCCCGATTCCCTTGCCGATGCTGCGGCCAGGGCGCGCGACAAGGGCTATGCCGTCCATGAATCCGCCTTCGACGTGACGGACGAGAACGCCGTAGCGAAGGCCTTCGCCCGGTTCGACGAGCAGGGGATTTCCGTCGACATCCTGGTCAACAACGCCGGCATCCAGATCCGAAGCCCGCTGGTCGATTTCCCGGTGGACGACTTCCGCAAGGTCGTCGACACCAACCTGACCAGCGCGTTCGTCGTCGGGCGCGAAGCCGGCCGCCGCATGGTGGCGCGGCGCGCGGGCAAGATCATCAACATCGGCTCCCTGACCAGCGAGCAGGCGCGGGTCACCGTGGCACCCTATGCCGCCGCCAAGGGCGGCATCCGCCTCCTCACGAAATCGATGACGGCGGAATGGGCGGAGTTCAACGTCCAGATCAACGCCATCGGTCCGGGCTACATCGTCACTGAAATGAACAAGCCCCTGATCGAGAACGAGGAGTTCGACGGCTGGGTGAAGAAGCGCACACCTGCCCGCCGCTGGGGCAATCCGGCGGATCTGGTCGGCACTGCGGTGTTCCTCGCCTCGTCGGCTTCCGATTTCGTCAACGGGCAGCTAATCTTCGTCGATGGCGGCTTCATGGCCATCTACTGATCTCTCGACCTCCCGTCCCCGCCGGGCGGCGATGCCGGGCGGGGACGTCGCCGAACCGCTGGCGCCGGCACCTCTGACCGAGCACGTAACCTTCTCCCGCCCGACGCGGTTATCCGATGGAAGCAACGCATCTCCGGCAGGGCATGCGATTGACTCGGCAGCCAAGGATGCCTAAAGGATTGGAGCGACGGTAAACCAGCGAACCAGTTCGGTGATCGGAGAGTGGCATGGATGATCCTGATTACGATGTCTCCCGCCACTTTCAAAAGATCAAGATCCGGCGTCCGCCCGACATCATCATCGAGCAGATCAGCGATCTGATCGCCCGCCGGATCATCAAGGCCGGCCAGAAGCTGCCGGCCGAAAGGGTGCTTGCGGAGCGTTTCGACGTCAGCCGCGGCACGGTGCGCGAGGCTTTGCGCCGCCTGGAGTTTTTCGGGATCGTCCGCACGTCGCCGCAGAGCGGAACGGTGGTGGAAAATCTCAGCGAGCATGTGCTGATCGGCCTCATCAGCAACATCCTGAACGCCGGCGACACCAGCCCGGAGATGCTGATCGAGGTGCGTGGCGCGCTGGAGGCATTGTCCGCCCGGCTGGCGACCGAACGTGCCCATGCTGGACAGATCGCTGAAATCCGCAAGGCCCAGCAACGCATGCGCGAGCAGGCCGAGGCCAACGCCTACACGCTGGAAGAAGATCTGCTGTTTCACCTGAAGGTGGCCGAAGCGACCAACAACAACCTCCTCCGGTCGTTGATCGCCCTGATGGGCCCCGACGTGCTGCGCTTCTCGCATCAGCATGCCACCTACAAGGACGGCCGCATGCATGCTGCGGCCAACGAGCATGATGCGATCATCGCGGCCATCGAAAGCGGTCAGCCCGACGAAGCCGAAAAGCTGATGAAGCAGCATATCGATAAGTCCTACGAGCATTACCGCCGTGACGGAAATACCGACGCCCCGCCGGAGGACGGCGATGCGGAGTCCGAGAAGCCGGTTCGCAAGCGGCGCTCCAACAGGCTGCCGAAAGACACCCTTACCGGCACGGGGCGGTTGTGATCCGCTTGCCTTTTATGGTGGTCAGACGAGGTCACGGAGATGCGCGTCCGGCAGCCGTATCAGGGCGCGATGTTTAGCTACGGGTCGGTGGAGGAGCGGATTCCGGCCAAGCATCCGCTGCGGGCGATCCGGGGCGATGGTCGATGAGGCGATGTGGTCCCCGTTTCCCGGACAGTCGGACAAGCTTGGTTCGGCCAGGACGCAGGACGGCCCCGATGCCGGGAAAACGGACACGGTAGTCGGCGGAGTTCAAGGTGAAGGCGGGGCTGGAGGCAATCCGGGGCGGTCTGACGGTGATGGGTCTACCTGCACGCCTTCGAAACCGGCAGTGAAGCCAAGGCCCGGATTGGGCGCCGGATCGATCATTACAACGCCGACCATTCGCGTTCGGCGCTCGACGGCACAACCCCGGACGAGGCCTATCAGGGCCCCTCGGATCAGATCGGGTTGGCGGCATAATTGTTTGGTTGCGGAACGTTGTTGGGAGATCGAGCGGACTTTCGGGTGGATGACCTGCTGGAGACGCCTGGTTCGAGATTATGAAGCTCGGATCGATGTCTCCGGCGGCATGATACAGCTCGCCATGGCAAGCCTCCTACTTCGACGAGTCTGCCACTGAAGCGGTTGTCAAACGGGTTCTAAGGGCAATCACTCGCCCGACAAGCACAGCAAGGCAAAATTTTCTCGCCCATGAAGCCGAATGAAGTTGATTATGGGGCAAAATCAACCAGGATTTAATATTTATGACGCCAACACAGCCATCGACGGCCCATCAACGCACAGGTTCTCCCAGGCTCAGCATAAGACGGTTGGCCCAAGCGAAGATCGCAACTGCCAGGATCAGGTCGAGAATCTCACCATCCTCCAACCCAGCCTGACGTAGCGCCGCGACGTCCTCCATTGTCAGGGCGGTGGGGGTCACGGTCAGACGAGCGGAGGCACGCGCAATGGCCTGTTCGCGCGGGTCGTCCAGACCGGCGATCCCCCGCGTGAACAGCGCGTCGATCAACTCCCTGCGTCCGGTCAGTTCAACGAACCGGCGGGCATGGACCGACGCGCAATAGACGCAGCCGTTCAGCACCGACTCAACGGCGGTCGCCAGTTCGCGCTCCGCCCGCGGCAGGCCGCGTGGGGCGTACATGATGCCGTTGAACAGCGGCGTGCGATGGAGGAGCGCCTCCGGCTCGTGCGCCAGCACCAGCGAATAGGCGCCGATTGCAATATTGGACGGCGTCACTGCCAACGCCACGCGCTGCTCCTCGCTGGCCTCCTCAAGCGCCACCGGGGCAAGCCAGGGCTTCCAGTCCAGGAGGTCGATGGTGAAACCGATCGCCGGATCGGCCGGAACGGGTGCCGCGAACGCCAGATCGGCTTGCGACTGGTCCTCACCTCCCGCCTCTAGCGCTTGCAGTCCGGCCAGCAAGCGGGCCTGATAATTCACAAGTGCGATCAACTGCGACAGCGCGACGATGCCGTGGGCGTCCAGCCCTGCATCCTCCAACACACGCAGATGCTCCGGCCGGGAATCGCGTGGCGAAAGCGTGACGCGCTCGGCGTGGGCGATCAGGGCCGGGCGGGCAACGGCGCCAACGGCAAGCCTGCGGTAATGGGCGGCAAGTGCCTCGTTTCTGGCCAGCGTGGCAATGCGCTCCGCCACCGCGGCACGCTCGGCGGCGGGAAACAGACCGGGCCGCCCCGGCGACAGCAGGGCGTCGTGCGCCGCTTGGGTGCGGGAGCGCACTTCCGCTCGGCGGGCGCGCAACGCCAGCAGAGGGGAGGCATCGGACAGGCCGGCCAGCCGGTCGATCAAGTCGGGCGCTACGTGAGCGATATCACCGACGGCGTCGATGGTGGTTGCGCTCATCAGAAACCCTCCGCTTCGGTCCATTCGTCGCCCAGCAGTTCCGGCGTCTTGAACTCGATCAGCCGCTGCCAGTGATGATCGTAATCCTCGGTGAACAGGGCGGCAGTGAGGCTGTCGGCCAGTCGCTCCGCGCCGGCGCTGATGCCGGGGATGTCGCCGGTCACCTTGCCGTGGCTCAGCACCGCGGCATAGTTGAAGGCATGGACGCGGTTCAGCCAGGGGGCCTCGCCCGGATTGCGTTCCAGGAACTCGAAATCGGGGCCGAGATACGGGTGCAGGGCGAATTCGCTGCCTTCATGGCCCGGCAGGACATAGCGGTCACGCCACAGCAGGGTGTAGCGGGCGATCTCCGCCAGTTCCGGCCGCTGCGCCCAGTCGACGGAAAAGCCGGTGGCGAGGATGACGTGGTCGACCGTCACCGTTCCGCGTCCGGTGCGCAGCACCAGCCGGTCGCCCTCCACCTCCGCCGCCTCGACGGGGCAGTTGGTGAGAAGCGAGAAGTTGGCGTGGCGCGAGCAGCGCAGCATCGAGTTGTGCGGCGCCGGGACGCCGGTGTCGGCGATGTACTGGTTGTAGGCCCAGCGCCGCTCGTCCGACAGGGTATGGAAACCCAGAACGATGCCGGGATGGCCGGCGCCCAGACTCTTGTTGATGCGCGGCAGTTCAGCCCGGCGGATCAGCATGTAGACCTTGGCGGCCCCGGTCTCCAGTGCCTCCGCCGCGTTGTCCACGGCGCCGGCACCGGCACCGAGCACCGCGACGGTCTTGCCCTTCAGCGCCGCGAAATCGATGGCCTCATGGGCATGGCTCCAGAAGCGCTTGTCCACCGCCTGCCAGAAGGCGGGGACGAAGGGACCACCCAGCCCGTCGCGCCCATTGGCCAGGATCACCCGGCGCGCCCGCACCCGCTGCCGCCCCTCAGGACCGGCGAGGTCGAGGGAAACACCGTCCGCATCGCCGGTGATCGCGGTCAAGGTGGTGTCGTTCTGCACCGACGCGCCGGTGACGCGGCGGTACCAGGTCAGGTAATCGAGCCATTGCAGGCGCGGGATGCGGTGCAGAACCTCCCAGGCGGTGCGGCCGAATTGTGCCTCGTACCAGGCGCGGAAGGTCAGGTTGGCGAAGCCCAGCGCCGGCCCGGTCAGCGTCTTGGGCGACCGCAGCGTCTCCATGCGGGCATAGGTCGCCCACGGCCCCTCGCGGCCGGCGGGCGCCCGGTCGAACAGCCGGATGTTGGAGATGCCGACCTTGCGCAGGGCGAAGGCGGCGGTCAGCCCGGCCATGCCTGCCCCGACGATGGCGATGTCGAGAACGCCCTCTCGCGCCGGTACCCAGTCGGCCGGCGGCAGGGTGAGCACATCGAGATCGCGGGCGAGCCGCGCCTCCAGCTCCTCCAGGGAACGGGGGCCGGGGTCTGCAACGGTGGAACTGTCCTTGGTCATCGTCAATCGGGTCCTGTCGGTATTGCGGTGTCAGGCGGCCTGGGCACCGCCCAATAGGCGTCGCGGATCTGCGGGTCGCGGGCGAGGTCGGCGGCAGGGCCGGACAGCACGATGCGGCCGGTCTGCAGCACATAGCCGCGATGGGCGATCTGCAGGGCGAGGCTGGCGTTCTGTTCCACCATGAAAATGCTGACGCCCTGCCGGTTGATGGTCTGGATCATCTCCAGCACGCGGTCGACATGCAAGGGCGACAGGCCCATCGTCGGCTCGTCCATCACGATCAGCCGGGGACGGCCCATCAGGGCGCGGGCCATCGCCACCATCTGCTGTTCGCCGCCAGACAGGGTGCCGGCCTGCTGGGAATGGCGTTCGCGCAGCTTGGGGAACAGGTCGAGGATGCTCTCGTAATCCTCCGCCACCTCGTGCGCGTCGCTGCGGGTGTAGGCGCCCATCAGCACATTCTCGCGCACCGTCATGGTGCCGAACAAGCGGCGGGATTCGGGCACGGAGCCGATGCCGCGCCGGACGATCTGCGGCGTAGTCAAACCGGTCAGCGGCTGCCCGTCGAAGACCACCTGCCCGGAGCGCGGCTTCAGCAGCCCCAGGATGATTTTCATCGAGGTGGATTTGCCGCTGGCGTTGCCGCCCAGCAAGCAGACGATCTGCCCGCGCGGCACCTCCAGCGAAAGGTCGGGAGCAGTCGGAGCCGGCGGCCTGGACGACCTCGCCCCCCGCCACGACTACGAACGCTACGAGACCTAGCATTACAGTTGCGCTTTTGTACGGTGGGCTTGGCAGGCGAGCGCTTGATGGCATCGCCTCCACGCCGACCATGCGATGACGGTTGCGGGTTCGAT
>NZ_JAGINO010000027.1 GCF_017876115.1 Azospirillum picis
CTGCCGTCCGCGCATACCCGTGACCTCACCTGACCACCGCAGGGAAAGCGAATCACAACCATGCCGCGCCGGGAAGGGTGTTTTTCAGCAGCCTGTTAGGTGATTGTCGTAAATTTCTGGCATGCACTTCGATAATGCTGATTGCCTCATCGGAGGCTGAAGGCTCAAAATAAAGAGCTTTTGACAAAACGACAATTGCTCCAGATCGCACCGATTCATTCTCAGAAGCCAGCATGCCGACCGCCTCCTTTACTTGAACAGAGGCTTTCAGTCTTAAATCCTGGCGCCTCGTGTCGCTATCTTTAATCAGAGTGTAACCAAAAGAACATAGCAAGGCGACGCCTCCAAGAATTTGCGCGATTGTTTTTGTGTATTCGTTTCTCAGTGATAGTCTTTTTTCGGGATCAAACACTATGTCCTTTGTAACAAAAATCTTAGGAATGAGAATGGCTGACAATAAGAATATGATTGATATCGCAGCAACTAATAGGGATATCTCTGCTATATCTTGATCACTTGTCGCAAGGTTGTCCATTTTTTCCTCCTTCGCCAAGCTCATTGAGCACTGGCGGCAGCCGTCAGACTGCCGCTAACCAATGCATCCGCAATCCAATCAGTTACGCCCGGCGCTTCCGTTTGGAATTCAAACCAGATTACTGACCATTGTTTTGGCTTTGCGTCGGTGCGTTCTGCTGCTCCATGGCGGGTAGATTTGGTGCGGTCAAGCCAATAACGATCCCAACTGCACCTCCCACCACGACCCAGGTTAGGCGAGCTTTTTGTTGGGCGTCTCGGAACCGCCTAATCTTGGCGGGATCACTGCCATCCGGCGCAAACCAGACATCTTCGAGCATGAACCATGCAGGTAAAAGAAACGCCCAAAGGGCTACAGAAATATCACGTAGGGATCGAGGTAGACCCAATTGTCTTTCGAGCGTCACTTGGTGACCGAAAAGCATGCCAACAAGGAGAGCGATTGCACATAAGATCGCCAGAACAATTGCAAAAATATGGAGGCGTGTCACATTCATCTCCTTCTTTTTGGTAGTCCCGACATTGGATTTTTGGAAGACTCGGTTACGAAGTGAATGTCTTGACGCTGGGTGTGTTGCACTGCTTGGCTGTTAACAACCATTGGCTTGAGCTTTCGCCGAATGGCGGGACCGTCTTCAGCGGCGTTGGCAAGATGACAACCGCCCCGCTCGGCCGACTGACGCATGACTGAAACATCCTCAGAATCCGCCAAAGAAAACTGACGGTTCAAGAACCGTTCCTGGACAGTCCATTCCAGCCCCCACGCTGCCCAAGGGAACCTGTCCAAGGGAACCCACCGGCCCCTTTCACGCGTGCCGCCGTGCCAGCGTTGACGGCAAGGCGCGGCACGCGCGGGACCATCCCGTGAACAACCGCTTCGGCAGCCTTAAGCATGGCTGACTATTGGAGGCTGATTGACAACGGACGGAATGGATAGGGGTCAGGTCGGCGGTGTGGCGGCGGCGGCGTCGGGATTCAACAGAAACGGAATCGACGGCGCAAAGAAATAATCGCCGCCCTGCATGGTCACGAAACCGCCGAAACCGTGGGTCACCACTGCGCCATCGACACCGTAGGCGGCTTGCCAACGATGTGGATCGGAGCCTCCCTGCCCAATCACCGGATCGATGCCCACCCCGTTCGTCACGAAGTCGTTCGCGTTGACCCAGGAGTTCTGCATGAAGGCGAACTGGTGCCTGATGCTCGCCTGGAAGCACATGAACAGCAGCCCGACGCCATCCGACGGCAGGTCGTCCAAAGCTTGGAAAGCATTTGGGTGGCGATTGCGCGACCCGAACGGGATGCCGCGCCTGACGATGCGTCGTGATCGTTCAGCGTCGTCGTCGGGCAGCCCAAACCGACGACGGATGTCACCCCGTGGATTGGTCTTGCGGATGTGAGCCTGCAACGGGCACCGTCGGCCCGCTGGACGGTTCTCCGCGTTGACGTCGACTCCATAGTTGAAGTCATTCTCCTTCGGCGGCGAGGCCCCGTCGAACTCCGAGATCACCAATGGCGTGCCGTCCCGGAAGCGGCCGACAGCCATCGCGCCGGCTCGTTCCCGATCACGCTCTTTCAGGCCAAGCGAATCGGCTAAACGCTGCTCCTCGATCGTGAAGCCGCGAACGTTCTGTTCGAGCTTGCGGAATACGAACAGGCTGCCGAACGCTGCGTCGTCGTCGACCAGCGGATCGGACTTGAGGACGAGGCCGAGCGAGGCAAATGGATTCCAGTTGTTCAGGCCGCCACCGCCCGCCTCTTGCGTCGTCGCCGGGTCGATCGATCCGTCCTCGGCCAAACCCGTGAAATCGCTGGTTAGAAACAGCGGTTGGCTTCGGCCGTCGACATAGCCGAAATGCTCGATACCCTCGCCTGTGTCCGTTCGCAGCGCTGAGCCCCGAACGACCTGGGCGATCTCGCAGTCGGCCGCCTCCAGACGGTCCTTGACGTCGCGGCCCCGGCGGCCCAGTTCGCCGACGTCATCGTCGCCGAGCAGGACCAACAGGTCGACCGGGTTGCCCGGCCCACCGAACAACCATCCCGCCGGGTCCGGATCGGCCAAGTCGGACACCGCATCCTCGGCCATGCCGGAGAGAAACGTCGCCTTCAGCGTAGTTTTGCCTTCAACGGTCAAGTCGGTGAATTTGGCGAGCCGGTCGGCGTTAACGCCGAGCGCCCGCAACCCGTGCGCAGTCAGCAGAAGATTACAGAACAGTCGCCCAGGAAGGCCGTTGGCCTTGAAATCATGACGTTCGGCTTCCTGGCGCAGAGCCGAGGTCACCATCGGTGCCAACGCCTTCAACAGCGTCCTGGCACTGTCGGCGTCGGCCGGCAGGCGCACGAACAGGTTGATGGTGTGATCACGGCCATGGCCATTCAGTATGTTGCCCTGCAGCTTGGAAAGCCATTCGCGATGGGCAGGGAGCGCCGGATCGATCGGCTTGGCATTGGTCAGAAGATCAGCGGGTATAGCCATGGAGTCCTCCCCAAGCGCCGTCCAGGCGCGAGAAATGATTGCCGATGCAGCATGACGCGAGGATGAAGTGGCGGCCGCCCGTCATATTGCTTAAAGAAAATGTGTGGATAAAGCGAACATTATCGTCGAAAGTTCTCCGGAATATATAGATTTTCATTCGTGAATGTTACAGTGCATCTCGTAATTTATTTGTGTATTGGGAAATTAATTCGAAGAGCATGAGGGTGTTGTTTTTTAAACCGCTTTAGTGTGCTGCGATCGCGTAGCGCCGGTTATGGCGGTGCGAGCGAGCTGCTGCGCGGGCGGCGGTCGTATGATTACGGCGCAAGGTCAGGCGGTGTGACACCCGCCTGCGCCGCCGCGAGTCGAACCGAAAGAATTGCGCTCTCAACGATTGCGTTTTGTTGCGCCTGGATTGCGTTTTGCACCACCACAGACTTTGTCGCCGATGCCGCCTTCGCCTGCTCACGGTCGTCGATCGCTTGCCGGTAGGCGGCAAGCGCCTTGCGATATGCCTCCAAACCCGTCAAACGCGCTGTCAATGCGGTTCGTCGCTCCTCCTCCGTCGGAAACAGATCGCGACGGAGTGCCGCGGCGATGTCGTCGCCCTGCTTGCCGGACAACAGCGTGCCGAGCGCTGCAAGGACCGGCCGGCCATTTCGGACTTCGACGATGCGCATCTCGATGTTCAGGATGCTTGGCGCCGCTGTGGTGGCGGACGGGGAGGCGGTCCATAGCATCTCCGGCATCCGGGGGTCCGGGCCCCGGAAGACAAGCGAAGTCTGGCCGGGTACGACGATGCCGATCGGCAGCGTCCCCCGACTAGCCTTGTCCGAAGCCAGGGAATTGGGTGCCGAATTGATGCCGAATTCGACAAAGAGGCCACGTTCGCCCCCGACCTGTCGGGTGTCCAGCCCAGCTTCGTACTGGAGGATCGTCGGGCGCAGGCGGTAGACCTTGCCGTCCGGACTGGTAATCAGTTTTGCTTCGAGGAACAGCACCGGACGCTCTGCCAGGAAGATGCCACGGCTGCCGAACTCACCGGAGAGAACGTCGGGGGTTTCGCCCAACGTGTCGGCGAGCATGGGCGAAGCGGCTCCTATAGACGCGGTTTCAGGACCGGGTGCGAAGCGGGCGAGCACGAACTGGACGCATTCGGGCAAACCCTTCTGCTCCGTCGCCGCCGACTGGGGAGGCTTCTCCTCTGGGACGAGCCGACCGCCTGCATCAGCGGGGGCTGGATCGCTGCGGGCTGTGGGGGGGGCGTAGGCACGCGCGGCATAGACCGCCACGGCTCGCTCCGCACCTGCACGGGTCAATATCTTTCCCAAGGAATCTACGGCGAAGTCTAGGAGGGCCGGGGCCAGAGCAGCAATCGCCGCGCCTGAATCCTTGGGTTTGTAAATGCATCGTCCGGTGAACAGGCGGGCGATCTCCCCTGTCACCGGCCCGCCGAGCGCCTGAGGGCTGTCGTAGGAGATGCTGCGCCCATCGACGTTGAGCGTACCCGTCGATGATGCGTTACCGAGGAGGCTGCAGCCATTGAGTGCCCCGGCCACGCTCATCACCATCGCAGCACGGAGCATAGGAAACCGGGCCGGCTTCACCATGAACTGATCTCCTGCAAGCGTCTGGGTGTCAGGTGGATTCCGGCATTGACGTTGCGCAGCGTTGGGTGTTCCGCCCCAGTGAAACTGAAGGCATGGATGCCCACCACCTCCTGGGTCCCGGCGAGCACGATCGGGCCGCCGCTCTGCCCGCTGTCAGTGTCGATCCCACTGTAGAAGATGCGGCCGTCATGGATGTCGGTGACGGTTCCGCGGTGGCGCAGGATCGCTGTATGTCGGGGCGCGTTTTGGAAATGCTCGCTGTAGCCGATGACCTCGATTTCCCGCTGCAGCAGATCCGCCGCCCCCAGGGCCGACGGGCGAAGCATGAGCCTGAAGCGGCGGGCCGCTTCGAGCCGCAACCCGATCAGTTCGGCACCGCCATCCTCGATGGCCGTGCGGAGTACGGTGTAATAGTCGGCCTTCAAGGTCTCCAGCACGTCTTCAGGCGGCTTTCCGCGGAAATGCCGCATCAGGCGGATTGCCGTACCATCCAGGTTGTGGGCGACCGAGAGCAGCAGGCTGGGACCGACGGCGAAGGCAGTTCCGGGGATTCCGGAGGCGGTGGTGAGAGCGAAGACGGCGCCGTGGCGCGGATCCTGCTCCGGCAGTTCCTCGCGGTCGTCCGTTTCACCGGTAATCGATTCGACCGTCGACAGGCGGCCGCGTCCCGGGGCCTCCCCGGTGATCCAGCGGCCCTCTCCCGGCATGGCGGCGGTCGCTCCCGTCCTTGACCCACCGCGGCCGGCAAGGCCCGCCGCCGCTGGGCAGGGGGGGAGCGCCGGCGGCGGCTGCGCCGACAATCGGGCGGCGGCGGTGGCGCCCATTTCGGGTTCCGTCGATCCCTGCGCGGCAACGGTGCCGCCGCCGAACGGCCGTTCAGCCGCCTTGCGGCCTTCTTCCAGCACGCTCTCGATCAGGCGTGCCGACGAAGTGCCGGGCTCCGTCTCTCCAGCCACCCGTTGCAGGTCACGCACGAGGCGCGACACGCGGATGCCCTCATTGGCGAGCCATCGGACATCCTTCAGATCCGCTTCGGCCGCCGAACGGGCGGGGCCGGACTGGTGCACCCACAAACCGTCCTTGTCCAGTTCCGGCACGGCCGAATGATGGAGTGCGATGACTTCCCAGAAATCGTTGAAGACGGGCGAGCCGGAGGATCCCGGTTCCGTGTCGCCAGTGTAGTGGAGGATGTGGTCGGGATCGTCCGGCAGCGGCAGCAGGGTGCTCTCGCGGAACACCACCTCCTTACGCCGCCCTTGGGGATGCTGGATGATGTTGACCGGCTGGCCCGCCATGATCTTGCCGACTTGACCGACCAGCGGCAACCACCCGTGGCTTTCGATGGCGCCGCCGTCCTCGCCCCGCGGCGCCACCGCCACCAAGGCATAATCGAGCTGCTCGCTGGTGATGAAGAGCCGTTCAGGCTCTAGACGGAACACCTCGCCCCGCTGTTCGCGGAACCCCATGTCGAGTTCATAATCGAACTGGACCGCCGACATCTCGGCATCGCGGGGACTGCCCAGGACATGCTTGTTGGTGATCAGCACCCCTGGCGCCACCAGGAAGCCGGTGCCGAAGCCCGCCGCCTGCGGCCAGGTGACGATGCGGCCGACGCTCCGTGCGACCCGGTCGGCGCGCTTCAGGAACAGAACCGACAGGAACTCGTTTGCCGCTCCGATGATGCGTTCGTTAAGCATCTGGCGGGCCGATCCGCCTTCCGGTCCTTCGGCCCCGTGCAGCATGTCGCGCACCAGGGGCGGCAACTCCCGTTGTGCGAAAGTCGGCAGAGCCTCAAGTCCCTGGCGGACTCGCCTGACATAGGCGCTGATACGCCCCTCCTCCTCAGCGGGAGCGAACATGTTGTCCGCCGCCCGCGTTGCGGCACGCTCGCGCTTGTCCTTGGCGTCACGCCAGTGCTGCGCGGCGGCCACCGCCCGCTCCCGGTCGAAGGCCGGGGAAACCTCGGGAACGCCGATGTTCTTCGACCGTGGCCGTACCGCCTCGGACGCCGCAAGAGGCGGTGGGACCGGCCTCCGGGAAACAAGCGACGGGTCGCGGTCGAACATGCCGGTACCGAAGCTGTCCAGCACCGCCACCTCCGGGGGCCGGCCCAGCAATGCTTGGGCATGCGCTTCCGCCTCCCGACGGACCATGGCCTCGTCAACGGTTTGTTCCGGCATGATGCTTTCGGTTATCCCTGTCGGCAGCCGATCAGTCGCACCATGCTTGATCAAGTCGGCGACCGCGTCGATAACCGGAAGCTGATTGCAGAGCCAACCATGGACCCCCTCAAAATAGAAACGGGGCACATTGGCGAATTCCGCCAGGTCGCGGGGCACCGTGCCGTCGCCATCCCTGCTGCGGTCGTAGACGATGACACCGTCTTTCACAGATGCGCGCTGAATCGTTTCCTGCCCCGTTCCTACGATCTGGAAGAATCGTCCGTCAGGCGGGGGAAGGCTCGCTCTTGCCTTGCGGGCACGCTCCAGGACCTCCTTGAGCGGTCGGATGCCGGTGGACGGCCAAAATTTAGGATCGAAAAAATCCTCGCCCGGCCGGAGTTCCGGTGACGGCAGCATCTGCAGCAGGCCCGGGAAGTCACGGAGAAAATCGCTTGTGATTTCCTCGGCGGTCCTCGTCTGGTCGAGACGGGCCAGAAAATGGACCAGGCTGTGCTCGAGCCGAAGCACCTGAACGGGAGAATAGGACCCGTGGTTCGGTGTGCCGATGGTGATCACCCGCGCTATCGCGCTGCGGTCCGGATCGAGTGACGCCATGCCGCGGGCCACCAATCCGCCCATGCTGTGACCGATCAACGTCGCGCCGACGACCTCGCCTGCCTTGAACCTTTGCATCAACCGGCGCGCACAATCCATCGGCGCTCGTCGCCAGTCATAAGGCAGGAACTCCACCCGGAAACCTGCCACGGTCAGGCGCAGCTTCATGCGGAGATAGGCGGTCAACAACACACCGGTCGCGATAACCCGATCGTCGTTTCCCGACCATTTGAGCTTTGAAACACCACCGAGAATGAGATCGTCGGGATCGACCCAGACAAGATCGTTGAACGGAAACCGTGGCAACGACAATTTTGATCCTACAATACCGGGCAGGATGAACACTGTCCTGGCGGCGGTCTCGCGCAGCATTGGGCTCTGGTTCATCGTTCGGGCGGTCTGCGTCAGGTCTTCGTAGAGCAGGTCGCCAAAGAGCTTCCGAAGTTCCGCTTCACGGCTGCCGGTTCTAAGGAAATCTTCTACCTGTGTGTCAGTCAGGTACTCCATCATGGTGCCCCTCCCGAAGACCATGGTGCCCGCCTTTAAAGGGACCGGGTGTTGGTCTCATCGGGTCAGTATTTTCAGGCAATCACCGAACTTCCATGAATCTTTTGATCGCCAAAGTGGTGACGATGTGGCCTAAATCGGCTTTAAGCGCGATTTACTGGATGAGCTTCATCACCTATAGGCGTACAGCGCCGGGGTTATAACCTTGCCGCGAAATCCAACGAGAATCGTCCGGGCGGTCGAGATGTGGCTTGTGGGCGGCCGTGGTTGGCCGAGAGTGCCATTCCTGCCGGCCTGTTGCGGCGAGGCGGGCGGGCAAGGCGGCCCGACCTAACGTCGGCAGCCGCTGCGATCACCGCGCTGCTGCGCGACACCGCCGAAGCGATGCCGACGCAGCGCGACCGGCACCGCTGCTGGAGCCCCGGACCGGGCGATTCAAGCGGGTGGCGCCGGCATCTCAGAACGTCACGGTCAGGCCGGCGAGGAAGGAGCGTCCCGGCCCCGCCAACGGCCCGGCGGTGCCCTGCCGCCCTCCGGCCCGATAGTCGGCATAGCCGATGCCTGCCAGCGGCGGGTAATAGGTCCGGTCCAGCAGGTTCTCGATGCCGGCGTCGAGCCGGACATTGCCCCACTGGTACGAGGTCCGCAGGTTGACGAGGGCGTAGCTTGGGGTTTGCGGTTCGTTGCGCAGTGCCTCCACCCGCTCCTTGCGGGCGGTCAGTTGCAGTTCGACCGCGCTGCTCCAGCCGCCCAGCCGGTGCTCGGCGGTCAGCAGGGCGTTGACCGGCATCATGTGGTAGAGGGCGTCGCCGGTATCGAGGGTGCGGCCCTGCGTCCAGCCGACCGTTCCCGACAGGCGGACCGCGCCGAACCGCTCGTCGTCGTAGACGGTCGCCGCCGCCGAAAGGTTGGCGCCGAAGAGGATCGCGTCGTGGTTGGCGAAGCGCAGCTTGGCGAAGCCGTCGCCGAGCGCGCCGATGCGGTCGACGCCGATGAAGTCCTGCACGTAGCTGTAGTAGGGCGTGAGCTTGACCTCCCACGACTTGCGGGCAGCGTCGTGCAGCGCCAGGGTGGCGCTGGCGGTGTGGGCCACCTCGGGCTTGAGGTCCGGGTCGCCGGCATAGCCGTTGGCGTCGCCGAACCAGCCGTTCATGCTGCTGGACATCGCGCCGGTGCCCCAGGCATAGCGCTCGTACAGGTTGGGCGAGCGGGTCTTGCGGGCGTAGCCGGCCTCGATCTCGGCGTTGTCCGAGGCGGTATAGCGGGCCAGCGCCGTCAGGTCGACATTGACGTCGGTGCGGCCGTGATGGCGGGCGTTGAAGGCGCGGGCATCGGCGGCATCGGGGTTGGCCATCGCCATCATGCCCATGCCGACGGGGTTCCGCCAGGAATAGGGCTGCACCGCCCCGGTGTCCATCCACACCACGTCGTTGCGCAGGCCGAGAAGGGTCGTCCAGGCGGGCGACCAGACCGCCTCCCACTCGGCGAAGGTGCCGATGCGGTTGCGGGTGCCGCCTTTGACGTTCCAGTAGGTCTGCGGCCCCATCATCATGCTGCCCGCCACCGGGTCCCACCAATCGTCCAGGCGGGTATGGCGGAACTCGTTGCCGATATGCAGGGTGTCGCGCGCCGAGAGCGGCAGGCTCGCCTTGACCGAGTAGCCGGCATCGGTGGTCAGGGTGTCCATCGGCATGCCGCCGCCGGCGGTGCCGCCCTTGTCCTCCAGGAAGTTCATGGTGTGCCGGGTCCGCCGCCAGTTGGCGCGGGCGTCCAACGTTCCCCAGTCGAAGCTCCCCTCGTAGCGGCCGTTGAGGAAGCCGCTGCGGTTGTCGGTCAGATCCATCCGCTGGGTGGGGAAGCCCTGGTAGGGCATGGTCTGCAGGCCGCCCTGCAACGTGACCAGATGACCGTCCCGGCGTGCCCCGAAGGTCAGGACGTTGTCCTGCACATTGAAGAGCGTCGAATGGACGGTCCGGCCGTCGCCCGCCCGGTAATTGCCGGCGCGGCTCCAGGAGCCGTCGTAGCGCAGGCTCGCCATGTCGTCGGACACCGAGGCCGTGGCGGCGCCGGCGACGGCGTGGCTGTTGGAGCGGTAGACGGCCGACAGGCTGCCCTCGCCGTGCACCGCCTCGCCCGGCGCGGCGAAGACCGGGGGGGCGCTTTCGACGGTGATGGTCCCGGCGATGCTGTCGCCGCCGACGCTGACCGGGGTGATGCCGGCCAGCACCTCCAGCCTGGACACCCGCGACGGCGAGAGGGTGGACATCGCCGGGTTCATCTGGTTGGGGCAGGCAGGCGCGATCGGGGCGCCGTCGACCAGCAGGTTGACGCGGTCGGCGGCCAGCCCGTTCAGCACCGGCAGGCTCGACACGCCGCCGTTGCCGTAGAGGCTGACGCCGGGCAATCCGCGCAGCAGGGCGGCCGCGTCGCTGGTGGCGGGGCGGCGGGCGGCGAGGCCGGACCCGCCAAGCGCGGCGCCGGACAGCATGGGGGGCTCATCGGGGCTGGCGACGACGGAGATCGCGGGCAGGGATTGAACGGTCTGGGCCAGGGCGGCGGCGGGCGGCAGCCCGACCAGGGCAGCACCCGACAGCAGGGCCGCGCGCAAGGCGTCGGCCGCGGCGAAACGCGACGTCATGAGGAACCTCGATCCGGGGACAGCCGGGCACGGGCCGCGCCCCAAGGGGTGCGGTCGCGTCGTGCGGCTGGGAGTCAGGAGAGACGGCAGTCGCGGTCGATGGCGCGGCAAAGCCGCGCGGCATCCCGCATCCCGGTCGTCAGGCCGGCGGCGCGCGGGCCTGGAGGGTGGAGAGGAACCAGCCGGCGAGGACCAGCCTGCCCGGCAGGGACAGAGGGCTGTGACGGGCGACGGCAGCCTGCGGCACCAGATGGAGCGGCGGCGGCAGATGGAGCCCGCCGACCAGCGGGCACAGAGGGCAGCCTCCGGTGTCCGGGGCCTTGGCCGGCAACTCCTTGCCGGCCGTCCCGGCCGGCGGTCCGTCGACGTCGAGGTGGACCAGCCCCTCGGCGGTGCAGACGATGATCCAGTTCGCCGGCGACGTCCTGGCGGGCATGACCAGCGTCCAACTGAAGAGCTGGAGCAGCAGCGCCAGGACACCGGCCAGCAAGGCGGTGCCGCGCATCCGTCGGCTGACCGTGGCCACGATCATGGGGGACCCTGTCCCGGCTGGCCACTCCGCCGGCAGGGACAGGGCCGGGGCACCCGCGGGACGGGCCGTGTCGGGCGGGGTGTGGGGAAAGGGACCTGAAGCGGATGCGGACGGCAACCGCAGGCATCCCTGCCGGTTCGTCCGGAGAAGCCGGCCGGCCGATCGGCCGGTGCATGGTGCCACACATCGCGCATGGCGGTGGGTATTACACGAACGTCATAGGGTGTAAAGCGACGAACCCGGGCGGGATTCAACCGCAGGATCGGGACTCCCGGCCGTGCTTGGGCTGCGCCGGCAGCATTCCCGTCGGCGCGCCGATTTGTCGCGGCCGGTCAGAGCCGTAAGGCGGCCCAGACC
Source organism: Azospirillum picis (assembly GCF_017876115.1). Taxonomy (GTDB): domain Bacteria; phylum Pseudomonadota; class Alphaproteobacteria; order Azospirillales; family Azospirillaceae; genus Azospirillum; species Azospirillum picis. The sequence goes on from NZ_JAGINO010000027.1 coordinate 11,432, forward strand.
ACGCCCGCCGCGACGCAGGTCACCGCCAGGACCAGTCCGGTGAGCGAGCGGCGTCTCTTCGCCTCGCGCTGTTCCACCTCGCGCCGCCGCTTCAACAGGAACTGTTGTTCGGGGCTGAGGAAACGGCCGGCGTCGGCGTTGCCGGCGAACCGGGGGCCGTGCCGCTGGGAGAGCATCGCCGTCGTGCCCTCCCTGGCCGTTCCCCTGGCCGACGCCGACAAGCCGGCGGGCTGTTGCCCCGGGCTGCCGTTCAGCCCGCGCACCGATCCCGCAGCCCTCGCCGGTATCCGTCTTTTGCTGCTCTTCCGTTGTGGCTTGCGCCGCTTGCTTGCCATTCCACGCCCTCGCTTGCCGCCCCTGCACTCGCAGGGGGCGGAGCATAGCGGCTCGGCCCAGCCAAGGCAGCCGGTGACATGGGGGTCTGCTGAAGGTCATACATGGTTGCGGCGGCTCCAGACGCTGCGGCCGGCGCAATCGCTGGCCAAGGCGTGCCGGGGTTGCCGCACCGGTGGCAGTCCGCCGCCTTGGCGGCGGCCGGGCCGGGACAGGGCGCATTGAAGATTTCCCGCGACGATATGGGGTCGAACCCGAGCGTCGCATCGCCAGCCGCCAGCCGTTTGGCTCCGCCCCGATCCGGGTCGGGGTGGACCCTCAGTCGAAGCAGACGGGACTCTTGCTGGGGGCGTCGACCGTCATGCGCTCCGTCTCCTCGGTCGTCCGGCAACCGGATACGACAGGGCGTGCCTGCCCGGAACGTTGCATTTTACCAGAAACTGCCCATCACCGCCGCGTCCTGGGTTGCGCAGGCATTCGCCTGGTTTGCACCCGAAGTGGGTTTCTGCGGATTTGTGTCGAAGGTTGAATCGTGATAATGAAATACACCTAAAAAGGGATATTCTTTGAAACCAGTAAATTTTATCACGACAGTGAGTAGATAACATTCCGCGTAAGCGCATGAAATTTGAAGGAAATATAGCCTCTGGGTTGAGAAGAGGGGATGGCGTGCCGCAAGTCCGGGCGGTCGCCTGCGGCACATGACGTGAACGGGGGAAACGGAATGGTAAAGACGGGACTTGGAAAGTGGTCGATCTCGCGGCGTTCCGCGCTGTTGGGCAGTTCGGCCGCGGTGGCGGCGGCGGTGACCGGGACCGGGTGCACCCAGACCACCGCGCAGACGGCGCAGGGACGGATGGGCGGGACGCAACCGGATGCCGGCCACGCCGGCCACGGGCGGTCCGGCGGGTTGGCGAACGTCGTGCATGATCATCCCGGCGAACTCGGCAGCCGCATGCGGGCGGCGGGCGAGCAGCCGCGGGCGGCGGCGATGGCGGGCGAAGCGCTGCCGATGCCGCCGGTGATCCGGGTGGCCCCCGGCGCCGCCGGGACGCTGGCGATGCGGCTGCAGAGCTGCACGGTCGGCGACCGGCAGGCCAGTGGCCTGCGGACCTACGACACCCTGTCCCAGCGCCAGTATGTGATGGCGCCGACCCTGGAGTTCGGCCAGACCGGCGTTTTCAAGGTCAATCTGGTCAACAACCTGCCGAAGAACCCGGACCAGGCGCAGCCGCACCTCGTCGACATCCCCAGCCAGTTCAACACGACCAACCTGCACACGCACGGGCTGCACGTCTCGCCGAGCGGCCACAGCGACAACGTCTACCTGGAGATTCTGCCCGCGGGCACCGACCGGAAATACGCGCAGAACGACACCACGGTCGTCGGTGCCCTCACCTATTCCTACGCGCTGTCCAACCACACGCCGGGCACCTTCTGGTACCACCCGCACCGGCATGGGTCGGTCGCGGTGCAGGTGGCGAGCGGCGCCGCCGGCGCGTTGATCGTGCGCGGCGGTCCCGGCACCGTCGATGCCGTGGCGGGGATCGCCGGCGTGACGGAACAGGTCCTGCTGCTTCAGCAGGTGATGCTGGACAGCAAGGGCGAGCTGCCGGACTTCGACACCATCTGGAACTCCCCCCACAACGGGGCCGTCGCCGACTGGACGGTGAACGGCACGGTCGGCCGGACGCTCGCCATGCGGCCGGGGGAGGTCCAGCGCTGGCGCATCGTCAACACCGGCTTCCAGAGTGAAGCGAAGTTCCGGCTCCTCCAGCCGGGGGCCTCGGGCAGGGCTCCGACGCCGGTCGCCGTGACGCTCATCGCCATGGACGGCGTGAACTTCACCAGGACGGCGACGGTGCAGGGCGTCTATCTGCCGCCGGGCGGCCGCGCCGACATCCTGGTGCGTGCACCGTCGACGGCCACGACGCTGCAGGCCCAGGTCGGCAGGTATATCGGGAGCAAGGAGGATGTTGCCTACGGCATCGCCGCCGGCTTCGAGATCGATGGCGTCTGGCAGGAGGCGGACTTCAAGGAAGCGCCCACCCACCTGTTCCAGGTGGCCGTGTCCGGAGCGCCGCTGTCGATGCCGCTGCCCAGCAGCGCCCTGCCGGCGCCGGCCGTCCCGGACATCACGGCCGACACCAAGCCCGACGCCTACCGCTACGTCAACTTCAACGTCCTCCAGGTCTCCGATCCCGGCAATCCGCCGTCGAACGGACTGCCGACCTACCGCCCCGACGCTCTGCCCTACTGCTTCAAGCTCCAGATCAACGCGGAGCTTTTCTGTCCCGGCCGCGTCATGTTCCAGCCGCCGCTCGGCTCCGTCGACCAGTATTACGTCGACTCTCCCGGCGTGCATGTCTTCCACATCCACGTCAACCCGTTCCTGGTGACCGAGGTGGCGGGCCGGAGGCTGTCGACGCCGATGTGGCGCGACACCATGCTGGCCGGCCCGCAGGGCTATAAGGCACTGACCAAATACACCGACTATTCCGGCACCTTCCCGATCCACTGCCACATCCTGGACCATGAGGACGCCGGCATGATGACGAACGTCACCGTGGTCGATGCGGCCAACCCGTCGGCGTCCTTCCCGGCGCACGGTCACTAGAGTGTGATCGTTTCAAGCGGTATCGTTTGAAACGTGAATCACACGGAAACCCAAAGGCCTAGGGTCGGTCGGATGCTTGTTGAAGCATCCTCCCCCGACTCCAGCGTCTTGTCTTTCCGTGTGATCGGTTCGGGCGTTTCGGCCCGGACCGATCACGCTCCGAGGCGCGGCGCCCTCACCGGCACTCCCGCGTCTCGGCCAGGATCCAGTCGCGGAAGGCGGCCAGCGGCGGGTAACCCGCCCGCTCGGCCGGCCAGGCGAGGTAATAGGCGTTCCCGCTCGCCATCGGCAGGTCGAGCGCCGGCACGAGCCGGCCGTCGCGCAACTCCTCCTCGATCAGGAACAGCGGCAGCAGCGCCAGCCCGAGCCCGGCGGCCGCGGCCTGGGCGGCGGTGGCGAACTGGTCGAACAGCATGCCGTGCACCGCGTCGGCCGGCGCGTCGTGCAGCGCCAGCCAGCGTTCCCAGGCGTCGGGGCGGCTGGTCAGGTGCAGCAGCGGCGCCCGGCGCAGGTCGGCGGCCTGACGGAAGCCGTGGCGGTCGCGCAGGTCCGGGCTGCAGGCCGGCACGACGGTTTCCCGCCGCAACAGCGCAAGCTCCGCCCCCGGCCAGTCGGGCCGCCCGCAATGGATCGCCGCGTCCATCGGGTCGAGGCGGAAATCGAAGGCCGACGGACGGGTCATCAGGTTGACGGTGATGCCGGGATTGTCCCGCAGGAAGCCCGGCAGGCGTGGCGCCAGCCAGCGGGCGCCGAAGGTCGGCAGGACCGCGATGGTGAGGGTGCCGCCGAACGGGTTGGCGCGCAGGTTGAGCGAGGCCGATCCGATCTTGCGCAGGGCGTCGCGGATCTCCCGCACATAGTAGTCGCCGCCGGCGGTCAGGCGGATCGACTGCTTCTCGCGGTGGAACAGCGCGACCTCCAACTGCTCTTCCAGCGCCTTGATCTGGCGGCTGACCGCGCCCTGCGTCAGCGACAGCTCCTTCGCCGCCGCGGTGATGCTGCCGGTGCGAGCCGCAGCCTCGAAGGCCGACAGCAGGGAGAGCGAGGGGAGGAAACGGCGCGGGCTCTGCATCTCATTCTCTGATGGAATGACCGGTTGAAAAAACAGCAATTGGACAGAGGCGGGAGGCCAAGTCAATCTGAGGCATCAAGCGCAGCGGGATGCGGCGGTTCGCCGTGGCCGGCGGTGCCGGGAACGGAATCCGCACATCATTCCCGACGGGAATGACGGCGGCCCCCCTTCCGGGCTGTCGATGCCACCGCTCCGGCCGCGCCAGGCATCGGAACGGGGACGCGGTGGGATGCTGAACGACAAGCGGACACATGGGCTCTGGGAGCAGACCGCACCGGCCGCACCGGCGACCACCGTCCTGTCAGGGACGGTGAAGGCGGACGTCGTCATCGTCGGCGGCGGCTACACCGGCCTGTCGGCCGCGCTCCACCTCGCGGAAAGCGGGATCGACGCCGTGGTCGTCGAGGCGGTCGAGGTCGGCTTCGGCGGGGCCGGGCGCAATGTCGGGCTGGTCAATGCCGGCATGTGGGTGATGCCCGACCAGCTTGTGGAGACGCTCGGCCCGGTCTACGGCGAGCGGCTGATCGAGCTGCTGGGCAACGCCCCGCGCTATGTCTTCGAGATGATCGACCGGCACAAGATCGCCTGCGAGGACGTGCGCAGCGGCACGCTCCATTGCGGTGTCGGGACGGCGGGGCTGCGCGAGCTGGAGCAGCGGGCGGCGATCTGGCAGAAGCGCGGGGCGCCGGTGCGCCTGCTGGACGCGGCCGAGACGGCGGAGAAGGTCGGCACCCGCGCCTACAGCGCCTCGCTGCTCGACCTGCGCGCCGGCACCATCCAGCCGCTGGCCTATGCCCGCGGGCTGGCCACCGCGGCGCTGGCGGCGGGCGCGCGGATCTTCACCGGCAGCCCGGTGCTGTCGACGGGGCGGACGGGCAGCCAGACGGGTGGCTGCTGGGAGGTGAGGACGGCCGGAGGGGCGGTGCAGGCCGACTGGGTCGTGGTCGCCACCGACGCCTACAGCACCGGACCCTGGACCGCCATCCGCAACGAGCAGGTCCACCTGCCCTACTTCAACCTCGCCACGGAACCCCTGCCGGACGCGATGCAGCGGGCGATCCTGCCGGAGCGCCAGGGGGTGTGGGACACAAGGCAGGTGCTGAGCTCCTACCGGTTCGACCGGCAGGGGCGGCTGGTGTTCGGCAGCGTCGGCGCGCTGCAGGGGACAGGGGCGTCGGTGCACCGCGCCTGGGCGCGCCGCGCGCTGGCCAGGCTGTTCCCGCAGCTTGGGCCTATACGGTTCGAGCAGGAATGGTACGGCCAGATCGGCATGACCAGCGACAACCTGCCCCGCTTCCACCAGCTCGGCCGCAACGTCATCGGCTTCAGCGGCTACAACGGACGCGGCATCGCCCCCGGCACCGTGCTGGGGCGCTGCCTCGCCGAGCACATCGCCGGCAGGCTGCCGGACCGCGACCTGCCGCTGCCCGACAGCCTGACCGAGACGGTGCGGGGACGCGCAGCGCGCGAGGCGTTCTACGACTATGGCGCCCAGGCGACGCATATGGTGGGAGCGCGGCTGCCCGGGCATTTCTGAGGCGGCCCCTCGCCTCTAAGCTTTTGGTCTTCCGTGTGTGTCACGTTTCAAGCGTTAGCGGTTGAAACGTGACACACACTCTATCCGCGATCCCGCCCCAACTCCTCCTCCAGGAAGCGGGTGAAGAGCGGGTCGTCGGCATAGGCGACGTTGATGCGCAGTGCCGGGGCGGCCGGCACCCTGGACGGACGGAACAGCGTGCCGGGCGCCAGGAAGATGCCGCGCTCCGCCGCGCGGCGCGTCAGCGCCTGTTCGTCGACGTGGCCGGGAAGCTCGCCCCACAGGTAGTAGCCGCCGGTCGCCGCCGGCGGCAGCCGCAGGCCGAGGCGGCCCAGCGCCGGCACGGCTCGCTCGGTGTGCTCCTCGATCCGCGTCCGCAGCTTGCGCAGGTGGCGCAGGTAGTTGCCCGAGGCGATGAAGCCGTAGACGATCCGCTCGACGTAGTCGGAGGTGCTGACGACGGTCAGCATCTTGACGTCGCACAGCCGGTCGATCAGCGGGCGCCGCGCCGCCACGTAGCCGACGCGCAGGCTGGCCGAGAGCGTCTTGGAGAAGGTGCCGACATAGATGACCCGTTCGAGCTGGTCGAGGGCGGCCAGCCGCGGGCTGGAGACCGGCAGCACGTCGGCGAAGGGATCGTCCTCGACCACATGGAAGCCATGGCGGCCGGCGATCTGCAGCAGGCGGTGGGCGACCGCCGGCGTGAGCGAGCCGCCGGTCGGGTTGTGGGCCAGCGACTGCGTGAAGAACAACTTGGGCTTGTGGGCCGCGGCGCTGGCCTCCAGCTCGTCGAGGTCGGGGCCGTCGGGCCGGCGCTGCACGCCGACCATGGCGACGCGCGACAGCCGCAGCTTGCCGAACAGAGGATAGTAGCCGGGACTGTCGACCAGCACGGTGTCGCCCGGCTCCAGCATCTGCCGGGCGACCAGATCGAGCGCGTGGTTGGCGCCCTGGGTCAGCAGGATCTGGTCCGGCGACGCCTTGATCGACCGCTCTCCCAATGTCAGGGCCAGCCGTTCCCGCAGCGGCAGGAAGCCCCAGGGCGACCCGTAGCCGTGCTCCGCGGCCAAGCCGCGGGTGGCCGCCATGAAGCGCGGAGGGCTGGCCATCTCGAACCGCTCCGTCCAGGAGGGCGGCGGGCGGCCGTCGCCGATGCGCACGGCGTAGGTCTGCTCAAGCTGCTCCCGCAGCAGGGAGACGAAGTCAACCGCCTCGGCGATGTGCGGCGACTGCTGTCCGGCGGCGGCGCGGCGAACCCGCGCCACGTAATAGCCGGAGCCCTGCTTGGCCTCCAGGTAGCCCAGCGCCACCAGGCGGTCGTAGGCCTCGGCCATCGTGTTCTTGGAGACGCCGTGCTCGACGGCGCCGGCGCGGACCGACAGCAGCCGTTCCCCCGGCGTCAGCAGGCCGTCGCCGATCAGCCCGGCGATCTTGTCGACGATGCCGCCCACCCTGCTCATCCCGCGCACCCCCCTGCCCGTCGCACTGTCCCGCGCCGTCGACTGGGACAGTGTCCCGGATAATCCGGCGAACTGTCCCTTGTCCTGTCCCGTTGTATCACTGATCATCGCAAAGACGAACTGGTCCGGCGCGACCGCGGGCGGCAACGCCGCGACGCACCGCTTCAAGACCACGCCCCACGACAAGGTTCTGGAATGACCAACCCCGACCGCAGTTCCCGCATTTCCGGATTCCACAAGAAGCCGCCGGCGGAGCGGCTGGCGATCGTCGCGGACTTCGCCGGCCTCGATGCCGCCGCCGCCGCACGGCTGTCCGGCACCGGGAGTCTCGACCTCGACCTTGCCGACCGGCTGGTCGAGAACGTCATCGGGTCGATGAACATCCCTCTCGGCATCGCCACCAACATGAAGATCGACGGCGGGGACGTGCTGATCCCGATGGCGACCGAGGAGTCCTCGGTGGTCGCCGCCGTCTGCAACGCCGCCCGCCAGTGCTATGATGCGGGCGGCTTCGCGACGTCGATGTCGGGCACGCTGATGATCGCGCAGATCCAGGCCGTCGGGGTGGCCGATCCCCATGCCGCCCGCCTGCGCATCCTGGAGCGGCGCGACGAGATCAAGGCGCTGTGCGACGGCTGCGACCCGGTGCTGCTGTCGTTCGGCGGCGGCTTCCGCGACGTCGAGGTGCGGGTGATCGACAGCCAGGGCGGGGTGATGGTGGTGACCCACCTGATCGTCGACACCCGCGACGCCATGGGGGCCAACGCCGTCAACAGCATGGCGGAAAAGCTCGCCCCGCACGTCGCCGCATGGACGGGCGGCCGCGTCTACCTGCGCATCCTGTCCAACCTGGCCGATCGCCGGCTGGCGCGGGCGCATGCGGTGTGGCCGCTCGACCAGATCGGCGGCGAAGCGGTGCGCGACGGCATCGTCAGCGCCTACCACTTCGCCGACGCCGATCCCTACCGCGCCGCCACCCACAACAAGGGCATCATGAACGGCATCAGCGCCGTCGTGCTGGCGACCGGCAACGACACCCGGGCGGTCGAGGCCGGCGCCCACGCCTACGCCGCCCGCAACGGCCGCTACTCCAGCCTGACACGCTTCGAGGTGACCGCCGGCGGCGACCTCAGCGGCTCCATCGAGCTGCCGATGGCGGTGGGCCTGATCGGCGGCGCCACCAAGGCGCATCCGACGGCGCAGGCCTGCCTGAAGATCCTCGGCGTCTCCAGTGCGGACCGGCTGGCCCGGATCATCGCCGCGGTCGGACTGGCGCAGAACTTCTCGGCGCTGAAGGCACTGGCGACCACCGGCATCCAGAAGGGCCATATGGCCCTGCATGCCCAGAACATCGCCATGATGGCCGGCGCCGTCGGCGAGGAGATCGACCGCGTCGCCCGCGTCCTGGTGGAGCGCGGCACCGTCCGCCAGGACGTGGCGCAGGCGGTGCTCGGCGAACTCCGCACCCAGGCACGGTAAGCCGCCCTGCCCCAACAAGAGCACCGGCCGGGCGAACGGCCGGTCCGATCAACGAACAATGGGAGGATCAGGACCATGTGGACACATCGTTCGAGTGCCGGCCGCTTGGCCGCCGGGGCTGCCGGAACCGCCGCCGGCTGCCTCGCCCTGCTGCTGGCCGGCGCCGGGGGTGCCGCCGCCGAGATCCCGAACAAGCATGTCAAGCTGGGCGTGCTGACCGACATGAGCGGCTTCGCGTCGGACAGCACCGGCCGGGGGTCGGTGGTGGCGGCGGAGCTGGCGGCGGAAGATTTCGCCAAGGAGCTGCCCGGCGTCACCATCGAGGTGGTCCACGCCGACCACCAGAACAAGCCCGACATCGGCGCCGCCACTACGCGCCGCTGGCTGGACCAGGAGCATGTCGACGCCATCCTGGACGTTCCCTTCTCGTCAGTGGCGCTGGCGGTCAACGAGGTGACCCGCAACTCCAAGGCGATGTTCATCGCCTCCGGTCCCGGCACCACCGAGCTGACCGGCGCCAAATGCTCGGCCAACACCGTGCAGTGGACCTACGACACCTGGGCGCTCGCCAACGGCACCGCGCGGGCGGTGACCGAGGCCGGCGGCAGGAACTGGTATTTCCTGACCGCGGACTACGCCTTCGGCCATGCGCTGGAGCGCGACGCGTCGGCGGTGGTGACCGGCATGGGCGGCAAGGTGGTGGGCAGCGTCCGCCATCCGCCGAGCGCGTCGGACTTCTCCTCCTACCTGCTGCAGGCCCAGGCCAGCGGCGCCCAGATCATCGGCCTCGCCAACGCGGTGGGCGACACCATCTCCTCGGTCAAGCAGGCGACGGAGTTCGGCATCACCAGCAGCGGGCAGCGGCTGGCGGCGCTGCTGATGCAGTTGAGCGACGTGGCGGCGGTCGGGCTGAAGGACGCGCAGGGGCTCTACTTGACCGAAGCCTTCTACTGGGATCTCAACCCCGGCACCCGCGCCTTCGCCGACCGCTTCGCCGCGCGGATGGAGGGCCGCCGCCCCACCGGCAACCAGGCCGGCGTCTATGCCGGCGCCCTGCATTACCTGAAGGCGGTCAAGGCGGCGAACAGCACCGATGCGACCGTGGTCGCCGCGAAGATGCGGGAACTGCCGACCGATGACCCGCTGTTCGGCAAGGGCAGCGTGCGCGTCGACGGCCGGGCCGTGCACGACATGCTGTTCTTCGAGGTGAAGTCGCCCGACGAGTCCAAGGGGCCGTGGGACTTCTACAAGCTGGTCAGGACCATTCCCGGCGACCAGGCCTTCCGCCCGCTGGGCGAAGGCGGCTGCCCGCTGGTAAAGTAGCAGGGCTGGGAACGCCCCCCGTCGCACGAGCGGTCGCGGTGCCGGCGGCACCGCGGCCCGCGCCGCCGCCATGGGGCGCTACGGGGCGAGAACCTTCACCATCAGAAGCTCGTCGATGTAGCGCCCGTCGATCTTCAGGGCGCGGGGTTCCGTGCCGTAGGTCTCGAAGCCCAGGCGGCGGTAGAACCGGACGGCGCGAAGGTTGGTGGCCGCCACGGAGAGCTGCACCTGCTCCACCTGCCCGGCGGCATGGGCGAGGACCGCCGTCAGGAGCGCCTGCGCCAGCGTCCCCCCCTGCCGGGCCTCCCGCACATAGACCCCCCAGAGTGTCGCCTTGTGCCGCTGCTTGGCGGATGGCGGCACCAGCAGTCCGGCGGTGGCATCGAGCCGGCCGTCCACGAATCCTCCGAAGATGCAGCCCTCGGCGAGCCGTTCGGCGAAACCGGCGGCGGACCGCGCCTGCTCCGCGGCGAGATCGGCCCCGAACGCTTCGGGATGGAGCGCCAGCGCCTCCAGCCGGATCTCGCGAAATGCCGGCGCGTCGTCCGGGACAAGCCGTCTCACCAGGTCCATCGTCATGCACTCCGTTGTTGGGCATGCCGGCACCGGGCAACCCGCCCGCGTCGCCGGAAAGGCCGCCTCCCCTACCGCGCAATGGCCCGCGCCAGCACCTCGTAGACGCGGGGATCGGCCATCTGGGCGACGTTGAAGCGCAGGAATCCGGAAGCGGTCTGCGACACGCTGAACACGTTGCCGGGGGCGAGGACGACCTTGTCATGGAGCGCCGCCCGCGCCAGCTCGGCCGCAGCGTCGCCGGGGAAGCCGCCTTGAGAGCCGCCTTGAAAGCCGTCCGGCAGGCTGCACCAGAGATAGAAGCCGCCGCGCGGCATCAGCCAGGGCCGCAGGCCGAGCGCGTGGAGCCTGTCCGCCGTCTCGCGCCGCGCCCGCGCCAACCGGCGGCGCAGCGCTTCCAGATGCTTGCGGTGGCTGCCGTCGCCGAGTGCCGTGAGCACGATGTCGGCGGCGACCGGGCTGGGACCGCCGAAGGCCGTCGCGACCTGGAGGTCGACCAATGCCTCCACCCAGTCGGGCCGCGCCGCGATGTAGCCGCAGCGGATCGAGGCGGACAGCGTCTTGGAAAAGCTGCCGATGCGGATGACCCGTGCCAACCCGTCGAGCGCCGCCAGCCTCGGCGACGGTTCCGGCTCGAAGTCGGCGAAGATGTCGTCCTCGACGATGGTCAGGTCATGGGCGGCAGCCTCGGTGAGCAGCCGGTGGATGGTCTGCGGCGACGGCGTCGCCCCCGTCGGGTTGTGGAGGGCGGAGTTGGTGATGTAGAGGCGCGGCCGGTGCCGGGCGAGGGCCTCGGCGAACAGGACGGTGTCGGGGCCGGTGGAGCGGTAGGGCACGCCGACGATCCGCACGCGGTGGGCGCGCAGCAGGGCCTGGAAGTTGAAGTAGCAGGGGTCGTCGACCAGCACCGTGTCGCCGGGGCGCAGCAGGAAACGGCAGATCAGGTCGATCGCCTGGGTGCCGGACCCGGTCAGCAGGATCTGGTCCGGGCCGGCGTCGATCCCCTCGTCGGCGAACTGGCGGGCAAGCAGGCGCCGCAGGGCCGGCGAGCCGCGCGTGCCGCCATAGTCGGCCAGCAGGGCGTCGCCGGCGCGGGCGAGCTGGCGGATGGCGCGGCGGATGGCGGCGTTGGGCATCCAGTCGGCCGGCAGCCAGCCGCAGCCGGGCTTCAACGTGTCGTCCCCTGCGTCGAGCGACTGCCGCGACACCCAGAGGGGGTCGATCGCCCGGTCCAGCCGCGGCTCCGCATCCGCCAGCGCCAGCGGCGGCATGCCGCCGCTGGCGTAGAAGCCGGAGCCGGGCCGGGAGCGGATCACCCCCTCGGCCGCCAGCCGGTCATAGGCTTCCACCACCGTGGAGGGAGACACGCCCATCGCGGTGGCGAAGCGGCGGATCGACGGCAGCCTTTCGCCCGGCGACAGCGTGCCGCCCGCCATCCTGCGGCGGATGGCGTCCATCACCTCGCCGGTGCGGGTGCCCTTGCGGCCGTCCATACCGGCGCCTCCTGGCAAAGCGTATGGTTTCCATCAGCCATACAGTTCGGCGTGATTGTATGGGACCGTCGCTGTCCCCGCCAGTGCCGTCCGCCTAGGCTCGCCGGATGTCGGACGGAGCATGGCGGAGAGGGTTGGAATGCGGCGGGAGACAGGTCCGGCCGGGACCGGGCGACGCGGCGGCCGGAGTGGCGGCCGGAATGGCGGTCAGGGCAGCGGCTGGGGCAGCGGGCTGCTGGGGGTGGCCATCTTCAGCGGGTCGCTGCCGGCGACGCGGGTGGCGGTCGAGGGCTTCTCGCCGCTGTTCCTGACCGCCGCGCGGGCGGTGATCGCGGCATGCCTGGCCGCCTGCCTGCTGCGCGGGCTGCGGCAGATGCGTCCGGAGCGGGGCGACCTCGCCTCGCTGGCCGTCGTGGCGTTGGGCGTCGTTGTCGGCTTCCCCCTGCTGACCGCGCTGGCGCTCCGCCACGTCACGGCGGCCCATTCGGTGGTCTTCATCGGCCTGATGCCGCTGGTCACCGCCACCTTCGCGGTTCTGCGCGCCGGCGAACGGCCGAAGCCGGCCTTCTGGCTGTTCTCGGGCCTGGGAAGCCTGGCGACCGCCGGCTTCGCGCTGTCGGGCGACCGCGGGGCGTCGGCTGCCGGCGACCTGCCGATGCTGGCGGCGGTCCTGCTCTGCGGGCTGGGCTACGCCGAGGGAGCTGCGTTGTCCCGGCGCCTGGGCGGCTGGCAGGTGATCTCCTGGGCGCTGGTGCTGGCGCTGCCGGTGATGGTGCCGGTTGCCGTCGCGACCTGGCCGGAGAGCTGGCCGGATGTCCGGACATCCACCGGCCTGCCGGCCTGGGCGGGGCTGGGCTACGTGTCGGTGTTCAGCATGCTGCTCGGCTTCGTGTTCTGGTACCGGGGCCTGGCGCTGGGCGGCATCGCCGGGGTCGGGCAACTTCAACTGCTCCAGCCCTTCTTCGGGCTGGCGCTGGCCGCGATGCTGCTCGGCGAGCCGGTGGCCTGGACGATGGTGGCCGCGGCCGGGCTGGTGGTGCTGTGCGTCGCCGGGGCGAAGCGGTTCGCGTGAGGACGCCCCCCTGCGCCTGCTATGCGGCTGCACGGCGGGAACGGGTGGCGGCGGTGGCGGCGAGCGCCGCGACCGCCAGCGTCAGGGGGACGAACGACACCTGGAGCACCGTGGTCCATCCGTAGGCGGCCAGCAGCCCCCCGGACGAGAAGGACCCTGCGGCCATCGTTCCGAACACCAGGAAATCATTGAGCGACTGTACCCGGGTCCGCTCCTCGGGCCGATGGCAGTCCAGCACGAGGGCGGAGGCGCCCAGGAAACCGAAGTTCCAGCCGAGCCCCAGCAGGACCAGGCTCGCCCGGAAATGCGCCTCATCCGTTCCCGCCAGCCCGGCCGCGGCGGCGGCGGCGATCAGGGCCAGTCCGGCGGCGACCACGCACGGGGCGCCGAAGCGGTGGATCAGCCGGCCGGTGACGAAGCTCGGCGCATACATGGCGATCACATGCCATTGAAGGCCGAGGTTGGCCGCCTCCTGCGACAGGCCGCACAGGCGCATGGCCAGCGGGGCGGCGGTCATGATGAAGTTCATCAGCAGATAGGAGACGATCCCGCAGATCACCGCACCGATGAAGCGCGGCTGGCGCAGGATCACGCCGATCGGGCGCCCGCCGGCGACCTCCGCCGCCGTCGGCATCGGCACCCGGATGCCCAGCAGGACCAGCGCCGACACGGCGGCAATGGCTGCCTGCGCCAGGAAGGTGGCCATGAACAGGTGGGGCGGCCACAGTCCCATGGTGTGGGTGACGAGCTGGGGGCCGACGACGCCGGCCACCACGCCGCCCGCCATCACAGCGGACATCGCGCGCGACCGGCGTTCCGCCGCGGTGCAGTCGGCGGCGGCGAAGCGGAAGGACAGCACCACCGCGGCATAGGCGCCGCCGAACACCATGGCCGCGCAATAGAGCCAGAAGGACCCGAGCAGGACCGCCAGCGCGGACAGCAGGCCGACGAGCACGCCGCATCCGGTTCCCGCCAGGAATGCGGCCCGGCGCCCGTGCCGGCGGGCGATGCCCCCGGCCGGCAGGGTGCAGAGCGCCATCCCCACGACGAACACCGAGACCGGAAGCGTGGCCAGGGCCGGGCTGGGGGCAAGCGTGTTGCCGACCACGGCGCCTGTCGCATAGACGACCACCGCGTTGGCACCGGCAAGCGCCTGGGCGATGGCAAGCCGCAACACGTTGGTGAGTTCGTGCGGGCGGGCGGCGGGGCTGGTGCTGGCTTCAGCGTGAGACATCGAACTCCTCGGGGGTCCTCGGGCTGTGCGGGGCGGCCTCCGCCGTCGGCCTCTTCGAAGCCGGGAGAGCGCGGTTGATCCAGGACTATCGGTCGCCCATCATGAACGGAAATGGTTTGTTCTCATGGATGGATGAGCGGAGGTCATGGATGATCGACCGTCAGCTTCTTGCGATCCTGCGCGAGGTGGACCGGCTCGGCAGCGTCACCGCCGCGGCCGGCCGGCTGAACGTCACCCAGTCGGCGCTGAGCCATACAATCCGCAAGGTCGAGGAACGCCACGGCATCACGATCTGGACGAAGAAGGGGCGCGGCCTCCGCTTCACCCAGGCCGGGCAGCATCTGCTGGCGCTGGCACAGCGCGTGCTGCCGCAGTTCGAACACGCCGAACGGGTCCTGGGCGATTACGCCGTGGGCCTGCGGGGGGCGTTGCGGGTGGGGATGGAGTGCCACCCGTGCCAGAAATGGCTGATGCGGATGACCGCCGCCTACCTCGCCCACTGGCCGGACGTGGATTTCGAGGTCCGCACCGCCTTCCGCTTCGATGGCGTCGCGGCCCTTCTGGACAGCGAGATCGACCTGCTGATCACCCCGGACCCGGTCGACCTGCCGGAGGTGCTTTTCACGCCGGTCTTCGATTACGAGCTCGTCCTGGTGGTGCATGACGCCCATCCCCTGGCCGCGCGCGCGATGGTGCTGCCGCAGGATCTTCTGGATCAGGAGCTGATCACCGTGCCGGTAGGCCTGGAGCGGCTCGATGTCTTCACCCGCTTCCTGGTCCCGTCCCATTGCCGGCCGCGCCGCCACCGGACCGTCGAGACCACGGACCTGATGCTGCAACTTGTCGCCGCCGGTCGCGGGGTGACGGTCCTGCCCGACTGGCTGGTGCGCGAGGAGGCGGCCGGGATGCCCGTCCGCACGCTGCGCCTGGGGCCGGACGGGATCGCCAAGAGCATCAATCTCGGCATCCGCCGCGGCGACGGCGGGGAAGCCCACATCGCGGGTTTCCTGGCGCTGGCGCGCCGGATGGGGCACTGACGGTGCCGGTCATCCGGCGATCATCTCGCGGATGCGGGCGGCCAGCACGTCGACGGCGAACGGCTTCGTCAGCACCGACATGCCGGGTTCGAGCTGGCCGTTGTTGAGCAGGGCGTTCTCGGCGAAGCCGGTGATGAACAAAACCTTCAGCCCCGGCCGGCGGACGCGCGCCAGGTCAACCATCTGCCGTCCGTTCATGCTGCCGGGGAGGCCGACGTCGGTCACCACCAGATCGATGCGGCTGTCGGACTGCAGCACGCGAAGGCCGCCGGCGCCGTCGGACGCCTCGATGGCGATGTAGCCGAGATCGTCCAGCAGGTCCATCACGAGAAGGCGCACGCTCGGCTCGTCGTCGACGATCAGCACGGTTTCGCCGTCCCGCGCCGGCGTGCCGGCCGCGCTCTCCGCCTCGACCTCCTCCTCGTCGGCGTCGCCGCGGTGGCGCGGCAGGTAGAGACACACCGTGGTCCCCTTCCCGACCTCGGAGTAGATCCGCACCTGCCCGCCGGATTGCTTGGCGAACCCGTAGATCATCGAAAGACCGAGGCCGGTCCCCTGCCCGATCGGCTTGGTCGTGAAGAATGGATCGAACGCCTTGTCGATCACGTCCTGCGTCATGCCGGTGCCGGTGTCCGACACGCAGAGGGACAGATACTCCCCCTCCTGCATGTCCTGCTGGACGGCGCCGCTGCGATCGATCCAGCGGTTGTCGGTCTCGATGGTGATCCTGCCGCCGTCGGGCATGGCGTCGCGGGCGTTGATGCAGAGGTTCAGCAAGGCGTTCTCGAGCTGGGACGGGTCCACCAGCGTCGACCACAGGCCGGGCATCGCGACCATCTCGATCCGGATGCCCGGCCCGACCGTCCGCTGGATCAGCTCCAGCATTCCGCCGACCAAGCGGTTGACGTTGGTGGCCTTGGGCGCCAGCGTCTGCTGGCGGGAGAAGGCGAGCAGCCGGTGCGTCAGCGCCGCCGCCCGCTTCACGGCACCCTGCGCGGCGACGATGAACTTGTCGACGTCGCCGAGGCGGCCCTGCTCGATGCGTGCGGAAATCCGTTCCAGCGCGCCGGAGATCCCGGCCAGCAGGTTATTGAAATCATGGGCCAGCCCGCCCGTCAACTGGCCGACCGCCTCCATCTTCTGCGACTGGCGGAGCTGCTCCTCGGCCTTCATCAACTCGGCGGTGCGTGCGGCGACCCGCTGTTCGAGCGTCTCGTTGAGGGCACGCAGCGCCGCAGCGGCGCGATCGCGCTCGGCCTCGACGGCGCGCCGCTCCTCCACGTCGAGCACGACACCGGGAAAGCTCAGCGGCGTGCCGTCCGGCGCGTGGTCGACGCGTCCGTTCGCCTCGATCCAGTAGTACCGGCCGTCGGCACGCTTCACCCGGTATTGGTGGGCATAGGCACCGCCGCGGTCGATCGCCTCGTTGATCGCGTCGATCAGGGCGTCCTTGTCGTCGGGGTGGACGGTGGCGACGACCTGCGCAAGACTGAGGCCGTCGCGGCCGAGCGCCGGATCGAGCCCGAAGGCGCGGGCGAACGGCTCGTCCACCGTGAAGCGGTCGCTTGGCAGGTCCCAGTTCCAGGTCCCGATGATGGCACCGGCTTCGAGGGCGAGCTGGACGCGCTGCACGTTCTCGCGGGCCAGCGCCTCGCTGACGCGCAGGGCGGCCTCGGCCCGCTTTCTCGCCTCGATGTCCCGGAACAGCACCGACACCTGACGCCGCTTTGCCGGCTCGACCCGTGCCGCCGACACCTCGATGTGGCGCCCGGCAGCGGCGAAATAGCGTTCGAAGCGGATCGGCTGCCCGGTCTGCAGCACCTGGCCGTACAGCGCGAGCCATTCCTCCGCCTCCGTCGGCGCCAGATCCCGCAGCGTGCGGCCGACGATGTCGGGGATGCCGGTCTGCCGTTCGTGGCCGGGGTTGGCCTCGATGTGGACGTAGTCGCTGAGAGGTCCGCGGGGGCCGTCGATGAACTCGATGATGCAGAAGCCGTCGCTGATGGCGTTGAACAGGGCGCGGTACCGCTCCTCGCTGCGGGCCAGCGCGTCCCGCGCCATCCGCTGCTCGGTCACGTCGCTTGAGGCACCGAACCACTCGATGATCCCACCCTGCCGATCGAGAAGCGGGATCGCCCGGGAGAAGATGTAACCGACACTCCCATCGGCCCGGCGGACCCGGTGCTCCATCTGGAACACGCCCTTGGCGTCGATCGCCGCCTGGATTCGCGCCAGCACCTCCGGACGGTCTTCGGGCTCCAGGTACTCCTCGATCCAGGCGGAGTTCGGCGACTGCGAGTCGGCCAGGATGCCTTGACCATGGAGCACCCGCAGAACCGTCCAGTCCGGGCTCATCCGGTAGACGGTGTCCGAGGTCGCGGTCACCAGCGCGCGGAAATGCTCCTCGCTTTCGGACAGCCGGCGGCCGTCACGGTCCCGCCTCAGGTCAGTGAAGAGGCTGGTTATCAGGCGCTGCGCGTCGAAGGGATCGGCAGGCTCGCCACTGGTGCCGGTGACCGGATCGGCAGTCTCGATGATCGTCGCCAGGATGCCGCCGACGCGTTGCGCCGCGTCGCCCGGCACCGGCCCGATGGCGGCGGAGAAGCCCGCCTCCGCGTCGAGCCCATTGTGGCGGACCGCCAGCCGGAGGCGGCCCGTGCGGCCCGGCGGCCTGTCGCGGCGCGTGGTGTCGAGGAAGGGGCCGAGCGCCTGCTCCGCCTCCGGCCAGCCATCGCGGAGAGGCCGGCCGAGAGCTTCGGGATGCCTGTCGCCGAGGAGCGGACGGCACCGGTCGTTGTAGATCACGATGCGGTCCGGCCCCCACAGGAGCAGTTGCGGGAGCGGGCTGGCCAGCACGAGCCCGACGGCCGACGCCAGCGTGGGCGACCATGTCGCGGGGGATCCGAGGTGGGGGATGGTCCGATCGGCAGCCCGCAGGAGGGCTCCCGCCTCTCCGCCATCCTCCAAGAACACGAAACCCGCCACGTCCGGCTTCCCCCATCCCGATTCCACATGCCGGCAGAATGCCCATCGCAGCCTACCGGCAGGATCGTCGGAGGCAAGGGAAACAGCCGCCTAGGGCGAACGGGCGAGGCTGTGCCGTCCGAACGAGGCTTTGACTCCGGCCGACATGGCGGGCGAGGCGATTCCTCCACCGCCCAGGCGCGCCAGGGTCCCATCATTATTTCATTCTGCGCAATGATGAACTGTTCAGAGCAGCCATTCCCGTCATGGGGCGGATGCAGCAGTCTGAGGATGCGGAGCGGGAATGATCCCCTCCGGACCATCGGAGGACCTGAGGATGAAGCTCTATCATCACCCCCTGTCGGGCCATTCGCATCGCGCCCGTCTCTTCGTCTCGCTGCTCGGCCTGCCCCATGACCTGATCGAGGTCGACCTGAAGGCCGGGGCGCACAAGAGCCCGGAATTCCTGGCGCTCAACCCTTTCGGCCAGGTGCCGGTCCTGGATGACGACGGCGTCGTCGTCGCGGATTCAAACGCCATCCTCGTCTATCTCGCCAAGAAGGCCGGCCGGGCCGACTGGCTGCCGGAGGACCCGCAGGGCGCCGCCGCGGTGCAGCGGTGGCTGTCGGTGGCCGCCGGAGACGTGGCCTACGGCCCGGCGGCAGCCCGGCTCATCACGGTGTTCGGGGCGAAGTACGACGCCGACGAGGTGATCGCCCGCGCCCATGCGCTGCTGGCCAGGCTCGAAAGCCGGCTGAGCGGGCAGGACTGGTTGGCCGGCGGGCGGCCGACCATCGCGGACGTCGCGATCTACAGCTACGTCGCCCGGGCGCCGGAAGGCAACGTCGACCTCTCGGGCTATCCCGCCGTCACCGCGTTCCTCCGCCGCCTCGAGGAGCTGCCGGGCTTCGTGCCCTTCGCCCGGACGCCGGTCGGCCTCGCGGCCTGACCGCCGATCCTGACGCGCCGGCCGGCGCCTCCGCAATCTAAGCCGCAGGGGACATCACGATGACCGCAACACTGACGAAGCTGCCGACATGGCACGAGGGTGAGACGTTCATCCAGGAGAAGGTCGGCGTGGCCGAGCGGATGGCGGCCGTCGGCGAACGGGTGGTCCGCGACCACATGCCGGACCAGCACCGCGACTTCTATGCGCAACTTCCCTTCATCGTGCTGGGCAGCGTCGACCCGCGGGGTGACGCGTGGGCCACGCTCATCTCCGGCAGGCCGGGCTTCATGTCGTCTCCGACCCCGACGACGCTCGACATCGCAGCCCAGCCCGACCCCGGCGATCCGGCCGGTGCCGGGATGCGCGACGGCGATCCGGTCGGCCTGCTGGGGATCGAGATGCATACCCGGCGCCGCAACCGGATGAACGGCATCCTGACCGCCGGCGAGACCGGCTTCCGGGTGAACGTCGACCAGAGCTTCGGAAACTGTCCGCGCTACATCCAGCTACGCGACGTCGGCTTCGCGCGGGATCCGGCCGAAGCGTTTGCCGGCGCCGTGGAGGAACTGCCCCGGCTCGATCCCCCGGCCCGCGCCATGATCGAGCGGGCGGACGCCTTCTTCGTCGCGACCTATGCCGACCGTGCCGAGCGCCGGCAGGTCGACGTGTCCCATCGCGGCGGCAAGGCGGGCTTCGTCCGTGTCGCCGGGGACGGCACCCTCACCGTGCCCGATTTCAACGGGAACCTGTTCTTCGCGACCCTTGGAAACATCGTCCTCAACGGCAAGGCCGGGCTCGTCTTCGTCGATTACGCGAGCGGCGACATGCTGCAGATGACCGGCGATGCCGAGGTGATCCTGGACTCGCCGGAGATCGCCGCCTTCCAGGGGGCCGAGCGGCTGTGGACTTTCCGGCCGCGCCGCATCCTGCGCCGGCCCGGCGCGCTGGCGCTGCGCTGGTCGTTCCGGGCGGACGGCTGGTCCCCCAGTTCGCTCATGACCGGCGACTGGCCGCAGGCGGCGTCCCGCCTGCAGGCGGCCGATCTGGCGGCGCGGTGGCGGCCCTACAAGGTGACGAAGATCGTCGAGGAGAGCCCGTCGATCCGGTCCTTCCATCTGCAGCCGGATGACGGGGCCGGTCTTCTTCCCCATGCTGCCGGGCAGCACCTGCCGATCCGCGTGACGGTGGCAGGCGCCGAAAAGCCCGTCATCCGCACCTATACGTTGTCTGTCGCGCCGTCGGACGGCCTGTACCGCATCAGCGTCAAGCGGGAGGGGCTGGTGTCGCGTCACCTGCACGACACCATCCGGGTCGGCGACATCATCGAGGCGCGTGCGCCCGACGGCCGCTTCACCATCGACCCCTTCGAGCCGAGACCCGCGGTGCTTCTGGCCGGCGGCATCGGGATCACGCCCCTGCTCGCCATGCTGCGCCACGTGGTCTATGAGGGGCTGCGCAAGCAGCGGATGCGGCCGACCATCCTCATCCAGGCCGCCCGTTCGAAGCAGGAGCGCCCATTCGACCGGGAGATCGCGGAACTCGTGGCGGCAGGGCAAGGGGCGGTGCGGTGGGTCCGGGTCCTCGGCGATGCGGCCGGAGCCGAGGACGGCATCGACTATGACGCCGCCGGTCGCATCGACATGGCGCTGCTGACCCGCTTCCTGCCGTTCAACGACTACGACTTCTATCTCTGCGGTCCGCCGGCCTTCACCCAGGCGCTGTATGACGGGCTGCGGAACCACAGCGTCGCCGACCGGCGGATCCATGCCGAGGCGTTCGGACCATCGTCATTGGCGCGCCGGGCGGATGACGGGGCGGCACCCGCTGCCGGCGCGGCGCCCTTGGCTGCCATGGCGGCGGCCAGGCCGGTGGCGACCGGATCGGTTCCCGTGGCCTTCCTGGACTCGCTGAAGGAGGCCCGCTGGACGCCGGCGTCCGGCACGCTGCTGGAGTTGGCGGAGGCCCGCGGCCTGGAGCCCGAGTTCAGTTGCCGCGAGGGCACCTGCGGAACCTGCCGGACCAAGCTGCTCAAAGGCGCGGTGACCTATGTCAGGGAGCCGACCGCCAGCGTCGCCGACGACGAGGTCCTGCTCTGCTGCGCCGTGCCGGCCGAGCCGGAACCCGGCGAGGAGAACCGCATCCAACTCGCCCTCTGACCCCCATCACGACACCGGCCCCCGATCAAGAGCCACAGCTCTGCATCCAGACTACAGGAGACAAGACGATGTCCCACATTCCGACCCCGGCGACCATCGAGGATGCACCCGAGGCGTCCCGCCCGATCCTGGAGGCCGTGCAGAAGCAGCTCGGCCGCGTGCCGAACATCTTCCGCCTGGTTTCGAACAGCCCGGCTGCGCTGGGCGGCTGGACCGCCTTCCAGGGTGCTCTCGGCAAGGGCAAGCTGCCTGCGGCGACCCGCGAACGGATCGCACTGGCAATGGCCGAGGAGAACGGTTGCGACTACTGCCTGTCCGCCCATACCTACACCGGCATGAGGTTCGCCAAGCTCGATGATAGTGAGATCGCGGCCAACCGTCGGGGAAGCTCGAACGATCCTAAGGCCGCGGCGGCGGTCGAATTCGCCAGGGCATTGGCCGTCGCACGCGGCGCCGTCGGGCCGCGCGGCATCGAGGCGGTGCGTACCGCCGGCTACAGCGACGCCGAAATCCTCGAGATCATCGCGCATGTCGCCCTGAATACCTTCACCAACTACGTCAATGAAGCCCTGGAAACCGAGATCGACTTCCCCCGCATCGACGCCGCCGCCTGACCCCGAAAAGCGGGTGGAGGGCCATGCTCCCCGCCGCCCGCCTTTCCCTTACGTCCAGACCAAGGAGACCGTCATGTCGCGCCCGCCGCTTCCCCCCTTCACCGAGCAGTCTGCCATCGAAAAGGTCCGTCTTGCCGAGGATGGCTGGAACAGCCGCGATCCCGCGAAGGTCGCGCTCGCCTACACCGCGGATACCCGATGGCGCAACCGCGCCGAGTTCGTGAACGGCCGTGCGGAGGTCGAAGCCTTCCTGACCCGCAAGTGGAACAAGGAACTCGATTACCGGCTGATCAAGGAGCTGTGGGCTTTTGCGGGTAACCGCATCGCGGTGCGCTATGCCTACGAGCATCATGACGACAGCGGCCACTGGTTCCGCGCCTATGGCAACGAGAACTGGGAATTCGCCGAGGACGGGTTGATGCGGGTCCGGCACGCCAGCATCAACGAACACCCGATTGCCGAGGCGGACCGCCGGTTCCACTGGCCGCTCGGCCGCCGGCCCGACGATCATCCGGGCCTCAGCCATTTCGGCTTCTGAACCCGCATTCCCCGATGAGGATCGCCATCATGGCCGGAGTCACGCTCGACGAACGGACACGGCTGTCGATCGAGATCGCACTGACTGCTCACAGCGGTTGCCTGCCGCTGCTGCAGCGGCAGGACGCCGATGCCAGCAGGCTCGGCATGACCGATGCCGAGGTCGACGCGGCGAGGCGTGGATCCAGCTTCGACTTTTCCATAGCGCAGGCGACCGCGTTGGCGCTCGCGTGAAGCGAGGAGGCTCGCGTGGTCCGGCATGGGCGTGCGGCACGGGCCGCTTGCCGGCCGGCGCGATCGCGCCTGATTTCCCGGCTGTGGCCTTTCCCGTGGTATCTGTTCAGGCTTCGCCCGCCGGCTTGATCTCCGGTGCGGCGGGCCGGGTGCCTCCGGAAGGTCATCAGACGGCCTGGGAAGGGACGAGCGAATGGATCGATGGCAGGCGATGCGCATTTTCGTGAAGGTCGCCGAAACCGCGAGCTTTGCCGAAGCCGCCCGCCACCTGCACATGAGTGCGCCGGCGGTCACGCGGGCGGTGGCGTCGCTCGAGGCCATGATCGGTGCCAGGCTGTTCGTCCGCACGACGCGCTCGGTCAAGC
The DNA here is from genome assembly GCF_017876115.1 of Azospirillum picis. Taxonomy (GTDB): domain Bacteria; phylum Pseudomonadota; class Alphaproteobacteria; order Azospirillales; family Azospirillaceae; genus Azospirillum; species Azospirillum picis. Next base: position 34,481 of record NZ_JAGINO010000027.1, read on the forward strand.
TGACCGAGGCCGGAACCCGGTATTTCGAGGATTGCCGCCGCATACTCTCCGACCTCGCCGAGGCGGAGGCTGCGGCCGGCGGCTCCTACGCGACGCCGACCGGAACCCTCGCGGTCACCTCGTCAGCGTTGTTCGGACAGATGCATGTGCTGCCGATCCTGACCGAGTTCCTGGACGGCCATCCGGCGATGCGCGCGCGGACGCTCTTCATCGACCGGCCCGTCAACATCGTCGAGGAGGGCATCGACGTCGCCATCCGGATCGGCCATCTGCCGGACTCCGGCTTCACGGCGGTCAAGGTCGGGACGGTCCGGCGGGTGGTCTGCGGCTCGCCGGCCTATTTCGAGCGCCACGGCGTCCCGGTGGCGCCGGCCGACCTCAGGGGGCACCGGGTCCTGGTGTCCACCAGCGCGTGGGCATCCCCGGAATGGCGGTTCGCAGGGGACCAGAGGGTGACGATCGATCCCATTCTCCAGTGCAACACCAATGAGGCGGTCATCGCCGCCGCGAGCGGCGGCCGGGGGTTGACGCGGGTTCTCCACTACCAGATCGGCCCCGCCCTTCTCGCGGGGGATTTGCAGATCGTGCTGGGCGATCACGAGGAGCCGCCCCTGCCCATCCATGTCCTCTACCCCGAGGGACGCCACGCCCCGGCGAAGGTCAGGGCGTTCGTCGACCTGGCGGTGGCACGCCTGCGGGAGAACCGGCTGCTGAACTGAGGCGCGGCTACCGGCTGCCAGAAGTCACAGGCCGATCAGTATTTTGCCGATTGCCTTCCCGCTTTCCTGGGCCTCATGCGCCTCGGCTATACGGTCGAGCGGCAACTTCATCGCGATCGCCGGACTGTACGCTCCGGAGGCGACGCAGGCCGAAATCTCCTCCGCCGCCTGCCGCAAGGCCGCTTCCGGCATCGTGTAGACATAGACGAAGCGGAAGGCGAAGCCGCCGCGGAGCGCCGGCAAGAACGGGATCGAGAGCGTCGCCTGCGGATCCTCCGTCGAATAGGCGGCGACCACACCGTCGCGGGCCAAGCAGGCGACCGCGGTTCCGATATTGGCGGTCAGGTCGACGTCGACGATGCGCGCCACGCCGTTGCTGCCGGTTGCCGCCAGCAGCCCGTCCGTCACGGATTCCCGATGGCGGTTGATGACGAGGTCCGCACCGGCCGCCTTGGCGACCGCGGCCTGCTCCTCACGGCTGACGGTGACAGCCACCCAGGCGCCGGCCCATTTCGCCAGCAGGATGGCCGCGGTCCCGACCGCGCCGGCGCCGCCCTGGACAAGGACGCGCCTGCCGCGCAGGTCGCCATCGGCAAACAGGCACCGGTGAGCGGTCATCGCCGCGACACCGAGGCAGGCACCGATGTCGAAGGAGGCAGTGTCGGGGAGCGGGACGGCATGGGCGGATGGTACAACCACGAGGTCCGCGGCGGATCCGAAGGCTTTGCCCGTCTGCGCCTTGTACAGCCAGACCCGCTCGCCGAGGCGTGCCGGGGGCACACCGGGACCCAGCCTGTCGATGGTGCCCGCGCCGTCCTGGTGCGGGACGATCCGCGGGAAAGGCATGGGGGCACCGGCGAAACCGGTACGGGTCTTGATGTCGGACGGATTGAGGCCGGATGCTTCGACCCTTACCCGGACCTCGCCGAAACCCGGTTCGGGATCGGGCAGGGTGCCGATCTTCAGAACCTCGCGGGCCGCCCCCTGCCGATCGAAAAATGCAGCTCTCACGGCGTGTTCTTTCACTGGTTTCGCTGTCGGCAGGGTAATGATCGCGCAGTATTCCCGGCAAGTAGGCGATATTCTTGCCCATAGGGAAGGAAGCTATACCGATGGAGGCAGTGTCATGGACGACGGGGGCAGGTGTCCGGTGGAGATCACCGTCGACGTCGCCGGCGGGAAGTGGAAACCGATGATCATCTACCGCCTGCTCGACGGACCGCGGCGGTTCGGCGACTTGCGGCGGCTGGCGGGCAATCCCAGCCAGCGGTCGATCACCCTCCAGCTTCGGCAACTGGAGGCCGACGGCATCCTCGTCCGCAAGGTGTTCGCCGAGGTGCCGCCCCGGGTCGAGTATTCCCTGACCGAGTTCGGCATGACCCTCGCGCCGGTGCTGGTCGCCATGAGGGACTGGGGGGTGGTGTTCAGGAAGCGGAAAGAGGGCGCCAGCGACGGATAAGCGGCCGACCGCTTCCATGCGCCGCAGGCTCAGCACGGCCTTTCCGCCGTTCCGTTCAGGGCGTGGTGGCCGCGGATGAGCTGGGGGTCGTCGACCATCCTTCGCGGCGGCCGGAGGCGGCACGGAACATCCGGTGGGTGGCGCGGCCGGCGGCAGGGCGGCCGCAGGCCCGGCCTACTGCCTGCCGGCAATGCGCCTTTCAGCGTCTTGCCGACAGCTTCGCCTTCAGCGCCATGATGCGGGCGTCGATGCGGGCGCGCTCTGCCTCCAGCCGGGCCAGTTCCCGCCGATCGGACTCCTCTTCCGTCGCCGGGGATGCGCGCAGGCGCTTCTTGAAGTCGATGACGTCCTGGCGGCGGGTGGCGGGGCTGATCAGCCCCTGCGCCTGAGCCTGCTCCCGCTCGTCCGGGTTCAGCAGGACCATCTCGTAGACGGTGGCGTAGCTCGGCGGCAGACGGTCGGCCGGCAACTCGCCGGCGTCGATGGCGGCGGCAACCTTCATCAGCCGGTTCGCGGTGCTGTAGCGGAAGGGCAGATCGCGCTCCACCATTCCCATGAAGTCGCCATGGTCGAGCACGGTCTTGGCATGGTTGAGGTAACGGCCGATGGCGAGGAAGTTCTCCTCCGCCTCCGTCCATAGCCGGAGGATCGCGTCGGCGAAGTTCGCACGCGTGCGAAGTTTGCCCGGCTCCGGCCGCCGCGTCAGCCGCGGTGCAGGGACGGCGGAGGGGGCCAGCATCTCCGACACCTCGTCGGCGGTGACGATGCGGGGGGTCAGTTTCCTAGCCATGGATCAGCCTGTCGATGGCGGCTGCGAGGTCCGCGAAGTCGCCGCGCACCGCGGCGTCGTCCAGCGGCAATCCGGCGAAGGAATAGTTCTGGTAGGCGACGCGCAGCGGAATGTCGGCATCCAGCAGCGGCACCTTCAGGGCCGAGAGCTGCTCTCGCGCGAAGCCGGCCGCCTGGGCGCGGCGGTTCACCTGCATCAGCACGGCGGCGGCCGGAATGCGGGCATTCGGATCACGGCGCTGTGCCATCCTCTGTTCGGCGACCACATGCTGGTAGGTGCGTGCCGCCTCCAGCGCGTCCTTGAGGTCGGGGCGGCAGGGGATGACCACGGCGTTGGCGATGCCGATGGCATGCACGAGGCCGCGGGCCAGCACGCCGGCGACATCGATCACCACCCAGTCGGCGCGCTGCTCGGCCGCAGTGGCGGCCTCGATGATGTCGTCCTCGTCCACCGTCGTGCAGGTGATCGGCGCCCCGGCCGCCTTCACCCATTGGGTCAGGTTGCGGTTGGGGTCGACGTCGAGCAGCTCGACCCGGTGTCCGGCGCGGCGCCAGTGGTCCGCGAGGCACAGCGACAAGGTGGTCTTCCCCGGGCCGCCCTTGGTGCTGGCTGACGTGATGATCGGCATGGGTCCTACCGTGGCTGGAATGATCGGCAGAAGCTGCGCCACAAGGGCCGGCGAAGTCAACGTGGCGCTTCCGACCGCCCCGCCCGGGGTGGATCGAATGGAGATGGTGCCGTCATCCCGGCGGCTGGCGGCGTCAGTGGCCGATCGGACGAGGGGGTATGTGGCGGCCGGGCATCAGGCAGGCCGGGAGCCCGGCGCCGCTCATGCGCAATGGTCCGACCGGATCGACATCCGATCCCGCCGGACGAGGTCCAATTCGTCCAGCAGCAGGGCGAAGCCGGGACCGACCTGTTCATGGTCCCTGGAGCGGCAGGCGCGGCACAGCGCCCGCGCAGCTTCTTCGACGCCGCGGAAGCCGAGCATCCCGGCCGCGCCGATGAGGGGATGGGCGACCTCGATCAACTGGCCGGCATCCTGCCGGACGGCCGCGAGTTCCTGTCTGGCTTGGTCGATCCGTTCCACGAAGGCGGCCTGAAGCGCCGCCATGCGGGATTCACCTATGGCCGACAGCATCGCGGCCTGCATGGCGTCATCGACCGCCGGCCGCTTTGGCGGCGCGTCGGACGGCGCGGTCTTCGCCGTTATGCCGCAGGCTTCCGGGAAGGGCAGCTCGGTGGCAGGGCGCCCGAGGTGGGTGTCGATCATCGCCAGCAGGTCGGCCGGCCGGAATGGCTTTGCAAGATGCCCGTCCATCCCGGCCGACCGGCAGACCTCGGCATCCTCGCTGGTCGCATCGGCGGTCAGGGCGATGATCGGCAGGCTGCCCCGCCCGCCCTCCATCTGCCGGATGGCGCGCGTGGCCCCCGGCCCGTCCAGCCCAGGCAAATGGACGTCCATCAGGGCAAGGCCGAACCGTCCGCGCCGCACCGCCGCCACGGCATCGGAACCGCTGTCGGCGACCGTGACCCGGTGCCCGGCCTGCTCCAGTACGGTTCGCGTCAGCAGTTGGGTGACAGGGTTGTCTTCGACCAGCAGGATGTTGCCGCATCGGCCGGATGGGACCGGCATGGCCCGGCATGGGGCGGCCGGTGCTGCGGGCATGTCCGCCACTTGGAGCGGAATGGTGAACCAGAAGGTGCTGCCCTGCCCCTCGGTGCTGTCCGCTCCGATTTCTCCACCCATCAGTTCGACCAGCGACTTGCAGATCACCAGACCCAGCCCGGTGCCACCATATTCCCGGCAGGTGGACACGCTGACCTGGCTGAAGCGGCGGAACAGGCGATCGCGTTTCGCGGCGGGGATGCCGATGCCGGTATCGTGGACGGCGACCTGCAGCAGGGGCGGCCCCGACGGTGAGGGGGTCGGCCTCAGCGCCAGGCGGACCGTGCCGGCAGCGGTGAATTTGACGGCGTTGCCCAGCAGGTTGCCGATCACCTGCCGCAATCTCGTCGGGTCCCCCTCGACCCAGGTGGGCAGGTCCGGTGAACAATCGAGCACCATATGCAGCCCCTTGGCGTCGGCGGCCGGCCGCACCAGGGTGGCGGCTTCCCCGACAAGGGCGGGGAGGTCGAAGGCGATCCTCTCCAGCCGGAGGGCTCCGGCCTCGATCTTCGAGCAGTCGAGGATATCATTGATGATGGCCAGCAGGGCCCGGCCGGCGGTCCGTTGGTGCTCGACCCAGTTCGCCTGCGTCGCGTCGAGCGGAGACTTCGCCAGAAGATCGGCAAAGCCGAGCACGGCGGTCAGCGGCGTCCGCAATTCATGGCTTATCATCGCCAGGAACGCCGAAGCTTCACCGCTGCGGCGGTCGGCATCCACCAGCCTGGTCGACAGGTCTTCGGTCCGGCGATCCAGCATGCGGATGCAGTACCAGGTGAAGAGGGCATAGGCGAGCCCGCCGCACAGCACCGCCAACCCGATGCCGCCGACCAGCATCAGCCGCACGGACCGGTATGTTTGCGTCGCCACATCGTCCGGCACCGACATTGCGAGGTACCAGCCGGTCCGCTCCAGCGGAACGACGGTTTCGTAGGTGGCGGCGCCATCCGCGCCAACCCTGCGCTCCACGCCGACCCGGCCAGTCCGGATGGCCTCTGCGACGTGGGGAGCCGCCGGAACGCCGACGAAACGCTCGGTCTGTTCGCTGTGCGCTATGACTGTGAGGTTATGGTCGATCACGGCCACCATCCAGCCCTTCGGCGACGCTTCCGCGTGCAGGAGGTCGCTGAACGTCCGTGTGTCGATCAAGGCCGACAGCACGTAGCGATCTTCACCGTTGCGGGGCAGGGGCCACTGCAAAGCCACCTTGCCGGCATCCCAATGGCCGATCAGGGGGCGGGGAGAGGTTTCGGTTTCGCGTGCGCTCCAGTCGAGCAGGGCGGATGGACCGTCTTGAACGGCTATGGTGTCGAGGGAGGGATGACGTTGCTGTGCGAACCGAGCCGTTCGGCGCAGTTGCTCCAGATCCTCCGAACGCAGCGGTCCGCTCTGCGATGGCCGGGAAAGGGCCAGGCCGGAAAGAAAGGCACCTTCTTCCGTCAGCCTGTGCTGAATGGCCGTCGCCGTCGCTTTGAGCTCTTCGTCGATGCCGTGCCGGATCAGTTCCTTTTCCCGCTCTACGGCGCCGAGCAGCAGGAGCGAGGCCAGCATGAGCAGCGACAAGGCGGTAGCCAGAACCCAAATTCTCCGCATCGCATGACGTCCTTCAGGTCCGGAAGAGCGTACGCATCAGGATATCGACCAGGGCTCACGCGATTATGCCATCGAAGCGGGAAAGATTCACAGAGAAATCATAATATTTTTTAGATTCATATAAGGAAAAAGCAGAATTATAATAAGTCTTCTTCCGGTTAAGACACTCAAGCATGACGAGGGCGCATCATCTCGTCGTTGCATTGCGTCGCAGAAATTTTTGGAAAGCCACTTTCGTATATCTATGACTATTTAGCGCTCGGGTTGCCAGACCCCAAGAGCTTGCGGCTGACGCATCGAACCCGGGAACATCAGCACAATCTAATTCGATGTTGCGCGATACCGCCGGCACCCTGTGGTTGCCCCCGGCCGTCCGCTCCTCCTGCGCTTCATGCTTCCCTGTTGCCGGCAGGGGAGACGACAGAAGCCGGTCTGATGACGGACGCACGGACGGAAAATGCCGCACGCAAAGGGAAAGGCCGCTGGCGCCGCTGGGGGATGCCAGCGACTCCCGGGCATTCCTCGCAGCCGCCGGACAAGCGCCCCGTCCGCGACCGATGCCGAGGCTGGCGGCAGGAGCGCCATGACGGGCCGTGCCCGAAAGCGGGACCGGTCCGGGCGGATATGCTTGCCCCGAGCCTGTCATCAAGGCCGGCAATCGACGATCCCGCGCCCATGCGGCGTCAGTGTGGCGCCGAAGGTCGGCTTTCCGGGAAACGGCGGATCAGATATGGAGCGGCCGTCCTAACAGCCGGAGCGCCGTCTCGTGGAAGGATTCACCCAGCGTCGGATGGGCATGGATGGTTCCCGCCACATCCTCCAGCTCCGCCCCCATTTCCAGCGCCAGCGCGAACTCCCCCGACAACTCGGAGACATGGGCGCCGACCGCCTGGATGCCGAGCAGCCGCCGGTCGTCACGCCGCGCGACCAGCCGGACGAAGCCGCTTTCGCCGACGTCCATCCGGCCGCCATCCAGGGTGAGGGCACGGCCGTTGGCGGCGAAGGGGAACTGGTCGACGATCGCGTCGATCCCCTGCGCCGCCGCCTCGTCGGGCGACAGGCCGACGCTGACGATCTCCGGTTCGGTGAAGCAGACCGCCGGGATCGCGGCCGGGGCGAAGCGGCGGCGGTGGCCAGCGATGATCTCCGCCACCATCTCGCCCTGCGCCGACGCCTTGTGGGCCAGCATCGGCTCGCCGACGAGGTCGCCGATCGCCCAGACGTTGCGCATCGAGGTCCGGCACTGGTCGTCCACTGCGACGAAGGCGCCCTGGCGGTCGACGCCCATCGTCTCGAAACCCCAGCCGTCGAGCCTCGGGCGGCGGCCGGTCGTCGAGAGCACGGCATCGGCCGGCACGCGGACCGTCCCGCCGTCCGCCGCGCGCACGACCATTAGATGCTTCTCCCCGTCCGTCTCCAGCCCGAGAGCGCGGGCACCGAGATGGACGGCAACGCCCGACCGCTCGAACCAGCGCCGCACCGGCGCGGTCAGTGCCGCGTCATAGAGCGGGAGGAGGCGCGGCTGCGCCTCGACCACCGTCACCGCGGAGCCCATCCTGGCGAAGGCGCTGCCCAGCTCCAGCCCGATATAGCCGCCGCCGACCACCGCCAGCCGGCGCGGCAGCCGCTCCAGCGACAGCGCCTCCGTCGAGGACAGCACCGGTCCGCCGAAGGGAAGCGCCGGCAGCGGCACGGGTTCGGAGCCGGTGGCGAGGATCACATGCTCCGCCTTGACGGTCAGAGGGCCGTCGCTGCCCTGGACGGTGCAGGTCTTGGCGTCGGAGAAGACTGCCCAGCCGCGCAGCAGGCGCACCTTCGCCTTGCGCAGCAGGGCGGCCACCCCGCCGCTGAGCCGGTCGACGATGCCGTCCTTCCAGCGCATGGCGGCGGCGAGGTCGAGGTGCGGCGGCGTATCGAGCGCGATGCCGAAGCGGCCGTCGCCGACCGACTGCGCCATCGCCTCGAAGCGGGCGGCGACATGGATCAGCGCCTTGGACGGGATGCAGCCGCGGATCAGGCAGGTGCCGCCGAGCCGGTCGGCCTCGACCAGCACGGTGTCGAGGCCGAGCTGGCCGGCGCGGATGGCGGCGACATAGCCACCGGGACCGCCGCCGACCACCAGGACCTTGGCGGTGACGGTCTTCATGCCGGGTGCGCTCATCGCGGCGGCTCCATGAACAGGGTGGCGGGCTGTTCCAGCAGGTTCTTCACCCGCTGGACGAAGGAGGCGGCGTCCCAGCCGTCGACCACCCGATGGTCGAAGGAGCAGGACAGGTTCATCATCGACCGGACGACGATGTTGCCCCGGCGCACCACCGGCCGTTCGACGATCCGGTTGATGCCGACGATGGCGACCTCCGGCCGGTTGATGATCGGCGTGGTGGCGAGGCCGCCCAGCGCGCCCAGACTGGTGATGGTGATGGTGGAGCCGCTGAGCTGCTCCCGCGTGGCCTGCCCGTCGCGCGCGGCGGCGGCCAGCCTGCGGACCGCGTCGGCCGCCTGCCACAGGTCAAGCGCCTCGGCATGGCGGACGACCGGAACCACCAGCCCGCCCGGCGTCTGGGTCGCGATGCCGGCATGCACCGCCTCGAACCGGTGGACGACGTTCGCCGCGTCGTCGTAGCGGGCGTTGATCTGCGGAAAATCCGGCAGCACCCGCACCAGGGCGCGGATCAGGAAGGGCAGCAGGGTCAGCTTCGGGCGGGCCACGGCGCCGTCGGCGTCCTGGCCGCCGGAGTTGACGTGGAGGCGCAACTCCTCCAGGGCGGTGACGTCGACCTCCTCGATATAGGAGAAATGCGGGATGTGGCGTTTGGCCTCCTGCATGCTCTCGGCGATCCTGCGGCGCAGGCCGCGCACCGGCACCTCGGACACCCCGGTCCGGGCCAGCGGGGGCGGCCGTTCGGCAACGGCGACGCCACCGGTCTCCGCCCCGTCCGCAAGGTGACGGTCGAGGTCGCGATGCAGGATCCGGCCGCCGGGGCCGGAGCCGGTGACGAACTGCAGGGGAATGCCGAGGTCCCAGGCACGACGCCGCACCGCCGGTGAGGCGGTCGGCTTGGTGCCGGGCGGTCGGCGGACCAGCAGGGCGGGCGCCGTCGGGTCCGGCGCGGTTGCCGCCGGTTCCGGCGCGGGTTCGCCCGCAAGCACGGCTGCGACGGCGGTGGCGGTGGCGGACGCCGGAGATGCCGCGGCGACGGGTGCTCCAGGGGCATCTCCTGGGGCATCGGCAGGAGCGGCGGCGTCGGTCCGGTCGCCCGTCCCCTCGACCTCCAGCACCACCAATTCGGAGCCGACCGCCAGCATCGCGCCGGGCTCGCCGTTGATCGAGAGAACCGTACCGGCCACCGGCGACGGGATCTCGACCGTCGCCTTGTCCGTCATGACATCGACCAGGGTCTGGTCCTCGGCGACGCGGTCGCCGGGCGCGACGTGCCAGGCGACGATCTCGGCCTCGGCCGTGCCCTCGCCGACGTCGGGCAGCTTGAAGACATGGCGCGCCATGATCACTCCTCCATAACGCGGCGCAGCGCCTCGGCGATCCGGGCCGGGCCGGGGAAATACTCCCACTCGAAGGCATGCGGGTAGGGCGTGTCCCAGCCGGTGACCCGCTCGATCGGCGTCTCCAGGTGATGGAAGCAATGCTCCTGCACCAGGGCGGACAGCTCGGCGCCGAAGCCGCCGGTCCGGGTCGCCTCGTGCACGATCACGCAGCGGCCGGTCTTGCGCACCGACGCCTCGATCGCCTCGATGTCGACTGGCACCAGGGTGCGCAGGTCGAGGATCTCGGCGTCGACCTGGGCGTCGCGGGCGGCGGCCAGCGCCACATGGACCATGGTGCCGTAGGCGAGGATGGTGACGGCGCCGCCGCTGCGCACCGTGGCCGCCTTGCCGAGCGGGATGGCGTAATGGCCGTCCGGCACCTCGCTGGCGGGATGCTTGGCCCAGGGGACCACCGGGCGGTCGTGATACCCCTCGAACGGGCCGTTGTAGAGGCGCTTGGGCTCGAAGAACATCACGGGGTCGTCGTCCTCGATGGCGGCGATCAGCAGCCCCTTGGCGTCATAGGGGGTGGAGGGGATCACCGTCTTCATCCCGGCGACGTGGGTGAAGATCGCCTCCGGACTCTGGCTGTGGGTCTGGCCGCCGAAGATGCCGCCGCCATAGGGCGCCCGCACGGTGACGGGGGCGGTGAACTCGCCGCCGGAGCGGTAGCGCAGCCGCGCCGCCTCGGAGATCAACTGGTCGCAGGCCGGGTAGATGTAGTCGGCGAACTGCATCTCGGCGACCGGGCGCAGGCCGTAGGCGGCCATGCCGACGGCGATCCCCATGATGCCGGCCTCGGTGATCGGGGTGTCGAAGACGCGGGTGCGCCCATGCTTGCGCTGCAGTCCGTCGGTGCAGCGGAACACGCCGCCGAAATAGCCGACATCCTCGCCCAGCACGACCACGTCGCCGTCGCGCGTCAGCATCTCGTCCATCGCGGCGTTCAGCGCCTGGACCATGGTCATGGTCGCCATCGTTCAGACTCCCGCCTGCCGGCGCTGGCGTTCCAGATGCCAGGGCATGGTCTTGTAGACGTCCTCGAACATCGTGCGGGCGGAATGGAACGGCCCCTTGTCGAGGGTGCCGAGGGCCTCGGCCTCCTTGCCGGCGGCCTGGACCGTCTCCGCCACCTCCCGGGCCAGCGCCTCCTGCCGGGCCTCCGACCAGACGCCGCTTGCGGTCAGGTGCTGGCGCAGCCGGTCGATCGGATCGCCCAGCGGCCAATGCGCGCCGGCATTCTCCGGCCGGTACTTGCCGGGGTCGTCGCTGGTGGAATGGGCGGCGGCGCGGTAGGTGAACAGCTCGATCAACGTCGGGCCGAGGTTGGCGCGTGCCCGTGCCGCCGCCCAGCGCGTCGCCGCATGGACCGCCAGGAAGTCGTTGCCGTCCACCCGTAGGCTGGGGATGCCGTATCCTAGGCCGCGCGCCGCGAAGGTCGTGCGCTCCCCGCCGGCGATGCCGTGGAAGGAGGAGATGGCCCAGTGGTTGTTGACGACGTTCAGGATCACCGGGGCGCGGTAGACCGATGCGAAGGTCAGGGCATGGTGGAAGTCGCCCTCCGCCGTGGCGCCCTCGCCGATCCAGGCCGCGGCGATGCGGGTGTCGCCCTTGATCGCCGAGGCCATCGCCCAGCCCACCGCCTGGCTGTACTGCGTCCCGAGATTGCCGGAGATCGAGAAGAAGCCGGCCTCCCTGCTGGAATAGAAGACCGGCATCTGCCGGCCCTTCAGCCGGTCGCCGGCATTGGAGAAGACCTGGCACATCATGTCGGCCAGCGGCCAGTCGCGCGCGATCAGCAGCCCCTGCTGCCGGTAGGTGGGGAACAGCATGTCCGACCGGTCGACCGCCATCGCCTGCGCCACGGCGATCGCCTCCTCCCCGGTGCATTTCATGTAGAAGGACGTCTTGCCCTGGCGCTGGGCTCGCTGCATCCGCTCGTCGTAGGCACGCACCGTCATCATCGACCGCAGGCCGCGCACCAGCGTGTCGGGATCGAGCCCCGGATCCCAGGGGCCGACCGCATGTCCCTGATCGTCGAGGACGCGGACCAGGCCGTAGGCGAGGTCGGTCATCTCCGCCGCCGGAGTGCCGGTGTCGGGCCGTCGGGTGGCGCCCGCCGGCGGCACCACGAGGGCGCTGAAATCGATCTCGCTGCCGGGCCGCTGCGGGGGCTCCGGAACATGCAGGTTCAATGGTGCCTGAACAGGCACGGGGGCGTCCATGGCAGTCCTCCCAATCGCAGGCGGTGGCATCGGGCTTTCCTGTCCGGGAGACGGCGATGACGGAGAACGAGGGTGATGAACTGATCGTCCCCGCAGGCCGGGAAGGCCGGACCGTCGCCGATTATACCGTTGGCGCAGCGAATTTTCTTTGCGTTCTAATGCCAAAGTCGGCGAGAAGACGCATTGTTCAATTCGTTATCGGCCGCCTCGGAGCAGCTCGTCATGCAGATCGAACTCGATGCCATCGACCGCCACATCCTGACCCTGCTGCAATCCGACGCCCAGTTGTCGAGCGCCGAGATCGCCGAGCGGGTCGGGCTGTCGCAGGCGCCCTGCTGGCGCCGGATCAAACGGATGGAGGAGAACGGCGTCATCCGCCTGCGCGCGACGCTGCTGGACCGGAAGAAGCTCGGGCTGAACGTCCTGGTGTTCGCGCAGGTGAAGCTTGCCGCCCATGGCCGCCGCACCTTGCCCGAGTTCGAGGAGACTGTGCGCCGGCTACCGGAAGTGCTGGAATGCTACACGCTGCTGGGCGCCACCGATTACATCATCAAGGTGGTGGCACGGGACGTGGAGTCGTACGAGCACTTCTTCCGCGAGAAGCTGTCCCAGCTTCCGGCGGTGCGCGAAACCAATTCCGCCATCGCGCTGTCTGAGATCAAGCACACCACGGCACTGCCCCTGACCCTGCTGGAGTAGCCGGGCCACCCGGTGGTCAGGCGCCTGCCGGTGCCTTCGCCGCCGTCAGCCCGCCCTGGATCGTCGCGGCGAAGGTGGCTGCGGCGTCGGCCCTGCCGCACTTGCCGCGCACCACCGCACCCGACAGCGCCTCGCCCGCACCGACGAGGCCGATGCAGAGCCGTTCCAAGTCCGCGGGCGGCAGGGCGCTGTGCGGCTGCAACACCGAGACGAACATCCGGACGCAGTTGTCGAGCAGCTCCTGGAACACCGCGGCCTTCTCCTCGCTGCCTGCGAGCGCCGCACCGATGGCGTGGAATTCGCCGTCGGTTTCGGCGGCACACTCAATGTAGGCGGCCGCGAGAGCCCGGACGGTTTCTTCGCGGCTCCGCTCGCCGGCGGCCATCGCGTCGCGGAAGGCATTGACCCGCTCGACATCGATCAGGCGATAGAGCTCGATCAGCAGACCCGACCGCGTCTCGAAATGGTCGTACGCGACCGGCTTGGACACGCCGGCGCGCTCGGCCAAGCGTCCCAGCGTCAGCCGGTCCGCCCCTTCCTCGCGGACGATCACGAGCGCCGTTTCGAGCAACTGGCGCCGCCGCTCGGCCTTGGAGAGCCGCCGCGCAACCGGCTGCCTGGCGATGTCCATCCGGCCGCTGTCCATTTTTCCTCCGTCGCTTCCCGAAACCTACTAGAGGTAGGTTTTGGGATTGTCTACCGATCGTAAGGTCCCGAGCCGCAGATGGGAAGGCCGAGCCATGTCATCAGGGTCCATTTCGCTCAACGGCGGTCACGATCCCGCAGAGCCCGGGATTGCCCGGTCCGGAACTGCCCGGCCTGGGACTGTCGCGTCCGGCGCGCCGAAGCCTCGCGTCGATCCGGAAGCAGAGGCAAATCCCGGCCGTCATCACGTGGTGGCGTTCTCGGCCGCGGTCCAGACGACCCGTGCGGGTCTGACCCCGGACGGGGCGATCCGCTACGGCTATGACGATCTGGCTCGCTTCCTTTCCGGCATCGGACAAGCGTGCGCGCGGCGCGGGAAAGCGGTGGGCAGATTTGTCCATCTCTCCGGGAGGCCCCATGGGAAAGGGAAGAATCTTCCCAGCGTCCGAGAGCGCCAGCAGCCGAAGAGCGCATTGGACCAGCCGGGAGACGTACACACGTATGCCGGATTCGGGCATGCCCCTTGCAAAACCTCCGGCTGCCGCTATCCCGAACAGGAAGGATGCCTCATGTCCACCATCGCCCTCTCCATCGCGTCCGGCGCGCGCCTGTCCGTGTCTGGCCTCGCCGCCATCCAGGCCACCCCTGTTGCGCCGAGCGCCGCAGAGGCGGACGAGACGGAGGCCTTCCTCAAGGCGGGGAAGTTGTCGAGCACGCGGGTCTTCGCCGACATGGCCGCGCAGCTCGAACGGCAGAACGCAGTGCCGGTCCACAGCGTGTTCCGGAGCGGCGGTACCATCGTCGGGGTGCTGTACCAGAATGGCACCGTTGCCCAACCGTCCGGTACCGGAAGTGTGCTTCCACGCGGTTCGCTGAGCCTGGACGCCTACGCCGGGCGGCTCGGCGCCGCGCTGAAGGCCAAGCACGGTGGCAACCTGACGGTGGAGCAATGGAGGAACGGCGGTGCCCCCACGCAGGGGCAGATGAACGACGCCCTGTTCCGGCCCCATGACCGCCTCGGCGTGAATGCCCTCCAGGACGCCGTGTTGCCGCGGACCAATGTCGCTTTCGATGCGCGGACGCTGGAGGCGATGCTGGGGCTGTGAGGCCTCAGATTTCCAACCGCATGCCCAACTCGGCCGCGCGGTCGGGCGGAATGGAGATACAATCCGACGCGCTGGTCGACTGCTTGGACAGGACGACGAAGGTCGGCTCCTGCCAGCACGGCAGAAGATGCCGGTTGGCAGCGGCTCTGTGGCTTTCCGGCCGCCTACGCCATGCATAGTCGCTACTGGCCGATATCGGGGCACCGAGCACACGGGCCAAGCTGGAAAATCGTTCCAGGTGGTCCTTGATGAAGCGGAACCCCATCTCCTCACTTCCGAGAAGGTGCAGATAGCTTTTTTAAATGTCACGTATCCTGCCGGAGATGCTCCAATTCGCGTCGCAATCGCACGATCTCCGCCGTTCTCGCGTCCGACTTGGTGGGTATGGCGGTGCCGGATAAGCCAGCGACGCGGGACCGTGAGCGTGGCGGGCAGCTTTGCGCTACCCGTCGCGAGTTCCGCAGTAGCGGGGACTGGAGGCTCAACTCCCGTGCGGCATGCTCCGGCGGCGGGCTACTCCCCTCCAGCAGGGCAATGGCTTTACGCTTGAGCTCGCCCGTGAACGACCGCTTTGTCTTCGTCATCAGACCCCTTCCGCTGCACTCTGAGCTTTTGGTCTTCCGTGTGATTCACGTTTCAAGCGATACCGCTTGAAACGTGGATCACACGCTAGCTGAGCTCTCCACCGTGCCGGGGCAAGGTCAGCCGTCCGCCGCCACCCCAGGCAGGAAGCGGCAGTAGGCTAGACGGTGATGAACCAAGCGGCGTTGACTTGCGAAGTTCCGATGCCCTTCAGCGTCACCTCGTCATCCTGTGTGAACACGATGACGGCGTTCCCCGACGTATCCGAGCGTACGCTGTAGGTCCGTCCGGCCGCCAAGCCGATCCGGTCGCCGTCGGAAGCATGGAAGTCGGTGATCACGTCGCGGCCGGATCCGTCGGCGAATGCGAAGAGATCCGCTCCCAGGCCGCCGCTCAGGGTATCCGCTCCGAGGTCTCCCCAAAGCGTGTCGTTGCCGGCATCGCCGAACAGCCAATCGTCGTCGCGACCGCCATGGAGAACGTCGTCGTCACGGCCTCCGTACAAGGTGTCCTGGCCGGTGTTGCCGAGCAGGGTGTCCTGGCCGGTGTTGCCGAACAGCGCGTCGTCACCCTGGTCGCCGGACAGGTGGTCGGCGTCGTTGTCGCCGAACAGGTGGTCGTTGTCGCGACCACCATGCAACTCATCATTGCCGCGCCCGCCATACAAGGTGTCCTGGCCTGTGTTGCCGAACAGCACGTCCTGGCCGGTGTTTCCGAAGACCAGGTCATGGTCCTGGCCGCCGTGGAGCGTATCGTTCTCCTCGCCGCCCTGGACCGTGTCGTTGCCGGCATCGCCGTAAAGGAGGTCGTTGCCGCCGCGCGATCCGACGAAGTCGTCGCCACCACCACCGTGCAGGGTGTCGTCATCCGCTCCCAGCACCATGTACTGGTTGGCGCTGTCGCCGAACACATGCTGCGAACCGTTGCCGCCGGTGACGTGGACCGCGCCGATGACCGCCGCGAAATCGACATCTTCCAGTTCGATTTCCGACCCCGTGGGAAGGTTGCGCGTGTCGATGACCAGAGCCGTCATGGTCGGGTTGGCCGCTGTGGTCGGCGTGGCGCTGATCACCAGCCGCTGGTTGGCAGTGCTCCCCGGCCCCATTGTCGGCACAATGGTCTGGACGAGCAGAGGCGTCGAGGTCGGCAATGCCGAGAGGAAGCTCGAACCGCCTCCGGTCAGGTTCGCCTGATCCGCCGAGCCCTCCGAGGTCCTGGCCTGGATTTCGGTGATCAGATCACTGAGTGAGTTGCCGGCGGCTTTCGGCGCGGTCTGGCCGGATACCTGGAGGCCAAGGCCCACCGGCACCTGTGCCGTCAGCAGGGCTTGCCCGGTCGTGGTGGTGATCAGGGGAATATCCGCAACGCTGTTGTTGCCGACCGATTCGACGCGCGAGCCCGTGACCACTGGAATGGTGATGGTGCGCGAGACCGTGCCGTCGCTGTTGACAGTCTGCTGCTGCTGGATGGCCACGCCATCGACGATCGTCGATACCACCGGTGTCGACGGGGGCTGCGGGGGGGCGGGCTCCGCCATCGTCGTGAAGGCAAAAGCGGGGACGCCACCGACAACGCCGATCCCGGCATGGCCGTTGCCTGCGAGGTCTGTGAAGGCGCCCGAGGGCACGTCCAGGTAATAGCCGGTGTTGTATCCCAGCGAAACCCCGGGATTGATCGTGACCATGCCGCCGTTGATCTGCACCTGACTTGCATCGGTTACCGCAACCGACGCGACCGTGTTTCCGGTGCCCGCCTGCTTGACGAGGATCGTGCCGGTTCCGCGCGCGACCGCTTCGCTGAAGGTCAGCGTCAGGCTCGACGCGGGCGCCACGCCCACCGCATTCTGCGACGGGCTCTGGTCGACCAGCGTGGGGGCCAACGTGTCGAGCGTCAGGATGAAGGGCGCCGAGGCCGGCGAGTCCACCCCGTCCGCATTCCGCACCATCGCCGTCAGCGTCTGGCTCGTCCCCGACAGGGTCCCGGTGGTGAAGGTCCAGGCGCCGCTGCCGTTTGCTGTCGTCGTTCCAAGCAGGTTGGCTCCGGCGTACAGCGTCACCAGTCCGGAAGCCAGCGTGGTTCCGGTCAGGGTCGGCGTTCGGATGTTGGTCCGGTTGTCCCCCTGGGTGCCGCTGTCCGACAGAGCTGCCAGTGTTACCGTCGGAGCCGTGGGCGCCGCCATGATGGTCAGGGTCAATCCGCCG
Source organism: Azospirillum picis (assembly GCF_017876115.1). Taxonomy (GTDB): domain Bacteria; phylum Pseudomonadota; class Alphaproteobacteria; order Azospirillales; family Azospirillaceae; genus Azospirillum; species Azospirillum picis. The sequence continues at coordinate 51,709 of NZ_JAGINO010000027.1, forward strand.
CTCGCGGTGGAGCTGTTGCCCGCCCGATCGACCGCCACGGCGGTGAGGGTATGAAGGCCGAGGGCAAGGCCGGCGGCCACGCCCGACCATACGCCGTTCTCGTCCGCGTCGCTCTCGCCGACCAGTGTCGCGCCGTCATAGAGGCGGACGCGGGCGTTCGCTTCCGCCGTGCCCCCGACGGAGGGCGAGGATATGTTGGTTATCCCGTTCCCGGCGATGCCGCTGTCGCTGTCGGGATCGAGCGTCAGGGGACCCGGCTGGGTGGGGGCGATGATGTCGATCGTCACAGTCAGGCCGGAGGCGGCAATCGTCGTGTTGCCGCTCCCATCGACCGTCACCATCGAGATCTGGTTGGTGCCCGCGGTGTTGCCGGCGACATCCACCGCCTGGATCGAGATCTGCCGCGCGCCCTGGCTGAGGGTGGCGGACGTGATGGTCCAGTTGCCTTGCGCGTCCGCTGTCGTCGTGCCCTTCAAGGTGGCGCCGTCATAGAGGGAAACGCTGCTGAGAGCCTCCGCCGTGCCATGGAAGGTCGGGGTGGCGTTGTTGGTCACGAGGTCGCTGTCGTCGAAACCGCTGTCGGAGGCCACCGCCATGAATAGCGAGGGCGTTGCCATCGTGGTGTCGATGGTCAGCGTCAGCGCGGTCGAGGCGGCGCTGGTGTTGCCGGCTGCGTCCGCCGCGCGGGCGGTCAATGTGTGGGCGGCCTCGCCGAGCACGCTTGTGGTGATGGTCCACGCCCCGGCTCCGCTTGCCGTCGCTTGGCCGACGAGGTTGGAGCCGTCGTACAGCGAGACGACGCTGTTGGCCTCGGCGTTGCCGGTTACCGTCGGGGTGGTAACCTTGGTGATCCCGTCGCTGGCCGAGCGCCCGATGTCCGAGCCGATGGCGAAGGCCAACTCGCTCGGCGCGCCGATGGCGGTATCGATGGTGACGATCAGCGCGGACGAGGCCAGGCTGGTGTTGCCGGCAAGGTCAACCCCGGTCGCGGTGAGGGTGTATGTGCCGTCGGTCCAGCCCGACGCGGTGAAGGACCAGGAGCCGGAGCCGTCGGCCGTGGCGGTGCCGAGCGGGGTTGCGCCGTTGCGCAGCGTCACCACGCTGTTCGCCTCGGCGAGCCCCTGGATGGTTGGCGCTGTGACGTTGGTGATGCCGTCGGTGCTGGAGACGCCGCTGTCGGACGCGGTCACCAGATCGAGGGCGGAGGGTGTGGTCGCCGACGTGTCAATGGTGACGGTCAGGGCGGCGGATGCCGCGCCGGTGTTGCCGGCGACGTCCACGGCGAGTGCCGTCAGGCTGTGCAAGCCTGCCGACAGCGAAGCCGAGGTGGTGATCGTCCACCCCCCCCCTCCGCCGGCGGTCACCGTGCCGAGGCTGGTGGTGCCGTCGTAGAGGGTCACCGTGCTGCCGGCGTCGGCCGACCCGGTGACGGTGGGCGACGTGATGTTCGTCAGCCGGTCGTTGGATAGGATGCCGCTGTCAGAGGCTGCCGCCAGGGCGAGGGTCGGCGAGCCCGGTGCCGTGCTGTCGATGGTGACGAGCAGCGCGCCCGAAGCGTTGCTGGTGTTTCCGGCGACATCGATGGTCCGTGCCGTCAGGGTGCGGGTGCCCTCGGCCAGGCCGCCCGACTGGATCGACCAGGCGCCGGTGCCGTCGGCGGTCGAGATGCCGACCAGCGTCGTGCCGTCGTACAGCATGACGGCGTTGTTGGCCTCGGCCGTACCGGTGACGACAGGCGCGGTGAAGCGAGTGATGCTGTCGAGCAGGCTGCCGCTGTTGGTCGAAGCCGCCAGTGCCAGCCCGGTCGGGTTTGCCGCCACCGTGTCGATGGTGACGACGAGGCCGGAGGACTGGCCGCTGGTGTTGCCGGTGACGTCCACCACGCTGGCGGTCAGGGTATGATCCCCCGATCCCAGGCTGGGCGTGGTGAAGACCCAGGTGCCCAGCCCGCTGGCGGTGACGGTTCCGATGACACCGCCGTTGTCGTAGAGGGTGACGGTGCCGCCCGCCTCGGCCGATCCCAGGATCGTCGGGGTGACGATGTTGGTCCGGTTGTCGGTGGTGTTGCGGCCGCTGTCGGACCCGGCGGCGAGCGTCGGCGTGCTCGGCGTGTCGCCGGCCACATCGATGGTGATCGTCACGCCGTCGGTGCCGATGTTGCCGCTGCCGTCATCTGAGGAGATGCTGACGTTGTGGGCGCCCCCGCCGAGCGGCCCGGCGGTGTAGAGCCAGATGCCGGACCCGTTGGCCGTCACCGTCGCCTGCGGCGTGCCATCCAGCGAGACGACGACCGGTCGGTTGTCTCCCGCGATGCCGGTCAGAATCGGTGTCGTTTTGCCTGTGATGCGGTCGCCTTGGACGCCATCGTCCGAAGAGCTGTCGAGCGCGACGGTGACGCTGTCGGGAACGGTGTCGACGGTGACGATGAGCTCTGGTGTGGACGCGGTGCTGGTGTTGCCCGCCAGGTCCACGATGGTCGCGAACAGGGTATGCGCCGTGCCGCTTCCGCCTACCAGGGTCTGGGTGCTGGTGACGGCCCAGAAGCCAGCACCGTCCGCCGTGGCGCCGCCGAGGTTTTTTATAGGGTTGTGGACGTCGTTCGGGTCTTTCTCGAACAGGGTGACGATGCTGCCCGCCTCGGCCAGCCCGTTAATCGTTGGGGTCTGGCTGGAGGTGCGCAGATCGCCCAGGATGCCGCTGTCGGAGGCCGCAGCCAGCGCCAGCCCGCTCGGCGCCACGGCACCGGTGTCGATTGTCACCATTAGGGTGGAAGACGCGGCGCCGGTGTTGCCGGCCGCGTCGATGGCGACGGCGAACAGCGAATGCGCCGTGCCGGTGTCGGAGCCCGCGAGCGCCGACCCGGCGGTGATCGTCCAGGCACCGCCCGTCGCGGTGGCGGTCCCGAGCGCGGTGGTGCCGTCATAAAGCACGACTGTGCTGCCGGCTTCTGCCGTGCCGGTTACGGTCGGGATGGTCACGGACGTGATGCGGTCGTTCGGGAGCGCGCCGTTGTCCGATGCGCTGCTCAGCGCCAGCGTGTCCGGCGCCCCCGGCGCGGTGAGGTCGATGGTGACGGCGAGCGCGGTCGAGGCGCCGCTGGTGTTGCCGGCAAGATCGACGAGCTTGGCCGTCAGGCTGTGGGTACCGGCACTGAGGCCGCTGCTGGCGACCGTGAACTGGCCATCGCCTCCGGCGGTGCCGATGCCGACGAGGCTGGCGCCGTCATAGAGCTGGACGATGCCGTTCGCCTCTGCCGTGCCGACGCTGCCGACCAGGGTGGGGGTCCCGGTGTTGATCAGGCGGTCGGTGCCGGAGATGCCACTGTCCACCGACAGAGCGAGACCGGTCGGCGTGGCCGCCGAGGTATCGATGGTGACGAGGAAGTTCGCCGAGGGACTGGAGGTGTTACCTGCCCTGTCCATCGCGACGGCGGACAGGGTGTGGGTGGCAGCGGCCAGCGTCGGCAGGCCGAGCGACCAGATCCCCAACCCATTCGCGGTCACTGTTCCGAGCGCCGTGCCGCCATCATAGACGGTCACGGCACTGTTTGCCTTAACCGTGCCAGTGACGGTCGGTGCGGGGTTGCGCGTGATGCCGTCCGTGCTGGACGTTCCGGTGTCCGTCGCGGCCGTGAGCGAGAGCGCCGAAAGAGTGGGTGCCGTGGTGTCGATCGTGACGCTGAGCGGGGAACTCGCCGCGCTGACGTTGCCGGCAAGGTCGGCAACAGTGACCCGGAAGCTGTGCTGGCCGCTGGTCAGGGTGCTGGCGGAGGTGACCGTCCAGTTTCCGGCCCCGTTCGCGAGCGCCGTGCCGATCACCGTGTTGCCGTCGTACAGGGTGATGGTGCTGTTCGCCTCGGCCGAGCCGGTGAAACTGGGCGTGGTGATGCGGGTGATGCGGTCGCTCGAGCTGAGTCCGACGTCCGAACCCGCTGCGAGCGCCATCCCCGTCGCGGCGCTCGGCGCGATGGTGTCGATGGTGACGACCAGGGCGCTCGAAACGTCACTGGTGTTGCCGGCGAGGTCGATGCCGCGTGCGGTCAGCGTGTGGTTGCCGTTGGAAAGCTGGGAACTGGTGACGGTCCACACGCCCGACTGGTCTGCGGTGGCGGAACCGCGCAACGTGGCTCCCTCGTACAGGCTGATCACACCGCCCGGCTCCATCGAGCCGGTAAGGTCGGGGGTCGAGTCATTGGTGACGGTGTCGCTGGTCAGCCCGCTGTTCGTCGCGGTCGACAGGCCCAGCGAGGGGGTGATCGCCAAGGTGTCGATCGTCACCATCAGGGTCGTCGACGCCGCCGAGGTGTTGCCCGCCGCATCGACCGCTATGGCGGTCATGCTGTGGTTGCCGGCCGCCAACGTGTTGGTCTGGATCGACCAAGCGCCCAACGTCGATGCCTCGGCCGTGCCCACCGCCAGGTTGCCGGCGTATACCGTGACGGTACTTCCGGCTTCAGCCGTGCCGTAGATGACCGGCTGGGTCGCCGCGGTGATGCGGTCGCTGTTCGAGGCACCGGTGTCCGAACCCTGCGCCATCGCGATGGTCGGCTGGACCGTGGAGAGGTCTACGGACACCACGAGGCCGCTCGACGCGGTCGAGGTGTTCCCCGCACGGTCGACACTGCGCACGGTCAGCGTGTGGCTACCCGCCGACAGCGCGCTGCTGGCGACGGTGAAGGCGCCTTGCGCGTTGGAGGTGGCCATACCCATCACCGATCCGCCCTCGTAGAGGGTGACGACGCTGAGCGCCTCGGCTGTGCCGACCACGGCGGGCGTGGCGAGACGGGTCAGCCCGTCGGTCTGGGAGATGCCGGTGTCGCTCGCCGCCGACAAGGCGAGGCCAGTCGGCGCGTCGTTCACGGTGTCAATGGTGACGACCAGACCCGCCGAGGCCGCCGAGGTGTTGCCCGCGAGGTCGACTGTGACCGCGCTCAACGTGTGGAGGCCGTTGATCAGGGTGTTGCTGGTCAGTGTCCAGCTTCCGCTGCTATCGGCGGTGGTGGAGCCGAGCAGGCGTGTTCCCTCGTAGAGCTGCACGGCGGCACTCGCCTCGGCCGTACCGGTGACCAGGGGAGTGACGACGTTGGTCAGCCGGTCCGTGAGGTCCAGGCCGCTGTCCGAAGCGAGGGTGAGACCGGTCGGGGCCGCCGTCGACAGGTCGATGGTGACGGTTAGAATGTTGGAGGCCGTGGTGGTATTGCCGGCGCCATCCACCACGACGGCGTCCAGCGTGTGTGGGCCGGAGGCGAGCGTCGGCGTTGCGACGAACCACAGGCCGGCGTTGCTAGCCGTGCCCGAGCCGAGCAGCGTCCCGCCTTCGTACAGCGTTACGATCGCACCGGCCTCGGCGGTGCCGGCGACGGTCGGCGCCTTGACCCTGGTGATGGCGTCGGTGGACAATCGCCCGCTGTCGGTCGCCGCCGTGAGCCCCACGCCCGTCGGGACGGGCGTGGTGGTATCTATGGTCACCAGCAGCGTGCCCGAGGCGACGCTGGTGTTGCCGGCGGTGTCGACCGAGCGAGCGGTCAGAGTATGGATGCCGTCGGCGAGGCTACCGGTCGTAACCGTCCAGGCGCCGGTCGTCACGTCGGCAGTGGCGGTGCCGACGCTGGTCGAGCCGGCATAGAGCAGGACAGTGCTGGCCGCCTCCGCCGTTCCGGTCAGTGTCGGCGTCACCACCTTGGTCAGGCGGTCGCCCACTGTGGAACTGTCGGAAGCTGGATCAAGGGCGAGCCCGACCGGCGCATCGGGCGCGGAGGCGTCGATGCTGATGACGAGGTTGGCCGAGGCGTTCGAGCTGTTGCCGGCCAAGTCGACCAGCCGCGTGGTCAGCGTATGGTCACCGGCAGCGAGCGGCGCCGTAATCTCCCAGAGCCCAGCGCCGTTCGCCGTGGTCATGCCGACGAAGCCGCCACCGTCATAGAGCGACACCTGAGCACCGGCTTCGACCGTGCCTGTGATGGTCGGCGACAGAAGCCGCGTGCGGTTGTCGCCGATCGTACCGGTGTCCGATGTCGCGGCCAGCACCGGGGCCGCCGGATCCGTGACCGTCAGGTCGATCGTCACCGTCAGTGTTCCCGCACCCGTCGAGGTGTTGCCGGCCAAGTCCGCGGCGGTGGCGGTCAGGGTGTGCTCGCCCTCTGTGAAGCCCGACGCGGTGAAGGACCATGCGCCGGTGCCGTCAGCCACCGCCGTGCCGAGCGGCGCCCCCGATCCGTTGTCGTACAGGGTGACGGTGCTGTTTGCCTCGGCCGAGCCGGTGAGCGACAGGGTCGTTGCCTTGGTCCGGCGATCGCTCGGCGACAGGCCGGTATCCGACGCGGCGGTCAGCGCGAGGCCGCTCGGGTCCGGCGTGGCGGTGTCGATGGTGACGACCAGCCCTGCCGAAGCGGCACCGGTGTTGCCGGCCGCATCGACGGCCTTGGCGGTGAGGGTGTGGGGTCCCGCCGCCAGCGTGCCGGCCGAGATGGCCCAAGTGCCTCCGGTCGCAGTTGCTGTCCCCAGTACCGTGGTGCCGTCGTAGAGGACGACGCGGCTGTCGGCTTCGGCGGTCCCGCTGATCGTCTGCGCCGCGATGTTGGTGATCCCGTCGCCCGTGGCGGCGCTGTCCGCGGACAAGGTGAGGGCGCCCGGAGCGTCGGGAGCCATCGCGTCGATGGTGACGGCAAAACTCCCCGACATCGGGCTGGTGTTGCCGGCGAGGTCCACCAGGCGGGCCGTCAGATCGTGCGAGCCGTTGCCGAGCGCGGAGGTGGTGATGGTCCAGGCGCCCGCATTGTCGGCGGTGCCGGTGCCGAGCAGGTTTCCGCCCTTGTAGAGCGACACGGTGCCACCGGCCTCCGCCGTGCCGGCCAGCGTCGGGGCCAGCACATTGGTGATTCCGTCACCCGTCGTGCTGCTGTCGGAAACCAGCGTCAGGATGGCCGGCGTGTCGCCGGTGCGGTCGATGGTCACCGTCAGCGTGGCCGAGGCCGGGCTGGTGTTGCCGGCCACGTCGACCACCTTGGCGGTGAGGTCGTGCGTGCCGGCGACCAGCGTGCTGGTGACTGCCCACTGGCCACCAACGTCGCTGGTCGCCAGACCGACCACGGTCGAGCCGTCCGTATCGTACAGCGTGACTATGCTGCCGGCCTCAGCGCTGCCGGTCACGATGGGGTTCGCGGCGTTGGTGATGCGGTCGGTGCCGGACAGGCCGCTGTCGGACCGGGTCTGCAACCCCAAGCTGCTGGGCATGTCCGGAGCGGTGACGTCGATGGTGATCGTCAGGCCTGACGAGATGCCGAGCGCCGTGCCATTATGCTGGCCGCTGGCCCTGAGGGTGTGGGTGCCCTCCGGCAGCGTGGTTCCTGGGCTGATCGTCCATTGGCCGGTGCTACCGTCGGCGACCGCGGTGCCGATGACGACGTTCAACTCGGTGGACAGGGTGACGGTGCCGCCGGCCTGCGCGGTGCCGGTAACGACCGGCGAGACATTGCTGGTGATGCGGTCGCTGTTCGAGGCACCGGTGTCGGACAGGCTGGTCAGCGCCAGCCCACCAGGGATACCGACCCGGCCGGTCAGCGTGACCTGGAGTTCGGAGTCGGTGCTGGTGTTGCCGGCGGCGTCCACCGCACGTGCTGTTAGCGTGTAGGTTCCGCCTGCGAATTCCGGAGTCGTGATCGACCACGCACCGCTGCCGTCCGCCGCTGTTGCGATGCCGAGCAGGGTGGTCGCGGCGGAGCTGTCATAAAGCGAAATCACGCTGCCAGCTTCGGCAGTGCCAGAGATGGTTGGCGCAACTAGGTCGCCGTTGCCGGTCAGCACCCCGATGTCCGGCGCGCTGGTGTCGATCGTGATGGCCAACCCGGCGGAAGCGGCACTGGTGTTTCCGGCCACGTCCACGGCGCGGGCGGTCAGTGTCTGGAGACCGGGGCTCAGCGCCGAGCTGGTGACTGACCACAGGCCGCTGTTGTTGGCGACGGCGGTGCCGACGGCCGATCCATCGCTGTAGAGCGTGACCGTGGCCCCGGCCTCGGCGGTGCCGGTGACGGTCGGGGTGATGACGTTGGTCAGGCGGTCGGTGCTGGAACTGCCGCTGTCCGACGCCGTGGTCAGCGCGAGACCGGTCGGCTGGTCGGACTGGGTGTCGATGGTGACGATCAGGGTGGCTGACGCCGCGCCGGTGTTGCCCGCCGTGTCGGTCGCCTTCGCAGTCAGCGTGTGCGCCCCGGCGCCAAGCGATGAGGTGACGATCGACCACGCCCCGGTGCCGGAATCCGCGAGCGCGGTCCCCAGCAGCGTGGCGCCGTCGTAGAGCGACACCGTGCTGCCGACCTCGGCCGTGCCGGTGATCGTCGGCGTCTCGATCCGCGTGCCGTCGTCGCCGGGCGTGCCGCTGTCCGAGCCGGAGGCGAGCGCGACCCCGACCGGGGCGTCGGGGGCCACCACGTCGACGGTGATCACCAGCGCCGCGCTGTCGACCGAAGTGTTGCCGGCCAGATCGACCGAGCGCGCGACCAGGGTGTGGTTTCCGCCCGACAAGCCCGAGGGGATGATGGTCCACTGGCCGCCGGCCGCGGCTGTCGCCTGGCCCAGCACGGTCGAGCCCTCGTAGAGGGTGACGACGCTCGATCCTTCGGCCGTACCGGCGACTGCCGGTGCGGTGTCCTTGGTGATGCGGTCGCCCGGAACGCCGGTGTCCGACGCGCCGGTCAGCGCCAGCCCGGTCGGGGGCGCCGCGTTGGTGTCGACTGTGACGACGAGGTCCGAGGAGGCGGCCCCGGTGTTACCAGCGGCGTCGACCGCGCGGGCGGTCAGCGTATGGTCGCCGACGGACAGGCCGCTGGTCGCGAATTCCCAGTTGCCCTGCGCGTTGACGGTGGCCGAGCCCAGCAGGGACGCCCCGTCGTAGAGTGCGACGGTGCTGCCGAGCCCGGCGGTGCCGGTGACAACGGGCGAGGTGTTGCTGGTCACGCCGTCGGTCGTGCTGCGCCCGCTGTCGGTCGCCGCCGTCAGCTTGACGCCGCCCGGCGCGTCGGGCGCCGTGGTGTCGATGGTGACAAGAAGGCTGCCGGAACCGTCGCGCGTGTTGCCGGCGGCGTCGCGCGAGCGGGTGGTGAAGGTGTGGCCGCCTTCGCCCTGGGCGCTGGCGGTGATGGTCCAGAGGCCCGAGAGATCGGCTGTCGCCGTACCGACGACGCTGCCGCCGGTCAGCAGGTCGATGACGCTGCTTGCCTCGGCGGTCCCGGTGAAGGTCGGGGCGGTGACGTTGGTGAGGCGGTCGGAACTGGACGAGCCGCTGTCCGACCCCGCCGTCAATGTCGGTGCCGAAGGCGCGGTCGGCGGCGTGGTGTCGATGGTGATCGTCAGGGCGGTGGACAGGCCACTGGTGTTGCCGGCCTGGTCGACCGCCTGCGCCGTCAGCGTGTGCGCGCCTTCGGACAGCGCGCCCAGCGTCGCCTGCCAGACGCCGCTCGGGTTCGCGGTGGCGCTACCGACGAGGGCGGAGCCGTCGTAGAGGCTGACGACAGCATTGGCTTCCGCAGTGCCCGAAATCGCCGGGGTGGTGATGGAGGTCAGCCGATCGCCGGCCGTGCCAGTGTCGCTCGCCGGCACCAGCGCAAGCCCTGTTGGAGCCGTTGCGTTGGTGTCGACCGTGACGACGAGGCCGGACGACGCGGTGCCGGTGTTGCCGGCCGCGTCGACCGCGCGGGCGGTCAGCGTGTGAGCGCCCACCGAGAGGGCCGACGTGGCGAACGACCACGCTCCGGCACTATCCGCGGTCGTGGAGCCCAGAAGCGAGGTGCCGTCGTAGAGGCTGACAACGCTTCCTGCCTCGGCGGTGCCGGTCGCGGTCGGCGTCGTGACCCTGGTGATGCCATCGGTGGAGGAAACGCCGCTGTCGCTCGCGGGGGTGAGCGACAGCGATGGTGCGGACGGGGCCGTGGCGTCGATGGTCACCAGCAGGGCGGCGGAGGCGGCGCTTTCCATGCCCGAGGTGACGGTCTTAGCCGTCAGTGTCCACACGCCATCGGCGAGGACGGTGTTGGCGGTGATTGCCCACTGCCCCGAACCGTTGGTGGTGCCGCTGCCAAGCGCCGTACCATTGCCGTAGAGGTTGACCACGCTGTTGGCGGCGGCCGTCCCGGTCAGGGTCGGCAGCGTCATACTGGTCCGGGAATCGCCCAGGACGCCGGTGTCGGAAGCGAGGCTTAGGGCGGGCGTGGATGGGGGGACTGCAGCGATCGGGAAGGCGACGAGTTGGTCCGCGCCGTCGAGATCGATGGACTGGTTGCCGAAATAGACGGTTTCCACACCCGATACGAACACCGTACCGGACGGTTGGTTGAAAATGAAAACATCCGTGCCGGTGCCGCCGATCAGCGTCTCGACCGCCGCAACCGCTACGGTCACGCCGCGCAACGATGCGGCGGCGGTGAGGCTGACGACGTCCTTGCCGGTGCTGCCGACCAGGGTCTCCAGCGCCTCGATCGCTACCGTATTGCCGATGTCGCCGAGAATCATCGTCTCGGCGCCGGCGCGGCCAACCAGCGTCTCGACCGCCGAGACGCGCATCGTGGAATCCTGATTGTACAGGGACACCACCGCGTCGTCGCCGGAGGAGCCGATGATGGTTTCCAGCAGCGACACCTGCATGGTGTTGCCGACGGTGTTCCATGCGATGGGCGTGGTGCCGACGATCGGCGTGCCGTCCCGCAGCGCCATGGTGATGACGTCGTTGCCGCTGCCGCCGATCAGGGTGTTCAGGCTGGCGACGGTCATCGTGTTGCCGACATCCAGCAGGACGCCGGCGTTCTTGAAGCTGGTGCCGCCGACGAGCAGTTCGACCGAGGAGACGGCAACTGTGCCACCGCCGGTCTTCAGGTTTGCCGAGCCGAGCACGTAACCGTAGGTCACGACGTCGCGGGCGCTGCTGCCGATCACCGTCTCGACGTAGGAGACGCCGATCGTGCCGCCGCCGCCGAGGGTCAGGACGTCGCTGACGTTGGCGTTGCCGTTGCCGAGGAAGACCTCGATGCCCTGGAGCGTGACGGTGTTGCTCGTGCCGCCGACCGTGGCCAGGATATCCGCATTTCCGTCGGTCCCGATCACCTTCTCCACATTGCCGATCGCGGCCGTGGTGCCACCCTCGCCGGCCGCTCCGAAGGTGATGATGTCGTTGCCGCTGCCGCCGACGATCGACTTCAGGTAGCCAACCGACATCGTGTTGCCGGTCGTACTGGTGAGGACGATCAGGTTGGTGCCGGTGGAGGCGCCGATGATCGTCTCGATGCTCTCCACCGCCATGGAGGAGCCGGTGCTGGACAGCAGGAGCACGTCCTTGCCGTTGCTGCCGTACATCGTTTCCAGCAGCCGGACGCTGATGGTGTTGCCGCCGTTGTAGGGCAGCAGCGTGACGACGTCCTTCACCACCGAATTCGGTGGATTGACGCCGCCGATGATGTGGTCAAGCCGCGAGACGTAGAGCGTGTTGCCCATGGTCTGGAGCACGATGCCGCGCGTGCCGGTTCCGACGATTCCGGTCCAGGCTTCGCCCTTGGCGAAGAAGTAGTCCGTTGCCCCGACCGGCAGTGTCAGCGTTTGTCCAGCACCCACGACAGACCCCACATGTTAGCTTTCGAAAATAGCTTTGTCTTTGCACAGCCAAACCACGCGCCCTATCTTGAGCTTGGCTGTGGAAATAGGCGGAAAGAACGAGGTTACCCCAAAAGGGATAGTCCCTCGGAGATTATACGAGAGGATCTTTAAGAAAGTCTAAGATCGAAATGTATCGGTCGGTGACAGTCCCAATTTTTAAACATTTAGATATTTCTAATGGAAAGGAGGGCGCCTGGTCCGGTCAACAACCCTAAATAAGTGTACGACTGGGCCTCATGACATTTTTGAGGCTGATCCAGGCAAGGAGGCTATCGGGAAGGTGGATGCCTCGAAGGTATGTTGAGAGCGGAAGGTATTACTGTGGAAACGCCCGACTTTATAAAGTACGCTGCTGGAGATACCCAATTTGGTGCCCAGTTCTTAGGCATGCTTGAGGCGATTTTGCGTGCAGATCCCCGTGACGCGGGCGCCTGGAGCACGCTGGGGGTCCTGCTGCGCCGGTCGGGCAAGCTGAATGCGGCGATCGCCTGCCACAACCGCGCGCTGGAGTTCGCTCCGGAAAACGCCAGCATCTGGACCAACCTGGGAAATGCCCTGACGGAGGCGGGTCGCTTAGCGGAAGCCGTGGACGCGCAGCAGGAAGCGCTGCGGTGGGAGCCGTGCAATCCCAGAGTGATGTTCAACGGCATCGTCGGCCTGCGCCAAGCCGGCCGCTTCGCCGAAGCCCTGGCGCTGATCGACCGGGCAGGGGGGCAGGCCGCCGATGCTGCCCTCCGCTGGGAGCGTGCGCTCGTCCGGTTGCAAATCGGCGACTACGTCCATGGCTTCGGAGATTACGGCGCGCGCCGTTCATTGCCGTCCTATAATGGACGGAACGCCGTGCTGCCCGTCTGGGACGGTAAGGCCCTGCGGGGACGGTCGGTATTCTTGACCTCCGAGCAGGGCCTCGGTGATGCCCTTCTGATGGCACGCTACCTACCCCTGGTGAAGGCACTCGGCGGACGGGTGCTCTATGAGGGGCATGAGGAACTGCGGCGTGTGCTGTCCGCCTCCGGGATCGACGAGTACCGTAGCTGGGGCGGGCCGGTGGACGGCGATGTCGAAGCCTCGCAGATGGATCTCCCGGGCCTGTTCGATACCACGATGGCCAGCATCCCGCCACCGGTCCGGCTGAGGGTGCCGGAGGACGCCCGGCGCAAGGCGCTGGGGATCCTGGGGCCGAGGGAGCCGGATATCTTGAGGGTGGGCATCGTCTGGTCGGGGCGAGTGACCTTCGCCGACAACGCCCGGCGCGCGACCGGTCTGGCCCCCTTCCTTCGCTTTGCGGAAATCCCGGGCGTCCGGCTCTACAGCCTCCAGAAGGGACCGCCGGAATCCGAATTGGTGGAGTTGGGGCCGGCTGGACGGCTGGTTGTGCCGCTCGGGCCGGACCTGGAGGATTTCGCGGACACAGCCGCGATGGTGGAGCAGCTCGACCTGATCATCATGACGGACAGCTCCGTCGCTCATCTTGCCGGCGCGCTCGGCAAGCCGGTGTGGAACCTGGTCCAGTACGTTCCTTACTGGATCTATGGCTTCAGCGGGACGTGGACGCCCTGGTATCCGTCGATGCGCCTGTTCCGGCAAGGCGTGGATCTGGATTGGCGGCCGGTGTTCGATGCCGCGGCCGCGGCCTTGCGCGATGAGGTGCGGCGGCGAACCGGACGTTGAGCCGGGTGATCAGCCGCTGTCCACCCATCGGCGCCACATCGTCCGATAGGCTGCCTCGACGGACCGCGCGAAGCCCCGTGGGTCGCCCAGCGGCGAGCGCTCCAGCCGGTTCCGCATGCCGAGCCGGAGCGCGGAGAGCCGCGGCAAGTCCCGCGCCAGGGCCAGCGCCGCCGCGACGTAACGCGACTCGCTGTCTGCGACCAGATCGGCCAGCCCGCAGCGGGTCAGCAGGCTGGCGCCGACCCGCGCCACATGATGGCGCCCGGCCAACGTGACGACCGGCACGCCCATCTTCAACGCTTCGCAGGTCGTGGTGGTGCCGTTGTAGGGGAAGGGGTCGAGTGCGATGTCCACCCGGTCGTAGAGCCGTAGATGCTCCTCGGTCGACGGAACTTGGGCCTGGAGATCAAGGCGTTCGGCCGCCACCCCGTGCCGGGCGAAGCGCCTGAGATGGTTGTCGCGTGTCGGCCCGTCCGCGAAGGCCGCGCTCTTGAGGAGCAGCCGGGAAGAGGGCAAGGCGGTCAGGATCTCCGACCAGAGCCGCAGCACCGTCGGAGTCAACTTGGCGACGGTGTTGAAGGACCCAAAGGTGACGAACCCGTTCCGCTGCACCGGTGGAGGGGCGGGAGGAGCGAGGCCCCCCCCCACCGTGAAGGCGAGGAAGCCGTTCGGCAGGCGGACCAGCCGCTCGGCATGCCAGCCATCGGTCTCCCCCGGCGGGTCGGCAACGGCGTCGGTCAGCCGGTAGTCCATTGCCGGCATGCCGGTGCCATCGGGGTATCCGAGCCAAGTCACCTGGATCGGGGCTGGCTTGCGCGCGAAGAGCAGCAGGCGGCCGCCCGCCGTATGCGCGGCCAGATCGACCAGGATGTCGATCCGGTCCTGTTCGATCCGCCGCGCCGCTGCGTCCTCGTCCAGCCCGGTCAATGGATGCCATGCATCGGTAAGCCTTCGCATCCGCTCCGTTGTGCCGTCCTGCCGTCGCGAGGTTGGGTATCCGACGACTTCCACTGCCCCCCGGTCATGGTGGTGCAGCAGGGGTTCGATGAAGCCGGCGCAGGCGTGCTCGCAGAAATCCGGGGAGACGTAACCCACCCGCAGGCGCCTTTCCGCGGTCCGGTCATTGGCGAAGGGTGTGCAGCGCCCCAGTCCGCGCGCGTGCCGGTCGTTCCAGTGCGCGTGGGCGCGGGCGATGACCTCCGGTGGAACCAGCGGGGAATAGTGGAGGGCGAGCAGCAGGTTGGAATGGAGGAGCGGCAGGGCGGGGTGCCGCTCCAGCCCGTCCTGGAGGACGGCAATCGCCTCGGTCACGCGGCCCTGGTCCTTCAGCGCCTCGCCCAGGTTGACGATCGGCTGCGGCAGGTCCGGCTGCAGCCGGATCGCGGTCCGGTAACTGAGAATGGCGAGACTGAGCTCGCCACGGCGTCGCTGGGCATCGCCAAGGTTGCTGTAGGCGCCCGCCATCGCCGGATCGAGACGGACCGCCCGCTGGTAGGCCGCCATTGCCCCGCAGAGGTCGCCGTAGGCCGTCAGCATGTTGCCGGTGTTGAACCAGCCGTCGGCTTTACCGGGGTGCAGGGATAGCGCCACGCGCGCTGTCGCGATGGCCTCGGTGCAGTGCCCTTGCTCCTCCAGTGCGCAGGCGAAGTTGTTGCGCACCGCCGCGTCCTCCGGCCGGGCCGTGATAGCCCGTCGATAATGCGCGGCGGCTTCCTGCTGCCGCCTTGTGGCGCGCAGCAGGACGGCGAGGTTGTTGTTGGCATGCGGGTGGTCGGGGTGACGGGCCAGCAGCGCGCGATAGCCGGCCTCCGCCAGATCGAGCCGTCCGGCCTCGTGATGGGCTAGCGCGTCGGCAAACTCGTCATCGACAGTCATCCGCGCAGCCCCGCCTCGTCGAGGATGGCGAGCAGCCGGGCGGCTGAACGTTCCCAAGTGAAGCGTTCCAGAAGACGCGCACGTGCGGATTTCGGCGCACCATTTCCCCTGATGATGGTTTTCAGGATGTCCGACGCTGCGTCCTCATCCGGTATCCACCAATCGAGGCTGTGGAAGGGCGGATAATATCCCCCGCCGCCCGGCAGTAAGGCCGGTCCGACCTTGGCCGGGATCATGTGAGCGTTCGTGTCGTCAAGGTAATCGACATAGGCGGAGTGCCGGGGGGCCACCAGCGTCAGACCCATCGCCCCGGCCTTGGACATGGGCAGGTCCCAGCCCTCTCCGTGCGACAGGCTCCAGTAATGCGTCGCCGCGCGGTACAGCCCGGTCATCCCGGCGTCATCCATCGCGCGGTCTATCAGGTTGATCGGCGCCGCCTGTGCCAGCCGCTTTCCAACGTCCGCCTCTGCCAGACGCAGCAGTTCACCAAGTGCGGCACGCATCGCCGCGTCGCCACCGCCCTTGCCCAACTTAAGGATCAGCACCGCATCATCGGATGGAGCCGTGCTGCGCAGCCACACCCGCAACAGGCCGATTATGTTCTTGCGCGGGATGAAGTCGGAGATGTTGAGAAACCGGTGCCGGTAGCTCGACACGAGCCGCCCGTTCGGATCAACCAGCGTCGGGGCGGGGGCGTCTTCTCGTGTTGCGTCCTCGGGATCGACGCCGAGCGGGCAGACCCGCAGACGCTCGGCGGGAAACCCTTGCGCCTCCCAGGCGAGGCGGGAGGACTCAGTCGGTACGAGGACGAGATCGCTCAGCATGCTCTGGCGCTGCCAGGCCGGAGGGATCCGCGTTCCCTCGAACATGGAAAAGGTGACGGTGGCCAGACCCGGCACCGGTTCGGTCGCCAGCGGAATCAGGCAGTTCACCATGGCCCGCGCTGGCACCGGGCGGTCGAGGTCCTCCTCCGGCCAGGATTCCGGACCGAGGACGCCGATGGCTTGGAGCGGCACCCCGTCCCGCCGCAGCCTCTGGATCAAACGGCGGCAGAAATGCCCGTAACCGCTGTGGCTGTTGAAGGCACCGCGCATCGCGAAGCCGCCGGTCCGCACCGGCTGCGGCCCGGCCGGTTCAGTGCGCGCCATTGCGGTGGCTGCGGCGTAGCGTCGGCAGCGTGCCAGACCGTCGCCGGCTCCGTACGCCTCGGGATCCACGCGCAGGGCGCGGGCAAGCACCTTGGCTGCCTCCTCCGGCCTTCCCAGCCGCAACAGGACCTCGCCGAGCTGGCGATGAGCAAGGGCACCGTCAGGAGTGTCGGCGATCGCCCGGCGGAAAGCGCCGTCGGCTTCGGCGAAGGCGCCGTTCAGCAGTGCGATCAGTCCAAGGTTCAGCCAGTCCAGGGCCGAGGGGCGCGCAAGGCGGACCGTACGGCGCAGAAGCCGAGCGGCGCGAGCGAGATCGCCCCGCTCCTTCACGACCGAACCCAGCCGGCCATGGGCGAACCCCAGATCAGGCGACAGGGCCAGCAGGTTTTGCAGGGAGCGCTCGGCCGCCGCCCAATCCTGGCGGTGCTGAAGAACGATGGCCAGATTGGTCAGCGCCGCGGCATGCCCCGGCTGAAGGCGGACGGCCTCGCGCAGCGGCTCGACCGCCGTGCCGTCCTCCCCTGCCGTGAACAGCGCCGCGCCGAGCAGGTTGAGGGCGTCCGCCATCTGGGCCGGAGTCTGCGACCCGGCCTGCAGCAGCGCCCGACACTCGGCGACAGCCTCGGCCAGCCGCCCGGCACGGTAATGCTCCTCGGCCTTCCCAATGCTAGGGTTCACGCCGTTCTCCCTCATGCCCGCCCGCCGCGATCAGCGCGCGCACCGCCTCGGCGATCCTTTCCATCGTCCCGTCCCAGTCGTTCCGCCTCGCCATCCGGAACAACCGGGTGGCGGGATACCATGGCGTGCGGTCGGACAGGCGCATCCAGCGCCAATCGGCCAGCCAGGGCAGGGCCAGGAATACCGGCTTGCCCATAGCTCCCGCCAGATTGGCGACGACGGAATCGCAAGCGACAACCAGATCCAGGCAGGCGACGATGGCGGCCGTGTCGACGAATCCCTCGGCCCCGCCGCGCCGTCCCGGAAGAGAGACGATCCCCATGCCCTCGCCCAGCCGGTCGAGCTGGTCGAGGCCGATCCCCTGTTGCACGCTGTAGAGCCGCAGGCCGGGAATGTGTGCCAGCGACTCGAAATGCTCCAAGGGGATTGACCGATTGTCGCCGTCCGCGCGCCATTGGATGCCGACCCGGAAGTCGCCGTGCCGGCCGCGCCCTGCGACTTCCTGTTCCCAGTGCGCCGTCCGTTCGGAATCAGGCCGGAGATAGGGCACGCCGCCCGGAATTGTCCGCAGCGTCGTGCCGCACCGGAAGGGCAGGCTCATCAGCGACACGCAGCAGTCGAATGCCGGCAGCGGCTCGCCCTGCGCGACCAGCACGTCGACGCCGGGAACACTGGCGAGAACCTGCTTCAGCGCAGGCTGGCATTCGAAGATAGTCCGCGCGCCGCGCGCCTTCAGCAGGCTCAGATAGCGGATGAACTGGAAACTGTCGCCGAGCCCCTGTTCGAAATGTACGAGGATCGTTTTCCCGGCGAGCGGTCCGCCGTCCCAGGCCGGCTTTCCAGGGAAGTTGCGGCTCCATTGCCAGACCGCCTGCCCGGTCCGCCATTCATATTCCCGTGCGCCCTCCTCGAACTCGCCGGCGGTCAGTTGGCAGATGCCGAGATTCTTGTGATGCTCGGGACGCGTCGGATCGATGCGGATGGCGTGGCGGAAGCTCTCCACCGCATCGGCCGGACGGCATTGGGCGAGCATCGAGCCGCCCAGGTTGTTGTTGGTGTCGGGGGAGTCCGGTTTCAGCAGGACCGCCAAGCGGTAAGCGATTTCGGCCTGTTCCGGCTCCTCCATGGCCATCAGCGCGTTGCCCAGCATGAAAGCGGCGTCCGGATGATCGGGCCGCAGACGAACCAGCCGGTGCAGCATCGGCAATGCCTTCCCGGTACAACCCTGTTCCATCAACAGGCTGGCGAGGTGGAAAAGCGCATCGGGGTCTTCCGGGCGCAGCCGGAGCGCGGCCCGCAACGCCACCGAGGCGTTTGCGTTTTGGCCGAGCGTTCGCAGCGTCATTCCCAGGACGAACCAGGGGACAGGATGGTCAGGTCGCAATGCGGCGGCGCAGCGCAGACTGGACACGGCGTCGTGCAGCCGTTCGGCGTCAATGTGGCGCATGCCTTTGCTGAAGTGTTGGACGAAGGCATTCTCGACGATGGGAAAGACCGCTCCGGCCATGCGGGTTCCCCCATGGGATGTCAATGCAGCTTGATGTAACCTGGGGCAGCAAGGGTGGTCAACCGGACGGCCCGCCCATTCCTGCCGCCGCTTCTCCTGATGCCGCATGCCCCACCCTCCACCAGCATGCGCCTTATCGAAGCGCTCGGCCTCGCGCTGACCCTCTATGAGACCGGTCGCGTGTCCGAAAGCGGGGAGATTTGCCGCGCCATCTTGCGCAGCCTGCCCAACCAAGCCGAGGCGGCATGCCTTCTGGGGAGTGTGGAGGCGGCCCAGGGCCGCAAGGCCGAAGGGCTGCGGCGGTTCAAGGCAGCCATCGCGCTGAAACCCGATTTCCGGGACGCCTATCACAATGCGGCGCTGCTGGAACAGGAGCGGCCGGAGGATGCGGCGCGCCTTTACCGCCGGGTTCTCACCCTTGATCCGACCGATGGAACGGTTTGGTATGCGCTGGTCCTGCTGCATGGGAGGATGGGGGACGAGAAGGGCGCTCTGGCTGTGCTCCGCCACGGTATCCGTCGGGTGCCCGCAGATGGCCCGTTGCGCGACCTTCACGCCGCCGCTTGCGAGCGCGTTGCCATCCGCGCCTTGGAGCGGAGTGATCCGGACGGGATGGCGGCGGCCTGCATGGAAGCACTCCGGGGATTGGCCGATGCGCCAAAGAGCGTCGTGCTGTACGAAGGGCTTGAGCGGCTCGTCCGTCTTGCCCTGCTGGCCGGGCGGACGGACCTTGCTGTGGAGCTGCTTGTCATCAAGGACCGCTACGATTTCCCCACCGTGCCCCCTTCGGCAATCGACCGATTCCCCCTGCGCCTGCTGGGATTTGCTGGTTGGTGTGCCGCCGCCGGCCTCCGCCACGAGTTGTGGACCCCGTCGACCCACTCCCTTTCCGCCGCCTTCTCCCTTGCACAGCCCGAGTGGCTGCGGGTGCATGTCGAGGGGCTGGCTCGGATGGGCACCGAGTCGGTCGGGGTTGCGCTCGATGCCGAGGTCGAGGTGGTGCAGGGATTCTACGTCAAGGACAAGTACGAGAGTTTCGTTCTTTCGGGCCGCCGGACGATGCTGTGCGAAACCACTGCGACAGTGGTGAAGAACGGCTGCGTGCCGCTGGTCGGGGTGACGCCAGGGGCGATGGCAGCCGTCTTCCGTCTGCCTCGCTCCCTCTACCGGACGGTGGAGATCGACCAGCCCGTCCTGTTCCTGCCGTCCACCCCGAATTACTGGCATTTCCTGGTCGATGTCCTGCCGAGGTTGATGGTGCGCGACCGGGTGCCGGAAACCCGCGAGCTGCCGCTTCTGCTGTTCGACCTGCGCCGCTACCAACACGAGATGCTGGAGCTGGCCGGGATTCGTCCCGACCGCATCCTTGATGCGCGTGCACTGGTCGGGTCGGGCGTCATGCAGGTCCATTACCGGCTGGCCCGCGCGGCGGTGCCGTCCGCCGTCGGCTACCCGGCAGCCTATCGCTGGCTGCGGGAACGGCTGTTGCCGCTCTGCCGGCCTAGCTCCCAGTCCGATGGCGGGCGGCGCCTCTACCTGTCCCGACGCGGCTCAGCCCCCAAGCACCGGATCGCCAACGACGAGGAGGTCGCGGCGCTGATTGCCAGATATGGTTTTAAGACTGTTCAGCCGGAGCAACTGGGAGTTCTCGAAACTATCGAGCGGATCGCTGCTGCCAAAATCGTAGTGGCTCCGATCGGCGCGGCCACGGCCAACCAAGTCTTCCTACCGCCGGGCGGCATTTGGATCCACCTTCACAACCCTGACTTCTTCCATCCGGAATCGCTATGGAACCCGCGGATGGGAACACAGGTCCCGATGCTTGGGCGGCTCCGTCATCTGGCCGGGCGCTTCACCGACGAGCCCGACGACCGTCCGGCCGACCTGCTGGCGCGGCTGGACATTCCGGTCCACATCGACCTCGACGCACTCGGGCGGCTGATCAGGGAAGTCCTCTGAACGGCCGGCCAGCGCCTCAACCGGGCGAGGCAAGCCCCAGCAGCGCAGCATAATCCGGGCGCTCGGCCCGTGCCGCGTCGTAGGTCTCTGCATCGACGACCCCGATCCGGGGCAGGGGAAACAGCAGCTTCGTACCAGCCATGATCGTCGCACGCTCACGTTCCAGGAATTCCTGGCGGAAATGCCAGGGCAGCACCAGGTACCAGTCGGGCTTCAGCGCCCGCGATTCCGCCTCCGAGCGGATCGGGATGCCGGTACCGGGCGTGCTGGCTCCCACCTTGGCCGGGTTGCGGTCGGCGGCGCAGTCCACCAATGACCCGTCGATGCCGCACCATTGCAGCAGGACGTTGCCCTTGGTCGAGGCGCCGTAGACATGGATTCGCTCGCCGCTCGCCCGGATTTCGCGCAGCCGTCTGGTCAGTTCGTCCCGCAACGCCTCGGCCCGCGCCTGGAAGGCGTGATAGGGCCGCGCGCCGCCCAGGCCCATGCCGTGCTCCCGTGCCCGGAGCGCGTCGAGGAACGCCCGGTCCCCTGGCGTGCCGAGGCGGGTGTTTCCATCGTGGCAGACGAAGCAGCGGATGCTGCCGCCGTTCATGCCGTTGATTGCGGCTCGGAAGATCCGCAGCCCCGCCGCCGCCGCGATATGCTCCAGCACCGCGAGGCTGTAATATTCGAGATGCTCGTGACAGATAGTGTCGAAAGCGTTCTGAAGCAGCATCAACGGAAGGTAGGACAGTTCCAGGATCCACACCCCGTCCGGTGCCAGCAGCCCGGCGACGGCGCGTGCCGCCATGACGGGATCTTTCAAGTCGTAGAACATGGCGACGGAGGTCACGGCGTCGAACCGCAGGCCGCCGAGGCCGGCCAGCGCGGCGTCCGAGGGAAAGAAGGAGGGCACGAGGGTTATCCCACCTTCCGCCATCGCCATGGCGGCGACGTCCGACGGATCAACGCCGAAGCGGGCCGAGCCCGCCGGAAAGTGCGACAGCAGGGTGCCGTCATTGCAGCCGATGTCGAGGACCGTCGGCGCCTCCACGCCGGCGAGTGCCATTGCCTCTTCGGCGATACCCGCGAGGTGGTCGCGCATGGTGGCGTTCAGGCCCGAGCGGTACCGATAGGCTTGGTACAGCCGTTCGGGCGGCACGCTTGCTGCGGTCTGCAACAGGCCGCAGCCTCCCTCGCACAAGACCAGCCGCATGGGCAACCCCGGATCCGGAGGGACCGGCGGGCCGGGCTTGGCGAAGCCCCCTTGCAGAACCTGAGGCCCGAGGTCGATGGCTGGGGTAAGGTTGGGCGACCCGCAGACCCGGCATGTCTGTCTTTGGCGATGGAGCATCTCGCGTTGATAACAGTATGGACGCCTCTCTGTCGCAGGCCATGTTCAAACCCCGCGGGCGACATGCCATGACGACTGCCCATCGCTTCGCCATCGTTACGGCCGCAGACGACGCCTATTTCCCCCTGCTTCAGGGGCTGGTGCGTTCGATCCAAGGCTTTCCTCAGGGGGCCGTGGCGCCGATCGTCGTGCTCGACGTCGGGCTCGGTCCTGCGGCGCGCGACTGGCTGGGCGCCCAGGCTGTCCGCCGCCTGGAGCCCGGCTGGGATCACCGGCCTGACCGGCTGGTACCCGACTACATGAAGGCGATGCTGTCGCGCCCGCACCTGCCGCGCCATGTGCCCGAGGCGGAACTCATCCTGTGGCTCGATGCCGATTGCTGGGTCCAGGACTGGAACGCGGTGGAACTGCTGCTGAGAGGGGCGGAGGCGACGGGCTTCGCGATCGTACCGGAACTCGATCGCTCCTACACGCCCCTGTACAACGGCGCGCCCTACGCGCTGCATCTCTACGAATGGTACAAGGCCTGCTTCGACGAAGCGACGGCGCGCCACCTCCACGTCTATCCGCTGCTGAACTGCGGTGTGTTCGCGGCACGTCGGGACGCGCCGCACTGGGATCTCTGGGGGCGGCTGCTGGCGGATGCGCTGCGCCGCGTTATCCTCTTCGTCAGCGAGCAGGTCGCCCTCAACGTCGCTCTGCGGACCGGCGGCCTGCCGTTCAGCCAGTTGCCGGCAGCCTGCAACTGGATCTGCTTCCGGGCGACGCCGCTCTGCTCGGAGGACGGCCGGTTGCTGCTGGACCCCCAGCTTCCCCACGCGCCACTCGGTATCGTCCATCTGGTCGGCTACCACCGCGCCCACAAGGCCGAACCGCGCAGTCTGTCCACACCTGGCGGCGGCACCATGATCCGCCCGCTCGCCTATGTCGCCGCCGCGCCGCCGCCGAGCCTGCGCGACATGCCGCTGGCCCAAGCCCTGGCGCTGGCGTTCTCGCTGTACCAGGACGGGCGGGCGGCGGATGGGCGGGCTGTCTGCCGTGCCATCCTGGCCGTGCGCCCCGATCAGGTCGAAGCCTCCTTCCTGCTCGGCGTGACAGAGTTTGCGCTGGGCTTCCCGTCGGCGGCACGGTCCCGCCTTGCCGTCACCGTCGCGTTGAAGCCGGATCTCGCCGATGCCTATTCCAACCTCGCCCTGCTCGCAAGCGCGGCGGAAACCGTACCGTTGCTGACCTATGCGCTTCGGCTGCTCGGCGGGCAGGCATCAGCCCAGACCGTCACGCAGTTGGGCACCGCGCTGCGTGAAACGGGCCGGGCCAGAACGGCCGTCGCCGTCCACCGCCGCTCCCTCGCCCTCCAGCCGGAGTCCGCCAACGCCCATCGCGAGATGGGGCACGCCCTGCGCGCCTCTGGCGCCCTGTCGGCCGCCGCGACCGCCTACGGCCGGGCCTGGGTGCTGGCGCCCGATCAGACGGGCGCACTGAGCGACCGGCTGTTCGCGACCCTGTCGGCCTGCGATTGGCGCGACCATGCCGCGCTCAGCCGATCGATCCTCCAGGTCATCGACGGCGACCTTGGCCTTGCCATGCCCCTGCTCACCCTGCTGATCGACAGCAGCCCGGCGCAGCAGGACCGCTCCGCCCGGATTTTCTACGAGGCGATGGTCAGGCCCGCAGAACCGGCGGAGTCCACGCCGTGGCGGCCGGTCGGGGCCGACGGCCGCCTCACCGTCGCCTACCTGTCCGCCGACTTCCACGAGCACGCCACCGCCCATCTGACGGCCGAGCTGTTCGAACTGCACGACCGCGCACGGTTCCGGGTCCTCGGCTACTCCCAGGGTCCCGACGACGGCAGCCCGATGCGCCGCCGGCTGGAGGCGGGATTCGACCTGTTCCGCGACATCCGGGGATTGGACGCGGCGTCGGTGGCGGCGGCGCTCGCCGCCGACGGGGTGCACATCCTGGTCGATCTCAAGGGCTACACGCGCGATGCCCGGCTCGATCTGCTCGCCCGGCGGCTGGCGCCGGTGCAGGTCGCCTATCTGGGCTACCCGGGCACGTTGGGTGCTGAGACGATCGACTACGCCATCGGCGACCGCATCGTCACCCCGCCGGAGCACCAGCCCTATTACCGCGAGCGGCTGGTGCGGATGCCGGACGCCTATCAGGTCAACGACCGGCGGCGCCCCCTGGACGCCCCCGTTCCCAGCCGTGCCGCCTGCGGCCTGCCGCCGGACGGGGTCGTCCTCTGCGCCTTCAACGCGCCGTTCAAGATCACCCCGACCATGTTCGCCCTGTGGATGCGCGTCCTGGCGGACGTCCCCGGCAGCATCCTCTGGCTGATGGACGCCAACCCTGAGGCCACCGCCAACCTGCGGCGCGCGGCGGCCCGCCACGGCATCGCCCCGGACCGCCTAGTGTTCGCTCCCCACCGGCCGCAGGCCGAGCACCTCGCCCGCTACCGTCTCGCCGACTTGTTCCTCGACAGCTTCCCCTACACCGGGCACACCACGGTTTCGGACGCGCTGTGGATGGGACTGCCGGTTATGACCCGCCTGGGCGACACCTTCGCGTCGCGCGTCGCGGCCAGCCTGCTGACCGCCACAGGCCTGCCGGAGACGATCACCGGGAGCCTCGCGGAGTATGAGGAGCTGGCGGTGCGGCTCGCCCGCGCTCCCGACCGGCTCGCCGCCTACCGCGACCGGCTGGAGCGGGGGCGGGTAACCGCCCCACTGTTCGACACGCCCCGCTTCGCCCGGCACCTCGAAAGCGCCTACCGGCTCATGTGGGAGCGGTACGCCGCCGGTCTGCCGCCCGAACCTTTCACCGTGCCGGTCCTGCCTGCAGGCGGATGAGCGCCGTCCGGATGTCGGCGACGACCTCATCCCAGGACCCTGGCCGATCCTGCCGGAACAGGCGCATGGTCGGGTACCAGGGAGTGCGCTCCCCTCGGTCGAGCCAGCGCCAGTCGCCGACGTCACGCAGCAATGTCCAGACCGGCCGGCCGAGCGCACCGGCCAGATGGGCCACCGCCGTGTCCGCGGATATGACGAGATCCAGATTGGCGAGGATCGCCGCGGTGTCGGCGAAATCCGTGATCTCCTCACCCAGATCGGTGAAGCGGGGCGGCAACTGATCCCGCCAGTCGTTCAACTCCCGTCGCCCGCCGCCCTGCTGGAGACCGAGGAACGACACCCCCTCGACCTCCATCAAGGGTAACAGCGCGGGCAGCGGCAACGAGCGTTGCCGATCCTGCCCGAAATCCGGGTTGCCGGCCCAGACCAGCCCCACCCGCAACCCCGCGAGCGTTGCCAACCGCGCGCCCCACCGCTCCGCCAACTCCGGTTCGGCACGCAGGTAGGGCACCTCCGCCGGAACTGTGGCAAGCGTGGTGCCCAGCAGATGTGGAAGGCTCATCAGTGCGGCGTGCGCATCGTGCGGCGGAAGCGGAGCCGAGCGGCCGACCACCCGTTCCACCCCGTCCAGCGTGGCGAAGAGGCGGACCAGCGCGTCGTTGCAGGCCACAACCACCCGTGCCCCCAGCCGGTTCAGCGTCCCCGCGTAGCGGACAAACTGGATACCGTCGCCAAGCCCTTGCTCGTCGTGCAGCAGGATCGTCCGCCCCTGCGGATCCTCGCCGCGCCAGGGTGGCGTGACCGGGTCACGCAGCCCGATGCTGCCATCGTCGAGGCGGGTGCGCCACTCGTATTCAGCGAACCCTGGCCCCAGCTCGCCTCGGCGCAGCAGGCAGGTGGCGAGCGTGAGATGCGCAAGCGCGTTGTCCGGTTGGCAGTCGAGGACCGTCCGGCACCAGCTCTCCGCCGCCTCGCCCTCTCCCAAGGCGGCCAGCGTAAGGGCGAGGTTGAGCCTAGCATCGGGAAAGCCGGTTGCCAGCGCCACCGCGCGTCGGAGGACGCGGACGGCTTCGCCGTGGCGGGACTGATCCGACAGGGCGAGGCCGAGGTTGCTCAGCGCCCCCGGCTCCGCCGGATGCAGCGCGAGCGACCGGTGTCCGGCTGCCTCCGCCTCGGCGGCGCGCCCGACCTTCCTCAACGCCACGGCGAGATTGCCATGGACGCGATGGTCTTGCGGTTCTCGGACGGCCAGTTCCAGCAGGATCTCCAGCGCCTCCGCATGGTGGCTGCCGATCAGGCAGGCGTGGGCAAGGGCGAAGCGGTGGAAGTTGCCCCAGGGGTCGAGGACGACGCAATGCCGCAGCGGTGCCAGCGCGTCGAGGCCATCAACGAGGTTTGCCAGACCGTCGAAGGCATCGATGCAGGCCGGATCGAGGGCCGCAGCGCGGCGGTAGGCGTCCGCCGACCGCTCGGGCCGCCCCGCCGCGGCGTGGCTCCGCGCCGTGGCGAGCAGATCGTCCCGGCCGGGCGCCGGCTGTGGCGTGAGCCAGCCCATCTGCCGGAAATGGGCCAACCGCCTGCGGATCGCCGCCGGATGGGCATCGGCGGGAATCGGCGCCAAGCCGGTCCACATGCCGGGCACCGGTCCACCCTCGAAACGGCCGGTCGCGTAGAAGCGGCGAAGCCGTTCGAGATTCTCCTCGGCTGCCTCGTCGATGCCGGCGATCATCTCCCGGTGCGCGAAGGATTCCAGCTTGGCGCGGAAACGCTCAATGCCGCCCATCCAGGTGAAGTGCCAACCGGCATCCGGCACGACCTTTCCGATTCCCTGCTTGGCCAGATAGCGCGCGCGGTTGGGTCCGATCCGGCGGATCAGGTTCCAGGGGGCGGCGGCCACCGACACCCAGGGCTCGGGCGACTTCAGGTCGAGGAAATAGAGGAAGATATCGAGTTGCGGCGCGAAGAGGTCGTCACCGCCGGCGATCTCGTGGCGCAGCCGCTCGACCACCGGCGCACGCAGGATCTCGTCGGCGTCGCCTACGATGATCAGGTCGCTGGCGTCGCACCCCTCAAGGGCGCGTGCGATGGCCTCGCGCTGGTGGGCCTCGCGCTGCCAGGCGAAGCCGCCGGGATCGTCGGCGACCACCACGTGGATTATCTTGTCGGCGTATGCGGCGAAGCGGGCGCGGTTGTCGGCATAATGGAGCGGCTTGGGATCGCCGGCGTGAGTGTAGGTCGCCTCCACCAGCACGAATCGGTCCACCACCCCGGAAAGTTCGGCCAGCCGCACTTCCAGCAGTTCCAGCTCGTTGTGGAACTGGAAGCAGTCGAAGACCCGACGCCCACCGGGCGGAACCGGTACGCGCGGCAGGGTCGGCAGGACCGTGCGGTGGGCAAGCCACGCGTCGTAGCCACGCAGCGTCGCCCAGACGCCGGACCGCCGGTCCTCCGCGTTGTGGTCGAGGCGGAGCGACCCCTCGATCAGCGCGATCAGTCCACGCGCCTCCGCCTGCCAGCGGGGATCGGCGATCCGGCCGTCCCCCGCCTGTGCCCCGGCGTTGAGATGGGCGTTCAAGGCGTCGAGCAGATGCGTCTGGGATTGTGCGATGGCGGTCGCGACCCGCGATCTGGAGGCGTCGTCCTCAAGGATGGGCGGTGCGGCGGCGCGGACCGCCGGCCGCCGCCGCAAGTCCTCCAGCCAGTCCAGCCAGTCTCGCGCCCGCCCGTTCCAGCCCATCGTCGCCGTCGCGTGATCGACCTGCTCGCGAAGCAGCCGGTCCCAGGCGGGACGGTCCCCGTGCAACGAGCCGAACGTGTCCGTCACCGCCTCCGCGAAGCGCAGGGCATGCTCGGTCGGGTCCGCCGGGACCGGGATCAGCCGGGCGAAGCCGTCCGTGGTTTCGGCGAGTGCGCCGAGCTGACTTGACACCACCACGCAGCCGGCCGCCATCGCCTCCATCGCCGCAATGCAGGAGGTTTCGGCGAACCGGTTGAGATATGCCAGACCGGTCGTGGCCCTGAGTTCGTCCGCCAGATCGGTCTGCGCCAGTGCGCCGACATACTCGACGCCCTCGGTGTCCCGGCAGCGCTGGTAGAGCGCGCGGTAGGGGTCGGCGTCGGCCGTGACCTGATACCCCTCCAGGCTGGAGAAGACGCGCAGCCGCGTTCCGGGCAGTGCTGCGCGGATGCGGGGCAGGCTGTCCAGCAGCACGCTCAGCCCCCGGAAGGGTGCGCTGGTATAGGCCAGCACCGGCGGCCAGGGCTTGGTCGCCAGCACGCTCTCGTCCGCAGCGAAGAGGCCGGCGAAGGCGGGGGCGGTGCCGTTGCGCAGGACGACGCTGCGCGCGGGCTCGATGCCGAAGGCCGCGTGGTACGTCTCCATCTGCCATCGGCTGACGAAGGCGAAGCCGTCCCAGCAGGCCCGCAGGGCCGGAGCCTCAAGACCCCGCATTGCCGGCTCGTCGGCTGCGTGCTGGGTCCACAACACCAGCCGGCGTTCGCCTGGAGCTGCGCGCAGGCGCGACACCAAGTCCGGCGCGCAACCGTTCAGCAGGATGACGACGTCGAAGCCGCAAAGCGTGTCGAGCGACATCGACGCCATGGGAACGCAGCGCACGCCACGCACGACCTCCGGCGTCCGCGTGCCGTTAACCAGCGTGACCGTCGCACCGGCGTCCGCCAGCCGCTCCGTCAAATAGCAGAGCGCCGATTGGGATCCTCCAAGCGGCTGGCGGCGGGGCGTGTCCGGTGTATAATCGCCCCGCGTCGGGTCGATGAAGGCGATCGAGAAGGTCATCCGAATCCAGCGCCGAGCAACCAGGAACCGAGCGTTTCGATAAGCGATCCCGTTACCATAGCAGCCATCGCTACCGGTATGAAGGTCATCGGCGTTCGCGACCGGCGTCGAAGGACCTTGCATGCAACAGACTATCGTCCTGACTTGGCAGCTTTCGGAAATCCACGGCTGGGGGCTGGTCGGTCTCCACACGGCACTCCATCTGCTTGACCAGGGACGGACGCCGCTGTTGGCGGAGCGGCCTCTGCTCGACGCGCTGCGGCCGGCGAACCGCATGCGGGTCGAACCGCTGCTGGACGCCCAGCAACGGCTCGCCGTCATCGTCCGGCAGGCCGGCGACAACGTTCTGTGCCTGGAGGGGACCACCGTGCTCCAGGCTCTCGGCAACGGTTTCGTACCAGGTGTGGCCGCCCGCCTGCGGGGAAGCCGCACAGTCGGGGTGATCGCCTTCGAGAACACTCTCTTCGACGCGGACGTGCTGGGGCGCGCGCAGGAATACGACCGGATCGTCGTACACTCAACCTATAACCTGTCCCTGCTGACCGAGCAGGGGTTCAGGAATGTCGGGCTGGCGTTCCAAGGCGTCGATCCCGATGAATTGGCTCCGGCGGCGGCGGTCGGGCGCTTCGGCGACCGGTTCGTCGTCTTCTCGGGAGGCAAAATCGAATTTCGCAAGGGGCAAGACATCGTGCTCGCCGCCTTCCGCCGCTTTCGGGAACGCCGCCCCGACGCGCTGCTGGTTACCGCATGGCATAACCACTGGCCGGGCACCTCGGCCAGCATCGCCGAATCCCCCTACACGCCGACACCGCCGGCCATCGGGGAGAACGGTCGGCTGCGCATCGTCGAATGGGCGATGGCGCATGGCGTCGCGCCGGACGGCTTCATCGACATGGGCGTCCTGGCCCGCGACCAGCTCGCCCCTATCCTGGCCGACTGCCACGCTGCCGTCTTCCCCAACCGCTGCGAGGGCGCTACCAACCTCGTCGCGATGGAAGCAATGGCCTGTGGCGTGCCCGTGATCCTGTCGGCCAATACCGGTCACCTCGACCTGATCCGCGAGGGCAACTGCCTGCCGTTGAGCCGCCAGCCGTCTCTTCCCGATCCCGACGGCAGCCGCCGCGGTTGGGGAGAATCCTCGGTCGACGAATTGGTCGAGCAGCTCGACCGTCTCTATACCGACCGGGCGGCCGCACGCGATTGCGCGGAGAAGGGCCGCGCCTTCGTGCGCGGCGAGCGGACGTGGCGTGCCTTCGCCCGCTCCTTCGTGGAGGCAGTGGATTGACATGACGACCGGCTTGGCGACCGACATGGATCCGCGTCCCGCCCTGCTTGCCGACCCCGCGGACGCGGTCGCGTTGCAACGCACCGCCCTTCTGGTCGCGAAGGCGGGAAACCGGGCCGCAGCCCTCCGCCTGCTGCTGCGCGCCGCTTTGCTGCACCGGAACCAAGCCGTGCTGGACCGGCAGATCGACGACATCCTGTTACCCGCCCTCAACGATGCCTTGACGCGGCTTCACGCCGGTGCCACGGACGATGCCGCCGCGATCCTTGATCCTCTGGCCCAGGTCTTGGAACCGGGAGGTGGCTTCGCCCGGGTGCTGGCAACCCTGCGGCTGGTCCAGGGGTGTGACGAGGAGGCTGCGCGGCTCGGCGCGATCTTGAACCGCGAAGACAGCGGGCTGGCGGTCGCCCTGGCGGCGGTGGAGACTCGGCGGGCCGATGCCTTCGTCGGTACCGTCGTGCTTCCCGTCTTCAACATGGCCAGCACCATCGAGCGCGCGCTCGACAGCGTGCTAGCGGCGGCGGATTACCAGCGCAGCCGAGACCCGGCGGCGCGCATCCACATCTGCGTGGTCGACGACGCCTCGACCGACGACTCGCTCGCCCGGGCGCTCGGCTGGGCTCGTGCCCATGCCGGACAGAGCGTCGCCGTCATCGCCGCCAACCGGAATCTTGGCGCCGGGCCGGCACGCAATCTCGGCGCCGCCTCGGCGCGGGGCCGCTACCTGTGGTTCCTCGACTCCGACGACGTCTTCCTGCCTCCGCACCTCTTCCTGACCGCCCGTGTGCTGGATGCCGCACCGGACGCCGGCTTCGTCCGTACCGGCATGCTCTTCGACCGCATCGACGCGACGATCACACCGGACTGGCGCGACGCGGCGGAGAACAGCTACCCCTGCAACCTCTGCGTCCGGCGGGACTGCCACGACTTCATCGGCGGCTTTCCGGAAGAGGCGCCATTCCTGCCGGCGTTGGCCGAGGATGTCGCCTATTCGCGCGCACTGAACAGCCTGTTCGGTGGGGTCAAGATCGCGGAGAAGACCGTCCACTATATGATGCGGGAGAACAACGCACTGGCCCGCCAGAGCGCCGAGATGACCGGCGGTCCCCCGTCCCCGGAGCGCACGCGGCCGAACCCGCGCTTCTTAGGCATGGAGATCCTGACGCTCCGACGCATCGAAGCGCTGAAGGCGAAGAAGGTGGCCATGGAGCGTGATGGGAGGCGGGGGAACGAAGGAGTTCTTCCGTTCCTCCCGCATGTCATGCCGCCCAGGGCGCCTTCACTCGCGGCGTTGATCGGAAAATCGAAGGACTGCATGCAGCGCGGAGAGCCGCTACGGGCCTTCGATCTTCTGCACCGCGCGGTCGCATTGGAGCCGGGGGCCATCACCGCGTGGTTCGAACTCGGAGTGGCCGCCCACCGGCTTCAGCGTCACGTCCCGGCGCTGCGCGCCTTCCGCATGGTAGCCAATCTGCAGCCGCTGGCACCGGCCGCCCGCTTCAACGTCGGCTCTCTCCTGGTCGAGGGAGGCCGTTACGCCGAAGCTTCTGGGGTTCTGCGTGACACATTGGCCTTCCAGCCGGCCTATCCCAACGCCCTGCGCCTCCTCGGGTGGGCGCTCCAGCGTCTTGGCCGGAAGGTCGAGGCCTATGGAATACTCGCACGCGGGCTGCGGCTGGAGCCGGACAATGTCAGCCTGAACGCGCTGTTCGCGGAGGTCGCCTTGGAGACCGGCCGATCCGGCGAGGCGGTGCGCCACGCCCAGCGTTCCTTGGCCTTGGCGCCGGACCTGTTCGACGCGCAAGTGGTGCTGGCTGGCGCGCTCGAAACGCAAAGCGCCCACCGTGCCCCTGATGTTGCCCTGCCGTGGTGGGAACGAGCCATCCGCTGCAATCCTGGCCGGGCCGACGCTTTCACCGGCCGTACGGTCAACCTGCTCACCCGCACTTTCGGATCCCCAGCCCCTCGGCCTGCCGGACCGGCCGGGCATCGCCTTGCCTCGACGCTCTTCGGCCGGCATGGCCGGTTCGGCAACCAGCTTCTCCAATACGGCGTGCTCCGCCTTTACGCCGGTCTCCATGGGTTGACGCTGGAGGTGCCGGCGTGGCCCGGGCGCTATCTGTACGGCCTGGATGATCCACTGCCGGGCGCTCCTCTGCCCCTTGTGCCCGAGGCCGACGGGGAAGAGGCCGTTGTCGCCGCGTTGGCGGGCCGGAACGTGCCGGTTCTGGCCGACCGTGACGTCACGGGGTATTTCTGCGGCGGCACCGGCTTCCTGTCGGCGCGCCGTGATGCCTTCCGGGGCTTCTTCACGCCGGCTCCGTACCTGCGGGCCTATGCCGACGGCATCGCCACCCGGCTGCGTGCGAGCGGTGGAACGGTCGTAGCGCTCCATTTGCGGCGCGGAGATTTCGGCTGGGGACGCTTCTGGATCGCACCCGAAGCCTGGTATCTGCGCTGGCTGGAGGGGATATGGCCGGGACTAGATCGACCGGTCCTCTACGTCGCAACCGACGACCCCGCCCTTCTCACCGCCTTCGCGCCCTACCGGCCGCTGTGCGCCCGCGACCTTGCCGAACCAATCCGGGGAGCCGAGTTCTTCACGGACTTCCACGCTCTGTGCGTGGCCGACCAAGTCGCCATCTCCAACAGCAGCTTCTCCTTTACCGCCAGTATGCTGAACCGGACGGCCAAGAAATTCCACCGCCCCGACCACGATCGGCAGGTGTTGGTTCCATACGACCCATGGAACAGCCCGGTGCTGTTGTGACGACCATCCACCAGCCCGATCCGGCCGCGCTGTTGCAGGCCGGCATGGCCCATCACGGCGCCGGACGGTCTGCCCAGGCTGAGGCGCTGTACCGGCAGGCGCTGGACGTCCGGCCGAACCATCCCGACGCCCTGCACCTTCTGGGCGTCCTGGCTCTCCAAGCCGGAAACCCGACCGCCGCCGCCGGACTGATCGGGCAGGCGATCCGCTTCGACCCCGGAAACCCAATCTTCTTCTCCAACCTCGCCATCGTGCTGCGCCGCCTCGGCCGGCGCGAGGACGCGGCGGCGATCTGCCGACGGGCGCTGGCGCTGGCCCCGGATTTCGCCGACGCGCTCAACAACCTGTCCAATATCCTGTCCGACCAAGCCGATTATGGGCGGGAAGCGACCGCGTTGCACCGCCTGCTGCTGCTCAAGCCGTTTCTGACCGACCAACGGATGCAACTCGGCCGCGCCCTCCTCATGGCCGGGCGGCCGGAGGAGGCGGTCGAAGCGTTCATGACGCTGCTCGGCATCCTGCCGGCTTCGGCAGCCGGCTACACCAATCTAGGCGTAGCGCTCCGCCGGCTCGGCCGATTGGACGAAGCCGTCGCCGCCTACCGCAGTGCGCTGGGCTTCTCTCCCAATGAACCCGGGACGCTCAACAACCTCGGTATCGCCCTTCAGGAACGTGGCGCCTACGCGGAGGCGGTTGCCTGCTTCCACCATGCAATCGCGGTAAAGCCGGAGGATGCGGCCACCCACCTCAACCTCAGCCTGGCCGCCCGTGACGAGATGCGGGTGGATGCATCGATTGCTCTCGCCAGACGGGCGGTCCTGCTCGACCCACTGCTGGCAGAAGGTCACACGGCGCTCGGTTTCGGCTTGCTGCTGCAAGGCCGGTTGAAGGAGGGCTTCGCCGAGTACGAATGGCGTTCGCGCATGGCGGACTTCCCGTCGCCCCGTCGCGGCTTTACCTCGCCCACCTGGGACGGATCTGAATTGACCGGACGGACGCTGTTGATTCACGACGAGCAGGGTGTCGGCGACACGATCATGCTCGCCCGTTACGCCCCCCTGCTGCAAGCCAGGGGTGTGCACGTCCATCTGGAATGCAACAAGCAACTCGTCCGCCTGCTATCGTCCATGCCGGGGATCGACGGAGTGATTGGCCGTTTCGAGCCGCCGCCGCCGCACGATGCTCACATCGCCCTTGCCAGTGTGCCGGACCGAATCGGTACGACGCTCTACACCATTCCCGACCAGGTACCATATCTGCGGGCTGAGCCGGCGTTGGTGAAAGCGTGGAGCGGGCGGTTGCCCTTGCCGGGCGACGGGAGGTTGCGGGTCGGCTTGGTCTGGGCCGGCAACCCGGAATTCAAGGGCGATCGCCTGCGCTCGCCCGGCTTGGCGGCCTTTCGCCCGCTGCTTGATGTTGGCGGGGTCGCGTTCTACGGCCTGCAGAAGGGACCAGGCCGTCGCGATCTGGAGCAAGACGGCCCGCTTCCGGCCAATTTCACCGACCTGGGCGCCGCGATCGGGGATTTCGCCGATACCGCCGCGATCATGGAGCAGCTCGATCTGGTGATCAGCTCCTGCACTGGCCCGGCCCATCTGGCTGGCGCGCTCGGTCGTCCGGTCTGGACCGTCCTGCCCTTCGCGCCTGACTGGCGTTGGCTGGAGCATGGCGTCTGCACCCCGTGGTACCCGACCATGCGCCTGTTCCGGCAGGAGCGGCCGGGCGATTGGACCGGGGTCGTGCACCTCGTCCGGACTGCGCTCGCCGCCCGCGCGCGCGACAAGTCCCTGGAGGTCCTGGGCGAACGCTAGAGTCTGGGTGCTTATTGAAGCACCAGCCAGACTCTAAGCTTTTGGTCTTTCGTGTGATTCACGTTTCAAGTGATACCGCTTGAAGCGATCATACTCTAGTTGTCAGGTTGCGACATCTCCTTGGCGCTGAAAACCATCAGCTGGGCCGCGATTTTGGTTTTGGTCAGGGAGCAGGGATCGGGAGGTCGATGGGTTGGATTGGTCAGCTCCGGCCTAGCTTTCAGGCGCTCGCTCACGACCTCGTCGGGGATCGGCCATCCAAGACCCGTTGGCGACGGGCGTTGTAGGCGAGATTGTAGCCCTTCAGCAGGCACTCCAAGGTCTGATGGGTGCCGATGCACATCACCAGTACCTCCCGACCGATCCGGCCGTTGAAGCGCTCGACCATGCCGTTGGTCTTGGGGGTGTAGGGCTTGGTCTTCCGGTGCTCGATGGCAAGTGCACTACAGGCCGCCTCAAACGCGTCGGCGGTGAAGCAGCTGCCGCGATCGGTCAGGACGTGGGTGATCGTGAAGGGAAAGGTGGCGGCTGCCTCCTTCAGAAAGGCAGTGGCGCAGGCCTCGGTCTCTTCGTCCTTGACCGCCAAGTGAACCCGCGGTGAGGCGCGGTCGATGGCGACGTAGAGGTAGCGCTTGCGCGGCACGCCGCCGATGACCTGCCACTTGGGCAAATGCTTGATGTCGATGTGGAGGAAGCCGAGATCATACTCCTTGAATTTCTTCACCTCTTTCACCGGCTTAGTCGATGGAGGCGGTGGCAGGCGGCCCAGCCCTTCGGCCTTGAGAATGCGGTAGACGGTGTCGCGGTTCAGATGCGGCAGGAAGTGGCGCAGGGTGAAGGTGAGATCGTCCAACGCAAAGCTGGTCATCCGGCGCAGCTCGCAGACGATGGCACGCTCCTCCTCGGAAGCCCGCCACCGCAGATGCTTCGGGCAGGCGGAATGGTCCTGGCAATCCTCCACGCCCCGCCGCCGCCATTTCCGGATGGTTTCGGTGCTCACGCCGTAGCGTTTGTCCAGCACGCCCGAGGGCTCGGCGGACGAGGCGTTGGCGGCGCGCACGGCCGGGGTGGTGCGGGCGTTGGGATGGATCTGGTACACGACGGCTCTCCATGGCCGGGAAGAAACCCGCCGTCGTCGCCATGGCAGAGGTTACCCGTTGCCGCCCCGCCATCAACCCTGGCCTTAGCGGGCCGCCGCCTTACGGCGGCTCATGGGGTTGACGGCGGGGCGGACGCCGGGTCAGCTTTGCTCATCATGGCATCGACGGACAGGTCTGCGCCGAGTTCCGGCACGCCGACGCACGACGTCATAAGGCGTCGCTCGAACCACGCGCCGTGTTTCC
Source organism: Azospirillum picis (assembly GCF_017876115.1). Taxonomy (GTDB): domain Bacteria; phylum Pseudomonadota; class Alphaproteobacteria; order Azospirillales; family Azospirillaceae; genus Azospirillum; species Azospirillum picis. The sequence goes on from NZ_JAGINO010000027.1 coordinate 87,376, forward strand.
AGATAGCCCAACAGCTCACGTCCCAACAACGTTCCGCACCAAACAATTAAGGCGTCCAGGGCGTAAAGGGCCGAATCCGCTTTGCCTCCACGTCCGGCTCGACGAACAGCTCGGCGCGCCGGTTGAGCCGGGCGGCGAGTTGGCTGAACCCGCTCGCCGCGCTAATGCCGACGATGTCCGCCTGGGTCAGAACGTGGAAATCCTGCAGATACTCCAACCCCGGCCAATCGGGTGCCACGTCAGCCCGCACCACCGGTCGGAACTCGGCGAAGGCTCCCCGCACCGCCGCCAGATCGTCGCTGGCCAGATAAAGCACCGGCCGCGCGAGACCGGGCCAGATTTCCCGCAGCCACGCCAGATACCAGTCCGTCTCGGTTATCGGATAGCCGAAGGTGAGAAAGTCACCCCGCCGGATGTGGATTGCCACGACGGTCGCTCCTCCCTCTCGCAGGCGCCCGACCGCCGGATCGAGCCAGGGTGCCCAGACGGCACGCGGCTTGAGCCAGGATTGCACGTGCTCGCGATACCGCTCCTTGTGCTCGAAGAGGAAGAGCGGGGACAGCATGTCGCGGTTGGCCAGGGGCGGGGCGACCGCCCGCCCCGTAATCCATTCGTTGAGCCGGTACCGTGGAAAGAGCAGCGGCGGTAGAGGGCCGCTCTGGGGTGGGTCGTTAACGTCGAAGAACGCGCCGCCAACCCAGTCCGGTGTTTCCAGGACATAGCCGAACTGCTCGGCATAGAGCCGCAGCATCACGTATTCGAGTGCGTTGTGGGCGAATCGCCCGCGGTTTGCCAGCGTCGAGGAGGTAATGCGGAGACGCGTGCCACGCGGTCCAGCCGCTGGCCGCCGCAGTCTCACCCCCTTGTCTGCGAGAGCGGTGTGCAGTGCGGCAAGAGACTTGACGGTGAAGAACCAGCCGTGCTCGCTTCGGACCGGCGCCAGCCTTGCTGCGGCGGCGCGCGGGGTACCCTCGGCGAGGTCGACCGCCGCCAGGGCCGTCAGGCATTCCCCGAGATGGCGGACACCCGCGAACGACGTTTCGGCCAGCCTCTGGAAAAGGGCGCGCGCCTCCCCCAGCCGGTTGCTCCGGATCATGGTATTGGCCAACAGTTCGAGGAACTCAGGGACCGGAGCGCCTGGCGTCTCCAGGCTGTTCAGCAGCAACCGTTCCGCCTCGTCCTGGCGCCCGAGATCGGAGAGCGCATGCGCAAGGCGTGGCAAGGCGACGCCCAGCCCGCCAGCGGCGGCGCGCCGGTAGGCGAAGGCCGCCCCCATCGCATCGCCGGCCTCGTGATGGGCGTGGCCGAGGTTGTACCAGCATTCCGCACTGTCCGGCGCCAGGGCGGAGGCCTGCCGCAAGGCTGCCGCAGCCCTGCGGCCGTCTCCCCGCTCCAGGAGAGCCGATCCCAGATTCATTTGGGCCTGCGCGAGACCGGGCTCGACAACGACGGCGTTGCGCTGGCTGGCGATCGCCTCGTCGAGCCGCGCCGCGTGACGCAGCACGAGCCCGAGGTCGTGGTGTGACAGGCCCGTTCCGGGTTGAAGCCGGACCGCCCGGCGCAAGGCCGCGATGGCGTGGGGGGACATCGCGCTGCCCTGACGTTCGAGCGCTCCGCCGAGCCCGTGCCAAGCTGTCGCCCAGGCAGGGGCGAGGACGACGAGACGGCGCCATTCGGAAGTAGCCTCCACCGTGCGGCTGGCCTCGTTCAGGATGTTGGCGCGGTTGAAGCGCGCCTCCAGGAACTCCGGATTGAGCTGAAGCGCGCGGCCGATCAGCGCCAGCCCATCCTCGATCTGCCCGGAGCGCCGTAGGACGAGGCCGAGCAGATGCAGCGCATCGACCGCATTCGCGTCGGTGTCGAGCACGTGGCGGTAGAGAGCTCCGGCCTCGGCGAGGCGGCCGGCGCGGTGATGTTCCAGCGCCTTGGCCAGGAGATCGGCGATCACCGGCCGATCCGCCGAAGGTCGGCCTCGACCATCTCGACAACCAGCTCCTCAAGCCTGGTCAGCGGTTCCCAACCCAGTTCCCTCCGGGCCTTCGACGCGTCGGCCTCGATGCAGCGAACCTCTCTGGGACGCACCAGCACTGGATCGACTACGACATGGTCCTCCATGGCAAGGCCGACATGCCCGAAAGCGATCCGGCAGACATCGTGGACCGTGGATGTCCGGCCAGTCGCGATGACGTAATCGTCAGGCCGGTCCTGCTGAAGCATCAGGTGCATCGCGGATGCGTAGTCGCGGGCATGCCCCCAATCGCGGCGGCTGTCCAAATTCCCGAGCCGCAGCGTTTGCGCTTTCCCGAGCTTTATCCGGGCGACACCGTCCGCGATCTTGCCCAGGACGTAATCTGTGCCCCGTAAAGGCGATTCATGGTTGAACAGGATGGCGCAGCTAGCGTGAAGCCCAAGGGTGTCGCGGTAGTTGATGGCCGACAGATGGGCGAAGAGCTTGGCGACTGCGTAGGGGGAGCATGGAAGAAAACGGGTGGCTTCGTTCCGCCGATCCTGTTCGACGCTGCCAAACATTTCCGAGGATGAGGCTTGGAGAAATCTCGCCGAGGGCCATGATAACCTCAACGCCTCGAGCATCGTCAAAGCGGTCTGGGCCGTATCCTTCGTTGCCTGGATTGGGGCCTGCCAGGAAGCCCGGACCACCGATTGCCCCGCCAAATTGTACACCTCGTCCGGCCGCTCCCGCCCCAGCAGGTGCGACAGCCCGGACAAATCGGTCAGTTCCATTCCGACGACCCTGACGTCGCCGGCGACGCCGAGCGCCTGTAAACGGGGCAGGGGAGCGCCGAGCCGCTCCTTCCTGACGATACCGACGACCTCGTAGCCGTTGTCAAGGAGCGACCTTGATAGATAGGCGCCGTCCTGACCGGCAATTCCGGTGATCAGAGCTTTGGTCATCCTCGATGCCTCATGCCGCCAGCATCGACAGTTCCTGGGCGACACGCTCGACGACCGCGCCCCAGTTGCCGGATTCGGTTTGCTGGAACAGGCGCATTGTCGGATACCAGGGAGTGTCGGTACGGTTCTGGAGCCAGCGCCAGCAGCCGTCGTAGCGCGACAGCACCCACACCGGCTTGCCCAGCGCCCCAGCCAGATGAGCGACGGAGGTGTCGACGGTGATCACCAGATCCAGGCGCAGGATGAGCGCCGCCGTATCGGCGAAATCCTCGACCTCCCCCATCCCGTTCCAGAGCCTCATCCCTGCAGGGGGAGCATCGAGTTGGGTTGCCGGAGCCCCCATCTGAAGATTCACCAGAGTCACATTCGGAATCCGGGCGAGCGGCTCGAAATCGCGCAGCGTCATGCTGCGGCGCCGATCGGTCAGATTGGCGCGCAGCAAGCCGGGCCGCGGATCCCCTGACCACACCAGTCCAACCCGTAGGCCGGCACCGGGAAGTGGCTTGCCCAGCCATTTGCCGATGCTTGTCACCGGCGGAAAAAGATAAGGGACTGCACTGGGAATGCTATCCAGTTCCGTTCCGAAGACCCGCGGTAGCGACATCAACGAGCACAGGAAATCCGGCGCCGGGAACTGTTCGTTCAGGCCATGCACGGTTGCAACCTTCGGCATCTGTGCCACCAGCCGCTTCAAGGCCGGTTGCACCACCAGCACGACACGACCGCCCCGATCAGCGACAAGGGGAGCGTACCGTACGAAATGCAGGGTATCACCGTGCCCCTGTTCGGCGTGCAGCACGATGGTGGCTCCCTGAAGCGGTTCGCCTTGCCAGGGACGGCCGATGGGGGCGACAGCCGGAAGCTGCCCGGTTTCCCAACGGGCCTCGTAATGCTCCCATGCCTCCTTCAACTGCCCGGCTTTCAGCAGTGCGAGGGAGAGGTTGAAGCGCGCATCGGGATGCTTGGGCTCGGCCGCCAGCGTACGGCGGAACAGGGTCTCGGCCTGCACGAGGTTGCCCAGGTCGAGATGGATGATTCCAAGGTTGTTGGTCGCCGAGACATGGGAGGGCGCGATCCTCAGCGCTCTCAGGCACTGCGCCTCGGCGGATGCGAAGTCCGCCTGATCCTGGGCCTGTGACCTTACCACGTAGCCGAGGTTGGCGTAGGGATCGGGGTGGTCGGGCTTCAGAACGATCGAACGGCGGCATAGGCGGGTCGCAGCCGGTCCGTCGTTCATTTCCCAAACGACACTGGCAAGGTTGTTCCAGGCGCCGGCATGCTCGCGCGACAGCGTAAGCGCCCTGCGGTAGGCCACTGCCGCGTCCGGATAGACCTTCGAACGTGAGGCGACAGCGCCGATGTTGACGTAAGCCTGCACCGAAGCCGGGTCGATCGCGATCGCCGCCCGATAGGCCAGACGCGCCTCGCCCAGTTTGTTATTGAGGAGGCGGGCGTCGGCCATCGTGATCAGATCGGACACGGTGGGCACGCGCAGCCGCCAGAGCCATGTCTGCAAGGGCGGTTGTGCCGACAGCCGAGGGGATGGGGGAGCCTGTTTCAATAGATTCGCCAGCGCCTCCCAATAACTTGGATTGAGCGCTAAGGCCCGACGATACTCCTGGCTGGCCATGTCCTGCTGGTTGGACGCGCGATATGCCTCACCGAGGCTGTTCCTGTACATCGCCTGTGCTGTGTTGATCCTCAAGGCACGGCGGATCCACACCAATGCCTGATCCGTCAGTCCTTTTTGCAGTGCCACCAGCCCATGAAGGTGGAGTGCGTCGGACTGCGACGGATACAATGCCAGGATGCGGCAATAGAGAGCGTCAACGTTCGCATCGCCGGCGCGGTGACGAGCAATGGCAGCGGACAGCAGAGCGGATGCATCTGAGCCGGCGGCCGATGCCGATGAACCGTGGTCCCACCATTGCCGGGCCTGAACCATGACTTTCCTTTCCTAGTCGCGGGCAATTTGCAGCGCGCATATTCTTCTAGAAAGGGTACTTTGTATTTTTTGCCGGAGAAATGATCAATTCCAAACCCGAGGGTCGGGCCGGAAGCAGCATACTCCGCAACAAGTAGAGGATATGGAGGTAGTCACGAGGCTGCAAAGCCACCGTTATGGTGAAAGCTGCCAGGTCGGCCTTTGCGACTGTACGGTGTGTGATGACGGGATTTATCCGCTATTCAACCCCCTATCCTCGACAACGATGAGCTTTCGCTGCGTTGCCGGCAACGCTGTCAATTCATCAGCGCCCGGCTATGCCTTGAGGTCGAGCAGCCCCTCGGTTCCGGCCGCCCCCGTGGGCATGCCGTCGCAGAACAGAGGCAAGTCCGTCAGATCCTCGATATAGCCGCCGGTGGCAACGGAACCGGCGGCCTTGTCCCTGAGACCTTCCAAAGCGTCCTTGATCATGCGGACCAAAGGGCTATCGCTGTCGGCATTGTCAGGTGCCTGGCCGTTGTCCCACATGAACTGCTCATAACCGAACTGGACCGCGGCCCGTTGGGCCGCCCAATTGCTGGAGGCCTTCTCGTCGTCGCTGGCTCGCTTCAGAAAGGCTATGCCGGCGCGATAGCGGGCGGAAGGATTTCTGCCCGTCGGGTCGGCCGCCATCATGGCTTCGCCCTGCTGCTGCGACATGATCGATTGGGCGGTATCCTGTTCGTCCTTGGAAAAGCTGCCGCTGCTGTTGCTTGCAATGGCGAAGGGGGACCGGCGGTCCAGCCCGCCGTAAACGGTATCCCAACTGTCCTGAGTGGCGTGCATGTAGTCCATCGGCGTGCCTTGCGCGGCCATTTCCGCGTATTTAGCATCGATGGCCGCCCGAGTGTCCCGGGTGGTGGTCGCAAAATCCTTGTTTCCCACAGCCTGATTACTGAGGGAAAGTTGAGCCATCGTCGACAGCGTGATGATCGCAGCCAAGCCACGCACGCTGCCGGAAGAGCCGCTGCTTCCAGTCTTTGCCTCTGCCTCGCTCATGAAGGGGGATGGCTTCATGGCGAATGAAGCTGGTGGCTGCTGAGTTGCACTTGTAACAGGGGCGATCATCTTCATCGCTGGCTCGCCCGCGGGCGCAGACTTGCCGACACAGCGGCGCGTCGGAAAACCATAGAGCCTTCCGGTGGACGTGATGATCGTTTATCCTGCTTCAGGATGTGGCGAGGGCCAAGCCTCAAACTTTGAAGTTGACAACTCGGTCGCAACTTCAGCTGTTCCCACCCATGGCTTCCGTAGGTTGTGCGCGGCCTTGTGTCGGATGTTGGCCGCCTCTGGTGCTGGTGAGCCCGCTTCTGTGCCGGCCAGCCAAGCAACAGGCCTTTGCCGGGTGTTGTTCGACGTGATCCTCCTTGATCTTGGGATCTCTGGAGGAGGGCGGCGTGGCGGGCCGGATCGGCGCCTGCCGCTGCGCACCCTGCGCTCCCGAGGCTATGCGTTCGCAGCGCCGGTGGCGCAGTGACGGGACCGTCCGGCCGCTCAGCGCGACAGTTTCAGCAGGCGCTCGGCGTTGCCGTGGCAGACCAGTGAGCGCACCTCCTCCGCAAGCGGGGCGCTCTCGATGAAGTCCGCCGCGATGGCCGTGGATTCATACGGATAGTCGACCGAGAACATCACGGCCTCCGGCCCCATTTCGTCGATCGCGCATTGCAGGGCCGCGGGCGAGCAGACACCGGACGTGGTGATGACGATGTTGCGTCCGAAATACTCCGATGGCCGGTGCGCAAGCTGGATGCCGTGCGAATAGACCGCAAAGCGGCTGTCGAAGCGCCAGCGCAGCATGGGAAGCCCTTCGCCCATATGGCCAAGGATCAGCTTGAGGCGGGGGAAGCGGTCGAACACGCCCCCGAACAGCAGCCGCAGGGCATGCGTCCCGGTTTCGACACCCCAGCCCCACACTGCGCCGCTCAGCTCGGGATGGCCGGCATAGGCGGCGGGGAGCGGCGACGGATCGGTGGGGTGCAGGTAGAGCGGCACGTCCAGCGACTGCATGCGGTCCCAGAACTCGTCATAGGCGGGGTCGTCGTAATAGACCCCGTTGGTATGGCCGTTCACCAGGGCGCCCTTGAACCCCAATTCGGTCACGGCGCGGGTCAGTTCGTCGGCCGCGGCCCGCGGCGATTGCATGGGGAGCGAGGCGAAGCCGGCCAGGCGGTCCGGGTGCCTCGAGACCTGTCCGGCCAGGAAGTCGTTGTTCTCCTGCGCGTAGCGGACAGCCAGCGCTGTGTCGGGCTCGGCCTGCACGCTGGGGCCGGTCTGCGACAGGACCGCCACATCGATGCCTGCGAGATCCATCTCGGCCAAACGCTGATCGTCGAAATCCGCCAGCCGGGCTGCCAGCCGGGCTTGCGAGGCGCTGTCCATCAAGCTCGTGAACACCTTGGAGTAGCGCTCGAAACCGGGAGCCGTGAAATGCTCCTCCAGGGCGATCTTGCGGATCCTGTTCGTCATCCTCACCATTCCTTGCATGTCTTGGTGTCTTTGTGGCCGGCAGGCCCCCGGCAGTCGGGAGGATGCCGGGGGGCGCCCGTCAATTGCCTTTCTGGAACGGGCGCATGGCGTCGAGTGCCGGATCCGGATCCGGTTCCGGAGGGGCGTCGCCGCCTCCGATGCTGCCCGGGTCGAAGGGCTGCACGCCGCTGGAGATCTCGGGGATCTCGATCCTCACCTTGTCGAGGTCGATCGCCGGTCCGCGGTCCAGGCCTGAGAGGACGAGCTGCGGGAAGGCGATGACCAGCGCCACCATCACCAGTTGGATGCAGACGAACGGCACGGCACCCCAGTAGATCTGGCCGGTGGTGATCTTGCCGATCGTCTTGCCGGTGATCTTGTCGATGTAGTCGGTCTT
>NZ_JAGINO010000028.1 GCF_017876115.1 Azospirillum picis
CACAGACGATCCTCGATTGTGCCAAGCCCCTTCCAGAACCAGCACCACCCAGGCCGCAACGGCTACCAACTGCCGCCGCCTGCGCATCCCTTCTCGATTTCACGATCTACAATGTCCAAGATCCATCCCCGAACCAGACGCACCACCGGACCGGTAAACCGGTTCACGACGGTCTGCGTTTCTGATCGGAGGAGCGCCGACCGACCGGCCCGCGCTGGCAGGCAGCTTTTCTAGCTCTTTCAGTCGATAGGGTCAAGCCCTTTTTTCGACCGCTTCGCCGACTGGTCGGTAAAGCATTGAACCGGAACGCACCCACCCCCCATCGATCGGGGTACCCTGCCGCCGCCGCATCCTCTTTCGAGGTGCCGGCATCGGCCGAGGGGCGGGTGTATACGCAGCCCCGCGCGCCTCGTCCAGCGGAAAATTATGCTGTTTTGAAAAATAGGCCCGGCAGCCGCGCGGGATTCACGGTGACGGTTATTTTCAAAACAATCCGCGCCCCGTGGACTTGCGGGACGGCCTGGCAGCGGATCATACAGGGGCGCCCTGTCCTCCCGCCTCCTCATGATCGGCCATGCACGACCCGTCCCTCCTGCTCGACGTCCTTTTCCTGCTGCTTGCCGCCATCCTGGTGGTGCCCCTGTTCCAGGCGCTCCGCATCCCGGCCGTCCTCGGCTATCTGGTGGCCGGCGCCATCCTGGGACCGCACACGCCCGGCCCCGTGGTCGACCTTGCGGTGCCGCAGGTCCTGTCGGAGTTCGGCGTGGTCTTCCTGCTCTTCGCGATCGGGCTGGAGCTGCCGGTGTCGCGTCTGCGGGCGATGCGGCACTACATCTTCGGCCTCGGGCTGATGCAGGTCGGCCTGACCAGTGCGGCCATCGGCACCGCCGCCTGGATGTTGGGCCTTGCGCCGGAGGCATCGATGATCATCGGCGGCATGCTTGCCTTCTCCTCGACGGCAACGGTGCTGAAACTGCTGGTCGAGCGTGGGGAAACGGTTGCCCGCTTCGGGCGCATCTCGGTTGCCGTGCTGATCTTCCAGGACTTGGCGGTGGTGCCGTTGCTGACGCTGTTGCCGCTGCTTGCCGATCCCGACGCCAGCATTCCGCTGGCGCTCGCCTTGGCCGGGGTCAAGGCGGTGGCGGCGATTCTCCTCATCATGCTGCTCGGCCGCTTCGTCGTCAGGCCGGCCTACCGCTTCATCGCCTCGGCCGGCAATCCTGAGCTGTTCACCGCAACCAACCTGTTCGTCGTGCTGGCGGTCGGCTGGCTGACCGCCGAGGCCGGCATGTCGATGGCGCTGGGCGCCTTCCTGGCCGGCATGCTCCTCGCCGATACGGCCTACCGCCATCAGGTCGAAGCGGACATCGAGCCTTTCCGCGGCCTGTTGCTCGGCCTGTTCTTCATGACCGTCGGCATGTCGCTCGATCTGCCGGCCATGCTGGAGGAAGCGCAGGCGATCGCCGCCCTGACCGCCGCCCTGCTGGTGGGCAAGAGCCTGCTGCTGTTCCTTCTCTGCCGCCTGTCGGGGCTCGGGGTGGCAACGTCGCTGCGCATCGGGCTCCTGCTGTCGCAGGGCGGCGAGTTCGCCTTCGTGCTGATCGGCAAGGCCGTCGGGCTCGCCGTCCTGGACGGGCACACCGGCCTGCTGCTGTCCTCCTCCGTGGCGCTCAGCATGGCGGTGACGCCGGCCATCGGCGCACTGGCCCAGCGGCTGGCCCAGGCGATGGAGGCACGCATGGGCGCCGAGGCGTTCGGCATCGAGACGAGCGACCTGAAGAGCCATGTGCTGATCGCCGGCTACGGCCGGGTCGGCAAGGCGGTGGCCCGCCTCCTGACCGAGCATGACATCCCCTACGTCGCGCTGGACCTGGAGCCGCAGCGGATCGCCGCCGCCCGCGCCGACGGGCTCCCGGTCTATTACGGCGACGCCAGCCAGGCGAGCGTCCTGCGTGCCGCCGGCATCGAGCGGGCGCGCGCCGCCGTCATCACCCTCAACCGGCCAGAGGCCTCGCAACGGGCGGTCGAGGCGATCCACGACGCCGCGCCGTCCCTGCCGATCATCGCCCGCGCCCACGACCTCGGACAGAGCGCGACCCTGGTCGAGGCCGGCGCCAGCGCCATCGTGCCCGAAACCATGGAAGCCAGCCTGCAGCTCGCCGGCCTCGTCCTGCGCAGCGCGGGCATCGATGCCGCCGCCATCGAGAGCAGCCTGAAATCCTGTCGCGACGGCAACTACGGCGCCTTGGCCGAGCTGGCGAGGAAGGACTGAGGCGGGCCGGTGCCGGATGAGGTTCGTTGGCGGTAGGACGGCAACGCACGGGAACACTCCCATCCGGCAGGTGGCCGGCAACGGCATGCCGGATGGGGGATCGCGGACGGATCCCGCAACCTTGCGTCGATCACCCTGTTGACGAAGGCGCGACAGCGACACGATGCAACAGACACGACACAAGGAACCGATCGACCATGAACGGCCCCTCCCGGAAAGTAGGCACTGAACTCCCGAAGGCCGGCACCTCGCGGGGGCTCGGCCGGTCCAACATGTGGTGGATCCTCGGCGTGCTCGCCGTGATCGCCCTGCTGCTGCTGTTCTTCCCCACCTGGTGACGGCCGGTACCGGCAGCGAGAGGACGGCAGCATAAGCGATGCTGGTCTACGGCGACCTGGAGTGCCACGAGGATCCGCAGGAGCGCATCCGACGCATCCGCTCCGGCCTTGCCACCATCCCGCCGGCGATGGGCTTCGGTACAAGGCCGACCGCTGCCGGCCATGGCGGGTTGGTGGCGCTTTTCATCGAAGCGGCGGAATTGGCCCAGGGGCTGGCCGATCACGGGTTCGAGGCGGCGGGGGAGGATGCCCCTACCCCGCTGCAGGATGCGGCGATGGCGCTCGTGATGGCCCTGGCGCTGCGGGTCGCCGCCTCCTGGAGCGCCTTCCCGGTGAACGGGGCCGCAGCGATGGCAGCCTTGGAGCGCCTCTCCCGCCTGTCCCTTCCCCCCCGCATCCGCATGCGCCGGGCCGAGGGCCACGCTTTCTACGCCCTCTACCCCGAAGCCTATCTGGCGGCGGCGAAGCGGCTGCCGCCGCGCTTCCACCAAGCCCCGACGATCATAGGCCTGCGCAGCATCGGCACCGGCCTGGCCGCCATGGCGGCGGTGGCGCTGAACGCTCCGCCGCCCGTCACCCTCCGGCCCACCGGTCACCCGTTCCGCCGCGAACTGCGCCTTTCGTCGGGCCTGCGCGCCTCCCTTCTCGCCGATCCCGATGCCCATTACGTCGTCGTCGACGAAGGCCCGGGCCTGTCCGGAAGCTCCTTCGGCGCAGTGGCCGACTGGCTGGAGGCGCAGGGCGTGGCGTCCGGCCGCATCGCATTCCTGCCGGGACACGGCGGCGACCTTGGGGACCGAGCCTCCGACGCCCACCGCCGGCGCTGGGCGCGCGCCGCCAGGCCGGTGGTTGCGTTCGAGGAGCTTTTCCGCTCCGCCGACGGCCCGTTCCCGCCGCTGGAGCAGTGGTTCGCCGACCGGCTCGGCCCCCCCGTCTCTCCATTGAAGAGCTTGTCGGGTGGGGCATGGCGGGCCTTCCACGACGCGTCCCCCCCGACCAATCCGCAGCAGGAGCGCCTGAAATTCCTGCTCCACACCGCCCAAGGGCGCTGGTTGCTGAAGTTCGCCGGACTCGGGCGGTCCGGCAAGGCGGTGCTGGAGCGCGCCCGTGCGCTGCATGAGGCGGGATTCACTCCCGAGCCGGTCGACCTGCGCCACGGCTTCCTGGCGGAGCGCTGGCTGGAGGATGCCCGGCCGCTGGCGGACGCTCCGCCCGATGCCCTGCCACATCTTGCCGCCTACCTGTGCTTCCGCGCCCGCCATTTCCCGGCCGTCGGCGAGGCCGGAGCAGGCCTGCGCGACCTCCTGGCGATGGCGCGCACCAACATCGCGGAAGCGATGGGCGACGATGCGGCGAGCGCGCTCGACCGCTGGGAGCCGGACCTGATCGACGACCTTGCGGCCGCCCGCACCCCCGTCGTCACCGACAACCGCTTGCACCTGTGGGAATGGCTGCGGCTGCCGGACGGCCGGCTGGTAAAGACCGATGCCCTCGACCATGCAGCCGCCCATGACCTGATCGGCTGCCAGGATATTGCCTGGGACGTCGCCGGTGCCATCGTCGAATTCGGCCTGACGCCCGCGCAGGCCGATGCTCTCTGCATCAGCGTCCGCCGCGAGGTGCCGCTCGACCTGCGGCTTCTGGAGGTCTGCCTCCCCTGCTACATCGCGTTCCAGATCGGTTACTGGACCTTTGCCGCCGCCTTAGACGAGGGGGCCGCCGCGCAACGGCTGCGCTACGAGCAGCAGTGGCGCCACCGGATGGCAGAAGCGGTTTCACCCGTTCCGGCGGTTCAGTCCGCTTACGCCGCCCAGCGCGGCGAGCCGCCGGCATCCTGCGGTGCCGACGTCTGCTGACCTGCAACCACGCCTTCCGGGGTGTACCATGGGCAATGCCGGCTGCTGGGCCGCCAGCGGAGCCGATGACCAGGGTGGGGCTGGAAGCGATGGCGCCCGCCGGATGCAACCCCATTCCCGACCAGATGCCGGAGGACCGACATGCTGTTCCGCCAGGACCGCCAAGACCCGGACACCGTCATCGCCATTCCGCAGCCGAGCCACGCTTGGCTCGCGGGACAACTGCTGCGGGCCTGGGGGAACGACGCCTTCGATCCGCCCTCGCCCCGCGAAGAGGTCTGCCTGGGCGCCGAGTTGCACGACATCGGCTGGTTGTCCTGGGAAGCCGCGCCGACGCTGAACCCCGACACCGGCCGCCCGCATGGCTTCCAGGATCTGGGTCCGGAAATCCACACCGGCTTGTGGCGCGACGGCGTGCGCCGCGCGCTTGCCTTCGGGCGCTACCCGGCCCTGCTGGTGTCGCTGCATGCCGACACGATCTACACCCGCTTCTACGACTTCGACAGGGCCGAGCCGCAGGAAGCGGCGCTGGTCCGCCGCTTCCTCGACGAGCAGCACCACTTCCAGCAGGGCTGCCTGGAGGCCCTTGCAGACCCGCGCCATGCCGGTTTCGCGACCGCCGAGACGGCGGACCGCAACCGGCTGTTCGTCGCGGCAGTCGACTGGATGTCGCTGAACATCTGCTGGGGCGTGCGGGAGGTGGTGCCCATCCGCGACGTGCCGGCGGCGGGCGGACGCCAGGCGGAGTTGCGGCTCGGCCCCGTCATGGGCGAAGACGCCGACGGCTGCCGTTCCGGAGGCATCGGAAGAGATGCCGGCGAGGCGCTGTGGCTCGACCCCTGGCCTTTCGCCGGCGACCGGGTCGAGGTGCTCTGCGAAGGCCGCCGCCTGCGCGGCCGCTTCGAGGACGAGACTGCGATGCGGCAGGCGTTGGACAGCGCTCAGTCTGTCACCATTACGGCGGTGCTGACGCCGCGGCCGGGCGGCTCCTGACGGCGGGAGCGATGGAAGAACGCCCGCCCAGACGGCCGCGGTCCCGGCCTCATCCCCCGCCCGGCGCCCCCGCTTCGCTTTCCCGCAGTGCCGGCGGAAGCGCTGGCGGCGGAAACGTTGGCGGCGGAGCGGCGAGCAGGGTCTCGTGCAGCGCCTGCAGAAGGGCGTCGATCCGGTAAGGTTTGGACAGCAGGCGAATCCCCTCCGTCCGCGCGACGTCCTCGCTGTAGCCGGTGGTGAGCACCACCGGCAGGCCGGGCCGGGCCGCCACCGCCTCGCGGCAGAGGTCGACGCCGTTCAGGCGCCCCGGCATCACCACGTCCGAGAAAAGCAGATCGATCTGGACGCCGGCCGCCAGAAGCGCCAGCGCCTCGTCCGCCGTCGATGCGCGCAGCACGGTCCAGCCGGCGTCATCCAGCGCGGCGGCGACGGCGGAGGCGACCACCGGATCATCCTCCACCATCAGCACGCGGGCACCGCCGGCGAGCGGTGCGGCCGCATGATCCACTGCGGCGGAAGCCCTGGGAGCATCCTCCGAAACCCTGAGCAGCAAGGTGATGGTGGTGCCGGCGCCCGGCTTGCTGTCGATCCAGACGGTGCCTCCCGCCTGGCGGGCAAGCCCGTACACCTGTGCAAGCCCCAGCCCGGATCCTTTTCCGACCTCCTTGGTGGTGAAGAAGGGATCGAAGGCCTTCGCCAGGACGTCGGGCGGCATGCCGCACCCGCTGTCGGTGACCGACAGCCTGACGAAGTCGCCTTCCAGCCCGGCGGCCTCCGGCTGCGGCGGGGTGCCGGGACCCAAGGTCACGTTGGCCGCGTCGATCACCAGACGGCCGCCATCCGGCATGGCGTCCCGGGCGTTCACCGCCAGGTTGATCAGGGCCAGTTCGAACTGCGTCGGGTCGACCTCGATCGCGCGCAGACCAGGGGCGAAGCGGGTCTCCAGCCGGATATCGGCACGCAGCGCGCGCTCCAGCAGGCCGGACATCGCCAACACGCGGTCGCGCAGGTCGATGGGTTCTGGGCGCAGGCTGCCGCTGCGGGCGAAGCCCATCAGTTGCTGCACCAGCTTGCCGCCACGCTCAACCGCCTGGATGCCGGCCTCCAGCAGCGGCTTCACGCGCGGCTCGGCACTGCGGCGCCCGATCATCGTCAGGCAACTGCTGAGGGCCTGCAGCAGATTGTTGAAATCGTGGGCGACCCCGCCGGTAAGCTGGCCGACCGCCTCCATCTTCTGCGCATGGCGCAACTGGTCCTCGGCCCGCCGCAGCGCCGCGGCGGCGTCCTTGCGCGCCGTGACGTCGCGGCCGACGGCATGGATGAAGCGCTCATCGGGAACCGCGGTCCAGGAAATCCAGCGGTAGGAACCGTCCTTGTGCCGGTAGCGGTTCTCGAACCGCATGGTGGTCAGCCCGGCTCCCAGGCGCCCGACCTCCGTCCGCGTCGCCTCGATGTCGTCGGGATGGACGAGATCGATGAACGCGGCCCCTTCCAGATCTTCCGCCGACCATCCGAGCAGGGATGTCCAGGCCGGGTTGACCGCCGTCACGACGCCGTCGAAGCGTGCCACAAGCATGATGTCGGTGGACAGGCGCCACATGCGGTCGCGATCGGCGGTCCGCTCCGCCACGCGCTGCTCCAGCGTGGCATTCAGTTCGCGCAGCGCCTCTTCCGCCGACTTGCGGTCGGTGATGTCATAGCAGACGCCGAGGACCCTGGTCCCGGCCTCCCCCTCCTGCGCCCGCGTGGAACTGTCGCCGGTCGTGGCCTGGGTCGTGGCCTGGCCACGCCGGGCGATCCAGCGCATCTCTCCCTCATCCGGCCGAATGATGCGGTATTCGATGTACCCCATCCCATCGGTCGGCACCCTGCCGCCCTGAAGCGTGGTCAGCCGCGGCCGGTCCTGGGGATGGATCAGTTCGACCAGTTCGGCCAACGGCACGAGCGGTCGCGGCGCGATGCCCCACAACCGGCAGAATTCCGGCGAAACCGCCAGGAAGCCGTCCCCCCGCAATTCGAAGGTGCCGATTCCGCCCGCCTCCTGCGCAACGCGGAGCCGCTCCTCGCTTTGGCGGCGGGCCTCCTCCGCCTGCCTGGCTTCGGTGACATCGCTGCCCTGGACGAAGATCCCGGCGACCCTGCCGTCCGCGTCGCGGATCGGCTGCATCACGAAGGTGACGAACCGCTCTTCCGCCTTCCCGCCGGGATGCCGCGTCAGCCGGACCGGCATGGCATGACCGACATAGGGCTCTCCGGTGGCGAAGACGTGGTCGGCCAGTTCGAAGAAGCCCTGCCCGTCGATATCGGGAAACGCCTCGCGCAACGGCCTGCCGATGATGTCGCGCCGGCCTACGAGATCGAAATAGGCGTCGTTCGCCATCTCGTAGACATGGTCGGCGCCGCGCCAGACATACATGAAGCCGGGAGCCTGACGGAACAGCTCGCGCAGGCGCCGGCCTTCCGCCTGGAGATGCTGGTTGGCGCGGCGCAGGTCGGCCTCGGCCTGCACGCGCTCCAGCGCCGACCATGTGCGCTCCGCCACCTCCATCGCCAGTTCGATCTCGTCGTCGCGCCAGTGCCGCGGAGCAAGGTCGTGGACGTAGAGCACCGCCACCATCCTGCCCAGCTTGACCAGGCTGACCGTGATGGAGGAATGGCACTCCGGGTCACCGAAGGGAACCAGACGGCCATGGGCCGCGGTCCTCGGATCGCTGCAGGAGTCGGCGATGGCCAGCGCCTCCCCCCGCCGCAGCGCCGACAGCAGGTCCGGCGCGACCGCCGTCAGGTCATGCGTGCCGGCGTCGGGCTGGACCGTCCCGTCGCTCCAGCTCAGCATCGTGGCGACCCGCCCCTCGGCCTGATCGACGACGCCGTAGCCGACGCGCCTGGCACCGAGATACCGGCCCAGCGCCTCCTCCGCGGCGGTCACCACCTCCAGCGGGTCGGACAGTTCGCGAAGCCGCTGCTCCAGTTCGACGTGGAAGGCCATGCGCTGTTTGGCCAGCACGGAGGCGGTGGTCTCGATCACCGCGCAGAAAACGCCCGCCACGACCCCGGCGTCATCGGCAAGCGGAGTGTAGGAGAAGGTGAAATACGCATCCTCCCGATAGCCGTAGCGCTCCAGCGGCACCAGCAGATCCTCGTGCCACAGCGCCTCGCCGGCATAGGCGCTGCCGACCAGCAGCGATACCTGCGGCCAGGCATCAGACCAGATCCGGGCCATCGGGCGGCCCAGCGCCTCCGGATGCCGAGGGCCGAGAATGGGGGGATAGGCATCGTTGTAGAGGAAGGTGACCTCCGGCCCCCAGCCGATGAACATCGCCTGCCGCGACCGCAACATCAGGGCAACCGCGGCCCGCAGGCTCTGCGGCCATGTCTCCGGCACCCCGAGCGGCGTCGCGGCCCAATCATGGGCACGCATCCGCCGGCTCATCTCGCCGTCACCCGGGAAAACGGAGGCGATCGCGGGATCCTGCGAAGGATCGGACGGCGGGGTCATCGGCGGGAAGCGGAGAAAGCGGATATCCTATGGCCTTGAACGTCCATCGAATGCCGGTGGCTCGGTGAGTTGCAGAGTGCGGGATTATCACATGGCCTCTTGCCGGCTGTAGCTGACCGATCGACCTATGGATTGCAGCCATATGGGCGCGGAACGCCCTGCGACCGTCACCCGGCCGCGGCCCGTCCTGCCGTCCGCGCGCTCCCATGCCTAGGAAGGACGCGCAGCCGGGCGGGCGGCGGTTTCCTTTCCAATTCGGCGGCGCCTGTGCATCCTTGCCACCACCTTACCGGAACCGGATGCCGACATGACCCTGCCCTGCACCGCCGTCCTGTTCGATTTCGATGGCGTCATCGTCGAGTCGAACGCGATCAAGCTGACGGCCTTCCTCGCCCTCTATTCCGGATCCGGACGCGACGTGGAGCACGCGATCGCCGACTTCTACCACCGCAACGGCGGGCTGCCGCGCGAACGCATGCTCCACCATTTCGATCAGGTGCTGCTGGGCCGGCCACGCGACGACGCGCGGGTGCGGGAGATGGCGCTACGGGTCGGCGCGATGGTGGAAGACGCGGTCTCCGCCTGCCCGGAGGTGCCGGGCGCACTCTCCTTCATCCGCCGCCACAGTGCCGCAAGGCCGCTGTTCATCGCTTCGGGTACGCCGGAACCGGAGTTGCGGCGGATCGTCGACCGCCGCGGCTGGTCGCCGCTGTTCGCAGAAGTGGCCGGCAGCCCGCGGCACAAGACCGATGTGGTCGCCGACCTGATCGCCCGCCACCGCCTGGAGGCCAGCCGCAGCGTCTTCGTGGGCGACGCCCTGACCGACCTGGAGGCCGCCGAGGCCAACGGCCTTGCCTTCATCGGCATCGTGCGTCCGGGGGCGGAAAACGTCTTCCCGCCCGGCACCCGCATCGAACCCGACCTCGCCGCCCTCGACACCGCCATCATGGACGCCGTCGGCTTCAGCAACTGACCGATGTGCGCAGCCGGCAACGTCGCAGGCATCCGCCCGCACCACTGCCGGCGCGCTCGCGCAGCGGACGGTTCCCGGCGCGGCGGGATGACGGACAATCAAGGAGCCCTGCCGTCCTTGACTGGACCGGTGACGGGGCCGCGACACGCCATTGCCTGTTGCAGGACCGCTGCGCCAGGGCGCGCTTCAGTCGAACGCTCGACACCTGCAGGACTTGCCTTGCGCCGTGCGTGCCTCGTCCTGGCGCCACGATTGTGCCGCGATGGACTCATGGGCCCGTTCTGCGGGCTTCGACCGCGCCGGCCCGCCGATCATTCTTCCAACATTCCCTGTCTTCTTGTGAAGGGCAGGCATTTCGCGCCATGCAGCGCTGGAGTGATCGACGCACCATTGCGGCAGCCGCCCCTTCCCCCAATTCCCCGGCGCCGCTGCGGCAAACTGTCCGTCATCCCTTGCACACCCCCGAACCGGTTTGCCAGCACCTCTAATATATTAGTATAATAATCCCGTTGCTTCCAATGAAGGCGCATGACCATGACTGCCGATCCATTGGAAACGGCGCTGCTCCTGCGGATCGTCGTGATGCTGGGGCTGCTGGTCCTCGGCTTCCTGTAATTCCACAACGCAAGGGTTCCGGCCATGGCGGGCTATTCCGATCTCGATCGCGGGAATTTCCGCACCACAGTCGACGGCAAGCAGGTGGACCTGTTCACGCTGCGCAGCCGGACCGGCATGGTGGCGCGGATCACCAACTATGGCGCCAAGATCGAGCAGATCCTGGTGCCTGACCGCCAGGGCGTCCTCGGCGACGTGGTCCAGGGCTATGACGGCATCGATGCGGTCATGCAGGGCCAGCCGTCGATGGGCTCCTTCATCGGCCGATATTGCGGACGTATTCCCGGAGGCCGCTTCACGCTGGACGGCGTGGCACAACAGGTGGCCGTGAACAGCCCGCCGAACTGCCTGCATGGCGGCCAGCGCGGTTCGCGCTTCCGCGTCTTCGACGCCCGTCCGATCGACGATGCCAGCCTGGAGCTGTCCTACGTCTTCCAGGACGGCGAGGAGGGCTTCCCCGGCACCTTGCCGCTGCGCCTGGTCTACAGCCTCGGCGACGACAACGCGCTGACCATTTCCTGGACCGCGACTGCGGCCGACCGCACCACCGTCGCCAACTTCACCGACCATACCTTCTTCAACCTGTCCGGCGACGGCGGCTCGTCGATCCTCGACCATGTCGCCACCATTCCCGCCAGCCGCTATCTTTCGCTCGACGCCAACGGGGTGCCGACCGGGGAGTTGGTCGACGTCGCCGGCACGCCGCACGACTTCCGCGAGCCGGCGGCCTTCGGCGCCCGCATCGGCGCCGATGACCGCATGCTGGCGCTCGGCAAGGGCTACGACCTCCACTATGCATCCGACCGGCCGGCCGGCGGCGGCGAGCCGGCCCGCCAGGCGCTGGTCGTTCATCCCGCCAGCGGCCGGACGCTGGAGGTCCTGTCCACCGAACCCGGCATCCAGCTCTACACCGGCAACGCGCTCGAGGGGAAAACACCGCGCGACCTCGGCAAGGGCGGCACGCTCTATGGCCGCCACAGCGGCTTCTGCCTGGAGCCGTCGCGGTTCCCCAACGCCGTCAACATCCCGTCCTTTCCTTCGACGGTGCTGCGGCCCGGCGAAAGCTATGCCGGGTCCATCGTCTACCGTTTCGGCGTGGCGTAAGGCGCCGGCCGCAACCCTCCTTCGGAGCCTGCCATTCCATGAGCACCGATCCCATGACCACCGAGATGCCGATCCGCCGCTACCGGCAGACCAAGATCGTCGCCACCCTCGGCCCCGCCTCCTCGACGCCGGCGATGATCCGCCGCCTGTTCGAGACCGGCGTCGACGTCTTCCGCCTGAATTTCAGCCACGGCAGCCACGAGGACCATGGCGACCGTCTCCGCGCCATCCGGGCGCTGGAGGCGGAAACCGGCCGCCCCATCGCCATCATGGCCGACCTGCAGGGCCCGAAGCTGCGGCTCGGACGCTTCGCCGATGGGCCGGTCGCGCTGGCACCCGGCCAGCTCTTCCGCCTCGACCTGTCGGATGAGCCGGGCAACGCCCGTCGGGTCGGCATGCCGCACCCCGAGATCTTCGCCGCCCTCGTGCCGGATGCCGAGCTCCTGCTCGACGACGGCAAGGTGCGGCTGCGGGTGACCGCCTGCGGCCCAGACTACGCCGAGACGGTGGTGGTCTCCGGCACGCGCCTGTCCGACCGCAAGGGCGTCAACGTGCCGGGGGTGGTGCTGCCGCTCTCGCCGCTGACGGAAAAGGATCGCAGGGACTTGGCCTTCGCCCTCGACCAAGGGGTGGACTGGGTGGCGCTCAGCTTCGTCCAGCGGCCGGAGGACGTGGCGGAAGCGCGACGGCTGATCGCCGGCCGTGCCGCCCTGCTGTCGAAGCTGGAGAAGCCCCAGGCGATCCAGCATCTCGACCATATCGTCGAGCTGTCGGACGGCGTCATGGTCGCACGCGGTGACCTGGGCGTGGAGATGCCGCCGGAGGACGTGCCGTCGTTGCAGAAGCGGATCATCCGGTCCGCCCGTGCCGCCGGCAAACCGGTGATCGTCGCCACGCAGATGCTGGAATCGATGATCGGCGCCCCCGCTCCCACGCGGGCCGAGGCGTCCGACGTGGCGACCGCCGTGTTTGACGGCACCGACGCGGTGATGCTGTCGGCGGAAACCGCCTCGGGCGAGTATCCGGTGGAGGCGGTGTCGATCATGGACCGCATCGCCCGGCGGGTCGAGAACGACCCGCTCTACCGCGCCATGATGGACGCCCAGCACGCCGACCCGGAGCAGACGGCGTCCGATGCCATCACCGCCGCGGCCCGGCAGGTCGCCCACACCATCAGCGCGGCGGCAATCGCCACCTACACCACGAGTGGCTCCACCACGCTGCGCGCCGCCCGCGAACGGCCGGAGGTGCCGATCCTCTGCCTGACCGCAGCCGCCTCGACCGCGCGGAGGCTGGTCCTGGCCTACGGCGTCCACGCCGTGCTGACGGAGGATGTGCAGAACTTTTCCGACATGGTGCACAAGGCGTCCCGCCTCGCGCATGTCCATGGCCTGGCCACCGAGGGCCAGCGGCTGGTGATCACCGCCGGCGTCCCCTTCGGCATGCCGGGCTCGACCAACATCCTGCGCATCGCCTGGGTGGAGGCCCCGGCCCGGCCCGAGCGTCGGCAGGACAGCACGGTCCGGCAGCCCCGCGAACTGGCGGACGCCTGACCTCCACCGGCACGGCCCGCTCCCGCGGGTCGTGCCGCCGCCTGCGTCGCTCCCGACCATCGTTCCCGGCCATCGCCTCGGACAACCGCCTTCCGGCCGCATCGGCGCAACGCCGTCCGGCCCCGGCTGTTCTGATGAGGGCCCGTGTTCCCCCAAGGGCCAGATCCGGAGAGAGACCATGGCAAAGACCACCACCGACCACGACGAGATCCGTCGCTGGGCCGAAAACCATGGCGGCAAGCCCGCCGTCGTCCGCAGCACCCATGACGAGGGCAAGGAAGGCGGCGGGAGAAGCGGCCGCAGCCGCAAGACCGGGGTCGGCCTGCTGCGCCTGATGTTCCCGAAGGCGCGGCAGTCGCACCACGATGAATTGGAAGAGATCGGGTGGGAGGCGTTCTTCAAGCAGTTCGAGGAAGCGAAACTCGCGCTGCTGTACGAAGAGGACTCCAATTTCAACAAGCTGGTCGGTCGTGAAACCGCCGAAAAGCGCGACCACGGCGACAACAAGGCCGCCCGGCATTGAACGAGGCCGGCCCCGCGGCTTGGTAAGGCGGCGGCCTCGGCAGGCGGAAGGATCAGGCTCTCAACCGCCGCAGCCAGTCCGGAAACCCGCCGTCGATGCCACCATCGGTCCCGGCGTCGCCTGCCGCGGTCCCTCCGGCTCCCGCAAGGCGCGCACCGTAAGCCCCGGCGCGCGCCTCCGACGGGGTGCAGCCGAACGCCCGGCGGAAAGCGCGGCTGAAGTGCGCCTCGCTGCCGAAGCCGAAGGAGAAGGCGATCTCACCGATCCGGCGCGGGTCGGCGGCATCGGACAGGCACTCGCGGACGCGAAGGAGGCGGCGCCCCAGGATATAGCGGGCGACCCCCTGGTGCGGTTCGAACAGCGTGTACAGCGCCGAACGCGACAGCCCCAGGGCCAGACACAGCCGGTCGGCCGACAGGCAGGGATCCGTCAGGTTCGCATCGATGTAGCGCCGGGCCTGCATCATCAAGGTGGCCGCGATCTGCGGCCTTGCCTGCACGAGCGCGTCGTGGCTGGGAGCGAGGCAGGCCGCGACCATGTCGCGGATGGCGCGCGCGACCTGCGGCGCCTCCCCGGTCGTCGCCGATTGCACGGCGCCGGCAAGCGACCTCATGTGGTCGGCCAGCAGCCGTCCCATCACGCCGCCCGGCCGCGTCCCGTGCAGGGCGTCGGCCCGCGGCAGCATGCCTGTCATGATGTCGCGCGGAATGATGATGCAGGCGCCATCCAGCCGCATCGGCGGCAGGTTGATCGGCTGCCCCATGTCCTTGACCAGGATTTCGTCCGCCGGATTGCCGGCCACGCCGGCACTGTCCAGCCGTACGATGAAATGGTCCATATGGTCGGAGCGGATCTTGCCTGGCGACCGGTGATAGGACAACGCGTCCACATCCATCGTCCCGACGATGAGCGGGCCGAGATGCGCGCTGGTCGCCGTACCGGAAAAGCGCCGACGCGCCTCCTGCCCCATCGTGGGGATCTCGTAGACCGTGGTCATCGCCTCCCGCCAAGCGCCGAAGCGCTCGTTCTCGGGCAGGAAACTGGTCGAGAAGCGCCGGAACGGTACGGTCTGGGTGGCCAAGGAACGATCCAGCCTTGTTCAGTATACCAACTTATTTCCCGATCCCGGCCCAACCGTCAAGGTCCGCGCCGTCAGGTCGGCAACGGCGGCTTCCCTATGCGGGATGCCGGCGCCATCGGAGCGAACGTGCCGAACAGGCAAGGAAAATTCCATTTCCCCACTTGTGAGATCTTGATCTGCCAAGGCTTCGGCGTTACTGCGGGTCGACGGTGTGTCCAACGGAGGGCGATCACGGTGGATGAAGGACTGGCGGAATAATGGAAGTCATACTCAAAGCCAATACCGAGAACATTCTGTCAGTGGACGAGACGCGGGCTCTCGCCGCGTATATTCAAGCTCTTCAGCAACGGCTGGAAAAGGCTGAGGCGGAAGTCGCAGCGTTGAACGACGCCGTCAGCAGCGCCAACCAACGGGCCCACGAAGCAGATGCCGCGGCCATCCGCATCCGTGCCGCACTAGGCTGGGCAATTGCCGAACTCACTGGCGTCCTAACCAGCAAGATGGAGGATGGCGAGCCCATTGTCCCCGAAAATATCGAGGGGAAGGTACAAGAGCACGATCCCAGAAGCTGACAGGTCATAGAAAAATATGGCCAAGCAACGCTCTTTCCTGTGCCACAGCTTGCAGATTTGCTTTCTCCACTCCGCCTCAACCCAAACGGCGTGCCTTGGCTCTTGCGATGGTTTGCTCATCATCACCCGGAGCGGGGAGAGTCAATACGATTGCCCGAGAGGTTGCCAACCTTTCGATGCGACCCGACTTTGCTTTGGTAACATGGGGAACGCCTACCATCAGGCTCAAAACCCTATGCGCAGCATATGAGTCAAATCCTCAACGCCAATGCAGCCGCGACATAAAGTTCGCCGACATCTCTATGAATACTCTGTGGAATTTGTAGCCTTTGGAAGAAGTTGCATTCTCTGAAGTATTAATCTTTTCTTCTTCAATATCTCCTGCATTCTCCCATATCTAAGAGCGCCTATCAAAACCCCGATCTGACATGTTGAAGCCGTTGATCTTCCTCAGCCTCAGTCCGGTTTTGATCCGCACTCTAAGGCTCTATGAAGACCATCATATTGCCAACGATTCTCGCAAAAGACCCCGCAACATGATGCAATTTTCGCTATTCTGTTCCTTAACAGAATACAGTCGGCATAAATACCATCAATTCCCCCCATAGAGATTTCATTAAATTTTCATGTGCTATGGCGGCGTTACGTAAAATCGGGATGCGATTTGCGCCACTTTTTTTATGACAGAAATTCGCATCTTACAAAGATCACCTGCCGCAGAAAGGTACGGTTCCAGACTGCCAGCAAAGCCCGTCACTCTCCCCGCCGCAGCTTATCCTTGGCCGCACTGGCAGCGCTCGCGCCCATCCAGTAGAACACCAAGGCGGCGGCCATTCGTGGTCAGCACCCCAGCATCAGCGAGGCGTTCGGATCCGCTTGCGCGGCCGGCGCCAACAGGACGCAGTACAGCACGATGCCGAAGGTAACCAGCACCACGAGCGGATCAGCGGCGCCCCCCCCCAAGGCGATCCGGCTGCCGGCCTTCGCCAGTTCAACCGTCTGCAAGCGGGTGCTCCGCATAGTGCGACGTTCATCACCTTCAGTTTAGTAAGATCACCGAACCACATGCTTCAGGTGGTCACATTTCGTCACACAAGGCAGCATCTCGATTCGCTATTCAATAGTATCATTCATGTTAGTTATCTAGATGAACGATGTGCCGCCTCCCTTAGGAGGCGGCAAGATTCACGCTATACTTTATTAGGGGAATAACCGTGTCGGCAGCTCTAACACATCTCTATTCTTTTGTTAGCGGCAATACCCTAATAATGGATTATGATGTCGATGTAAGTACTACTAATCCGCCGGCCGCAAGCGCCTTTACTGTTAAAGAATCTGGAAATGTAATTCCTGTTGTTGGAGTTGGGCTTTCCGGTAAGAAAGTTACATTAACTTTACAATCTGCAGTTACTTCAGGATCTGAAGTTACTGTCGCATATACGGATCCGAGCGCGGGGAATGACACGAACGCCATTCAGGATACCAGTGGACACGATGCAGATTCACTCCCAGATACCTCTGTGGATAATCCAACCATCGATATAAAAAGTAATGCATTTACGCCACTACTAATACCTCTTCATGGCTATACCGGGCAAGTCTTTACGGCTACAGGCACGAACCTTGATTCCGCAACTATATCCTTTCGATCTCCGATTCTTTCTCCACCTGTTAATTTCCGAGTTCTTCTTGTTGGATTGAACAAAAATGGCGATCAATACAATCCATCGGGCGTTCTTTCAGAGAGCGGTATTATTAATCCGGAGATAAATCTTTCCGAAACGCAAAATCTTAGAACGGAATTTAACTATTCTGGCCTTGTAATAGGTGAGCAATATGCTGTTGTCATTGACGGCGTTGATGGAATTAACGTCGTAGGAAACACCACTTTTACGTCCGCAAATACGTACAGCGGCGGGTTTTTAATAACTTACAACCACTCCGGTAACGCGACGAGAGCTGATGACTTCACGGCAAACTGGACTGAGGATCTCACGGCCGATCTTGGCGTGAGGCTGACTATGTCGGGTGGCAGCAACCCTTCTTCGCCTCCTCCTTCATCTCCTCCCAGCACCGACACCAGCAGCACGGTCGACGGAGTGACGGTCAACTCCAGTCTGGTATACAACGGCGACGGCACAGCCTCGACCATTCTCAAAGTACCGGTGGTCACCACGGAGCGCAGTGAGAGCGTCGGCAACAATGCCGTTGCCGACATCCCGCTGGCGAGCAGCGGCGGCAGCACGGTGCTGACGGCGCAACTGCCGGCCGGCTACGGCCTGACCGCCAGCGGCTCGGCAACGCCCAAGGCCGCTGGCAGTTCGCTCACCGACTTGATCCGCGAGATCAAGGCCCACACGACGGCGGGCTCGACCGACCAAGCCCAGCTTACCGGCGGCGGCTCCGGCTTCCTCCAGGGGCTGTCGGCCGACACCCCGTTGCTCGTCCAGACCATCTCGCCAAGCGTCGCCTTCCGCAGCACAACGGCGCCAGCCTCCCCATTGGTCATCAGCGGCACCCCGGCTGCGGCCGGCGGCCCGCAGACCGCCCTGGTGATCGACGGCCGCGGCCTGCCGACCGGCAGCACCATCCAGCTCCAGAACGTCGACTTCGCCGCGGTGATCGGCGCGGTGACGGTGACCGGCGGCGACGGCTCGCAGACGGTGTGGGGCGACGGCGCCAACCAGACCATCCTCCTGGGCGCCGACGACGACACCCTGCATGGCGGCGGTGGTGACGACTTCATCGGCTCCAAGACCGGCAACGACGTGCTCTACGGCGACGACGGCAACGACACGGTGCAGGGTGGCGAGGAGCAGGACCGGCTCTTTGGCAACACCGGCAGCGACCTGCTGTTCGGCAATACCGGCGCCGACACGCTGTTCGGCGGCCAGGGCGAGGACCTGCTCCACGGCGGGCGCGACGACGACCGGCTGTCGGGCGACCTCGGGGCCGACACGCTGAACGGCGACCAAGGCAATGACGTGCTCATTGGCGGTCTCGGCGACGGCAGCCTGGCCGATGCCGGCGGCGACCTGCTGCTCGGCAACAGCGGTGCGGACCTGCTGTTCGGCAATGCCGGGGCCGACACGCTCTATGGCGGGCAGGATGCCGACACGCTGTTCGGCGGTCTGGGTGATGACCTGCTGTTCGGCGACCTCGGCGACGACGTGCTGGCCGGCGACCGCGGCGCCGACACGCTGAGTGGCGGGGCGGGGGCCGACCTGTTCGTCTTCGCAAGCGGCAGCGGCAAGGACGTGATCACCGACTTCAACGCCGCCGAGGGCGACCGGCTGCGGCTGGCCGACGGCCAGGGTTACAGCCTGCGCAGCGACGGTGCCGGCAATGCGGTGATCGTCTTCTCCACCGAGGACGAGGTGGTGCTGCGCGGCATCAGCCAAGCACAGGTCCAGGCCGGCTGGTTCATGGGCGCCTAAAGCCTTGTAAAGGCGGGAAATTTTTACAAAACGCTTTGAAAGGCCACCTCGGTTAGAGGTGGCCTTTTCGATTTACCGCCGCAGCAGCCGCCTGTCCTTGATCGCGCTGAGGGTCACCACGCCACACCCTTGACCTTCTCGAAGGTCCGGTAGGCACCCAGGCACCTCACCGAGGGCGGCATTGTCGTCCTGCCGCCAATTCCGAAGGACGCGCAACCCATTCTGACGCGCAAGCAGGCGGCCAAGCTGCTCTGGACTGCTTGGCGCCGCCACCAGACTTGGCGGCGCCATTATTTCCAGCACGAGAAAGGCGGCGAACTGATCGGCAATCTATATCTGCCGCTGTTCAATCTGATCGGGCTCTATCATGGAGCTCGGAAAGAAGCGACCCTCAGCCTTCGATAGCAGCCGAACACCGAGGGAAGATATGTCGGCCTCGACCGGGGCTTCATCGACTTCAACCCGGTCAGCCGGGTGCAATCGAGGAAGAGGCGGGTCCGATTGCCTGATTACCTGATTGCCGCGCGGCTTCTGCCCTGGGTCCGCATCGCCAGAAAAATCACGCGACAATGTGCGATCGCGTGCAATGGCATGCCGATCACCGACGTGAAGACGTCCTTTACCACGGCGACGAAGGTGGCTGGATTGCTGGGAGTGCATCCGTACACCCTGCGGCATGCCTGCGTGACTTTGCTGCCGCGCGACGGCCTGGATGTGTGGCAGGTCAGCGGATTCGTCGGCATATCTCCGCAAACGGTCCAGCAGGTCTACGGACATCACGCGCCCGAACCCATGGCCGAGGCGACGACGCATGGCGCGGTCGGGTGGATACAGAAATTTTCACAAGGGCCAAAACGAAAAGGGCCTAGCCGCGGCAACGGCTAAGCCCTTGAATTCGTTGGCGGACCCGACGAGATTCGAACTCATGACCTCTGCCTTCGGAGGACACTGCCTACGAGCGATTCACTCGCCATATCAGCGCACTATGAACGTTACGCCTGCGTTATGATGGAACGAGGAACAAGGAGGAGCAACGGCTAGCGCGCAATCTTGCGCGCGGTGTGCGCGTCAAGATAAATCTCTCACGATGCCGCGTGACAGTCCGCGTGTCGCTTGGGGATCACGCGGGGCGCCGCCTAGATCAGAAGGAAGCCGCGTGGTAACCTGACGCCAGACCCGATCAACGGAGAACGGAGTGATGGACTGGCAGCCAATCGCGACAGCACCGCGCGACGGGACGCGTATCCTTGTTGCCGGCTCCGACAGGCTTCGTGCGGCCCTAGCTAAGCGCCTCCTTCCGGAAGTTCTCTGTTTTTTCGCGCATTGGTTGTACAATTCTGGGGTGTGGGTTGACGACGCCATGAATTTTTTGAACGATGAGGACTTGACCCATTGGTCGCCAGCGCCGGCTCTACCGCCCAACACCGCTCATCAGCGAATGCGCGATGCTGCAGCGATCGAGCGCTACAACGCCGACAGCAAGATCGCCGCCCAAGATTGATCGCTGGACTCCGCGCGTGGTCTAGCGCATGACGACCCCCCGACCGAGGAGGACTAATGCTGCGGCTGTGCGGGAGCGCGATAGAGCTCGCTCTGGCGATTTGCCACGCGCTTGAGCGAAACGGTTGGCGCGATGTCGTAGACATGACCGTTAGCGTCGCTGACGACCCAAGACGCTATGAGCTTGTCTCGATCACGCAGCCACATCCGCTAAATCCGCCTTCTCTGCGGTACGGCTCCTCCGCGGTACGGATGATACAGGCTCAGGGTGCCGCCGTGGCCTGAGGACGTAATCGACGCGACCCGGACCCTGCAGCTCGATGCAAAGACCAAGGCACGCGCAGCGATGATAGCGTCCGGCCAGATGATCGATATCGGCGCGCTGCGGATCAGGGCTTGGTGGCCAACGGATGTAGAGTACCGGCAAATCGATACCGCGATAGCGGCGATCGATAGAGGGGGCTATCACTCATCTGGCTCGTAGATGTCGGGCAGATCTGCTGCAGCTTCCGACATCATCTCTTCAATCGCGGCGTGGGCTGCGAGAGCCAACGCCGTCGCCTCTGCGTCGCCGACACCGGACTCAGCCAGCGCGGCGAGCAGCCGGCGCACCATCCCCGGGGATCCGACCGCCAGCGCAGAGATCACGCCCCTGACCGCGACGATGTACGTCGCCCAGCGAGGCCGGTCCGCGGCCGTGATCCACTCGTCAGGGTCTTGCCCCTGTGCTTCACACGACGCGACGCACGCGCGCACTAGCACTGGATCAGATGCATAATGCGCCGTCCCGATCCGCAGCTCATCAACCCGACGCCCCATATTCGACCACCGCCGCCGCCGTTGCGGTGGCTAGATGGGTCTACTGCCCTTGATCGTACCCATTCCAGTCATTGCGACATCCCGCCGCACCGATCGATAGAGTTCCGACGTCGGAACTTGGCTGACGGCTAACGCTCGGCGCTCATGCCACGAGAGGGAAATATTGAGCCCCCTGCAGCTGGTGGAATTCCCGGTAGGCGTTCTGAAATTCCCGACGCTTTCCCTACGCATTCCCTCGACCAAATCAACCCGCCGTGGTGTCATGACCCAGCAACAACCTGGAGCCCGGCTATGGCAATGGTGTCCGTGATACGCGGCGAGGTAAGACGTCTGCGCGAGGAGCGTGGCATGAAACAAGCTGACCTCGCCGAGATGGCCAGGGTCGACCCGAAGACACTGCGCACCATGGAGATGGCGACAAGACCGGTACGGGAGGATCTTGTCCGCAGCGTCGCCAGAGAACTCGGTGTCACGCCTGGGTGCCTGATCGAGAGCCGTGCGAATGCTGTGAGCCCGATCTACGACGAGGCCGCGCTCATATTGCGCGCTCAACCCACCGATGATCTGTTTGATGAGATCCGGCAAGCAGCGTCTGTGCGCTGGCATCTTTCTATTTCGCCGACAGCTGAACAGATCCTGAAACTGCGTATTTTTGAGGGCCGCATCGAGGCCATACGTAGTCTCGACATCGTACACGCGGACGGCAAGCTCTCCAGCCAACTCGATATCCTCGCGGCGCGCGAAGAATTGAAGACCTGGGTAGACGCCCTATGCGACGAAGGCATCAATCTGTTGTCTGGGAGCTACCTGTTTTGGGAGTACGATGAGAGCTTCTACAACCATCGCACGGTAAATTATTCCAGCATTAGGATTGTCCAGCTTGCACTATCAAACGAGAAGCAAACGACGCTAGTCATGAAGCCGGATGTCGGAACAGAGCCGCCCGCGTGGGTTCCTGACGACGGCACGCGCTATCTTCGCAACGGCGCTGAGCTTCCGATCCGCGGCCGGACGCGGGTATTCGCCGACGAAGACGAGGAACTGCCGTTTTGATCCCCGCGCTGGAGGGAGCGCTGATGCTGGCGTCCTTCGGCATTGAGGTCGCCCCGGCATTCGCCATCACGCAGGATGGCTCGTGCGCGTGCCGCAATCCGAACTGCCATCGCCCAGGCAAGCATCCGGTGATCTACGATGATCCAGACACCGGATCAGCTGACGCAGCGACGATCAGATCTTGGTGGGAGAGGCACCCGTCGGCTAACGGACTGGCGCATACGGGCCGCCGTTCACAATTGTTCGTCCTGGACCTTGATGGCGATGTCGGTCTGTCATCGCTCAACCACCTCCAAGAGCGGCATAGCGCCCTACCCGCCACACTCACAGTGAGGTCTGGACGCGGACTACACTTCTACTTCCGCCTCGGGCCGGACGCACCCACCCTGCAGTCGGCATCGGACGTATTTGGCACCGGCCTCGACGCCCGGGGCGAACGAGGGTGGGTGATCACACCCGGATCGTACCACGCGTCCGGCCGACGCTACGAGCTCGCTGACTCCACCACTCCGGCCGCTATGCCTGATTGGCTCTTCGACATCGCGACCAACTTTCGACACCGCTGACGCGACAACTCCACTAGTCGCATCGCGCACTTCGCGGCGCCACGCCCTAGCTTTGCCTAATGGAGCCCTACATGCCAATACGACGATCAATGAGATGGCTCTACCCAATCGACTGGGCGCAGATCAGCCGCAACGTCCGGTTCGCGCGAGCAGCTGGGCGCTGCCAGAAGTGCGGCAGGCCTCACGGCCAGATCATCCGTCAGCTGAGCGACGGCCGCTGGCTCGACGTCGAAAGAGGCGCATGGCGCGATGATTTGGGGGGAGTCGTACCTGATCCTCATTGGCTAGATCTGATGAGCGCCATTGAGCGGCGCGTAGTGCTGGCCACCGCCCATCTTGATCACGACCCAGGGAACAACCACCCATCGAATCTCGCCGCACTCTGCGGGCGGTGTCACCTCGAGCACGACCGTTCAACCCACCGTCTCCAGCGGCTGCTCACGCTGCGCAGGCGGCGTGCGCTAGGGGATCTGTTTGATGGTCCATACCGCCAGGATCTGTAGTTCCAACGTCGGAACTGACCCGTTACGCCTCTTCAACTTCCTTTGGCTTCTTTGCCCTTCGACGCGCCCCGACGTCGACCGCCGCGGCCGCGCGCGCGAGGAATTCCGGTGAGTGGTGTCCGTAGACCCGCCTGACCATCTGCACCGTATCGCCGAGATAGCGAGCGACCTCTTCCTCCGCGACCCCGCTCTGGATCATCCAGGACGCGGCCGTGTGGCGCAGATCGTGCGGGGAAAACTTGTGGCGGACCAGCGGATTGCCATATTTCGACACAACCGGATTCCCGTCTTTGTCAAGAACAGTGTACGTGAATCCGGCGCGCACGCACGCCTCACGGAAGCCCTTCTTGACATCGACGACTGGGCCTCCGCGGTATTCCACGACGTAATCCGTCGTTGCGGCCTCCCTGGCGTCCATGAGGACTTGCCGGAGTGTCGGCGTCATCGGAATGCGGGCACGACGCTTCTTTGTTTCTTCGACCTGACGCCCATCATCGTCTTCAGATACGCGAAGATCGATCAGCCCACGCTCGAAGTCCACGCGGTCCCACGTGAGCTCAAGTATCGCACCCTTGCGCGCAGCGGTGGCGATCGCAAGGTGAAGATAGACGCGCATGTGCTGGCTGGCCGCGGCGTCGAGCAGCGCGTCGAACTCGTCGTGCGTCATCCAGCGGTTCTTGCTGGCCGGCGTCCGCGGCATCTCGATCGGCGGGTACGCCTCAATGATCCGCAGATTCACGGCCCGATTGAGGGCCGTCCTCAGGACAACCAGCTCTTTGCGGATGGTGCCATTCTTGATGCCCGCACGCCGACGCGATGCAACGTAGGCATCATAGATGCCCTCGGACAACATCGGGATCGTCAGCGGCCCGAAGTGCGGGCGCAAGCGCGCGACGGCAAACCCAAGCCGCTCGTGCGCTTTGATCTTGCCCTCGCGGCTCTTGATGTAGTCATCAAGGAGCCGGCCGACCGTCAGCTCTACACCGTGGGCTGCGTCTCCTGCTGCCCCCGCGACGAGCCCCGCGACGAGTTGCGCGCGGAAGTCTTCGGCCGATCGGCGATCCGTCGTCCGCGTTGATACGCGCTGGCTGCGGCGGCTTTCGACGGTGTATGAGACGTACCAGGTGAGATTTCCGCGGTCGCGGAAGGGCTGGACGAGCTTGATCCGATCGGGGTCGATTCCGCGACGGGGGCCGGCGGCGTCAGACATGATGCTTCGAACTCCTCAACCATTGCGTGCGGGATACGGATCAAGTCACCGATGCGTAGCACCCTCAACTTCCCGTCTCGAATCAGATTGCGGACGTGGGCACTGCTGCACTCCCATGCCTCCGCCAAGCCCTGGATTGTGTAGTGCCGTGCAGGTTCTGCCATCTAATGAACTCCCCTATCGATAGGAGCAGGTGTCCCTGCGGGGGATATGGTGCCGACGATCGGCGCCGCCCGGGATCAGAGATCAAGCGTCGCAAGGTGGCGGATCCGGATCATCACTCGATCCGCATCGAGGCTATTGAGATCGACATCGATAGAGATCCTCACGCTGCGGCAGCCGTCCCGCTCGATCATCTGTAGGGCGTCCTTAACGGCGGCCTGCAGCGTCACGCGAACGCTGCCCTGGATCGACGGGCGGTCATCAGCCCGGCCGAACGCATGTGTTTGCATCATGACGTCTGTTTCTGCTCTGTACCTTGTGAGGAGCATATGGATTCAATTGCGCGCAGCGTCACCTCGGCCATGCGGCCGGGTTGATAGCCCCGACGTCATTCGAAGTGTGGCAAACTGGCACCCCGCAGAGGCTGCCCAGCGCTGGCGCGGCGCAGCGCAAGCCGCGACAGCACTGGGCAGCCACGCCAGAGGCGCTAAGTCTGTCATGCGCTGAGCCGGCACGACCTCCAGCACCTCCAAGACATCCTCGCCGATGCAGCGCAGCGCCCCGCCGCAACCCGGGCAGGCGGCGTAGGGTGGTGCCAGTTCTTCATCCTCGCGCGGCAGATGGCCGGGCAACGGTTTCCTGATCGGGTGAACGCGCTCGGCGGGTGCTGCCGGCATCGACGGGGCCGCCGCCGCGTGCTCCGTCTGATGCTGTTCCAGCTCCTCGATCTGCAGTTCGAGCTGGTCGTCGCTTCGCCCCAGCTTCTCCGAGCTCTGGCCGAAGGTGCGCCGGCGCAGCGTGGCCGGTGATGATCTCCACTCTCGACATCAAGCGAGCCTCCGTAGGCTCTCTCTTCGCCGATCACCTCATCCCTGGCAAGGCGGCGTTCCGCAGCGCTTACGCCGCAGACTGGTAGGACGCGTAGCACGTCATTGTCGCTTCCCTTTCCGCGCCGCAAGGGCGCGGGACATTGGGGTCACTGCCCCATGCCGTTCGGCGTAGGTTCAGCGGCGACCGCGTGATTTCGAGAGATCAGGTGAGGTGGAGGCGGAGCCAAGCGTCAATCGTGACGCCGCTCGGGTCGAAATCGGACCAATTGCAGAAGCCGTTGCCGATCCGCTCGATCGGGCAGCGGATCGCCTGGGACTGGTTGAACACTGCCCAGCCGGCAATCAGCCGGTGCCTGATTTCCTCGGGGGCGCCGACGATGCCAAAATTCTCCGCTTCAATCAGCTCGCACGCAACCTCCAGCGCGGCGGCTTCTTCGAGCATCGCCGCGATGACCCGTACCTCTACTTCACCTAATATATCCAGGCTCACCCGTGGCGGCGCCATTTGATGATTGCCTCAGTCAATCCAGCCATGGTGTAACGCGCGGTCTCGTGCCGGTCTTGCACGATCCCCATGTCGATCCCTTTCCCAGCTGATCCAACGCGGCGGCACATCCGCTGTACGGCACGGCATACATCATCTCGTTGGTGTAGGGAGACGCACAAGCTGAATGCGGCTGGAGCGGCTAGAAGGCGCTGGCGTTCCAGCAATTCCAGCCACTTCGTGAGATATCGACCTCCTCGGAGGAGAGCGGAGGATCAGAGCGCCTGTGCCCGCCAGACGATGCGGCCGATGACAGCGCGCCCATCGTTGTCGTCCAGACGCATCGCATCGATCCCCTCCTCTGCGGAGACCGCGTAGAGCCCAGCATCCCGGGCGTGCCTGACAGATACATCGATCACGACGTCGTCGCCACGCCGGAGGAGCCCGGAGGACGTAGTGGAGGCGAGCCGCCAGTGCCGCGCATGCGCAGCCAGCACACCGATCCTCTCCTCTAGGTACGCTGTCGGCAGCGACAGCGGAGCGCGGGCGTCTTGTGCAAGCGAGAGTGACCAGCCGCCATCAACCGGCGCCTCGATCACGCGTAGCAGATCGACAACGCCAGCGCCGACTTGACTGGAAACAGCATCGGAGACCGGTGTGATGCGCACGAGCCGGTGGTACGCGTCGCGAACACGCTCCTGAGGCAAAGGCGGTCGGGCACGGAAGTCTGGGATTGGGGCGTCGCGAGTCCAGACCTCATCAAGGCTAAGACCCACCACGCGGGCGATCTCGATCAAAGTATCTCGGCGCGGCTTGGCAACTCGCGGGCTACCATCGGGCCGGATCGTCAGTATGTCCTTGATCAAGCCGACGTTTGGTCCAATCCGGGCACTCAGCTCACGTTGGCTCAGGCCGTGACGGTCCATGTAACCCTGCAAGAGCGTCCGCAGACGCTTCATCTCAGGCGATGCAAGATCCTCAGCCGTGGCGCCCATATCGCTGAGCATGGCGTCCCTCGTTTATTGCCAATCCCCGGGCGAAAACTGCGTGATTTTGTGCCTAGTCGAGCGCATCCTCAAGAGATTTGATGCCTGATGTAATGAGGAGCGCAGAATTTGTTCGATTGCGTCGCGTGCTCGACCGCCAAATAAGAAATGTCGCAGCCGGCTCGCTACAGGCGCCCCAGTTCGTGCAGGCATTACGCTAAGCCGACAACCAAGTGACGCGGCCACGCCGTCACGCCTTGCCCTGCCACGCCGCCAGATTCCGACGGAGTGACGACCATGATCTTGCGAGGCTACGGCCTGATTGACGTCGGAGAGACTCTAAGAGATCCACCACTATTGGACGCAACAATGCTGGACGCGGTACGGCGCTCGGATGATGACAACCGGAGACGAGGGAAGACAGCATGAACAGAAAGATGTGGCCCAAAGAGGACCCTGGTGCAGACCTGCTGCGCGCAGAGACTGACGAAGAGTTGCACGACGCGGGGGTGCGTCGGATCGTTACCGTCGCGATGGCCGGCGAAGTGTCCGACCGGGATGAACGCACAACGATCCTCGCATGGGCCATGTGCGACGCGGCAGGCATCGTTGAGAGGCGAGAACTTGACCGATTAGAAAGCATCGCGCGCCGGCTCGCAACTAGCCAAGGCTCGGTGTCGGAGGACGATAAGCGGATCCTGCGTACTTGGTCGATAGAGCAAGCAGCGAGGAGTGCACAGCACTTCGGTCTCCCATCGCCGGTCCCGCCGATAATAGTTGGCGGCCGAATATTCGACTGACGGAGCAACGGCGTGATGATCCACATAGGCTTCGGAGCGGCCGTGATGCTCACGGAAGTCATCGCTGTGGGCCACGGTGCACCAGCAGCCCTTAGCCTGCTGCGTCACGCGAATACCATCACTCTATACTGTCTCGCCATCAGGATTAAGACAGGAAACTCTCTCACAACCCAAAGAACCCACACCACAACGAGCGTTCGTTCGTTAACCTCTTGGGTTTCGAGTTTGTAACTGAACGGCGGCGTCTTCCTGGCATTTACAATTGACGGTAGTCTTGCTAAATCCTGCTTCTGGCTAATTCGATAGTGGTGTTGGGGCATCATGGCGGGGCTCACCAAGACGCAGAAGGATCTGCGCAACGTTCTGCTTTACACGCAGGAGCTGGTCACCTTCAACGAGAAGGTCATTTATGACCTTGCGGCCGAGTCCCATCCATCCTTCCATGAAGGCGCCGTGATCGATCTTGAGGGCGTGGATGCGAACGTCGACCCAGAGATCTGGCTGCGGCTCCGGCGCCTTCGCGAGACGCAGCCACCGCCCACCGACGCCATGTTCGAGGGGTGGGTCAAGGCACAGCCGCATCCGTCGCCGGATAAGGCGCCGACGCTGCTCGACCACCGCATGCTGCGTCTCAGTATCGAGGAAATCTCGGACCTCGCCGAGGCCGGCCTGCTCGATCCAGACGAGGTCATGCGGCCACGCGAGGCCGATGTTGCGTTCCCAGAGGCGATGGACGCCATCCTGCGCACCGCGCGGATGCCCGAGTTCCGCGAGGCGTGGCGCGCGTACGTCGAGGGCCCCTGGGCGAAGTGGGCCGAGGTGGAGAAACCCCGCCGCCGTAGCATTGAGGTCTACAACCGCCTCTACAAGGTGCAGCAGGCCGTCACAGCGGCTGGCGAGGACAACGCCATCGAGCTCGTCTGGGGCATCGGCGTCGCGCGCTGGCAGCGCGAGAGCATGCGCATCAGCGCGCCGCTGCTAGAACAGCTGGTCGAGTTGGAGCTGCTTGAGGACGGCACGCTCACCGTCGGGCCGCGCCAAGTGCCACCATCCTTGGCGCTGAAGCCGTTCCATGCCCTGGAAGTCGAGGGGTCGAAGGCCCTTCAGCGGGATGCCGGCGCCCAGCTGGAGCGCATCGTCGAGGACCCGGACATCGCCTTCTCGCCGTTCGAGCGGAAGGTCTTCGAGCCTCTGCTCAAATCCTGCGCCGCACGGTTGTCGGCCACCGGCATCTACCTGCCCGACGAGGCCGGGCGGGATCCCGCCGACCGCTCGCTCCCGTCCATCAACGGTGTTCTGCGCATCAGCGACACCTGGGTCCTCTATGTTCGCCAGCGCGCGGCCAACTTCCGGCAGGAGGACATCCAGAAGCTGATCAAGCGCGTCGAGGAGGCCGAAGCCGAGGAGGATCTCCCCACGGCCGGGCTGCAGTTCGTCAAGCCGCCGAACGATGAGCGCCTTTACGACGACGGCGGCCTGAACCTCGACGACGTGTCCTGGCGCCTGCCCGACGCGGTCGCCCGATCCCATGGCGGCAGGGGCGGCCGGGCCAATGACCAGGGCTCCGGACCGGAGCCCGACTTCTTCTTCCCCCTGCCGTACAACGACGATCAGCGCGATATCCTGAAGCGCCTGCGCGAAGCGGACGGCGTCGTAGTCCAAGGGCCGCCCGGCACCGGCAAGACGCACACTATCGCGAACGTGATCTGCCATTTCCTGGCAACTGGCAAGCGGGTGCTCGTCACGGCCAAGAACGCGGAGGCCCTGACCGCCCTGCAGGAGAAGCTGCCGCCCGGAATCCGCGATCTCGCCATTTCGGTCATCCACAGCGACCGGGAGGGCGCGCGGCATCTGGAACAGGCTGTTCAGGTCCTGGCGAACGAGGCCAAGCAGATCAACCCGAAGCTGGTCAGCCAGAGCATCGTCGACAACCAGCGCCTTCTCGCCGACATCCGCGACCGCATCGCCCAGATCGACGCGGAGTTGCTGTCCTACGCCCGTCGGAACCTCGAAAAGGTTGAGAGCGCTGGGGAGAGCGTGCTGCCCATGGAGTTGGCGAAGAGGGTCGTGCAGGACCGCGCCCTGCACGCCTGGTTCGAGGACCGCTTGGACCTCGACGCCCGCTACGCTCCGCGCTTCACCGACGCCGACATCGCTGAGGCGCGGGACATCCGCCGCCACTTGGCTGGGGACCTGGCCTACGGCGCGGCCGCCCTGCCCGACCCCGGCGCCCTGCCGGACGTGGCCCGCGTGCTGGCGGCGCACGGCGAACTCGCCCGAGCCAAGGAGCTTGAGGAGCAGGCGCGCTCCGGCCAGGTGCCCTACATGGCGGTCGGTTCGGTGGAGCAGGCGCGCGCCGTCCAGGTATGGCTGACCGACTACCGGACCTTCTTTGAGGAGGTCCGGGCTGAGACCTGGATGGTCGGCACGTACCAGATCCTCCTCGGGGTCCGGCGATCGGACGAAGCGGCCCAGGCGGCCCTGCGGCGGGCGCTCGACCAGTGGGCGAAGCTCTACGCCGAAGGACGGGAGCTCGCCCTCAAGGGGATCGACACAGGCGACGCGCCGCTCGACGATCCGGCGTTCGACGCGGCCGTCGCCGCCTACGCCCGCGGCGAGAAGCCCTTCGGCCTGTTCTCGTTCGGCAAGGGCGCCCTCAAGGAACGCCTCGCGCGGGTCCTGGTCGGCGGGAACCCGCCCGCCGCTCCGGAGCATTGGCAAGAGGTGCAGGCCACCCGGACCTGGCAGCGCGAGGCGCAAGCCTTCTTGCGCCATTGGGCGTCCGTCTGCGGCAGCCTCGGCCTACCGCCGGTTCCGACCGACTGGGAGCGCGGCCGCGGCGAACTCCTCCGCCTCGGGCGGCTGATCGCCGCGCTCCTGCGCTTCGCGTCCGAGGCCCAGGCCAGCCTCGAGACGCTCCAGACCCTGTTCCCCTACGGCCTCGACGCCCGCGCCGTTGTCTACGAGGGTGAGATCGCGCGCGCGCTCGACGCCCTGGCGGCCAACCTGGAGAAGGCGGACTTCGCCGACGCCCAGGCGGCCCGCGGGCAGTTCGAGGCGCTTATCGAGGGGCGGCGCCTGCCGTTCCACGCCGGGTTGGCTGAGTTCGCCTCGATGCTCGGCGACGCCTCCGTCGCCCCGAACGACCTCGCCGAAGGGTGGCGCCAAATCCGGACGGAAGCGGAACGGCTGTCGCTCCTGCGCCCGTTCCGCGCGCGGCTTGACGAGATCGCCGACCTGGTGCGCCGGTCCGGCGCGCCGTCGTGGGCGGACAAGCTCACCAGCGACCCGGCGTTCGACGGCGCGGACCGGTGGACGCCGGAGGCGTGGCGGAACAGCTGGGAGTGGGCCAGGGCCGATGGCTTCGTCCGCAGCATCGGCGACCGCGCCGCCATTCAAAAGCTGGCCGATGAGCGTTCAGAACTCGAAACCCGTCAGCGGGCTATCCTGGCCGAGGTTGTGCGGCTTCGGACGTTCCTCGGGTTGAAGCGCGCGCTGACCGGACGCATCGAGGCCGCCCTGGCGAAGTTCGCCTCGGCGATCGCCAAGCTGGGCGCCGGGACCGGCAAGGCGGCGGGCCGCCACCGCCGCGTCATCCGGGACGCCACGCTCGACGCCGCGGACGCGGTCCCGTGCTGGATCCTGCCCGAATGGCGGGTGGCCGAGCAGCTGCCGGCTACGCTGAACGCCTTCGATCTGGTGATCGTCGACGAAGCAAGCCAGTCCGACATCACCGCCCTGCCCGCCGTCCTGCGCGGCCGGAAGCTGCTGATCGTCGGCGACGACAAGCAGGTGAGCCCCACTCCCATCGGCCTCGACGAGCGCACCATCATCCAGCTGCGCACAACCTACCTGACGGACTTGCCCTTTGCCGACCAGATGGACCCGGCGACGTCGCTCTACGAGCTCGGCAGCATGGTTTTCCCTGGGAAGGCGGTGCTGCTGCGCGAGCATTTCCGCTGCGTCGAGCCGATCATCCGCTTCTCCGCACGGTTCTACCAGAACCTGCTGGTGCCGATGCGCCTGCCCAAGGCGACAGAGCGCCTCGATCCGCCTCTCATCGACATCCTGGTGCGCGACGGCGTGAAGACGGGGGATATCAACAAACGGGAGGCCGACGTCATCGTCGACGAGGTGCGGCGCCTGTCCGAAGACCCCGCCTACGAGAAGCGCTCCATCGGCATCATCTCGTTGATCGGCGACAAGCAGGCGAAGCTCATCTACGACCGGCTCATGCGCGAGTTCGGGGCGGAGGTCATCGACCGCCACCGGATCATGTGCGGCAGCGCCGCGACGTTCCAAGGGCAAGAACGCGACATCATCTTCCTGTCGATGGTGGCGTGCCCCAAGACAGCAATGATGCAGAGGACGCGCGCGTACGAGCAGCGTTACAACGTGGCCCTGTCACGCGCCCGCGACCGGCTCGTGCTCGTCCGGTCCGTCACCTCGTCGGATCTGAAGCCCGGCGACCTCAAGCTCCAGGTCATTGAGCACTTTCGCAACCCCATGGGCGAAGGCAAGGTCATCGTCCGCAAGGACGTGCTCGACGTCTGCGACTCCGGCTTCGAGAAGGAGTTCGGCGCGCGCCTGCTCGACCTCGGATACCGCCTCCGGCCCCAAGTGCCGGTTGGCGGCTACCGCATCGACTTCGTTGTCGAGGGCGCTGACGACCGACGGCTGGCGATCGAGCTCGACGGCGACGCCTATCATGGCCCGGACCGTTGGGCCGAGGACTTCCGGCGTCAGAAGTCACTCGAACGGCTGGGCTGGACCTTCTGGCGGTGTTGGGGCTCGGAATGGACGGCCGACCCCGATGGATGCTTGGCTGACCTGAAGCGCACACTCGGCGCAATGGGGATCGAGCCGCTCGGCGCCGAGCCGCCGCAGGGGGCCTGGACCGAGTTCCGCGAGGTCGAAGCCGCGGTGCCGTCCGAGGCAGAAGCGGTGGCAGCCGAACCCGACCCGGAAGCAGAGGTAGGCGAGATCGCCGCCGCTGCGGCCCGCGCCGAGGCGCGGCCGGAAGACGTGGCAGCCGAGCCGCTGGATCCGCTCGCGTCGTCCTCGGCTGCACCGCCCGTCAACGCCGGCGACCTCGTGATCGTGCGCTACGACGACACGCCGGACCGGACCGTCCGCGTCCGCATCAGCGAGACGGAGCATGCCCCGGAGGTCGGCATCATCCGCGTCGGCGACCCGTTGGCCAAGGCGCTGCTCGGCAGCACGCTCGAAGACGAGTTCGAGGTGGACCTCGGCGGCGGGAAAACCCGGCTCGGCATGATCGAGCGCATTGAGCGCACCCCAGTGGCGGCAGTCTGAGGAAGCGACGATGAGCGTGCGCTTTCGCAAGTCGATCCGGCTTTTCCCCGGCGTGCGGCTCAACCTGAGCGGCGGGCGCATCAGTACGACCATCGGCGTACCGGGGGCGTCGCTGAACCTCGGCTTGGACGGCCAAGCTCACGTGACGCTCGGCATCCCCGGCACCGGGCTGTCGTACCGGGCCAGGATCTCCCCTCCGCCGCAGGCGCCCGCTCACCGGGTGCCCGCCCCGCGGTCGCCCGAGCCGCAGCCGTTCCGCGTCCGGGAGCACGGCCTGCCCTTTGACGCGCCCTCACAGGCGGAGCCCCTGCCGGGCGAAATTCGCAGCGCGGCGATACGGAGCCTGACCAGCCCGAACCTCATTCGGCTGAAGACGCTGGTCAACGAAGCGGCGGATCGGCGGCAGAGCCTCCAGAGTACGATCTCCAGCCGCAGGTTCTCCGTTGGTATCGCTGAAAGGCGCCTGGCGTTCGCGAAGACCTTCATCGTCCGCCTCTTCTCCCGCGGCCGCATCGCACGCCTGGAGGAGGAGATCGAGACCGGACGGCTCGAAATCGAAGCCGCGGCGAAGGAAATGGAACTCACCAGCATCCAACTGGACTTCGCCTTCGACGGGCGTGTGCTGCGCCTCTTCGAGGAACTCCGCGAGGCTTTCAACCGTCTCCGGCGAAGCGCACGGGTCTGGGACGTCACCACCGAGAACGCGACGAATCGATTCACTGAACGCACCCTCGCGTCCAGAGCGATGACCCGGACCCTCGTCACCTTCGGTACCGCCCGGACGGACATCGTCAAGGCCGACTGGGAGGCGCTGCGGTTCGGGAACGCGAACGGCGAAGACCTTTACCTGTACCCCGGCTTCGTCCTCCTCAAGGAGCGCAGCGGCGACTTCGCGCTCGTCGACATCGCGGACATGCAGATCCAGGCCGGCGCCGTGCGGTTCCACGAGGAAGAAGGCGTGCCGCACGACGCCACCGTCGTCGGAACCACCTGGAAGAAGACCAACAAGGACGGTTCCCCCGACCGCCGTTTTCGGGACAACTACCAGATTCCGATCGCCCATTACGGCGAGCTGACGATCCAGAGTAGGAGCGGGATCAACGAGGCCTATATGTTCAGCAACGCGGGCGCGGCGGCCAGCTTCGCTTCCGCCTTCGCCACGTACCAGGCGGCGCTCGCCGCGACAGCGGGCGGCGTGGCAGCGCCGTCTGACGACGGAGTCGACTGCGGAGCGGTCGAAACCGCGTTTGAGGTCGACGCGGACGGCGATGCCCCGGACCGCGGCCCACCGTTCCCCGTCCTCGACGCCGTGTTCCTGGCGCTGCTCGCCATCGGCGCCGGCGCCTGGTTCGTCGGGCCGCGCCTCTGGCATGACCCGGCGCCGGTCACTGCGCTCACCGCGCCGGCGCCAATGGCGTCCGAAACGACAGTGACGCCCGCCGCGCTCCCTCCGCAGGGCGTGGTGGCCGCAAGCGTCCCAAGCCCGGCCGCTCCCGCGCCCAAGGCAGTTGCCCGCGAGACGGCCGAAGTGCGCGCCCAAGCTGCGAATGTCCGGAGGGACGCGGGCGCCAACGCGCCGGTTCTCCGGACCGCGCGCAGGGGCGAGCGGTTCTCCGTGTTCTCCCAGAAGGAAGACTGGCTTGAGATCGGCGACACGCAGCCCGCAGGGTGGATTCACCGCAGCTTGGTCGAACTACCGACGGCGAGGTGAGACAGGGACCAAAGGGCCTGCATCGGCGTCCGCTGCGATCATTCCATCACTCCTCCTCCTTTAATGGAACTTCCTCGAAGACGAATTTCGGCTTTCTCGCGTTTTGCTCTCGAATGATAGCGATACGACCTGCGCTCAGCCCACAGCTGTGCTCTGTGATAATTTCCCTTTGACGCCTAGGTTGTACGGACACGGGGCGCCGGAGCATCGGACTGACAACAGCGCGGCCAAGTCTATTGAGGCGTTCAATGATGTCATTGGCCGGTTG
Source organism: Azospirillum picis (assembly GCF_017876115.1). Taxonomy (GTDB): domain Bacteria; phylum Pseudomonadota; class Alphaproteobacteria; order Azospirillales; family Azospirillaceae; genus Azospirillum; species Azospirillum picis. Next base: position 35,025 of record NZ_JAGINO010000028.1, read on the forward strand.
GCACCCTTCACCATCGATCTTCTTGAGCAACTCCGCCACAGACTCAATGCCGACACGTTCGATAGTATCCTCAACGACTTCACGCGCTTTCTCCCGCCTCCACCCAGGCGCGGTTGCCAATCTTTGATAGCGACTTACCAATTTACTAATGCTCAACTCTGTATTTTCGCTGGCTGCATCCAAGTCCTTAATGGATGAGCGACTGGCTGAACTCGGGTAACGCTGGGTCCACGCGGCCTGTCGGTCTATCACGGGGATGATTCCATTCCTGCTTACCATGGGTCTTTCCAAGGTTCCTTGGGGTCCGATTCCAGAGGGAATGGCTCCGGGAACCGCACCACCCTCCTCGGGAGTCGGACCACCCTCTTCGGATACCGGACTTGAAGCTTCAACTGCCGGACCAGTGGACTTGACTTGTCCGGCAGTAGATGTTTGGCCCAGAATTAACTCGAAGCTGTGGCTGGTGTGCGACCCGTCTTTGCGTCGGCGGGTAATTTTTGTTATTAACCCCGCCAACTCAAGTTGCCGAATGCCACGTCGAACCGCGTCCTCCCCGATATGGGCAAGACGCGCAATATGCCTGATGCTCGGAAAGCACCATCCATTATTCGAATTATAAGCAGTAGCTAGAACCGCTGCGACTAGGATCGCAGAGCGCGGATGATTGCCTACACGTGTCTCGCTTGTACTGTCCGAGCGAATAAGCGCACTTTCGTAATCAGCAGCCATAGCCAATTCGAGCCATTGAAGTCGCTGCCCTTGGGTAAGAGTCTTCTTGAGCACGTTGAGCATGGGAACCTCGACGTTGGGCCGCAATCGCGGTGCTCCGTTGCCACAGAGCGATCAACGTGAGGATGGGCATTCCAAGGGATTGGCTCCGCCATCCAGCAGTCTAAGGACCAGACCCTGGAGCTTGAGCTAGAATGCCACCCTACCGCACTGCAACAGATATCCCAAGCTTGTCCAGGCCGGACCGCAATCAGATGCAGCAGCAACATATGCAGAAAGTAGCGCTCCCCAAGTCATAAACCAAGGTAAACTTTCGCAAAGCGACCAAGGCGTCGTAAGGGCTCCGACATTGAACCTCGGCAGCAGCCGGCCCTGCCCGCCGTACGCCGAGCCATTCTCGCGCATAATCATCAAACCACATCGATTCGACGCCACTTCTGTCGGTGCTGGCTCGTCCCGGACAGCCGCCAGTAGAACTGCCAAAATTGTTTTTGGCGACGGCACGTTCTGCGGCGTCCTCAAAGACGCGGACGATGGCGTCGAGCATCGCGGTGTCGTCGCATGCCATACTGTCCATGTCGGCAATTCGGGCCACCACGGTGGCCGCGACCCGCTCCTCCACCGTGTCCTCGGCGAAGGCGTACCACACGGTCGCTCGCTGGCCGTCGCGTACGCCTCCGGTGAGCGCCGCCTTGGCAAAGTAGGGCCCGACGTCTGAGTTTTGCGTTGTGCGTCATCGCGCGGACACAAACGAGATGGAAACGTCATGGCTTATCAACGGGTGGAGGATCTGACTGGGATGGAGCGGCTGCGGTGCTGGAGGTCGTTCCGGCGCGGTTGCGCGTCCGCCGCTATGTGCGCCCCGTAATGGCCTGCCAGTGCTGCGGCGACATCAGCCAGACGCTGCCGCCCGTGCCGCTGCCCAAGAGCAACGCCGGCGCCAGCCTGCTGGCCGACATCGTGCTGGCCAAGTACGACGATCACCTGCCGGCCTACCGGCAGGCCGAGCGCTTCGCCCGCGAGGGGGTAGAGTTGCCGCGCTCGACGCTGACCGAGTGGCTCGGCCGCACCGCGGTACTGCTGACGCCGCCGGCCGAGCGCATCGCCGCCCACGTGTTCGCGGCCTCCAAGCTGCACGCCGACGACACCCCGGTGCCGGTGCTCGCCCCCGGCGCCGGCAAGACGCGCACCGGACGGCTGTGGGTCTATGCGCGTGATGACCGCGCCAGCGCCGACACCGCCTCTCCAGCCGTACTCTACCGCTACACGCCCGACCGCAAGGGGGAGCATCCGCAGCGTCAGCTCGCAGGCTGGACGGGCGCGTTGCAGGCCGACGGCTATGCCGGCTTCAACGCCTTGTACGAAACCAAGGGGGCCGATCCGCTGGCGATCAGCGAGGTGGCCTGCTGGGCGCACGTGCGGCGCAAGTTCTTCGACGTCCACTAGGCGCACAAGGGAGCGGCGGCCAAGGAGGTGCTGTAGCGCATCGGCCGGCTGTATGCCGTGGAGGAGCGCGTGCGCGGCCAGCCGGCGGCCTAGCGTGCGACGACGCGGCAGGCCGAGGCAGCGCCGGAGATCACCGCGTTGCGCATGCACCTGTAGCAGCTGCTGGGCCAAGTTTCGGACAAGTCCGCCCTGGCCGAGGCGATCCGCTATGCGCTGTCCCGCTGGCCGGCGCTGACGCGATACCTCGCCGACGGCCGGCTGGAGATCGACAACAACATCGCCGAGCGCGCCATGCGCGCCGTGGCCATCGCCCGTCCATTGTGCCCATGCCGGGCAGGATGTTGACGTTCATTACCGCTGGCATCCGCTGCATGGCCGTCGCGTTCGGGTGATGTGGAGCGAGGCGCGCTCCATCGGCCGTCTCGTTTTCGTCGAGGCGGCGCCCGGCATCATCACAGTGTTGCCGGAATGGATGCTGGACCCTGTCATCTGCTCCTACATGGAACTCGGTACGCCGCGGGTCGCCGTGGAAGCGCTCATCAACCCTCAGCGTCAGCTGAGCGACGGCGTATTCAGGCGAAGCTCTCCGGGCGATGCGATCATCGTCCCGGAGGAGCGACATGAAAATGCCGTCAGCATCAACACGACGGGCCAAGACCCGGCGCCAGTTCAGCATGGCCTTCGACACCGCAAGGCTGCGGACGATCAGCCCGGCCGACCGCGCCGCGGCGGTGGTGCAACTGGCCCTTCTCCTGATGGAAGCCGCAGGTGCCGGAACCGGGGAGCATGACGATGGCGAACCCTGATCTCCTGCCGCCGTCGGTGCTCAAGCGCAAGGCGGTGGTCTACGTCCGCCAGTCCTCCCCGGCGCAGGTCCAGACCAACCTGGAGAGCAAGCGCCGGCAGTACGAACTCGTCGACGCGGCCAAGCGCCGTGGGTTCCGCCGGGTCGAGGTGATCGACGACGATCTGGGACGCTCGGCCAGCGGCACCGGTTCGAGCGGCTGGTGGCGGCGCTCTGTGCCGGTGAGATCGGTGCCGTGCTGTGCCTCGACGCCTCCCGGCTCGCCCCAACGGCCGGGACTGGCACCATCTGCTCGAACTCTGCGGGCTCGTCGACGCCAGGGTGATCGACCTCGATGGCGTCTACGATCCGGGGCGGCCGAACGATCGGCTGCTGCTGGGCATGAAGGGCAGCATGAGCGAGTTCGAGCTGGGAGTGCTGAGGACCCGGATGCTTGATGCCGCCCGCAGCAAGGCGCGGCGGGGCGAACTGCGCATCAGCGTGCCGATCGGCTACGTCTGGCACCGGGAGATCGGTCTGGGCTTCGATCCCGATCTGCGAGTCCAGGAGACGATCCGCCTCGTCTTCGCCCGCTTCCGGGAGTTGGGCAGCGCACGTCAGGTCCTGCTGTCGCTGGCGGCGGAGGGGGCCTGCTTCCCGCGGCCGTCCGACGGCAAGAGGCTGGTCAGCTTCGACTGGACGCCGGTCCGCTATCGCAACGTCATCAGCGTGCTCAAGAACCCTTTCTACGCCGGCGCCTACGTTTACGGAAAGAGCCAGCACCGCACCGAAATCGTCGAAGGGCGGGCGCGGAAGAGCTATGGCCACGGCAAGCCGCTTGAAGAGTGGGAGGTTCTGCTGAAGGATCACCACGAGGCCTACGTGGACTGGGAGGAATTCGAGCGCAACCAGACCCTGCTCGCCGCCAACGCCTACGGCCGGGCCGGCGGCGCGAAATCGGGGCGTGGGGGCCGCGCCCTGCTGATCGGCGTCCTGAGCTGTGCCCGGTGCGGACGGCGCTTGACCGTATCGTATCGCGGCCGCCAGCCCAGCCAGGCCATATACCGTTGCGAACGTCCCCACCAGATGCTGGGACTGCCACGATGCCTCGGGTTCGGGAGTTCCCGGGTGGATGAGGTGGTCGCCGGCGAACTTCTCCGCGCCGTCGAGCCGATAGCGATCGAGGCCGCGCTGGAAGCCGAGCGGAGGCATATGGAACACCAAGCCGAGCGACGGCGGATGGCAGAACTGGACCTGCAGAAGGCGCGCTACGAGGCGTCACTGGCGGAACGGCGCTACGCCGCCTGCGATCCCGACAACCGGCTGATTGCCGCGCAGCTGGAAAAGAACTGGGAGGCAGCGCTTCGGCGTGTCGAGTCCTGCGAGGCCCGGGTCGCGTCCGTGTCGGCTCCTGTTCCGGTGGCCGAGGTTCCGGATTTCGCCGGACTGGCGGACGATCTGCAGGCCGCCTGGAACGCGCCGGCGGTGACCACGAGGGCGCGCCAACGGCTGCTCCGAACCCTCATCGTCAACATCATCGCCGACGTCGACGAGGCGGCGCGCGAAGTCATCCTCACCATCCACTGGCAGGGCGGTCAGCACTCGCAGCTGCGTCTCACCAAACCGAAATCCGGCGAGCACGGCTGCCGGACGCCGGAGGAGGCGATGGCGGTGATCCGCAGCATGGCGACGCGCTGGTCGGATGCGGAGATCGCCGCGCAGCTGAACCGGATGGGCATGCGCACTGGGCAGGGAAAATCCTGGACCGCACACCGTGTCGGCTCGCTGCGCCGGGTCCGTGGCATTCATGCCTACCGGTCTGCGGAGGAGGATGGCGAATGGTTGACCCAGTATGAGGCTGCGGCGGCGCTCGGCATTTCGCGTCACCGCCTTGTCCGGCTCATCAATGCTGGCCTGATCGTCGCCGAGCAGGTCGTGCCCGGCGCTCCCTACCAGATCCGTGCTTCGGACCTTCAGGATCAGCGTGTCCTTGCCGCGGTTGGACGCAAAGGCGAGCCGCGCCGCCTCGGTTCCAAGGATCAACTTTCAATGTTTCCAGATACTTGAAGAAGAGGGGCATAATGAACGCATCATCGCTCTGGGGCGGAAGAGCTGGCTGTTCGCCGGCTCGGACGGCGGGGGCGAGGCCGCGGCCGTGTTCTGCACGCTCATCGAGACCGCCAAGTGCAACGGCCACAACCCGCGCCTCTGGCTGACCCGCGTCCTGGAGGCCATCGGGCGCGATCGCGACCTCGCCGACTACAATGCGCTCCTGCCCTGGGCGATCCCGCCAGAGCCTGCCGAAGCCTGAAGGGCATTTCCCGGCCGCTTACGATTGATGCCCCCACGCTCGACATCAGCCTGACGCACGAGGAAGTCCTTCCCGTCGCCGAAGCCCTGAAGGCCAAGGGCATTCGGTTCATTCTGGTGATGGGGTGCGACAGGGCGAACGTCCTGCAGCGCTACAACCGCTGGCCCTTGGTGCAGAAGCCGTTCACGGAAGACAAGCTGGCCGGCGGACTTGCAAAGGTCCTTGCCACCTGACCGGCGGCTGGACCGCAACGGCAGTGACGATGACCGGTGTCGGCGTGGGTCGCGATGGAATGTCCAATACGCAGGTCCCCCCATGGCCAACCGGCATCGGCTCATCGGCGACGACGCCTACGCCGACGCCATCCCCGACCTGCACCAGGGCCGAGGCTATTTATATTTCCCTTCTCCCCCCGCCATGGACTGAAATAGCGCCAGCCCGACGTCCGCCAATCGCCAAAGACCAAGGCTCTTATCAACGAAACAACCGCAGGATTCGGTGCATTTCTCATTGATGACAGCCAAGGGGGGTGGCAGCGAAAACGGCGCGGCTTGAAGATTCAGGGGGCGCCACGTGCCGGTTCGCACGTCCCGGTTCTCCCTCCTATCAGGAAAGGTCGTGATGAGAACATAGCGCGATCTGCTGTCCACAATATTGCGGAGAACTCGCAATGCGTCATCATGGGACAGGTGAACCAGGCAGTCCCTGCATAGTACCACATCGGCAGTTGGCAGCGGATCGCCAATGAGATCCAGAGCCAGGAACTCGCGATCTGGCGCCATATGTCGCTCACGGTTCCGGAGGATCAGGCTCTCTAGCGGATCGACGCCAATGTAAGTCTCGATTCCGAGGCGGACGCGGTCCATCCAGTGAAAGTCGCCGCACGGTACATCGAGCAAGACGCGCGCGTGGAGATGCTGCAGAAGGAGGGGCAAGGCCCGCCTCACCTCTACCGTCTGGTGCAGGGAGGCCCCCGGTCCGCTGACTGATTCCTGGCCCTCGGCCGCATGATTGGCGCACAGGCGCTCAAATGCCTCCGTGATCGTGCTGCGCCAAGGCACAGCGGCGCACGGGCAGTTCCCGCTCGAGCCGCCTCCAGACCGGCGGTCACTTTCCACCGAGGGACCGGCGTTATTGCGGGAGCAGCGCAGCAGAAAGGTGAAGAAGCTGTCCATTGCCAGGAGTTCGGCTCCAGGCGCGCTCTTCTGGTGACGGATGACATTCTGCTGCGAGAGCATATAGCACCATGCGAGGGGGTCCAGCCGGCGCTCATGCTCGGCATCCTCGGCCAATTGGAAGTAGACTTCAGGGCGGCTCCAGCATACCGGCTGCACCGCCTCAACCGGCAGTTCCAGGCATGGCTCGTCAGCGCCCTCCAGCACGTCGGTCAATGGTTCATTGCCGAGCGCAATCCAGGACAAGGGGCGGCGAGCGCGCAACCTCGTGCAGAGGTTATTGTAGAAACGTGCTGCTACGGCACTGCCCGGGCGTGCCGCGAGAAAGGCATTGGAGAAGAGGCCCTGGCGCTCTCGGTGAGCAATGATATCGAACCGGTCCAGTTGCGCGAGAAGCGGGGTCAGGTCCCTCATGATGATGCAGTCTGCGTCGATCCACAATCCGCCGAACCGCATCAGGAGGAAGGCGCGCACGAAGTCCGACCGCTGCGCCACGTGCAGTCGGGACAGGTCGAGGTCGCGATCCCTATCCCACAAGGCCTCGAAATCGCGCGGCTCGATCACGCGGAGCGACAAGGCATGGCGCCGCATGGTCTCGATGCACTTGGCGATCCATTCCGGCATCGGCCCTTCCCAATAGGTCCACACGGGGACTTCTCCGGAAGCCGGTCGAGCGCCCAGCAGCAGGCTCAACGGTTGGACCATCGTCGGGATCTTGTCCGCGTCCGCGCCAGCCTGCGTTTCCCAAGGGCGGTGCCAGACCGGCAAGCCACGTCGATGCCATGCGGCGACCTGTTCGGGGGTCCGGGCGAGAATCCAAGCCGCTCCATCGGGGGTCGAAGGCCAAGCGACATTCGGATCGGTCCCGGTCGAGACTACAACGACTGGGCGGTCGCGGCGCGCAGCCGCGACTGCAGCGATCGCCGAGTCCCCGTCGGCAAAGACGACAAGAACCTCGGCAGCGATGCCATCGAGCATCGCTGCTAGTCCGTCCGCAGTTGCCTCCGACACCGCCACGGAGCATTCATAAATCTTGTCAAGCCTCTGCGACCATTCCGATGCCAACCCTGATGCCCGAGGAGCATCCGCGACCGCCACGAGGACGATCCGCAACTGCGGCGGCCAAGGCGGCGGCGCCTTTGCGGGACGGGGAAACAGTCGGTCCAGTTCGGCCACCGAACGGATCCGCTGGATCCGACCGAGCAGTTCGACATTCCGGGTATAGTTTGGGTTCCTGCGCCAAGGCTGTGATGTAGCGCCCCCTTCCGCATGGAACAGGTGCCATGCAACTTGGTTCGCTTGACGGGTCGCGCCGACTCGGCCGACAAGCGATGCTTTGTGTACCCAGGCATTGTCCTCACCGCCCCAGCCGAGGAAGCCCTCGATCATACCGCCGTGGCGATGTAGGAACGACGCACGGATCAGGCCTGCTCCGCCAATTGCTCCCCCTCTGATTGGGCTCAGCGTTCGCACGGGGCGACATTCGGCCGGCCTCCGCGTTCCCGCCTGGACCTCACGGCTCTGAGCCTCGTCCAGGTACTCGATCCTTGTGAAGGGAAAGAAGAAGTCCAGCGCCTGGGTTCTGAACTCCTCCTGCGCGCTCACCAGGAAATCCTCGCCGAACAGCAGGTCGCCGTCGCACCACAGGATTTCCGGCCGACGTGCCAACAGGCTTCCGGCGTTGATGGTGCGGGCCTTATCGAAGGGTCCTGCAGAGGCGATGAAGAGATGGTCCGTCTCCCACCGCCGCGCAACCTCCAAGGCCGTGGGCGCCAAGCCCATTTCGGCGACGATGATCTGGTCCACCGCCGGGGACTGGCGCAACGTGGCCAGCACCGTAGCCAACTGGCCTAGCCGCCGCCATCCACTAAAGGGAATGACGACCGAGAGGCCCTGCTCCCGCTGGATGCGCAGCGCGGCTGCGGGCACTGCCAGCGCCTCCGTGATGGACTTGTGCATGGGGAGGTGCCTCCTCGATCGGTTGGCGCGGTCGACCGCCTGCTCCACGGCCTGCAGCCAATGCCGCTCCCACTGTGTCTGGAAATCCCAGTGGGCTTCGAACCATGCCCGGTTCCGACGCCCCTTGGCGGCCAGGGTTTCCGGGCCGGATTCGATCAGTTCCGACAGTACGGCCGCGAGGGTGCCGCGACTCGCCTGCACGAATGGAACCTCGGTCGCATCGCCTGCACAGTGGCGGAATGCATCGGTGACACCGGGCAGCAGCCCGACGCCGTTGACCACCACGCAGCCGCAGGCGAGCCCTTCCAGGCTGTTGCGGTGATAGCTGCCGGTGACGCACTCATCGATGACGATGTGGGCGGCCCGTTTGGCTGCGAGCGCCTCGGCATGGCTCAGCTGCCGGTCCTTGATGGCTTTGACCTGAATCCCATGGCGTTTGCCGAGGTCGTCGAGGATCCCCGTGGTTGTCGCATAGCCTTTGCCGTGCCAGTAGAGGCGGTGACCTTCCGGATAGCTCTCGTGGCGGCCCGAAGGCGTGTAGGCGACCGTCACAACCTCGTTCTTCGTCTCGGGTCGGAATGCCGCTTCCCAGAACGGAATTGGATTGGGTACGATCTGCCAGCCGGCAAACTCCGGCAGCGTCGCCTGATACTGGCCGATGACGACGCCGGGAAACCCCTTCTCTATCAGCGCCCGGTCGACATTCCACATGTAGTTGTGAGCCATCACCAACGCCGGCTTGCCGTGGATGATCGACGCGTGCCGCGCGTCGACCTTGCCATTATGAACGATTATCAGATCAGCCTTGTCCAATGAGGCCATCGCTTCGCCGGGACGGGCGTTCCACTCGATGTCGCCGTCGAAGACGACGCCGTTCCCATAGTTGTTGCGAGCCCAGACGCATCGCGCACGGTGCGGTGTACGCGCGGCGATGCAGCGTGCGAGGATAGCAGGCACGCCGGCGACCGGCATCGTGGAGTACGATACGATCTCCAACGACTTCCCGCCTATCATGGTCTCCCGATCGTGCCCCGGAGCGTCGAGGAAGGACTCGAGCGTGCACTTCGGCAGCGCGGTGAGGCGGCTTTCAGCGCCGAGGTTCACGATTTCGACGCCGCGCGGGGCCCAGTGGGCAGCCAGCTTTGCATACTCCCGGTCGATCTGCGCGAGTTCGCGAGCGAGGGGATGCCGCCCCGTGGCCCCGAAGAAGTGATGGTCGGTGAAGTCCACGCCAACCAGTCCGACACGCCTCGCTCCCATGTGCAAGGCGAGGCATAGCGCGACATATGGCGAGTTGCGCGTGTGCGGCAGCGTTTCCGGGTCGCTCAAGTCGGTGCCGCCGTGGGGACCAAGGCGGAAGCGGACGACGTCGGGGTGCGTCAGGCCGAGGTCGAGCTGCGTGAAGATCGCGCGCGCGCGGCTCTGCTCGACGTATCGGAAGCGGTCGGCGGCGAATTGGTGTCGAGGGTTGAGGACGACGAGATAGGTGGGGTCGAACACGCGGCCGACATCGTTGACGCCAATCGTGAGGAAGCGGTCGGGCGCCGTGAGTGACAGGAGCGACCGCCCGCAACCACAGACGACCACGGTCGCGCCGCTATGGCGGTCACGATAGTCGGCGAAGCGGACCAGCCGTTTCTCGCTCGTCCTCATGGCGGCTGGATGCTCACTTGGTTCGCGGCGTTGGTGGAGAGGCCCCCGGCCGGTGTCAGGAGGTGCAGGAACCCGATCTTATTGAAGAATAAGGCGAGATTCCCCACCGCGGTGGCGCGAACCGCGATCATGGCGCCGTATATGAAATTGTCGCCGGGAGCGGTGGCGAGGAGGCTGTTGTTCGCGAAGTTGAGGAACGCGCTCGCGAAGACGTTCTGGCCCACGGCAAAGTTGTTGCTGTCGAGAACTGCCGTTTGGAACAGGCCGCGGGCCTTGCGGTTGACCAGTGTTTCGGCGATATCGCCACCGATGGTGAGGAGCTGGAGGTCGTTGCGTGTGAGCTGGAGTGAACTCGTGTTCGCCTCCAGCCTCGCTTCGGGATGATCAGAGAATGCCTCGATATAGCGCCTCACGTCGCCCCACCGCGGAAGCCCGTAGAAGCTGAGGGGTCCGGCAAACCGGCTTCCGTCAATCCGGCATGCGCCGATCACTTCTTCGATGACCACCGATGCCGGCCAGGCGGCGCCAACCACGCAGCAGCCGATCGCAAGGTCGCCCACCTGAACGACGTGCAGGCACGGTTCGTGCCCCTCGACCTGCTGCCTCGTGATCGAGACCGTCGAAAGGGACACATTCCGGTTCTTGCGCAGGAGAACGCCCTGGTCCTCGCTCAACGCGAGCTCGAGGTTTCGGAGCTCGAGCGCCAAAAATCCGCTGAGGGCGATCCCACCGTTGACCTCGACGACCGCCGTTGGCCCGCAGCCGTGGATGCTCAGACGGGCCTCGCCGTTTCCGTCGAATTCGAGCCCGTCAATCCCATGGTGGCCGGGCAAGAAGCAGACGCACGCCGCACCCTGGCCTATTTCGAAGAGTTGCGCGAGTAATTCCCTGCTGAGCTTCTCAAAATCGCCTCCCGGCCCAATGGTGACCTCGCACCCGCCCCCGCTGGGGACCGGCTGCCGCACGGCCGCCGTATACTCGAGCCGCTGCAGCTCCGTGCCGCCCGCGTCCCTGACTCGCACCGTTGCGCGCTGCCCGCCGCCCGCGCCGAGACGCCAGTCGAAGGCTGCATAGCCGTCGGCGTCGGTCACGCCCGGCCCGACGATCGCGCCTCCGCCCTCCTCGACGCTCGCGGCAAGAGCGACACCCGCGATCCCATCGCAGCCGTTCGTGACGCGCAGCCTCAGCCGGTATGGCAGGTCACTGCCCGCATCCCCTTCCTGTCCGTCGCCCGAGACATAGAGGACGACAAGCGTCGTGGTCGCGCAGTAGACGATCACCTGTCCCGGGACAGGATCTCCGTCAGCGTCGAGAAGGCTCGCCCGGGTGCGCTGGAAGCGGTCCCTTCTCGTCGCACCCGGCCCGAGCGACCAGCGGCACTCGGCCAGGCCGGACGCGTCCGTCGTGACCTCGTGCGTGGCGGCGAAGCTGCCCGTCCCGTCTCCGACGCCCCCGCCCCCGCTCTCGACCTCGAAGCGGATCCTCGCCCCCTCGACGGGCAGGTTGCCGCGCGCGACGCGGACAGTGAGAGGCTGCGCGAGGACCGCCCCGGGCGCGGCGTCCTGCCCATCGCCGGAGACGTAGTGAATCATCTTGAACGCGGTGAGCGGCGGGAACAGCTCGCGGCAGTCGCCGACGACGGTGATTGTGCCGTCCGGCCCGACCTCGACAAGGCCGAGACGGCAGTAGGTATCGGCGATACCCGCCGGCTCCCGCGCGACCGGATCGCCATGCTCGTCCCGTGGCCACTCGACGTCGCCGGTGATCGTGCGGGCGGGGACGATCCAGTAATCACCTGGGCGGTAGTTTCCACCGGGCGAAAAACGGACCTCGACTCCGTCCTCCAACGCGATCCAGACATCCTCCAGGATCGGAAGCGCGTGGCCCAAGATGAGGTTCGCGCCGTGATCCCAGCGCCGCAAGACCGGGTGGCGCTCAGGGTCCAGTCCAATCGAGCCGGAGGGCACCCCGGCGAGGACGAGTTCCAGCGGGTCGTCCCCGTTGGCGACATACTTATGGAGCGTTCCCGCGCGCGCCGTGAGCTCGGCGACATCGTCGGTCAGCTCGACGCAGTCGTGCACCGCGACGTCGAGATTGGCGTCTCGCCCGCGTGCCGCAACGCGCACCGTCGTCTCGTTCGCGGTCGCATCAACTGATACAGAGACCACGGCATAGCCGACGGACCCGTTCTCGCGCGACCATTTGAAGCTGGGGCTGGCGCCGCCTTCGTGCACCTCAATACGGTAGAGCTGGTTTTCGAGGCGTCGGTAGCCGGTCGTCGCGGCAATCTCGCAGAGGCTAGTCACAGTGAGTTGCGGCTCGGCACGAGCCGCGAGCCGCGGTCGCGCCGTGCTGGTCAGCACTTCCCATTCTGGAATCGTGGAATCGCAGGTGACGACGAAGGGGCTCGTCGCCGCTAGCACCAGCGCGCGCACCTGACACACCATCTGCGCCCGTGTCGCCGTGTCCGGTCCGCCGAGCGCAATCTCCCGGATCGAGGGGGCCGCGAGCGCGGAGACGTGCCTCTGCCAAGCGTTGAGATAGAGAAGATGCACTCCCGGCGCAAGCCGCTTGCCGGTGCCGCCGTCGGCTTGGTGCGCGAACGAGCCGCGCGTGTCAAGCTCGCAGAGGACGCCGTCAATGTAATAGCGGCCCGGGGAGATGGAGAGATTGACGGCGGGGAGCACGGTGACGGCGCTCGCCGGCGAGCCACCGCCGAGCCTGACGGTCACACCGCCGTCGCCGACCGCCCAGGCGGGCTCCGCGCCGAAGACGGAGAGGCCGCGGAGTGCCGTGTCGACACCGATGTCCTCCGCCAGCCACGTCTCGCCACCGTCGGACGTGTGGAGGATGGTGCCACCAACGCCAGCGGCCCAGCCCTCGTTCGCGTCGCGGAATGCGATTGCATGGAGAGTAGCCGCGGATCGGGTGGAGCAGACGGTCCAATTCGCGCCCCCGTCAATGCTCCTGAGGATTGTTCCGCGCTCCCCCGCGACCCACGCGCGCGTAGTGCCGATCCGCGCCAGCGCGCGAAGATGCGCGGTCGTTCCGCCGTCGACGGCGGTCCAGGTCTCACCACCATCTCCTGTCGAGAGGATTGCGCCGTGATTTCCGACAGAAAGGCCGTTCAACGTGTCGGCGAACTCGACGGCATAGAGCCGGGCCGCCCCGGTCTCGACCCGCCTCCAGCTCGCCCCGGAGTCAGTCGTGAAGACGACCGTCCCTCCGTCGCCGACGGCCCAAGCGTGGCTGGTGCCGACGGCGGTAACCCCTCTCAGCGTCCGCACCGTTCCGGCGTTCGGCGCCGTCCATGTTGTACCCCCGTCCGTCGTCCGTCGTACGAGACCAGCGTCGCCGACCACCCAGCCCGTTTCGCCGACGCTCGCGGCCGCCCGCAGATGCTCCGCCGTGCCGAGATCCGCGAGTGCGAAATCGACGCCGCCGTTGTCGGTCGCGAGAAGCGCACCGTCCTCAGCGAGAACCCATGCGTTGTCCGCATCGAGCGCGTGGACCGCGAGCGCGTTCGTCTCCGCGACGAGCGCGTATCCGGCCGCACCCATCGGGCCGCCGCAGGGCCCGATCATGCCGTGCGCCTGTGTCTCGTCCCGATGCCGCGTGATGTCGGCCTGCTCGTTCCAGTCGGCGTCGGTGATGATGCGGCCTTGCTGGAGCCGGACCGACGAGAAGTGCTGGCGGCTGTCGAACGTATCGCGAGAGAGATCGGCTTTCATATCTGCCCCAGCCTCAGTTGACGAAGAAGAGCCCGGCCTCGAGCCCGAAGCGGAGATACTCGTCGAGAGCGTCGCGGAGGTTCGCCTTCCGCTCTGGTTCTTTCAGCATTTCGTATGCGCCCATCTCCGCCCTGCTCTCGGCACCGGTGCGGATCTCGTCGGCACAACGCAGCTCGAGCTGGCCGAAGCCCGGGTCGCCGTACCGGCGCGACACGAAGAGCGGACGGATCCGCGCCTCCACCTCCGCCCGGATCACCGCCTCGGCCGCTTCCGTTGGCGGCGGAAGGCCGGCCTTGGCGGCGGTCGATCGCGCCGCCGCAATCCGCGTGCTCGCCTCGAGGTCGGGCTGGCAGCGGTAGCGGCGCGGTGCGGCGGATCCCGGCGGCACGTAGCTGAAGCGCAGGCAGCCGGTCTGCCGTCGCGCGGCGTCGATTCCGGCCGCGAAGATGCAGTCTGAGGCGCTCACCGACTGGACGCGGACGGGGCCGAAGATGCTGGTTCGCAGGAACTCGGCCGGCGTCTCCGGCGCGTCGATTCCGAACGCGGGCGAGCCCTCCTTCCCGATCAGGCTGTCGGCGGCGGCGAGCCGGGCGATGGGTCCGGGAATGTCGATCGCCGGCAGGATGGAATGATCGACCGTAACGGTCATCCGCGCGTTCCGGCCCGCCGTGACACGGAGGCCACTGCCCCCCGGCACCAGCGTCGTGTGGGCAAGCCTCAACTCCCCGAGTTCGCCGGCAGCGACGACGAGGGCGCCTTCGAGGAGGAGCCCGTTGAGGGCGAAAAAGCCGCCGCGCATCGATCCTGCCGGCTCTGTGCCGCGGACGACGAGATCGCCGACTACGTGTGCGCGGACGCGGTCGGCCGTGAAGTGCCCCGTCCGCCGCGCCACGCTCCTGGGCAACGGCTCGAGCGGCCACGTCCCGGAGACGACGAGAAGCCGTGAACCCTCGCCGATCTCGACCACCACCGTCCCGTCTGCATCGCTGAGGCTGTCCATGAGGACGATGACCCCCGTCGCTCCGGGCGGGAGGGCGTTCCAGGCCGCCGCCGCCTCTCGGAGCGAGGAGAAGATCATCCCACTCCCGTCGTCGGTCAAAAGATGGCTGACTCCCGCCTGCCACGAGGCGTCGTTGAAGCCGCCCTCGGAGGCCGCGCCGAGATCGAGCCCGATCGCGGCGTTCGCGGCGCGCACCGCGGCGCTACGGTCGTACGGCCCGCCGCCCGTGTCGCCGGCGAAGCCGTAGCTCGACTGGACGCGGACCTCCTCCACCGCCAGCGCCTCCGGAAACGCGAGCCGCCCGCGGACGGGATCAACGGCGACCGCCCGCAGTGGCGGCGAGGCGGCGGCGACGTCGTCCGGAATGTCGCAGATGAAAATGCTCTCTCGCGGAACCTCGACCGGTGCCGGCTCCCCTACGAGCCGCACGAAGATCCGGAGAACCGGGTCGTCGGCCGTCATGAAGACGGGCGCGGGCGCGGCGATCCCCCGCCTCAGCCGCTCGAGTTCGGCGTGGAGGGCGAGCGCGCGAAGCTGGCCCGGGACGTTTTCTTCCTCGGCGAGGTGGGTGATCGTCGTCTCGGTCCGCGCGTCGTTGAAGAGCGGCGAGTCGACGCCGGCCGGGTGGACGCTCCACCATGCGCCGTGGTTGCGGGCGCTCGTAAAGTCCGGCGCCTCGTCGCCCGGCAGCCCAGAGCCGAGCCGGTAACTCTTCAGCCGCCAGAGGAAGAGCCCGACGTTCGGGATGTTGTGCCGTCCGCGCCCTGCCGCGATGCGGCGGACGTCGGCTGTGTGGGCGAAGCGGTCAAAGGGGCCATCGGCGAGTTCGGCGGTCACGGTTTCGCGGATGCGCGCGGTGAACGTCGGCGCTAGGCGGACGTGGTTCATGTGCTCGGTCGTCGTGAGCCGCTGCCAGAACTCCACCGCCCGCGCCGGCCAGCCCGTCACGTCCCACGCGAGTTCCTCGAGGACGACCGCCGTGCCCTTGCGGCGACGGTAGGCGATCGTGTTCGCCACATAGGCGCGGGCGCTGACGCCGGCGGACGGCACGGGCCGGATCGCGCGGACGCCGAGGAGGTCTCCGATGTAGGGGACCACCCACTCCTCGCAGGTCTCGATAAACCAGTTGTCGTAGAGCCGTGCCGTATCCGCCTCGATCCGCGTGAGTTCGGCCTCGATCACGCCGAGGAGCGCGCGGAGCGGCTCCCCCTCCACCGCGTCGCGCAGACGGTGGACCGCGGGGAGGAGGCGGTAGAGGCGCTCGGGGGTCAGGAGGCTCATGACGCCATCTCCTTGATAACGATCCCTGCGGGATTGATGAGCAGGAGCTCGGCGGGCATCGCCGCCCGCGCCGCCGCATCCCACCGGGCGGCGAAGGCCGGCACTGCGGTGGCTGCCGGGTCGGAGGGGGTGACGGTGGTCCCGGCGGAGGGGACGAGCTCGTCGAGATCGACGGCGACAACGCCCTCGACACGGTGGATGAGCGCCATGATCTCGGCCGCCGTGACAGACTGGCCGATATCCCTCGCCTTAAACACGAAGGCGTTGCGGAGCGCGGCCGCGACGCTCTCGATGACCTCGCGCACAACGTAACGGCGATGAACGGCGACCGACGCCTTGACGGAGAAGAAGCGCGGCGCGAAGGGGGCTGCGTCGAACCGCTGCGCCGGATCACTGGCCGCCGCGATCGAGACGGCGAGCTTCTCGAGGATGTCCTCTCCCGGAGGGCCACCGGTCGCGCCGGCGACCGTCAAGAACACCCGCGAGGCGCCGTCGACCCAGAGGACGTCGCCGCGCGCTTTGCCGATCCCCGGGAAGGCGCGGGCGTAGTCTTCGTAGTCGAGGAGGGAAACGACGCGGTCGAACGTCAGGAGCGTCAGCGGCGCGTTGCGGCGGGCGTCATCGAGCCGCTCGGGGCCTTCCGCGCCCGACGCGGGCAGCGGATTGGTGACGCCGCGCACCCCGAGCGGTATCGCCCGCAGCATCGTGAGCGCACCGGCCGCTACCTCGCCCTCGGGCCCGATCCCGCTCCGATAGTGGGCCGCGACGTTGAGTGTCCCCGTCGGCAACCGCGCGCCCTCAATGCCGTTGCCGAAAATCACCGTCGTCGTTCCGTTGTCAGCGAAGCGGCTCGTGTAGACGGTCTCGTCAGCGCGCGCACCATAGAGCGAGGACCGCTCGTCCCAGAGGACGCCCGCGACGCGCACCTGAAGCGTGCTCGCGGCGCCTCCCTTCGCGGGGAGGTAGGTGGTCGGCGGCTTCTTCAACGTGAAGCGCTGGTTCGGCACCGAGGCATCGCCGCTGCCGAGCACCTCGCGCGCCGTCTCGCCGTGCGTTGCGTGGACGACGTTGGCGCTGATGCGCAGGCTCGCCCGGACGTAAGAGTTCTCGAGCTCATCCTCGAAGACGAGCGTCGTCCGACCGTCGGTGTGGACGATGTCGGCGAGGATCGCGATCTCCGCGGCATCGACACCCGCAACGTCGTAACGCTCGCCCGTTAGCGCCACCGGCTGGCCGACCGAGAGGCCGAGCACCATCCGGTCGAGCTCGATCGCCGTGTCTCTCGCCGCGATCGGCGCGTCGATCGGAAGCTCGGCGAGATCGAGGCGGCGGCTTGCGACGTGCGCCGTCGCCGTGCGGAAGCGGAAATTGGGCGGAGAGGTGGGCAGAGGATTGCCGTTCGCATCGGCGACGCGAACCTGCATGCCGCGCCCCGAGATGCCGAAGTCAGCGATCGAGGTCTCCCGCGCGTCGAGGACGGTGAACGCCTCGGCCACGACGTCCGGCGCATCGAATACGGCCCAGCTGCCGCGGACAACGTCCGCCACCGCGCGCTCGAGATGGACGAGCGGCGTCGTCCTGCAACCCTGCGAGGTCTCCCAGATCGTCCGCGGGAGCGTTCCGCCCCCATCGATCGTGTCGCCCTTGTCCCAGCCGGTAGGGTAGGCATTGCCGTGTATGGCAGTGGTCCCGTCCGGCAGGAGCTTCCATCGCGGTGCGTTGTTGCCGAAGAAGCCAAGCGTGCTGACGAATGCGAACGCGCCGACCTCCGGCGAAGGGGGCGGCCCGCTGGGCCTAGCGCCGGCGATCGCATCAGAGAGTGCGCCCGCGTCCCAGCGCTGCATCCCGATCATCGCCTGGAGGTCGCTCTCCCGCCACGAGCGCGCGGAGATCGTGCCGGCGATGGAGGCGCTGGTGAAGGGAACGGTTGCCATCTGCGGCTTCGCCAAGTTCACGACGGGGCGAAGGGTGTAGGGGACGAGCCACGTCGCGATCCGCGGTGCGGGCGGGTCGGGCACAGGCTCGGGTAGCGGCTCGAGGTCGATGCGGATCCGCTTCAGCTCCGGCTCCGGCGAAACCGCGGATACGCTGAGGACCAGCGTCCTAAGATCTGCGCCGTTCTTGCCGACGAAGAGGAGGAGATCGCCTCCTTCGATGCCGCTCACCCCCTCGGCGACGTAGATCCGACCGACCTCGAGTGCGTCGACACTCGCCTCGATGGTAAGGCTCGGGTCGAGCCGGAAGAGGCCCGCGCTGTCGAGGTTCGCGTGCAGCCCCACGGTGAGCGGTGGGAAACTCCCGGCGGGACCGAGAAGCGCGAGGACGCGCGTCGTCTTTCCGTTGGTCGCCGTCTCGAGCACCGCCATGTCTGCCGGGCGCGTCAGCCGGGGCACGAGCGCGTTCCATTCGGCGCGGGCGACGATCGCAGCGCTCGTCTCGAACACCTGCGGTATCTGCCCCTGGGCGGGCACGCTCTGGATTGCCGTGCCCTGAGGGATCGTCGCGACCTGCGGCGCCCCGGGCGCATCTTCGACGGTGAAGGCGAGATGCACGCTCGCCGCGACGCCGGGCTTCAGCTCGTAGCCGATCGCCCGGGCGAGCTCAAGGACGGAACGCCGCTCCGTCGCCGTCCGCAGGAAGCCCTCGTTGGCAATCCGCTCCCCGTAGAAGGTGAGAACGTCGGCGACGCACGCCGCCGCGTCCACAAGCGCCACGGTCGGATCGTCGCTCGCCCGCGTGAGAAGCCGCGCCAGCGGGTGCTGCGCGTCAGGAGACTCCCGGTCGCGCCGGGCGAGCGGCAGGCTTTCCAGCATGCGGCGGTAGAAGCCGGGCTGCGTATCGACACGGTAGCCGATCGAGGGAAGGCCGGGGGCGTTCTTCGGCATCGCGGGCTCCTCGAGGCCCTCGCAGCAGCCGCAGGTGTCAAGCCCGCTCGCGTCGATCGTCATCGCGCCTGCCCTTTCGTCTCCACCTCGAAGCGGATGCGGCCGTTCTCCGGGGCGTTTGGGTCGTTGTCGAGCCGGGCGATCTCGAGCCGCTGCATTGCGATGCGGCCAGCTTCAATTTCGCCCGCCGGGGACCGGCCGAGCCGCTGGAACGTGAGCGGCGTCACGAAGGCGACGCCTGTGACGTCCATCGCTGCGGCGATCACCGCGCTGAGGTACACGGGCTCTCCGAACGTGAGGCGGTCCGGATGGAAGAAGCCGGGCTCGCGATCCGACCTGAGGCCCGCACTGAAGCGGTCGAGGAGGCGGCTCTCGATGTCTGTCGGAAAGTAGCCGGGCTTCGCGCAGACGTGCAGGGCGACGTCGAGCGCCACGTAGCGCGGCCCGTCGATCTCGACGTCGTGCCCAGCAAGTCGGTAGCGCTCGACATGCGCGGCGAGCGCCGCCTCGAATGCCGGATCGATCGTCTCGCTCCCGCGCCGGTCGACGGTGATGAACATCGTGTACCAGCTTCCCGTCCAACGGCGCGTCGCGACGGCCCTCTCGACGCGGGGATCGCGCTCCACGACCTCGGCGTAATCCGCCTCGGTAACGGCGCGCTCCTGCCGGCGGAAGGCCTCCGGCGCATCGAGCCGGGCCTTCAGCATCGGCTCCGCATCGACCCCACCCGTTGCCGGCAAGGGATTGCGTACGCGCGAAATGCCCCCGAATGCGGCGACGGCATGGCCGATCGCCTCGGCCCCGACATTCCCGGCCACCCCGTTGCCAACGCGGATGCGTGCCGTGAGATCTTCGCCCGGACGCGGCGGCCGGCCGTTCACGCCGTCGCCGAAGCGCAGGAAGGCGCGGCCGTCGTTCTCGACCTCGACAACAAGGTCGTTCGCCGCCCCACCGCTCGCGAGAAGGTCGCGGCGCACGTTCCAGCGCCGCTGATCGCTGCCGCTCCGCACCTCGAGCGCGGGGCGCACGTCCGCCATCTCGCAAACGAGGGCCGCGCTCGCCGCCTTGCTGCGGTCGATCAGAACCACTTCGTCGCTGCCGGGCACGCGCACGCGCCCCTGTTGCGTCAGCAGAGCGACCGCGGTCGAGGCGAGGCGGAAGCGGGGAGTGCGGCCGCCCGCCAGCGGCTCCGGCCGCTCCTCCCGCGCCACCGTGACGCCGTGGTCCGCGAGCCCAACGTTGCCCGCCACCGCCGCCATCCCGTCCACCAGCGCACCGCCAATCCGCTTCGAGAGGCAGAGCGGGAACGGCAGCGCGTCCCCCTCCCCCCATTCGATCTCGACGAAGGCCTCGCCGGTGACGGGATCGCGCCGCGGGGATGATACCCCGCGGACGCCGCCCTTCATCCGCGCCTCGGGATCGACATGCGTGAGGCGCACGGCGTGGCGCCTGAGGCGGTCAGCGTCGACCTTTTCTCCGGTCGTCGTGCTCTTCATCGCCTCGAAGATCAGGATGTCGCCCGCGCGAAGGCGAAGGCGGTTACCGGGATCGTCGCGCAGGAAGGCGAGCGTCGCGCCCTTCGGCAGGCAGCATTCGTCGTCGCTCCACGTGTGGAAAGCGATCCCGTTGTGAGCGCTGAAGAGCGTGACGGGCTCGAGAAGCTCGAACGGCTGCGCTCCCGCCCGGAGGCCCGTATCGGCGTCGTCCTGCGAGACTGCCGGGCCGAGCCCCGGAACCGTGGTGAAGACGAGCGTTCCGCCGAGCCCTGTCTCCGGGTCGCATCCGTTGAGGACCTGCCCATCGGCGGCCGGCTCGACCTCGAAGGCGACGAAGGTCCGCGCGTTGCGGCCGTCATGGAACGGATAGTCGAGGAGGCGCGTGTGGCGGCGGACGGAGACCCGCTGGCGCGCGGTGCCGAGATAGGCCTCAGTCCCGACCGCGTCCTGGAAGTAGGCGATTTCGTCGGCCCGGTAGGCGATCGCTTCCGCGAGCGTGACCCAGAGGTCGGCCGCGCTCCTCTCACACCACTCGGGCATCAGCACGGACATACGGTCGAGGATCAGCCGGCGGACGGTCGCGTAGTCGCGCGCGAAATAGTCGACCGCCGGACCCGCCGCGGGATCCGGCGGGCACGTGGCGGCCGGACGGCAGTCGAAGTCGCTCGGGCAGTCGGCCTTGAAGCTGAACTCGATCTCGGCGAGCGCCGGGTCGATGCCGTCGGGTGGCACGCCGGTGCCCGCAGAGGCGACGAGGCGCAGGCGGTAGCGCGAGAAGTCGCCCGCTGTTGCGACATCGACCGTCAGCACCTCGTTCTCTGGCGCGATGGCGGTGACGGCGGGGTTGCGCACCCGCGCGCCGCCGCGGATCTCCACGTTCGCGGGCGTGAGCGGGGCCGCCGGCACGAGGTCGAGCGGATGCACGAAGTGTACCCTGAGCCGGCGCTGCCCCGGATCGACCTCGAGGAAATGGATGCCGTTGAGGAGGACCGCCGGGCTCCCCGCCGCCGCCTCGCGCAGCGCCACCACCCGACCGGGGGCGTGGCAGAAATACTGCCCAGTCATGCTGGCACCTGCTTGGTGAAGCGCGCCGCGCCATTCCGCTTCGTGCGCAGCACTGCGTAGCGTACCAGGACGGTCATCGTCGCATCGGCGCTCGACGCGCTGACCCCCTCGATCCGCACGAGGTGTCCGAGCTCCTGCTGCAACGCACCGTGGACGAGCGCCTGGACGGTGGCAGCGAGCTCCGGGCTGTTAGGCGCGAAGACGAGCTGCATCAGGCCACAGCCGAAATCGGGACGGTTCACGCGCTCCCCAGGGGTCGTGAAGAGCACCTGTTCGATGAGGTCGTGGATGTGCGCGTCCTCGCTCTCGGCCTCCGCCGTGCGGCCCCGGCCATCAACGCGGTATGGAAAGGCTACGTTCATCGTTCAACTCCCGATCACGCGCGTCTGCGCGACCGTCGGAACGAGCGGCGTACCGGTCGGCGTGCAGAGGGACTGGCTGTCGAGGAGGATGGCCGGTTGCCCCGCGACGAGGACGCGCGTCGCCGCCATCACCCACTGCGCCGTCACGCAAGGTCCGTTGCCACCCGGCGGCACGAAGGAGCAGCCTGCGACGGCGTACGGCGACGCCATGGTTGCGACCGGTTGGCCGGAGACGAGCACCCGCGGGTTCGGCGCCGTCGGCATCGCCTGCCCGCCGTGGCTGCACATCACGGTCGCGCCAAGGTGGAGGAGCGGGCCCGGCATCGGATCGTCCCCGCTACACGATCGTCAACGCGCCGGCGTTGACGTTTACGGTGGGCCCGGTCATCACGATGGACGCCCCTTTGCCGTTCTGGATGTAGATGCCGGTGTCGTTGACGATCAACGTCGCCCCGGTTGAGCTCTTCAGCATGATCCCGCCGGTCGGGCCCGGCAGGTCGCTGATCGTGAGGCCGTTCTGAAGCGCCGTCTGCATCGTGATCGCCTGCACGGCGGGCGGCGTCGCACGGGCGAGCGCGGGAACTTCGGCCGCGCTCCCCCAGAAGCAGCCGACCCAGATCGGATAGTCGGGATCACCCTGCTCGAACTCGACCCAGACGCCGGAGTTGATCATCGGCAGCGCGAACATCCCGTTCTGAAGGCCCGCGAGCGGCACGCACGGCAGCGCCCAGGTGGCGGGCGCGAAGCCGGCGACGTCCGGCACCTGCACCTGGAGCCGCCCCTGCTGCATCGGGTCGATGTTGTTCAGCACCATTCCGCGGTATTTCCCAAAGTATTTCGGCTTCATGCCGGCACCCTTGGCGTGATCGAGACAAGTCCGTTGCGTGTGAGGCCGAAGCGCTGCTTGAATTCGCCGCGCTTCAATGTGCTCGTGACGCTGTCGACGTAGTAGAGGCCGTCGTAGGCGACGCCGGCGCCGCGCACCCCGACGAGGCCGCGCGCCTTCAGCATCCGCCCGTAGCGGAGGACGTCGAGATTGCCGCTCCCGGTGACGGCGTCCTGCGATTTCGCCGCCTCCGCCACCCCCCGCGACAGAGCCTGCATCGGCCCGAGCTTGGCGGTGTCCTTGAGGATCGTGAGGTTGGCGATCGGCGTCGGCAGCGCGCCGAGCGGCGGCTGCAAGGGATTGACTTTCGGAACCGGAATGGGGATCGGCAAGCGCGTCAGCGGGTTCTGTATAAAGACGACCGGCAGGACGCCCTTCGTCGGATCGAAGGTGAAGCTCAGATCCTCGACGTTGGTGAGCACGTCCATATCAACGTTGAGCGCGGGCTGCGGCGCCCCGACTTTGATCTCCGGCCCGAAATAGGCGACGTTCGTGCCTGGCACCGACCCCGGCTCGATGTAGAAGACGTAGCCGACGAGCTCGGCGAGGTCCTTGATGTACTGAAGGTCGGTGCCCTGCTGCGCCGGGATCCGGTCGATCGGGATCGGCACGTCCGGGAAGAGCGCGGGGATGACGAGCGGGATGACCCCGTACTGGGCGTACTTGCCGCAGAGGAGCGCCACCCGCGCCTCGATCGGCATTGCCGGGAACGGCAGGCCGCTGAAGTCCTGCATGTCCATGACCTTCGTCACGTCCTCGCCGGTGACGGTGAGCGTGCCCGGCCGTCCCCGACCGCCGGCCTGGATCTCGACGTTCGTCATCACCCCATCGAAGAGCGGCGCCGGGGTGCCGTTCATCGTCACGATCAGGAGAACCCGCAGCGGCGGTGTCGCCATCGACATGTTGGTCCCCGCCGCGATCAGGAAAATCGTGTTGAGCTCCGACCGCGCCGTGACCTGGAAGGTGAGCTGGAAGCCGCTCGCCCGGCCCGAATCGGTCCGCACCTCCACCGATTCGAGCGCGTCGATCACGACGCGCGGAACCGGAACCGGGACTATCGGCCCGACGAGCAGGGTGAGCTGAATCCCCTTAGCGAGCATCGGCGGCCCCCGGAACGCCCTCCGGCAGCGTGATGTAGACCGTTGCGCCGGGCTCGGCGACGACTGCTTCCGGCAGCATCGCGCCGTTCGCGTCCGCGATCCGCCACCACTGCTCCGCCTCGCCGAGGTGGCGCGCGGCAAGGTTGTCGAGCCGCTCTTCCGCTACGGCGGTGACGGTCTCGATCACGGAGAAATTCGCGACCGGCGGCAGGAAGCGCCGGGTGACGAACACGACCGTGCGGCCGTCCGGCAGCGTCGACCGCACGGTCGGCAGGCCGTAATAGCGGCTCGTCGGCGCGAAGGCGGGTGGCGTCAGCGCGCTCGACTGCAGGAATGCCTCGATCGGATCCATCAGCCGATCCCTCCGATGCCGAGCGTCGAGAGGCTCACCGGCCCCACCTTTCCGGCGAGGGTCTCCCTGCCCTGCAGGTACGTCATGAAGAGGCCTCCGCCCTTCGTGGAGAAGCCGAGGTCGTCGACCGAGAGGACGCGAAGGCCGAGCGTCACCCTGGCGCGGATCGGATTCAGCGCCGGATCGAACGCCTCCTCGGTGATCGAGAACTCGCCGACCTTCACCGGCACGATGCGGCTCTTGCCCCAGACAAAGACGACGAGGGGCGCGAGCATCGGCGCGATCTCCAGCGTGCCGGAGCTGGCCACGGCGTCGATCCTCGCGAGCTCCGCGGCGGCGGGGTTGACGAGCGTCTCGAGCGCGGCGAGCTGCGGAGCAATGCCGAACGCGCCGGCATCGGGGTTCTGCGCGGGAAACTCGAGCTGGTCGGTGGCGTCGATCTCGGCTTCGAACGAGATCGTCTCGATCGCGGGTCCCCTGAAGCGCGTCGGCTCGACGCGGCTGGCGTTTCCCTCTCCGCCGGTCTCCTGCGTCTGAAAGCGGCGCGTCAGCGTGTCGGCGTTGTACTGGAGCGAGATGATGGCGAGGACGCGCGCGGTCTCAGGGTCGATGAGGACGAGACCGCCCTTAATGAGTTGGGGGGAGTTGGGGAAGGTGGTCATGCGGCTGGCTCACGGCGTTGGGCTGGTGCCGGACGCGAGCGGGCGAGCATTCGGCGGTACCGCCGGAGCCGCTCCACGCGCTCGCGGACTGAGGGCGAACGACCAACCGCCGGCACACGGGGGCGGAGATCGTCGAGCGATGGGTAGTCGGAGGGAAAGTCGTCCTCGACCCAGCGACGACGGCGCATCAAGCCGACGAGCGGAGCGAGCGCCCTCTCGCGCACGATCCTGCGGGCGCCTGGCCGGCGCTCGATCCAGCGCGCGATCGGCGGCGACACGGCATAGTAAGCCGCGATCAACCATCGCCCGGCAAGGGTTCGCCGCAATTTACGGTCGCGGTAGTGACGCAAGAACACCACCTCAGGCGCGAACGGCGTGCCCCAGCAAGCGGTCGCGATGAAGCACGAGCACGACGGCGGCGTCTGACCCCCGAACTGCGCGGCGATCTCCTCCGACTTTGGCGCGGCGAAGCTGAACGTGATGGTCTGCTCGAAGAGCGTGTAGCGGCCGGAGAGAAGGGTCCAGCCCTTTTCTTCCGAGCGCTTCAGCGGCGTCGAGGATTTCGGCGTCTCCTTGTCGTCGATCGTCGCCGCCTCGATGGACATGCTATGGAAGAACAGATCGAAGATCGATTCCGGTGGCTCGTTGTCGAAGAACCGGTTCGAAGTGTCGCCGAACTTCACCTTCAGGCTGACGGTCACGTGTGGCTGCTTGCCGGACTGCTCGATCGCGCGGATCGGCGGGAGAGCACAGTACATCGCCCGGTCCACATCCGGCTGCAGGTTCGTCTCATAGTATCTCTGGATCTGTTTGCTGAGCTGCTTGCGGTAACTCTCCTCGAGCTTGCGCTGGATCCTCTCAAGGTAAGGAACAATGACGAGCTGAATGATCAGGTCGACCAGGAGCAGTCCAATGTTTAAGACTTCTAGCGCCACCCCGGCTGCTAGCGAGCCCAGTCGGGGTCTTATGCTCGGCGCACGGACGCCCGATCCAGTGCGCGGTGTCGGGATTTCCGGGACCGCAGCCGTCGGAGCGACGCGCTCGGGCACCAAGGGTGTCGGCACCCGAGGAAGTTCCGCCGCCTCGGGAGTGCGCGGAGCGTGGACCTCCGACGCGGCAGTTCTCGGTCCGACTCCCTTCGGTGTGCCAAGCTTCGGCGTTGGAATTTCGGGGGTGTCAGCCGACGGAATAGGAAGTGGCGGCGCAGCGGCCTCGGGCGGTGCAGCGGGTCTGGCCCGAAAGGTGGCCGGCGGCACATTCTGCCGATTGACCGAGGGAACGGGACGTCCTTCGATAACAATGCGACCCGACGTGTTGAGGTTTTTAATCTCGAACGCCAGTTCCGGGTACTTGTTCGCCAGCTTCTTTAGGACCCCCGGGGAGACCTTGGGGTCCACGACGCCCTGGGCGCACGTCGAACATGGCTCCTGCTCGATCAGGATCCAGACGCGACGGCCGATCAACTTCTCGCGCGCGACCGATCTCAGGAACAGGTCGAGCCGGTCGGCGATGGCCTGTTCGGCATGGCCATGAGTGTGTGGGAGGATCTTGGGGTCTGTCGGCGGAGCGAATTCGGAGTTCGAGTTGACCTGCCCGCCGGCCCGAGGCGATTTCCCAACGATGATGACGTCGTCGAGCCCAGGGACGTCGGTGCGCGCGACTCCCATCGTGCCCCCTTCGGTCTCCATGTCAGGAGTGACCGATGTCGCCGTAACACGCTGTGGCCCCTCGGCTCGCGCCTTTGCCAGCGCTTGGGTCAGTGGCCCTTCAACTTCTGGCCTCGAAAAGCGGCCCTGCCCCACAGCGGCCCTCGGCGGAACCGTCCGTTGAGCGTAGATTGATTGCGCCATCGGGTCATTTCGGGCATATCGCTCCAGCTGCGTGTTCGTCATCGCGCTGAAACGTCTCCATAGCTCTTCGGCCGCAGCGGGATCGGTGACCGCACGCTTTCGCAATTCGTCGATCGTCGCCATATTGAGCGGGTTTGGCGCACGCTGGAGCAGCATGCCCGGAGCGGGTCCGGTGACGGCTCCGCTACCGCCCGTCTGCTGTATAACGTGGGTGAGTTCGTGCGCAAGCAGACGTCGGCCCTGAAGACTTGCCGGACTGTAACGGCCGGCGCCGAACACGATGTCCGAGCCGACGGTATAGGCGTCTGCGTTCACTTCCTGAGCGGAGCGATGCGCGGCTGCGTTGTCGTGTATGCGCACTCGCGAGAAATCATAACCGAAGCGGGGCTCCATGTCCCGCCGAAGGACCGGATCCAGCGGCCTGCCCGGAGCGGCGAGTGCCCGGTCGACACTCTTAGGTGCCCAGCCTTCGGGCTCCCCAATGCCCGGTCCGACGAAGCGCTGGATGCGAGGAGGGAGAACGCCCAACGCCTGGTGTCCTAGAGCCATCATGACCTGATCTGCAGTGGCCTCCGCCTCGCGCTCGAGGGGATGGTCGGCGGTACCAACGGCCAGTTTCCGTTGCATGACGTGGCTCAAGCCGCTGCCGCACTCCTCGCACTCACTGGACAGCGGCGCCCCTCCACCGCAGGCGCACTTGCGCCGTATAATCCCGCTGATGGGTATCGCCTTCCAATGCCGCTCCTGCGGACCGGTCTGCCTAGCAAACATCGACTGTGCCCCCCTGTATCGAGGCGCCATCGCGGGAGTAGGCGGCCGTAGGCGAGTTCATAGCTTTGCTCCCAGGCAAGCGATGTTCGCTCCGACGGCACGGCCGAACGCCGTCGCACTCGCCGTATGGTGAACCTTCACCAGACCTGCCCCTACAACGGCCTCACCGTTGGCCCCCGTGAGCGCCGAAAGGCCCGGGTCGCGCCCGATCCGCACAGCGAGTTCGGCCTCAAGGGCAGCGGCGACGACTGCGGCCTCCGCGCGATCGACGCCGCGGAGGACGAGGTGATCAATGTGGATGATGATGCGAGTCGTGCCCCTGTCTCTCATACCCACCCCCTCGTCTCGGCGTCCGAAAGGGGCGCATCGCGCTTGCTGGCCTCTATGCGCGCAGCGGAGAGGAGCTCCGCCATCCCGATCGGTGTCCCTGCTTCAGCGGCGAGGAAGGCCGCCGAGAGGGCGATGTTGCGGATCGTTCCGCCCGCGACGCTGAGGCGGGCGAGCTTTCGGTAGTCGATGCCGTGAAGCGGTGCGTCCGCCGGGAACACAGCCCGCCAGATTCCCTCGCGCTGCGCCTCGCCTGGGAAAGGGAAGTGGATAACGAAGCGCAATCGGCGCTGGAAGGCGACGTCCAGCGCGGCCTTGTTGTTGGTGGTGAGGATCGCGAGCCCTGGATGGGCCTCCATGCGCTGGAGGAGAAAGCTCACCTCGATGTTGGCGTAGCGGTCGTGGCTGTCCTTGACGTCGCTCCGCTTGCCGAACAGTGCGTCTGCCTCGTCGAAGAGAAGGATCGCCCCGCTCTCCGCCGCCGCGTCGAAGAGCATCGCTAGGTTCTTTTCAGTCTCTCCGATGTATTTGCTGACGACCGCGGAAAGGTCGATGCGATAGAGCGGAAGGCCGAGCGCGCCGGCGAGGACCTCGGCGGCAAGCGTCTTGCCCGTACCGCTATCGCCCCAGAAGAGGGCGGCGATGCCAAGGCCGCGGGCGCTCTTGCCCGCGAACCCCCAGTCGTGATGGACCCTCATGCGGTGCCGCGCGTGCGAGGCGATCTCGGCGAGCATCCGTGTCTGTGCGGCCGGAAGGACGATATCACTCCAGGTGCCGCAGCTCTCGACGCGCTGGGCGACACCGGGCATCGGCGCCCGCTCGGCATCCGTCTCGCGCTCGACGGCGGCGGGGTCTAGGCCCCCGGCAGTGCGTGCCGTCTCGGCGAGCTCGGCGATACGGCGTGCGCCGAGGCGAAGGTGGGTCGCGAGCGCATCGACGGCCGCGCCCTCGCCGGTCGCACACGGGCCGAGTGCCGACCGCCAGAGACGCCGCCGCTCCGGTACGTCCGGCAGGTTGATAGTGAAGCGTATGCCGCTGCAGGGAAGCGCGTCCCGCCCCGCGATGACGACGAGGCCATCGACCCGCCCGGCAAAGCGGGCGACCGTCTCGCCCGCGGCGGCCCCGGCGCGGGTGATGATGAGACCGGAGGCAAGGAGCGCCCCGTCGCGCGACCAGAGCGTCGCGAGCGCCGCCTGCTCCCAGGCTCCGGTCGGGATGTTGGCGGCAAGGAGGCGGTGAAGATTGAGGCTGAGCCGCGCGGCGATATCGGCGGCGACGTCCTCCTGCCCGTGCTCGTCGTCGCCGGAGAGAATGAGGGGCCGAAGTCGGTCGCGGTCTTCGAGGATGCATGCGACCGCGCGGTCGACGACGGCACGGTGCGCCTCGCACATCCCCCCAGCCGGCCCAACGCGCTCGATGAGCGGGGCGAGGCGATGATCGAGATCGTTCAGCCCCGCGATGAAGTGAAGGACGCGCTCCTCGATTCTGATCCGCGACGCGGTGAGCCCCTCTGCCTCGTCCACGTCGACAAGCCGCCAGCGCCGTAGCGGCCCGTGCGGAGTGAGCGCGCTCCAATGCGGCTCCGGCAGCACGGCGAGGGCAATAGCGAAGGTGGGCCACGGCCGGGCCGGGTGGCCGCCGGCCGCACGGCACAGGACGGCGATCGCGGCATCCATCTCGACCCCGGCGGCCAGAAGGAGGATGTCCCGCTCGAAGCCGCTGAGACCGAACAGGGAGGCGAGGACGTCGATCGCCGCAGGCGACGGCATCGCGGCGCGGTAGGCGTCCGGCCGGTCGTTCCCGACCGTGTCCGTCTCGCCGAGCAGTTTCTTAATTCGGGCGAACTCGGCGACGAGCAGCCGCTGGTTCGCCTCGCTCCATCCGTTGAGATGGTGCGGAGCGTTCATGTGAACCTCACCGTCTGATTAAGGAAGGTCGGGGGCTCGGCGGAGCGGTCGACAATCGAACTCTCGACATCGTCGATCCTGAGGCGAGCAAGATGCGTGCCCGTCGGCGCGTCGGTAACGATGAAGGTGCACTCCGTGACGGGCGATGCAGGCGACGCCGGCCCGCCATGCGGCTCATGCTCAGCGCTGTCGAGGATGAGGGTGGCCCGCTGCCCTGCCCGGAGCGCCGGCGTGAACTCGACGGTGAACGATGCCGACCCGTCAGCTGCGCGCGGAACGACGAGCGGCAGGTTCGTCATGCGCGGCGCGATCATGAGGGCCACGCGGTTCGTCTCGCGCGGAGTGATCTCGCCGGGGCGGACGAGGCGGACCGCGACACGGTAGAGACCGGCCGGGAGCGCTGCGGCTTGGCCCGCGAGGGAAAACTCCACGACCCTGTCCGCCGGCTCGGGCGGCGAGACGGGCGGCAGCGCCGAGATCACCGCCTCGACCTCGAGGCGGTCGCTGTTGAGGACGACCTCCCGGCCCGTTCCGTCGAGATTAAGGCCTTCGAGCCGGACCGTGTCGCTGATCGCGGCGACCGGCTGCCGGTTGGGTGGCACCGCGGCCGTCAGGAGCGGCGGCGGCGGCACGAGGTGGGGTACGACGGTGATGCCGCGATCGCGCCCCGTCGCCGGATCGACAGGTCCGCGGCTTAGCACCGGAAGCGGCGCGTGCGAGGGGCGTGTCGCTTCAATCAGCACCACCGACGCGGTGTAGACGGCGGTCGGCCGGAAGTGGCTCTGCATCGCTGTCCAGAGCTTCGAGATCTCCTCGGTGTTGAGGTTCTGCGCCGTGATCTTGACGAGCTCGACCTGGTCCTCAAGTCCCGAGTCGCCGAGCGCGCGCAGCGCGGGGGGCAGCGCCGCGCCGACATCGGGCGAGGGATTGAGCGCCGTGCGAATCATCTCCCGCGTCAGCACCGAGCGCTCGTGCAGGAGCTGCATCGCGTAGCCGAGCAGGATCTCGGCATGGAGGTCGCCGCCGCTGTAGACGGAGAGGAGGTAGTGGAGGTCGAGCGCGAGCGGCGGGTTCGACAGGCGCTGGCGCCCGGAGCCGTCGCGCGAAGGCAGCATCGCGTTGCGCCAGCCCGAATTAGGCGTGACGTGGTAGAGAAACAGGTTGACTTGCGAGGCTTCCTGACCGCTCGGCTGGACGACGCGGTCCGGCGCGGCAACGCTCACCGTGACGCCGCTGCCGAGCGTGCCGGCAATGTTGTGGTTGACGAGGCCGTCGTTCAGGAGGTCGCGCAGGACCGCCGTGACGCCCGCGATGGCGAGGGCGGTCGTCACGGCCCCCCTCCCCTACCGTCGGCATCTGTTCCGCGCCGCCGGCCGCTCATGTCCGGTCCCTCGCGGCGAGGTAGGCGTCGAGCGAGCGCGGTTTCGGCGGCGCGGTTCCATTCGGGCTGCGGGCGGGCCGCGCCTCGCGCAGAGCGGTGACCTCAATGCGGCCGATGTGGACGTGCACCTCATTCGCGATACCCGGCGTGGCGGTCAGCCCTGGTGCCCGCGGGCCAGCTGAAAGCGCCGCCGCGTGGCCGTCTGTCGCGAACGCCGCTGCCCTTCGATCCCGTGGCGCACTCGTCGCCGGCCCGGGCGGAAGCAACGGCGGCGGATCGGCTTGCTCCGGCCGCATCACCCCTTGGCGCGGCATATCCGGCCTGTCTTCGGGTGGCCACACCGATCGACTATCGCCGGGAACGTCGCGCTCCGCACCGCGAGCCGGATGGTCGGAGCGTGCGGCCGTTGTCGCAGACGAAGACGGGCGCTCACCGCGCCTATCGCGTTGCGGCGCTGCGTCCTGCGGCCGCTCGCCCGGCTGTCCTGCCGGAGACGGCAGGTTGAGGGGTGACGGCGCGGTGTCGACGGTCTCCACCCCAGACCGCCTGGTGCTCCGACGGGGTATGTCGTCCCACGGGATATCGGGTGCGTCGGCCGGCGTGTCGTCCCCGATCGGACGCTCCGGCCGCGTCGGCTCCGCCGCCGGCCAATCCACAGCCCGCCACGGTGAAGGCGGCGCGAGCGCGTCGGCCCTATAAGGCAGCGTCGCCTGGGAGCGCACCGTCGGCGCGGTCCCGGCTGCGCGGGCGGCGAGTCGGTGGAGAAGGCCCGTCATTCCGTCACCATTGCAAGATAGGCTGCGCGCCGGGCAGGACTGAGGTCGAGGATTTCCGCCTCGCTCCAGCCATAGGCGCAGGCGAGCCTGTGCACATCTCCGAGGAGTTGGCGGGCCGAAACGGCAATCTCCTCCCACAGCAGCGCGCCTAGATCGAGGTCGGCGACGTTTTCATGGCCACACGCGACACAGGCGACCCGCATCGAGAGGTCCGCATCGGGCTCCCGTGCATCGAGCGCCGCCTCGATCTCGTGAAGCGTCGCTGCATCGACCGCACCACCGTTGCCCGCAACGAGGCAGCGCGCGAGGAGCCCTCGGACGGCTCGCTCGGTGTCCGTCTCGCCGTCGATTGCCGCAAGGTCGGCCAGGCTCGGTGGCCGCACGCGCCAGTCCCCAATCCTGATCTCGCCCGCCGGCTGCGGCGCAGGATCGACGAGCGCGGGCGCGTCGAGCGTCAGCTCCAGCCCTTCGCCACACGATTCGCAATCGACAACGACCGAGAGGCGGGGCCCAAATGTCGCAATGCGCAGGTCGAGAAGCGCGCGGGTGACGGTTCCGAGGGAAAGGTCGCCAACCGCCGCCGGCGGAATGTCTGGTCGCGCCCAAGCGGTGAGGAGTGCCGCACGGTCGACCGGGCGGCGGGTGGCGCCCCGTTCCCAGATCGACAATATCGTAGCGGCAGAGAGCGGTCGCATCGTTCGCAAGCCCCCGCTCAGACCGGAGGCTCGTTGTAGGACGGCTCGGACGGTTCGGCGACGTCGTAGTCACGCTCCCAACCTTCGTTCTCGAGCTTGATCGACTGGATCGCGATGGCGTTCGCGTTCGCGTCGAGGTCGGGCAGCGCCTGGAACTCCGACACCCAGCAGCGATAGACCTTATAGGCGAGCGCGAGCTGGCCGGCCTCGTTGTAGACCTCGATCAGGATGTCCTTGCGGAAGTCCTTGAGCGAGACCTCGGTGCCGCGACCGGATCCGTAGTTCCAGACCTTGTTCGCCCACACTTCGAACTCGATGTCGTGCGTCACGCCACGCTCAAGGCTGATCGCCTCGTACTTCGTGCGGCCGGGCGACTTCCGGCTGGTCGACGGATCGCCGCCCTCGCGATGCTCCACCATCTCGGTGGTGCGCTTCAGCGCCCCTACTTTGGAGACGCCGGCGACATAGCGGCCGTCCCATTTCACGCGGAACTTGAAGTTCTTGTATGGGTCGAACCGCGTCGCATTGACACTGAACTGGGCCATCGGAATGCCTCGCTGATCAGGTGGCAATCTGTCCAGCCATCTGCTGGACCTGGATCACGACGAACTCGGCGGGCTTGAGCGGCGCGAAGCCGACGACGATGTTGAGGATGCCGAGATTGATATCGTTCTGCGTTGTCGTCTGTCGGTCACAACGGACGAAGTAGGCATCCCTCGGCGTTGCGCCCTGGAAAGCACCCTGCCGGAAGAGCCCCTGCATGAAGGCGCCGACATTGAGCCGCACCTGTGCCCAGAGCGGCTCGTCGTTGGGCTCGAAGACGACCCACTGCGTACCGCGATAGAGGCTCTCCTCAAGGAAAAGGGCGAGGCGGCGGACTGGAAGGTACTTGTATTCGTCGGCGCTCGCGTCTGCTCCACGCAAGGTGCGTGCTCCCCAAACCACGCGGCCATTGACGCCGAACGAGCGCAAGCAGTTGATGCCGAGCGGGTTGAGCTGCCCATTCTCGAGGTCATTGAGGTTGACCTGAAGGTCCTGCACGCCGCCGAGCGCGGCGTCGAGGCCGGCCGGCGCCTTCCAGACGCCGCGAGTGACATCAGTCCGCGCGATGATCCCGGCGATCATGCCGGACGGCACAAAGGTGTCGACGCGGCTGTTCCGCAGAGGGTCAACCATCCTGACGCACGGGAAATAGAGTGCGGCGTTGCGCGCGGCGGGGCCGGTGAGGTTGAGATCGTTGCGCCCGTCGATAGCGTTTTCGACGGCCCCGTTGATCGAGGCGGCCCAGGCGGCATCGGGGTCGACGATCAGGACCGCGCGCCGCTCAACGCATAGCGCCAGGGCCGCCTGATACACATCCGTCGCCACTGCCGCATAGGTGGACGGAAACGATGCCGTGTCGCGCGCGAGCGGTGGGATGCAAAGGATATTGAAGAGGTCGGCACGGTTGAGAGCATAGATCCCCGTCTTCGGCCCCTGCTCACCGATCACGTCGGCCGGATCGAGATCGCTGCCGTCGAACCCTCCGTCAACCTCGGCAACGACGTCAACCCAGTCGACGGTCTGAGTCGTTCCCGAAACCACGACGTTCGACAACGGCCGGAAGGCGGGCATCTCGCCGGAGACGCGGACGTAGGCCGATTCGCGTTCTAATACCCGCGGCAGGAAGCGTGAATCGGCTGGGTCCGTCGACACCGTGCGGAAGAACTCGATCTTGAATTCGTCGCGGCCCGCCCGCGGCTGGTAGCGGACGGTGAGGTTGAAGCGTGTCTCGTCCACGGCCGGCGGGGAGGCTCGCGGGAGCGTGCGGTCGGTGTCGTAGTCGACGGCGGCGCTCAGCCGATTCCCCCAGTCCCCGGCGCTAGACGCCGTGAGCACCAGATCTTCCCCTGGACTGCCGCTGGGCAAGGTAATCGCAGCCGCCCGCGCGTCGTCATGCACGACGCGGACGACGAGAGCCATGGCGCCGCCATTGAGGTAGAAATCGCGCACCGCGTAACTCATCGGACAGTCGAGGGCGAGGCCGCCGAACCGGCGCTCGTAGTCGGCGAACCCGGTGAGCATCTGCGGCTCGTTCGCTGGCCCCGCAGCGGCCCGGCCGACGAAGGCAGTAATCGACGTGGATACCCCCGTGATGGTCCGAACACCGCTCGGAACCTCTTGGATATAGACTCCAGGATAGCTGACGGCGACTGCCATTTTTCGCCCCCACGATGAATACGGTACAACCGTTTCTTGACCAGGGTTATAGGCAAGCTCTTCCTGCCCGCCGCTAACCACTCTGACAATCCAGTCAATTTCTTAGGGCCAACTTATCGATAATGTTCTGTAAAATAATTTTATTAAAATCTTTTCTTCCGATAATGACTTGTGAAAATTCAATGAAAAAAAGATTTTATTTCATCGACTGAATGCGAATTTCAAAAAATGATAGCTCGCGGTCGTTATTTAGAAAACTACAGAAAATGCCATATTCACAGCACAGTGACAGGTACGCACCTCGATGATCCCAGCATACCGCATTATCTGACATCTCTCAACAAAACTAATTATCTTCTTCCAGTCGGTGTACCTCTTGCTCAATGCCATCAGAGTATCAAAATATTAGAAACACATCTATAAATTCATAAGACAAAAAGCCGGCTCAAGCCGATTCAATTCGAATCATCATATTATTGTATGCAGAGTTCTGATAATGATTAACTCGGATGTCCTGTCTGGTCGGTAGAAGTTGAGCAATGACACCACCGCTGTAATTCCTGTTCATGCGATATTTCACCGGCAGCATGTTAATATGGAGAAGGGTATGCCAAGCGGCTATCCGAAAAGCTATGGGTGCGATCATGTCGAGTCCTGGGGGACTGAGATGGTCGCCGTTTCTGAGTTCTCCCGCAGGCTCTGATGCAAAGTTAGCCGGCAGGCGCGAAATGATGGTCCTGAGCATCACCGCCGATGCTATGCGTCCTGTATTTCGAGCTGCTGGCTGATGAACTGGACGGCCCCGGCGAGCGCGCTAGGTCCGACGTTGAAGGCGCGTTCGACGAAGCGCGCCTCGCCCTGCATGTCGCGGGTGATGTTGAAGCTGGACGCTTGGCCTTTGCGGAGCGCCCGCATCACCTCAAATCCCTTGATCGTCGCGTAGGCCGTCTTCAGGGTCTTGAAACCTCGCACCGGCCGGATCAGTTGCTTCAGCTTGCCGTGCTCGGCCTCGACCACATCGTTCAGATACTTGACATACCGGTGCTCGGTCGCCTCGGGACATTTGCCCTCGGCCTCAGCTCCGCCAAGGCCGGCCCATAAGTTGGCGCCTTGTCGGTATTGATGACCGTCGGCGTCTCCCACTTCCTCAAGCCGTTCAACGCCTTGGACAGGAAGCGCTTGGCGGCGGCGGTATTGCGCGTGGGAGAGAGATAGAAGTCGATGGTGTTGCCATGCTTGTCGACAGCTTGGTACAGGTAGGCCCACTTGCCGCCCACCTTCACGTAGGTCTCGTCAACCCGCCAGCTAGCATTACAGTTGCGCCCTTTGCCTGATGTGAGCGTCCTTAGCGACGGCTTGGTGGCATCGCCTCCATACGGACCATGCGATCACGAAGGTAGGTTCGATGTGGCGCAGGGCCAGACGGTTGGCGACCCGCCTGATCTCCTGTATCGACCATCGGACCATGGCGGGGTTTCTTTGCGCATCGTTTTTTGGGGGGCGGTTACCGTCTCCGCCTTGTGACGGATCACGGCGAGCAAGGCAAAGGCGAGCATGACCAACGAGACGTGGCGATGCCAGCCGTGCCAACTCCGGGTCTCGTTATGGTCCAACCTAAGTTCATTCTTCGCCGTCTCGAAGGCATCCTCGATCGCCCAGCGCCGCCCTTCGACCCGGACCAGAGTGTCCAGGGAGGTGCCGACGGGGCACCATGTCGTGAAGAAGGCCAGTTCTCCGTCGGCGGGCCGGCGCCGGATCAGCAGGCCCCGCGTCCAGATACCCAAGCCGGGCGGCGCTCCGAGCTCCTCGGGATCGAGGTCGGCCAACTCCAGGTAGGCCCATTCGAACAGGCGCGGCCCTTTGGTGCCTTCGCCGGCCGAGAGGCGGAGCCATTCACCCTCGGACAAGCTGTTCGCGATCGTCTCGGCCGTGCCCGCCACCACACGTGGCTTGTCCCAGGAATTGAATTGGGCCGTGCTCGCAACGCCGAGCACGTAGCCCTTCCGGAAAGGACGACGGCAAGCGTCCAAGTGCGGCCGCAGTGCCCACGCAGTGGCGTTGGCGAAGAGGCCACCCAGCGGTCGTTCTCGACGTTCCACGTGTACCATATGCGTCCTGGGGAATGCGGCGAAACGCCTCGTTCGCATGGTTGCAGTCCCCGATCCTCTCGCCACCCTTCCCGACCACGCCGGGTTGAAGTAAGTTGCACGTATGCCCGACCATCCCGTCCAGCCCTCCCCGAACCCTTACGCGCCGCCGAACTTCTTTGAGATGGACGACCGGCAGTTCGAAGAGATGTCCCGAGCGCTGTTCGACAAAGAAGCGCACCTGCGTAACGCCGACTTCTACGGGACACCTGGGCAGAAGCAGTACGGCATCGACATCATCGCCGACCGTGCCGCCGGCGATGGCGTCGAGGTCATATCCTGCAAGTGCTACCGAAAACACGCCAACTGGCAGATCAAGAAATTTTCCGACGAGTTCCTGGAGCACTGGGACGATCTGTGGAAGCCGCAAGGCGTTCGGCGCTTCGTCCTCGCATCTGCGGCGCGCACCGACACCACGCAGATGCAGAACGCCATCCGCGCCGAGTTCAAACGCTTCAAAAAGCTGGGCGTCGACTACGAGGTTTGGCACCCGGGGCGTCTGCAGGAACTACTACGCCCACACCGGCCAATTGTCGTTCAGTACATCGGCGCGTACCACGCAACACGCATCTGCGGCAGCGAGACCCTGGAAATGGCCGGCATGACCGGCGGCGGATTGGTCAACGCCCTCCTCGCCTCGCAGACGGTCGAACTGCAACGGCTTCTCGCCGGCACTGTTCCGCCCCGCATCGAACGCGCCATTGATCGCATCCGCCGAGGCGACGGGCGAAGCGCCGAAGACGATCTGACAACGATCCGCACGGACCCGCAGACCTGGGCGGTTCTGGGAGCCGACGTCCAAGCCCGCGTGCTGCGCCTCAGCGCGTCCTGCCGCCTTCGGCTGGACGATCTCGTCGCAGCCGAAGCCCTGGCGGACGAGGCGGACCGGCTTTGTCCACCTCCTGACGAGCCTCGCCTGCGGGCGCTCATCGGGCTGCGTCGCGAAGGCCCTGAGAAGGCGCTCGCCGTCCTCGGAAACCCAGTCAGCCCGGACGGCGTCCACCTCCAGGTGGGGCTGCTCATCGTAGCCGGACGCCTCGACGAGGCCGGCACCGTTCTCGAGGGCTGGTCGGCGACCGCCGCTCCGCATGCCGAGGCCAGCCGTCTTCGTGCGCTGCTCGCGCTGGAGCGGAACGACCGCGACGGCGCCCTTGCGGCGGTCCGCGATGCCGAGCGGCTCGAGCCCTCCTGGGCCGCCGTCCGCGAGACAGGCGGGCGGGTCCGTTACGCCCTAGCCGTGTCGAGGGCGGTGCCGCCGTCCGCGCTGCGCGCGCCCAACCCCATCGATCCGGGGCTCATCCTTGAGGACGAGACCGCCCGGCGCTTGCTCACCGAAGCCGACCAGGCGTTCGTCGGCTGGCTGGAAGCGCCGCTCGACGAAGAGGAACGGCGGGTCGCGGAGACTTGGCGGCTGGCCACCCTTGCTGCGCGCCGGCACCGTCCGGCCGCGGCGGCGGACTACGCGGCCGAGCTACTGAACCGCGAGCCGACGCATTGGGGCGCCATCGCCTGGTCGCTGACGCGCGACTATCCCTTCGACCGCCCGGCAACACTGGAGGCGCTAGACCGTCTTCTCGCCGCCGGAGACGGCGAGGCGGCGCATCTGATCGCGGCCGTGTGGATCGAACTCGACCAAGGTCGTACGGACGACGCCCGCAACCTCCTCGACCGCCACGCCGGGCGATTCACACAGCGCGAGGACGCGGCTCTGCTCCGCTTCTGGCGGGACCGGCTCGCGGTCGCCCCGAAAGACCGATCCGAGGCGCCGCAAGCAGGACTCGCGCAGGCCTTGGATGAGGCCCTAAACGCTGGCGATTGGCGACCGGTGGCAGACCTCCTCGCGCGGCTGGCCGACGACGCGGAGCATCGGCCACTCCTTCTGCCGGCCAGCCGGGCCCTAGCGGAAGCCAACCGTTGGGCAGAGCTGCGCGCCCACATCAACACGCTCGCTAAGCACATTGCCACGCCGGAAGCCATCCGCCTCGCCGCCTTCATCGCCGGCAACACCGGAGCGCCGGACCATGCAATCGAGCTCATCGAGGCGTACCAGGACGCCAGCGGCGTTGCCATCCTTCCGAACGACCTGCACCGTCTGCGCGCCGCCGCCCTCTGGCTGTCCGGCGACATCGCCGGCGCGCTGCGCGACGCCCAGGAGCTGGCTCTGATCAGCGGCGAGCCCGGCGATCTTATCCGACAGGCCGAGTTCGCCCTACAGGTAGGCAATCTCACGCTGGCGGAGCTGACGATACGCACCCCCGCCGTCCTGTCGGCCCTGTCGGGGGAGTACGCCGTGCAGTGGGCCGGCCGCTTGGCGTCGGTCGCGCCGGCGACTTCGCGCCGCCTCCTGGAGCACGCCGTCGAGCAGGGCCTGCCCGACGCCGCTATCCCCGCCGCATTGGGCCAGAGCCTGCGCCTTGCCGACGAGCGCAT
The DNA here is from genome assembly GCF_017876115.1 of Azospirillum picis. Taxonomy (GTDB): domain Bacteria; phylum Pseudomonadota; class Alphaproteobacteria; order Azospirillales; family Azospirillaceae; genus Azospirillum; species Azospirillum picis. The sequence continues at coordinate 74,385 of NZ_JAGINO010000028.1, forward strand.
CATCCGCCGACTGTCCGCCGAGCTGGCTCGCCTAGCCGCCGCCGACCCGGCTGGCCCGGTGTGGGCGCTCGACGCGCTGGAGCTTCCCAAGTGGCTTGCCGAAGCCCGCCGGCGGGCCGAGGATGCGGCCGGTCGGCACGCCCGCGGCGAGATCCCAGCGCACATTATCGCTCCTGCCATGGGGCCCGGCTTCGCCGATCTGTTCTGCCGAACCGGTACCGACGAGGCGATCGCTCAGCCCCGCCGCCCCCCGCTGCTTATCCAATACGGCGGCCGTCTCGCCGTGCCGACAACACTCGGCTTCCCATTTGCCGCCCCGCTGCACATCGACACCACGGCGCTGCTGCTGGCCCACGGCATCGGACTGCTCGACGTGCTGGACGACACGGGAGCCCCGCTCTACCTGCCATCCGCTCTGCCGCAGGCCATCGCGCATCTCGAGGTCGAGGCGCTCGCCCACCAACCTGATCGCGCTGCCGCCCAGGACGCCATCCGGCGGGCGGTGGCGGCCAGCCGCGCGCGGTCGACCGCGACCGATGGGCCGGCAGCGGTGGGCGCACGCCGGGCGTGGCGGGTGGTGCACGGCTTCGACGCCCAGGAGGAACCGCTGATCGAGCCGAACCACGCCGGCATCGTACCGCTCCGGGCGGTCGCCGACGCCCTTCTGGCGAGCGGGCGGCTCGATCCCGAACGGTACGCCGAAGTCGTCGCCAGGCTGGAGCCCAACGCCGCTGGGCAACGCCTGACGCTCGGTGATCAGCTCGATTTCGAAGGCGACGCCTTGGAATCGCTCGCGGTCTCCGGCGCTCTGGAGGAGACGCTGACCAGCTTCGACGTCCGGGTCGATTTCCGCTACCTCGATGATGCGGCCGCCGCGCTCGCGACCCTTGAGGAGCGCCGACGGTTGGCCGATCGGCTGCGTGACTTGCGGGAGCGGGTTGCCGCGCGCGTGACGGCCGGACAATGGCGGCTGTTGCCGGCGCGCCGTCGCCTCGCCGACGAGGACGAGGATACGGCCGGCAGTCGGTCCGCGGTCGAATTGTGCCTGCGCGAACTGCTGCACATCCCAGCCGGCGAAGCCGCCACGCTGTGGATCGATGACCGTTTCCTCAGCCGGTATGCGGAGGCGCAGGGACATCTCATCGTCGGCGTCGGCGACATCCTTTCCGCGCTCCGCGCAGCCAGCATCATCGACGCGCCGCGCCACTTCGCGTTCCTCCTACGGCTCCGTCGGGCACGGGCGCATTTCCTGCCGGTGACCACCGACGAGGCGCTGCACCACCTGGCCGCCGCCCGCATCGACGCCGGCGCCGTCATCGAGACGCCCGCCCTGCGCACGCTGCGGCAGTCTTTCGCCGACACGCTTGAGCTCGAGCCGTTCTGGTCGTTGCCAGCCCCGACGGCCGTCCGCGGACCGCACGGGGAACTGCCGCTGGTGCTGCGCGCCTTGCGGTTGTTCGACGAGGTGCTCCTGGCGATCTGGAAGCGTCTGGACCTCGACATCACGACCTGCGAGGCGTGGTCCGACTGGGCTTGGTCAGCCCTTAGGGCTCAGAGGTTCGCGCGCATGCCGCTTGCCGGCGGCGAAGAAGAAGTGCGCAGCCTGGCCGTTCAGCTCCTCGCCTCGCCGGTTGCCCAGGCCATCAGCTTATTCGCGGTGCGCGACGGCGCTGTACAGCGCCGTTGCCGCGCGCTCATGGCGTGGCTGGAGAGCCGCGTGTTGGCTCCAGTGCTCGATACCGACCCCGATCTCGTCGAAGCGGCGGCAGATTCGCTCGCGCAATCGCTCGCCGGCCTGCTGGAGACGGCCCCGGAGTCCGAATCCGCCCCGCCCGGAGAGGATGAGCTCCGACTCTGGAAGGACTTCCTGGTTCGCTTCGTAGCCATCCTCCCCGACGCGATCCGGTTGCGGCTCCACGCCAACAGCGTTTTCGCCAATGCCATCGACCTGCGCATCCGGACGCTACTTACGCTCAACGGCATCGATTTCGACGTCGAGGCGTTCTGGGGCGCGGTAGCGCGTGTCTGCTGCGGCAACACCGCGGCTTTGACGTCGGCCGACGGCAAAACCCAGGTCCGACTTGTGTCGTCCCGTAACATGGGCTCAGCCGGCTCCATCGCCGTGACCGGTGGGTTACGCTGCACCATCGCCGCGGATCCAGCCTTCGGCGCTCTGACGGGTAGCGAGCCCCTGCGCCGACGCTTCCTGGAGAAGCATCCGGAGTGGTTCGACCGCCCCACCGCCGAACGCGCCGCCCTGATCGCCGCAGTCGCGGCCGAACCCTCGGCGGCCACGCGGATGCGGCTTCTCATGGAGCACCGAGACCGCAGCGTCATCTGCCAACGCGCCCAACGCCGAATGGCCCTTGAGGAGCATGACCAACTCAAGCTCGCGCCTCCGGATGCGACCGACCTGCTGGGCCACCTGCGCCTCGACCCCACCGCTGGATCGCCGGCGGACGCTCTAGCGCAAGCGGCGCGGACCCTCGTTGAAGAACTCGGCCCGGTCGAGGCAGTTCGGCGCCTCGCCGGATTGCCAATTCCGCCGCCCGACGCCGTCGTGGCGGGGTTCGCCAGCCTTGCGCCGGACGAGCGGAACCGCGCCCTCGGTGTGCTCGCGGAGGAGTCGTCCGCCCCGCTTGGACGGTTGCATGTCCTCGCGCTGATGCGCCGTTTCAGCCATGCCAGCTTGGTCGCCGAACTCGACCGCCTGCTCGCCGATTGGGCGGAGGCTGGGGACTCCTTCGTTGCCCTCCTGCGCTGGACGGCGGGGCGGCCCGCCGACGAGCCCAGCTGGCGGCAGCTGAATGGAGCCTACCGTCTGGCACTGATCTGGACCCACGCGCATCAGGTGACCGATGCCCTTCTGGCTGCCGGAGCGACGCGGAAAGCGATCGCCGAGTTCCTCAAATCGACGCCGAGCTCGCGACGGTTGGAGCGGGTGATGACCATAGAGGCCGGCTTCGACGACTCGATCCTCAACCCCGAAGTTATGCTGGACGGCGCCGCGCTGCTCGCCAATGGCTTGGCGTCGGCGCTCGGAGCGGAAGATGCCCTGCTGCTCGCGCCGGAACGGCGCGCGCACCTGGAGACCGCGTTGGGCTGGACGGAGGGGGACCGATGCGGCCTGCTCCCCTCGCTGCTGCGCGACACGCGCGGCCTGGAGGTGCCGTTCGGTTCGTTCCTCGGCCAGCGGCCGGACGCTCTGCTCGAGGCCGTTGCCGGTACCGGTGCCGGATGGCCGCGGGTCGGCGAGGTGGGGGAAATGGCACGCGCCGCTGTGCTCGCGCGGCCGCAAGAGGCGGACGGCTGGCTCTCCGTCCATTTCACTGGTCTCGACCGCATCGCGGCATGTCCCAACCTCGCCGAGGCCATTGCCAGGCTCGACGTCACGGCGCTCGCGACCGAGCCCGATCGCGCCGGCAGCTTCGTGCTGCAGATCGCCGCCGGGATTGCAGCCCGGATCGGGAACGAGCCCGCCCACCGGTTCCGAGACTGCCTCATGGTGGCCGCGGAGGCGCTAGCGCTTCGTCATCGCGGTCCCATCCTGCCGATGGACGACGAGGCGCAGGTTGCGCCTCCCGCCGTCGAGGCGGCACAGCGCCTGCTCGAGGCGTTGGGAGCGTTGGCGAAGCGGCCATCGCTGGCGGAGGCCGTCGCCGAGCTGGCGGACGGCCTGACGCGTGTAGCCGATGCTTGGCCAAATGCCGCCCCGCTCTGGCGCCACGTCGCCGGGCGGCTGGTCGAGCGCCTGCCGTTCGCCGTCGCTGAACCGCTTTGGCGGACGTGGGTGGGACTTCGCTCGCGCGCCTGAGCCGCATGCGCCGGCATGGGCACCAAGCTGGAGGGCGCGTTCGTCGGTTATGGGAACAAAGATTGACATCAGCCAGGTTCCCGTTCCACCCATGGAACGTGATTGCCAAGGCTGCTGGACATGCTGCATCGTCAAACTATAATGCCATGGTCGGCGCACGATAGAGGCGATCATGCTTGACGATGAGCGGAAGGCGGCGGTGAAGGAGGCGATGGCTTCTCTACCGCTCACCGAGCGGCAGCGCGAGTTGGCTGATGAGACACTTGAGGATATGACGCCAGAGAACGCCGACCGGATTATTGCTGCACATCGCAAGTTGATCGAAAAATTGCCTGCTGCCCTTCTTGCGATCAGGGCAGTACGAGGGCGATAAGCGGTTCAGGCGTCATTTGCGCTACATCATCGGCCTGAGCATTATGCTCCGATACGGTCGGAGGTTTCCATGGGTATTCTGGGCCAGATTATCTCCTCGCTATTGATCGTATAGCACATCCACAGTTAGATTTAAGCCGTCAATGCATAGATTGAAGACATGCGCAATCACGCGGTCAAAGTCGGACCGCTGTGTTATGTGCGTCGAACTGAGCTGGGGCCGCTATAAGCGGAATCGGTGAACCAATATACAGATCACTCCAGACGAAGGCCGCCCATTGCGTCGGGCCCCCGTTTGAGAAGTCGGATCAGATGAGCGGTCGTAGGCCCTCGTAAACCTAAGGCACCTCGCGCGACGCCGCGCGCATCGCCTCCCCGATCGCCAAGCCGGCCTCGTCGGCGTCGATGTGGATCGCCCGAGCGACCGTGCGGATCATGCAGCGCGACGGGTCCGCGACAGCCATGAGTACCGCGCGGGCATCCATCACATACCTGCCCCAGCGCGGCGCAACCATCTCGTCGTCCAATGCCATCGGTTCCTCGTCCTTGAGCCGGCAGATTGCGTCACATGCGCATCAGCGGCGACGTGAGCGCGGCATCGCGGCAATCAGCGGCGAGTTGGGCGACGTGATTCATCTTGGCCCTCCGGTTGCACGGATCGACAAATGGGATCGCCGGTAAGTGGCGTGTAGCACCGGATTCCACCACATCCAAGCAGGCCCACCCACGGAGATGGGAGGAGCGCACCATGGCAAGCAAGCACTTCAGGCACCGCCACGTCAGCAAGTCGACGGACGGCTGGGACAAGAAGGTGTACGATGCGCTGCGATACGACGCACGCGGCAGCGAGGAGGTTGTGGCCGTCTGGACTGGCGGTGGCCTCCCGCCGGCGAAGGCCGGAGACGCGAGGGAGGCGACGCGGGCGTGGCTCGACTTCGCCGGGCGGCTACGGATCAACGCCCGCGCAATGGAGGAGGCCCACCTGGGCCTCGATCACGACCTGAGCCAGGCCCAGAACGTCGCCATGGTGCAGGCATGGGTTGACCGGGTGACCGGCGGCGTCTGCCCGTACCTCGTTGCGATCCACGCGAACGAGGCCAAGCCTGCGGCCTCGCCGGGCAGGCGGCCGAAGTCGAAGAACTGGCACGCGCATGTCGCCTGGATAGACCGAAACTCCGAGACGCTGCGGCCGCACTTGAACGTCTCTGAGTTCAAGGGCAAGGGCCCGACCAGAAGCCTCCGCGCGTGGTGGGAGAAAGTCAAGAACGAGCACCGCGCGCGAGCCGGCCTGGAGCCGGTTATCCTCGCCAGGTCCCCCGGCGAGCGGCGACCGCGTGTGACCCAGGCCGGGCTCAATCGAGCCGGTGAGCGCACCGCGCACGCGCTGCGCTGCGCCCTCGACATGATCGAACGCATTCGCGCGGCGGCCAGCCGGAGGGCGCGCAAGCTGATCGACATCGCGAAGCGTCTGCGCGAGCAGCTCCGCGAGGCCATCGCTCGCGCCGAGCACGCGGAGCGGCAGCTTGCCACCGCTAGGCGGGCGCTCGAAGAGGCGACGCAACGCGAACTTGAGCTCGGGCACGCGGTGAGCGAGCTCCGCGCCAGGGACCGCGAGCGGGCGAAGGCCGATGAGATGGCGCGGGCGATCGCCACGATCCGTTCCGCTGGCACGAAAGAGCAGCGCGACAACGACGCGCATCACAACGCACTCCAGCGAGCCGCCCGCAGCTTCGGCACAGACCCGACCAGCCGCACCCGCTGATTTCACGGCAAATCGCACCGCAACGGCCGCCCGGACCACTCCGGGCGGCCGCTTTCGTTGATAACGGACTCCGCGCTCCTGCAGTCGCCACTCATGAAACCCCTAATCGTGCCAACATAGGGGTTTTTCTTAAATACACGCAAATATCAGATTAGATGCTACTAATCATCGGGCTGCCCATGGAAGAATAGCTTGGATTTTGTGAAATTCCATCAGAAGCGCAGCGCTTCAGCCGCACAACGACCGCGAACCAGCCGCACAACGACCGCAAACCAGCAGCGACGACCGTAGCGCCCCGCGTTTAGTCTCCCATCGGGAAACTTTTCGGCGCGCAGGCGATAAATTGCCTCCCATTGGTAGACAGGAAGTGCTCGACGGCAACGGTCTCCCATTTGTAGACTTAATAATGATCAGAAAGCGGCGCCATGCCGCCCTGATCCGCCGGAGGACTGAGGATAGGCGAGGAGGTGGGCATGGACACGCTGAGCATTGAGATCGCCGCGCAGTATCCGGACGCCATTGCGCCGCATGTCGTCGCCGCACTTGAGCGCGTGAACCTGAGCCGCCGGACGTTCCTATTGGCGTCCGACGTCGGCGGCATGGTCGAGCTCGATCTCGTCGGCGCCGGGCAGCAGTTGCCCTACTGGTCCGCCGAGGCGTTCCGCGGGCGCGCCGACCGCCCAGAGACTCGCGACGAGGACGATCATATTGAGGCCCTCGCGGCCGGCATCGCGCGACGGGCCGCGGCGCGCATCCTCGCTGGCATCGACCGTGAGCGCGCGGCTATCGCCTGGCGGCTGGAGCAGATCTCGGCGTCGGCGCACGCACGGATGCGGAACGCCGACTCAATCCGCGCGCTGCGCGGCGAGCTTGCCGCAGTCACATCGCAGGCTTGGCTCTACGACAGCCTCATCGAGCGGCACGGCCGGAACATCATCGACATACTCGCGAGGGCCTGATCATGAGCGCGATCAAGATCAACGTGCCCGACGCGCTGGAGCGGCTCGGGCTAGAGCAGCAGGACCTCGCTGACTTCTTGAGTGCCTTCGCTGGCGGCGAGGTCGTGAGCCGCAACACCGTCTGGCGCTGGTGCTCTGCCGACCGGTCCCCTGGGAGCACGCCGCACGCGCGCAGCGCTCCTCCGGCCGCGAGGGCGATGCTCTGGCTCCTCGGCGAGCTGCCGACCGAGCAGCGCGCCGACCTGATCGCCCGCGCAGCAGCCTCCCGCGCCGCGGCGCCAGAGCGGCCGAATGGGCCCCGAAAGGCCAAGCCCGCACAGAGCCCCTCTGAGCCGCCGGAGACCACAATCCCAAGCGCGCCGACAAAAGCGGCGGCCACAGAGGCTCTCAGGGCTTCGCTTGAGCGGGAAGGACCGAAGAAGCCGGCCAGGGCGCCGGCCAGGGCGCCAGCCGCGAAGCCGTCGAAGAAGTCAGCCGGAAGGCGGATCAGCAGCGAGGTCGCCGCGGCCGCCGCGGCAGAGATCGAGCGCGTTGCGAAGCTGCACGAGTCCCGCGAGCGCTTGGGCCGCCCCAGCCGGATCGGCTTCGGGGGGCGGATGATCGCGATCGGCGGCGGCTGGACCCTGACGCACGAGCCGGACGGCTGGATGCTCAGCAACGCCGATCTCAGCGCCGACGCGTACATCCGCGATGGCGAGACAGAGGCGCAAGCGCAGGCGCGGATCGAGAAGACTGCGCTGGCCTCAACGATCCGCGGCCTCGACATGGTCAAGGCGTCGGCACTCCGTGCCGAGGACATTCCGCGGATGCTGGACGACCGCCGGCGCGAGTGAGACCCATATCAACCCGACGAGCGCAGCGCCACCGGCATCGCGTCATCGTACGGCTACTAGCCCCGCCGGCACCCGGCGGGGCATATCTTTGGGGATCAGTCCAGGCCAGCCCCGTCGCGCTCACCGAGCATCCGCTCAATCTCTGCTGTCTGCTCGGGATGGCGCGCCGCGGCCTCCCGGTCGATCTTCGCGAGGACCAGACGCGCGCGCAACTGCGACAAGGCCCACATCCGCTCGTGGCTCGACAGCTCGCGAGGACGCGCCCCGCCAGAATTACGGAGGAACATCGGTGAACCGTCAATCCGCTCAATGGCTGCGCGCACCTCTTCCTCCGCGCGCGATGAATAACCGAGGGCGTTGACAGTCCATGCGTCAACAATCCGGCCGCCGTCGACACCCGCGAACAATCGTTGGTCGCCGAGAATGACGACGATCTCACCGACATCAATCATGGCCATCCCCGCACCGCCACGCAGTTACAACATGATGCTCGGACAGCAGGATACATGATGCTCGACTACCGAGGGAGGCCAGATTGATACGCAGCCTGGTGATGAGCTACGATACAGAACCATTCGATGTCGCATTGACGATCGTTGAGATGTTGCCGCACCTGCCGCCGGAGAAAGTCTGGCTGTACGTGGCGACATCTCGTGAGCCACAGGGCTTCCGGATTGTAGCCGAAGAGGGCTCGGACCCGCCACCATGTAGTGCCGATGCCGTCCTGGAAGTGGCGCGCCAGCTGACGCTCGGCGCTGCAGATGCGGCTACATGGCTTCGCCAGCGCGGGCGGCCGACGCCGGACATGAGCGATGCCCTTCCAGCGCTACGCGCGTGGAAGCCGACGGGGCACCAGCTGATGCGCACAGCGGTGCTCATGAGCGAGCGGCACACATGACAACTTGCCTGTGTTGGTATAACTCTCCCTTTACCAACACAGGCGAGATGCCGCCATGCTCGACACGATCAGTTTGCCGATTCAGACCATGTTCGCCGAGGTCGAGCAGCGGAGCCTCGATGCCGAGTTCGATGAGGCCTATCCGGAGAATGGCTCCTTCTCCAAGCGGAGACGAAACGGTCAGGAGTACTGGTACTATAACGGCTACTACCGGCAGGCCGGAGCCAAGTATGTCACTTACGTCGGCCCGGCGCGCGAGGACGCCGTCACCCAGCGGGTCGAGCGCTTCCACCAGATCAAGTCCAGCTTCAGGGAACGGCGGCGTATGGTCGGCGCCCTCAAGGCGGCGGGCCTGCCGACACCTGATCCGGTGGTTGGCGAGGTGGTGGAGGCGCTGTGGCGGGCGGGGGCCTTCCGGCTCCGCTGCGTCCTGGTCGGAACGGTCGCCTTCCAGACCTATGCCGGGCTGATCGGCGTGCTGCCGCCGATGCCGGCCCTGATGACGACGGACATCGATGTAGCGCAGTTCCATTCGATCTCGCTGCTGGTGGAAGACAGTCTGCCACCGGTCCTCGACGTGCTGCGGTCTGTGGAAAGTTCCTTCCAAGAGATTCCGCACCAGATGGATGGCCGATTCGCCACCAAATATCGGGCGAGGAACATTGAGGTCGAGTTCCTGACCCAGAGCGAGCCAGCCCAGATGCCGGCGCTCGGCGGCGCTGCGGCCGTGCGACTCCGCTTCCTGGACTACTTGCTCCACAACCCGGTGCGCAGCGTGCTGCTGCACAAGGCGGGGATCCCGGTGCGCGTCCCAGCACCCGAGCGATACGCGCTGCACAAGCTGATCGTCGCGACGCGCAGACGCACCGACAACAATGGGCAAGCCAAGCGCGACAAGGATATCCACCAAGCCGGCGTGCTGATCGAGGCGCTGACCCTAGGGCGTCGCCATCATGACTTGTTGGACGCTTGGCTCGAAGCCTGGGAGCGCGGCCCGAAATGGCAGGCCGCTTTGGTCCACGGACGCTCCATGCTGCTGCCGGAGCACCAACTCATGCTACGCGACGCGGTGCGCAAGGCAGGCCGGGAAACCGGAGATCGTCCGGAGAACATTGGTTTCACACACCAGGCTGAGAACATCCCTCTCGACACCTTGGGCGAGAGTGAAGCGGATGCGGTCGAAGGGCTCTGAAGTCTACAACCCGAGAGTGGCTGGCTGGGGTGCGGCGCTGAACGCGTGCGAGACCACCGCCTGCAGCAGAAGTTTAGCGCTCTGGCGTACCGGGTCGCATGGCCCTATATAAGGAGTGAGTGGCAACGCGGAATCTCCGCGATGCTCCCACAGCCGAAGCCCGACGGCCGGCTCCAGGACTGAGATGCGCGCGAGTTGCGCGCAGGCCTCAAAATCCCGGACCAGCTAACCCATTGAAAAAAATGGCGGACCCGACGAGATTCGAACTTGACAGTGAATTACAAAGCAAAATCATATGCTTATACCGCTTTTCTCCGCAGGTTCTATCACGGTCCCTATCGCGTTCCTACACCGTAGGAACATCGTTAAGCGCGGCTAACGCATGGCTACACGACCACGAAAGCCGGGCAATGAGCCGAATCGCGCCGGCCCTTGACCAGCGCCCTGCCCCGCTCCATCCTCCATCCCATGTCAGAACGAAACAAGAACACGGTCTTACCCTTCTACTCGATCCGGCTCCGCGACATGGTGCGGCCGGTCGCCGTGCTGACGGTCGTGTGTGAGGCCTGCAAGCGGAAGACCGAACTCGACCCCTTCGAATTCGCCGCGAAGCAAGGGCCAGACGCGAACCTGCGCCAGCTGGCCCCGCTCCTTCGATGCGGTCAGTGTGGCATGAAGGGGTGGGTGCGCTTCGAGGTGGATTGGATCCCGTGAAGGCGCCCGCCCATCCGCCATAAACTCAATCAGGGCTTTCAGCCAATATCAAGCGAAGAGCCCGAGATTCAGGCCTGTTACCCTTAAACCATTTTGGCTTTCGGTTATAAACGAACAATAACAGTGCTTTAATATCTTCCGGCGTTGGTGACTTTACAGAAAGTGCTCGCTCCATTTGTTCAAACGCATCTTCCTCAATATCACGTATTATGTTGTTATTCTCCTTCATATTCACTTTCTTGAATTTCATAAGCGTGTAGTAGTTTGTCAGATGAAATGAAACTTTACTGATCCGCACGATCAGCCTCCACTGCCAATAACGATGAACGCACTATCACACAACAAACCATGAGATTGTCAAAGAAGATAATATTTGTCACAGAGACAATAAAAATAGTCCCACCCAGCGACAAATAGTCCTGTTTGTACTTAAGACCGGCCTTATTCAATTGATCTAGCGTTGTCTTCACATCACGATTGCTCAACCGATCGCAACCGAGCACCAGGAGCACCGTGGTTAAGCAACTCCACTCCAGCTTCATCGAAGGCGCGCACCACGGCATTGGCTCGGGCGGTTGTGGCATTGATCACGCCGTCGATCCCCTCCCAATCCCGAATGGTCTCCTCCGAGACCGGGTGAAAGCGGCTTGCTTCCTGTGCCAACTGCTTGCGGCTCCACCGCTTCAGCGCCCGCCCGGCCCGGATCTGCTCACCTCGCAACGCAAACATGTCAGTCCCGCCTCTGTAAGATTTTGGCGTCAGACTACCCTTTTTTGGTTGACCGTCAAGAACGAGCAGGTTACCACTTTCTAACGTTGAAACCCCATTTTCATACAGGCTTGGCGCAAGGAAGCAGGCACCTGCCCTTGGCGTTGCAACCCCGTAACGAGTCGAGGAATCAAATGACAACCGACGCCAGGCTCTCCACCCTCCTCTCCCAGCTCGTGGCAAACGAGCGCCACCACGAGGATCTGGCCGCCAGCGGCCAGCCCTATGCTGCGGTCGAGGAAGATCGCAATGACAAGCGTGCGGAGCTGGAAGCGGAACTTTTCAGCATCCCGGCGGCCGGCATGCGCGGCATTGCGGCGAAGCTTGCCGCGCTTTGGCCCGACGTCGCGGTGAACCGCTCCTATGGCCAACCTCCCAGCGAACAGCATGATCTCGCCGTCCGCCGTTTCTGGAAGGTGATTCAGGAGGTGGAACGGCTGGCGGATGCTGTTGAACAGCAGGCGACAGGGCATTAGCTTCTGGAAAGCTGGGTGACGGTTCGGGACGTATGAGAGGGGCCGCAAAGGCATCTGCTCCCCCAGCACCCTATCTCTCGGCAGATGGTGCCCGTCCATGACCACTCGGCACATCGACCAAGCCATTACCCAGTTGCGTATCATCAAGTGGATGGTCGCAGCGAACGCACTGTTGACGTTGGTGGCACCATTCCTTGCGATCGACCGCTTTGCCTAGGCGACGGCGCACCGCTCGTCGAAGTTTGACCGTTTGGTGACGCTCGTGTTCAACCATCCAGCGTCACCACCTTGACAATTAAAAGATGCCCTCATTAATTTATTAGTTCTTTGATGGCGAGTGGCCGGAGGTTTAAATGACGCGTACGTTCACAGATAAAGAAATACAGGTTCTGAAGTTAACTGTAAGTACTATTGAAGAGATTTTGCGAATTAAGGCCACATATGACATCCATCGATATATAATCAACAAAGCGGAAAGGAGCTATCAGGATTTTGAAGCAGAACTGCATGTTGACTATGATATAACGGGAACAGGTGTTCTGGCTACATCCGTAAATATAAGAACAGCCCAGGAAGAAGATGACGATAAAATAGTAAAAACAGATTTGCCGCTGGCGCCAGAGTCAATTAGTGAGAACATAGGGTCCTTTCCACTTGAAAAAGCTACCGCATCATACCTGTTTACGATTCTCGAAGTTTATGGGAATAGTGTCGTCGACATTATTAACCCGGGAAGCATCAACAAAAATAAGGCGTGGCATGAAGATGTGAAAGGTTTCGCTGATTTGCGCGATAGTGTGCAGCTAGACAAAGCCTGTGAGGCTTTTGGAAAGCACTTCGCCGTGCCGGGAAATTTGGTGCTTGACCACGCAGCGAGACGCATGGTGAGACTTAAAAAGGAGAGAAATGACTTCGCTCATGAAGGTAGCGGGAAAGTAGACGTCCTTTCATACCTAGAAGACGTAGTTACGGTGATATGCCAGATTGCTTTTATGACAACGAAAGAAGAGCGCCTATCTGTCTATCCTTGGGAAGACTACGAGGGCACCTTTAGCCCCACCTCATCGTACTAGCAATGAATTAAGAACTACCAATTGCAGCTGATCTTGAGCAACGTGTTGGCGAGGTTTTCCATGGGCGTCGACCGGATGCGGAACGAACACCTCAACCCGACGGCCATCGTCACCTCGCCGATGGAGGAAAGCGGTTTCGCACATAGGCACTGCCATGGTCGAGGCGTCTAGTGGGAAAAACCGGGGAGGACCGGAAAACGTTCATGAGCAGCTGCCTGGAGGGCTGACCACGACATTTGATCTGCCCGCTTACATCAGGCGGGCAGATCCCTGACGCAAAGATATTCCGAGGTTGACTTCGGAGGTTACCGTCCCACTATAGCTTCACAACCCGCACTTTGTCGGCCTTTTTGTGTTGTGTCCAATCCAGGTCATCAATCGTCTTGTCATGAACAATAGCTAGAAGAACATCGTCAAAGCGCACAGCTTCCGTAAACGCGACGCATGCAATCCAGAGGGGCCTTTTACGGTCATCCGGGTCTTTGCCGTCTGTTCTATAGTAGAGAGCATCAACTCAGGCATGAAGGCCCTTGGCCGTGGTCAAGGCGGGTAGCGTAAGGGCCGCTCGCCGGGAGCGGCCCTCGCCACAGGTCAGCGCGCCACCCCTTAACCTTCTCGTAGGTCCGGTAGGCCCCCAGCCCGAGCATCGGCACCAGCAGGCTCATGAGGGTGTCCGTGTCGATCGGCGGCCTGACCCTCGATCCTGCGTCGATTGTGCGCGATGTCCGGCGCCACACCGGCACTCCATCTGCCGATCAGACACGCTACCGTCCAGCCAGCACGTGGCGCGCCGCGCGACCCGCCAGCAAGGCCACGACCGCTGCGCCGGCGAAAGCCCATGGCGAGGGCGCGGCCCGAGCCACCGACCAATCCATGGCGACGACTAGCCCGGAGACCAGCAGCAACAGCGCCAAGCCGTAGCCAGCAAGGTGGAGGACAAAACCCAGGCGACCGATCATGGCGAAGACCTCCTCCAGCAGGGCGGCGGGGTGTCCGGATCACCCCATCGCCGTGACGCGATCCCCGTCCAAGGCACTGGTGGCCCCATCCCACGTCATGCGGGCGGTATCAGAGGACGACAGACACCCAACCGGCGCGGCGCTGACTCACCACGTCGCTCCGGTTGGCCCGGGTGCAAGGCCCGAACGGGTGGTTGCATTGCTGCCATACATTTGCACGCCACTCAACTGCGACAACTTGTCCGGCGCGCTGCAGCTATATCACGGCGCCGCCCATCCCTCCCACGCAGACACCCTCTGCCGGAGCAGGTCGACGTAACCGACGAGGGAATCCCTCCCCGCAGGATCAAGACAGGCGACCGACGCTGCGCCTGGCGCGGTGAAGATCCGGCCCGGCGTCTGGATGGGTGCCAGCAACTCGGCCGGCGGGACCGCCCGCTGGACCACCGGCACCTCCACCCGCACAGGATCGGAGGCACAGGCGGCCAGCAGCAGGACTGCGGTCAGGGCGATGCGAGCCATGAGTTCAGATCCTCCGCGGTCTTGAGATCGGGTTTCGGGCGAGGCTTCAAGGCAGCCACGGCGCGAGCGGATGCGGCTTGGCTTGCCGCCGCGGCATCGTTGCGCATGCGCTCGACCGCCGCGTTCTGTTCGGTGACGGCCGCCTCGAGCCGCGCGGCATTGGCCTGCGCATCGGCCAGGTCGGAGCGCGTCAGCCACAGGGACAGGCCCAGCGCGCTCGACACGATGGCCAGCACGCCGATCGCTACAAGGGCGCCGACCCCGCCGCTCCGGGTGCCGAGGATGGAGAGGATCGCCATCATTTGCCGGCACCCTCTTTGACGCGACCGATCACTAGCACGGACCACTCGGCCAGCCGATAGAGCTTGCCGTACCAGCGATCTGCCGGCGGCGTCGGGGTTGACGCCAGGATGGCCTTGACGACGAGGGCATACAGTGTCGCGTAGCCCAGGGTCTGAAGAAACCAGTCGGGCATGAGAACCTCCTTGCAGGCATGAAAAAGCCCGCTACCGGACTGGTGCGGGCAGGGACGAGGTCAATTGAAAAGGCCGCTCTATGAGAGCGGCCCTATTGATGGAACATAGCGTTACCTGTTCAGACCATCTCCAGCTCCACCTCGACCAGTTCTGGCGCACCCTCAGCGCCGGCACGAGCCAAGTTCAGATCAAGCAATCGAGCCAGAACTTCATCATCGGTCAGATCAGCAGGCCAGCCATAGGCAGCAGCCACCGCCTCGTCCAACTGCCGGTGAGCATTCACCAGCCACGCAGGACGCTCGTTGTAGAGGTTGGTCAAAGTCCGCTTTTTCAGGATCGCCGCTGCGGCGGCGTCCTTAGGTAGAATGCGGTCGGGGAAGCCGGGCACTACCTCGGGCACAGTCATAACTAAGTCAGGCGGGTTGAGCCAGTTGCGCCGGAGGATGTCCAGTCGCTCAGCAGCTTGGGCGATAGCCTTAGCATGCGGGTTCTCGGCGTAGTCAGCCGCGGGAATGTCGGGCGTCAGCCCTTCCGGAAAGGGAAAGGTCTCGAACGTCGTACTGGGGGTATAGCGGGGATCATTTCCTACACCGAGCCAAGTACAAAGGCCTAGAGTCCATGCTTCATGGAAACGGCTATGTAGAATTCCATATGTGGTCGCGTCGTCGCGAGCGATTGCGACAAGGGCGCTGTCGGGAACAGTAGCTCGGTCAAGCCAAACGAAAATACGGTGTTTGGACACTCGTGGAGTGGCGATATAGCGCGAAAATGGCTTCAGGGCTGCTTGCAATTCTGCTCCAGAGCGGCCAAGCTTCCACCAATTCTCCCGTCTCTGCCTATCGCGGTTGACATCACGAATTGGTTTTACAGTTTCCTTTACATAGTGATACGGCTTTTCGTACAGACAAGCTTGTTCTTCTTCCATATTGGAAAAATTGACGATCCACGTATCAGATGAACGCCGTACTAAATCCATGCCGTTTGCCCACGGAAATACAACCTTCAAGTTTCCCTTTCCATTTGGATTAACTGGCGATTTAAGCCATTCGCGGGCAAGTTGGCCAGGAATGTCAAAAGGACCGACTTTGACCGGCCCTTGAAAAGCAGCTCCGTAGTTTTCTCGCAGCCGACGTGCCATCGTTAAGTTAATCGCCATCGCGGTGAGATCCGCATTGATACGAGACACCGGCTCGCCGTCTAGCAGGCTGCTGAAAAACACCCTTCCCGGCGCGGCATGGTTGTGATTCGCTTTCCCTGCGGTGGTCAGGTGAGGTCACGGGTATGCGCGGACG
>NZ_JAGINO010000029.1 GCF_017876115.1 Azospirillum picis
GCGGCCTTGGCTTCGCGGAGGCAGTCTGCGGCCTTGGCTTCGCGGAGGCAGTCTGCGGCCTTGGCTTCGCGGAGGCAGTCTGCGGCCTTGGCTTCGCGGAGGCAGTCTGCGGCCTTGGCTTCGCGGAGGCAGTCTGCGGCCTTGGCTTCGCGGAGGCAATCGGCGGCCTTGGCTTCGCGGAGGCAGTCTGCGGCCTTGGCTTCGCGGAGGCAATCGGCGGCCTTGGCTTCGCGGAGGCAGTCTGCGGCCTTGGCTTCCCGGAGACAATCGGCAGCCTTGGCTTCCCGGAGACAGTCGGCACCGCCGACCAACTTGGCGCTATCGGCTCTGGCTGCCGCCATCCGCTCGGCGGATACGGTCACGCCGTTGTGGTGGAGGTATTCCCCGTAAACGGCATCACAGAAACGGAAATAGGCGCGGGTGTCGGCGACGATGAACTCGTGCCACAGGTCATCGCACGCTGCCGATGGGGGGACGATATCACGGTCGGGGTGCTCGGCACAGGCCAGCAGAAAGCTCTTGAGCTGAAGCAGTGCGCTTTTCGACGTCGAGCGCGGCATGCCCGCCGCGACGGCCCGATCCACGACATAGTTGAAGTCGAAGCCGGCGATGATGTCTCGTGCCCGCGGAACGGTGGAGGTGCTGACGCTAAGCATGCGATGTCTCCGTCGTTATTGGTTCCATACCCCGTTCAAGCCCTCTTGGCTGAGTGCTGGAGTGGCTAGGGGCGTTTCGCGATCGTCCCGGGGGATGGGCGCGATGCCGTCCCTCGAATGCACGCGGGCAGGTCAGCGATCTTATGCACGCAAATAAGAACAGCAAAGCGCAATCCAATACCGTCCGCGCCCAGGCGCAGGAAGGACACGGTATCGGTGGGTTTCCTCCGGCGGACGGCCGGGGGGTGCATCCGGTTTCAATCGACGGCGGTCACTTTGCAGGACTGTCGAGCGGAATGATGCGCCCGGGCGCCGATGTCTCGGGGCCGGTCATCGACGCCACAAGTTCCGCCAGGCGATCCGGCATGATCGGCTTGCCCGCGACCATAACGCCCATGGCGGCGGCACGATCCGATACAGCGCCGTCCAGACGGCCGGAGATCAGGACCGCCGGAACAGCCAGGCCGAACCGGCTCCGCAGTTCGGCAATGAAATCGAGCCCATTCTCGCTGGCGGACAGGTGATAGTCGGCGATGACCGCATCGGGCCGGATGATGCCGCTTTCCACCGCGTGCAAGGCCTCGGCAACGTTGGAGGCGCCATGGGCATGGTGGCCGGCGGAACTGAGGAACATGGTTATGGCCGACAGCACGAAGGCATCGTCATCGATGACGAGGATCGCGGTACGTCCGACCGCTGCGGCTCCGGTAGCGGCCTCCTTGGAAGGAAGCCGGTCGGGTACCGCCGGGCGGAAGGGGGGAGAGAAGGGTGGCGACACGGGCAGGTCGGCATCCGACGGAGTGGACGATGTCGGCGCGAGCGGCACCATCACCGAAAAGACCGATCCCTTGCCGGGGATCGAGCGCACCTTGATCTGGTGGTCGAGCACCGTGCCCAGCCGCTTGACGATCGACAGCCCGAGACCGATGCCGTTGTCGCGGTTGCGCTCCGGGTTGCCGATCTGGTGGAACTCTTCCCAGATGGCGTCGAGCCGGTCTTCGGGGATGCCGATGCCGGTGTCACGCACCTCGATGATCAGGTGGCCCGCTGACTCCATGCAAGCCACCTGGACCTGGCCGGCCGGCGTGTAGCGGATGGCATTGTCGATCAGGTTGCCGAGGAGGCGCAGCAGCAGCACGCGGTCGGTCACCACGGCCACGCGAAACGACGGCATGCCGAAGGTCAGTCCCTTGTTGCGGGCCACCGGGCCGTACTGGCTCTCCAGCGCTTCGAACAGCTCGCCGATCTCGTGCACCGCGATGCTGGCGGCGACGCCGCCGGCATCCAGGCGTGACACCTCCAGCAGTTCGTCCAGGAGCTGCTTCAGGGTCATGACCACATGTTCGATCTTCCGGGCGGCTTCGGCGACGTTGGGGGTGGGGGCCGAGGCGCGCAGCGTGGCCGTCAGCATCAGCAGCGACTGCGCGGGCTGGCGCAGGTCGTGGCTTGCCGCCGCCATGAACTTGGCCTTGGACGCCACCGCCTGCTCGGCCCGTTCCTTGGCGGCCTGCAGGTCGATGGCGTTCTGGCGGAAGGTGCCGAGAGCCTTGGCCATGCGTCCGATCTCGTCGTCGCGGTGGCGAACCGGCACATCCACCGTCACATCGCCGGCCGCGAGATCGGACATGGCGCGGGTCATCGCGGCGATCGGCAGCGTCATGCCGCGCGTCGCCCACACCACGCCCAGCACCACCAGCAGCAGCGTGAAGAGCCCGATCCCGGTCAGGACCAGCACATGGTGGCGGATCGCCGCATCGGTGGGCGCGGCATCCAGGCGGATCAGGAGCGTGCCGATGCTGCGCATGGCGCCGTTGCGGTCGACATGGGTCAACGGCACGGCTGCGGCGGTGGTCGCGGCCTCGCCGGCGATGCCCGGCTTGCGGAAGGTCAGGAAACGCTCGCCATGCGTCCCCAGGATCACCGCCTCGGCGAAGCTGTCGATCGACCGCAACGGTGCCAGGGCCGCGGTTGCGTCTTCCGGGGCGAGATCCCACAGGGCGTCGGCGACGTCGTCGAGTACGATCCTGGTCGCCAGCTCGGCACGGATGGCCAGTTCCTCGCGGGTGTTGCGGACGTCGGCATGGATCAGCACGGCCAGAGGCACCGCGACCAGCACGGTAACGAGCAGCACCGCGGACGCGGTGGTCCGGGCGACCAGGCTTCTTGAGAAGAGGTTCAACTGCATACCGAGATCTTTGGAGGCGACAAGTCGACGAAAATTCCGCGGCGACATCCTATCCGAAGCGGTCCGGAAACACGACAGCGGCTTGCTGGCGATGCGCCATGCACACGGGCGTCTTGCACCAAGTTCCAGGTTATAGACGAAAAGGCGATGCAATTGTTTCGAATCGTCGCTTCTTCTGTCCTTGTTGCCTGTTGTAAAAAACAGGGGCGGAACTGGACCGCCAGGGGGCGGAGCTATGGAAGCCAGCATTTTCATCGCCCTTGCGCATGGGGTCGGACTTCTGGCGTTGGTTCTGCTTGCCTACCGCTTCGTCCTCCGGCGTTTCGGGACCCGGCGCCGGGCCTTCGCCTTGCTCTCCGGCTTGCTGTTCGGGGCAGCCGCGGCCATCACCATGATCGATGCGACCACCGTCTCCCAGGGCGTCCAGGTGGATCTGCGCAACGTGATGATCGGACTGGCCGGCCTGTTCGGCGGGTGGCCGGCGGCGCTGACCTCGGCGGTGTTGGCCGGCGCGCTGCGGCTGTGGATGGGTGGCGGCGGTGCGGTGCCGGGCTTGTCCGGCATGCTGCTGACGGCGCTGGCCGCCCCTCTCCTCGGCCGGGTGATGGCGCGGCGCGAGGCTGGCGGACGGGGCGATGCCGGGCAGGGCGGGGTGGCCTTCGGCTTCCTGCCTCTCGCCGCCGCCGGGCTGGTCCTCTCGCCGCTGATGTTGGTGTCCTTCCTGCTGCTGCCGGACCGCGCCCTGGCCTGGGAGATCCTGGGACAGGTGGCGCTGCCGCTCGTCGGTTCGGGAAGCCTCGGCATCGGCATCCTCGGCACCATGCTGGCACGCGAGCACCGGCGCTTCGCCGACGAACGCGCATCGGCGGAAAGCGAAGCCCTGTTCCGCGCCGTGTTCGACAATTCCGTCGACAGCCTCTTCATCGTCCGCGTCGCCGGAGACGGGCGCTTCGTGCTGCAGCGCGCGAACGATGCCGCCTACCGCGCGTTCGGGACGACCGCCGACAAGGCCGACGGCAGGCCGCTCGACGCCATCCTGTCGCCCGATGCCGCCGCCAAGATGATCGCCGACCTGCAGTCCTGCATCGATGCCGGTGCCCCGACCCGCTTCGAGGAGCATCACAACCTGGATGGGACCACCCGCTGGTGGGAGGTCTCGCATGTGCCGATCCGCGATGCCGGCGGGACCATCGTCATGCTGTCGGTCGGCGCCCGCGACATCACCCGGCGCCACGAGGCGGAACGGGCGATCCGCAACAGCGAGGGACGTTACCGCCTGCTGGCCCGCAGCGTGACCGACATCATCAGCCGCATCGGGCTGGACGGGGTGCGCCGTTTCTGTTCGGAGGCGGCACGCGACAGCCTTGGCCTCGCCCCGTCCGACTTGGTGGGGCATCCGCTTGCCGAACGCGTCCATGCCGAAGACCGTGCCGACCTGGAAGAGGGGCTGGCGCGCCTGACGCCGGAGCGGCCGACGCTGAAGACCAGCTACCGCCTCCGCCATGCCGACGGCCACTGGGTGTGGGTCGAGGCCGCGGTGCGGCTGGTCGCCGACGACTGGGGCGCCCCGCAGGAGTTTGTCAGCGTCGAGCGCGACATCACCGCGCGCAAGGTGATGGAGGCGGAACTGCAGGACGCCCGCCAAGCGGCGGAGGGGGCAAGCCGGTCCAAGACCGAATTCCTGGCCAGCCTGAGCCATGAGCTGCGCACGCCGATGAACGCGGTCATCGGCTTCGCCGACCTCATCGCGCGCGAGGCGGAAGGGCCGATCGGCAACAGCCATTATCGCGATTTCGCGGTCAACATCCGCGACAGCGGCCAACATCTCCTGGAGCTGATCAACGAGATCCTCGACCATGTCCGGGCGGAAGCCGGGAAGCTGGAGCTGGAGGACGAGGTGGTCGATCTCGACGCCGCCGCGGTCTTCGCCATCCGCCTGCTGACCCCGCGGGCGGCCCGGGCCGGCGTCGCCATCGCCGCGCGGGTGGAGCCGGCGGCCCGGTACCTGCGCGGGGACGAGCGGCGCATCCGCCAGATCCTGCTGAACCTGCTGTCGAACGCGGTGAAATACACCCCGGCGGGCGGGGCGGTATCGCTGGCCGCGGCATTGGCGCCGGACGGCAGTCTGCTGATGGAGGTGCGGGACAACGGCGTCGGGATCCCGAAGCAGGATCTCGCGCGCGTGCTGCAAGCCTATGCCCGTGTCGACGGACCCGCCGCGCGGCAGACCGAAGGGGCCGGCCTCGGGCTGCCGCTGACCCGGCGGCTGGTGGAGTTGCATGGCGGCACCCTGTCGCTGTCCAGTCAGGTCGGAGAAGGCACGACGGTCAGCATCTGCTTCCCGGCTGAGCGGGTGGCCGATGAAAGCGGGCGGCCGGTGCATGGGCCGGCGGAACGCCCCAGCCTGTCGATCCTCATGGCGGACGATGACCAGAGCATCCTGGAGAACGGCTGCTCGATGCTGCGCGGCTGGGGGCACCGGGTGGTCGGCGTGTCCGGCGCCGGGGAGGCGCTGGTGGTGCTGCGCGGCCCGGAGCCGCTGGACCTTCTGTTCAGCGACATCGTGATGCCGCCCGGCATGACCGGAGCCGAACTGGCGCGCGAGGCGCGGCGCCTGCGTCCGGGCCTGCCGGTGCTGCTGGCCTCCGGCTTCGCCGCCCACGCCGTGGTCGCCGACGACGTGGCGCTGGGCGGTTACGACCTGATCGCGAAGCCCTATGATCCGGGGGAGCTCCGGGACCGCCTCGACCGTCTGCGGCCGCTTGCACCCTCCCCGGCGGCGCCTCCGCAGCCGGTGCCCACCACTCCCGCCGCGATCCCGCCGGACGCCGCCGCGGCGCCGGCGGCGGACGGGAGCCTGCGCATCCTGGTGGTGGAGGATGTGGAGCTGAACCGCCTGCTGGCGGTGACGCTGTTGAAGCAGGCCGGCCACGAGGTCACCGCGGTGGAGGACGGCTCCCAGGCGGTGGAGGCGGTCAAGCGCACCGACTTCGACCTGGTCCTGATGGACGTCAACATGCCGGTGATGGACGGTCTGGAGGCTACGCGGATCATCCGGACCCTGCCGCCGCCGGCCGGCGGCGTCGCGATCGTGGCGCTGACCGCCAACAGCTTTCCGGACGACGTGGCCCGCTGTTATGAAGCCGGCATGGACGGTTACGTCCCGAAGCCGATCGACCGCGCCGTGCTGCTCCGGGAAATCGACCGCTGCGTCGCCTTGCGGCGGGCGGCCACGGCGCGGTGACGACCGTCGGAAACGCTCCTCCCCGGTGAGGAAACCCGTCCTGCGGGGTTGATCGCTTGCCGGAACTGTCGGAGGCTGCCGGCGTGCCGCGCTTCCACCGGGCTGTGACAGGGGACCATGACATGACCGCCGGATCGTCCTTCGCCTGCATCCTCGACATCCACGCCAAGCTCGGAGAGGGGCCGGTCTGGTCGGCGGCCGAGCAGGTGCTCTACTGGGTCGACATCAAGGGGCGGACGCTCAACCGCTTCGACCCGGCCGCCGGCACCAACCATGCCATGGAGATGCCGGAGGAGATCGGCTGCGCCGCTCCGCGCAAGGGGGGTGGCTTCATCGCCGGCTTGCGGTCGGGCATCTGGGAGCTGGACGGGCAGGGGAGGCCGGTCGCCTGCCTCGCCGCCAACCCCGAGGACCAGGCCGCCAGCCGCTTCAACGACGGCCGCGTCGACCCCGTGGGCCGCTATCTCGCCGGGACCCTGGACGAACCCAAGGCAGGCGGCAAGGCGCATCTCTACCGCTACGACCGGCGCGGCTTGGCGGTGCTGGCAGGAGGGTTGCTGACCTCCAACGGGCTGGCTTTCAGCCCCGACGGGCGGACGCTGTACCATGCCGACACCCCGACCTTCACCGTGCGCCGATACCGCTACGATCCGGCCAGCGGGGAGATGAGCGACGGCGAGGTCTTCGTCCGCCTGCAGCCGGCCGGCGAAGACCGCGGCCGCCCCGATGGCGCGGCGGTGGACGCGGACGGATGCTATTGGGCGGCACTTTACGAAGGCGGGCGGGTCGCCCGTTTCGCGCCCGACGGGACGCTGCTGTCGGAACATCCGTTGCCGGCGCGCTGCCCGACCATGGTCGCCTTCGGCGGTCCCGACCTGCGGACCCTCTACGTCACGACCGCCAGCGCCGGCCGGCCGGCCGAGGAGTTGGAGCGCTTCCCGCAGTCGGGCGGCCTGTTCGCGATGAGGGTCGAGGTGCCGGGCTTGCCGCTGCCGTCCTTCGACCCGGCGGCTTAGAGTATGATCGCTTCAAGCGGTATCGCTTGAAACGTGACCTCCACCGGGGCCGGCTGCCGCGGGGCCGGAGTGGCCGCGGGGGCCATGCATGGACTTACCAACATGGGCGCGACGGAATGCAGGGGATATCACAAATGCAGCCGATCGATGCCGTCCTCCTCGACATGGACGGAACGATCCTGACCTCGATCCGGGCAGCGGAGCGGATATGGAGTGCATGGGCGCTGCGTCACGGCATCGACGTCGATGCCTTCCTGCCCACCATCCATGGCGTTCGGGCGGTGGAAACGATCCGGCGCCTGGGCCTGCCCGGCGTCGATCCGGAAGCCGAGGCCGCCGCAATCACGCAGTCCGAGATCGACGACACCGACGGGATCGAGGCGATCGCCGGGGCCCTGGAATTCCTCACCGCCCTGCCTGGGGACCGCTGGGCCATCGTGACATCGGCACCACGCGCGCTTGCCTTGCGCAGGATCGAGGCCGCCGGCTTGCCCGTGCCGGAAATTCTGGTCACCGCCGACGACGTGGAGCGGGGCAAGCCCGCCCCCGACTGTTTCCGACTGGCGGCCGAGAGGCTTGGAACCACGGCGGATCGCTGCCTCGTGATGGAAGACTCAGCGGCCGGGATCGCTGCGGCGCAAAGCGCGGGCGCATCGGTGCTGGTGGTCACGGCGACCCATCAGACGCCAATGGACGCCGATCCGACCGCGCCTGTCCATGCCATGATCGCCGACTATCGCGACCTTGCGCTGGAGCGTTCTTCCGACGGCTCGATCACGATCCGCCATATTGGTAGCGTCGCCGGACGGCAAGCCCGGCCCTGCTTCCTCATCGCCTCTCCGAGCCGCAGCCATCCACGCTCGGCTGCGGGCGTCTGACCGTCGACGCTTCCGGTGGGCGGCGATGGCCAACGCCATTCCGCGCGGTGTCAACGGCGCGGCGGCGCCGTCGCGCGCGGTTCGCGACCTCGACAAGATTGCCGTCGGGATCGCGGAATTACACCGAAGTGATCTGCCCGGTGGCGCCGGTGCGGGAGACCGGCCCTTCCTCGATGGCGATGCCGTGGTCCCGGAGAGGCGCGATCACCTCCTCAAGCGGCGTTTCGGCGATCAGGCAGAAGTCGCCGGAGCCGGCGGTCGGGCGGGAAGCCTTCGGATCGAGTTCGCGGCCGACCTCATGCAGGTTGATCTTCTGCATCCCGAAGGCCGGCGCGCGACGCCCGTTGCCGAAGCTGACCAACTCCATGCCCAGCACGTCGCGGTAGAAGGCGCAGGTCGCCTCGATCGAGGCGACCGTCAGCACGAGATGGTCGCCTCGATCCTCACGCAGCCCGTCACATGCCGGTCGGCGCCGGTGCCGGCTTGGGCAGAAGCGGAACCGCCGCGGAGGAAAGAGCGCTCGGCGCCGGCATGGCCGGCGCATGGGCGGCCGGAGCCGGAGGGGCGGAGGGATGGGCGACCGGCAGTTGCGAGGCGGCGGCCTGCGCCGGCGGTATCGGCAGGGGGGCGGGCTTGCTGATCGGCCGCGGGGTGGAAACCGGGGTGACCCGCGCCGCGTCGGGAGCGGCGGCCGGCGCCGGAGCGGGCGGATCCTCGTAGATGTCGGGATGGACGCGGACGACGCCGCCGGTATCGACCGACGCGTTCCAGTAGACGAAACGCACCGGGATCGGGTTGGGCAGGCGGATGGTCTTCGTTTCGCCGGTGTCGAGCTGCTGGCCGATGGAGGCGGGAGTGAGCTTGGCGGCGTCGAGCAGCGTTTCCGCCATCATGCGGGCATCCTCCAGCCTGACGCAGCCGGAGCTGGCGGCGCGCAGGTCGCGGCTGAAAAGCCGCGGGTCGTTGGTGCCGTGCAGGAAGATGCCGTCGCCGTTGGTCAGGTTGAAGCGGAAGCGGCCCAGCGCATTGTCGTCGCCCGGCTTCTGGACGATGCGGATGCGGCCGGCGTCCACCGCCCACCAGTTGACGGTCTGTGGTTCAACCGCGCTGCCGTCCAGATAGACGACGGCGTTCTTGATGCCGGGGGTGCCCTTCTTGCGCAGGATCGGCAGCTTGTCCTCGGTCAGAACGGTGGGCGGCACGGTCCAGGTCGGGTTGATGGTGACGCTGGTGATGCGGTCCTGCAGCAGCGGCGTCTTGCGCGACGGCCGGCCGACCACCGCCCGCATGGTGAAGGCCGGGCGGCCATGGTCGATGTAGGTGACCGACTGGGCCGGCAGGTTGACCAGGACGGCGGTGTCGGGGATCGCGGCCTGCTGGGCGCGCATCGCGGCGGCGGCGCGGCGCAGCAGCGCCACGGCCTGGGCCGGCGTGCGGTCGAGCGCCTGGCGCGTCACCTCGCCAACCTTGCCGTCGGGCTGCAGTCCTTCGGCCATCTGGAAGGCGCGCACGGCGTTCTCGACATTGTCGTCGAAGCTGTCCGTCGCCTGGTCCGCCGGCAGGTAGCCCAGTTCGATCAGGCGCTGGGCCACCCGGCCGACACGGTCGGCCAGCGGCGAGCGCACGCTGATGGTCACCGGCGGTGCCGGCTCGATCGGGGTCAGGCCGGGCAGGGTGGGTGCCTGCTCCTGCGTCTCGGCCGGGATCTCGATCGGCGGGGCGACGGATTCGATCATGCCGCCGTCGCCCTTCTTGACGACCGCACCGTAGCCGATGCGGGTGGCCTGTGCCTTGGGGGCGCTCTGGATTTCAAGCGCGCGCTGGTCGAGCGCCGCTGCCCAGCCGGCGATCAGCGGCGGCCTTGCGGCATGCGTCGGGTCCTTCTGCGATGCGGCCAGCGCCGGACCGCTCAGGACGATGCCGACCAGGCCGCCGACCAGGGACAGGGCGGCGGTACGGCGGAAGATCGGACGGCGGGATTCATGCATGGCGGACTGGACCAGATCGTGAACGGAAAGAAACAATCGCTGTATCCTTCGGCGAGCATCCGGGGAACCGCAAGCGACATTTGGTGTCGGCTGCTCTGTTCGTCACACTGTTGCTCCCGTGCATCGCGGCGTCGTCGCCCGCCCCCTGGCAGTTACAACAGCCGGTCACGACGGTTGGACGCTGCCGCATCGCATTTATTCCGGCGGGGCTCGGGATTTTCTCAGGGAGTGCGAAGCGACGAAAGCTGCACGGTTTCAACCGCCGCCGCCTTATGGGTCATTTGACGTAGATACGCCTTTTCGCAGTCGCAGTAGCCTTCTTCCCGACGCTGTGAAGCTCCGGAGCAACCGGGGCGGAAGACGGAAGGGGGCAACTTCATGCGGACCACGAAACTGACGTCGAGCCTTGGCATCGGGGCGCTTGCCGGCCTCGCCATGGGCGCGCTTGCCACTCTGGCCACGCCGGCGCAGGCCGCGGACGACACCATCAAGGTGGGCATCCTGCATTCGCTGTCGGGCACGATGGCGATCAGCGAGACGACCCTGAAGGACGTCATGCTGATGCTGATCGACGAACAGAACAAGAAGGGCGGCCTGCTCGGCAAGAAGCTGGAGCCGGTGGTGGTCGACCCGGCCTCCAACTGGCCGCTGTTCGCCGAGAAGGCGCGCGAGCTGATCTCGAAGGACAAGGTTTCCGCCGTGTTCGGCTGCTGGACCTCGGTCAGCCGCAAGTCGGTGCTGCCGGTCTTCGAGGAGCTGAACAACATCCTCTTCTACCCGGTCCAGTACGAGGGCGAGGAGTCGTCGCGCAACGTCTTCTACACCGGCGCCGCCCCGAACCAGCAGGCGGTCCCGGCGGTCGACTACCTGATGCAGAAGGAGAAGGTCCAGCGTTGGGTGCTGGCCGGCACCGACTATGTCTACCCGCGCACGACCAACAAGATCCTCGAGGCCTACCTGAAGAGCAAGGGTGTCAAGGCCGAGGACATCATGATCAACTACACGCCGTTCGGTCATTCCGACTGGCAGTCGATCGTGGCCGACATCAAGAAGTTCGGCTCCGCCGGGAAGAAGACCGCCGTGGTCTCGACCATCAACGGCGACGCCA
The DNA here is from genome assembly GCF_017876115.1 of Azospirillum picis. Lineage (GTDB taxonomy): Bacteria > Pseudomonadota > Alphaproteobacteria > Azospirillales > Azospirillaceae > Azospirillum > Azospirillum picis. The sequence continues at coordinate 11,076 of NZ_JAGINO010000029.1, forward strand.
ACGTTCCTTTCTACAAGGAGCTGGGCAACCAAGGCGTGAAGGCCGAGGACATTCCGGTCGTCGCCTTCTCGGTCGGCGAGGAAGAGCTGGCGGGCATCGACACCAAGCCGCTGCTCGGCCATCTGGCCGCCTGGAACTACTTCCAGTCCGTCGAGACCCCGGCCAACGCCGAGTTCATCAAGGAGTGGAAGGCCTACACCAAGAACGACAAGCGCGTCACCAACGACCCGATGGAAGCCCACTACATCGGCTTCAACATGTGGGTGAAGGCGGTCGAGGCGGCCGGCACCACCGAGCCTGACAAGGTCATCGACGCCATGGTCGGCGTCTCGGTGCCCAACCTGACCGGCGGCTATTCGGCGATGCTGCCGAACCACCACATCACCAAGCCGGTGCTGATCGGCGAAGTGCAGGAGAACGGCCAGTTCGACGTCGTCTCCAAGACCCCGGGCCTGGTCCCCGGCGACGAGTGGTCGGACTACCTGCCGGACAGCAAGGACCTGATCGCCGACTGGCGCAAGCCCATGTCCTGCGGCAACTTCAACGTGAAGACCGGCAAGTGCGGCGGCAAGGGGTCGTGAGGACTGGTGCCCGTTCCCTGAGTTGAGTGGTCGCGACGCTTGCCCCCTCCCTAACCCTCCCCCGCTTTCAGCGGTGGAGGGGATCTCTCCCTCTCCCGCGTCAGCGGGGGAGGGTTGGCGAGGGGGCAAGCGTCGCACGTCTGCAAGCCCCCCGCACCGAAGGACCCGCGATGCGACGCGCTCTCCGCTGGCTGATGGCCGTCTGCGTGGTGGTCGCCACCTCGACCGCCGCGTTCGCCGCCGATCTCCGCCCGATCGTCCAGTCCCTGGGCAGCGGCGGCTATTCCGGAACCGAAAAGGCGCTGGAGCAACTGTCCGAAGCCGGCGATCCCGCCGCCGTGCCGGTGATCGAGGCGCTGCAGGCCGGCGACCTCCAGGTCCGAAAGTCGGACAACGCCGTGGTGATCGCCCGCAAGGCCGGCGACGCCTTCGCGCTGACCGATCCGCTGAGCGGCGCCGACCTCGGACAGGCCGCCGCAGCCGACCTCACCCGCATCCGCATCAACAATTCGCTCCGCCGCGCCATCAGCGCGACGCTGGGGGCGCTCACCCTGATGAGCCCCGACGCCGGCGTCCGCCGCTCCGCCGCCGATGCGGTGTTCAAGAGCCGCGACGCCAACGCGCTGGCGACGCTGGAGACGGCGATCGCCAAGGAGCAGGACAAGGGGGTCCGCGCCGCGATGGAGCAGGCGCGCGCCGCCGTCCTGCTGACCGGGGCCGCGGCCGCGACGATGCCGGACGCCGACGTCCAGGCCGCCGTCGACACGCTGGCCGCCCGCGGCGACCGCGACGCGCTGGTGCTGCTGAACATGGTCGCCGCATCCGGCGCCTCGGAGGCGACCAAGAAGTCCGCCGCCTCGGCGATCGCCACGGTGGAGCAGAAGCTGGCCCTGTGGGGCGCGCTGCAGAACCTCTGGTACGGGCTGTCGCTGGGCTCGGTGCTGCTGCTGGCCGCCATCGGCCTGGCCGTCACCTTCGGCGTGATGGGCGTCATCAACATGGCCCATGGCGAGATGGTGATGATCGGCGCCTACACCACCTTCCTGGTGCAGGAGTTCTTCCGCGCCCATGCCCCCGGCCTGTTCGACCTGTCGATCCTGGTGGCCCTGCCCGCGGCCTTCATCGTGTCGGGCGGCGTCGGCATCATCATCGAGCGCAGCGTGATCCGCTGGCTCTACGGCCGGCCGCTGGAGACGCTGCTCGCCACCTGGGGGCTGTCGCTGGCGCTCCAGCAGGCGGTGCGCAGCATCTTCGGCCCGACCAACCGCGAGGTCGGCGCGCCGAGCTGGATGTCCGGCGCCTTCGAGCTGGGCGGCCTGACCATCACCTACGGCCGGCTGTGGATCGTCGTCTTCGCCTTCGCCGTCTTCGCGGCCTTGCTGGCGGCGCTGAAGCGCACCTGGTTCGGCCTGTCGATCCGCGCGGTGACGCAGAACCGGCCGATGGCCAACGCCATGGGCATCCGCACCGCAAGGGTGGACGCGCTGACCTTCGGGCTCGGCTCCGGCATCGCCGGGCTGGCCGGGGTGGCGCTGAGCCAGATCGACAACGTCAGCCCCAACCTCGGCCAGGGCTACATCCTCGACAGCTTCATGGTCGTGGTGTTCGGCGGGGTGGGCAACTTGTGGGGCACGCTGGTCGGCGCGCTGACGCTGGGGACCATGAACAAGTTCCTCGAACCCTATGCCGGGGCGGTGCTGGGCAAGATCCTGGTGCTGGTCTTCATCATCCTGTTCATCCAACGGCGTCCGCGCGGCCTGTTCGCGCTGAAGGGCCGCGCGGTGGAGGCCTGATCCGATGCTGCTGCGCTTTTTCCTGATGGGTCTGGACCGCAAGGCCGGGATCGTCCTGGCGATCCTCGCCATCCTCGCGGTCGCCGTCCCGGTGATGACGCTGTGGGTGCCGGCCGACTCGCCCTTCCACCTGTCGGTCTTCACCGTCTCGCTGCTGGGCAAGTATCTGTGCTTCGCGCTGCTGGCGCTGGCGCTCGATCTGGTGTGGGGCTATTGCGGCATCCTGTCGCTCGGCCACGCCGCCTTCTTCGCGATCGGCGGCTATGCCATGGGCATGTACCTGATGCGGCAGATCGGCCCCCGCGGCGTCTACGGCAACCCGGTCCTGCCCGATTTCATGGTCTTCCTGAACTGGAAGGAACTGCCCTGGTACTGGCTGGGCTTCGACCAGTTCTGGTTCGCCGCCCTCATGGTGCTGGTGGTGCCCGGCGCGCTGGCCTTCGCCTTCGGCTGGTTCGCCTTCCGCAGCCGCGTCACCGGCGTCTACCTGTCGATCATCACCCAGGCGCTGACCTTCGCCCTGCTGCTGGCCTTCTTCCGCAACGACATGGGCTTCGGCGGCAACAACGGCCTGACCGACTTCAAGGACATCCTCGGCCACGACATCCAGGCCGACGGCACCCGCGTGGCACTGTTCGTGGCGACGGTGGCGGCGCTGGCGTTCAGCTACATGATCGCGTCCGGCGTCATCGCCTCGAAGCTGGGCAAGGTGCTGGTGGCGCTGCGCGACGCCGAGAGCCGGGTGCGCTTCATCGGCTACGACACCGAAAGCTACAAGCTGTTCGCCTGGACGCTGTCGGCCTGCATGGCCGGTGTGGCCGGCGCCCTCTACGTCCCGCAGGTCGGCATCATCAACCCGTCGGAGTTCGCCCCCGCCAGTTCGATCGAGGCGGTGATCTGGGTCGCGGTCGGCGGGCGCGGCACGCTGGCCGGCGCCATCCTGGGCGCGGTGCTGGTGAACATGGGCAAGAGCTATTTCACCGGCGCCCTGCCGGAGCTGTGGCTGTTCGCGCTCGGCGGCCTCTTCGTGCTGGTGACGCTGTTCCTGCCCAAGGGCCTGCTGGGACTGTGGGGCCAGCTTGCCGCCAAGCTGCCCGGCCGCCGCAAGCAGCCCGGGCTTTCCGAGGCGCGGAACTCCGACGCGCAGGCCGCCGGCCAGAAGGGAATGTAACCCATGAGCGCGGACTCGACCCTGCTCTATCTCGACGGTGTCTCGGTCAGCTTCGACGGCTTCCGGGCGCTGAACAACCTGTCGCTGGTGATGCTGCCGGGCGAGATGCGGGCGATCATCGGCCCGAACGGCGCCGGCAAGACGACGATGATGGACGTCATCACCGGCAAGACCCGCCCCGACCGCGGCACCATCCTGTTCGAGGGACGGACCGACCTGACCCGGCTGCGCGAGGCGGCGATCGCCAACCTCGGCATCGGCCGCAAGTTCCAGCGCCCGACGGTGTTCGAGCCGCACACGGTATGGGACAACCTGGAGCTGGCGCTGAAGGCGCCGCGTCGGCCGCTGAAGACGCTGACCTACGCCATCAACGGTACCGACCGCGACCGCATCGAGGAGATCCTGGCGATCACCCGCCTCTCCGCCCTGCGCGACCGCCAGGCCGGCGGCCTGTCGCACGGGCAGAAGCAGTGGCTGGAGATCGGCATGCTGCTGGCCCAGGATCCGAAGCTGCTGCTGGTCGACGAGCCGGTGGCCGGCATGACCGACGCCGAGACCGAGCAGACCGCCGAGCTGCTGTGCAGCATCGCCGGCCGGCATTCGGTGATCGTGGTCGAGCACGACATGACCTTCGTCCGGGCGCTGGGCGTCAAGGTGACGGTGCTGGCCGAGGGGTCGGTGCTGGCGGAAGGCTCGCTGGACTCGGTCAGCGCCAACGCGCAGGTCATCGACACCTATCTCGGCCGTTAACGGGGATCGCTCATCATGCTGGACGTTCGTTCCGTCGATCTGCATTACGGCGCCGCCCAGGCTCTGCGCGGCGTGTCCATGAAGGCCGAGGTCGGCAAGGTCACCTGCCTGGTCGGGCGCAACGGGGTCGGGAAATCGAGCCTGCTGCGCGCCATCGTCGGGCTGAAGCCGGTGTCCGGCGGCGCCATCGGCTGGGACGGCGCCGACGTCACCAGGATGGCGCCGGCCGACCGGGCGCGGCGCGGCATCGCCTATGTGCCGCAGGGTCGTGAGATCTTCCCGCTGCTGACGGTGCGGGAAAACCTGCTGACCGGCTATGCGCCGCTGCCGCGCGCCCAGCGCTCGATCCCCGACGAGGTGTTCGAACTTTTCCCGGTGCTGAAGTCGATGCTGGAGCGCCGCGGCGGCGACCTGTCGGGCGGCCAGCAGCAGCAGCTCGCCATCGGCCGCGCCCTGGTGACCCGCCCGCGCCTGCTGGTGCTGGACGAGCCGACCGAGGGCATCCAGCCCTCGATCATCAAGGACATCGGCCGGGCGATCGCCTACCTGCGCGACAAGGGCACCATGGCGATCCTGCTGGTCGAGCAGTATTTCGACTTCGCCCGCGACCTCGCCGACGACTGGGTGGTGATGGAGCGCGGCGAGGTGATGATGTCCGGCCCGCGCGCCGGCCTCGACGAGCAGGAGGTTCGCAAATACCTGACGGTATGAGGTGCCGCGATGGCGGTTCCCGTCGGCGGTTTCCCCGGCGGCTCCCCGGCGAGCCCCAGGCGGCTCATGGAATAATCCCTCCTCCCCTGCGTCATCCATCCGCTGGCCCCGCTTTCCGGGGAGGCGAATCATCGGGAGGAACCGCAGAATGATGTCCGCAATCCGAGTCACCGCCGCGACCGTCGCCTTCGGTCTGGGGGCCGCCCTGCTCGGCGCCCCGGCCTTCGCCCAGGACAAGGAGCCGGCCATGACGGGCAAGACGGCGATGGGGCCGGTCCTGACCGACGCCAAGGGCATGACGCTCTACGTCTTCGACAAGGACACCGCCGGCAAGTCCGCCTGCAACGGCCAATGCGCAACCAACTGGCCGCCGCTGATGGCCCCCGCCTCGGCCAAGCCGATGGGGAAATACACCGTCGTCACCCGCGACGACGGAAGCAAGCAGTGGGCCTATGACGGCAAGCCGCTTTATGCCTGGGCCAAGGATGCGAAGCCCGGCGACACCACGGGCGACGGCGTGAACAGCGTGTGGCACGTGGCCAAGCCGTAATCCTGTCCCATCCGGCGCCCCGCCGTGCGGAGGCGCGGCGCCGGATGGGGCCGTCGTCCATCTTCCGGCGGACCGGCCGTCCACCGGCCGCCAGCACCCAAATCCTGGCCGGAAGATCGACTGGAGTATGCTTAGCCGGTGGAGGTAACGCACAAACGTCGACTTGGCTGGCGGCCCTCTTTAACAGTCGTTAAGGATCGAAACCGCATGATGACCTCACCGTCATCTGGCTCATGGAGCTGCAAGCCATGTCGATCTACAACGCCACCTCCTTCGAAGCCGCCCCGTCCGCCGAACCGCAGGTCCGCAAGCTGCGTGGCCTTCCGCGGGTGGCGGTCTGGACGGTGATGATCGGTGCGCCGTGGGTCGTTATCGTGCAGGCGGTGCGCCTGTTCTTCTGAGAACGGCGCACCCTGTCGACCGCCAACCCCGCGCAGCAACGCTCCGTTATTGTGCGGGCGCCGTCCACGGCGCCAGCGCTCCGATCTTTTTGGCCCGCTTCTCGTCCGCTGACAGTTTGAAATTGTGGCCGTAGGGCGCGCTCTCGAACGAGCCGTACCCGGGATTGGCCAGCATCATCCAGTCGCGCCCGAAATGCTCCTTGGCCGCCTCATAGGCCTTGGCCCGTTCCGCTTCGCCGCCGTTGGCGGCATCGGTGAAGTCGTTGAAGTTGTCGCCGAACAGCAGGACGATCCGATAGTCCTTGGCGATGTAGGCGCGGCGCGCACTCTTCGCCGATCCCCATTCCTGCTTCTCCTTCGACATCAGGAAGGTGTCGACGTTGCCGCCCATGGGAAAGCCCAGCGCCTGGGCGTTCCGGCGGGTCGGCTCCTCCTGGTCGGCGCTGCGGTTGGTGACGTAGAAGACCTTCACGCCCTTCGAATCGGCATATTGCGTGAACTCGACCGCGCCCGGCACCGCCGTCGCCTTCTCCGCCCGCACCCAGGCGTCCCAGGTCTTGGGCGAGAAATCCGTGCCGGTGGCCACCAGCCCCGTCTGGTAGGCCGAGTTGTCCATCGCCGTCTCGTCGAGATCCAGGATCACTGCCGGCGGGAGTTCCTGGTAGGCGCCGGTCTGCTCGGTCGCCGCGGTCCAGCTCTTCTCGGCCAGCGCCTGATCCAGGCGGATCTTGGCCAGGGCATAGACCGCCAGCGCATTGGCCTTGTATTCCACCGAATTCTGCATCCACAGCTCGGCGTTCAGCAGGTCGTTCTGCGGAACGGGATCGGCGGCGAGCGCCGGGCCGGCCAGCAGCGAAAGGACAACCGCACCGGACAGCAGCGACCAGCGCCCGGATTCGGCGGATTTGCGCATCGACATACCCATCGTTCAGTGTCACGGAACCGTCATCGAAGCACAGTTCGCGGCGCTTGGCGATGGTACCGTGACGGTTGCGCCAGAGGACGGAACGTCGCGGCGCGATGCGGCGCTCCGCCAGGGCAGCGGCCTGCATCTCCGGCCGGGGCTACCGCCCGGAGCCGTCGGCGGTTGCGCTGCCGGGCATCGGCGGCAGGCGGGGGATCGCCTCGACCCGCTTCAGCCAGCGGCACACCGCCGGGTAGGGGGCAAGCGGAACGCCGCCCTCGGGCGCGCAGGCGACGTAGGCGTAGCAGGCGAGGTCGGCGATCGTCGGGTGTCCGGCCGCCAGCCAGTCACGGTCGGCCAGATGCCGCTCCATGGCATCGAGCAGCCGCAGGGCGAGCGCCTGCGCGTCGGCAAGCGTGCCCGGTCCTCCCCATCTCGTGAGGATCCGGGCGAGCGCCGGCCCGAAACGCAGCTCGCCGGCCGCGACCGACAGCCAGCGCTGAACGCTGGTGGCGGCGTCCGCTCCGCCGGGGTTCCATTGGCCGGCCGCGTCGTAGCGTTCCGCAAGATAGACCAGGATGGCGTTGGAGTCGGCCAGAACGCGGTCGCCGTCCACCAGCACCGGGATCTCGCCGAACGGATTGAGCGCCCGGAACTCGGCGCTGCGCCGCATCGCGGCATCGGCCTCGACGGTGCGATAGGGAAGAGCCAGGATGTTCAGGAACGCCTCCACCCGATGGGCGTGACCCGACAAGGGCGTTCCGTAAAGCGTGATGTCAGGGGCAGCCACGGCCATTCCTCCTCGGCTGTGCAGGCGACCGGCCCACTCCACCACTTGTGCGGTCTTGCAGGAATGGGGTTTGATCAGAATAGACCGTTTCGGAAACTGGAAGAATGATGGATCGGCTCGACGAACTGGCAATCTTCGTTGCGATCCTGGACGCCGGCAGCCTCGCCGCCGCCTCGAAGCGGCTGCGCCGGTCGGCGCCTGCCGTCACCCGTGCGCTGTCGGGACTGGAGGAGCGGCTGGGCGTCCGCCTGATCGAGCGGACGACCCGCAACCTCGCCGCCACCGATGCCGGCCGCCGGCTTGCGGAGCAGGCACGCCGCCTGCTTGCCGATTATGACGAGGCATTGGCCGCCACGGGCACCGACCGGCCGCTGCGGGGGCGGCTGCGCGTCACGGCGCCCGTGATGTTCGGCCGCAAGCATGTGACGCCACTCGTCCTGGACTTCATGCGCGCCTATCCGGACATCCGGATCGAGCTGGTGCTGTCGGACGGCAACCTCGATTTCATCGAGGAGGAACTGGACGTCGCCGTGCGCATCGGGCCGCTGCCCGATTCGGGCCTCGTCGCCAAGCGGGTGGGGCAGGTCGGGCGCTATCTGGTCGCCAGTCCCGCCTATCTGGACCGGCGCGGCATGCCGGTGTCGCCGGAGGATCTGGCCCATCATGACCTCATCCTCTCGACGGCCCGTCCTGGCCCGCCGGACTGGCGCTTCCTGGTCGGTGGGCGGGAGCGGCTGATCCGCGTCACCCCGTGCCTTGCCGTCAGCCACATCGAACCGGCCTTGCTCGCGGCCCGCGAGGGGGTGGGCATCGCCCGGCCGCTGTCCTATCAGGCGGCCGAGGACCTCGCAGCCGGCACCCTCGTGCGCCTGCTGCCACAGGCCGAGCCCGAGCCCCTGCCGGTGCAGGTGGTGGTGCCTTCGGCGCGGTGGATGCCCGGTCGGGTGCGGGCCTTCCTCGACCATGCGGTCCGGACGCTGGAAGGGCTGGCGGTGCTGCGGGCCAACGCCTGAAAGCCCGTGGCCGGGCGGCCCGCCATTGCCGCGGCGGGCGACTTCTCCATTCCCAACGCCAGCGACGGCAAGCGCCCAAGCGCGCGCTGTGCCGCCAAGGAGCGGCTCACGACCGTCGAGAGGATCGACCAGCCGGACCACCCGCGTGGTGGTCGACCCCGGCGGCGCCAATGGGAAGTTCGCCCGTGCCGGTTTCGCCGGGACGCCGGCCGAGGTGTGGCCCGGCAACAGGACCATTTTGGGCCAGATCGCGGCGGACGGGGCGGACGTGATGGCGACCGACGGCATCGAGGTCGGAAGGCCAAGCTGGAGGCTGCCATGCGGCAACCATGCCGCAACGGCGGCGGTCCGCTTCTGTTGGGACGGCGAAACCCACCAGCGGAAGGGATTGGAACCATGCATCGTTTCGAGGGCAAGGCGGTGATCGTCACCGGGGCCGGCTCCGGCATGGGGGAGGCGACGGCGCGGCGGTTCTCGCGCGAGGGCGCGATGGTCGCCCTCGTCGACCGCGACGGGGAGGCCGTGCGGCGCGTCGCAGCCGACCTGCCGTCCGACCGCAGCGTCGTCCATGTCGTCGACGTCTCGGACTGCGGGGCGGTCGAGGCGATGGTCGCCGCGGTGGCCGGGCGCTTCGGCAGGCTCGACGTGATCGTCAACAATGCCGGCGTCCATGCCGCCGGCAAGCCGGAGGAAATCGACAACGAAAGCTGGCGCCGGGTGATTGCCACCGACGTGGACGGCGTCTTCTTCGGCTGCCGCGCCGCCCTGCCGCACCTGGAGAAGACGCGCGGCTGCATCATCAACACCGCTTCGGTCTCCGGCACCGGCGGCGACTGGGGCATGAGCCCCTACAACGCGGCCAAGGGGGCGGTGGTGAACCTGACGCGCGCGCTGGCGCTCGACCTCGGCGCCAGGGGCATCCGGGTCAATTCGGTCTGTCCCACCCTGACGCGTACCGGAATGACGGTGGACATGCTGAAGGACGAGGCGCTGGTGGACAAGTTCAAGGAGCGCATCCCGCTGGGCCGCGTCTGCGAGCCGGAGGAGGTCGCGGCGGTGATCGCCTTCCTCGCCAGCGACGACGCCAGCTTCGTGAGCGGCATCAACATGGCGGTGGACGGCGGGCTGTCAGCATCGAACGGCCAGCCGGCCCAGGCCTAGGGCCACTCACCGCGCGGGGTGCGCCGGCCGGCTGCCGGGTTCCAGCGCGGCCGACCGGCCGGACGAGCCGCCGGGAGACGGCCCGGTCGGAGCCAGCTCGCGCACCACGCGGATGCCGTAGGCGGCATAGCCGATCTCGGCGTCCTCGGCGCGGCGGCTGGCCGAACGGGCATAGCGCGGGTTGCTGTGCCATGATCCTCCCCGCATCATCCGCCGGCGGCAGTTGCCGGCGAGGTTCGGGGAGCCATCCGCCGGCGCATCGCCGTAGCCGTCGGCCGCGCAATCCTCGACCCATTGCCAGACATTCCCCAGCATGTCGTAAAGCCCGAAGGCGTTCGGACGGTAGGAGCCGACGGGGGCGGTGAACAGCGCGCCGTCCCGGCATGGCGCGACCTGCCAATCGGTGAAGCGGTCCTTGGCGGTCAGGTCGGCGACGTTGGCGGCGTCGCAGCCGTCCGATGCCCTTTCCCCCCACCAGCGGGCGGACGAGGTGCCGGCGCGGGCGGCATATTCCCATTCCGCTTCGGTCGGCAGCCGGTAGCGTTCACCGGTCCGGCTGCTGAGCCACGCGGCATAGGCCTTCGCGTCGTACCAGCCGATGCAGACGGCCGGGTCGCGGTCCGTCTGCCCGAAGCCCGGGTCGTGCCAGGAGAAGTGCCAGCGCTTCTTCAGCTCGGTCTCTCCGGCATAGCCGTAGCAGCGCGTTTTCGGCTGGTAGCCGCTGTCCTCGATGAAGCGGCCGTATTCCGCGCGGGTGACCGGGTATCTGCCGATGGCGAGCGGGCGTGGGATGGAGACGGTCCGTTGCGGTGATTCCTCGGGGAAGTGTCCTTCCTCGGTCGGCGGCGAGCCCCTGACGAATTGCCCTGCCGGCACGACGACCAGGACGGGGGCGTCGGGATGATCCCAGATCTCCAGGGCAGGGGGGCCGTCGGCGGAGACCGGAAGGGTCTGCCAGGACTTGAAGGTCGCGAGCCGTTCCGCCCGCCAGCCGGACAGGTCGACCGGCTCGATCCTGCGCCACGCGGCCACACCGGCAAGCAGAATCACCAGCGCGATCAGGACACCCAACGATCGGGGCCGGGCAGGGTTCATGGCGCGAGGTCTCCCGGCGCGGTTTCCGAAGGCGGTTTCCGAAGGCGGCTTGGCGGCGGCGGTTCCCAGGTGACCGGCATCGCTATTAACCCGTCGGCACGCCCCTGCCGGCAACCGCTCGCCCGTGTCCTGGTGGGAGCAATCCGGGCGGCATCGGTCGGAGGCATACGGCCTTGCACCCATCGGTTACCTCGGACGACGGGTGGGGTGGAACCGGTGGCCGCGCTGTTGGCCTGAGGGCATCGAGTCACCCCGAGCACCGCAAACACAGGAGAAGACCCATGGCCGCCTATCCCGCGGACCTCACGCGCGACCTGTTCGTAACCGGCCTGCGGAACGCACATGCCCTGGAGCAGCAGGCGCTGGCATTGATGGACCGGCAGTTGGACCGGCTGGTCAACTATCCCGAGGTTGCCGACCATCTGCGGCTCCATCGCGGCGAAACGGAGGGACAGATCACCCGCATCGAGGAGATCCTCGACAAGCTGCAGGAAAGCCACTCCGGCCTGAAGGACGCCGCCCTGTCGATCATGGGCAATCTGGCGGCCCTCGGCCATACCTTTGCCGAGGACGAGATTCTCAAGAATTCCTTCGCCAACTTCGCCTTCGAGAATTTCGAGGTGGCCAGCTACCGCTCGCTGCTGACCGTCGCCGACGCCGGCTCCTTCGCCTTCGCGGTGCCGTTGCTGGAGAGGTCGCTGCGCGAGGAGGAGGCGATGGCCTCTTGGGTGATCGAGAACGTCCCGACCCTCACGCTGAAATACCTGTCGCTGAAGGCTGGCAACCAGACCGCCGGCCGTTAAGCCCCGCGGACGCGAAAGCGGCCGGGGAGGCGGATGCCTTCCCGGCCGCTTTTTCCGTTGTGCCGGATTTTCACCGGACGCCGGGGCCGTCAGACGTCGTAGATCGGGCCGGGGGTCTTCCTGTTGGCGCCGCCCGCAGCGTCCTCCGACTTCTCGGTCAGGGTCTTTTCGCGGCTTTCGCCGGCCTCGGCGGGACGGCCGGCGGCCGGCTTGTCCTTGCCGTGCTCCGGCTTGCCGTGTTTGGAGGCGTCGTTCATCGCGGTTCTCCCGGTTGTGGCCACACCGTCCCCAACAGTGCGCGGGCGCAGTCGTCACCCGCCAGCCGGTCATCGGACGCCGCCCGCCATCCTGTGGCCGCAAGCCTGCTTTCCGGCATTGTCCGGATTTTGCCCGGTGACTGACCGGAGGCATTGCCGTAAGAGACGGGGCGGGCTTCAATACGGATGGAACCCCTCGTGCTCCGATCGATCTCCTTCAGCTTGCTCGTCGCCGCTGCCGCTGGCCTCGCGGGCTGCTCCTCCGACTATTCCCCCAACACCTACTCGGCCAGCGCCGTTCAGCAGGCGAACAAGGTCGAGCCGGCGGTCGTCGTCGGCTTCCGTCAGGTGGCGATCAGCGCCAACGGCACCGTCGGCGCCGTGAGCGGCGGCGCGGCCGGCGGCATCCTGGGCGCACAGGTCGGCTCCGGCGGCATGAACTCGGCGCTCGGCACCGTCGGTGGCACGGCAATCGGCAGCCTGCTCGGCACGGCGATGGAGCACATCGCCGGCGACACCAACGGCTGGGAATACATCGTCCGCAAACCCAATGCGGAACTGCTGTCCGTCACCCAGAAGGAACCGAAGCCCCTGCCGATCGGCCAGAAGGTGCTCGTCATCACCGGCAACCAGGCGCGCATCGTGCCGGATTATTCGACGCCCCTCGATCCGACGGCGGCCGAACAGGCGAAGGCCGACGTCGCCAAGGGCGCGCCGGTCAAGGTCGAACCGCTGACGCTTGAGGAGGCCGCTCCCGCCGCGACCCCGGCGCCATCGGCATTGGCGCCCGCACCACCACCCGAACCCCCCAAGCCGGGCGTCGACGTCGAGCCGCTCCCCCCGCCTGCCGGAGCCGGCGTGCCGCCCACCGCTGCGCCGTCCACCGCGCCTGCCGCCCCTCCCGCGGTCACCTCTCCTGCCGCAATCCCTGCGCCCGCCGCGGCCGGCGATGCCGCGGCGGCGGGCGGCGGATCCGAGGCGCGGGCGGCGGACTAGCACCATACTTGCCCGAATGGTGGAATTAACGCACAGTCTGGTCGTCGGATCATAGCCGTCGATCAGAGGAAGCATGTCCACAGTCGAGCCCGTCCCCTCCAAGCAGGTTCCGTCTCCGGCCATGACCGTCGAGGAGCTTGATGCCCTGATCCGCGAGGGGGTGCCCCTGGTCGGCAGCTTCGGTGTGGTCGTCGACAGCCTGGGGGCCGGCACCATCCGCCTGCGGTTGCCTTACAAGGACGATTTCGTCCGCCCGGGCGGTACGGTCACCGGGCCGGCTATGTTCGGGCTGGCAGACGTGGCGCTCTACGGCGCGGTGCTGAGCCTGATCGGGCGGGTGGAACTCGCGGTCACCACCAGCATGACTATCAACTTCCTGCGTCGCCCGCCGCCGGTTGCCATCATTGCCGAGGCCAGGGTGCTGAAGCTGGGGAAACGGCTGGCTTACGGCGAGATCCTGATCTTCTCGGATGGCGATCCCGAGCCGGTTGCGCATGCCACCGGCACCTATTCGATCCCGCCCCATGCCCCCGTCGCCCTTGCGGTATCCAGTTACCATGCTGGGGAGGCCTTCTGAAAAATCGTTCAAAATCAATGCTCTTGAGGATGCGGTATTTAAATACCGTGCGGGCAAGACATTGATTTCAAATACGAATTTTTCGGTTGACAGGACAGCCCCCGACCCGTAGAAAGCCGTCCGCTTCGGCGCCCCGGATTCGGCGGCCTGCCGATCCGTGTTCTAAGAAACGAGTGTGGCGATGAAGACCTTCAATCTGAAGCCGACCGAAATCGAGAAGAAGTGGTACGTCGTCGATGCCGACGGCCTCGTTCTCGGCCGGCTTGCCAGCATCCTGGCGAACATCCTGCGCGGCAAGAACAAGCCGACCTACACCCCGCACATGGATTGCGGCGACCATGTCGTCGTGATCAACGCGGAGAAGGTGAAGCTGACCGGCAACAAGCGCGATGCCGACTTCTTCTACTGGCACACCGGTTATCCGGGCGGGATCAAGGGCCGTTCCAAGGGCCAGATCCTGGACGGCAAGTATCCGGAGCGGGTGATCGAGAAGGCCGTCGAGCGCATGGTTCCGCGTGGTCCGCTCGGCCGTCAGCAGATGACGCACCTGAAGGTCTACAAGGGCGCCGTCCACCCGCACGAAGCCCAGCAGCCGGCCGTCCTCGACGTCGCTGCCATGAACCCGAAGAATAAGCGGAGCGCGTAATCCAAATGGCTCAGGTTACCACCACCCTCTCCGGCCTGAAGGATCTGACGGGCGCCGCCGCCACCGCGACCGTCACCGAGGAGCTGGCCGCTCCGAAGCTGGACGCCCAGGGCCGCGCCTATGCCACCGGCAAGCGCAAGGACGCCGTCGCCCGCGTGTGGATCAAGCCGGGCACCGGCAAGGTCACCGTGAACGGCCGCGACCAGACGGTCTATTTCGCCCGCCCGGTGCTGCGCATGATGATCGCCCAGCCGTTCGACGTGGCTGAGCGCGTCGAGCAGTTCGACGTCGTCGCCACCGTCGCCGGCGGCGGCCTGTCGGGCCAGGCCGGTGCCGTCCGTCACGGCATCTCGAAGGCGCTGACCTACTTCGAGCCGGGCCTGCGTCCGCCGCTGAAGGCCGCCGGCTTCCTGACCCGCGACGCCCGTACGGTCGAGCGCAAGAAGTACGGCCGCGCCAAGGCCCGCCGCAGCTTCCAGTTCTCGAAGCGCTAATCCCTACACGGGCCCGCGGCTTTACGGTACAAGCGAGGGGCGCCCCGGAAGGGGCGCCCCTTTCTTTTTGTCGCGATTCCCAACCTCAAGGTTCCTCCCGTCGTCAGCGAAGGACATCGGTTCCATGGCCTCGATCAGTTCCATCAGCGGCTCGAAGATCCGCGTCGGCATTCTTGGCGCCTCCGGTTATACCGGCGCCGAACTCGTGCGCATGCTCCTGCGCCACCCGAACGTCGCGATCACCGCCCTGACCGCAGAGCGACAGGCCGGCAAGCCGATGGCCGAGGTCTTCCCGCACCTGGGCGGCTATGGCCTGCCCGACCTGGTGAAGATCGACGACCTGAAGTGGGACGGGGTGGACTTCGTCTTCTGCGCCCTGCCGCACGGCACCACCCAGGAGGTGGTTTCCGGCCTACCCAGCGGCTTGAAGGTGGTCGACCTGTCGGCCGACTTCCGGCTGACGGACCCGGTCGAATACGCCACCTGGTATGGCCATGAACACCGGGCGGTCGACCTTCAGAAGGAGGTCGCCTACGGCCTGACCGAGTTCAACCGGCAGGGCGTGCGCAAGGCGCGCGTCGTGGCCAATCCCGGCTGCTACCCGACCTGCTCGCTGCTGCCGCTGCTGCCGCTGCTGATGGACGGGCTGATCGAGCCCGGCGGCATCATCATCGACGCCAAGTCGGGCGTGTCGGGTGCCGGCCGGGATGCCAAGCAGGCCAACCTGTTCGCCGAGGTATCGGAAGGCTTCAACGCCTACGGCGTCGGGCACCACCGCCACATGCCGGAGATCGAGCAGGAGCTGCGGCTGGCCGCCGGCCGGCCGGTCACCGTGTCCTTCACGCCGCATCTGGTGCCGATGAACCGCGGCATGATGGCGACGATCTACGTCCGCATGGCCGACGGCATCACCGCCGACGACCTGCGCGCGACGCTGGCCAAGCGCTATGCCGACGAACCGTTCGTCGGCGTCACACCGGCGGGCGTGGTGCCGGCGACGCGGCATGTCCGGGCCTCCAACCACTGCCTGATGGGCGTGGTCGCTGACCGCACGCCGCGCGGCGCCATCATCGTGTCGGTCATCGACAACCTGGTGAAGGGCGCATCCGGCCAGGCCATCCAGAACATGAACGTCATGCTCGGGCTGGACGAAACCACCGGCATCAATCAGGCGCCGCTGTTCCCGTAATAAATCCGGCAGCGGGGCTGTGACGGAGTTGTGGCCCCCTGTCCGCACTGTTGCACGGAGGCACCAATCGGGATTTGCTTTGACCTGTCAATGCGAAATCAGGTGGTGCCTTAAGCCTTACGGTGCTTCAATCCGCCCCGTCATGCACGATTTCGGTACGACCTGATGTCTGGCCTTGTCCGCGCCTTCAACGGCATCCTGCCCACCGTCGATCCGACCGCGTTCATCGCGGAAACGGCGGCGGTGATCGGCGATGTCGTGATCGGGGCGAACAGCAGCATCTGGTACGGCTGCACCGTGCGTGGAGACGTCAACGAGATCCGAATCGGCGCTCGCACCAACATCCAGGACGGCACCGTGATCCACGTGGCCTCCGAAGGGCAGGGCACCTACATCGGGGACGACATCACCGTCGGCCATATGGCGTTGCTGCACGCCTGCACGCTGGAAGACGGCTGCTTCATCGGCATGAAAGCCTGCATCCTGGATGGGGCCCATGTCGAGTCGCGGGCGATGGTCGCCGCCGGTGCGCTGGTGACTCCCGGCAAGCGGGTGACGTCCGGATTCTTGTGGGCCGGCAGCCCGGCTCGGCCGGTTCGCGAGCTGACGGAACGTGATCTCGCGGTTTTTCCGGTTCTCAGCCAACGCTACACGGAATTGGCGGAATCCCACCGGGAAAGCTGCTATGGAAGTGGAGCATAGGTCCAAGAACAAGTTCGGTTCGGCCAAACGGCTGAGGTGTCGGAACACCGCCGCACACCACATGTTGGGAAGGTCGCTGCCGCGCTTGCACGTGGGCGGATGCTTCGGTTGATAGGTTCATCCCCCGCAGGCACTCTGATGGGGAAGGGTTCTGGAAGGGAGTGAAGACAATGAAGACTATTGTTCGCGCGGGTCTGGCGGCCATCCCGGCCGCCATCGTCGCTTTCGGCCTGTCGGCGGCCGCCAACGCCCAGGACGCGAGCCTGGTCGGCAAGGGCGTCGAGTGGTGCAACCCGGTCATCGGCTGGGGCAACGTCGCCGCCCGTACCGCTGACGGCGGCTACGTGATCCACCAGGGCAGCTATCCGTGCCCGCCGGCCGCCGCCGCTCCGGCTCCGGCCGCCGTCGCCGCGGTCCAGAGCGAATACCTGGTGTTCTTCGACTGGGACAAGTCGACCATCACCCCGGCCGCCGATCGCGTGATCGGTGACGCGGTGTCGGCCATCCTGAAGAACGGTGGCGCCAAGATCCACGTCGTCGGCCACACCGACACGTCGGGCTCGCCGGCCTACAACCAGAAGCTGTCGATCCGTCGCGCCGACGCGGTGAAGAAGGCCCTGGTCGCCAAGGGCATCCAGGCTGCCAACATCACGACCGAAGGCAAGGGCGAGAGCCAGCTGCTGGTCCAGACCGGCCCGAACGTCCGCGAGCCGTCCAACCGTCGCGCGCAGATCCTGCCGCGTCTGCTGAACGCCCCGTCGTCCTAAGGACGGGTCGGGCGGCTGGCCGTTCCGGGGGTTTCGGAACGGCCAGCCGCCCGCGGGACATCCCGCGCATGATAAAAGGCCGCGCCCGGCTCCACCGGGTCGCGGCCTTTTTTCTTTTCCGGGCAGTCAGACCCCCGGCCGCTCCACCGGCATCGCCGGGACTCAGCCGACAGTCCCCTGCGCCGGCCCCTGCGCCGCCCCCTGCGCCGGGTCACGCTCGGGCTCGCCGGCGACCAGCCGCAGCGGCACCACGCCTGCCCACACCGGATGTGACAGGTCCTCGACGTCGTCGGACGGCGGGCCGGAGCGCCGTTTCGCCGAGGCCTCGGCGATCGGGAAGGCCAGTACGGCGGTTGCCTTCAGCTCCTGCGGGTTCGGCGCGCGCACGCGGCCGCTGCGTCCCGGCTCGATTTTCTCCATCAGCGCGTCGAGCGCCGCCCGCTTCTCCGTTTCTTCCGCCACGAGCCGCGGCCGGCCGAACAGCATCACCGACCGATAATTGACCGAGTGATGGAAGGCCGAGCGGGCCAGCACCCAGCCGTCGATCAGCGAGATCGTCACACAGGCATCCCCGCCGTCCTGCAACCGCCGGATCATCCGGCTGGAGGAGGCACCGTGGATCATCAACTCGTCCCCGACCCGCCAGGGAACGGTCGGGATCACGACGGGGGACGGCGAGCCGTGACCCCTGATGGCGTCGTCGACGAATCCGATATGGCAGATCGGGGCCTCGTCGATGATGGCCTGGATCAGCGCCCTGTCATGGCTGCCGCGGTCGCCCATCCGCACCGCGCGGGTGCGTGGCGTCTGTGGCAAGGTGGCTTCCGGGAGAACTGTGTCGATGCTCGTCATGGTCTGGCGGCTCTGCATCATCAGGGAAACGGGTTGACGCCACCGGCTTCCTCGACCGGCGCGGGGAAGACGGGCGACGCCGATTGCGACGACCAAGCTTTGCCCGCATAATGGCCCTATCGAAAGGTCCGGAATGTGGATTCCGAAGGGGCCAATTGGGGAGGAATCCATGTCTCGTCCGCCGAGGCCGGTGCTCTCCAGCCTGGGGCCGCTGTCCCTCGACCGCGATGGCGCCGAACCGCTGCACCGCCAGCTCTACCTTGCCTTGCGGCAGGCGGTGTTGGATGGCCGGCTGCGGCCGGGGGAGCGGCTGCCGCCCAGCCGGACATTGGCGGCCGACCACGGGCTGTCGCGCAACACCGTGGTCACCGCATACGACACGCTGCTGGCGGAGGGCTACATCGCGGGCCGGACCGGGGCCGGAACCTTCGTCGCCTCCGCCTTGCCCGACGCCAAGCCGGATGGCGTCCAGCCGCGGTCGGAAGTGCGCCGCGGAGTCGGCCTGTCGACGCGCGGCCGGATGCTGGCCGGCGCGCCGGCGCTGGCGCGCGACAGGGTGGGACGGCCGTTCGCGCTCGGCACACCCGACCTCGACGCCTTTCCTTTCGCCCTGTGGGCGCAGTTGCTCGGCCGCTGCTGGCGCCAGGGCGGGAAGTCGCTGGCGGCGGAGCCGGACCCGCTCGGCCATCCGCCTCTGAGGGCGGAGATCGCGGCCTACCTGCGTGCCGTCCGTGCCGTGCGCTGCGAGGCCGAGCAGGTCGTCATCGTGTCGGGAGCGCAGCAGGGGCTGGCGCTGATGGCGCAGCTTCTTCTCGATCCCGGCGATGCCGCCTGGGTGGAGGATCCGGGCTGGCCCGGCAACCGCGCCGCCCTGCTGGGCGCCGGGGCGCGGCTGGTGCCGGTGCCGGTGGACGGCGAGGGGATCGACGTCGCCGCCGGAATGGCGCGCGGCCCGGACGCCCGGCTGGTGCTGGCCACGCCGTCGCACCAGTTCCCGCTCGGGGTGACGATGAGCCTGGCGCGCCGGCTGGGCCTGCTGGACTGGGCGGCGGCACGCGATGCCTGGATCGTCGAGGACGATTACGACAGCGAGTTCCGCTATGCCGGCCCGCCGCTGGCGGCGTTGCAGGGGCTGGACGGGGCCGGCCGCGTCATCTATGTCGGCAGCTTCAGCAAGGTCATGTTCCCGTCGCTCCGGCTCGGCTATGTGGTGGTGCCGCCCGATCTGGTGGAGCCGGTGCGTGCCGCACGCCGCCATTTCGACGGCGGCACCAGCCTGGTGCCGCAGGCGGCCCTCCACCGCTTCCTCGCCGACGGTCATTTCGCCTCCCACCTGCGGACCATGCGGGCGCTCTATGCCGGCAAGCGGTCGGTCATCCTGGACGCCGTCGGCCGCGCCTTCGCCGGCGATGCGAAGGCGGAGGCCGGAGAGGCGGGGATGCATGTCCTGTTGCGGCTGCCGCCGGACTGTCCGGACCGGCTCCTCTCCGAACGCGCGGCCCGCGTCGGCCTGACCGTGCCAGCGCTCTCAAGCTATTCCGCACCCGGCGCCGGGGCCGGCAACGGCCTGCTGCTGGGCTTCGCCGCGCACCAGCCGGAGGCGCTGTGCCGCGCGGTGGAGGATTTGGCGCGGCTTGCGGCAAAAGGGGATGCTTCACGTCACCTACCCTGATCGGCGCATTGCTCTTTCGGCAGCTTGACGCCGCCCTACGTTGAAGTCGCCGGCATTGGATTGCGCCGTCCCGCCTATCCTGAAGTCAGGGGTTGTCTTACGGCCGTTCGGATGAAACCTTCGACCCGTTGTCTTGTTTCCGTTCCGTGTTCCCGCGACACGTGTTCCGTCAATCGCTTCTCGAAAGTGCTGGACCCATGATCGATCGGCAGGACCGGCTCTGGTACAAGGACGCCGTCATCTACCAACTGCACATCAAGGCGTTCTTCGACGCCGACAATGACGGCATCGGCGACTTCGCCGGCCTGACCCAGAAGCTGGACTACATCCAGGATCTGGGGGTGACGGCGGTGTGGCTTCTGCCCTTCTATCCCTCGCCGCTGCGCGACGACGGATACGACATCGCCGACTACACCTCGGTCAACCCGACCTACGGGAACCTGGAGGATTTCCGGCGTTTCATGGAGGAATGCCACAACCGCGGCCTGCGGGTGATCACCGAACTGGTCATCAACCACACCTCCGACCAGCATCCCTGGTTCCAGCGGGCGCGTGAGGCGCCTCCGGGCTCCAATCATCGCGACTACTATGTCTGGTCGGACAGCGACCAGAAATACCAGGGTACCCGCATCATCTTCTGCGACACGGAGAAGTCCAACTGGACCTGGGATCCGGTCGCCAACGCCTATTACTGGCACCGTTTCTATTCGCACCAGCCCGACCTGAACTTCGACAATCCCGAAGTGCTGCAGGAGGTGCTGAAGGTGATGGGCTTCTGGCTGGACATGGGGGTGGACGGGCTGCGGCTCGACGCCATTCCCTACCTGAAGGAGCGCGAGGGCACCAACAACGAGAACCTGCCGGAGACCCACGACGTCCTGAAGGCGATCCGCGCGGCACTCGACGAGAAATACCCCGACCGCATGCTGCTGGCCGAGGCCAACCAGTGGCCGGAGGACGTGCTGCCCTATTTCGGCGATCCCGAGAAGGGCGGCGACGAATGCCACATGTCCTTCCACTTCCCGCTGATGCCGCGCATCTACATGGCGGTGGCGATGGAGGACCGGCACCCGATCGCCGACATCATGCGCCAGACGCCGGACATCCCGGCCGACTGCCAGTGGGCCATCTTCCTGCGCAACCATGACGAACTGACGCTGGAGATGGTCACCGACAGCGAGCGCGACTATCTCTGGAACTTCTACGCCGCCGACCGGCGCATGCGGATCAACCTGGGCATCCGGCGCCGGCTGGCGCCGCTGCTGGAGAACGACCGCCGCAAGATCGAGCTGCTGAACAGCCTGCTGCTGTCGATGCCGGGCACGCCGGTGCTGTATTACGGCGACGAGATCGGCATGGGCGACAACATCTATCTCGGCGACCGCGACGGCGTCCGCACGCCGATGCAGTGGTCGATCGACCGCAACGGCGGCTTCTCGCGCGCCGACCCGGCAAGGCTCTACCTGCCGGCGGTTCTCGACCCGATCTACGGCTTCATGGCGGTCAATGTCGAGGCGCAGGCCCGCAACCCCTCCTCACTGCTGAACTGGATGAAGCGGCTGGTGGCCGTGCGCAAGCAGCGGCAGAGCTTCGGCCGCGGCAGCTTCTCGCTGCTCTATCCGGGCAACCGCAAGGTGCTGTCCTACATCCGCTGCCTGGAGACCGAGGCCGGCGAGGAGATCGTTCTGTGCGTCGCCAACCTGTCGCGCTCGGCGCAGGCGGTCGAACTGGACCTGAAGTCCTTCAAGGGCCGCATCCCGGTCGAGCTGCTGGGGCGCACCGTCTTCCCGCCGGTGGGTGATTTGCCCTACCTGCTGACCCTGCCGGCCTACGGCTTCTACTGGTTCGCTCTGACCGCGGAGGCCGAGCTGCCGAGCTGGCACGAGGCGCCGCCGGAATCGAACCCCGACCTGCTGACCATCGTGGTGCGCGACGGCTGGCACAGCCTGACCACCGGCAAGGCGGCCGACGAACTCGGCCGCGACATCCTGCAGGTCTTCCTGCCCAAGCAGCGCTGGTTCTCCGCCAAGGATCGCCGCCTCCTGGCCTCGCACGTCACCATGGCGGCGCAACTGCCGGGACCGGGCGAGGGGTTCATGCTGGTGCGCACCCGCGTCCGCCTCGATGACGGGGCCGGTTCGGACAACGCCGAGCAGAACTATTTCCTGCCGCTGGCGATGAGCTGGGAAACCGGTGCCGGCGGTGCCGGCTGGCCGCTGCTGCCCTACACGCTGGCCAAGGTGCGGCGCGGGCCGCGGACCGGCGCCGTCTACGACGCGGTCCAGGCCGACGCCTTCGCCCTCTCGCTGATCGAGGCGCTGCGCCGCGGCGACACGCTCCAGACCACCAGCGGCGACGGGACGGGCGACAGCATCCGCTTCACCCCCACCGAGGCCCTGGCCGCGGTAGAGCTGTCGGCCGAACCGGAGGTGCGCCGGCTTGGGGTGGAGCAGTCCAACAACTCGGTGCTGATCGACAGCCAGATCGTGCTGAAGGTGCTGCGCCGCCTGGTCGAGGGCGAGCATCCCGAGGTCGAGATGGGCCGCTTCCTGACCGAGGTCGCCGGCTTCGCCAACAGCCCGGCCCTGCTGGGTTCGGTGGAGCAGGTCGCCGCCGACGGCACGCCGACGGCGCTCGCCGTGGCGCAGGCCTTCGTCCGCAACCAGGGCGACGGCTGGGCCAGCACGGTCGAAACGCTGGAGCGCGAACTGGAGGACATCCGCCTGGGCGTTTCCGCCACCACCGAAGGCGCGGCCGAGGCGGGCGAACCGTTCGGCATGCATCTGGTGATGATGACGACGCTGGGCCAGCGCACCGCCGAACTGCACCGGGCGCTGGCGCAGACCACCGGCAACCCGGCTTTCGATCCCGAACCGGTCACGCCGGAGGACCTGGGGCGCTGGGCCGCCGCCGCCCGTGCGCAGGCCGAGGCCGCCTTCAAGGCATTGCCGGGGGCTCTCGACCGGGTGAGCGCCGACGTGCGCGCTGATGCCGAGAGCCTGCTGTCCCGGCGCGACGAGGCGATGGCCAAGCTCGACGCGCTGGCCGGCATGGCGGTGGATGCGGTCAAGACGCGCATTCATGGCGACTACCACCTGGGCCAGGTGGTGCGGGCGCAGAACGACTGGTACATCCTGGACTTCGAAGGCGAGCCGTCGAAGACCCTGGAGGAACGCCGGGCCAAGGTCAGCCCGCTGCGTGACGTTGCCGGCATGCTGCGGTCCTTCAACTATGCCGCCTGGGCGGCGCTGTTCCGGCTGCAGGATGCTACCCAGTCCGACAGCCCGGCGCTGGCCGCGGCGCGCGATTGGGAGCGGCGCAGCGTCGACTCCTTCATGGAGGGGTACCGCACGGCCATCGAAGGCTGCCCGGCCTGGCCGTCGCGGCTGGAAGCGGCACGCGGTCTGCTGACGCTGTTCCTGCTGGAAAAGGCTTTCTATGAGATCGGCTACGAGGCGGCCAACCGTCCCACCTGGATCGGCATTCCGGTCAAGGGGGTGCTCGGCCTGCTCGACGATGCCGGCGAGGCCGCCCAGTAGGGGTACGGGCGCAACGGGCGTCCATCGGGGCGCGCGCCGAAGACGGCGCCCCGATGGACGCCGATTGCCGGGAATGGTGTGACGAAACCATCGCGGCTATGTTCACCCCTCGTGAGAATGGGGCCTTCAGGAAAAGGGCAGTTGGCCGATGGCAAGCGACATGACGACGGACACCCGAATGGCGCAAGGTTCGACCGGCGCCGGCGATGGCCGGGCCTCCGCCCAAGCCTCCGATACGCGCGCGGCGGCCCTGCGCCCTGCCGCCGAGGCGATCGCGCGGGCGGAGCATGGCGATCCCTTCGCCGTCCTTGGCATGCAGCAGGAGGCCGCCGGAAAGCCGGTGGAGGTGCGCGCCTTCGTGCCCGGGGCCGAGCGGCTCTGGGTGATCGACAGCGCGACCGGCGAGCCGGCCGGCGAGGCCGAACGGATCCACCAGGACGGCTTCTATCTGGCGGTGCTGCCGGAGCGTACGGAACGGTTCCGCTACCGGCTGCGCGCGCAGTACCCGCTGGCGACCCAGGAGTTCGAGGATCCCTACCGCTTCGGCAGCGTGCTCGGTGAACTGGACATCCACCTGCTGGGCGAGGGCACTCACCTGCACGCCTATGAGCGGCTGGGCGCCCACCCGCGCGAGGTCGACGGCGTGGCCGGTGTCGCCTTCGCCGTCTGGGCGCCGAGCGCCCGCAACGTCAGCGTGGTCGGCGACTTCAACAACTGGGACGGTCGCCGCCTGCCGATGCGCCGCCGCGTCGAAATCGGCGTCTGGGAGATCTTCGTTCCCGGCGCCCGCGTCGGCCAGCGCTACAAGTTCGAAATCCGCGGCCCCGACGGCAACCTGATGCCGGCCAAGGCCGATCCCTATGCCTTCCAAGCCGAGATGCGCCCGGCGACCGCCTCGGTCATCCACGGCCTGCCGTCCTACGAGTGGCGGGACCAGGAGTGGCAGGGGCGCAAGCTGACCACCTCCGACCGCACCGCCCCGGTGTCGATCTACGAGGTGCATCTGGGGTCCTGGGCGCGGGTGCCGGAGGAGGACAACCGCTTCCTGACCTACCAGGAGCTGGCGGAGCGGCTGATCCCCTACGCCAAGGATATGGGCTTCACCCATATCGAGCTGCTGCCGATCACCGAGCACCCGTTCGATGGCTCGTGGGGCTACCAGCCGATCGGGCTCTATGCGCCGACGGCGCGCCATGGCTCGCCGGAAGACTTCAAGGACTTCGTGAACGCCTGCCACCGGGCCGGGCTGGGCGTTCTGCTGGACTGGGTTCCCGGCCATTTCCCGACCGACCCGCACGGGCTGGGCGAGTTCGACGGCACCCATCTGTACGAGCATGCCGATCCCCGCCAGGGCTTCCACCAGGACTGGAACACCCTGATCTACAATTTCGGCCGGACGGAGGTGCAGAACTTCCTGCTGGGCAACGCGCTGTTCTGGCTCGACCAGTACAAGCTGGACGGGCTGCGCGTCGATGCGGTGGCGTCGATGCTGTATCTCGACTACAGCCGCAAGGAAGGGGAGTGGGTCCCCAACAAGTTCGGCGGCCGCGAGAACCTGGAATCGATCGCCTTCCTCAAGCGCATGAACGAGCTGGTCTATGGCCAGCAGCCCGGCGCCATGACGGTGGCGGAGGAATCGACCTCCTGGCCGATGGTGTCGAAGCCCACCTATCTCGGCGGCCTCGGCTTCGGCTATAAATGGAACATGGGGTGGATGCACGACACCCTGCATTACATGCAGAACGACCCGATCCATCGCCGCTACCATCACCACCAGATGACCTTCGGGCTGATCTATCAGTTCTCCGAGAATTTCGTGCTGCCGCTCAGCCATGACGAGGTGGTTCACGGCAAGGGCTCGCTCATCAACAAGATGCCGGGCGACGACTGGCAGAAGTTCGCCAACCTGCGCGCCTACTACGGCTTCATGTTCGCCCACCCCGGCAAGAAGCTGCTGTTCATGGGCGGCGAGTTCGCCCAGTGGAGCGAGTGGAGTGAGGCGCGGAGCCTGGACTGGCACCTGCTGGAACAGCCGCTGCATCGTGGCATGCGCGACCTCGTGCGCGACCTGAACGGCCTGTACCGCGAGCTGGAGCCGCTGCACAAGACCGACTGCGACC
The DNA here is from genome assembly GCF_017876115.1 of Azospirillum picis. Lineage (GTDB taxonomy): Bacteria > Pseudomonadota > Alphaproteobacteria > Azospirillales > Azospirillaceae > Azospirillum > Azospirillum picis. The sequence goes on from NZ_JAGINO010000029.1 coordinate 36,610, forward strand.
CGTCCGGCTTCGAATGGATCGAGTCGAACGACAACGAGAACTCGGTCTTCACCTTCCTGCGCAAGGCCGACGAGTCCGGCCACATCGTCGTGGCGGTCTGCAACTTCACCCCCGTGGTGCGCCATGGCTACCGCGTCGGCGTGCCGTTGCCCGGCCGTTACGTGGAACGGATGAACACCGACGACACCAAATACGGCGGCAGCGGCGTGAACAACGGCGGCGGCATCCATGCCGAGGAGGTCGCCTGGCATGGCCGCACCCATTCGCTCGACCTGACCATTCCGCCGCTGGCGACGCTGATCCTGGAGCGGGTGGCGGACTGACCGTTCTCGGCCGGTGGGATGGCGGCGATCGTGGAGAATGATCGCCGCCATCCCACTGCCCTGTTGGAGCCACCCCAACCGTGGGGGCCAGTATCGCCGCTGTCACGGACGGCCAGTCGTGCCCGCAATATGCCGCAGGAAAAGGATCGGGCAGGGCGGGCAGGTCAGGCGACGTGCAGATCGTGGTGCTGGAGGTGCTTGGGCCGGCGTCCTCGGCGTTTCGGCGCGGCAAAGGCGGCAAGGGAACCGTTCTCGCCGCGGAGTTCCGCACTCAACTCCTGCACGCAACGTTGCAACAGCTCCTTTTCCCGCTGGTCCTCGCGATCGGTGATCTCAAGGCAGCTCAGCTTGATCTCCACCAAGTCGATCAGCGTTTCCGTGCAACGGCGTGACAGGGGCATGGCATCCTCCGCGGCGAAGAGGGCGACGGGTTTCGGTGGCAGCGGGCGGCGATGAGAGGTGGCGTTACCCGGGCCTTGGTTTGCTCATTGCCTGACTATATCCGCAGGCCGATAAAAAGTATATAAAATTTGATGTAAATTTGTTTCCGCGCGAGGATTTTCGTGAAAAGCGCATTTCGGCTTCGGTAGGCGTTGACAAGAGTGTCGCCGGCCCGCTAGAACCCTCTCCACGCCGGCGGTGCCCTACGGGACGCCGCACTGGCTGGAGGGGTGGCCGAGTGGCTGAAGGCAACGGTTTGCTAAACCGTCATACGGGTTAAACCGTATCGTGGGTTCGAATCCCATCCCCTCCGCCACCGCGAAAAATCCCCTAATAAATCAAAATTTTACTTGGAAGCCGCACTGTTCGGTTCCGCCTTTGCCCCGTGGCGCCCGTTATAGTCGTGCCGGCTTTTGTGCCGTCCCTGTTCGGCACATATCCCAGACAAATCTCCGTCGTCTTCACGCTGCTGTGCCCCAGATGCTTCGACAGCGCGTAGATGTCCCAGCCGTTCCGCAAGGCCCGCACAGCGGATCCGTGGTGCAGATCATCGCACCGGAACGGCCTGAAAACTGTGCCGGATTGCTATGCCGACTCTTTTGCCGGCCGTACGATCTGCTCGAACCGGACGCTGACGTTCAGATATCGGCGGCCGTCGTCGTGCCAGAAGACGAACTCGCTGTTCAGGAAGCGGGGCCGGCCCTCCAGCAACTGGACCAGCGACGGCTCCAGGTTGACCGATCTCGGCAGGCTGCTCTTCGTCCTGGTGAATGTGACGGTGCCGCTCTTCAACTGGCGATCTGAGCGATCCGCGACCAGTAGGCGGACCGCATCGGCGGCGCGCTGTTCGACCTGGAGGCCGCGCTCGACCATCCCGACCGGGAGCCGCAGGGCAGCCGCCGCGACGGCGTCGCAACGCTGATGCGCCGTCGGGAGACGGGCGGCCGCCGGATCGACGGCGGCGGGCCGATGCGTGGTGTCCAGCCCCGGGTGCACCCGAACGCCGAGGCGGTGATCAACGCGATCCCCGCCATTCCCAACTGGTGTCAGCGTGGGCTGGTGCTCGAATACGCCCAGCTCGGCGACCAGCCGGACGGTCCAACGGCAACCAGACGCTGGTCCTCGTTCCCCGGTGCCCGAAAGCCGAGGCGGGGCGATGCGCCACATCGTTCGGGCGGAGTGGGTGGACCGGCCGCTGCAATCGGTGCTGCTGGCGGACTTGCGGCGCCAGAGCGTGCCGATCCTCGACCGGTACGGCCCGCTGCGGTTTCCCTCGCAGGAGCCGGGCTTCGCTTCCCGCATCACCGCCGACGGCGGGCGTCGGGTGGCCGTGCGCTGGTGCTCGCTGGATCCGTACCCGTCGGACGCCTGGATCGCGAACATGAACGCGCTCTACGCGGCTTGGCATGCGGGGGGATGATGGTGCTGGAGCGGCGGCTGCGACGCGTGGTGCTGCGGGACCACAGGCTCGTCGGGTTCGGCGTGCCGGCGGAACCGTGGGGGTGATGGAGGGGGTAGGGGCGCTTGGTGGAACGAGCAAGGGCCGCCCGGTGAGGAGCGGCCCTTGCTGGTCACCAGTAGTAGGGATGCGGACGCTTGGTTCCGGTGTAGGCCCAGACGATGCCGTCGGCATCCTTAGGGGTCAGCAGAAGCACCCGAAGGGTCCGGTGAACTCGGTAGCCGCTGGGGCCGGGTGTCGAACAGCCGGACCCACCAGCCGCAGGCCTTGCCGCGTCGGCATCCGCAGCTGATCAACCTAACTGTCGACGTTTCGAAATTCAGAAGCCGATTTTTAGCACCGATGCTGCTATGATAATAATTATCGCTAATATAAAGAACAAAATTGTCCTTGAGATTTCAAGGGCCGCTTCGTCTTTTGATGGTCTCACCCAACCACAGTTCAAGCATATCTTCTGCTCCGGCATCATCAGCTTATCACAGCGGTGGCATTGGTAGTTCGCCATTTCCTTAAATTTCCCAGCATTTGCACTGACGTCCAGGCAAGGAAGCGCTCGTTAACGAGGTCCGGAGTGTTGACGTTGTATGTGGCTGTCGCACTGTCAGCGTCAACACACGACGAACTCGCAGTACGCGGTACGCAACCAGGACTGAACGCTTGAGGACCTACAACACGGCAAAATCGATATGTTAAGGGTTTGGCAACGATTTCCCTGCAATAGTTGACGCCATGCACCGCCCGAGGTGCGACTGAACCAAGCCCCGCCGGAGAAATCCGCTGCGGGGCTTCGTCGTTTCTGGAGCTTCGCCACGATGGATACTCTGCTGTTGCCCGACATCGGCGACACGCTCGCCCGTATCGCCATCCTGTCGCCGGCCGCCCGGATCACGGCGCTGCTGGTGATCGGCTGTAGTGGGTCTCTGGATTTGGTGTCGGCGGCTACAGTCCGGCCCGGATGCTCAGATCGTTGTCGAGGCTTTGAAGAGCGCGGCCCAGGCCCAGGTAGAGACGGCGGCCAGCACCGCCGCCATGGCTCAGCAGAACGAACTGATTCTCTCGGAGGTGCGCGGCACAGCCGCGGAGATGCGGGTCATGGTCAATGCCGCTCTGGTCACGATCGAGCAAGCGGTTTGACGGCTGATCTGTTGAGTATTCCATCTGACCTGGTGGCGCGGATGATTGCCGTCAACTAAGCGGCAGGTGCGGGAGCGGCCTGCCTGTCAGCTCCTCAGCATATGTCGCGTGCGGGGAATTCGGCCACGCTTCAGCCCCGTTGCCGCGGGATCGATGTTTATCGCGGAGCATGCGAACTGATAGGCGAGTGACAGCAGGCCCAGCGAGAACACCGGATCCCGTGAGCGACGGAGGAAGTCATCATAGGAGCTTAAGGAGCCTGCTACCCGTCTCCAGAGAAGAGGGTCATCCAGGAACATCAGGTTCATGGCCCATGCGCCGAACTGACGACCGGCTGAACCGGCGGTAGACAGTAGAAGGTCAACATGATGGTGCCTGGCGTCCGCGGATACTCTCTGAAAAGTTGCATCAACAGCTTCCGCAGATCCTTCCAAAATTTGAACGAAGACGCCCCCACATTCGATCATGAAGCCGCTGATGCCATGTCTTCTATTGTTGCGCGCAGATAGAATGCATATGTCTTTGATAACATTGTATGACAATATGGAATTCAGTTCGCTCCGGAAGACGAGCATGTACATTCTTTCCTCCCGTTGATCAGCCGTGCTTTCTCAGTGTGTAGGAAGCTCGACCTTGGCCATCAATCCAAATGACCGCTTTTCCGTCAGGCGAATTGAGGAAGCGTATTTTTTTATTTTCAACCAAATGCGAAGCGGTTCTCTCATCATCGGAGGCCTAGGCGAGAGTCTCGTAATGCCAGCCTTCAAAGGTTGAAATCTGTCGATCGTGCCCTCAACCTCATATCCCCGCTTGCCCCTCTCCATCCAAGGTCACATGGATTAGCAATGCCGCGGCACTTGTGCCATCGGAACAAGTTCGAAAGCGTTGCCTCAACAAAACTCAGGTTCGGCCGTCAGTGTAGCCATGACTGCAACCTGGAGAGGCTGCGGGACACGATGGTGGTTGAGCAGGGTCAAACCGGCTCAGAAAATTTCCCTCGGCTACGGGGGGCCGGGAACCATCCTGTGTCATGGCAGCGCTGGCAGCCGTTCCCGTTGCACGAAGGGCAGAGGATCCAATCGTCGTTGCCCCATCTGGCGGCGACTTCACCATCGCAGGGACCGGCAACGCCACGCGCCGCACAGCCCCGGATGATGGCATCCAGCGTGTAGTAGGGCATTCCGCATTCGAGACAGATAGCGATCGGTGGGCTCTTCCGGGTCATGATGACCTCAACCGCAACGCTAGCTAGGCAGCTCTCACTCTACATACTCTTGTGCGTTTCCGCCATGTCGACGGTGTCGCACGCTGGTGGAAGTGAAGGACCACACCGGCGGCATCATGTGCGAAGCCGTCAACGAACGTTCTCGGTTGGAAGCGGCAACGTCGGAGGGTGAGGGGGAGCAGCTTAGCGCTTCTGCTGCAACGCTTTGATGAAAGCGGCTTGAAGCGTTGTCGGCGTACATGGCATTTCCAGCAGTATTCCGCCGAATGCGCCCGCTTTCCAGCGCTGGATCAGGCTGAGGTCGCCGGTAACTCCGATCCACGGGAGCGGATAGCCGAGTTCGGCTTCGAAGTGCCTGGCCAACTGGTCTCCGGTCTGCTCTCCGTTCATCGGCGGCAGAAGCATCACGGTCGGGCGAAGGCTATTTTCTTTGATGTCTGCGAGAATATGCTCGATGTATTCTCCAGAAATGACATGGCATCCCCAGGACTCAAGCAGCGCCTCGACGCCAAGCCGTAGAACTGCATTCTGCTCAAGAACTACAACGGTGTTCCCGATTATTTCTGGCGCGGCGTTAATTTCTCTATCCCTCGGATGGTGTGTAAAGATGTAGATGGTAAAACAAGTAATCCGGTAGGATGGCGCCTCCGGTCGCTTTTTTGTCATTCACCTGTGGTGAGCTTAAATCGCAGCCGTATAGGGGTATGTGTCATGTCAACCAACTCTGCAATGATCGGCGCCACCACGCTGATCCGGAGCTTGTCCGATGGACAAGTTGGATCGGGACCGATGGAAAGGTATGAGGTGGTGAGTAAGATGCCGGTTGGGGGCTGAACCTATGGCACGCCCCCGTAGCCTCCGCTTGCCTCTGTCCATCCTGGACACCCGCATCGGCAGGGCCATGGTGCCTGCGTCGTCGGAACCGGACCGCAAGTGACGGCTCGACGAAACCCGCGACTTGGCCCGTCAGCGTGGCTGCGACCGCGACTGCGAGACGCTGCGGGCCACGGTGGTGATCGAACCAGGCTGCCGGTGCGAGAGGTGCGGCATCATCGTCGTGTCGAACAAACGGGAGGCCACGGCCAGCCCCGTCCCCGTGGCCGAGGTGGACCGCATCGGGAGCATCACCGACCGGCCGGGCCTGAGGCTCGAGCGATCGAACCTGCGGGTGCTGTGCAAGCCCTCCCACTTGGGGCGGGCGGCCAAGGACCAGGGCGTTGCGCGCGGCTGAGGAGCAGGGGGGCAGTCGAAAGTCTGGGGGCTACGTAGCCAGCGGACCGCGTCCCCCCATTCAGAGTTTTTCCCGACGGATCACTTTGAGGTGCGGGCGTTGCGGTGGGCATGACCGGCCATGGCGAAACGCAAAGACATCGACCGGACAGCGATTGAGGCCACAGTTCGGGCCGGGATGCGCTGCCGATGTCTTTGGACAGAGTTGCCCGAACTCTTCGGTGATGCCCGGCGCGTTGAGCCCCATAGCCGCCACTGCGATGTTCTACTGGGTTAAATCGCGTGCGGCCAAGAAAAAGGCGCCAAGAAAAAGGCGCCAAGAAAAAGTGAGAAAGTGGAGGCCGCTCCATGAGGAGAGCAGCCTCCGAAAGCGTTATGCTCCAGGCGGGATCCGCAGAACCTGTCCCGGGTAAATCTCATCCGGATCCTTCAGCATTGGGCGGTTTGCCTCAAAAATTGCGGAATATTTATTGGCGTCATGGTAGAAGTGCTTGGATATTTTGGAGAGTGTGTCGCCACTTTGAACGGTATAGAATTGGCTGGCGGGATTTTCAGGAGCAGGCGCGTTTGCTGGGGCGCCGCCGCCTCCATCGACAGGCGCCGCCGCTTCGCCGCCACCATTGGCTGCGGAAACTCCTAGCTGATCTTCAACTTTCCCGATGCCGTGGACGTTCCCCAAGGCAATGACTATCTTCTCGCGCTGATCCTGGGAGGGAGCGGCTCCACGAACTGTCACCGTGTCGCCATCGACCGCGATGTCGAGGCCATTGGTGCTGATCCCCAACTGGTTCAGGTGTTGCCGTAGAGCATCGGGTGTCGGGCTTTCCCCGCCGACCTTTGGACCGGCATCGCGTCGGAAGAAATCGAACAAACCCATTGCGTCCTCCTGCTTGCTAATTAGGGAGGAGAACAGGATCGCTCCCGCACCGTTCCGGCACAGCCCCGTTGACGCCTATCATTCCTTTCGCCAACGGGGCCAATCCACCCGCGGACCCGAGCCGGATCACGCATCGGTCCAGGAACCCGCCCGATCGGGATCAATGCGCCTGCTGAGCGCGGCCGGGGGAGCGGGGCTGCGTGGTGGTTTCGTGAGCTGCGCAACAGCGGGCAAGGGAAACCGTGCGTATGGTTTCCTGGACCTGCCGGGTACCAAGGCGCCGATCGTCGCTGCCAGTTCGATTGCCAGGAAGTTCGAAGCCGGCATCGTCATGACGACGGGGGCGGCTTCCGTGCTGGCCGGGTGGGCGCCGGGACCTTCGGGTGTTGCCGGCACGGCGTGCCGGCAAGCTCCCGGGTGCGCAGGTCTGGCCGATCAAACACCATTAAGGAGATGAACAGTGGCGAGCGCCTTCACCATTTCTCAGGGGATTGCCGATGTGGCCGACCTGATCGACTGCGCTGCCCAGCGCGAAGCTTACCGTCGTGCGACCGAACTGCTCAGGCCCGCACTGGGGAGGATCGGCCACACGATGGCTGTCGGTGAAATGGACGGATGGACCGCGGCGTCGCCACGGCTTGCTGAACGCTGAACCGCGCCCGGAATTCCGGGTTGACGACGGTGCTTTCGGTGGAGCCACTGTGGGTCAGTCGGCCAGGACGAGGTGAATCAGTGGGAAAGGCCGTCCGCTACCGTCCAACTCAGAACGGCCCGTTTCCCGAAAGCCCAGACGCTTGTAGAAGGCGCGGGCCTGTGGGTTCTGCTCGTTCACATCCACTTCCAGGAATGGCGAACGGTGCCGGGCGTGATCGATCAGGGCTCGCCCCACGCCTTGGCCGTGCCGACGCGGGTCGACGAAGAGCGCGTCGATCTTCGTTTCACTCATCCCCATGAAGCCGACCGGCTGGTCGGCCTTGTCCACGGCAACAAGGAACTCGGTCTGGGGCAGATAGGAACCGCGGACCTGCTCAGCGTAGAAGGCGATGTCGCTTTCCGTCAGGAAGTCATGCGTCGCCCGAACCGCGGAGAGCCAGATGACAAACAGAGCGTCCTTGTCCTCGATGCGTGACGGTCGGATCGATACCATCGCATTCCGCTTTTAAATCATGGGCTGCCGATGGCCCGGGACCCGTGAGAATAGAGGGGAGCCACCCGCTCCATCAAGACGGCCGCGCGGGGCGGTATGGCGTGTGGAGCACGGAACCGGTCTGTGCATGCGCGGGGTCTGCAAAGAAAATGGGCGCCAGGAAGGCGCCCGCGAGTCGAGGGAGGTTGTCTGACTGCGCCGCCAGACAGCCTCAGCATGGCGCAACCGTCTTTCTCATTCGTGATCAAAGCGATAGGACAACCCCCTATCTCCTTCATGCAGGTCGCCATGGCGCTTCCCATATGGTTGGGTCCGCTGCCATTGCGCCCGGCGAGGGAACGCTGTGGGCCGGTCGGATGGATGTGGCCGAGGCTGTGGCGAAGTCCTTCGGCCGTGGGCATGCCGCCAGCGTCACCGTCATACTGACCGTCGCCGCAGGAGCGGTTCGAGGAATGACCGGTGCGGGGTGCCAGGTATGGCCGGGCCGGGCGGTCGGAGCTCGATATCGGCTCGGCTTTATCGTCGGGTTCGTCCGCGGTCGGGAGCTTCGTGGAAGTCTTCGACGATCCTGCGTGATTTCCGGATCATGTTCGTCGACTGCAGGATCATGATTTCCGACTTCAGCAGGAATTCGGCGCGCCTGCAGCGCTGCTCCTCAAGCAGTTCCAGCATGGTCGTGATGCGCGACAGGAAATATTCCATCACCAAGAGATTGAGCGCCGTGCATAGCATTGCAATACGCTCAGGAAGAAGGCGGCTGCCCGCCGGAAGAGCAGGGCCAACCTATTGCTTTGGTGGAAAAGGAAGCTTGAAGCGTCAGGTGTCGGGGAAATCTCTCGGCCGTTGACTTCCGCAACGTGCATGAACCCTTTCACATGGCGGCTTCCATTCCACAAGGGATGGCGGTGCGGCACTCGGCCACGTGGCGTCGTGTCCACTCGAGCCCCTGCCGGAGCTTGACGTCATGCGGCGGCGCGAAGGCGCATTGCCGGCCGGAGCCTTTGCATCAGTCCCTTGATGCCGAAGCCGGCAGGGAGGGTTTGAAGACAGCGCGGTTGAGGATGACGGCCTGCCGTCGAGCCGCCGGCCTGCCCGGCTTCGACGGTGGACCGTTCCGGCCCGTTGCCGAGGTCGCCGTAGCGTTGATGGATCTCGCCCGGCCCGATGATCGTACCGTCCGGACGGGAGATCACGGCGACGTGCCGGACAGGTTCCGGGATGGTTTCCATTGCATAGCGAACCGCCTCGTCGACACTTTCGAACTCCTTCTGCACCAATGTGCCGAAATCGTTGAAAAGAGGCTCCCAGACAGTGACTGACAATTGGCTCTCCATCATGCCGTCCACGAAGAAGAGTGCCGGAGATAAGTGGGCATGTCCAGGCGACTTTTTGCAATGAAGGCTGTTATCAAAATAAGACTGATATGTTAGCGGCGTTACAGTTCGAAACCGAATTCTACAAAATCATACATTGCGGACACACTGTGCATCATTTGCGTTTGCCGAGCGATAATATCGGCGGGCCAGACTCTAAACCATGTATCCCCCTCATTCATAGAAAGAGCCTCCGTCCATTAGGCGTGCGGTGGCCCGGTCCATGATCCCGGGCGCGGTGTAGAGGCCGTGGAAGCGTCCCGCTGAAGGGCCGTCGCAAGCCGCCGATGCCGGCGCTGGAAAGGCCGAAGAGGGGATGGTGGAAGGGCGCGCGCATTTGCCGCGCTCCCGGAGGCGATTGCCGTTATGCTTCCTCACCCCCAGATCCGAGCGCTTCCGATGTTCCGCAAGTTCGTCTATCTCCTGGCCCTGGCGCGCGAAAAGCATTTCGGCCGCGCGGCGGAGAGCTGCCACGTTTCGCAGCCGACCCTGTCCAACGCCATCCGCCAGCTCGAGGAGGAACTGCAGGTTCCCATCGTCGAGCGCGGGCAGAAGTTCGAGGGCTTCACGCCGGAAGGGCTGAAGGTGCTGGAATATGCCCGCCGCATCGTCGGCGAGCGCGACAACCTGCGGCAAGAGCTGCTGGCGCTGGCCCAGGGCGTCACCGGCCATCTGCGGCTTGGGGCCATCCCGACGGCCCTGCCGGCGGTGGCGCATGTGCTGGCGCCTTTCTCGGCCCGCTTCCCTCACATCCGCGCCAGCATCACCTCGATGAGCTCGCGCGAGATCCAGCGCGGCCTCGACGAGTTCGAACTGGACGCGGCGATCACCTATCTCGACAACGAACCGCTGAACAACGTCCGGACCTTGCCGCTCTATTCGGAGCGCTACTATCTGCTGGCCCAGCGCACCGACCTGTCGGAGGACCTGATCCGCCAGGAAGCGGTGCCCTGGGAACGGGCGGCCGGCCTGCGGCTGTGCCTGCTGACCCCCGACATGCAGAACCGCCGCATCGCCGAGGCCGCCTTCCGCATGACCGGCCGGAGCGTCGAGCCGGCGATGGAGACCAATTCGATCGTCACGCTCTACACCATCGTGCGGGCGGGCACCTGTGCCAGCATCGTGCCCGGCCAGCTCCTCACCTTCATGCCGCCGCACCCCGAGCTCGTCGCGCTGCCGCTCGTCGATCCCGACCTCAGCCATGTCGTCGGGCTCGCCTATGCCGACCGCGACCCGCCGCCGCCGCTGGCCAAGGCGCTGGCCGTGGCCGCGGCCGATGCCGACATCGCCCAGCGTGTCGCCATCGGGGTCGCCGACGCGATGATTCCCTGGCGGGTGGCGATCCGCTGACGCCCGGCCCCGCCAGGGGCGGGTCAGATTGCGGCGGCGATGGCCTTGCCGACCTCAGCCGTGCCGGCGGTCCCGCCGATGTCAGGCGTGCGCGGGCCCTGCGTCAGGACCGTTTCGATCGCCGCAATGATGGCGTCGTGGGCGGCCTTGAAAGCGGCGTCGCCGTTGCCGAGGAAATCGAGCATCATTGCGCCGGACCAGATCATCGCAACCGGGTTGGCGATGCCCTTGCCGAAGATGTCGGGTGCCGAGCCGTGCACCGGTTCGAACAGCGACGGGAAGCGGCGTTCGGGGTTGAGGTTGGCCGAGGGCGCCATGCCGATGGTGCCGGTGCAGGCCGGCCCGAGATCCGAGAGGATGTCGCCGAACAGGTTGGAGGCGACGACCACGTCGAAACGGTCGGGCTGCATGACGAAGCGCGCCGACAGGATGTCGATGTGCTGCCGGTCCCAGGAGACACCGGGATGGGACTTGGCCATCTCCTCCACCCGCTCGTCCCAATAGGGCATGCTGATCGAGATGCCGTTGGACTTGGTGGCTGCGGTCAGCTTGCGGCGTGGGCGCCCCTCGGCCAGTTCGAAGGCGAATTTCAGGATACGGTCGACGCCGTGGCGGGTGAACACCGCCTCCTGCAGCACGAACTCGCGCTCTGTGCCGGCGAACATGCGGCCGCCGACCGAGGAGTATTCGCCTTCGGTGTTCTCGCGAACCACGAAGAAATCGATGTCGCCGGGCTTGCGGTTGGCGAGCGGACAGGGCACCCCGGGCAGCAGGCGCACCGGCCGCAGGTTGACGTACTGGTCGAACTCGCGCCGGAACTTGATCAGCGATCCCCACAGCGAGATGTGGTCCGGCACCGTCGCCGGCCAGCCGACCGCGCCGAAATAGATGGCGTCGAAACCCTTCAGCGTCTCGAACCAGTCGTCCGGCATCATCTGGCCATGCTGCAGGTAATAGTCGCAGCTCGCCCAGTCGAAGCTGGTGAACTCGATCTCCAGTCCGAACTTGGCGGCCGCCGTCTCGACCGCGCGCATCCCTTCCGGCAGCACTTCCTTGCCGATGCCGTCGCCGGCGATGGCGGCGACCCTATAGGTTTTTCCCATGATCTTTCCTCCTGGCGGGATCAAAGCCCGACCGATCTCGGGCCAACCGATCTTGGGCCAACCGATCTTGGCCTGCCTGTTCTCTGGTCGGCCGCTACCATACCCGAAGGAATGCCGTTAATAATCGGGCTGACCATGCAGCCATAAATCACGGATCATGAACAGTGAACCGCTTCTGAAGGACTTGCGCGTCTTCTGCCTTGTCGCACGCAAGTCGGGCTTCGCCGCCGCCGCCGATGCGCTGGGGGCATCTCCCGCCTATGTCAGCAAGCGCATCCAGCTTCTGGAGGGCAGCCTCGGGGTGAAGCTCCTGCACCGCAGCACCCGGCGGGTCGCGGTGACGGAGGCCGGCGAGCGGGTCTACCGCTGGGCGCAATCGATCCTCGACGATGTCGACCACATGGTGGAGGACGTATCGGCGACCAGGCTCGATCCGCGCGGGCTGATCCGCATCAGCAGCAGCTTCGGTTTCGGGCGCGTCCACGTCGCCCCGGCCATCGCCGCGCTGGCCGAACGCTATCCGGAACTGGAGGTCCGCTTCGACGTTTCCGACCGGCTGGTCGACTTGGCGGGCGAGGGGATCGACCTCGACATCCGTGTCGGCAACGGGATCGCGCCGCAGCTCATGGCCAAGCGTCTGGCCGGCAACCGGCGGATCCTCTGCGCTTCCCCCCTCTATCTCGAGCGGCGGGGGGTGCCGAGGCATCTCGACGAACTGGCCGGGCATGATTGCCTGGTGATCAAGGAGCGCGACCATCCCTTCGGCGTCTGGCGCCTGACCGGTCCCGACGGCGAGGTGCCGGTCCGCGTCACCGGCCCGCTCGCCTCCAACCATGGCGAGATCGTCCACCAGTGGGCGATGGCCGGGCGCGGCATCATGCTGCGCTCGCTGTGGGACGTGCGCGCCGCGCTCGCCGCCGGCACGCTGGTGCATCTCCTGCAGGACCATGGCCAGCCGGCCGACGTCTGGGCGGTCTATCCATCCCGCCTGAGCAGCTCGGCGAAACTGCGGGTGTGCGTCGAGTTCCTGGAGCGGCATTTCCGCGAGGTCGGACTTGGGTCGGCGGTTTGATAGTTAAAAGCTATCAGCCCATCGGAAAAAACAATTTGCTGGTATACCGTATCCTCCGCCACTGTGACGGTGCCCGGCCGCGGAGAGACGGCCGGGCTATCCGCAGACGCCAAGCCAGAACGACGCCGTCCCCAAGCCGGCGCGGACGATCGCAAGGAGGGACCCCCCGTGAACGCATTGCAACCGTGGAGCGCCGAGCGCGCCATGACGATTGTCGCCGACAATCGGCACCTGCGCGGCGCCCTGCTGCCGATCCTTCACGCCCTGCAGGAAGAGTTCGGTTACATCGACGAAGAGGCGATCCCCTTGCTGGCGGCGGAGTTGAACCTCTCGCGCGCCGACGTTTATGGCGTGGTGTCCTTCTATCACGAATTCCGCCGCGAGAAGCCCGGCCGCCACATCATCAAGGTCTGCCGCGCCGAGGCCTGCCAGTCGATGGGCGCCAATGCCCTGGTCGACCACATCAAGAAGCAACTGCAGGTCGACTTCCACGGCACCACCGCCGACGGCTCCTTCACGCTGGAGCAGGTCTTCTGCCTCGGCAATTGCGCGCTGTCGCCGGCGGTCATGATCGACGAGCAACTGCATGGCCGCGTCACGCCGGAGCGCTTCGACGCCCTGGCGGCGGAAGCCCGGACGGCGCCGCATGCCCACCCGCATGCTCATCCCCCCGGCCATGGTGCCCACAGCCACAAGGGACATGCCCAATGAGCGGCCACCTCATCACCGTCTATGTGCCGCGTGACGCCGCCGCCCTGTCGGTCGGCGCCGATGCGGTGGCCGCCGCGATCCGGACGGAGGCCTCCTCGCGCGGCCTGCCGCTGCGCATCGTCCGCAACGGCTCGCGCGGCATGCTGTACCTGGAGACGCTTGTCGAGGTGGAAACCCCGGAAGGCCGCGTCGCCTACGGCCCGGTCACCCCGGCCGATGCGCCCGGCCTGTTCGACGCCGGCTTCCTGACCGGCGGGGAGCATGCGCTCGGCCACGGCCTGACCGAGGAAATCCCCTATTTCAAGAAGCAGGAACGGCTGACCTTCGCCCGCTGCGGCATCATCGACCCGCTGTCGGTCGAGGATTACCGCGCCCATGGCGGCTTCCGCGGGCTGGAGAACGCGCTGGCGATGACCCAGGCGGACATCGTCAAGATGGTGACCGACAGTGGCCTGCGCGGTCGCGGCGGCGCCGGCTTCCCCACCGGCATCAAGTGGAACACGGTGATGCAGGCGAAGGCCGACGAGAAGTTCGTCTGCTGCAACGCCGACGAGGGCGACAGCGGCACCTTCGCCGACCGCATGATCATCGAGGGCGACCCCTTCTGCCTGATCGAGGGCATGACCATCGCCGCCATCGCGGTGGGGGCGACCTCCGGCTACGTCTACATGCGGTCGGAATACCCGCACGCCACGGCCACCCTGCGCCACGCCATCAAGCTCGCCTATGACGAGGGCTGGCTCGGCGACAACATCCACGGCACCGACCGCACCTTCCACCTCGACGTCCGCGTCGGCGCCGGCGCCTACATCTGCGGCGAAGAGACCGCGATGCTGGAGAGCCTGGAGGGCAAGCGTGGCATGGTGCGCGCCAAGCCGCCGCTGCCGGCGCTGGAGGGCCTGTTCGGCAAGCCGACCGTGGTCAACAACGTGCTGTCGCTCTGCTCGGTGCCGATCATCCTCGACAAGGGCGGCGAGTATTACCGCGACTTCGGCGTCGGCCGCTCGCGCGGCACGCTGCCCTTCCAGCTCGCCGGCAACATCCGCCAAGGCGGCATCGTCGAGAAGGCGTTCGGCGTCACCCTGCACGAGCTGCTCTACGAGTTCGGCGGCGGCACCATCACCGGCCGGCCGATCCGCGCGGTGCAGGTCGGCGGCCCGCTCGGCGCCTATCTGCCACCCTCGCAGTTCGACCTGCCGAAGGACTACGAGGCCTTTGCGGCGCAGGAGGCGATGGTCGGCCATGGCGGCATCGTCGTCTTCGACGACAGCGTCGACATGGCCCAGCAGGCCCGCTTCGCCATGGAATTCTGCGTCGCCGAGTCCTGCGGCAAGTGCACCCCCTGCCGCATCGGCTCGACGCGCGGCATGGAGACGCTGGACAAGATCATCGCCGGCAAGAATGTCGACGCGAACCTCGAACTGCTCGCCGATCTCTGCGACGTGATGGTGGACGGCTCGCTCTGCGCCATGGGCGGCATGACGCCCTATCCGGTGCGCAGCGCGGTGAAGCACTTCCCGGAAGACTTCCGCAAGAAAAGCCCGGCCGTCCGCGTCACCCACATCGCCGCCGAATAACGAGCGACCCCAGGAGCACCCGAGATGACCCTCATCCACGAGACCGACTACGGCACTCCCGCCCGCGTCTCCGAGACCCTGGTGACGCTGGAGATCGACGGCCGCAGCATCACCGTTCCCGAAGGCACCTCGGTGATGCGCGCCGCGATGGACGCCGGCATCACCGTGCCGAAGCTGTGCGCCACCGACAGCCTGGAGCCCTTCGGCTCCTGCCGCCTTTGCGCGGTGGAGATCGAAGGGCGCCGCGGCACCCCGGCCTCCTGCACCACCCCCGTCGCACCCGGCATGAAGGTCCACACCCAGACCGACAAGCTGGCCAAGCTGCGCCGCGGCGTGATGGAGCTGTACATCTCCGACCATCCGCTCGACTGCCTGACCTGTGCCGCCAACGGTGACTGCGAGTTGCAGGACATGGCCGGCGCGGTGGGGCTGCGCAACGTCCGGTACGGTTTCGACGGCGAAAACCATCGCGCCGCCGCCAAGGACGAGAGCAACCCCTACTTCACCTTCGATGCCTCCAAGTGCATCGTCTGCTCGCGCTGCGTCCGCGCCTGCCAGGAAACCCAGGGCACCTTCGCACTGACCATCGACGGCCGCGGCTTCGCCTCCTCGGTGTCGCCGGGCGCTAACGAGAGCTTCATGGACAGCGAGTGCGTGTCCTGCGGCGCCTGCGTCCAGGCCTGCCCGACCGCGACGCTGACCGAGAAGTCGATCATCGAGCATGGCCAGCCCGAGCACAGCGTCATCACCACCTGCGCCTATTGCGGGGTGGGTTGCTCCTTCAAGGCCGAGTTGCAGGGCACCACGGTGGTGCGCATGACGCCCTGGAAGGACGGCGGCGCCAACGAAGGCCACTCCTGCGTCAAGGGCCGCTTCGCCTGGGGCTACGCCACCCACAAGGACCGCATCATGAAGCCGATGGTGCGCGAGAAGATCACCGATCCGTGGCGTGAGGTGTCGTGGGAGGAGGCGGTCGCCTACGCCGCCGAGCGTCTGAAGGCGGTGCAGGCCAAGCATGGCCGCGGCTCCATCGGCGGCATCACCTCGTCGCGCTGCACCAACGAGGAGGTCTACGTCGTCCAGAAGATGATCCGGGCCGCCTTCGGCACCAACAACATCGACACCTGTGCCCGAGTCTGCCATTCGCCGACCGGCTACGGCCTGTCGCAGACCTTCGGCACCTCGGCCGGCACCCAGGATTTCAAGAGCGTCGACAAGTCCGACGTCATCCTGGTCATCGGTGCCAACCCGACCGACGGCCACCCGGTGTTCGGTTCGCGCATGAAGAAGCGCCTGCGCGCCGGGGCCAAGCTGATCGTGGTCGATCCGCGCCGCATCGACCTGGTGCGCAGCCCGCACGTCCAGGCCGAGTACCATCTCCAGCTCCAGCCCGGCACCAACGTCGCCGTGGTCAACGCCATCGCCCACACCATCGTCACCGAGGGGCTGGTGAACCGCGCCTTCGTCGAGGGGCGCTGCGATCCCAAGGAGTTCGCGAAGTGGGAGGCGTTCATCGCCGAGCACCGCAACTCGCCGGAATATCTGGAATCGCGCACCGGCGTCCCGGCCGATCAGGTCCGCGCCGCGGCCCGTCTCTATGCCACCGGCGGCAACGCCGCGATCTACTACGGCCTGGGCGTGACCGAGCACAGCCAGGGCTCCAGCACGGTGATGGCGATCGCCAACCTCGCGATGGCGACCGGCAACATCGGCCGCGAGGGTGTCGGCGTCAACCCGCTGCGCGGCCAGAACAACGTGCAGGGCTCCTGCGACATGGGCTCCTTCCCGCACGAGCTGCCGGGCTACCGCCACGTCTCGGACGACGCCGTCCGCCAGGAATTCGAGGCCGCCTGGGGCGTCACGCTGGATCCGGAACCCGGCCTGCGCATCCCCAACATGTTCGACAGCGCGCATGACGGCAGCTTCCGCGGCCTGTTCGTGCAGGGCGAGGACATCGTCCAGTCCGATCCCAACACCAACCACGTCACCTCGGCGCTGGAATCGATGGATGTCGTCATCGTGCAGGATCTGTTCCTGAACGAGACGGCGGCCTTCGCCCACGTCTTCTTCCCCGGCACCTCCTTCCTGGAGAAGGACGGCACCTTCACCAACGCCGAGCGCCGCATCAACCGCGTCCGCAAGGCGATGCCGTCGAAGGTGGGCAAGGACGAGCATTGGGTCGCCTGCGCGCTGGCGACGGCGATGGGCTACCCGATGCACTACGACAACACCGCGCAGATCATGGACGAGATCGCCCGGCTGACCCCGACCTTCCGCGGCGTCAGCTTCGAGAAGCTCGACCGCGTCGGCAGCGTCCAGTGGCCCTGCACCGGCTTCGAGGACGACGACACCGGCATGGCGATCATGCATGGCGAGAGTTTCGCCCGCGGCCTCGGCCGTTTCGTGATCACCGAATATGTGCCGACCGACGAGCGGACCACGCGGATGTATCCGCTGGTGCTGACCACCGGCCGCATCCTTGCCCACTACAATGTCGGCGCGCAGACCCGCCGCACCGCCAACGTGGCCTGGCATCCCGAGGACGTGCTGGAGATCAACCCGGTGGACGCCGAGATCCGCGGCGTCAAGGACGGCGACATGGTGTCGCTCGCCAGCCGCATGGGCGCCACGACGCTGCGGGCGCTCATCTCCGACCGCATGCCGGCCGGCGTCGTCTACACCACCTTCCACCACCCGGTGACCGGGGCCAACGTGGTTACCACCGAGAATTCGGACTGGGCCACCAACTGCCCGGAGTACAAGGTGACGGCGGTGCAGATCACCCGCAGCAACCAGCCGTCGGACTGGCAGGTGGAACGCGACCGGCAGGAGGTGGAGCGCAAGCGCATCGCCGCCGCCGACGTGATCGCCGCCGAGTAACGGCCGGAGGCCGGCGCAGCAGGAGAAGGACCCATGACCGCGATGCCTTCGGCCGTTCGACCCGACGATCTTCCCATGTGCTCGATCCCCGTCACCGGCACCGGCTTTCCCGCCGGTGCCGGGATGGAGGATGGGGCGGAGGTCGAGTGGCAGGTGCCGGAGGAGACCGCTGTCGCCTTCGAATACAATGGCCGGTCGCACGCGGTGATGATGGCGAGCCCCGCCGATCTGGAAGACTTTGCTCTGGGCTTCAGCCTGGGCGAGGAGATCGTCGGGACGGCCGCCGACATCGAGGACATCACCGTGCGGGAGACGCCGCTGGGGTTCGTCGTCAACATGACGGTCGATCCGCTTCGGCTCCTGCGCGGAAGTCTTCGCAGCCGCTCCATGGAGGGGCGGAGCGGCTGTGGCCTGTGCGGCGTGGACAGTCTTGTCCACGCCGTTCGGGAGCCCCGCAGGATCGAGACCTCGCTGGAGGTGGAGCCGGCCGCCGTGGCCGCCGCCTTCCGCGCACTGCCGGACCACCAGCCGATGAACCGGGCCAACCGCTCGGTCCACGCCGCGGCGTGGTGCGCGCCGGACGGCAGCATCCGGCTGGCGCGCGAGGATGTCGGTCGCCACAACGCGCTGGACAAGCTGATCGGTGCCGTCGTCCGTTCAGGGGCCGACCCGGCCACCGGCTTCGTGGTGATGACCAGCCGCTGCAGCTTCGAACTGGTGCAGAAGACCGCCGCGGTCGGCATCCCGCTGCTGGCGACCATCTCGGCGCCGACCGCGCTGGCACTGGAACTGGCGCGCAACGCCAACCTGACCCTGGGTGCGCTGTCGCGCCGCGACACCGTCATCCTGTTCCGCTGAACCCGACACCGCTTCGCCAATGGAGACACCGATGAGCCACACGAACCATGCCAAGGACCTGGTCCGGATGGCGAACCAGATCGCCGTCCATTTCGCCACCTATCCGCATGAGGAGGCGGTGACGGAGACGGCGACCCATATCCGCAAATTCTGGGATCCGCGCATGCGCGCCGGCCTGTTCGCCCATGTCCAGTCCGGCGGCGAAGCCGACCTGCACGAGGTGGCGCGGGGGGCGGTGGGGCTGTTGCAGGCGCGGTGAGGGGCGGGGGGCTTCCCCCATTCCTTTCCCGCTCCCGGCGGGGCGATAGTCCGTCCGGTCGCGGGAGAGGGCGTCGGAAGGCTTGACGCTCCTAACCCGCCAGCGGCAGCGTCACCGTCATCCGCAACCCGCCGGTCGGACGGTTCTCCGCACGGACACGGCCACCGAACGCCTCAATGTTGCGGCGCACGATCCAAAGGCCGATTCCGAAATGCGTCGCCCCGGCCTGGTGGGCTGCGGCCTCGTCCTCCGGCATGCCGCGGCCGGGCTCACGCTGCGAGAAGTAGCGTTCGAAGATGCGCTCCAGGTTGGCCGGGTCGACGCCCGGGCCTTCGTCCTCGACCACCAGTTCCGTCCAGCGGCCGCTGCGGGTCAGGCGGACGCTGACCGTTCCTTCGGCGGGCGAGAAGCTGACGGCGTTCTCCACCAGATTCTCGACGATCGTCTCCAGCGTCTCCTCGCTGGCCCGGACCACGAGGCCGGCGTCGATGCGCGAACGCATGTGCAGCCGGCGTTCCGCAAGCAGGCCGGTGTAGCCGCCGGCCATCCGTTCCACCAGCGCCGACAGCTCGACCCGGCGGCGTGCCGGGGCCAGCAGGTCGGCCGCCGCCTCGTCCATGCGCCGGGCGAACGAGACGAGGCCGTCCAGCTTGTCCAGCGACTTCTCGATCATCGTCAGCGCGCGCTGGCTGCGGGCGTTCTCGGCTGGCAGGGCCCGGCGCAGCGGCTCCACCGACTGGCGGATCACGGCGATCGGCGTCTTGAAGGCATGCGCGTTGTCCTCGGCCGCACGGCGCAGCGACTGCGCGCTGTCGCGGAGCGTGGACACCAGCCGGTCGAAATCCTCCGCCACGCCGGCCAGTTCCGGCACCGTGTTGCGGGCGGCGAAGGAGGCATGGCGGCCTTGGGCGTCGGTGCAGTCCTCGCCGCTGACGATGCGACGGGCGAGGTCGCCGAAGCGGTTCAGGTTGCGCCAGATGCCGGCCAGCACCGCAAGCACCAGGGCGGCCATGGCCAGGTAGATCACCGCGGCGGCCTGGACCGCCGGCGTGCTCCAGTAGGGCCGGCCGAGCGAGGAGGAGATGTAGGCTTCGGTGGCGTGGCTGGTCACCAGCGCCCAGCAACCGAAACTGGTCTTGATCGGGGTGATGGAGGACAGGACCTCCTCGCCGCCTTCGGGATGCGGAACGCGCATGGCCAGCGTGGCGTTGCCGGCGCAGCTCGACCCCAGCCGGTCGAGCACCCCCTGCTCAAGCAGCAGGCGCCGTTCGGCGTCGAGGTCGGCGGTGGTCAGGCTGGGAGAGGCGGCGACGTAGAAGAACGGCTCGGTTCCGGCCTTGGTGCCGGGAGCGGCGGGGGAGGCGGTCGTCGTCACCCGCGGGCGCACCAGCAGCTTCAGCCGCGTGCGGTCGTCGCCATAGCGGGCGAGCGCACCGCTGAGGCTGGGCAGGGCGGCGCGGTCGACGCCCAGCAGTTCCGGCTCCAGGGCACGGGCGATCAACTCGCCCTGGCGCTGCGCACTCTTCAGCAGCAATTGCTGCGAGGCCTGGTCGGCCCGCTGGAACTGGTCGTAGAGAAGGACCGGCACCGCGATGAAGACCAGGATGAGCAGCAGCAGGCGGCTCGCCATCGACCGCCAGAGCCAGAGCAGGCGGGCGGACGCCCGTCGGGGCGCCCGCAGCGCGAGGTCAGTCGGCAGCAGCGCCATCGATCAGCATGTCCTCGCCCATTCCATCCTCGTCACGACCCTGGTTGGCGGCACCTTCGCCCTTGCCCCAGCGGTAGCCGAAGCCCGGATAGTTCTCGATGCAGCCGAAGCCGGCATCGACCGAGCGGAACTTCTGGCGGATGCGCTTGATGAAGGCGCGGACGTTGGCGCGGTAGCCCGACGGGCCGTAGCCGGCCATGAAGCCCTTGCCGTGCACGAGGTCGTAGATCTCGCGGTAGGAGACATCCTCCTCCGGCCGGGTCGACATCAGCTTGACGATGTTGAACTCGGTCAGCGTGAGGTCGATGCGCTGGCCCTTCCAGAAGGCGCGGCTGTTCTCCAGGCGCAGTTCCAGTTCGCCCAGGCGGTGGACCGCGGTGTTACCGGCGGCCTCCGCTTCCTCGGCCGTGCCCTTGATGCCGTCGAGGATCAGGCGCATGCGCTTCAGCAGGATCGACAGGCTGCGCGACTTCTCGACGAAGTCGAGCGCACCGCCGGCCAGCGCCGCCTCTTCATAAATCTGATCGGACAGCACCGTCAGGAAGATCACCGGGGTGGCGATGCCGCGGGCACGCATCTGGCGCAGGACGTCGATACCGTCGAGCTTGGGCATGCGCCAGTCAAGCAGGACGATGTCCACCGATCCGCCGGCGGCGAAGAAATCGAGGGCCGGCTCGCCGCGGTCGAAGGTGATGACCTCGTAGCCCTCGTCGCCGAGGTTGAGGCTGAGGGACTCACGGAAGAGGTCGTCGTCGTCCACCAGAGCGATGCGGGCAATGGTCGGTTCGGTCATTGCGGACATTCCCTTGTTCGACTCTCCCTTACTGAACACCTGTGCGGGCGGGGCGCCCGGTGTCAGCCTGTGCGAGGAGTTGGGCGAAGCATCGGTGGTCGGCATCAGGGACATTTTGGCTGCTCTTCATGTCGTAGGAGAGGGCGCGGAAGTCCTGGGAGGAGGTCATGTCCATGAAGAAATAGACCTTGAGCGTGCAATCGCCCTTGGCATACCGCCAGATCTTGGCAGGCGGCGCCTCTTCCCGTGCAACGGGGGACCCCAGGAGGTTGAGAGTCTGGACTTCGTCCAGCCCGACAAGGCTGTCGGGGTCGGCGTTGGTGGTTGCGGGAGGGGTGGAGGGCGCCCCGACCGCCGCCGGTATGGGGGCGGGGGTGAGAGCGGGGGCAGGAGCGGGAGCACTCACCGGGTCGGGAGCGATGCTTGCCAGGTCGCCGGCGGTCACCGGCGGTCCCGGCTGCGGCAGCGGCAGGCTGGGTTCCAGCGTCGCCAGTTCCGGCATCTTGCGGACCGGCTTGGCCTTCGGAACCGGCGGAGCTGCCGGCAGGCGTGGAAGGTTCGCCGACGCATCCGGCCCGCCCATTTCCGGACCCACCGTGCCGCCCGGGCAACCGGCCAGCAGCAGGACCGCGACCAGAAGGCCCGCATGTCGGCCCCGGCCGGCGGCGTAGGCGCCAATCTGCGCCACATCGCGGAGGACTGCCGGCACGGTCATAGGGGCGAGCCTTTCAAATCCAGGAGAGTCGGATATAACGACGTTAACACAGTTGGAACCAATTCCATCTAATCGCAAAGTCAACTTCGCGTCGAGGTTGGAGTTGGCCGCGTCTGATGTCTCTAAATTCAATCCAGTCTGGTTAATGGCGCGTTAAAGCCACAGCCGTTACCCCCATTTTGCGAAAACATACCAATATTTCGCAAAGTTTCGTTTGAAATCCATTGGATTTTTGACAAAGCCATCTGTCTTCCTATCCGAAGTGGTACCTAAATCGGTGGGAAGCTCCCTGTCGCCACTTCCGCCGGAAGGTCGAGCGGCACCCAGTTCGCTGAACTGAGCAGATGGGCAGATGGACGGGGAGGAGGAAGAGGGGAGGGCCAAAAAACAATCGGCGGCGGAGCCACCCGGGTATGGCTCCGCCGCCGCTCAGCCGGACGGGCAACAGGTCATATGTGGGCGCGCGCTGCGGCGGCCCATGGCGTTGCCTCTGGAACTCCAGCCGTGGTTCCGGCCGGCCGTCAGGCCGGTCGGCGTCGTGGGAACAATGCGTTTTCGGCACCATCCATCACGAACGCAATGATGCACCCGGCCCGAACCCCCGGTCAAGGTGGTATTACCAGAGAATAGGAGGGAGGCGCCGCCCCTTGCGAACGTATCGCGCGGGCGCGGAGGCAGCCGCGGCCGCGAGCGGAAGGGGAACGGGACACCTCCACCGGCAGCGCCCGACCGCCATCCCGCCATCGGGCCTGGCTGCGGCGGACATGGCGGTGCGGGAATGGTCCGGCCGGCAGGGCAGGGCGCCGGCAGTCTCCTCAGACGTGGAAGCTCTCGCCGCAGCCGCAGCGGCCCTTCTCGTTCGGGTTCTTGAAGACGAAGCCGGTCTGGAACTTATCGTCGACATAGTCCATCTCGCTGCCGATCAGGAACATGACGGCTGCCGGATCGATCAGGACGGTGACGCCCTTGTCCTCCACCACCTCGTCGAACTTCAGCTTTTCCTTGGCATACTGCACATCATAGCTGAGGCCGGAGCAGCCGCGCGCCTTCACGCCGATGCGCAGGCCGACGATCTCGTCGGTCGCCTTGGCCATCAGCGCCTTGACGCGCTCGGCGGCGGCGTCGGTGATGGTGATCGCCTTGGGAAGCGGGCGGGCCATGGTCGTGCACTCCTTGGACGCTCAGAACATATCCAGTTGCAGTCGGGCTTCTTCGGACATCATCCCCTGGTGCCAGGGCGGCTCCCAGACCAGTTCGATCTTCACCTCGTTGACATCCTCGACGCCCTTCACCGCCTGGCGCACCTGCTCGGGCAGTTCGCCGGCCACCGGACACATGGGGCTGGTCAGCGTCATGTCGATCTCGACATTTCGCTCACCATCCATGTCCACACGGTAGACCAGGCCGAGCTCCCAGATATCGACGGGGATCTCGGGGTCGTAGCAGGTCTTGATGGCTGCCACGACGCGGTCCATGAGCTCTTCCCGCGGGTCGTAGCCTTCGGGCGGCTTGGGCATCGGCGCGAAATCCGTCTTGTCGGCGTCCGCCGCCATCTGCGCCTCCGCCTCGGCGGGCGTCGGTGCGACCGGGCGCTGCATCATCGCTTCGTTCGGCATGATCGACCCCCTTCCGTCAATACTGGTCGCTGGAGGCCGCAGCCTCGCCGTGCAGGGCGGCGTTCATGGCGTGCCAGGCCAGCGTCGCGCACTTCACCCGCACCGGGAACTGGCGCACGCCCGACATCACCATCAGCTTTTCCATCGTCTCGTCGTCGACACCCTCGGGAATGTCCGGTTCGTCCTGGGTGCAGAGTTCGTGGAAGGCGTGGAACAGCCGCTCCGCCTCCGCGGCGGTCTTGCCGCGCACCAGTTCCGTCATCATGGAGGCGCTGGCGGTGGAGATGGCGCAGCCGCGGCCCTGGAAGGCGACGTCCTCCACCAGCCCATCCTTCACGGTCAGGTAGACCATGAAGCGGTCGCCGCACATCGGGTTCTCGCCCTTTGCCTCGCGGTTGGACTCGTCGGGATGGCGGAAGTTCCGGGGATGCTTGCCGTGGTCCAGGATCACTTCCTGATACAGCTCGCGCAGATCGTCCATCATGCTCCGAAGAACTCCTTGACCGCCAGGAGGGACTCGACCAAGGCGTCGGCCTCCTCCCGGGTGTTGTACAGGCCGAAGGAGGCGCGGACGGTCGGTCCGACCCCGAACCGCTCGGCCAGCGGCTCGGCGCAATGGCGGCCCACGCGGACTGCGACCCCGTACTGGTCGACGATGGTGCCGACGTCGTGCGGGTGGATGCCTTCCAGCGCGAAGGAGAGGATCGGCCCCTTGCCGGGCGCGGTGCCGACGATGCGCAGGCCATCGACCTGCGATAGCTGCTGCGTCGCGTACTGCAGGAGGTCATGCTCGTGGGCGGCGATCGCCTCGCGGCCCAGCGCCTCGACATAGTCGATGGCCGCCCCCAGCCCGATGACCTCGGTGATCGGCGGCGTGCCGGCCTCGAAGCGCGAGGGCGGCGCCTTGAAGGTGGTGCCCTCGAAGCTGACGCTCTCGATCATGTCGCCGCCGCCCTGGTAGGGAGGCATCCGCTTCAGCAGCTCGTACTTGCCGTAGAGCACGCCCAGCCCAGTCGGGCCGTAGAGCTTGTGGGCGGTGAAGACGTAGAAGTCGGCATCGATCTCCTGCACGTCGACCCGGCCGTGGACGACGGCCTGGCTGCCGTCGAACAGCACCGGCACGCCGCGCTCGTGCGCCAGCGCCGCGATGGCCTTGGCCGGGGTGACGGTGCCGAGCACGTTGGAGCAATGGGTGATCGCCACCAGCTTCGTGCGGTCGGACAGCAGGTCCTTGTAGGCGTCCATGTCGAGGACGCCGTCCTCGTCGCAGGGCACGACCTTGATGACGATCTTCTTCTCGGCCTGGAGAAGCTGCCACGGCACGATGTTGGCGTGGTGCTCCATGATCGAGAGGATGACCTCGTCGCCCTCGTTCAGGAAGGTCCGGCCGTAGCTGGCCGCCACGAGGTTGATCGCCTCGGTCGAACTGCGGGTGAAGACGATGCAGCGGTCGCTGGGGGCGTTGAGGAAGCGCGCGACCTTGGTCCGCACCGCCTCGAACTGGTCGGTCGCCGTCTGCGACAGGAAATGCACGCCGCGGTGGATGTTGGAATAATCCTCCTCCATGAAGCGCGTCATCGCCTGGATGACCTGGCGCGGCTTCTGGGCGGAGGCGCCGCTGTCCAGATAGACCAGCGGCTTGCCGGGCTTTCCCTTCCTGGCATGGACGCTGCGGGACAGCACGGGAAAATCCTCCCGCACCCGCTGCACGTCGTAGGCTTGGTTCAGGATGGCATCGGACATGTTACTTCTGCTCCTCCAGCCAGCCGGAGACGATCCGCTGGAAGGCGTCGCGGATCGACTCCTCGGCGATTTCCTCCAGGGATTCCGCCAGGAAGGCGCCGATCAGCAGGCCCTGGGCGGTGTCGCGGTCGATGCCGCGGGCGCGCAGGTAGAACAGCGCGTCGTCGTCCAGCTCGCCGGCGGTGCAGCCGTGACTGCACTTGACGTCGTCGGCATGGATCTCCAGCTCCGGCTTGCTGTCGATCTCCGCGGTGTCGGACAGCAGCAGGGCGCGGTTCAACTGGTAGCCGTCGGTCTTCTGCGCGCCGGGGCAGACGGTGATCTTGCCCTGGAAGACCGCGCGGGCGCTGTCGCCGATGACGCCCTTGTAGACCTCGCGGCTGGTGCCGTTCGGCTGGGCGTGGACGATCACCGTCGTGGTGTCGACATGCTGGTTCCCGCGCACCAGATAGCCGCCGCTGACGTGGGTCCGCGCCTCCGTCCCGTCGAGGCGGCTCACCACCTCGTTGCGCGACAGCCTGCCGCCGGTGGTCAGGATGTAGTTGTCGTAGCAGCCGCCGGTCGCCACCGTCGCCGCGATGTGCGCCAGATGAACCGCCGCGGCACCCTCGCGCTGCGCCTTGTAATGGTGCAGCGTGGCGCCCTCGCCGACGAAGACCTCGGTGACGTGGTTGGCCAGCGTCGTGCCGGCGCCCTGGCCGACATGGTGCTCCACCACCACCGCCCTGGCGCCGGCCTCGACGATCAGCAGGCTGCGCGGGTGGCGGGCGGTCGCCGCCCCCTCGGTCCCGACCGAGACGAAGACGAGCTCGACCGGCTGGTCGACCTGCACGCCGGCCGGCACCCGCAGCAGCGGGCCGTCGGCCAGATAGGCACTGTTGAGCGCCACCAGGGGCCGGTCGTCCGCCGCGGCGAGGCGGCCGAGATGGGCCGCCAGCAGCTCGCCATGGCTGGCGAAGGCGTCGGCGAGCCCCAGCAGTTCCACCCCCGCCGGCAACCCGGCGGTGGCGGACAGGTCGGCGCGGAAACGGCCGTCGACGAACACCAGCCGCGGGCCGCTTTCACCCGCGGCGCGCACGGTCGGCAGCAGGTCGATGGCGGCGGCGGAGGCTCCGGCCGGCTCGAATCCGACCTTGCCGAGGTCGCGCAGGTTGGTGTAGCGCCAGCTCTCGTTGCGGATCGTCGGCAGCCCGACGGCGGCGAAGCGCTCGCGGCCGGCGCTGCGCAGGTCGTCGAGCCAGGGCAGCCCGGCGCCCGGCAGCCCGCCAGGCAAGGCGTCCAGCGGCGCCAGGAAACCCGGCGCGGTCGCCGGATCGGCGCCCCGCGTCGAGTAGGTCATCGGTTGCAGGGGGGAGGGATTGCTCATCACGCGGCCTCGTTCACGCCGAAATCGCGGTAGCCGTTCTTCTCCAGTTCCAGCGCCAGCTCCTTGCCGCCCGATTTCACGATGCGGCCGGCCGCCAGCACGTGGACATGGTCGGGGACGATGTAGTCGAGCAGGCGCTGGTAGTGGGTGATGACCAGCATCGAACGCTCCGGCGAGCGCAGCGCGTTGACGCCTTCGGCCACGATCTTGAGCGCGTCGATGTCGAGACCGGAGTCCGTCTCGTCGAGGACGGCGAAGCGCGGCTCCAGCACCGCCATCTGCAGCGTCTCGTTGCGCTTCTTCTCGCCGCCGGAAAAGCCGACGTTGACCGCGCGCTTCAGCATCTCGTCGCTCATGCCGAGCGCCTTGGTCTTCTCGCGGATCAGCTTCAGGAACTGCATCGCGTCGAGTTCCTTCTCGCCGCGATGCTTGCGGATGGCGTTGATGGCGGTCTTCAGGAAGGTGGTGTTGCCGACGCCGGGGATCTCGACCGGATACTGGAAAGCGAGGAAGACGCCTTCGGCGGCCCGCTCCTCCGGCTCCATCGCCAGCAGGTCCTTGCCGTAGAAGCTGACCGAGCCCTCGGTGACCTCGTAGCCGTCGCGGCCGGCCAGCACGTAGGACAGGGTGCTCTTGCCGGCGCCGTTCGGCCCCATGATGGCGTGGACCTCGCCGGGGCGGATCGTCAGGTCGACGCCCTTGAGGATCTCCTTGCCGTCCACCGTGGCGTGCAGGTTCTTGATTTCGATCATCGTCTTCGCCTCGTTGTCTTCCCAAGCCGCCGGCACGCCGTCCGGACGCCGCGTTTCTTCTCTCGTTCCGCCACCGTCCCTCCCCCGTCGGACGGGGAAGGGAGCGGCCTCAGCCGACGCTGCCTTCCAGGCTGATGCCGACCAGCTTCTGCGCCTCCACGGCGAACTCCATGGGGAGCTCCTTCAGGACCTCCTTGCAGAAGCCGTTGACGATCAAGGACACGGCGTCCTCCTCCGAGATGCCGCGCTGGCGGCAGTAGAAGAGCTGGTCCTCGCTGATCTTGGCTGTCGTCGCCTCGTGCTCGATGCGGGCGGAGCGGTTGCGGCTCTCGATGTAGGGAACCGTGTGGGCGCCGCACTGGTCGCCGATCAGCAGGCTGTCGCACTGGGTGTGGTTGCGCGCGCCCTCCGCCTTGGGCAGGATCTTGACCAGCCCGCGGTAGGTCTGCTGCGCCCGGCCGGCCGAGATGCCCTTCGACACGATGGTCGAGCGGGTGTTCTTGCCGATGTGGATCATCTTGGTGCCGGTGTCGGCCTGCTGGAAGTTGTTGGTGATGGCGACCGAATAGAATTCGCCCACCGAGTTGTCGCCCTGCAGGATGCAGCTCGGATACTTCCAGGTGATGGCCGAGCCGGTCTCGACCTGCGTCCAGGAGATCTTGGAGTTCCTGCCGCGGCAAGCTCCGCGCTTCGTCACGAAGTTGTAGATGCCGCCGACACCATCTTCGTTGCCGGGATACCAGTTCTGCACGGTGGAATACTTGATGGTGGCGTCGTCCATAGCCACCAGCTCGACCACGGCGGCGTGGAGCTGGTTCTCGTCGCGCTTGGGCGCGGTGCAGCCTTCCAGGTAGCTGACGCAGGCTCCCTCGTCGGCGATGATCAGAGTGCGCTCGAACTGGCCGGTGTTGGCCTGGTTGATGCGGAAATAGGTCGACAGCTCCATCGGGCAGCGGACACCCTTGGGGATGTAGACGAAGCTGCCGTCGGTGAAGACCGCACAGTTCAGCGTGGCATAGAAGTTGTCTGTGTAGGGCACGACCGAGCCGAGATACTTGCGCACCAGTTCGGGGTTCTTCTGCACGGCCTCGGAGATCGAGCAGAAGATGATGCCCATCTCCTCGAGCTTCGCCTTGAAGGTGGTGGCGACCGACACGCTGTCGAACACGGCGTCGACGGCGATGGCCGGGGTCTTGCCCTCCGTCCCCTCGACGCCGGCCAGGATCTCCTGCTCGCGCAGCGGGATGCCGAGCTTCTCGTAGGTCTTGAGCAGTTCCGGATCGACCTCGTCCAGCGACTTGGGCCCCTCCTTCTTCTTGGGGGCCGCGTAGTAGTGGGCGTCCTGGTAGTCGATGGGCGGGAAGCTGACGGCGGCCCACTGCGGCTCCTCCATCGTCTGCCAGACGCGGAACGCCTTCAGGCGCCACTCCAGCAGCCACTCCGGCTCGCCCTTCTTGGCGGAGATGAAGCGGACGATGTCCTCGTTCAGGCCCTTCGGCGCGACTTCGGCCTCGATGTCGGTCGTGAAGCCGTACTTGTACTTCTGCTCCGTGACGGCGCGGACCTGATCGATGGTTTCCGGTTGGGCGGCCATGGCTATCTTGTCCTTTTCAAGAATTCCGCTGTGAGCGCCGTATCAGTGGGCGGGGCGGGGCGGCAGAGGGGCGGTGGAGGCTGCGGAGGCGGGGGGAGGGAAGGTGAGCGGCGCCATCATGTCGGCCAGCGTCACCCCCTCAAGCGCGCCGCGGATGGCCCGGTTGACCTTCTCCCAGCCGCCGCGCATCGGGCAGAGCTGCTCTACCCCGCATTGGCTGTCGGCACCGTCGACACAGGCGGTGAGCGCGATCGGGCCGTCGAGCGCCGTGATGATTTCCGCGATCGTGATTGCATCGGCAGGCCGGCTGAGCGCATAACCACCTGAAGCGCCCCGCTGCGAGGTGGTCAGCCCCGCCGGGGTCATCGCCTTCATCAGCTTGGCGACTGTCGGGGTGGGCACGCCGGTGCGGTCGGCCAGATGGGCGACGGTGTGGACCGTTCCCACTTGGCGCGCCATCTCGCTCAGCACGACGATGGCATAGTCGGTGAGCTTGCTCAGCCGGATCATGACGACATCCCGTTCGTCCCAGGTTTCGAATACAGGACTAATTTAGTCCTGATTGGAGCCGGAGCAAGGGGTTTTGTCAAGCGGGACATGGTGTCGCTGCAGGTCAGCCTTCGCGGTTCGGAAGGCTTGCCGCGAACGGCCGTGCGGCCCTGTCGAATATAAGCAGCGGCTTGCGGCAGAAGCTTGGCCCACCGCTGCGGCGGACGCGGTCGCATCGACGACTCGGCGGCGATTCGCCGGGGAAGCCGCCGGCCCGCAAACGGGGAAACCCCGCGCCGGCTGGGCGCGGGGTTTCGATCCGGTGCCGGCAACGCTCGCCGTGGCGGTCAGCCCGGCTTCTTCGCCTCTTCGCGAGCGGCTTCGGTGGCGGCGGACACCACGTCGCGGGCGTCCTCCTTGGCCGTCTCCAGGGCGGCCTGGGCGGCACGGGTACCGCGATCCACCGCATCCATCGCCAGCGCCTTGGCGCGCTCGGTCGCCTCGTCGGCATAGTCGCCGATCCAGCGGTTCTCGTAGCGCGTGCCGGGCAGGGCGGCGCCGATGGCGGCGCCGAGCGCCACGCCCATGGCGCCGGCGACGATCGGATGGTCCTCGACCATGTCCCAGAAGCCGGTCGATGCGCTGTGCATCCGCTGGCGCATATGGTCGCGCGACGGCGCCATCGACGACAGGCGCGAGGCCGAGCGGCTGACCTGCGACTGGCGGCCGCCGTCATGCGGCAGGCCGTGATCATCGTCCGAGCCGCCGCGGGACATCATGCCGCTGACGCTGTCGCTGGCGCGGCCATAGACGTCGCCGATCTTTTCGGAGGCGGTGTCGTAGGCCGAGCCGGCAGCCTGGCGCATGCTGTCGGAGGCGTGGCTGAGCGTCTCGCGGGCGTAATCGACGGCGTCTCCCACCCGGTGGCGGGCCGACCGCACCGTGCTGGAACGGGCGATGCGGCGGTCATAGCCCGTGCTGGACAGGGCCAGCCAGCCGAGGCCGATGCCGACCAGTGCGAGGGGGATCGGGTTGCTGGTGACGCTGTCCAGCACCGACCCTGAGGACGAGGATCGCGAACCGCTGCTGTAGCGGATGGTCTGGCCGCTTTCGAAGCGGTCCGCCGGGCGATCGGCGGGGCGGTCGGCCGGCGACGCCGGCGAATAGGTATGCTTCATCATGTGCTCCATCGGGGATCGGGCCATCAGGGATTGGGGTGACCATCGCGCCATGTGGTCGCGCAACCGGGCTGTCCGGTTGCGCAGAGCATCGACGGTGTCGCCGATGCGTTCGCGGCTGGCGCGGATGTTGCCCTCCAGGGCGTCGAGGTCCTGGTGCTGCCGGTCGGAGTCGGTCATCGGCGGGCCTTAGCGGGCAAGCTGGGACCGGGCCCAGCGCTTGTCCTCGTCCAGCGTGTGCATGGTGCGGCGCGGACGGAGGTTGTCGGGCTTCAGACGGTTCTTGCCGACATAGGCCAGGATGCCCCCCACCGCCAGCACCACCACGCCGACGATCAGCGCGGACAGCCAGGGCGAGATGACGTTGGACAGGCCGAGAACCGCAGCCGCCAGAAGGACCAGGAAGCCCGCGAAGGCGACCAGTCCGCCGATGGCGATGAAGGCCACGCCGCCCGCGGCCTCTGTGGCCTTGTCGGTAAGCTCGGCTTTCGCCAATGCGATCTCGGATCGGGCCAGGTTGGCCGTCTCGCGTGCGAGGTCGGCGAACAGGCCGGCCAGCGGCCGGTCCTGACGCGGGTCCCGCTGCTCGTCGTAACGACCGTATTGGGCGCGGTTCTCGGCGGCGCTCATGGACGCTGTCCCTGCGGCTTGGTGGTTGCGGAGGTGGCGGTGCCTGCCGGCGTGGCGCCGACGCCGGTGGTGCCGGAGTTCACCGCGCTGGCGGCGCTGCCGGTGGTCCCGACGGTACCCACCGCGGTTTCCGCCGACGGAGCGGCCGCGCGGCCGGAAACCGAAGCCGGGGCGGCGGCCAGCGGCATGCCGATCCGGGCCGGTGCCGGCTCGCCGGTGCGGCCGGTCACGCCGCCGGTCGACAGGTCACCGGTGCGCACCGGGCTGTGGGAGGGGCTATGGGCGGTGCCGTGGGCAGCGGACTCGCCGATCCCGCCGGCCATCGCGCGGTCGGGCGTGCGGTGGGTATCGGCGCGGCCGGAGTGGTCCCGATACAGCTCGCGGGACTGGCGAGACCCGGAGCGCAGGGAGGTGGACGCACGATGCATCCGCCGTTCACCGGAGCTCTTGATGAAGCGGGCGGCAAGGAAGCCGACCGCGAAGGCGGCGCCGATGAAGACCTCCGGCTGGCGGCGGGCAAAGCCCTCGACCTCGCCGACGATGTCGTCGAAGTCGGCGTCGCGCAGCATGTCGGCCACGCGTTCCACCCGGTCGGCGGCCTGCTCGGCATAGCCGGCGACCATGCCGTTGTTCTCTTCGGTCAACTGCTCGGCAGCCTTGTGCAGCGCGTTGGCGACGCCGCCGAGCTGGTCGGCCGCCCGGCCGGTCTGCTGCTCAAGGAGCGAGCGGATGCGGCCCTGGGCGTTGCCCAGAGTGTCGCGGCCGGCCTGCAACGCTTCGTCGGCCGCGCGGTTCACCGTCTTCTTCATGTCCTCGGCGCCGCTGCGCCCGCCCGATGATTCCCCTCCCACCATCCTGTCGGTGTTGGTGCCGGTCGGGTTGGGTCCGCCGGTGCCGGTCATGTCGCGGTTCGGCATCTTGTCTTTCCTCCTCGGGATTCCGGTCTTCCGCGGCTCCGCGCCTCGCGGTTTTGTACCGCCCGTTGCGGAAGCGGGTGTCGCATGGGGAAACACCAGCCAAGCCTTCGGGGTTCCACCGGACGGTGTTGCGCGAAATGGACAGGACGTACGGTTGTGGTAGACTCCGGCGGGAATATCCTGGGTATGCTTGGCCGGGGGTGAAGCGATGAGCCTCTTCAGCGTGGTAGCCGACGGCCAGTCTGGCCTTTTCCGGCTGCAGCAGGCGAAGAAGCCTTGGGAGAAGGAACTGGAGGCGAAGGACGCCCAGGGTCAGCTCGCCCAGAAGGCTGCGCGGGCGCAGGGGCAACTGCGGCCTTCGCCCGACTGGCTGCGCAACCAGGGCACGGCGCAGGCGGCGCTTGAGGAGGCGCGGCGGGTCGGGAGCCCGAAGGCCGCCGCCGCCGCACGCCTGGAGCAGGTCGAGCGCAGGATCGAGGAAATCAAGCTGGCGATGCGCTTCGCCCGCGGTGACGCCCAGAAGCTGGCGTCGCTGGCGCGCGACGCGGCACTGCTGGCGCGGGAGGCCGGGCGGGCCGCCAAGGAGTATGGCGCCGGCATCAAGGCCGCTGCCGAACTGGGGCTGCCGGGCGACATGGCCGCGGCCGGTGGCGGCGGTGCCATCACCACTTCCGTCAACGTCAGCGTTAGCAGCATGACCCTGCAGCAGACCGAAATCACCCTGGACATCGGCATCTCGGCCGGCGACGACGCAGGGGCGGAACGGTCGGCCGATGCGGCGGCCGATGTGGCGGCGGGAGCGGCCGACGGGCTGGCCGCCGAAACCGCAAGGCTGGCGGATGGCGGCTGCGCGGGCGGGGCGGGGCTTCCGGGTGGCCACCTGCCGGAAGAAGCGGCGCGCTTGGTCGGGCAGGTGCTCGCGGAGATCGGTTCCGCCGGGCTTGCCGGGGGCGCCGCGGCCAATGGCGGGGTGGGCGGGGGGAGTGCCTCGCCCGATCGGCAGGCGTCCATCCGCGCGATGATGTCGGACAACGCGTTGACGATGTCGCGCTACCGCGAGGCGGATGCCTTCGGCCGGCGTGTCGAGACTGTCCTGGCGGCTTCGCGGCGCATCATCGGCGAGGCCAAGGCCGCCAACATGGCGGACGTCTCCGAGGCGCGGCGGCGGGAGCGGCGCGACGGCTTCAAGGCCGACGACAGGATGGTCGGCGCCGCCCAGAGCGAGGTCGATGCCCTGCGTGCCTCCGCGCTCGTCTCGCCTGCTTCCGGACCGGGGGGCGGAAAGGCGGTGCAGGATGGGAAGGCCGGGGACATGGGCGGGCAGGATGCCGGGCCGGCCGCGGCGTCCGCCGCCCCGGCGCCCGTGCTCGACCTGCTGACCTGAGAGCCCGCCGGCCTGCTACCATTTCTCCATACGCTGCGGTGCGACATTGTGTTGACCGATTCAATCGGATGACGCGATAACCCTTTTCCAAGACTCCCGAAGAGGAGTCTGCGAACCGAGCGCAAAGAGAATGGGACGCAACGAGATGAGCAACTGGATTCGCCGCGGCGGCCTCGAAGTCGCCAAGCCGCTCTACGACTTCATCAACGACGAGGCGCTGCCGGGGACCGGTATCGACGCCGATCGTCTCTGGACCGGTCTCGATGCGCTGCTGCATGAGCTGGCTCCGCGCAACAAGGCGCTGCTGGACAAGCGCGACAGCTTCCAGGCGCAGATCGATGCCTGGCACGCCGCGCGCCGCGGTCGGATCTTCGACCAGGGCGAGTACGAGGCATTCCTGCGCGACATCGGCTATCTGGTGCCGGAAGGTCCGGACTTCACGGTCGGCACCGGGAACGTCGATCCGGAGATCGCGACGCTGGCCGGCCCGCAACTGGTGGTGCCGATCACCAACGCCCGCTATGCGCTGAACGCCGCCAACGCCCGCTGGGGCAGCCTGTATGACGCGCTCTACGGCACCGACGCCATCCCCGGTACGCCGGCGGCCGGCGGCTACGATGCCGCGCGCGGCGCGCAGGTGATCGCCTGGGCTCGCAAGTTCCTGGACGACAGCGTTCCGCTGGCCGAAGGCAGCCATGCCGATGCCGCCGCCTATGCGGTCGAGGACGGCGCGCTGGCCGTGGCCCTGAAGGACGGGCGCAGGACCGGCCTGAAGGACAAGGCCGCCTTCGTCGGCTGGCAGGGCGACGCCGCCGCGCCGTCCGCCGTCCTGCTGGTCCAGAACGGCACCCACATCGACATCCGGATCGACCGCAACAGCGTGATCGGCAAGGCCGACGCCGCGGGCGTCGCCGACATCGTGCTCGAAGCCGCCCTGTCCACCATCCAGGACTGCGAGGATTCCGTCGCCACCGTCGATGCGGAGGACAAGGTCGTTGCCTACCGCAACTGGCTGGGGCTGATGACGGGCAGGCTGGAGGCCAGTTTCGCCAAAGGTGCCAAGACCCTGGTGCGCACGCTGAACCCGGACCGCACCTACGCGACCCCGACCGGCACTGTGACCCTGCACGGCCGCAGCCTGCTGCTGGTGCGCAACGTCGGGCACCTGATGACCATCGACATGGTCAGGCTGTCCGACGGCAGCGAGGCGCCCGAAGGCATCCTGGACGGCGTCTTCACCTCGCTGATCGCCATGCACGACCTGAAGGGCGGCGGTCCGCTGCGCAACAGCCGGGCCGGATCCGTCTACATCGTCAAGCCGAAGATGCACGGCCCCGAGGAGGTCGCCTTCACCGACGAACTGTTCGGCCGCATCGAGGATCTGCTGGGTCTCGCCCGCAACACCCTCAAGGTCGGCATCATGGATGAGGAGCGGCGGACCACGGTCAACCTCAAGGAGTGCATCCGCGCCGCCAAGGACCGCGTGGTGTTCATCAACACCGGCTTCCTGGACCGCACCGGCGACGAGATCCACACCTCGATGGAGGCCGGCCCGGTCGTCCGCAAGGCGGCGATGAAGGCCACCAAGTGGATCGCGGCCTATGAGGACAACAATGTCGACGTCGGCCTCAAGGCCGGCCTGAAGGGCCGCGCCCAGATCGGCAAGGGCATGTGGGCGATGCCGGACAAGATGGCCGACATGCTGGCCGCCAAGATCGGCCATCCCAAGGCCGGCGCCAACACCGCCTGGGTGCCGTCGCCGACCGCTGCCACGCTGCATGCCACCCACTACCACGCCGTCAGCGTCGCCGCGGTGCAGGACCAGCTTGCCAAGCGCCAAGCCGCCGCGCTGTCGGACATCCTGACCATCCCGCTCGCCGACCGCCCCAACTGGTCGGAGGACGAGATTCGCGAGGAACTGGAGAACAATGCCCAGGGCATCCTCGGGTATGTCGTCCGCTGGGTCGACCAAGGTGTCGGCTGCTCCAAGGTGCCGGACATCCACGACGTCGGGCTGATGGAGGATCGTGCCACGCTGCGCATCTCCAGCCAGCACATCGCCAACTGGCTGCATCACGGCATCTGCAGCGAAGCTCAGGTGATGGAGGTGATGAAGCGCATGGCGGCGGTGGTCGACAAGCAGAATGCCGGCGACCCGCTGTACATGCCGATGGCCGCCGACTTCGACGGCAGCATCGCCTTCCAGGCCGCCTGCGACCTGGTGTTCAAGGGCCGCGTGCAGCCGAACGGCTATA
This sequence comes from Azospirillum picis, assembly GCF_017876115.1. Lineage (GTDB taxonomy): Bacteria > Pseudomonadota > Alphaproteobacteria > Azospirillales > Azospirillaceae > Azospirillum > Azospirillum picis. Next base: position 72,769 of record NZ_JAGINO010000029.1, read on the forward strand.
CCGAGCCGGTGCTGCATGCCCGTCGCCGTCAGGTGAAGGCGGCTGCCGGCGCGTGAACCCGTCCCCCGCTGCCCCGCCGCCGGCCGATCAGCGGTCCGGCGGCGGGCGCGGCCCCCGGTCGCCAGAAGGCGGGTATCCGGTCCCTCACTCAGGACCGGGCGCCCGCCACCTCCAGCACGCGCACGGCCACCTGCTTGGTGTAGGGGCTTGCCGCGAAATACTCGTAGCGCAACCCCGTCTCCGCCGCGAACTCCTGGAACGCGCGGTATTCGTCGTCGCGCCAGCTCCGGTTGCCGATATATTCGTCGAAGACGATGACGCTCCCCGGACGCACCCGGTCCGCAAGCGCGCCGAGGACGGTGCGTGCGGAGGCGTAGATGTCGCTGTCGACGTTGGCAAAGCGCAGCGGCCCTGGCGTGTCGGCGAGGAAGGGCGGCAGGCTGTCCTCGAACCATCCCACATGCAGCCGCGCGTTCCCGCGCACCCTCGGCAGTTGGCGGCCGGTGGTCAGTACGCCGCGCGGGGAGTTGACCCAGCCCTCCGGCAACCCCTCGAAGGAATCGAAGCCGTGGACGTCCTGGCCGGCCGCCTCGGCGATATGGTCGAGCGAGGTGCCGCGGCGCACGCCAAACTCCAGGACGAGGCCGGGCAGCCCGGCGCAGGCCAGGGCATGGCGCAGCAGCCGGGCGCTGTTGCCGAACAGACGGAAATCCGCCGCCAGATGCGGCAGCAGTGCCCTCGCGCCGTCCGGCAAGGGACGGCGCTTGGGATTGTCGCCGATCTCCGCCGCCTCGACGGCATCGGCCTCGCCGTCGCGGCCGAGCAGCCGCAGGGTGGCGGCCAGGTAGCCCCAGTATTTGCCGTTGGCCCCGCCGCAGCGGGTGGCCCGGCGCAGGCGCCGCAAGGCCTCGTCGGGGCCGTGGCGGTGCAGTGCCTGGGCATGGCTGCCGAACCAGGCGGCGGCATGTTCGGGATCGTCTGCCAGCAGCGCATCGAAATGGGCCAGCGCCTCGTCGTCGTCGCCGAGATAGGCGGCCGCCATCGCCGCCTCGTACCGCAGGTCGGCACCGGGCAGGCCGTCCGACAGCGCGGCGCGGGCGAGCATCAGGGCGTCGCGGTACCGCGCGTCGCGACGGTAGGCGCCGGACAGTGCCGCGGCGAGAGCCGTCCCGCCGGGGGTGAGGCAGGCGGCCCGTTCGAACCAGCGGACGGCGGGGAAGGGGGCGTTGTCCGCCTGATGGGCCCTGGCCAGCGCCTCGATCGTGCCGGGATCGTCCGGCTGGTCGGCCAGCACGCGCCGCAGGCAGTCGATGGCCGCCGGGGCGTCGCGATGACCCAGATGGGCCAAGCCCCGTAGCCGCAGCCGCTCCAGCCCGCCCGGTCCGGCACCGCGCAGCAGGCGCAGGGCGGCACGGTAGCGGCGCGCATCGACCAGGGCGCGCGCCTCATTCAGGTCGGGGTCGGCTGGCAGGGTGTCAGCGATCAAGATGGCTCGTCGTCAGGGAAGTCGTCGGAAGGTCCAGACCGACGCCGGCGGCAGGTTACGGGCGATCCAGGCGAAGCGCCGCGGTTTCAGCCGCATCCGCCGGATCAACTCCGGGTTCACCGGGGCGAAGGGACCATAGGTGAATTGCACGAAAAGCCCGTCCGGCGCCAGCATCGAAAAGGCGCTGCGGACGATCCGCGCCTGCACGGACAGGGGCATGGCGATCAGCGGCAGCCCCGAAACCACCGCGTTGCATTCCGGCCAGCCATGGGTTTGCAGGATACGCTGCATCCGCGTCGCGTCGCCGCGCACCACCGTCGCCGTCGGATGCTGGAGCGCCAAATGGTCGGCGAAGGCCGGATCCAGTTCGATCATCAGCAGGTTGTCGGGGCTGACGCCATGGGACAGCAGGGCCGAGGTGACCGGCCCGGTCCCCGGCCCCAGTTCCACCACGCGCCGCGCCGGCCCGGCAAGCGCCGCCTTGGCCATCGCGCGGCAGAGTTCCGGGCCGCTCGGAGTGACCGAGGCGACTTTGAGGGGTGAGCGAATCCAGCGCTCGACAAAGAGCTTGCGTTCAGCAAGTGACATCGTCCGATCTCCCACCAGACGCCGGTTCCAAACTCTCGGCTCTGTTTAAACCATTTCTACTGTGATGCGTTTCGTTGCGCCATAAGAATGGATTTTGAACGATCATTTAACAAAACGGCGACATCGCGATGAGGATTTCCGTTCGACTTGTCGTCCTGTGCTTCTTTGCCTTGCGGCTTACGCCGATCGACGCGGCTGGTCTTGGGCCGGCGGCGGAGATTGGCACCCAGTGGCGAACCGGCGGGACGATGTTCTCCTTTTCTTCCATTGCACCGTTGACAGGACCGTGACGGCCGGGGCACCGTTGCGGCGCCGGAAGAAAAAGGGAACGGAGGAACCTGGAAGACGCCATGCCGACGCTCGCACCCGATCACGCGGACCTGTTCGACGATGCGGGCAAGCCGCCGCGGCTGCTGGAGCTGGAGGTGGCGGCGATCATCCGCCGGCCGAACTCGCCCCGCCGCCACTTCGATGCGGATGAGATGCAGGGGCTGGCCGACTCCATCGCGCATTACGGGATGAAGCAGCCGATCCTGGTGCAGGGAACGGTCGGTGGCTACCGCCTCGTCGCCGGCGAGCGGCGGCTGCGCGCGCACGAGATGCTGGGCCTCGCCACCATCTACGCGCTGGTGACCTCCGGCAACCCGGATGAGCTGGCGCTGGTGGAGAACGTCCAGCGCGTGGACCTCGACGCCCTGGAGCTTGCGGAGGCTCTGGCGCGCCTGATCGAGCGCTACGGCTATACCCAGGAGCAGCTCGGCCGCATCATCGGGAAGAGCCAGAGCAACGTCAGCCACACCCTGCGCCTGAACAGCCTGCCGGAGACGATCAAGCACGAATACGCCGCCGCCCACCATGACGTTTCCCGCTCGACCCTGATCGAGATCGCCTGGATCAAGGACCTGGAGGAGCAGATGGCGCTGTGGGAGCAGGTGAAGGCCGGCGACGGCACCGTCCAGGCCGCGCGCAGCCGCAAGGATGCCGCCAAGGAGCCGGCGCTGCGCACCATGTCGGCGGTCGGCCGCTTCCTCGACGCCCTGCGCCGGGCCACCGCCCGTCTCGGCGACCCGCGGGAGCACCGGGCCTATGTCGACGACATGCAGCGGCAGGAGCTGCTGCGCCTGCGCCGCCGCATCGATCTGCTGCTGGGCGAGGATCCGCTGGTGGACTGAGGACCCGGCAGCCCGCCGCTCAGTCGTTCAGGAAAGGGTTGTAGAGCCGCTCCTCGCCGAAGGTCGACATCGGGCCGTGGCCGGGGATGAAGGCGATCTCGTCGCCATACGGGAACAGCTTGGTGCGGATGGAGGCGATCAGGTCGCCGAAGTTGCCCTTCGGGAAGTCGGTCCGCCCGACCGAGCCCTGGAACAGCACGTCGCCGACGATGGCGAGCTTGCTCGGCCGGTGGACGAACACCACATGGCCGGGCGTGTGGCCGGGGCAATGGCGGACCTCCAGCGTCTGGTTGCCGACGGTGACGGTGTCGCCCTCGTCCAGCCAGCGGCCGGGGGTGAAGGAGCGCACCGGCGGGAAGCCGAACATCTGGCTCTGCATCGGCATGCCGTCGATCCAGAACTGGTCCTCGCGGTGCGGGCCCTCGATCGGCAGCGACAGCTTGTCGGCAAGGTCGGCAACGCCGCCCGCATGGTCGATATGGCCGTGGGTGACCAGGATCTTCTCCAGCGTGACGCCCTTGGCCTCGGCGGCGGCGAGGATGCGGTCGAGATCGCCGCCCGGATCGACAGCGGCTCCCTTCATCGTCTCGGGGCACCAGAGGACCGTGCAGTTCTGCTGGAACGGGGTGACCGGAACGATGGCGTATTGCATGGGCTGTCCTTCGGCGCTGCTGGCGATCGGATGGAAGGGTGGGGGACCTTAGCGCGCCGGCCGAAGCAGGGGCAAGCCGCCCATTGCCGCTCTTTGCCGTCCAGGGCCGATCCGCGGCCTTCGAAGGCTCTCGCAACCGGACCGGCGACCGGCTACTGTCCGCAGGCTCCGGCGTCCTCGGATCGGGACGCCGGGAGCGACCGCACGAAATGTTAACCACCGACGCTTTAGACCGGAGGCTGTCGCACCGACTGCCGCCGCACAGGATACGGATTCCGCCGGAATGTTGTCGCAGAAAGCCAAATACGCGTTGCGTGCCTTGATCATGCTGGCGGAGAAGGACAATGGCGACCTGATACTGATCGCCGACATCGCCGAGCGCGAGAACATCCCGCGCAAGTTCCTGGAAGCCATCCTGGTGGAGCTGCGCAAGGAAGGGCTGTTGTTCGCCAAGCGCGGCAAGAGCGGTGGCTACCGGCTGGCCCGCCCGGCGGCCGAAATCACCTTCGGCGAGATCATCCGCCTGATCGACGGCCATCTGGCGCCGATCCCCTGCGCCAGCAAGGGCTCGTTCAAGCCCTGCGAGGACTGCATCGACACCGAGACCTGCTCGGTCCGCTGGCTGATGGTGCAGGTGCGCGACGCCACCGCCAACGTTCTGGACAACCGCACCCTGGCCGACGCCCTGCGGCACCGCCAGTCCACCGGCGGGCTGCCGATGAACTTCGACATCTGAGCGCCGTCGACGACTGGGGGCGCCGACGAGCGCCAAAGGAAAAAGGGCCGGCGGATGCCGGCCCTTTTCAATTCCGCACTCCGCGCCTTGGCGGGCGGCCTCAGTCGGCGGCCTCAGTCGGCGAAGGGGTCGGTCATCAGGATGGTGTCGTCGCGCTCCGGGCTGGTGGAGAGCAGGGCGACCGGCGCCTGGATCAGCTCCTCGATGTGGCGGACATACTTGACCGCCTGCGCCGGCAGCTCGGCCCAGGACCGGGCGCCGCGGGTGGTGTCCTTCCATCCCTCGAAGGTCTCGTAGATCGGCTCGACGCGCGCCTGGGCGCCGGCGTTCGACGGGTAGTAGTCGAGCTCCTGGCCGTCCAGTCGGTAGCCGACGCAGACCTTGACCTCGTCGAAGCCGTCGAGCACGTCCAGCTTGGTCAGCGCGATGCCGTCGATGCCGCCGGTCTTGATCGCCTGGCGGACCATGACGGCGTCGAACCAGCCGCAACGGCGCTTGCGGCCGGTGACCACGCCGAACTCCTTGCCCTTCTGGCCGATCAGCTCGCCGATCTCGTCCTTCAGCTCGGTCGGGAAGGGACCGGAGCCGACGCGGGTGGTGTAGGCCTTGCAGATGCCCAGCACATAGCCGACGGCGCGCGGCCCCATGCCGCTGCCGGCCGCCGCGTTGCCCGCCACCGTGTTGGAGGAGGTGACGTAGGGATAGGTGCCGTGGTCGATGTCGAGCATCGTGCCCTGGGCGCCTTCGAACAGGATGCGCTTGCCGGCGCGGCGCAGCTCGTCAAGCTGCTTCCAGACGACGGCGGCGAAGGGCAGCACCTGCGGCGCGATCTCGCGCAGGGGATCCAGGATGTCGGCCGGGGTCATCTCCGGCGCGCCGAGCGCGCGGAACAGCGCGTTGTGGTGGGCCAGCAGGGCGTCGACCTTCTCGACCAGCACGGCTTCGTCGGTCAGGTCGCACAGGCGGATGGCGCGGCGCGCCACCTTGTCCTCATAGGCGGGGCCGATGCCGCGGCCGGTGGTGCCGATCTTGCCGGCGCCCTTGGCCTCCTCGCGCGCCTTGTCCAGCGCGCTGTGCACCGGCAGGATCAGCGGAACGTTCTCGGCGACGATCAGGTTCTCCGGCGTGACGGAGACGCCCTTCTCCTTGATCGCGTTGACTTCGCGGATGAAGGCCCACGGGTCGAAGACGACGCCGTTGCCGATGACCGACAGCTTGTTCTGGCGCACCACGCCGGACGGCAGCAGGCTCAGCTTGTACTCGACGCCGTTGATCACCAGCGTGTGGCCGGCGTTGTGACCGCCCTGGAAGCGCACCACCACGTCGGCCCGGCTGGACAGCCAGTCGACGATCTTGCCCTTGCCCTCGTCGCCCCACTGGGCGCCGACCACCGCAACGTTGGCCATCTCTCGTCTCCGCAATACTTCAATAGGAACCGCTCGACCTCCCGATCCGCCGCAGGGAACCGTCCGTGCGGCGTGGGGGGCCAGTCACCCGACCTCGGATCACCCGACCGGCTTGACGTCCCCGCCGGCCGGCCAATCCAGCCAATGGCCGCACTGGAGGCGCCGGGCCTCCGCGGCCGCGTCGGCGACCGGGGCGAGCCCGGCCACCGTCACCCACCCGTCGGCCCGCAGCTTGCGCGCCGACTCCCAACTGGTGCCATGCGGCACATACACGCGCCCGGCCGCCGGGGACGGCGGCACCGCCCGCAGCAGCGTATCCATATAGAGCGTGAAGCCGGTGGCCGGCTCGCCGCGCTCCTCTCCCTGGGCGCCGGCGCGATAGCGCCCGCCCTGGCCAAGTTCCCCGGCCCCGCGCGAGAAGAGGGTGAAGCTGAGGCCGGTCTGGTACTCGAAGCCGCGATGCTCGACCAGGTCGATGGTCACGGTCAGGCCCGGCATCGCCGCGCGCAGCAGGGCCAGCGTGTCGGTCAGCCGGCGGCGATCCTTCTCCGCCCCCTCGGGCAGCGGCAGGGCGGCCAGCGCCTGCATGGCGCGGTCGGCCGGGCCGGAGGCGCTCATCAGCGATTCCAGCAGCGCCGCGGCGGGTCCACCCACCGCGGCGACCGCGGCGGCGTCCTTGCGGTCCAGCGCCGCACGCAGGCGTCGGATGTCGTCCTCGCCCAGCCCGAGCCCGGCGCAGATGCGGGAAACCATGGTGGGCACGCAGAGATCGACCGAGAGATGCGGCACGCCGATCGCGGTCAGCGCCTGGACGGCCAGCAGGACCACCTCGGCGTCGGCCTCGGCCGCCAGGGCGCCGAGCAGCTCGACGCCGACCTGGGTGAACTGGCGCTCGGGGCGCAACTGCGATCCCTTCACCCGCAGCACTTGGCCGGCGTAGCACAGGCGCAGCGGCCGCGCCTCGTTCTTCAGGCGGGTGGTGGCGATGCGGGCGATCTGCGGCGTGATGTCGGCACGCACCGCCATCATCCGCTGCGAGTGCGGATCCATCAGCCGGAAGGTCTGCTTGGACATCGCGGCGCCGGGTCCGGACAGCAGGTTCTCCTCGAACTCGACCAGCGGCGGATCGACCCGGCGGTAACCCTGGGCGGCGAATTCGGCCAGCAGCCGTTCGACGGCGGCCGCCTCATGCGCCGCTTCGGACGGCAGCACGTCGTGCAGTCCGGCGGGGAGCAGGGCGGAACTCAGGGCGTCGGCGGGCATGACCAGCGTCGTCTCTTTGCAGACAGAAGGCGAAAGGGCGGACCTGCGTGCCGCGGCGAACGTCGGACACACGGGGCGGGCTAATACCCGACCCCCGCGCCTCATGCAAACGGAAAAGCCCCGCAAGCCGCCGGTATCTCCTCTGCGCCGCCCGGCGCCCCCCGGTCAGACAGCCCTGCCGGCCGGCCCTCCTTCATCGTTGGGCGGATCGGGATGGAGGAGGCCGGACGAAAGGTCGCGGGCTTCCGCGCCCGGCGAGACCACGGCGAAGCTGGTCGCGTCGCCCTTCGGGCGCAGGACGGTCAATGGCGTGCCGACCACCAGGAAGTGGATGATCTCGGCAATGTTGGTGGCATGATCGCCGATGCGTTCAAGGTTCTTGGCCATGAACAGCAGATGGGTGCAGGGAGTGATGTTGCGCGGATCCTCGATCATGTAGGTCAGGACCTCGCGGAACAGGCTGGTATAGAGGTCGTCCAGTTCCTCGTCGCGCTCCCAGGCGGCGATGGCCTTCTCGACGTCGCGCTCGATATAGGCGTCGAGCACCTCCTTCAGGATGGTCTCGACCAGCCGGCCCATCCGGGGAATGCCGGCCGCCGGGCGGACCACCGGGACCTGCGCCAGGGCCAGCGACCGCTTGGCGATGTTCGCCGCGTAATCGCCGATGCGTTCCAGGTCGGCGGACACCTTCAGCGCCGACACGATCTCGCGCAGATCCTGGGCCATCGGCTGGCGCAGGGCCAGGAGCCTCACCGCCTCGGCATCGATGTCGCGCTCGTAGGCATCGAGCCTCGCGTCGGCCTGCATCACCTGGGAGGCGAGCCCGACGTCACGCCGCGACACCGCCTTGACGGCGGCCTCGACCTGCGCCTCGGCGACGCCGCCCATCTGCGTGACGAGGTTCGCCAGTCTCTGCAGCTCCTGCGCGAAGGAGCGGACGATATGTTCGGTGCCCATGGTCCGTCGCGGCGCTCCACTGATGTCGACGCCCGGAACCACAACCGGAACGGATGCGGGACGCGGGGGAACATACATTATCCGGCTGCCGTGACGGCGGCATGGCGGGAACATTGCGGTTTGATGACAATCCGGCGGCGGTTCGCCCGTTTTCCGCCGGCGGCCGGCGGCCGGCGGTGGCGGCCGTGACGAGTCGTGACAGGCGGTCTATTGGGTTTGAAGTGGCCCGGTAACTTCGCTAAAGGACATTGGAGTCGAATCCTATCCTTTCGCACGGGGTAAAGTCCCCGTCGCCGTGACCGGGAGGCCTGACCGATGCCCGCCGCGCCCATCTTCCTCCTGCCTGCCGCGTCCGGGCTTCGGAGGTCCGCCCGCAACCTCCTTGCCGGCACATGCGCGCTGTTCGCCGTGCCGGCTGCTGCCCTTGCCGCCGATGCGCCGTCGACATCCCCCGGAAGCGGGACTCCGGCGGCGCTGGTGGAGGACGTCTCCGACGGCGTGGACGGCGTTCAGCCGATGGATTACCTGCCGGCCGGCCGCAGCGTGGCGCTGAAGCCGGGACAGACGCTGGCCCTCAGCTACCTCGATTCCTGCGTGAACGAAACCATCACCGGTGGTTCGGTCATCGTTGGAGCCCGCGAGTCGGCGGTGGAGGGCGGCAAGGTCGACCGCCACACCCTTCCCTGCGACGGCGGCAAGCTGCTGCTGGCCACCAACGAGGCCGGCAAGGCCGGGGTGACCGTTTTCCGCAGCGCCCCGATCGCCCTGCCGGGCATGCAGGCACCCCTTCCCAAACCCGACCTGACCCTGTTCAAGACCCATCCGGTGCTGGTGCTGTCCGCTCCGGGTCCCGTTACCATCGAACGGCTCGACGTCCAGGGGACCGAGGTCGCGGTCATCGATGTGCCGGGCACGACGCTGGACACTGCCGGGCGGGAGGCGGTGCTGCAGCCGGGCGGGCTCTACAAGGTCAGCGCCGGCAAGAAGTCCTATGTGGTCAAGGTCGATGCCAAGGCGGCCGGCGACGGCGGTCCGGCGCTCGGCCGGCTGATCCGCTTCTGAGCCGCCGGACATGAATCCGGGCATGAGCCGCCAGACATGAAGCTGCCCCGGCGCGTCCGGCTGGTCCTGCTCGGCGCGGCGGCTCCCGCCGTCGCGGCCCTTGCGGCGTTGGCGATCTCGCCGTCGCTCCAGGGGCCGTCGGTCGATACCCTCTATTGGCTGCGGGAGGCGCTGCACGGGCCGAGGCCGGCGCCTGATCCCTCCCCCGTGGTCGTGGTCGGCATCGACGAGGAAACCTACCGGCGGCCGCCTTTCGCCGGCACGCCGCAGGCGTTGTGGGGGCCGCGGCTGGGCACGGTGCTGGCAGCCATGCTGGATGGCGGTGCAGCGGCGATCGGCCTCGATCTCGTCCATCCGACATCGGTCGAGACCCTGATTCCCGGATTCGAGCGCGACTATCTGCTGACGCTCCGCCGTGGCGGGCGGGACGGGCGGCTGGTGCTTGCCAAGGTGCAGCACCAGAGCGACCCGCTGTTGCCCTTCCGCGGCTACATGATCGCTGCCGGGGTCAACAACGTCCGCTCCGTCAATCTGGTCGAGGATCCGGATGGCGTGCTGCGCCGCATCCCGGTGACGCTGGCGGCTGCCGGCGCCGACGGCACGCTTCAGCGGGAACCCGGCATGGCGGTGGAGGTGGCGTCGCGCGCGCTGAAGGCGCCGCTGGAACTGGGACCCGACGGCTCCGCCAGCCTGGGCGGCTACCGGCTGCCGGGCGGGGGCGCTCCGCTGCTGGTCAACCATGCCACCGCGGCCGGAGCCATCCCGACCTATTCGCTGGCCGATCTCCATGCCTGCGCCGAAGCGGGCAAGAGCGACTATTTCGCCGAGCATTTCAAGGGCAGGGCGGTGATGGTCGGGACGGTCCTGGACGTGGAGGACCGCAAGCTCTCCTCCAACCGCTGGGTGACCAAGCCGGAAGGGCGGAACCTGCCCGAGCGGTGCGCCCTGCCGGTGATGGGCGAACTGTATGTCGCCGGCCGCACGCGCGACAGCGTGCCGGGTGTGTATATCCACGCCGCGGCCATCTCCAACCTGATGAGTCACGACGCGCTGGCCGAGACGGGGAAGGCGGCCGCGGCGGCGCTGGTGGTGGTGCTCGCCTGTCTGGGTGCCCTGGTGACACTGGCCGCCCGCCCGCCGGTGGCCGCCGCCGGGCTTCTTCTGCTGCTGGCGGCCTGGAGCGGCGTTGCGGCCGAGGTCTTCCAGGGCGGTCTGGTGCTGCCCTACCTGCAGGCGGCGCTGGCGACGGTGCTGGTCTTTCCGCTGGCGCTCGGCCTTCGCTTCGTCGTGCTCGACCGTGACCAGCGGCGCATCCGCAATGCCTTCAAGCTCTATCTGCCGGGGTCGCTGATCGACGACATGATCGCGTCGGGGCAGTCGCCCAGCCTGGGTGGGGAGGAGCGCGACCTGTCGATCCTGTTCTGCGACATCGCCGGCTACACCAGGATGTCGGAGGGGATGGAGCCGGAGGCGTTGGTCGCCGTGCTGAACCACTACTTCACCCGGATGACCGACATCATCGAGGCCCATGGCGGGTTCGTCGACAAATACATCGGCGACGCCGTGCTGGCGGTGTTCGGCGCGCCCTATGCCATCGACAACCATGCCCGTGCCGCGGTTTCGGCCGCCCTGGCGATGCGCCGGGCGATGGAGGAGGATTCCACCCTGCTGGCCTCGCCAAGCGGCCGCGGCTCCAGCCGCATCGGCATCGCCACCGGGCCGGCGCTGATCGGGAACATCGGTTCCCCCCGCCGCTTCAACTATACGGTGATGGGCGATACGGTGAACCTGGCCTCCCGGTTGGAAGGGGCTAACAAATATTACGGCACCGCGGTCATGGTCAGCGGTGAGACGATGCTCCACCATGGCGATCCGGCCGCCTTCCGGGCACTCGACACCGTGCAGGTGGTCGGGCGCGGCGAGCCGGTGGCGGTGTTCGAGCCATTGTCCGACGCCCGCCGCGCGGATCCCGGGGAGCGGGCCAGGCTGGCGGCCTATGCCGCAGCACTCGGCCACTGGCGTGCCGGCCGCTTCGCCGAGGCGGCGGACGCCTTCGGCAAGCTGGCCGCCGGCGATGGGGCGGCACTCGCCATGCAGCGCAAGGCGGGAAAGCGTGCCGGCACCATCGCCGAGCCGGATTGGACCGGCGTCACCGCCCTCACCGACAAGTAGCCGCGCCGCCATGATCCGCTCGATACCGCCCGTCCGCGGCCTGTCCGCCGTTCTCGTCCTGGCCGCTGCCCTGCCGGCCGGTGCCCTCGCGCAGGCGGGGCCGCCGGCCGTTCCGCTGCTGCCGCCGTCGCTGGACCCCAGCCGCGTCGAGCAGCGCTTCGAGCGTCCCGCCGTGCCGCAGTCGGTGCCGGAGATCGAGATGCCGGAGCCGGAGAAGGCTCCGCCGCCCAAGGACGCGGAGCGCATCACGCTCACGCTGTCGGCGATCCGCATCGACGGCAACAGCGTCTATGACAGCGACAGCCTGGCCGAGCTGTGGCGCGACCGGCTGGGCAAGGCGGTCACCCTGGCCGACCTCTATGCCATCCGCGACGCCGTCACCGCCCGCTACCGCAACGACGGCTATGTGCTGTCCCAGGCGGTGGTGCCGGCGCAACGCATCCGCGACGGCGTGGTCCGGCTGCAGGTGGTGGAAGGCTATGTCAGCGAGGTGCTGATCCAGGGGGAGGCGAAGGACCGGCTTGGCCTGCTGCCGCGCATGGCCGAGAAGATCAAGGCGTCCCGCCCGCTGCGAATGGCGGACATGGAGCGTTACGTCCTGCTCGCCGACGATTTGCCCGGCGTGACCGTGAAGACGGTGCTGGAGGCATCGCCCGACACGCCCGGCGCCTCGCGGCTGACGCTGACGCTGGAGCGCACGCCGGTCGAGGGTTTCGTCTCGCTCGACAACCGTGGGACGCGCTCTGTCGGGCCGATGCAGCTCACGGGAGCCGTCAACGTCGAGGACCAGCTTGGGCTGTTCGAACGGACCGCCGCGCAGGGCATCGTCACGCAGCAGGTGCGTGAGCTGCGCTTCTTCGATGTCGGCCAGTTGGTGCCGGTGGACGCCGAGGGCACGACGGTGGAGTACGGCGTCCGCCGGTCCTGGTCGAAGCCGGGCGACAGCGTGCGCCCGCTGGAACTGGACGGACTGACCACCTCTGCCCGCATCGGCTTGTCGCACCCCTTTATTCGCAGCCGCGCGCAGACCCTGCGCGCGGGGCTGAGCTTTACCCTCCGCGACACCCGGACCGACGCGCTGGGCGACCGGCTGTCCGAAGACCGGCTGCGCATCCTCTCGGCGACCGTTTCCTACGATTTCGCCGACGGCTGGGGTGGCGCGAACCTGCTGACCGCCGAACTCTCCAAGGGGCTCGACATCCTCGGCGCCACCCGGTCGGGCAGCGCCGGGTTGACCCGCAGCGGCGGGCGCAGCGATTTCCGCAAGCTGAACGTCGTGGCGCAACGCAATCAGCCCCTCAGCGGCTCGACCACCCTCGTGCTGTCCGGCGAGGCGCAATACAGCCCGGACCAGCTTCTGTCGTCGGAGGAATACGGCATCGGCGGCAAGCTGTACGGCCGCGCTTTCGATCCCTCGGAACTCACCGGGGACAGCGGCATCGCCGGGCGGGCGGAGTTTCAGTACATGGTGCCGGTTGGCGGCGACGGGCTGGATTACGCCATGGCCTACGGCTTCGGCGACTATGGCGCCGTCTGGAACCATGAGGCCGGGACCCGCCACGGCCGCCGCTCCCTGGCGTCGGCCGGCATCGGCCTGCGCATCGGCCTGTTCGGTCGGGTCGACGCCGGCGTTGAGCTGGCCAAGCCCTTCCTTGCCACCCCGATCAGCACGCTGGACCGCGACCCGAGGGTGTTCTTCACCCTGTCGTCGCGCTTCTGAGGCAAGGCAATGCCGGAACAGATTGCGACCCGATCGGGAGCCGCCGCGCCGGTTGCCGGCGCGGCGGCCTTTCCGGAAAGAAGAGCCTGATGCCTTGCCCGGGCGTCAGATCAGTTCGACCCGCTGGGCAACCGGGGCGTCCTCGGACCCGACGGCGACATAGCGGACGTCCTCGCCGTCGGCCACGATGTCCAGTCCCGACTGCCGCAGGGTGGCGCGGTCGAAATAAACCGTCGCGCCATCTTCCCAGGGCTCGATCAGGCCGGACTGGCTGTCGAGATTGTACCAGCGCACCGTACCGTAGGCCATCACCGCCGGGCCGGCCGGCTCCGCGGTGCGCTCGCGCCGTTCGCGTTGCGGCTTCGGCATGCGGGCAACGGTGTCGCCACCATCTTCCGGCATGCTGGCCGTGGCGGTGGGCCGCGGCGGGCGTTGATTGCGGGCGCGGGGCGGCGGCGGGGTTTCCGGGGGAGTGGCGGAGTGAATGGCGACCACCTGGGGACCCTTGGCGCCCTGGGCAAGGTCGCAGACGACCGTCGTTCCCTCCACCGGGTTGGGCAGGGAGGCGGCGGCCAGGACGGAGGCGTGCAGGAAGGCCTCGCCGGAACCATCGGCAAGCCGGACGAATCCAAATCCCTTTTCCGGCTTGAACCACTTCACCGTCGCGGTGACGTTCGTCGCGGTGACGTTCTTCAACTCTTCGCTCAAGACAGGTCCCTTTCACGTCCTGTAGGCCGGGGGCGGTGTCCCTTGTCCTAACCTGGGCGTGGACCCGCTGTTTGACCATGAAAAAGACCCCGGCGGGCTCAATCGTATCATGGAAACCGGGAAAATGACCAGGGTGGTCTGGTCTCGCAATTGCTTTGACGTGGACGAAAACGCGCCCGCGGTTTGTGGCCGGGACAGGTGTTGAGCCAGGTTTGCAACCCCTGTTGCACAAACCGCCCTGAATATTCCAGGAGGGAAGAGTCATGGCGTCTCCAAATTCGGGTGCGGTAACAGAGTACAAGAAGCCTTTCTTGCGGTCTTGACCTGTCCATCGGAGGTACCCTGGAGAGAAATAATTTATTAACCTAAAAATTTGACTCATCCCTCCGCCAATACGGAGGATTGACTTATGACGACCACCGACCAGACCGCCTTTTACGTGTCCACCCAGGGCAAGGATAGCTGGTCCGGGCGGCTCGCCGCTCCCAACGCCGCCGGCACCGACGGTCCCTTCGCGAGCCTCGAGAAGGCCCGGGACGCGATGCGGGCGGGCGATACCGACACCACTTACGTCCGCGGCGGCACCTACCGCCTGGACCAGACCCTGACCCTCGACGCCCGGGACGACGGCCACAGCTTCCTCGCCTACAAGGGCGAGGCGCCGGTCCTGAGCGGTGGCGAGCGCGTGCAGGGTTTCACCAGCGAGGGCAACGGCCTCTATTCGGCCAAGCTGTCGGACGCCAACGGTCTGGACGTCACCATCGGCGGCATCCGGCAGCATGCGGCACAGACCGGAGACTTCGATCCGGCGAACCCGGCGACGAGCGGCTGGCACGTGACGAAGGCCGGTTCCGATGGCGCCAGCAAGACCAGCTTCAACTTCAAGGCCGGCGACATTCCGTCGACCCTGAAGCCGCATGACGGACTGGTCGTTCAGACCTTCGACACCGAGCGGCTGACCGACAACATCTCGTCGGTAAAGGAGGTCGACGCGTACCATCACACCGTGACGCTGGACTCCCCCGCTTCCTACGCATTGCGTTCCGGTGGCACCTATCGCGTGATGAACGATGCCTCGTTGATCCGGGATGCCGGCGAATTCGGATGGCGCGCCTCGGATGGCAAGCTGGTGGTGAAGCCGGAGCATCCGGGCAGCTTCCAGGCCGACGGTGTCGTCGTCGCCCGATTGGGAACGCTGATCAGCACCAGCAAGGCCAGCAACCTGACCATCGAAGGGTTGACCTTCACCGACGCCCGGTATGACGGCGCGGCCCTGTCGATGAAGGGCGGGCACGGAAATTCCGTCGGCGGCAACCACTTCGTCAATGTCGGGACGGCGGTCGCGCTCGACGGCACCGACAACAGCCGCGTTGCCGGCAACCATATGGAGCATCTGGGGGGCAACGGCGTCTCGATGATCCATGCCGCCGACGGCAACCGCATCTATGCCAACACCATCGAGCATATCGGCGAGATCATCAAGGGCGGTGCCGGCATCGGTGGCGTCGGCAGCAGCAACGCGCTGATCAGCCACAACGACATCAGCGACGCACCGCGCTACGGCGTTTCGCTGAAGGAGTGGGACGACGGCCAGCTCAACCGCAACAACACCGTCCAGTTCAACCGCATCCATCATGTCGGCCAGGAAACCGCCGACGGCGGCGGGATCGAGATGCTCGGACGGTCGGGAGCCGCCACCGGCTCGGTGATCCGCGGCAACGAGGTCATCGATACCGGCGGACTGGCCACCGACGCCAACGGCTCCTGGCTGACCGATCACAAGGGCTGGGGCATCTCGCTCGATGACCTGACCAGCGGCGTCACGGTGCGCGACAATCTGGTGAAGGGATTCTCCTGGGGCGGCATCTATGTCCATGGCGGCGATGGCAACCTGCTGGAAAACAACTTCGGCGTCGCCAGCCGCGCCGAGGATGCCTTCATCCGTGTCGAGTGGGTGCCCAAGGCAGGGGCCGAGGCCCGGGCGCAGGACACCACGGTGATCCATAACCTTGCAGCCGGAGAGGTGCCGATCGATCGCTACTGGAAGCTGCTGAGCCCCGGCACCCTGACGATGGACGGCAACCTCGCGGCAAACGGGCATGGCTACGGGGCCAATGATGCCGTCTTCAATCCTGGCTTCACCGATTCCGCTCGCGCCGACTATTCGCTGAAGGAGGACGCCGCGGCCCTGTCCTTCGGCATCCATGACCTCAGTTGGTCATCGATGGGCGTGGACGGTTATCATGCCGGCGGTGACCTGCCGCAGTTCTGGGATCAGGCTGCCTGATCATCGGCATGGCATGATCCTGTCCACCTGTGAGAGGCGGCGGTTCACGCAACCGCCGCCTCTCATGGTCCGCGTGCGACCCCCGCCGCGGAGAAATGCGATGTGGGTGAAAAAAGTGCTTGCGCGGTCCGGGGGGTGCCGCATATAAAGCGCCTCCCGACGCGAACGACGCCGGCGCCGCCGAAACGGCAGCGACAGGTACGCGAAACGGGAAGCCCGACAAACCGGCGCTCAGCACCCGAACCCCAGATGGTTCGGGCCGACAGCCGGTTCCGCGTCGGGCGGGTTCTTT
>NZ_JAGINO010000030.1 GCF_017876115.1 Azospirillum picis
TGCCTCCGCGAAGCCAAGGCCGCAGACTGCCTCCGCGAAGCCAAGGCCGCAGACTGCCTCCGCGAAGCCAAGGCCGCAGACTGCCTCCGCGAAGCCAAGGCCGCAGACTGCCTCCGCGAAGCGCGGACCATGCGCGACGCCGGCTGACAAACAGCAGCGTCCAAGAAAAAGCCCCTGCCCGCTTCCGCGGACAGGGGCTTTTTCTTGTTGCCGAGCCGTTATCCGGTTCGCCCTTCCGCATCAGCCGAAATTCAGGCCACCGAAGGGAGTGATGAAGTTGTCGCTCAACACATTGCCGCGCAAAGCCACATAGTCCGGCACCACCAGCGGGATCACTGGCAGTTCGTTCATTACGATGCGTTCGGCATCCTTGTAGATCTCTGCACGACGGACGGGGTCCGGCATCGCCATGGCCTGCTGGATCAGGTCGTCGTAGGTGGGATTGGACCATCCCACCGGATTGAACCGGCTCCGGCTGGTGAACAGTTCATCGAGGAAATTCATCGGATCGGGATATGTCGCCGTCCAACCGAACAGGAAGGCATCGTAGTCGCGCCGCCGCGACCGGGCGATGAACTCGTCCCGTGGTGCCGTCACCAACCTAGCGGGAATCCCGGCATTGTTCCATTGCGAGACGTAATAGACGAACTCCCGGCGGTATTCTGGAAGCACGGCCACGCTGAAGGGCTCCATGCCACGGCCCTCCGGAAACCCGGCATCCTTCAGGAGCTTGCCGGCGAGCGCCGGGTCGTAGGTCAGCGGCATCAGCTTGTCGTTCGACAGCAAGGCCGGCGGAACGACGCCCTTGTGGACCGTGGCGACGCCGCGGAAGAACCGCTCCGCCATCGCTTCGCGGTCGATCAGCAGCGACATCGCCTGGCGCACGCGCAGATCGGTGAATGCCTTCACACGGCGCTGGTCGAGCGCCAAGACCCGCATCTGCATCCGCTGCACGTTGGACAGCGAGCGTTTGAACCCCGGGTCGTCGATCACGCCGCGCAAGGCATCGGTGTCGACGAAGGTGAAGTCAACTTGGCTGTCGTTGAACAGCGTGATGCCGTCATTGCCGACGCCGGTGGCGAGGAAGGAAACCTGATTGAAGGGTACGCCGCCGCCCCGCCACTGCGGATTGGCTTCAACGTCGATACGGATGCCTTCGGCCGCACGGACCAGCCGATAGGGACCGGTGCCGGCCGACATGCTGCGGAACCAGGTCGGGCCGGCCTGCTGCGCGGCATCCACATCGACGATGTTGAACCGGGCGAAGGGGAAGATGGCGCACGGCTCGTCGCAGATCACCTCAACCGTATGCTCGTCCAGCACGGAAACGCCGGCGAGCTCCTGGGTGCTGCGGGTACGCAACGCCTGGAAGCCCTTTACCTTGGACAGCGCAAGCACCGCAAAGTTGGCTCCTTCCGTCGCCAGAGCCGCCTCGAAGCTCCGCTTGACGTCACGAGCGGTGAAAGGGCGCCCGGTATGGAACACCACACCCTCGCGCAGACGAAGCCGCCAGCGGCGGGCATCCTCGGATGCGTCCCAAGCGACGGCGAGCCCGGGCAGAATGCGGCCATTGGCGTCGACCGTCGTCAAACTCTCATACATTGCACCCAGGACCTGCCGGGCCACGAGATCGCTGACTGTCAACGGATTCAGCGCGCCGGGCAGGGCCTTGACCCCGATCCGCAAGACACCGTCGGGTGCCGCCAAGCTGCTCGCCGCCCCAAGGCCCGACAGGGCTGCCGCTCCGGCAAGGCTACCGGCGAGACCGAGGAAACGTCGTCTTGGCACGGCCGGCATGATGGTTCCCGGAGCGTCGGTGTCGAATACCCGTTACCAATAGCATGGCGGCGCGTGTCCGGTCACCCGACCCGGCCGGCCTCCTTTCGCGTTCGAAAGCAACTCCTCCGCGCACAAAAATTTGCGGGCAACCCATGCGTGCTTTCGCTCTCGAAAGCCTCAGGTCCCCAGTAAACCGTCGATGCGGTCGCGCAGGGCCTGCAGCCGTTCGCGATGCTCCCGCTGCAAGGCGTGGGAGGCGCTGCCGATGGCAGCCAGATCCTTGTCCATCCGGTTGATCGCCTTGCCCAGCAGGCGGTACGGCTCCGCCGAACTCGACGCCGCCGGCCGGGCCGCACGCACGGCACCCACCGTGAGCCCTCCGGTCCGCGCCGTCTGCCACAGGCGGCGAAGCTCGGCCTCGTCCTCGACGAAGGCCAGTTCGACCAGCGCCGATCTCGACACCGCCTCGGGATTGGCCCGGTATTCGGCGAGGATGTCCTCGGGCAGGCGCAGCACCTTCAGCCGCTTCGACACCTCGGCCTCCGAACAGCCGACCGCCGCAGCGACCTCCGTCTGGGTATAACCATGGGCCTCGATCAACTGGGACAGGCCGCGGGCGAGATCGATGGCGTCCAGATCAACACGCTGGACGTTCTCGATCAGCGCGATCTCTTCAGGGCGGCCCTTGGTGATGATGGCGGCGATGGTCCCGCGGCCGAGCAGGCGGTGGGCACGCAGCCGCCGCTCGCCGGCCACCAGCCGGTAGCGCCCTTTCTCGGCACCCTCCTGGACCAGCACGGGCTGCTGCAACCCGTGGCGGGCGATGGAGTCGGCCAGCGAGCGCAGGGAGTCGTCGTCGAACACCGTGCGCGGCTGGCCGGGATTGACCTCGATGGCATCCAGGTCGGCCTCGACGATGCGGGGAAGCACTCCACTCAACCCGAACAGCCGGTCGGTCTCGGCGGCAAAGCCGGCTTCCTTGGCCTGTAGAACGGTGGCGGCGGTCTGGCGGGTCAGCTTTTTAGGCGGCATCGGCGGTCTCCTGCAGGCGGCCCATGGCGGTCAGCAAGGCGGTGGCGATGGCGGCATAGCTCTCCACGCCCGGCGCGCCGATATCCGCATCCAGGGTGATGACGTTTGCGCCTGCCGCCTGGGCGTAGATGGTGGCGCGCGGCACCGGCGGGAAAACCTTCCGGTCCTCGCCCCACAGGCGCTGAATGTCCTCCAGAGAGGAGCGGTCCTGGGTCTGGCGCGGGTTGACCATGGTCGGCAGGATCCCGAGCACCTGCAGCCGCGGGTTCAGCCGACGCTGGATCTTGGCGACGGTGTCCAGAAAGGCGCTGACGCCCAGGATGGCATGCGGCTCGGCTTGGCAGGGCACCAGGACGTAATCGGCGGCGGTCAGCGCATTGATCGTCACCGCCCCAAGGTTCGGTGCGCAGTCGATCACGATGACGTCGTAGCGCGCCCGCACCCCGTCCAGGAGTTCCGCAAGCGCGGTCTGGGCGTTGGTCAGATTGCCCGGCAGCTCGGTGTCGGCGCTTGCCAACGCGATGCTGGAAGGCACCACGTCGAGCCCCTCGACGCCGGTGGCAAGGATCACTTCGTCCAGCGCGGTCTTGCCCATCAGCGCATGGTACAGCACCCGGCCGGCCTCGGTCAGGGCGACGACGTCACCCTGGGGTACGCCGACATGGACGGTGGCATTGCCCTGGGGATCGGCGTCCACCAGCAGGACCCGGTTGCCCGCCCGAGCCAGCATGTAGGCGAGGTTGATCGACGTCGCGGTCTTGGCCGTGCCGCCCTTCTGCAATCCGACGGCGACGGTGGTACCGGGACGGGGCAGGGGGCTTTCCGGCTGCTCCAGCTCCAGCAGCAGCAGGCGGCCCAGCACGTCGCGGGGCAGGGCCTCCTTGCCGGTTTCCCACTTGCTCAGCCGCTGCTTGTCGTACTTGCGCCCGGTCAGCGTGTTGACGAGCGCCGCCATCTGCGTCTGGGTCAGGCCGCGCCGTTCCCGCAACGCCTTCAACCGATCCCCTGTCACGACCCGTCCTCCTGCCCCGGCTCCGGTTGCGGCGAACCTATCAAGTCGTCGCGACTCCGGCAACAGGTGTCTACCGAAAGGACGGGCAGAGGGATTCCGATGGGTTTCAGGCAGTCCGATCAGACGGTTTCATCATACTCGACCTTCGGCACGTCGATCCAGGAAGGCGGCTGTCCCTGGCTCTTGCGCCAGAACACCACCGGAAGGTCGGCATTCAGCACGCGGCCCAGCACCGCCCCACGCGCCTTCATCGTCTCCTTGTATTCCGCCGTCTCGACGATGCGCACGCCATAGCCCGGAATGCGGTCGGCGGCGAGCACCGGTCCCAGCGCGTTCTTGAACTTGCGCAGATCGTTGTCGGAGCCGACCCGCTTGCGCAGCGGCTCCAGCGCCATCCAGAACGCGTGGCCGCGGGCCAGATGGGCGCGGGCGATCTCGTAGAGCCGCTTTTCCACCGGCTTCAGCGCGAAATACTGATCGTCGTAGCTCAGCAGATTGTGGCCCAGCGCCGCGCGGGTGACCCAGCCCGACAGCGTCAGCTTCAGGCCGCGCACCGCCTTCTCGCCATCCTTCTTGCGCTGGTACAGCAGCTTGTAGTCGGAAATCCAGGAGAAGGCACCACTCTCGCCCTCGCCGCCGGTTTCCAGGTTGGTCTTGATCTGCGTGCCCTGCAACCGCTCCAGCGCCCCCTCGATCTTGTCGTAGGCGCTCCCGCCGGCGGTCTTGCCGACGATCCGCTGCAGGTCGCTGGTGGTGAAGTGAAGCTCTCCCAGCTTCGACGGCCCCTTGCCGTTCTCCATCTTCTCCCGCAGCAGCGAGATGGCGTAGAGCAGGACCGCCTTGTCCCAGATCGTGGCGACGCCGACGTTCTTCGGAGCCCGAACCTCGATCCGCACCTTGCCGTCATCGTAGGTCGGCAGCGCCTCCACCTTGTCCTTCGACAGGCCGAACAGGCTGTAGACCATCATGTGGCGGTCGTTCTGGACGTCGCCGGTGAGCGGGGAATCCAACCGCAGAGCCAATTGCAGCGGCCGGTCGAGCAGCTCGGCATTATCGGTCTGGGTCATTGCGTATCTCCGTGGGCCGGCCATCCGGGTCGAAAAGCCACAGGGTGTGTGACGATGGGCATGGGGTTGAGACATGGGTTCAGTTCATAATCCACAAGCCCGCCGCCCGGTTCCACAGCTCCGGCTCAAACGTCGCCGTTCTGCCGAAAGATTCCCCCGCGGGCGGCGTGACGGCCGGGAAAGTGTCGCCGTTCTGCCAGTTTTTCACCGCCCACATCGCGCCATGCGCTCGCGAACGGCCGAGGTGCGCACCGCAGGACTGGAAAGGCCGAGCGTCTCCGTTCTGCCGTGACGGCAGCGGGCCAGCCGGCAGAGCCATCCAGTAAGTCATTGAAAAACATAGACACATCAACGCCGTGCCCCTTCAGCGCGGCGCCCGCCGCCCTGCAGGCACGGCATCGACTGGCAGAACGGCGACGTTCCCCGATCCCGATTCAGCCCCGATTCCCGGCCGATTCCCGGTCATGAGGGACGGCGGCAGGGCGGGAGGTCACTGATCTTTCGGCAGAACGGCGACATTCGACCGGCATGAGTGGGCGGCGGGCTGCTGGCGAGGGCAGGAATCTTTCGGCACAACAACGACGTTTCTTCCCGAATCTCTCGGCACAACGACGACACTCGACACGCGCCCTCCATCGCTCCCTTCAAACAGCTCATTGATTCCGCAGCAAAAATCACGGTCTTCCTTCATGCCTGGCCTTATCGGCGCCGTTTTTCCAAGACCGTGGACAGCGGCATGACGGGACGTACACATTTCAAAAACGGGCGGAAACCGCCCTGACACCATCATCGTGCGCGCCTGCCGGAAGCGGCCGGCGCCACGGGTTCTCGCACCGCGAAGGAGAGCGGCATGACGTAACGGAGGGAAACCGACCTCCGCAAACACAAAAGGCCCGGATTGCTCCGGGCCCTTCGTGTCGGACGGAGGAGACCGAGGGATGCTCGGCCGCCCCACATCTGGCTGTTTGGCGACTCCATGATGTCAGGGCAGGCACGCAAAGCCAAGCGGATTCGATGCGAGTCCGTTCACGCTCCCTCTTTGTCTCCACCGCCCGCGGATCGACAGACAGACGGGTGAGTGATGAAGCCATACATCGACATGTACCGGCGCTGGATATCCGTACCCGGAATCCAGGCCGCTGACATCGCGGTGTTGTCCGCGCTCTACGCCCATGCCGACCGTGACGGTGTCTGCACCGCCACGCAGGGCGAGTTGGCGGAAGAACTCGGGCAAAGCCGCGCGTGGTTCAATGCCGTGCTGAAAGGGTTGCAGGAACCGGCGACCGCGCTGGTCTGCGCGCAGTCCCGCCGTGGCTTGCGCGGCTTCGCTTATCGGCTCTCGGACTTCGCAGCCGGCGCCGCAAGCGGCATCGGAGGCGCCGGTCCCGCCGACGCCTTCTGTCAGCCGGCTGACAGAAGCGGACCACAGGCCGGCTTCTCCTTGGAATCGGGGAATCCTGAATCCTCCTCCTTCCCTCCGCGGGGAGGGGCGGCGAGCGATCTCGGGACGAACGGGGCTGTCGGTCCGCTTCCATCGGACTGGCAGCCGGATGCTGCCGACCTCGCCTGGGCGTCCCAGCAACGTCCCGATGTCGATGCGGACCGGGTGACGCCGAAGTTCGTGGCCTGGTGCCGAAAGGCGCATCGCCGCAACGGCTACCGTCCGCCGGATCCCTCCGCCGCATGGCGTCGCTGGATCGCCCGCGAACTGGTGTCGCCGTCCCACCCCGAGCCGCCCGCCGCGTCAGCGCCTTCGGCTTCCATCCCCCCGTCCCGCCGGGAAGCACGCCATGACCTCCACCAAGACCGCCGTGCCATCCGCAGCAGCGATGCCCGCCCAGCCGGTCAGGCACGGACAGGGCAGCCCGTTGCCGCCGTCCGCAACCGCGAAACCCTTGCAGCGCTCCGCCTTCGCCTCGCTGGCCAGGCTTGATGCCGCCGATCTCCGCTTCGAGACCCAGGATCTCGAGGCGGATGAGATCGGTGTCCTCGCCGAGCGGGTCGAGCAGGCAATCGGCAGCGTCTGCGTGCCGATCGGGGTGGAGAATGTTCTGATCGGCCTCGAAAAGCTGGCGGACCGGTTCGCACTGGAGCTTCCGGACGCCGACCTGTTGGAGGCCGATGTCCGCGCCATGGCGGAGTGGCCGGCCGACCGCTGGATGGCGGCCTTCGATGCGGTGTGGGGCAGTTTCCGCAGCGGCTGGAGCCGCTTCCCCACATTGGGGGATTTCCGCGAAGCCCTGGGCGCGGTGCCGGCGCCCGCCGACGCGCGTGCGGTGGACGACCTGCGGCGGCTTGCCGCCAGGTTGCGGCAGGAGCAGCAGTTGCGGATCCGCACCGAGGAGCAGCGCCGCCGTTCCCGCGCCCGCGAGACGGACTTGGCCGAGCGGCAGCGCCGGCTGGCGGCTGGCGCGGATCCGCTCCCGGTGCCGCCGCTGTTGCAATCGGCGGCTGGCGCCCAGCATTATCCGGTTGACCACCGAAGAATGCAGGCCGCGGATGAAATCCACCCCTCGCCAGACGCCGTCCGCCGATCCGCAGGTCCTGCTGGGCCGTGCGGTCGGACTGCACCAGAACGGACAGTTGGCGGAGGCTGCGGCCCTCTACGACCAGGTGCTGCGGCGGCTGCCGAAGCAGGCGGATGCGCTGCACCTGTCGGGGCTGATCAAGGCGCAGACGGGTGCGCTGGGGGAGGGAATCGAGCGGATCCGGCTGGCGGTGAGAGCGGATGGCCGGCAACCGTTGTTCCATGCCAACCTGGGTCGCCTGCTGGAAGCGGCGGAGCGCTGGCAGGAGGCGGCGATGGCCTTCGGCAACGCCGGGAGGCTGACGCCCTTGGACCCGGCCTTGCCGCGGATGGAGGCGGCGGCCTGGATGCGGGCCGGTTGCCCGGATCCGGCAGCACGGGCGCTGCGGCGGGCGATGATGCTGGAGCCGGCGGATGCGGGAAGCGCATCCGACCTCGGCGATGCGCTGTACGATGCCGGCCGCTTCCTGCCGGCCGCCGACTGGTACGGTCGCGCCTCCACACTGGAGCCTCAACGGATCCTGGCCGCCTTCAACCACGGTGCGGCCCTGCGCGACGCAGGGTGCCTGCCGACGGCAGCGGCGGCCTTCCGGGCGACTGCGTTGCGCGCGCCGATGATGGCCGAACCCCTGGAGCAGCGGGCGGGGATCTGCCGGCGGCTCGGCGACGGCACGGCCGCAGCGGCCGCCGCAAGCCGTCTGCTCGTCCTGAACCCGGGCAGCGCGGAGGCTGTCAGGACGCTGGCCGCGCTGCAGGGCACGTCGGGGAACGGCGACTGGCTGACACGGGCGGTAGCGCTCGACCCGCTGGCGGAGGACATGGTTCTCGCCCTGGCCGCGCGCCTGTACGGGAGCGGGCGGCCGGCCGCAGCGGAACGCGGCTACCGCCGGGCATTGGAACTGGCGCCAGGCTCCGGGCTTGCCTTGTCCGGGCTCGGCCTCTCACGGGCAGCCATCGGGGCGGCCATGGGGGCGGACGGGCCGATGCCACCGGCCCTGCGGGCGGTGCGTGCCCAACCGCTGGATGCCGTTCTGGCGGCCAATGCCGGATCCGCGATCCATCTGACCGGTTCCAGGGCGCAGGCGCTGGCCTGGTACAGGCGGGCGCTGGTCCTGGAGCCGGGCAATGCGGCGGCATGGGTGAATGTCGGCAAGCTCCGGCTCGACGAAAACGCCGCGGAGGAGGCGGTCGGACCGCTCGATCGGGCGCTGCGGCTGCGCGATCCGGAGCAGGCGGCGGCGGCGAACTCCAATCATGGTGCCGCACTGATGGCGCTCGGCCTGCACCGCGAGGCGGTGGCGGCTTTCCGTGCCGCGCTGGCCGTGGCGCCGATGGATGCGGCAATCCGGTCCAACCTGCTGTTCTGCCTGTGCTTCGACGACGGCGCGGATCCGGCGGAGGTCTTCCGCGAGCACCGCATGTTCGAACGGCATCTGCCGCCGGTTCCGGCGGTGCCGCACGCAGTGGAGCGTGGCGATCAGCATCGCCGCCTGCGCATCGGCTACCTGTCGCCGGACTTCCAGCGCTATCCGGGCCCGGGCTATCACTTCCTGCTGCCGCTGGTCGAGCGGCACGACCGGACGGCGGTGGAGGTGACCTGCTACCACAACGACCGCAGTCGGGATGCGGCGACCGGGCGGTTCCAGGCTGCCGCCGACCGGTGGCGCAGCGTCGCCGCCCTCCCGGACGAGGAACTCGACCGGCAGATCCGGGCCGACCGCATCGACATCCTGGTGGATGCCGGCGGCCACATGTCGCGCAACCGCATGACCCTGCTGGCGCGCCGCCCGGCGCCGCTCCAGATGAGCCTGCCGCTCTATCCGAACACCACCGGCCTGAGCGCCGTCGACTACCAATTCGCCGATCCCCGCATCGCCCCGCCGGGAGCGGATGCGCTGCACAGCGAAGCGTTGATCCGGCTTCCGGGTTGCGTGCTCTGTTACCGGCCCGGAGAGTCGGCCGTCGCGCCGCCGGACCGGCCGCCGCTGGAGCGCAACGGGCATGTCACCTTCGGGTCCTTCAACAACGTCACCAAGGTCAATGCCGCCACCATAGCCCTATGGTCGCGGCTGCTGGCAGCGGTGCCGACGGCCCGGCTGGTGCTGAAATGGCGCGGCCTCGGAACCGGCAGCGGCCTCGACCGCCGGCTGCTGTCCGCCTTCGCCCGGCATGGCATCGGGGCGGAGCGGCTGGACCTGCGCGGTCTTACCCCCGATCCGTACCAGGGCTACACCACGATCGACGTGGCCCTGGATCCGGTCTTCGCCAATGGCGGAACCACCATCTGCGATGCGCTGTGGATGGGCGTGCCGGTGCTGAACCAGAGCGGACCGACCAAGATCGGCCGCTGGGGAGCGACCCTGCTCTCTGCCGTCGGGCTGGAGGAGTTGGTGACGGCGGACGATGAATCCTACCTTGCGCAAGGCATCCGGCTTGCGTCGGACCGCTCCTTCCTCGATGCCTGCCGCGGCGGACTGCGCAGCCGGATGGCGGGGTCGGTCCTGATGGACGAGACCGCCTATGCCAGGGCCGTGGAGTCCGGCTATCGTGAGGCTTGGCGCCGTCGCTGCCGGGACCTGCCGCCAGCCCCCTTCGACGTGGCAGTGGACAGCGCTCCATGACGGCCGCGCCTCCTCCTTGCGACCTGTCGGCCATCGGCCGGATCCTGGTGGTCAAGCTCGACGAGGTCGGGGATTTCGTCCTGGCAACGCCTTTCCTGCGCGGCTTGCGCGCCGCCGCGCCGCAGGCACGCATCCTGCTGGCGGTGCGCGAGGCGGTGGCGGATCTGGCGGCGACATGCCCGTGGGTGGACGGCGTGGTGGCTCCCCGGCCGAAGGAGGGCGGCGGCATCGACTTCCGCGGCATCACGCCCGGGGGGCTGGCGCGCTTTGCCGAATGCTACCGGGTCGGCTTCGATTTGGTGGTGGTGCCGCGCTATGATTTCGACCGGCACGGGGCGGTGACGCTTGCCGCCAACAGCCGCTCTCCGCTGGTCGTCGGGTTCTCGGAGCGGGTGACGCCCTGGAAGGCCGAAGGCAACCGCGGCTTCGACCGCGCCTTCAGCCATGTGCTGGCCCCGCCACCGGGACGGCACGAGGTCGAGCA
Source organism: Azospirillum picis (assembly GCF_017876115.1). Lineage (GTDB taxonomy): Bacteria > Pseudomonadota > Alphaproteobacteria > Azospirillales > Azospirillaceae > Azospirillum > Azospirillum picis. The sequence continues at coordinate 10,523 of NZ_JAGINO010000030.1, forward strand.
GAACGCCGCCCTGCTGGAGTTCCTCGGCGCCCCGCCGGATCTTGGTCCGCCAGCGTTGGCGCTGACGGACGGGGATCGGGCGGAGGCGGCACGCCTGGTCGGTGGGGCAGGGGGACCGCGCGATCTGCTGGTTGTGGCCCCCGGGGCCGCCAGCCCGCGGCGGGAATATCCGGCCGATCGGCTTGCCGTCGCCGTCGCCCGTCTCGCAGCGGCGCTCGACGCCCATGTGGCGGTGCTGGGCACAGCCGCCGAGCGGAAGGCGGCGGTGCTGATCGGCGCCGCGCTGGGCGACGGGCCGGGTGGGGGGCAGGGCGGCGGCTTCACCGATCTCACCGGCGCCACCGGACTGCGTGTCGCCGCCGCAGTGCTGGAGCGGGCGTTCCTGGCGGTTGCCATGGACTCCGCGCCCGCCCATCTGGCCGCCGCGGTGGGCACGCCGGTGGCGGTCTTCTCCTGCCATCCCCTGGACGGCGACCCGACCCATGTCCACGCGCCGGACCGCTTCCGGCCCTGGACGGGCGGCGCGCAGGGCGGTCGGGTGCTCGTGCTGCGCCCGGATGCGGCGCTTGCACCTTGCGCCACCTCCTGCCTTGCGGCCGAGGCGCACTGCATCGCCACCATCGATCCGACGGCGGCGGCGGAGCGCATCGTCGCCTTCACCGAAGCCGCCCGGAAGGGGGAATGATGAGCGACCCGACCATCCACGTCTCCTTCCCGCAGCCGCCCGACGCCTTCCCGGGGAAACTGCACTGGCATGCGCAGATCAGCCGCTATGTCTACGGCGCCCTGTCCGACCGCTTCGGCGCGCGTGTCCGTTTCTCGCCCTGGTCGGCCCCGCTGGACCCGGCGGGACGGGACGTGCTGGTGTCCTTCCTGCCTCATCCGGCATTGGAACATTGGAAACGCTCCGTCCTGATCGAGAACTCGAACTTCGACGTCGACAAATGGCGCTTCGCCGCCTTTCGCCGCCATGGGCTGGAGGCGCCGGTGGACTCCGTTCGCGAGACCGGGGAGTGGCTGCGCCACCAATACGCGCTGTTGGTCCTGAGCAACGATGTCGCCATCCGCCGCGTCGCGGCCGGCGATCCCCTGGTCGCCGCCTGCCATGACCATATGGCGGGGCTTGCCCGCCATTTCTCGGTGCATCCGCACCCGATCGACAAGGTGGAATTCTCCCGGCTTGCCGGCGCTTTTCCGTTGCCGCCCAAGGTGCGCATGCTGGTCTATCACGGTGGGCCGCGCAAGAATTCGGCCGAGCTGATCGCCACGTTGCGGGATATCGGCCTGCAGGAGAACAGCGACTTCAGCGTCGCCGCCTACGTTCCCAAGGATCGCGTCGACCTGATGAGCTTCCTGCGGCAGAACTTCCTCGTGGTCGCCAACACCTCCTACTCGGAGACAGGACCAATCAACATGATCGAGTATCTGCTGTCCGGCTTTGCCATCTACGGCCATGACGACTGGTGGGACGGGGCCGGCAATCCGCGCTTCACCTGGTCCTACGACCCCGCGGCGCAGCCGGCCAACCGCGCGGGACTGTTGCATATCTTCCATGAACTCGGCCCTGCCGGCGTTGCTGCGGAGCGGGACCGCGTCCGCGCCGCCTTCCTGGACCGCACCGACAATGACTGGCCGGCCTTGCTCGGGCCGTTGTGCCGGCATGTGGAGGCTCTGCTGGAGTCCGATCATCCGGGACGGGTGGGGTAGGGGCAACAACCAGCGCTGTCGGGAGGATTTTATCGCCAAGGTTGCTTTCGAACGCGAAAGCATGTTCTCCACCGTTGACGGAGCCGGGAAGTTCCGGAGGTTGGAGGAAGAGGCTGTGCCGACGGGCGACGCCACCGCGGTGGCGTCGCGCACGGGTCAGAAGCCGCAGGTGAGAGCGGTGTGCACCAGCGCCGTCAGGCGGCGGGTGTCGCAGGTGAAGGGCACGTCTTGAGGCGCCTGTCCGGGAACGGCCGGAGAGGACGGACAGACCAGCCGGTAATAGGGTTGGCCGATGATTGCCGCCACCTTCCGGTAACAGCCGAACACGTCTTCTGCATCGCTGTTGCACACGTCGCTCATGATCTCGACGATGCGTGTGCCGGAAGGAGCGAACACGAGGTTCGCCAGTCCCGCACCATGTGCGGCAACCACGATGTCCGCCTCCTCGAACAGGCGGCGCTGCTCCGTGATCGGCAGGCCGTCGAGGACGACCGTCTCGAACCCGTGGGTGGCCAACGTGGCGGAGACAGCCTCCTGATTGGCAAGGCGGACGGCAATTTCCGGGCCTGGGCGACGGCCGACGAAAATCCGCCGATGCCCGGGCGCTGCCCGGCGGGGCAGCCCGAGGCGGCGGCGCAGGATGGTGAGGCTGAGCGGCAAGGGAAGCTTGGCCGGAAGGACCGGAGCCTCCAGGGTGGCTGAGAAGAGAGGATCGGGAACGTGCCGGTCGAGCAGGATGAACCGTGACGGGTCGATCCCGAAGCAGCGGCACAACGCGTCCTGCGCCGGTCCGAAGCGGTGCAGGACGACCGGCAGGCCGGCCAGAGCCTCGATTTGTCCGGCCATGATGATCAGCGGAAGGTGATCGACGATGAAATGGTAATGGTTGGTCTGCCCGCCGACGAACAGGCAGGGCCCCCGGACCACGGCACGCTCCCCGGGGAGCGCGAACACGCCGAAGCGGTGATGGGGATCCAGGTATGGGTTGAGCGGGCTGGGGGACAGCAAACGAAGCCACGACGAGTCCCGGACCAGCAGCCGCCCGTCCGTCGTGAAGAGATCATGCCCGTTGTCCTTGCCCCCGAACGTGACGAACCGGATGGTCAACAGAGGGGCGCGGTAGAACAGGGCGAGGTCGGCGTGGGACTTCCGTCCACTGCCGTAGGTCATCCCGTGGAAAATGTCCGGGGTCAGTCCGGGATCGCCCAACCGGTAGACATCCTGCTCCGGGAAGGCTGCATTCAACGGCGACAGTGCTGCGACCTGATGCTGCAAGCCGCCGGCCGTCAAGGTCAGGCGTTGCGCGCGGGAGGCTTCGAATGCCTGCGCATCCTCCAGGATGCGGCCGATCTCCGTCCAGCCCGCGGTGCCTCGTGTGCTCAGAATGCTGCGGAATTGGTGTGCGATCTGTGCTGGATCATACGGAATCGCCACGGTTCGATTTCCCGGCAGGCTGCCCCGGACCGGCGTCAAGGCAGGAATGGACGGCGGAGCGCCTTGCCGCGCCGATGCCGGGAGAAGACCACAAGCCCGGATGATCCTGCAATCCCGGCTTGGCTCGCGGGCCGGCCGGCCTATGGGCTGGAAAGAAAATAGGCGGATCCCGCCCGCATCCGCGGGAAGGATCCGCCCGAGGCAAGGAGACACAGCAACCATCGCCCGAACGTGCCGGAAGGGCGAGGGTGCCCCGGCCGGCCCGGTGGCGCGGGAAACGCCGCCGGACCGGCCGGGCCGAGCCGTCTCCCGTCCCGTCAGCCGGCGATCAGGCCGCGCAGTTGCCGGTTCGCCACCGCGAGCATGGCGAGGTCGATGGCCGGCTGGGCGCGCAGCTCGGCCAGGAGTTGCTCAACCCGCTCCACCACGAGATGGCGGCTGGCGATCCAGGCATCGACCGCAGCGGACTCGTCGCCTTCGCTTTCCAGCACCCGCACCGTCAGCGCGCTCTGGTGCGCGAACAGGTCGTCGACGATGGCGGCGACCGCCTGACGCTGCCAGTGGTTGTCCACCTTGGCGCCGCTGGCACGATCGCGCAGCCATTCCAGGCCGAAACGCCGTCCCAGCCCGAAATAGACCGATGCCACCCCTTCCACCGCGCGGCCGGTGCGCTCGGCGATGCGCACGAGGTCGGGGGCGGCGGCCAGCACCGGCAAGGCGGCGACCCGGCGGGCCAGATCCTCCGGCACCCCCTGGGCCATGGCGTCGGAGACCCGCACGGCCAGCCGCGCGGCTTCCTCGGCGTCGAGGAAGCGGTCCAGCCCGGCGGCCAGCGCCTCCACGCCCGGACGGAAGGCGGCGGATTCACGGCCGAGGTCGAGCGGGTGCGGGCTGTGGGCAAGGAACCAGGCGACCGCCCGCTCCATCAGGTGGACCGTCTCGAGGATCAGGCTGGTCTGCAGCGCCGCCGGCACCTTGGTGTCCAGTGCATCGACGGCGTCCCACAGCGGGCGGAGCTGGAAGACGTCGCGGGTGATCGCATAGGCGCGTGCGACATCCGCCGGGCCGAGGCCGGTCTTCTCCACCATGTCGCGGACAAAGGTCGGGCCGACGCGGTTGACCAGGCTGTTGGTCACCGCCGTCGCCACGATCTCGCGGCGCAGCCGGTGGCGGAAGATCGCCTCCTTCTGGCCGTCGCGCAGCGGCTGCGGGAAGTAGCGCAGCAGGTCCTCGACCGTCGCCGGATCGTCCGGCAGCTCAGACGCCAGCAGGTCGTCGTAGAGCGTGATCTTGGCATAGGCCAGCAGCACCGCCAGTTCCGGCCGGGTCAGTCCGCGGCGCTCGGCCATGCGCTCCGCCAGCTCCTCGTCCGTCGGCAGATACTCGATCGCCCGGTTCAGGCGGCCGGTGCGCTCCAGGTTGCGCATGAAGCGGGACTGTGCCTCCAGCAGCGCCGCCCCCTGGGCCTCGGCGATGGTCAGTGCGCTCGACTGGCGGTAGTTGTCGGCGAGCACCAGCCCCGCCACCTCGTCGGTCATCGCCGCCAGCAGGGTGTCGCGCTGCTTCAGCGTCATGTCGCCCCGCGCCATGACGTCGCCCAGCAGGACCTTGATGTTCACCTCGTGGTCGGAGGTGTCGACGCCGGCCGAATTGTCGATGGCGTCGGTGTTGAGCCGGACGCCCTTGCCGTCCCGACCCTTTTGGGCCGCCTCGATGCGGCCGCGCTGGGTGACGCCCAGGTTGGCGCCCTCGCCGACCACCTTGGCGCGGATCTGCCCGCCGTCGATGCGCAGCGCGTCGTTCGCCTTGTCGCCGGCCTCGGCGTTGGACTCCGTCGATGCCTTGACGTAGGTGCCGATGCCGCCGAACCACAGCAGGTCGACCTCGGCCGTCAGCAGCCGCCGGATCAGTTCGGCCGGCGACAGGTGGGCCTGTTCGATGCCGAAGCGCGCTCGCACCTCCGCCGTCAGCTCGACGGTCTTGGCGCTGCGCTCCACGATCATCGCGCCGGACGACAGCAGGGAGTGGTCGTAGTCGGCCCAGGACGAGCGGGGCAGGGCGAACAGGCGGTTGCGCTCCTCCCAACTGCGGGCGGCGTCGGGATCGGGGTCGAGGAAGATGTGACGGTGGTCGAAGGCGGCCAGCAGGCGGATGTGGCGGGACAGCAGCATGCCGTTGCCGAACACGTCGCCCGACATGTCGCCGACGCCGACCACCGTGAAGTCGGTGGTCTGGATGTCGGTGCCGATTTCGCGGAAGTGCCGCTTCACCGACTCCCAGGCGCCGCGGGCGGTGATGCCCATCGCCTTGTGGTCGTAGCCGGCGGAGCCGCCCGACGCGAAGGCGTCGCCCAGCCAGAAGCCGTAGTCGATCGACACGCTGTTGGCGATGTCGGAGAAGGTCGCGGTTCCCTTGTCGGCGGCGACCACAAGATAGGGGTCGTCGCCGTCATGGCGCACCACGTCCCTGGGCGGCACCACCGAGCCGTCGGCCGCCAGGTTGTCGGTGATGTCCAGCAGGCCGCGCATCAGCGTCTTGTAGCATTCGATGCCTTCGGCCAGTGCAGCCTCGCGCCCGGCGGACGGGGCAGGCGGGCGCTTGACGACGAAGCCGCCCTTGGAGCCGACCGGGACGATGACGGTGTTCTTCACCATCTGCGCCTTCATCAGGCCCAGGATCTCGGTACGGAAATCCTCGCGGCGGTCGGACCAGCGGATGCCGCCGCGGGCAACCTTGCCGCCGCGCAGGTGCACGCCCTCCATGCGCGGGCTGTAGACGAACACCTCGACCCAGGGCCGCGGCAGCGGCAGTTCCTCGACCGAGCCGCTGTCGAGCTTGACCGACAGGTGCGCCTTCGGCGCCCCGTCCGCCCCGGACTGATAGGCGTTGGTGCGCAGCGTGGCGCGGATCAGGTTGACGAAGCGGCGCAGGATGCGGTCGTCGTCCAGGTTGGTGACGGCGTCCAGCGCGTCCTCGATCTGCTCCAGGATGTGCCCCTCGTCCTCGCGCCTTGCCGGGTCGAAGCGGGCGGCGAACAGTCGGGCCAGCAGCCGCGCGGTCTGCGGGTGCGCGGCCAGCGTCGCCTCGATGGTGTCCTGGCCGTAGGTGAAACGGGCCTGCTTGAGGTATTTCGCATAGGCGCGCAGGACCGTGACCTCGCGGCCTGTCAGTCCGGCGCGCAGCACCAGCCGGTTGAAGCCGTCATCCTCCATCCGGCCGTCCCAGATGTCGGCGAACGCCTCCTGGAAGGTCTGCTTGATCTTGACGCAGTCGACCGAGGCGCCGGTCTGGCTGCGGGCGGCGAAGTCGTGGATCCACACCACCGGGGCGCCGCCGGCCGGGCGGACCTCGTAGGGCTGCTCGGTGATGACCTTCAGGTCCATGTGCTCCAGCATCGGCAGCACGTCGGACAGGGGTACCGGCCGGCCCTGGTGGTAGATCTTGACGTGCAGCTCGTCGCTCTCGGCCTCCAGCGGGTGGTACAGCACGATGCCGAGCCGCTGGTCGGCCAGGGCGCGCTCGATGCGGTCGATGTCGTGGACCGCGGTTTCCGCCGGGAAGGTCTCGCGGTAGCCGGCGGGGAAGGCGTCGGCGTAGCGGCGCAGCCGGCCCTTGCCGACCTCTTCGCCATGGGCCTCGACCAGGGCGTCGCGCAGCCGGTCGGCCCAGCTCCGCGAGATCTGCACCAGCCGGGTTTCCAGCTCGCCGACATCGACCGCGGGAACCTTCCCCGGCTCGGTCTTGACCATCAGGTGCACGCGGGCGAGGGCGCTGTCCGAGAGCTGCGTGTGGCTGGAGGCGCAGGCGCCCTGGAACGCCCCCTCCAGCACCGCCTGGATCCTCAGCCGCAGCGCCGTGTCGTACCGGTCGCGCGGCACGAAGACCAGGGCGGAGACGAAACGCTCGAAGGGATCGCGGCGGACGAACAGGGCCAGGCGTTGGCGTTCCTGCAGGTGCACGATGCCAAGAGCCGTCTCGAACAGCTCGTCGGACGGGGTCTGGAACAGCTCGTCGCGCGGATAGGTCTCCAGGATGTTCAGCAGCGCCTTGCCGTCATGGCCCTGGGGGTCGAAGCCGGCCCGCGCCATGACGCGGGCGACCTTGCGCCGCAGGAAGGGGATCTCGCGCGGGCTGCGGTTGTAGGCGACCGAGGTGAACAGGCCGACCGTCAGGGTGGCGCCTGTGACTCGGCCGGTGTCGTCGAAGCGCTTGACCAGGATGGCGTCGACGGGCACGGCGCGGTGCACGGTGGCCTGCCGGGTGCCCTTGGTGACCAGCAGCGCGCGCGGCTGGTTTAGGAAGGCGCGGATTTCGGCCGGCAGCACGGCGGCGTGGCCATGCTCGTCGAAGACGGTCACCTCCGGGTCGCGCAGGATGCCCTGTCCGCTCCCCTCGACCAGCTCCAGCCAGGGATCCCGGTGGTCGCCGCCGAAGGTGGCCGTGTATTGCCGGCACCCCAGCAGGGTCATGTTGCCGTCGTCGATCCAGGTCAGGAAGTCCGCGGCTTCCTTGGATTCCTCGGCGTCGGGCGCATGGGCGATGCCATCGCGGGCGGCGCGGACGCGCTCGCGCATCGGCTGCCAGTCCTCCACGGCGGCCCGGACATCGGCCAGGACCCGCTCGATCCCCTGCCGCAGGCGGGCCTGCGCGTCTGGGTCGGACAGCGGGTCGATCGAGCAATGCATGAACGACTCGTCGTGGGCGCCCTCCGGCCCGTCCTCGCCGGGCTCCAGCAGCTCGACGATCCTGCCGTCGGCATCACGCACGACGCGGGCCACGGGATGGATCACCAGATGGACGGCGACGCCCTGCCGGCTCAGCTCGGCAGTGACCGAATCGACTAGGAAGGGCATGTCGTCGTTGACGATCTCGACCACCGACCGTTCCGACTGCCACCCATGCTCGTCCAGCCTGGGGGCATAGACCCGCACCTTCGCAGTGCCGGGGCGGCGCTGCTGTCCCCACTGCCACATCGCGAGTGCCGCGCCGTAAAGCTGTTCCGGCGTGGCGCGCAGCAGGTCGTCCGGGGGCACGTTGGCGTAGAAGCGCTGAACGAAGCGCTCCGCCCGCGCGTTCGGAACCCGGCTGCGCACCAGTTCGGCCAGTTGCTGCCGCAAGTCGCCAGCCAGATCCTTGGTCGCCGTCCGCATGATGGTGCTCGTCTCCTCTCGGATTTCTTTGGATTGGTAGTACCACCCCCCATTCATCATTTCGACGGCAAATAAACGGCAGGATTTCTGACCAAGCGGTGAATCCTCCCTCTTTCGGATATTTTCCCAAAGATTCGCACGAGCTGGTGACATATTCGCCGAATTTATCCACGGCGTGTTCACAAGCCGCCCATCCCACATCCTGCGACATGCACGCGCAGTGCCGATTGGTCGCACCCGGGAGCCGGCCGCCCGGCCACCGGTCCGGCACCGGGGCGACTCGATTCACGGAATTGCCGCCGCCGTCGCCTGCTCACGGCGGCAGCGTCCGGCGAGGGTCAGGAAAAGGACAGCTAGGCTGACTTATCGTTTCTGGTGGAGGCCGCAGGCGCATCGGCCGAGAGGGTGTCCACGAGCCGGCGGGCATGGGCCGGCAGGTCCGTGAAACGGCGGGCGCACAGCACCAGCAGCCGGGGTGCCCAAGCGTCACGCAGCGGCACGATGCGGATCGCGGCCCCTCGGCTGGCCCGCTGGGCCGCGGTTTCCGGCACGATCCCCAGGCCGACGCCGCGCTCGACCAGCCGGCACAGCGCGTCGGCGCTGCGCACCCGAACGCGGAAGGCCAGGGTGCGGCCGGCCCGGGCGGCGTGGGCGTTCAGATAGTCCTGCAGCGCGCTGCCTGGGCTGAGCCCGACGAATGGTTCATCCAGCAGATCGGCGAAGGCGATCGCCTCGTGGCCGGCCAGCGGATGGCCGGGGGCCATGACGGCGACCAGATGGTCGGCGCGGAAGGGCCGGGTTTCCAGCCCGGCGAGATCCACCATGTCGGCGACGACGCCCAGATCGGCGAGCCCGGCCGCCACCGCCTCGACGATGGCGTGGCTTGGGCGTTCCTCCAGGTCGATGTCGATGCTGGGGTTGGCGGCGAGGAACCCGGCGAGCGCATCCGGCAGGAACTCGGTGAGCGCCGCCGTATTGGACAGCAGCCGGACATGCCCTTTCAGGCCCTTCGCGTACTCGGCCAGCTCGCCGCGCATCCGTTCGATCTGGTGCAGCACCAGCCGCGCGTGATGGACGGCGGCGCGGCCGGCCGGCGTCGGGCTGATCCCCCGCCGCCCCCGCTCCAGCAACGGCACTCCCAGCGTCTCCTCCATCCCGCGGACACGCGCGCTGGCCGACGCGAGTGCCATTGCGCTGCGGTCCGCACCGGCGGTGATGCTGCCGGTTTCGACGATGTGGAGCAGGAGTCGCAGGTCTGTGAGGTCGAAACGCATGGCGGTCTGGATGAAAGCATGGGCGGTGACGAGATCACCCATATACTGCACCTGCGGGAACCGCAAAACGGTTCGCCACCACCGAGGTCCGGCCGAGGCCGGAAGCAAGCCGGCCGGGTTGCGATGCCGCGGCCCTGCGTGCTCGCGGCCTGCTTGTGCCGATGGACACTTGGTGCAGGTGGACGCGCCGCATCGGGCAGGCGATGCTCTGCTCGACCCGGATACCCCGATCATCCAGGAGCTCGTGGCCGAAAAGGCCCGCTTCCTCAGCCGATAAGGTGCCGCCACCGTGACCGATCCCGCCGCCGACAGCTCCATCCGCCACCCCATCCGCGCCGTCGCCTTCGACCTCGACGGCACGTTGGTGGACAGTGCGGCCGACCTGATGCATGCCTCGAACGCCCTCCTCGCCGAATTGGGGCGGCCGCCGGTCGACCTGCCGGCGGTGCGTTCCTTCATCGGCGACGGGGCTCCCAAGCTGGTTGAGCGCGTGCTGGCCGCCACCGGCGGGGTCGCGGACGCCGAGGAGGGCGCGCGCTGCCTCCGGCGCTTCCTGGCGATCTACGAGGCCGACCCCAGCGCGCACAGCGCGCTCTATCCCGGTGTCGCCGAGACGCTGGAGGCATTGGCGAAAGCCGGGCTGCGGCTCGGCGTCTGCACCAACAAGCCGATGGGGGCGACGATGCGCCTGCTGGAGGATCTGGGCATCGCCGGCGTCTTCGCGGCGGTGGTCGGCGGCGACAGCTACCCGACCCGCAAGCCCTCGGCGGAACCGGTGCTCGGCCTGCTGGAACGGCTGGATGTCAGCCCCGGCGAGGCGGTCTTCGTCGGCGACAACGAGCACGACGTGGCCGCCGCCCGCGCGGCGGGTGTCGCGCGGGTATTGCTGGTGCCCTACGGCTACGCGCGGGTGCCGCTCGACGGTCTGCCGCACGACGGCATCCTCGGCGGGTTCGCCGATCTGCCGGAGCGGCTGTCGTGCCGAGCGCCGTGATCTTCTGCCGCCATGGCGAAACGGGGGGCACCCTCCGCGGCTGGCTCGCCGGGGCACGGGAGGTGCCGCCGACCGGCCGCGGGCGGGCGCAGGCGCGGAAGGCCGCGGCTTGCGGCGTGCTGCGCCGGCCGAACGAGGATGACGACGGGACGTCCATCGCCGTCCATCGCCGTCCGTCGTCCCCGGCCGGCAATGACGTCCGGTGCCGCTGATCCCGCGCCGGAAGCGGGGCCGGTGTACCGGCACCCGCCAGGCGGGCCGGGCCTTCGCAGGTGGAGCGGTCCACCAGCCTTACGGGGCCGTCACCTCCTGCCGCGCGACGACGAAGGGCGCCAGCATGTCGGCGTTCAGCTCGATGCCGAAGCCAGGGCCATCCGGCACCGTGACCATCCCGTCGTCGTTGACCATCGGCCGGCCGCACAGGTCGAGAAGGGGATTGGGTCCCGCATCGAATTCCAGGAACGGGTAACCTCCCGCACCGCTGCCGCTGCGCAGGGCCGGCAAGGTCGCGGTCAGGTGCAGGGCGGCCTGGAAGTTCACGATTCCTCCCCAGACGTGGGGAACGACCGGCCGGTCGTACAACTCCGCCAGTGCCGCGACCCGTCCCACGCCGGTCAATCCGCCGCAGACCGCGATGTCCGGTTGCAGCACGTCCATGCATCCGGCTTCCAGGAAGGGACGGAAGGCACGGGCATCGCTGTAGGTCTCTCCACCGGCCAATGCGGGCGTCATGTGGCCCGACAGCATGCGGTAGCCTTGCAGATCCCCCGGGACCGTGGGCTCCTCCACCCAGAGCAGCCCGGCCTCCTGCATTCCCGATACCGCGGCCAGGGCGGCACGCGGCGCGTAGGACTGGTTGAAGTCCAGCATCAGCGTGCCCTCCGGTCCCATCATCCGCCGGACGGTGTTGGCGATGGCCGCATCATCCGCCGGGGCGAAGCCGCTGCGCAGCTTGATCGCCTTGAATCCCGCACGGAGATAGCCCTCCACCTCGCGTTCGAAGGTCCGGTAGGGGTGGCCGCCGGGCTTGAAGAAGGGGCCGCTGGCGTAGGCCGCGACACGGTCGCGGACCGCTCCGCCCAGCAGCGTGCTGACCGGAATGCCGCGCAGGCGCGCCGCGAGGTCGTGCAGTGCCATGTCGACGGCGGCCACGGCTCCCATGGCGCCGGCGGCCGCCTCGCGCATCTCCTGCCAGAGCCGGCCGATCTGCTGGGAATCCTGCCCCAGCAGGCGCGGAACCAGGCGTGAGGCGACGATGGCGCGGTCGGCCGCCGGCGCATGCCAGGCCTCGCCCCAGCCGGACTGGCCGTCGCGGCTCACGATCTCGACGAGCAGGGTCTCGCGGCGGTCGAAGGATACCAGCGCATTGCCGATCACCTCGGGCAAGGGGGCGACCAGATGATAGAGGCGGACGGCGGCGATGCTCATGCCTTGCTTTCCTGTGCGGTGTCCCGGGCGGAACGGGAGAGGGGAGCGACGCCGCCGCGCATCAGGTCGCGCATCAGATGGCCGAGCAGCAGGATCGCGCAGGCCGTCAGCGCCATGGCGGCGGCAAGGACCAGTTGCGCCCCGCCGAAGCTGCCGGTGGCGTCGCGGACCCAGCCGATGATCGTGGGGCCGAAGAAGCCGCCCGTGCTGCCGACGGAGTTGATCAGCGCGATGCCGGCCGCGGCGGCGCTGCCGGTCAGCAGGGTCGTCGGGAAGATCCAGATGTTGGGCGACGCGCCGCCGATGCCGGCCGCCCCGATGGTCAAGCCGGCCAGCCCGACCAGCGGGTCGCTGGTCAGCGCGGCAAGGGCGAAGCCCGCCGCGCTGACCAGGAAAGGACCGGCCGCGTGCCAGACCCGCTCCCCGGTACGGTCGGCGTGGCGCCCGACCAGCACCATGGCCAGTGCCATGAAGGCCGAGGGGATGGCGGCGACGAAGCCCGTCTGGACGGTGCTGAGGCCGAACGCCTTGACGAACTGCGGCATCCAGATGGCGATGCCCGTGGTGCCCATGACGAGGCCGACGGCGATTAGGCACATCAGCAGAACACGGGGATCCCGTGCGGCGCGGCTGACGGTGAAGCGTTCCACCTTCTCCTGCGCCGCACGTTCGGCCTCCAGCCGGGTGGACAGCCAGCGGCGCTCGTCGTCGGCCAGGAAGCCGGCCTTCTCGGGCGACGACGGCAGGAAGAGGGCGACGACAATGCCCATGACGACCGCCGGCATGGCTTCCAGGATGAACATCCACTGCCAGCCGGCCATGCCGTGCCAGCCGTTCAGATGCTCGATGACGAGACCCGAGACGGGGGCGCCGATGACCGACGACAGCGGTACGGCGATGTTGAACATCCCGAACATGCGGGCGCGGTATTCCCGCGGGAACCACAGGGTCATGTAGAAGATCATGCCGGGAAAGAAGCCGGCCTCGGCGGCGCCCAGCAGGACGCGCACCACATAGAAGCTGGCGGGGTTCCAGACGAATGCCGTCGCCGCCGAAAGCAGCCCCCAGGTGATCAGGATCCGGGCGATCCAGAGCCGCGCGCCGTAGCGCACGAGCAGCAGGTTGCTCGGCACCTCGCACAGCACGTAGCCGAGGAAGAAGATGCCGGCACCGAAGCCGAAGGCGGACGCCGAGAAGCCGAGATCCTGGTTCATGGTCAAAGCGGCGAAGCCGATGTTCACCCGGTCCAGGAAGGCCGCGAAATAGCAGACCATCAAAATCGGCAGGATGCGCCATCCCACCTTGGCGATGACGTCGGATCGCTCGTTCATCTGGGTTCCCTCCGGATCGCGTGGACTCCGCCACGCTTGTCTCGATGTCCGGAAGTGTCCATTCATTGACATTGATAATCAAATAGGATGTCCTGAACATCTGATATTGGAAAATCTGATATGCGGATCACCATCGCGCAGCTCGAGGCGTTCTTCTGGACCGCGCAGCTCGGCTCCGCGCAGCGGGCGGCCGAGCACCTCAATCTGGCCCAGCCCACGCTGTCGCTGCGCCTGAAGGACCTGCGGGATGCCATGGGCGTCGACGTGCTGGAAAGGACGGGACGCGGCCTGCGGCTGACGCCCGAGGGCCGCCTGCTTCTGCCGCGGGTTTCCGCGATCATGACCGAACTGCGGGCCATCGGCGGACGGGATGAAGCCAGGACCATTGCGGGCCGTGTCCGGGTCGGCCTGGCGGAGGGCTTTGCCGTCACCTGCCTCTCGCCGCTGCTGGCCGGCCTGCTGGAGGACCATCCGGCGCTGCAGCCGGAATGGGTGGTTTCGACCAGCACCACGCTGGAGGACGCCCTTCTGCGCGACGCGTTGGACGTGGCGGTGCTGCTCAACCCCATCGGGGACGAGCAACTCCACCTCCAGCCGCTCGGTGCCCAGCCGACGAGCTGGGTCGTCCCGACATCCTGGCGGCTGGCCGCACCGCTCACCCCGCGGGATCTCTGGTCGCAGCCGATCTTCTCCAACCCTCCGCCTTCCGCCATGCACCGGCAGATCAGCGGCTGGTTCGCGACGGCGGGGCTGGTTCCCGGCCGTCTCAGCACCTGCACGAGCGTCGCGGTGATCGCGGAGCTGGTGGCCGGCGGGGTCGGCGCGGGGCTGCTCCCCATTCCCATGGCAAGGCGCTTCATTGCGCTGGGGCAGGTTCAGCTTGTGGCGTCCGATCCCCGGGTGGAGAACGGCCGGCTGTTCATCTGCTACCGGACCGGGGTCAACGATCCCAAAGTGGCGGCGGTCGCACGATCCATCGCCCAGGTGATGCGCCGCATCGACTATCTCGACAATTGACCGGCACGGTGGAGCTAGAGTCTGTCCGGTGCTTCTTGAAGCACCGGACAGACTCTAAGTTTTTGGTTTTCCGTGTGAGTCAGGTTTTAAGCGATACCGGCTGAAACGATCACACTCTAGCGCTCGCGTCTCCGCCATGACCAGACCGCGGCCAGGATCGGGACCGACAGCGCCGCCCAGGACACGGCATCCACCAGGCCGTCGTCCAGCAGCGCGACGACCAGCCCGGTTCCGGTGACGAGCGCGATTGCGGCGGGAATGGCGAAGATCGTCGAGAGGGGGAGGCGGGTGCGCGGCTTCATTCCGCCGCCTCGCCGGCGACGGCGTCCAGCCCGGCGGCCGCCGCGTGGCTTTGGCTGCGGCGGGCGACCCACAGGTAAAGGCCGCTGCCGAGGATGATGATGGTCAGCACGTCGAGCGCCGCCCACAGGATCTTCAGCGGCAGCCCGCCGTAATCGCCGAAATGCAGGGGTTGCGACAGCCGAAGGGCCAGCATGTACCAGGGCATGGACCGCATGTCGGTGAAGGCCCCGGTTTCCGCGTCGATCAGCGCCGGCGTCAGGATCTGGCGGGTGGCCGGCGTGGCGCCCTTCAGCCACACCGCGTAATGGTGGTTGCTGGAGAACCGCACGCCGGGGAAGGCGACGAACTGCGGGCGCATGCCGGGCGCCGCGTCCATCGCCAGGCGCACGGCCGCGTCGACGGAGGTGAACCGCTCCGGCACCGGCTTGCCGTCGTAGGGGGCGATCATCGCCGCCAGCTCGTTGGCGCGCCAGTAGGCGACCAGCGGCACCGACAGGGTGTTGATGACGCCGGTCAGACCGACCACCGCCACCCACATCAGCGTGACGATTCCCAGCATGTTGTGCAGATCGAGCCATTTCAGCCGTGCGCTGCGCCCAGCCCGCACCGTGCCGAAGGACAGCTTGCGCATGAAGGGGGCGTAGACCACCACGCCCGACAGCGTGGCGACGAACAGCAGGAAGCCCATGAAGCCGAGGAACAGTTCGCCGGGCAGGCCCGCGAACAGGTCGACGTGCAGGCGCAGCATCACATGCATGAAGCCGTTGTCGTCGTTCAGGTCGGCCAGGATCCGCGTGGTGCGCAGGTCGATGGCCGAGATGTGCATCCGCGACACCGGCGGGCGGGCGTCGGGGCCGGTCGTGACGTTCACCACCGGCCGGTCCTCGTCGAAGCTGAGGAACAGCGGACGCTCGCCGGGATAGGTGGCCAGCGCCGACGCCACCGCCTCGTCCAGCGTCTTCAGCGGGGTGTCGGCCGGCATGTGCGGCAGGGTGTCCTCCGCCGTCAGCGCCTCGATCTCGTCATGAAAGATCAGCGGCAGGCCGGTCAGGCACAGCAGCAGCATGAACAGCGTGCAGACCAGGCTGGTCCATTTGTGGATCAGCGCCCAGATCCGGATGGTTCGGTTGGTCATCGGGTCCTCCTCATGCCGCCGCCATGCCCTGGCCGGTCAGAAATCCACCGACACCGACAGCTTGGCCGTCAACGGGCCGCCCTGGGTCAGGTAGCCGCCGGAGGCCGAGGCCCAGTAGGCCTTGTCGGCCACGTTCTCCACCGCGGCCCGCACCGTGACCGGGCGGTTCTGGATGTCGGTGACCATGCGTGCGCCGACGTCGAAGCGGGTCCAACTCGGGATCTTCAGCGAGTTGGCGGTGTTGAGGTACTGCGCGCCGGTGTGGATCACCCGGCCGGTCAGCGTCACCGTGGGGAACGAGGCCGGAAGGAAGGGCAAATCCCATTCGACGTTGGCATTGAGCAGGCGGCGCGGCACGCCGACGGCGTCCTGGCCTTCGGTCGCGGCGCTGCCGGTGTCGGTCAGCTTCGGATCGATGAAGGTGGCGCCGCCCAGCAGGCGGAGGCCCTGCACGGGTTCGCCGTACAGCATCAGTTCGATGCCGCGGTTGCGCTGCTTGCCGGACACGCTGTAGATGCGGGTGGCGGCGTCGGTGATCCCGCTGGGCTGGGTGGTCTGGAACAGCGACAGCGAACCGCCGAAGCTGCCGAAGTCCAGCTTGCCGCCGACCTCGTACTGGACCGAGCGGTAGGGCGCGAAGATCTCGCCGGAATTGGCGGCGGTGGACGGGGCGGTCGGCCCCTGCGACAGCCCTTCGATCCGGTTGGCGTAGAGCGACAGCTCCGTGACCGGCTTCACCACCAGCCCGACCACCGGGGTCAGGGCCGACTCGTCGTAGTCGGAAGTGCGGGCGCCGTTGGCCCGGTTGTAGCCGCGGACCTGGATGTTCTGCTGCCGCAGGCCGGCGGTCACCATCACCCGGTCCTCCAGGATCGACAGCGTGTCCGACGCATAGAGGCTGCGCAGAACCGACTCGCTGACCTTCGGCAGATCGCCGACCATGCCGCTGGCCGATGTCGTCGCCGGCCGCGGAAGGCCGACCATGGTGTAGAGGTTGATGGCGGAGGTCGTGCCGAACTCGAAGCCGTTGTTGTTGGTCGTCCGCAACGCCGAGGCGCCGGCATTCAGTTGGTGCCGGACCGGGCCGGTGCGCAGGTCGGCCCGGACCCCGGCCTGGCCGGTGCTGGTGAAATCCTCGCGCGGGACGGTCAGGCGCCTGACGGTGCCGGTGCCGTCGGCCCGCGTGACGGTCGGGGAGCCATAGTCGCCGTCCTCGCGCATGCTGCGCAGGCCGAAGGCGCCATAGGCGGTCAGGGTGGGCAGGATGTCGTATTCGGCACGGATCTGGCCGAAGGTGTCGCGCATCCGCGAATAGGTCCAGGGCTGGGCGTAGTTCTGCGACGCCGACGGCACCGCCGGGACGAGGCTGCCGAAATAGACGACGGGGCGGCCCTGTTCCACCCTCTGCGTCTGGGTGCCGACGTCGAGCGTCACGCGGGCGGCCTCGCCGCGATAGTCCAGCGCCAGGGAGCCGAGCTTCAGCGTCCGCTTCTCGTCGTCGATGGCGGTGTCGCCGCCGCGGACCGCGGAGTTGACGCGGACGCCGAACTGGTTGTTCTCGCCGAACCTGCGGCCGACGTCGGCGGACAGGCCGAGCCGGCTGTCCATGGCATAGCCGGCGGTCAGGCGGGTCAGCGGCTCGTCCTCCGCCCGCTTGGGCACGAGGTTCACGCCGCCGCCGATGCCGGACCCGCTGGGGGCCGCTCCGTTCAGGAAGGCGTTGGCGCCTTTCAGCACCTCCACCCGTTCGAACATGTCGGTGGCGACGATCTGGCGCGGGGCGGTGCCGTACAGGCCGTCCACCGACAGATCCTCGCCGGCCAGTTGGAAGCCGCGGATCACGAAGCTCTCCGCGAAATTGCCGTAGCCGAGGCCGCTGCGCACGGCCGGATCGTTGGCCAGCACGTCGGCGATCGTCTCCGCCTGCTGGTTGCGGATGGTCTCGGCGGTGTAGCCGGTGACGGAGAAGGGCACGTCCATGGCGTCCTGGTTGCCGAGCGCGCCGATCCGTCCCCCGCGCGCCACTTGGCCGCCGGCATAGGCCGGGGGAAGGGCACCCGGGCCGCCGGTGGTCCGGTCGCCTTCGATCTGCACCGGGTCGAGCTGCACGGCGCCGCCGGCCGCCACGCGCTCGACCGTCACGGTCTCGGTGTTGAGGAACCGGGCCGCCAGCCCGGTGCCGGACAGCAGGCGGTTCAGCCCTTCGCGCGCGCTCATCGATCCGCTGACGCCGGGGGAGTTGACGCCCTGGGTCACCGCACCGGGCGTCAGCACCTGGATGCGCGTGGCGGCGGAGAAGGCGGCGAGCGCCCCGTCCACCGACTGCGGCATGATGGCGAAGGACACCGCGCCCGCCGGTGCCGCCTGCGCCACTGCCTGCGCCAGTGCCGCCGGACCATGGAACAGGAGAAGCGCCGGTGCGATCAGCACCGTCGTCGCCAGCAGCCGTCCAGAGAAGACGCGGCCAACCAGCCCGCCATGGACGCTGCCCCGGCGTCCGTCGATCACACCCGTCATTGCAAACTTCGCCGATGCCATCGCTTGCCCCAGTCATCCGGTGAGAGACCAAACCGCCGTCTGCGATTGCGTCTCATTCGCCTCTTTTCTGGACATGACGACGGGCGGCCGGAGATCCCTGGGAAGTTTTTTCAGGAGCCGGTCATTTTTTCCAGGGGCCGGCAATTTTTCAGCGGAGCAAGGTCAGGTACGGCGTGATGCGGGTGGCGTGTACTCCCAGCCCACGCTCCAGCGCATCGAACACGGCATCCGGCCGGTCGAGCGCGAAGACGCCGGAGACGACCCGCTCCGCCGCGTCGTCGTTCAGCAGGACCACGCGGCCGGGCCATTGCCGGTTCAGGGCGGTGATGACCGAGGCAAGCGACTGCTGGCGGAAGACGATCTGGCCATGACGCCATGCGAAGGCGATGGCAGGGTCGGCGGCCCGTGGGCCGGTCAGGCCGCCAGGGCCCGCCTCCGCACTCTCGCCGGGATGCAGGCGGACGCTGCCGGGCCAGGGCGCCTTGCCATCGACGGCCGCCGGGGTGACGGTGCGTGCGGTGACCTCCACCAGCCCCTCGCCGACGGTGACCGTCATGCGGTCGTCCTCGCGCCGGACGCTGAACTGCGTGCCCAGGACGCGGGCCGCTCCCGCCCCGCCGTCGACGACGAAGGGATGGTCGGGATCGCGGGTGACCTGGAACCACACTTCCCCGCGCAGAAGCCGGACACGCCGGGCACCGTCGTGAAAGTCGAACGCCAGAGCGGTATCGCCGTTCATCTCGGCCGTCGAGCCATCCGGCAGGGTCAGCGTCCGGCGCTGCCCGGTCGGGGTCACCTGGTCCGCAACGGCATTCTGGTACAGCGCCGGTCCGCGCCAGGCGCCGATCCCGCCGACAACCAGCAGGACCGCCAATGCGGCGGCGAGCCGCCGCAAGCCGGTGGCCGCGGGGCGCGGGGATGTCGCGATGCCGGTCTCGGCATGGGCGGCGCGGGCGGGTCCCTTCAGGTCGTGCAGAAGGGCCTGCAGATCGCTCCAGGCGCGGGAATGGGCGGGGCTGCGGTCCAGCCACTCCGCGAAGGCGGTGCGCTCCGCCGGGCCGAGGTCGTCGGACTGCAGGCGGAAGAACCACGCATTGGCTTCCGAGAACAGCCGGTCTTCATCCGGTCCGCCGTGTGCCGGCGCGCTGCGCTGTCCATCCCGATGATCCATCGCGTCTTGCTGCAGGCTCCTGTTGTCTCGTGTTTGGCCTGTTGTCTCGTATATGGAATGACGGCCGTCGGAGGCCGATCCCTCAAAGAAAAATGCCCGGGGGGCGAGCGGAACCGGCGGCCTATCGTGGCGGACGCCGCATCATGTGGGCGCGGCACTGCTCCAGCGCCGTGCGAAGATGGTATTCGACGGTGCGCGGCGAGATGCCCAGCCGCTCGCCGATGGCACGGTACCGCAGCCCCTCGACATGGTAGAGCAGGAAGACGTCCCGCGTTTTGGGTGGCAGGGCGTCAATGGCGCCGCGCAGGCGGGCGAACGTCTGGCTCCGCTCGATCACCGCGTCGGCGCCGGGACCGGCGGCCGGCAGGGTCTCGTCCGGAGGCCCGGCCTCGCGCAGGCGCTGGCGCGTTGCGGCCCGGCAATGGTCCAGCGCGATGCGGTCGGCCACCACGAACAGCAGTCCGGCCGGGTTCTGCACGGCCTCGCCGTCGGGCAGGCGGGCGAGCCGCAGGAAGGCGTCCTGCGCCAGATCGCCCGCCGTCTGCGGATCGCCGGTGCGGCGGGCAATGGCGCGCTCGACCCGCAGCCGATGGGTGTCGAACAGTTCCGCGATCTTGCGCGCCCAGGTGCCGACCGGTCCGGTCATCGCCTGGGCCGGGAGCGGGGGGTGTCGGTCGGGGCAGGGCGGGCGGTATCGGTCACGGATGCGCGGAAGGTCGGAGAAGGGGGCGCAACCCTCGGGAGGGTCGTCGGCTTGCGGCGCGCTCAGATATAGCCGCACGGGCGTTGGAATGCGAACGCTTCTTAAAAGCACCCATAAAAGGTCGCCCTGCGGCGTCGGAACCTCTGGTCCGGATGGGCCGGGGGTCGGCCCCTGGCTGCCGGTTTCGCTGACCAGGTTTCTCCGGATCGGGGCACGGTCCCGCCCATCCGTGGGCGGAGTTCGGAAAACCTGCTCAGGCGCCGTCCCCCTGTGCCGGCGGACGCTCTTCCGTCTGCAGGGCCGTCTGCAGGATGTGGTCGGCCGTCAGCAGGCGCAGCCCGGCGGCATCGCCGGCCGCGATGGCCTCTACCATGCGGAAATGTTCGCGGCTCGACTGCTCGATGCGGGCGCGGGTCTTCCATTGCGTGACCGGCGCCGACGGGCCGCGCCCCCGCAATTCCCAGAGGATGTTGATCAGCTCGCGGTTCGACCCCAGCGCCAGGAGCTTGGCGTGGAAGGCGATGTTGGCCTCGTAGAGGTCGAGCAGCGTCCCCTCCAGGATGAGGTCGGCGAAGCGCTGTGCGAGCACGCGAAGCGCCGCGATGTCGGCGGCGGTCGCGTTGGCGACGATGCTGCCTGCCGCCGCCGTCTCCAGGATCAGCCGGACCTCGCGCACCTCCTCGGCCTGCCGGTCGTCCGGGACGTGAACGTGATAGCCCCGGTTCGGGACATGCCGCACCAGCCGCTTGAGCGCGAGCTGGTCGAGCGCGCGGCGCACCTCCATCCGTTTGGCCTCGTAGCGGGTCTCCAGGTCGATCTGCTTCAGCCACATGCCCGGCGCGAAGACGCCGGCCTGGATGTCGCGCGCCATGCGGTCGGCGAGGTTGCCGGTGGCGGAATCCGCTTTGACGCTCATGGGACGCAGGTGACCTCGCATTCTGTCTGAACCCTCGTTCCGCCAACGCCGGTAGAGGTGCCGTATCGTAAGGCTGCCCTGCGCACGCGGCAACGGATGTGACGACGGGCGTCCGGAGGATTTCGTCTCCGCCGAAGTGCATCCGCCACTCTCCTCCATCCGGGCCGGCGGAACGCTGTGTCCGCCGATCATCGGAAAAACGGATTTGCCCCCTTGCCAAGGGGCCGGCAATGTGTAACCAATTTTGGCGCCAATTTCTATACCAATTGGAACCGCGATGACTCTCCTCGACGCGCCTCCGGGCGGCCCTACCGGTGCCCAAGGCGGTGCCCAAGGCGGTGCCCAGACCGGCGCCAATGCCGGTACCCCGCAGGACCGCGGCCGGCAAATCTACGACCTCGGCCACACCACGGTGTTCGCCAGCCGGCATGATCCGCGCTTTTCCTACTGTCTCTATGTTCCGCCGCCGGTCGAGGGTGCCGCTCCGGATCTGGCGGTGGTGGTGCACGGGACGGGCCGCGCCTTCATGGCCTACCGCGACGCCTTCGCCGAGTTCGGCCGCTGGAACAACTGCGCCATCCTCTGCCCGCTGTTCCCGGCGGGGGTGCGCGGCGACGGCAACCGTGACGGCTTCAAGTACATGCAGGAAGCCGACATCCGGTACGACGAGGTGCTGCTGTCGATCGTCGACGAGGTCGGGGAGCGCTACGGCTTCGACGTCTCCCGCTTCGCCCTGTTCGGCTATTCCGGCGGCGGGCATTTCGCCAACCGCTTCTTCCTGCTGCGGCCGCAGCGGCTGTGGGCCGTTTCCATCGGCGCACCCGGCTCTGTGACGCTGCTCGACCCGACGCAGGACTGGTGGGTCGGCGTGCGCGACATGAAGGCGCGCTTCGGCATCGAGGCCGATCCGGCCGCCATGGCGTCGGTGCCGGTCCAGATGGTGGTCGGCGCCGCCGACCTGGAGACCTGGGAGATCACCCACCGCGAGGGCGGCCGCCACTGGATGCCCGGCGCCAACGACGCCGGCCGCACCCGCCCGGAACGGCTCGACAGCCTGCGCCGCTCCTTCGAGGCCGCCGGCATGCAGGTCCGCTTCGATCTGGTGCCCAACGTCCCGCATGACGGCAACAAGGTGGTCGGCCATGTCCAGGACTTCTTCGCCGACATGCTGAAACGCCGCCGCGCGGCCAGGGGCTGAGACAGGGGGAACGGACCATGGCGGCAGAGCGGATCGGGGACGCGATGATCGTCGCCCCGCAGCCCGAGGCGGCGGAGGCCGGGGCGGAGGTGCTGGAGCGCGGCGGCAATGCCGTCGATGCGGCCATCGCCTGCGCCTTCGTCCAGGGGGTCGTTGATCCCCAGATGTCGGGCATCGGCGGCTTCGGCTCGATGCAGGTCTACATGCCGGGACGCAGCGTCCATGACATCCTGGAGTTCTACGCCCGCGCCCCGCTCGCCGCCCGGCCCGACATGTGGACCGACCTACTGCTCGGCCAGACGCGCGACGGCTTCGGCTTCCTGCTCCAGGGCGGCATCAGCGAGATCGGCCATCTCGCCGTCTGCACGCCGGGCAGCCTGAAGGGCTATGCCGAGGCGCTCGGCCGCTACGGGACCTTCGACTGGGCCGACGTGATGGCCCCGGCGATCGCCCAGGCCAGGCGCGGCTTCATGGTCCGCCCCCATGTCCACTGGTACTGGTCGCTCGACCAGAGCGGCAGCGGCGAGGTCGACACCATCGACAAGCTGCGCCACAGCCGCACCGGCCGGGACATCTATTTCCGGCCCGACGGGACGGTGAAGCGCCTGGGCGACCTCGTCCTCAACCCCGACCTGACGCGGACGCTGGAACGCATCGCAGCGGGCGGACCCGACCTGTTCTATCGCGGCGAGATCGCGCAGGAGATCGCCGCCGACATGGCGGCGCATGGCGGGCTGATCGGCCTCGACGATCTCGCCGCCTACGAGGTCTCGACCGCGGCGCCGGTCTGGGGCGAGTATCGCGGGCACCGCATCTCGACCAGCCCGCCGCCGGCCAGCGGCTTCCCGATGCTCCAGCTTCTCCACATCCTGGAGAATTTCGACATCGGTGCGCTGGAGCATGGCTCGGCCGAGCATGTCCGCCTGCTCGCCGAGGCGATGAAGCGGATGACGGTGGACAAGGACAGGCACATGGGCGACCCGGCCTATGTCGAGGTCCCGGTGGACCGGCTGATCGCCAAGGATTATTGCCGGGAACTGGCCGAGGACATCCGCGCCGGCAACCGGGCCGAGGTGTCGCGCCTCGACAAATCCAGCCGCGATACCACCCACATCTCGGTGGTGGACGCCCAGGGCAACGCGGTCGCCCTGACCCATACGCTGGGCAGCCCGTCGGGCGCCATCACCGACGGTCTCGGCTTCATGTACAACGGCACCATGGCCCGGTTCGACCCGCGGCCGGGCCGTGCCGGCTCCATCGCGCCGGGCAAGCGGCGCGCCAGCTCCGCGGCGCCGACCATCGTCTTCAAGGACGACCGGCCCTTCGTGGTGATGGGGGCGCCGGGCGGCAGCTACATCGCCCCGGCGATGGCGCAGGGGATCATGAACGTGATCGACTTCGGCATGCCGATGCTTGAGGCGGTCAGTGCCCCGCGGGTCATGGCGGTCTCCAACACCATCGACGTGTCGAACCGCATCCGCCGCTCGGTCACCGACGCGCTGGCGGAGCAGGGCTACGCGGTGAAGCGGTCGTGGCAGAGCTACGCCTTCGCCGCCCTGCACGGCATCCGCATCGACGGTGGAGTCTGCAGCGGCGGCGCCGACCCGCAGCGGGACGGCATGGCGATCCGCGTGCGGCCGTCCGCCGCAATTTAATCTTTTCGGCGCCGGCCGGCAAAAAGGCCGGCGTTCAACGACAATGACGCATGAACAGAGGGGTAGGTCGATGACGAGGTTCCTGGCAGCCCTGGTGGGCACGGCGCTGGCGGCTGGAGCGGCGACCGCCTCCGCCCAGAGCATCACCGTCGCGCTGAACGCCGACATCCGCAGCACCAATCCGGGCGTGAACCGGGACGACAACACCGATTCCGTCGTCCTGCACATGGTCGAGGGGCTGGTGGGCTATCGGGCGAACGGCTCGGTGGCGCCACTGCTCGCAGAGTCGGTCGAGCGGTCGGACGACGGCAAGACCTACAGCTTCCGCCTGCGCCAGGGCGTGACCTTCCACAACGGCGCTCCGCTGACCTCGGCGGACGTGCTGTGGAGCTGGAACCGCTACATGGATCCGAAGACGGACTGGCGCTGCCGCTCCGACTTCGACGGGCGCAACGGCCTGAAGGTGGAGAAGGTCGAGGCGCCGGACGACCGCACCTTTACCATGACTCTGGACCACGCCAGCGCGCTGTTCCTCGACGCCCTGGCCCGGACCGACTGCGGCGGCACCGCCATCCTCCACAAGGACTCGCTCAAGCCCGACGGCAGTTGGGACAAGCCGGTCGGCACCGGCCCCTTCCGGTTCGGCGAGTGGCGCCGCGGCGAGTATGTGACGGTCGCCCGCTTCGACGGCTACCAGTCGCCGCCGGGCGACAAGCCCGACGGCATGGTCGGCGCCAAGCGCACGGCGCTCGCCTCGGTGAAGTTCCTGGTCGTCCCCGATGCCTCCACGGCCAAGGCGGCGCTGGCCTCCGGCGCGGTGGACGTGGCCCAGGTGCTGGAAACCGACGTGCCGGAGCTGAACAAGACCAAGACGGTCGAGGCCGGCTTCTTCCCGTCCACCACCAAGCACACCTTCCTGTTCCAGACGCGCGACCCGCTGCTCGGCAACGTCAAGATGCGTCAGGCGATCGCTGCCTCGCTCGACATCCCGCAGCTCGTGGCCGCCGTGTCGAACGGCGAAGGCAAGCCGAACAATTCCGGCGTTCCCATCACCTCCGGCTATTACGGCGCCGTCCAGGCCAAGGGCTATTCCTACGACCCGGCCAGGGCGCAGGCGCTGCTGAAGGAGGCCGGCTACAAGGGCGAGCCGATCAGGATCATCGCCAACAAGCGCGTCCACGTCCCCAGCTTCAACGCCGCGGTGATCGCCCAGGCGATGATGCAGGCGGTCGGCATCAACGCCCAGATCGAAGTGCTGGAGTGGGTGACGCAGCTCGACCGCTACAACACCGGCAACTACCAGATGATGTCCTTCTCCTATTCCGGGCGCCTCGACCCGGCGTTGAGCTACGAGCAGTTCTCCGGCCCGAAGGACAGCCAGCCGCGCAAGGTCTGGGACGATCCCGCCGCCCAGGAGCTGATCGAGAAGGCGTCCACCATCTCCGACGAGGCGCAGCGGCAAGCTGCCTTCGACGAGCTGCACAAGCGCCAGATGGAGGCGACCCCGCTGATCATCTTCTCCAACGGCCAGGATGCCTGGGCCCACACCAAGCGCGTTCAGGGCGCCGACCCGTGGGAAGGCAAGGCGCGCGTCTGGGGCGCCAGGGTCGTCGGAAACTGACCGTCAGCGTGTAGGCGAGGTCGCGGGGTCCCCGGTGAGGGGGGCCGGCCGCGGAGAGGAGACGGGCGTGCTGCATTTCGTGTTCAAACGGATCCTCATGGCGGTGCCGACGCTGCTGATCATGGCGGTGACGGTCTTCGTGCTGATCCGCCTCATACCGGGCGATCCCGCAGCGCTCATGCTCGGCGATCTGGCAACCCCGGCCAGCCTCGCCGACCTGCGCGAGCGGCTCGGCCTCGACCAGAGCCTGCCGGTCCAGTTCGGCATCTGGTTCGGCAACGTGCTGCGCGGCGACTTCGGCATCTCCATCACCTCCTCCCAGCCGGTCCTGCCGCTGGTGCTCGACCGCTTCTGGATCAGCGCGCGCGTCGTCCTCATCGCCGTGCTGCTGGCCAGCCTGTTCGCGGTCCCGGCCGGCATGATCGCCGCGTGGCGCCAGAACAGCGGTACCGACCTGTTCCTGGTCGGGCTGGCGACGCTGCTCTACTCGATCCCGACCTTCTGGCTGGGCCTGCTGCTGCTCCTGTTCCTCGGCCTGCAGCTCAACTGGCTTCCCGTCGTCGGCTACGTGTCCTTCTCCGAGGACCCGTGGGCGGCGCTGCTCTACATCGTCATGCCGGTCATGACCCTGTTCCTGCACGAGATGGGGGTGCTGATCCGCATGTCCCGCGCCAGCACGCTGGAGGTGCTGCGCCTCGATTACATCACCCACGCCCGCGCCAAGGGGTTGTCCGAATCCGCCGTGCTGTGGCGGCATGCCTTCAAGAACGCCTTCGGGCCGACCTGGACGCTGATCGGGCTGGTGCTCGGCAACCTGCTGGGCGGCATTGCGGTGGTCGAGACGGTCTTCACCATTCCCGGGCTCGGCCGCCTGCTCGTCGACGCGATCTTCGCGCGCGACTATCCGGTCATCCAGGGCTGCCTGCTGTTCGTCGCCTTCGTCTACGTGGCCGTGAACCTCGTGGTCGATCTGCTCTATCCGGTCTTCGATCCCAGGGTGACCGCGGAATGAAACGGCTTTCCCTCAACGTCGTCATCGGCGGCGCGATCATCGGCATCGTCGTCGCCGGGGCGCTGCTGGGCGCGGTCTGGACCCCCTACGACCCGCTGAAGATCAACTTCGTCGGCCGGCTGGCGCCGCCGGGCGCCGCTCACTGGCTCGGCACCGACGAGTTCGGCCGCGACGTGCTGAGCCGCCTGATGGCGGCGGCGGCGACCAGCATGCTGATCAGCCTGTCCACGGTCGCCGCCGCCGGCCTGCTCGGCACTTCGGTCGGCCTTGTCTCCGGCTATGCGCGCGGCTGGACCGACCGCATCCTGATGGCCTTCAACGATGCCCTCCTTGCCTTTCCGGCGATCCTGCTGGCGCTCGGCCTGCTGACGGTGGCCGGGGCCAACAGCACCGGGATCATCGTCGCCCTCGGCCTCGCCTACACGCCCTCGGTCGCCCGCATCGTGCGCGGCACGGTGCTGTCGCTGCGCGAGCGGGAGTTCGTCGAGGCGTCGCGCGTGATGGGCAACTCGGAGCTCTACACCGTCCTGCGCCACATCCTGCCGAACTGCGTCGGGCCGATGACCGTGCTGGCCACCTCGATGTTCGGCTGGGTGCTGCTGGCGGAGAGCGCGCTCAGCTTCCTCGGGCTGGGGGTGCCGCCACCGGCACCGACCTGGGGCAACATGCTGGCGGGAAGCCGGCCCTTCATCGCCCAGGCGGTCTGGCTCGGCATCTTCCCCGGCCTCTGCATCTCCCTGACCCTGCTCGGCATCAACCTGCTGGGCGACGCCTTGCGCGACAGGCTCGACCCGCGCATGAGAGGGGCCTCCTGACATGACCGGCACCATTCCTCCCGCCGCCGCACTCGACGCCCTGCTCGACGTGGAAAATCTGAGCCTCTGCGTCTCGGCCACCGGCACGGAGGTCGTCCGCGGCGTCGGCTTCACGGTGGCGCCGGGCGAGATCGTCGGCATCGTCGGCGAATCCGGCAGCGGCAAGACGCTGGCCGCGCGGTCCATCATGGCGCTCCAGCCCCCGGCGATCCGCCGCACCGCCGGCACCATCCGCTTCGAGGGCCGCGACCTCGCCGGCCTGTCGCCGAAGGAGCTGCGGGAGCTGCGCGGCGGCCGCATCGGCATGGTCTTCCAGGAACCGATGACCTCCCTCAACCCGTCGATGACCATCGGCCGGCAGTTGGAGGAGGGGCTGGCGGTGCACCAGCGCGCGCTGTCCGCCGACGGGCGGCGCGACCGGGTGCTCGACATGCTGCGGCGGGTCGGCATCGCGGATCCCGACGGGGCGCTCGCCGCCTATCCGCATCAGTTCTCGGGCGGCATGCGCCAGCGGATCATGCTGGCCTCGGTCATGCTGCTCCAGCCGGCACTGCTGATCGCCGACGAGCCCACGACGGCGCTCGACGCCGTGGTCCAGCGCGACGTCCTCGAACTGATGGTCGGGCTGACGCGCGCACACGGCACCGCGGTGCTGATGATCAGCCACGACCTGTCGATGGTCGCGCGCTACACCGACCGCATCATCGTCATGCGCAAGGGCGAGATCGTCGAGCAGGGGCGCACCGACGGGCTGCTGCGCGCGCCGCGGCACCCCTACACGCGGGCGCTGCTGTCGGCGATGCCGCGCCGCCAGCCGGCGCGTCCCCTCCCGCCGGCGGCGGCGCCGATCATCGAGGTGCGCGACCTCGTCGTCGAGTATGGCGGCCGCCGTGGGCTGTTCCGCCGGGAGGCGGGCAAGCGCGCCCTCCACGGCCTGTCCCTGTCGGTCATGCCGCAGGAGGTGGTGGCGCTGGTCGGCGGCTCGGGCTCCGGCAAGACGACGCTGGGCCGTGCCATCGCCGGTCTGCTGGCCCCCAGCGGCGGCACCATCCGTTATGCCGGCCGGCCGGTCGAGGCGGGCGGGGAGGGGTGGGCCGACTATCGCCGCAACTGCCAGATGGTCTTCCAGGACCCCTATTCCTCACTCGACCCGCGGATGACCATCGGCGCGCTGGTCGGCGAGGCCCTGCGCGGCGTGCCGGGCATGGGACGGCGCAAGAAGGCCGAACGGGTGGTCGAGGTGCTGTCGGAGGTCGGGCTCGGAAGGCCCTATGCCGACCGCTACCCGCATGAGCTGTCCGGCGGCCAGCGCCAGCGCGTGGCCATCGCCCGCGCGGTGGTCCGCCGCCCGGCCTTCGTCATCGCCGACGAGCCGGTCTCCGCCCTCGACGTGACGGTGCGCGCCCAGGTGCTGGAACTGTTCGCCGACCTCCAGGCGCGGCACGGCTTCTCCTGCCTGTTCATCAGCCACGACCTCGGCGTCGTGGAGCAGATCGCCGACCGGGTGGTCGTCATGCAGGACGGCCGCATCGTCGAACAAGGGGACCGCGACACCGTCTTCGACCGTCCGGCCCATCCCTACACGCGGCGGCTGCTCTCCGCCATCCCGGCGCTGGAGCCGGCCGGGGAGGGCGGCGTGCGGCTCAAGTGGCGGTTCGACGAGGCGGCGCCCGAGGCCGTGCCGTCCTGAGGGTGGCGCCGGTGCGCCTCTCCCGTCCTGCCCGTCGTCAGCCCATGATGTCCTCGCTTGCGGCGAGTTTCCGGAGAAGCATGTCCGGGGATTTTCCCAGCCGGGGAGACGGGGTGAGGCAGAGGCTGGCGGCGGCCAGTGCGGCGAGGCTGCACAGCGCGACGATGATGGTGAGGCAAAGAGGGGTCATGGCGGTTCTCCGTGGATCGGATGCGCATCGCGCATGGCGGGCAGCCTGCCGCGGCCTGCTTCCGGGACGGCCTTGGAGCGCGCTGCGGTGACGGGCCGAACCTACCCGCCCGCCAGCGGCCGGGATGTGCGCCGGTCCACAGGGCGGCGATGAAAACCACCGGCGCCGTTGGCCGATGCGGTGGCCGATGCGGTGGGCGATGCGGCGGCGGGCGCCGCCGTGTTGCGCATCGCCGCGCCGTCCCGGCATAATGGTTTGGTCGTGCCGTCCGAACCCTTCCGCAGCGGAGCACCCGACCATCATGGCTGCCGATCCGCCAAACCCTGCGCAGGGCCAGCAGGAGGCCTTGCGCCTCATCATCCGCGAGGCGCTGGCCGCCCGCTCGGCGCTTTGCGAGCATGAACTGGTCATCCGGCTGGATGCCATCCTCGCGCTTGCCCGGGATGCGCTTGCGCAAGCCTCTCCCACACAAGGGCATGTCGGCAAAAGCGGCGATGGCGGCGGCGGGGTTACCGGCAGTCGGCTCGACGCTGACGGCTAGCATGTGATCGGTTCGGGCGGCGACGCCGACGTGACCGAGAAGGCCATGGAAGGGCTGTGCGCCATTCTTCCCTCCTGGCCGACCTGCCTTCGTCCCATCCGAAGGCAGGCTGCGGCAAAACCACATTGTGGCGATCGGCCGCAGAGCCCAAGTTTCTCCCGAGGAAGGCCGGATGCGGCCGAACCAATGGGGGATCGCCAGCCATGGACGGGTGTCGGGAGCACAGGGAAGCGATTGCCGGCGTCGACCGCCGGCTTCTGGTGGTGGCGCTGGCCTTGGCCATGCTGACGCTGCTGGCGGTGCTGGACCGCTTCCGTCCGGTGCCGGGGGCGGCACCGCCGGTGGAATGGACGCTGCCGACCGTGGAACTGCCGGGGACGCTGCCGATGGCCAGGGCTCCCGGACCGCGCCGTGACGACGAGTTGCTGGGGGCGGACTGAGCCGTCACCGCCGCTCCACCGGCGCCTCGTCGCTTCCCGGGCCGAGCGGACGCTCCATCAGCACGCTGTCGAGCCAGCGGCCGAACTTGAACCCGACCGCCGGAAGCACGCCGACAGGGCGGAAGCCGCAGGCAGCATGCAAGGCGATGGAGCCCTGGTTGGCGCTGTCGCCGATCGCGGCGATCATCCGGCGGTGGCCGGACCCCTCGCACGCTTCGATCAGCGGATCCATCAGCGCGCGGCCGATGCCGCGCCGGTGCAGGCCCGCGGCGACATAGACGGAATTCTCGAGCGTGAAGCGGTAGGCGCTTCGGGTGCGGTAAAGCCCGGCATAGGCATAGCCGCCCAGCCGGCCCTCGCACTCCGCCACCAGGTAGGGGAGTCCGCGGGCCAGGATCTCGCCGCGCCGCCGGGCCATCTCGGCCTCGTCCGGGGGCACCTCCTCGAAGGAGGCGGTGCCGGTCAGCACATGGTGGGCATAGAGCGTGGTGATGGCGGGGATGTCTGCATCGGCGGAGGGGCGGATGGTGATGGCGCTCATGGCGGTGCGGCTCTTCAAGGTCGGTTTGGAGGTCAGTTGCGGACGGGACGGTCGGCAGGCAGCAGCAGGGCGCAGGCCGTGGCCAGGGCGCCGCCGATGCCGAGAAGCGAGAAACCCCAGCCCCAGGCGGAACCGGCGGCGCCGGCACGGTCGAGCATCAGCCCGACCGCCAGCGGCGCGGCGCCACCGGCCCCGAAGCCCAGGATGGAGCGCACGGCGAGTGCGGCGCCCAGGCTGCCCGGCTCCACCGATTCGGTCATCGCGGTGGACAGGACTGGGGAATCGCCCAGCGCGGCGAAGCCGTAGAGGGCAGCGAGCGCCAGGACCAGCGCCAGGGGCGCGCCGTCCATCCAGCCGATGCCGAAGGAGCAGGCCGCGCCCAGCACGCCCATCGCCACCAGCACCGTCCGCCGGCCCAGCCGGTCCGACGCCCTGCCCATCATCAGCGACGACAGGAAGCCCGAGAGATGGATGGCGGCGGCGATCCACAGGCCGCGCATCCCGGCGCCTCCGCCCCCTGCGCCTGCGGTCGCGAAGCTGGTGGTCAGGAAGGCCGGCAGCCAAGCCCACATGCCGAGCAGCTCCCAGCAATGGGTGGTGTAGCCGGCGGTCAGCAGGATGGAGCGGCGGTCGGCCAGGAAGCGGAAGGCACCGCGCAGCCGGCGCGCCGGCCCGGCAGCGACGATGTTCGGCCGTCCGCGTAGGCCGGGGGTGGCGAGCAGCGTCGCCAGCAGCGGTCCCAGCCCGCAGGCGATGAAGGCGGCCTGGTAGCCGAAATGCTCCGCCAGACCGGCGGCCAGCGCGATGGAGGCGAAATAGCCGAGCGAGCCGGCGCCCAGCAGCCAGCCGACCGCCGCCCCGCGTCGCCCCGCCGGCACCCCCTGGGCCACCAGCATGATGGACGGGGCATAGGTGCCGCCCTGCGTCAGCCCCAGCAGGGCGAACAGCACGAGGCCGGTTTCCGCGGAACGCGCCAGGAAGGCGAAGGCGATGCCGGTCAGCGCCGTCGCCCAGCTTGCCCACAGGAAAACGCGCTTGGCGCCCAGGCTGTCGGCGAACCAGGACGAGCCCACCAGCGACAGGGCGTAGCCGACGTTGAAGGCGGTCTGGATCGATCCGGCCTGGCCCGCCGTCATGCCCCAGGCCTGCATGGCGGGCACGAGCGCGCCGGCATAGGCCATGAAGGCCAGCGACGTGGAAAAGCGGCTCGCGCACAGCAGCGCCAGCCAGGTGGACCCGGAACGGGCATGGTCGTCGGCGAGGGGGCTTGCGGTCGTCATGCGCCAACCGTCGCGGAGCCGCAGGCAAAAGGCAAATTTATTGATTTGATCGGAACCATAAGGAATTCTATGGGTATGCGCGGCCTCAACATCGACCAGCTCGTCACCTTCGCCACCGTCGTGGAGCATGGCGGCTTCACCGAGGCCGCGGGCCGCCTCGGCCTGACCCAGCCGGCGGTCAGCATGCAGATCCGCAACCTTGAGGACCGGCTCGGCCTCCGCCTCATCGAGCGTGTGGGAAAGCGGGCCTTGCCCACCGCGGCGGGCCGCGACCTGCTGCCCCATATCCGGCGCGTGCGGGACGAGTTGGAGGCGGCGGTCGCCAGCATGGGGCGCCACCGCGCCGGCAAGATCGGGCGGGTACGCATCGGCACCGGCGCCACCGCCTGCATCTACCGCCTGCCGCCGGTCATCAGCGCCTTGCGGGCCGCCCATCCCGGGCTGGAGATCATCGTGGTCACCGGCAACACGCCGGACATCATGGACGCCGTGGAGGCGGGGTCGCTCGACCTCGCGCTGGTCACCCTTCCCGCCGGGCGGGCGGGATTGTCGGTGGAGCCGGTCTGCAACGAGGAGCTGGTCCGTGTTGCCGCGGCGGCCGGCAGTCCGCCGCCTGCGGCAGACGCCGGAAATGGGGCCGGGGTAGACCCGGCAGCCCTGGCGGACACGGCGCTCATCCTTTACGAACGCGGCGGCACCATGCGCGCGGTGATCGATGCCTGGTTCATGGCCGGCGGCGTCCAGCCGCGTCCCGCCATGGAGCTTGGCAATGTGGAGGCGATTAAGAACCTCGTCGCCGCAGGCCTCGGCTGCTCCATCCTGCCCGCGGTGACCGTCCAGGGACCCGCCGACCGCGACCGCTTCACCGTTCAGCCCCTGACCCCTCCGCTGTTCCGCACCCTGGGGTTGGTGATCCGTCGCGACAAAGTGCCGGATCCAGGTGTGCGCGCGATGGCGAGGGCTCTTGCCGATATACGGTACCCACAAGAATAAAATCATTTATTCTCTGAACGTCCGGAATATTTCCTTCGTCTGATTTACATCGGCTTTCGCTATTGCGCACTCTCACGAAATGAAGGCTTCGTTTTTCTTGGACGCTTATGACCGATCCGCAGCTCGTCCAAACCGGACCTGCCGAAAGCAGTAAAAGGGGGGAGCCGGCACGGGGCGGGGGAGACCTGCGCACCCGGCTTGAGGCCCTGGAGCTGGAGAATGCCCGGCTGCGGACCGCGCTCTCCGACGCCTGCCCCGGCCATGACGACCTGCTGACGGTCACCGCGCTGAACGAGGATCTCCGTGCGGCCTGCGAGGCGTTGGAACGCAGCCGCGCCGCCCATGCCGACAGCGAGCGGCGGCTGCGCGCCATCCTGGACAGCGCCGTCGGCCATGCCATCGTGACGCTCGATTCCGACGGCCGGGTGACGAGTTGGAACCCCGGCGCCACCCGCCTCCTGGGCTGGACGGAGGAGGAGGCCCGCGGCCGCGGGGTGGCTTTCCTGTTCCCGTCCGAGGATGCCGCCGCCGGGGCTTCCGACGCGCTCCGGGCTCTGGCGCTGGAGGACGGGCAGATCGACGGCGAGCGCGCGTTCCGCCGGCGCGACGGCCGCGACATGTGGGGTGCCTTCACCATCCTGCCGCTCCAGGGCGGCGACGGCGGCTTCCTGTGGATCCTGCACGACCGCTCCGACGAGCGGCGGGTGGAGGACGCGATCGCCGATGCCCGCCGGCGCGCCAGCGACATCCTGAACAGCATCGACGAGGCGATGGTCGCGCTCGACCGCGATTACCGGGTGATCTGCCAGAACCGCCGCGCCGAGGAACTGGTCCGCCGCCCGCTGTCCGAGCTGCGCGGCCGCCAGCTTTGGGAGGTGTGGCCGCAGCTCGTCGGGTCGGATGTGGAGGCGGCCTGCCGCGGGACGATGGCCGACCGGGTCCCGGCCTGCATGGAAAAGCGGTTCGACGGCGAGAACTCCACCTTGTGGCTGGAGATCCGCTTCCTGCCGACCCCCGAGGGCGTCGGATGCTTCTTCCGCGACATCACCACCCGCAAGCGCGCGGAGGAGGAGGCGCGCGCCTCCCACGAGCGGACGGTGACGATCCTGGAGAGCATCAGCGACGCCTTCTACGCCGTCGACCATGACTGGCGATTCACCTACATCAACCGCAAGGCCGAGCAGGTCTGGAAGCGGTCGCGCGACACCCTGCTGGGGCGGCGGATCTGGGAGGCCTTCCCGGAGGTGGTCGGCAGCGAAGCCTTCGAGGCGCAGAAGCAGGCGCTGCGCGAAGGCCGCGAGATGACGGTGGAGGTGCTGTCGCCGATCCTGGGCGACTGGGTGGAGATCAGCATCTACCCCAGCACCGACGGGCTGTCGGTCTATTTCCGCGACATCACCGCGCGGCGGCAGGCCCAGCAGGCGCTGATGCAGGCCAAGGAGGCGGCGGAGGCCGCCGATCTCGCCAAGGGCAAGTTCCTGGCCGCGGCCAGCCACGACCTGCGCCAGCCGCTGCAGGCGCTCCTGTTCTTCGTCGACGTGCTGAAGCCGCATGTGCAGGGCAGCCAGGGTGCCAATGCGCTGATGCATCTGGGGCGCGGGCTCGATGCGCTGAAGGAGCTGCTGGACAGCCTGCTCGACATGTCCAGGCTCGACGCCGGGGTGGTGCAGCCGAACATCGAGACAGTGCCGATCGGGCCGCTGTTCGAGCATATCGGTGCGTCGTACCGTCCGGTGGCGGCGGCGAAGGGGCTGGAGTTCCGGGTGATGCCCTGCGACGCCGCCGCGCTCAGCGACCGCACCCTGGTGACGCGCATGGTACGCAACTTGGTCGAGAACGCGTTGCGCTACACCGAAACCGGGCGGATCGACCTGGAATGCCGGCAGGCCGGCGGCGGCCTTCTGATCGAGGTGCGCGACACCGGCATCGGCATCCCGCCCGACCATCTGGAACGGATCTGGGAGGAGTTCCACCAGGTCGGCAATCCCGAGCGCGACCGCAACCGCGGCCTCGGGCTGGGGCTGGCGATCGTGCGGCGGCTGTCGCAGTTGCTCGACCACCCGGTGCAGGTCCGCTCGACCCCTGGGGTGGGGACCAGCTTCGTCATCGCCCTGCCGCTCGGCCGGGGCGTCGAGCGCCCGTCGGGTCCGGCAGAGCAGGCGACCGCCGGCCGTGGCCGCTTCGCCGTGGTGGTCGACGACGACGCCATCGTGCTTCTGGGGCTGGAGACGATCTTCCGCGACTGGGGCTACGAGGTGCTGGTGGCCGGGAGCGCCGACAAGGCGGTGGAGGCGCTGCGCCGGTCCGGCCGCCGCCCCGACCTGGTCGTCGCCGACTACCGGCTGCGCGAGGGCCGCATCGGGACCGAGGCGGTCGCCCGCATCCGCGAGCTGTTCGACGCTCCCGGCCAGCCGCCCGTGCCCGGCCTGATCCTGACCGGCGAAACCGGCCCCGAGTGTGAGCGCGATGCCGCCGCCCACGGCCTGGGCATCATCCACAAGCCGGTCACCCCGCGCCAGCTCGGCCATGCGCTGGGCGACCTGCTGGGAGTGGCCTAGAGTGTGATTCACGCTTCAAGCGGAATCGCTCGAAGCGTGAATCACACGGAAAACCAAAAGTTTAGAGTCTGTCTGGTGCTTCAATAAACAACAGACAGACTTTAGCCGGCAGCTTCGCGTTTCCAGCCGCTCGCTCTTCGCGCCGCCCGCTCTTCCCGTCCATCGCTCAGGCCCGGTCCCGCAGGAAGGCCGCCAGCAGGTCGCCCGCCTGCAGGACGTGGCGCGTCACCGCCTCGCACGCCGCGTCCGCGTCGCCGGCGCGGCAGGCGGCCAGCAGGGCGTGGTGCTCGTCCTGCGAGCGCGGATGGTAGCCGAGTGCCGCGAACTGGAAGCGCAGGTAGCGGTCGGCCGCCGCGAGATGCTGCTCCACCAGCGCCAGCAGGCGCGGGCGGCCGGCACGGGCGTAGAGGGTCATATGGAAGCGGCGGTTCAGCTCCCCCATGCGGCCCGGATCGCTCTCCGCATCCATTTCCGCGATCAGCTCGGCGGCTAGCGCGAAATCCTCCGGCGTCAGGCGGGGCAGGGACAGGCGCAGCGCCGCCGGTTCCAGCGCCGCCCGGATGGCGCCGATGTCGGCCGAATCCTCCGCGGAGATTTCCGCCACCACCGCGCCGCGGTGGGGATGGAACTCCACCAGCGCCCGCGCCTCCAACTGGCGCAGCGCCTCGCGCACCGGCATCCGGCTGACGCCGAAGGCGGCGGCCAGCTCCTCCTGGCGCAGCGGGGAGCCGGCCGGCAGCGTGCCGGCCAGGATCGCCTCGCGCATCGCCGCCTCGACGAATTCCGTGGCGGTCCGGTAGTGCGGCCGGCTGCGGGCGATCAGGGCCGTCAGGCCGGGGAGGTCGAGGGAATCGGGCATGGGAGGGAACCGAAGCGGGGCGGCACGAAAACCGCTTGCGTGGATATTGGATCCAATCTAACGATCTTCCCCTGTCCTGTCCATGGATGAGAAAGGAGCGGGCATGCCCGGCTCGTCCCCCCTCGACCGC
Source organism: Azospirillum picis (assembly GCF_017876115.1). Taxonomy (GTDB): domain Bacteria; phylum Pseudomonadota; class Alphaproteobacteria; order Azospirillales; family Azospirillaceae; genus Azospirillum; species Azospirillum picis. Next base: position 47,147 of record NZ_JAGINO010000030.1, read on the forward strand.
CAACACCCCGCCGTTCCCTCGCCTGCGGCCACCGGCACGGCCACCGGTACGGCCTCTGCCGCCACTGCTTCCGGCCTGTCGCCGTCGGCGCTCGCCACCGGGCTGCTGGTTGCGCTGGTCGGCTATGCCAGCTCCGTCGCGGTGGTGATCCAGGGGCTGGCCGCGGTGGGGGCGACCACCGCGGAGATCACCTCCGGCCTCGTCGCGGTCGGCTTTTCCATGGGGCTGTCGGCGATCTGGCTTGCCTGGCGGCAACGCCAGCCGATCAGCGTCGCCTGGACCACGCCCGGCATGGCGCTGCTGGCGGCGACCGGCCCGGTGGCCGGCGGCTTTCCGGCGGCGGTCGGCGCCTTCCTGACGGTGGCCGGGCTGATCATGGTGGCGGGGCTGTGGAAGCCGCTCGGCCGCTGGATCGCGGCGATCCCCAAGCCGCTGGCCAGCGGCATGCTGGCCGGGCTGCTGCTGAAGCTGTGCCTGGCGCCCTTCGTGGCGATGGGGCAGGCGCCGGGGCTGGCCCTGCTGGTGCTGGCGACCTGGGCGGTGGTCGGGCGCTTCGCCAGGCTCTATGCGGTGCCGGCGGCGGTCGCCGTGGCACTGGTGGCGATGGCGCTGAACCCGCCGGTGTCCGGCGCCCTGCCGGCCGATCCCTGGCCGGCGCTGGCGGTGGTGGCGCCGGTCTTCACCTGGGAGGCGCTGGTCGGTCTCGCCCTGCCGCTGTTCGTCGTCACCATGGCTTCGCAGAACATTCCGGGCCTGGCGGTGCTGGCGACCTTCGGCTACACCCCGCGGGTGCCGCCGGCCTTCCTGGCGACCGGCCTGGCCTCGGCGCTGACGGCGCCCTTCGGCGCGCCGACCGTCAACCTGGCGGCGATCACCGCGGCGATGTGCGCCGGCCCGGACGCCGACCCGCGGCCGGAGCGGCGCTGGCAGGCGGCGGTCACCGGCGGCGTCGGCTATATCGTGCTGGCGGCCCTGGCGGCGGTCACCGCCACCCTGGTCACCCGCTCGCCGCCCATCCTGATCGAGGCGGTGGCCGGGCTGGCGCTGATCGGCGCCTTCGGCGGCTCGCTTCTCGCCGCCGTCCAGGCCGAGGAGGAGCGGATCCCCGCCCTGGTCACCCTGCTGGTCACCGCGTCGGGCCTGTCCTTCTTCGGGGTCGGCTCGGCCTTCTGGGGCCTGCTGTTCGGCGGGGCGATGCATCTGCTGCACCGCCGGCGCCGGACGGCGGCCTGAGCGGTCAGGCCTGCTCCAGGAGGTCGGCGCAGGCGTTCACCGCGGCGGCGGCGTAGGGACGGATGCGCGGCGGGATCTGCGACGGGTTGATGCCCGGCCCGAGGATCCCGACGCCGACCGGCTTCATGAACTGAAGCTGCAGGTCGATCAGGCTCTTGATCACCGCATGGCCCATGACGGTGCCGTGCTCGGTCTCGCCCCGCTCGATGATGCCGAGCGCGACCGCGCCGGCGACGTCGTCGCGCATCAGCAGGCGCTTGATCGCCAGCGGCTTCTCCATCGACCCCGGAACCCACACCTCGGCCACGATGCCGAGCCCGCGGCTGGCGGCGACGGTGCGCGCCTCCTCCAGCATCTCCCCCACTTCCCGGCGGTGGAACCGTCCGAGCACGATGCCGATGTTGCTCACCCTCTGTCACTCCCATTCCGTCGAGGTCCGAATCCCGCCCAAACTGTCGCGTCGCCGGGCAAAGCGCAAGGGCCGTGGCGGCCCCGCGCCGTGCCGCGGCGGCGGCGGCCTGGAGTGAAACGCCGCCGATGTGGTGTCGAGGATTGAGACAGGCCGTCGCACCACGCGACAATTCACAACAACTTTGCCCCGAAGCCCCGGCGGAGGACGATGTAAGAATCGCCCTTCGGCAGCGGCGTTCCCGGCTCGGTCCCGAGCGGGCGCGCCGCAGGCGGCGGACAGGCAGATCCGGAACGGGCATCATGGTGAGGGGTGCGGTCGAATACGCGCCGTCGACCTTCGAGGAGCGGGGCGCCGCGGTGGCCTTCACCACGCCGCTCCTGTCGCAGACGCGGGTGAGGCGCGGCGACCGGTCGAAGCTGGAGGTGCTGATCCCCAGCCTGTCCCAGGGCATGGGCATCTATGTCGTCCCCTGGAAGGCGGTGCCGGAGATGGTGTCGATGACCATGCACGACCGCTACCTCCACGACCTGATCGTCAAGGAGGAGGCATGCTCCCCCAACGAGATCCGCCGGGCGACGCTGCGCGCCGCGCGCCGCGGCCTGGCCGGCCCCAAGGCGGCCCAGGCCGCCCGGCGCGCCCTGGACGAGGACGAGGAGCAGGGCACGCTGACCCACTACCTCCTGATCCTGGCGATCCTGAAGGCGGTCGGCCTGGAATCGCCGGAGATGCTGAAGGCCGGCATCGACACCGACGAGGGGCAGCGCCTGACCCGCCAGTTGATGACGCGGGCGGCGGAAAGCCTGCGGCTGGACGCGACCCTGCTCTATGCCCGGCTGGCCGAGGTCGCCGCCGTGGCCGCGCCGGTCGGTCTGGCGCGGTCGCCGCGGCCGGGGCGGCTGGTGCGCTGCCTGGTCGACCTGACGGCGTTCCGCGACGCCATGGCCGACTGGGCGCGCACGGTGCCGAGCGATGCCGCGCCGGTCGCCGGCTTCTGTGCCGAGGTCGCCCAGCACACCATCGGCATCGGCGAGCGGGTGCTGGCCGACTTCCACCGCCGGCTGGAGGCGATCGGCCCGCTGATGCGCGACTGGGACGGCGAGATCGTCCGCGTGCGCGGGCAATCCGCCCGGATGGCCTGGCTGCTCGACGGCTGGAGCCACATCACCGCTGCCTGGGACGTCATGCAGGCGGAGGACCAGCGCCAGCAGGCCGCGACCATCAACGAGCTGTTCCGCATCCTGCCGCTGCTGCCGACGCAGGAGAGCAGCCGCGACCTGATGGAGGAATCCCGGCACGTCAAGCCGGCGCACCGCCGCTCCGTCCGGATGCTGGAGGACTGGCGCACCGGCCAGTTCGACATCGACGCCATCCGCCGGATCGAGGCGGTCAAGGCCCGTGCCCCATGAGGTCCCCGCGATGACCGCCCCATCCTCCGGTGGCTCCGCGGGCGGCAGCCCCGAGAAAGACGGCTTCGAGAAAGACGGCCCCGTGAATGACGGAAGCCGTTCGGCGGCCGACCGCCTGCCGGGCCTGGAGAACCGGCTGTTCGACATCCCCGAGGACAAGTTCGTCGAGGTGGTCCGCCTGCTGGAGCGGGTGCGCGACCACCCCGACGTGCGCGAGACCTTCGCCGCGATCCGTCCGCGGCTGGTCCAGGTGCGTCCCCAGCGCCGCCCAACCCTGAAGCGCATCCTCTGCCTGCCCTTCGAGGACGTGCTGGAGGGCTTCGGCAGTGCCGAGATCCCGCCCGGCCGCATCGAACGGCGGGTGATCGAGCCGCTGTGGCGCCTGGTGGCGGAGTGCGGCGACCGCCACCAACTCGACCAGCTCGACCGGCAGGTGCAGGAGACGGCGCCCGGCAACCGCAACGCCCTGCGCAACATCGGCCTGCGGCTGTGGCCGATGGCCGCGCAGGCGATCCGCGTCGCGGTCGGGCAGACGGCAGCAGGGGCAACGGCGGCGGGGCAGGCGGCAGTGGGGCAGGGCGGCTCCGGCCAAGCCGTCCGGCTGCTGCACGGCGACGAGGATCTGCGGCGGCAGGTGCTGGAGGTGGTGTCCTTCCTGGAGATCGGCCCGATCATCGAGGCCTTGAAGGACGCGCTGTCGCCCAAGCCGTTGCCCGCGCTGGAACCGGCGGACATCGCCGCCATCGAGCAGGCGGCCCAGGCGGCCGCGTGCCAGTCGCCGGCATCGGTCTTCCCCCTGCTGCTGGTCGCCGCCTCCCGCCTTGCCCGGCCGGCCGACCTGCTGGCGGTGATGCCCGGCCTCGACCTGGGCAAGGCGCGCCGCGAGCAGCCGGCGATCTTCGCCCGGCTCGGCGGCCTGGTGGTCGCCAACCTGGAGGAGCGCGGCGCCCGGCTCGCCTCCCGTCCGGATTCCGGGTCCGGCGCCGCCAACGCAACCGCCTCGCCGGAAGAGGCGGTCGCCATTGCCGAGCGGCTGGTCGCCGGGGTCCTCACCACCTCCGCCCTGATAGACGCGCTGGCCGAGCCGGCCTACCGCGAGCGCCTGGGGTCGGTGAAGGCGGCGGTGCGCAGCATGGTCACCGGCACCGTGCTCGACACCGCGCCGCACGGCATCCTGTCCGCCGTTCCCGTCCCGTCGGCCGGGCGGCCCCTTCCGGTCGACGAGGACGCCCAGGCCGCCGCCGAGGACCACGCCCGCGCCCTGCGCCGCTGCGAGGGATTGGCCGACGCCCTTGGCCTGCGCCAGCCGCTGAAGGACACGCTGGCCTCGATGGAGCGTGGGCTGCTGGACCGCGCCCATGCCCTTCTGGCGCAGTATCCCGCCGCGGCGGCCGAGCCGGACGGCGCGGAGACGGCGGAGATGGCCCTCTTCTACGCCCTGCGCCTGCTGGAGATGGTCGCCGGCCCGGCCAAGGCCGACCGCCTGCGCGAGGCGATCATGGCGGCGACCGGCGAGTTCGCGGAGGGGTAGGGTCGTCAATTGGCAAGCTGAAGCAGCGGGGCGCTCCGGGACCCTCTCTGCTTCGCGAGACCATTGCTGTTAAGCGACGATCCGATGCCGGATCGGCTGTCTGGTCGTCCTGCCGCGGCGGGTCGAGGAGCAAGCAATTCCGTTCCGTGAAAAGGTGGTGACGGGTGCTTTCCCCGAACAGGGCGAAAGCAAGCTGGCCGAGGCGACGAGGTTAACGGCTCCGTCGTCCGCCCGTTTCGCTTCGCGTGGCTTCTGGTCGAACTCCGCACTGGACATCACCCGGCCAACGCCGGCGTCGCCGCCGGCAGGTAGCCCAGCCGGCGGGAGACGGCTTCGGCGCTGGCCGCCACCGCCGCGGCGAGCGGGCTGTCCCAATCGACGTCGAAGGTGCCCGACGGGCCGATGGCGGTGATGACCAGGGCGATGTTGCGGCTGTGGTCGAACACCGGTGCGCTGAAGGCATTGATGCCGGGGATCGGCAGCCCGACCGCGCGGGCGAGGCCGCGGCGGCGCACCTCGGCCAGCGTCGCCTCGACCGCCGGCCAGTCCACCGCCGGCCAGTCCGGCCGCGGGCCGCCGGCATTGCCGACCGACCGGCCGCTTTCGTCGGCGATGCAGGCTTCGACCAGCTTCGCCGGCATGAAGGCGGCGAAGACCAGGCCGGTGGCGGTGTTCAGCAGCGACATGACGCTGCCGGTGCGCAGGTTGACGTGCAGGGGATAGCTCGATTCCTCGACCCGGACGATGGTCGGGCCGTGGCTGCCCCAGACCGCGATCGCCACCGAATGGCCGATGCGGGCCGACAGTTCACCCACCGCCTTGGTGGCGATGCGCAGCGGGTCGAGCCGCTGCAGCCCGACCAGCCCGAGTTGCAGCGCCTGCGGCCCCAGGTCGTATCGGCCGGTCACCGGGTCCTGCTCCACCAGGCCGAGCTTGCCGAAACTGACCAGATAGGGGTGGGCCTTGGCGGCGGTCATCCCGGCTTCGCGCGCGAGGTCGCGCAGCACCATCGCGGCCCCGCTGCGCGCGAGCGCCAGCAGGAGCTGGCCGCCCACCTCGATGGACTGGATGCCGCGCCGGTCCCTTGGGCTCTCCTCCGTCTCCATCCGTCCCTCCGTCCGCGGCCGGCCGCCATGGCGCGGTACCGATACCACCAATGAGATTATGGGATCAGCCTCCCGTTCGTCATTAACAAATGCGTTGAACGGTTTCATCCGCAACGATATCATTGGCCAACAATGGCGGGAAGAACCGCCGGGCCATGGATTTGCCGCCGACGCCGCACCGTGCGGCGAACACAGTCCACCGGGGAGGTGCCGGCATGGGAAGGGAGGATCGGGACGATGGGCATCGTGGACCGCCGCCGCATCCGCATGGGACCGGCGCAGCCCGGGCCGCCGGCCGCGCCCGACGATCGCCTTCATCCTTGATCCGGAACCCGGTCCCCGCTGCCGCCGATCCCCGCCCCGACCTGAGGCGCGGCCCCTTTCCAGGAGCATCACCATGTCCAAGAAGTTCGCCTCCCACGCCGACCTGGAGGAAAAGAAGGTCAGCTTCGACAAGCTGTCCGACAACGCCTACGCCTACACGGCGGAGGGCGATCCCAACTCCGGCATCGTCATCGGCGACGACGCGGTGATGGTGATCGACACCCAGGCAACACCGGTGATGGCCCAGGACGTCATCCGCCGCATCCGCGAGGTCACCGACAAGCCGATCCGCCACGTCGTGCTGTCGCACTACCACGCCGTGCGGGTGCTGGGCGCGTCGGGCTATGCGCCGGAGCAGATCATCGCCAGCGAGGACACCCGCGACCTGATCGTCGAGCGCGGCGAGGCCGACATGGCCAGCGAGATCGGCCGTTTCCCGCGCCTGTTCCGCGCCGTCGAATCCGTCCCCGGCCTGACCTGGCCGACCATCACCTTCCGGGGCCGGATGACGATGTGGCTGGGCAGCCTGGAGGTCCAGCTCATCCAGCTCGGCCGCGGCCACAGCAAGGGCGATACCGTGGTCTGGCTGCCGCAGCAGAAGATCCTGTTCTCCGGCGACCTCGTCGAATACGGCGCCACCCCCTATTGCGGCGACGCCTACTTCACCGACTGGCCGGCCACCCTCGACGCCCTCGCGGCCTTGCGGCCGGAAAAGCTGGTCCCCGGCCGCGGCGCGTCGCTGACCACGGCGGAGCAGGTGCAGGAGGGGCTGCGCGGCACCCGTGCCTTCACCAGCGAGCTGTTCGACCTGGTCAAGCAGGGCGTCGCCGCCGGCAAGGACCTGCGCGCCGTCTACAAGGACACCTATGCCGTCCTCAAGCCCAAGTTCGGCCATTGGGTGATCTTCGACCACTGCATGCCGTTCAACGTCACCCGCGCCTATGACGAGGCCACCGGCCACGTCGACCCGCGCATCTGGACCGCCGAGCGCGACATGGAGATGTGGCGGCAGCTTGAGGGCTGAGCCGGAGCGGGGCCGAGCCGAGACGGAGGTCAGGGCGCGGACCGGGGCGGGGGCCGAGACGGTGGGGAGGAACGCGACAATGGACAGGGATTACCAGACGCTGGTCCTCGACTACCGGCGCTGCGACGACCAGGCCGCGGCCGTTCCGGCCCGGCATCCCGTGGTGGTGGTCGGCGCCGGGCCGGTCGGGCTCGCCACCGCCATCGACTTGGCGCAGCGCGGCCTCCGCGTGCTGCTGCTGGACGACGACGACAGGCTGTCCGTCGGATCGCGTGGGCTGTGCTACTCCAAGCGCACGCTGGAGATCTTCGACCGGCTGGGCTGCGGCCAGCGGATCGTCGACAAGGGCATCTCCTGGAACGTCGGCAAGGTCTTCTTCCAGGACGCGCTGGCCTACCGCTTCGACCTGCTGCCGGAAGCCGGGCACCGCCGGCCGGCCTTCATCAACCTCCAGCAATATTACCTGGAGGGCTATCTCCACGACCACGCCGCCGCGCTGGAGACGCTGGACATCCGCTGGCGCAACCGGCTGGTCGGGCTGGAGCGGCTGGAGGACGGCGTCGAGCTGACCGTCGACACGCCGGACGGCGCCTACCGCCTGCGCTGCGACTGGCTGATCGCCTGCGACGGCGCCCGCAGCCCGACCCGCGCCCTGATGGGGCTGGAGAGCAAGGGCCGCGTGTTCCGAGACCGTTTCCTGATCGCCGACGTCAGGATGACGGCCGATTTCCCGACCGAACGCTGGTTCTGGTTCGACCCGCCCTTCCACCGCAACCAGTCGGTCCTGCTGCACCGCCAGGCCGACGACGTCTGGCGCATCGACTTCCAGCTCGGCTGGGACGCCGACCCGGAGGAGGAGAAGAAGCCGGAGAAGGTCATCCCCCGCATCCGGGCGCTGCTGGGCGAGGAGCGGGAGTTCACGCTGGACTGGGTGTCGGTCTACACCTTCGCCTGCCGGCGCATGGAGCGCTTCCGCCATGGCCGCGTGATCTTCGCCGGCGACTCCGCCCACGGCGTGTCGCCCTTCGGTGCCCGTGGCGCCAATTCCGGGATCCAGGATGCCGACAACCTCGCCTGGAAGCTGGCGCTGGTGCTGGAGGGCAAGGCACCGGACCGCCTGCTCGACAGCTACGCCAGCGAGCGCGAATTCGCCGCCGACGAGAACATCCTGAACTCCACCCGCTCCACCGACTTCATCACGCCGAAGAGCCCGGTCAGCCGGACCTTCCGCGACGCGGTGCTCTCGCTGGCCGGGGACTGCGCCTTCGCCCGCCGCCTGGTGAACAGCGGCCGGCTGTCGGTCCCTTCGGTGCTGGCGGACTCGCCGCTCAACACCCCCGACGGCGATGCCTTCGCCGGCCCGATGGTCCCCGGCGCGCCGGCGGCCGACGCGCCGGTGCGCAGGGGTGGGGCGGCGGACTGGTTCCTCGCCCATGTCGGCCAGCAGTTCACCGCGGTCTTTTTCACCGGCGGCGAGCCGCTGGCGGCGGAGACGGCATCGGCGCTGGCCGGGCTGGCCGCCGGCCCGATCCCGGTGAGGGCGGTGCTGGTCGTGCCGGCGGGGGCGACGGCAGCCGCGGCGCCGGGCCTGACCGTGCTGGAGGACGCCGAGGGGCTGCTGGCCCTGCGCTACGACGCCCGGCCGGGCACGGTCCATCTGCTGCGCCCCGACCAGCATGTCTGCGCCCGCTGGCGCAGCTTCGACGCCGGACGCCTGCGCGCCGCCGTCGCCACCGCCACCTGCACCGCCTGACCGGGAGGGGACCATGCCGCTCAACACCGAACCGGCCATCGCCCGGCCCGACGATTTCTACGAAGCGCTCATCGACGCCCACCGCGACCTGACCGCGGAGCAGAGCGCGATGGTCAACGCCAGGCTGATCCTGCTGCTCGCCAACCACGTCGGCGACATGGAGGTGCTGCGCGAGGCGCTCGCCAGGGCCCGCGCCGGCGTGTGACCGCAGGAGCCGCCCCGGAGCCGGGGCGGCGCAAGAAGGGAGAGGCAGACATGGACTTCGCCTACCAGTCGGGATTCGGCAACGAATTCGCGACCGAAGCGCTGCCCGGCGCGCTGCCGGCCGGACGCAACTCGCCGCAGCGCGCACCCTACGGCCTGTATGCCGAGCAGTTGTCCGGCACCGCCTTCACGGCACCGCGTGCGCACAACCGCCGCTCCTGGCTCTACCGCATCCGGCCGGCGGCGATGCACCGGCCCTTCGAGCGCATCGAGCACGACCGGCTGCTGAGCCGGTTCGACGAGGTGCCGACGCCCCCCAACCAACTCCGCTGGGACCCGCTGCCACTGCCCGACCGGCCGACCGACTTCGTCGAGGGGCTGGTGACGATGGCCGGCAACGGCTCCCCGGCGGCGCAGGCCGGCTGCGGCATCCACCTCTATGCCGCCAACCGGTCGATGGAAGGCCGCTTCTTCTACAACGCTGACGGCGAGATGCTGGTGGTGCCGCAGCAGGGACGGCTGCGCTTCGCCACCGAACTGGGCATGCTGGAGGTCGAGCCGCAGGAGATCGCCGTCATCCCGCGCGGCGTGCGCTTCCGCGTCGAGCTGCTGGACGACGCGGCGCGCGGCTATGTCTGCGAGAATTACGGCGCGCTGTTCCGCCTGCCCGACCTGGGGCCGATCGGCTCCAACGGCCTCGCCAACCCGCGCGACTTCCTGACCCCGACCGCCCGGTACGAGGACAGCGAGGGCGACTTCACCCTGCTCGCCAAGTTCAACGGCCACCTGTGGGCGGCGCCGATCGACCATTCGCCGCTGGACGTCGTCGCCTGGCACGGCAACTACGCGCCCTGCAAGTACGACCTGCGCCGTTTCAACACCATCGGCTCGATCAGCTTCGACCACCCCGACCCGTCGATCTTCCTGGTGCTGCATTCGGTCAGCGACACGCCGGGCGTCGACAACATCGACTTCGTCATCTTCCCGCCGCGCGTGCTGGCGATGCAGGACACCTTCCGCCCGCCCTGGTTCCACCGCAACTATGCCAGCGAGTTCATGGGCCTGATCCACGGCGTCTACGACGCCAAGGAGGAGGGCTTCATGCCCGGCGGCGCGTCCTTGCACAACTGCATGAGCGGCCACGGCCCCGATGCCGAGACCTTCGAGAAGGCGTCGGCCGCCGACACCAGCAAGCCGCACTATATCCGCGACACCATGGCCTTCATGTTCGAGACGCGGAGCCTGATCCAGCCGACCCGCTTCGCCCTGGAGACGGCGCAGCTCCAGCACGAGTATTACCGCTGCTGGCAGGGGCTGAAGAAGCATTTCAATCCCGAGAAGCCCTGAGGACCGACCTCCATGACCGCCAATGACCCCGCCCTGCGCTCCTTCGTCGAGGTTGCGCCGGACAGCCACTTCCCGATCCAGAACCTGCCCTTCGGCGTCTTCTCCACCGCCGCCGACCCGGCGCGCCGGGTGGGGGTGGCGATCGGCGACCTCGTCCTTGACCTCGCCGTGCTGGAGAGGGCCGGCCTGCTGGATGCCGGCGCGCCGGTGTTCGCCTGCGACAGCCTCAACCCGTTCATGGCGCTCGGCCGCGACGCCTGGAGGCGGACGCGGGCGCGCGTCAGCGAGCTGCTGCGCCACGACACCGCCACCCTGCGCGACGATGCCGGCCTGCGCGCCCGCGCGCTGGTACCGATGGCCGAGGCGGTGATGCACCTGCCGGTGCGGATCGGCGGCTACACCGACTTCTATTCGTCCAGGGAGCATGCGACCAACGTCGGCTCGATGTTCCGCGACCCAAAGAACGCGCTGCTGCCGAACTGGCTGCACATCCCGATCGGCTACAACGGCCGCGCCAGCTCCGTGGTGGTCGGCGGCACGCCGATCCGCCGGCCGAACGGCCAGACCAAGGCGCCGACCGCCGAGGCGCCGAGCTTCGGCCCCTGCCGCAAGCTGGACTTCGAGTTGGAGACCGCCTTCATCGTCGGCCGCGGCAACGCGTTGGGCGAGCCGATCCCGGTGGGGGAGGCCGAGGCGCACATCTTCGGCATGGTGCTGATGAACGACTGGAGCGCCCGCGACCTGCAGCAGTGGGAATATGTGCCGCTCGGCCCCTTCAACGCCAAGAGCTTCGGCACCTCGATCTCGCCCTGGGTGGTGACGATGGAGGCGCTGGAGCCGTTCCGCACCGCCGGCCCGGTGCAGGATCCGCAACCGCTGCCCTACCTGCGCCAGGACGGCCCGCAGGGATTCGACCTCCACCTGGAGGTGGCGCTGAAGCCCGGCGGCGGGGATGGGGGCGGGGATGACGAAACCACCATCTGCCGCACCAACTTCAGGCACATGTACTGGTCGATGGCGCAGCAGCTTGCCCATCACACGGTGTCCGGCTGCGACACGCGCACCGGCGACCTGATGGGCTCCGGCACCATCAGCGGACCGGAGCCGGACAGCTTCGGCAGCCTGCTGGAACTGACCTGGAACGGCCAGAAGCCGCTGACGCTGGCCGGCGGCCAGACCCGCGCCTTCCTGGAGGACGGCGACGACGTCGTCATGACCGGCTGGTGCCAGGGGAACGGCTACCGCGTCGGCTTCGGCCGGGTCAGCGGCCAGGTGCTGCCGGCACGGGGGTGACCTCGGGCGCCGGGTGATGCCCGGCGCGGCACCAGGCGGGCGGGCACGGAATCCGGAAGCGCGGCGGAAGGCCGCGCCGCCGGAAAGGGGCCGTGCGCCCCCGCGGCGCTATCGAAAGCGCGGAAACGAAGACTTAAAAACATGAAGGGAGGAAAGACGATGATGGTGCGTGCTCTTGCCTGTGCGCTCGCTCTCACGGCGGCGGCGCCGGCCTCTGCGCAGATCTCCGACGACGTCGTGCGCATCGGCGTGCTGACCGATCTCAGCAGTTGGGGACGCGACAATGCCGGTCCGGGGTCGGTGGAAGCCGTCAGGATGGCGGTGGAGGAATTCGGCCCAACGGTCGCCGGCAAGAAGATCGAGATCGTCAGCGCCGATCACCAGGAAAAGCCGGATCTCGCGCTGGAGATCGCCCGCGAATGGCTCGACACCGGCAAGGTGGACGTCATCGCCGACGTGCAGAACTCCGCCATCGGCATCGCCATCCACAATCTGGTGCGCGAGAAGAACCGGATCGCCCTGCTGACCGCCCCCGGTTCCAGCACCATCACCGACAGGATCTGCAGCCCGAACACGGTCCATTTCACCTACGACACCTATGCCCTCGCCAAGGTCGCCGGGACCGAGGTGGTGAGGAACGGCGGCAAGTCCTGGTTCTTCCTGACCGCCGACTATGCCTTCGGCCACCAGTTGCAGGAGGATGCCACCCGCTTCATCAAGGAGGCCGGCGGCAGCGTCGTCGGCGCGGTGCGCCATCCGACCGGCAACCACGACTTCTCGTCCTTCCTGCTGCAGGCGCAATCGTCGGGCGCCAACGTCGTGGCGTTCGCCAACGCCGGGGCCGACACCGACACCGCGCTGAAGCAGGCTGGCGAGTTCGGGATCACCCAGGGCGGCCAGCAGCTCGCGGCGCTGCTGATGTTCATCACCGACGTTCATGCGGTCGGGCTGCAGGACGCGCAAGGCGCCTACATGGTCACCGCATCCTACTGGAACCTCGACCAGGATACCCGTGCCTGGTCCCGCCGCTTCTTCGAGCGGACTGGCTTCATGCCCTCGATGATCCAGGCCGGCGGCTACAGCGCCGTCATGCATTACCTGAAGGCGGTGCGTGACGCCGGCACCGACGATGCCGGCACGGTGATGCAGCGCATGCGCGACACGCCGATCAACGACGTCTTTGTCCGCAACGGGCGTCTGCGCGAGGACGGGCGGGTGATCCGCGACATGTATCTCGCCCGGGTGAAGAAGCCGCAGGAGTCCAAGGAGCCGTGGGACTACCTGGAGATCGTCAAGACGGTGAAGGGCGAGGACGCCTTCCGCCCGGTCTCCGAATCCCAATGCCCGCTGCTCAAACGCTGACCGGCGCCGGTCGGCAGAGGCGGCTCATGGCAGAGCGCAGGCACAAGAAGGCCCGCCCCGGGGGACAGGGGGCGGGCCTTGAGTGAAGCGCTCTGACTGGCTTCAGAGTGGTCGCGAATGGTTTAGAGTCGCAACAGAAAATTCCCCCGGAGCCGGCCGGCAAGGGCTTGGCTGGTATGTGAAACCGCAAGTCCTGTCCCGGTCTCTGTTCCGCCCGGTGATCGTTCCCGCCACGGCCGTCGAGCAGCCACTGCACGCGCTGCGCCGGTGGATGGGCATCATCCGGTTTGCCGGCCGGGCGGGATGTGCCGACGATGCCAGGAGCGGCCGACGGGCGCCATTGGGGGGAAACCCGATCGACGGGGTGGGGGAGGGCGATGATCGCCACATGTGATAGCCGTGCCCCGGGGAACCCCGGCCATCCGGGCGCGTCAGGCGTCTTCGGCCTCGAAGCCGCCCGTATCGTCGAACGTGTCGCCGGCGACGTTCGGCCCCCATTCCTGGACCAGGGCGACCTTCTTCTGCTTCAGCACCTCCACGCGCTTCTCGGCGCGGGCGATCTCCATGCCTGCCACCAGCGGCGGGATGCCGTAATAGAGGCCCCAGCCGACGGCGGCGGCGCTGTACATCACCAGCCACGACAGCGGGTCGGCGAACACCTTGGCGGCGGCGGCGACGGTGTGCTGGTGCTTCCACAGATCGATGGCGAACGGCATGCAGCCGCAGAAATTCAGGCCGCCGACGGTGATCGGCGCCGACTTGTCGGGATCGCGGTCGATGACGTAGGCGACGATGGTGGGGATCATCCCCACCCCGAACAGGATGCTGGTCGGCAGCACGATCAGCCCCGCCGGAATGATCAGCAGGATCAGCGTCAGCAGCCCGCCCTTCTTCTTCTTCCGCTTCTTGGCCACGGCGATGTTCCCCTGGGTTCTTCCTGAGTTTTTCCGCTTGAGTTCTTTTGGGCGGTTCCGTCCGGTCAGAAGGCGAAAAGCAGGATGATGCCGGCGACCAGCACGGTCGACAGCAGGCTCGACACGATGGCGGCGACCTGCCGCCCGGAGGTCTCGATGATGCTGTTGCGGTCGGCGATGGTGTGGCGGACCTTCTCCATCTCGGCATCGGCCTCGCGGTAGGCGACCTGCGCCGCCTCGAACTCCAGCCGGTCGCGGCGCAGCGCCTCCGGATCGTCGACCACCTTCAGAAGCTCGGTCAGCCGGCCGTTGTGCGCGGCGGCATCGGCCATCTTGCGCACCTCCTGCTGCTGCGGCCGGTTGTGGAAGCGTCGGAAGGCCGGGTCGAGCAGCGCCACCACCCAGGAGGCGAGATGGGTCAGCCCGTCGACCCCGGTGCGCGCCTGCACGTCGGACAGGATGGTCAGCATGGCGATGACCCGGCGCATCGGCTCCACTCCGCTGCCGAGCTGGGTGTAGAGCAGCTCGTCGCCGCGCTTGTGGCGGGCTGCCAGGAAGGCGGCGACGTGGCGGTCGATCGGGTCCTTGTGGCGTTCGCCGCCACCGGCGAGCCAGTCGAGCGCCCGCAGCAGCTCGGCCGGGTTGGTGGGAAGCTGCTTGGCGACCAGGCCGCTCATGCAGGGCATGGTCGGATTCATCTCGTACAGCAGGCGCTCGACCCCCAGGCCGTAGGAGGAACGGTCGAGATAGCCGCGGAGCTGGTCGAAGCTCTGCACCAGCGGCACGAATTCCGGCTTGAAGTCGGTCTGGACGTTGACCCAGAACATCGGGAGCTGGTTGGCGATCACCTCGGCCACCGCCTGCGGCGATTCTCCGCGCATGAAGGCGTCGGCCAGCATGGTGGCGATGCCGTCAGGCATCATCGCCCGGCCGCGGTAGCGGATGGGCGCGGTGGGGTCGAGCGCGATGCAGACGCGCGCCACCAGCCGGTCGCCCTGGTTGCCGCCCTTGCCGCTGGAGGCGGTCTGGATGGCGTTGCCGACGGCTTCCGCCCGCACCTCGTCGCCCATCGATCGGCGCAGCCACTTGTCCAGTTCGCCGCTCTCGATCACCGAGGCGGCCGCCGGGGCTTGGCGGGCGAAGGCGCGGGCCAGGGTGCGGCAGTGCCAGTATTCGGACCCCTGGAACTCCAGCGGCCGGGCGGCGCGGCGGGAGATCTGCGGCTGCTTGGGGCTCAGCCGGCGGCCGGCCACCCAGAGGTCGAGGTCGTTCAGCGTCCAGCGCTGCTTCGGGTCGTCGACCAGCAGGCCGCGCACCACCTCGTTGATCGCCAGCGGCAGCCGGAGCTGCTGCACCAGCGCCGGGTAGGAGCCGCGCTCGATCTTGGTCTGGAGCACCGCCTCGTCGTCGAGCCCGGCCACCGGGTTGCGGCCCAGCGCCAGGATCAGCAGGGTGACGCCCAGCGAATAGAGGTCGTCGGCCACCGTGCCGGTGCCGCGGCCGGCCGGGCTGGCCATGCCGCGCTCGACCGTCTCCAGCAGCACCGGCTGGCTGTAGCCGGGCTGGGACGTCACGCAGTCGCCCAACATCAGGCCGCCGCCCGCGAGGTCGCGGTAGAACATGTTGGTCGGGCGGATGGCGCCGTGGACCACGCCGCGACTCGACAGCTCCTTCAGGGCCGAGACCAGCGGGTGGATGATCTGCCGGGTGAGCTGGTCCTCCGGCATCGGGTCCAGCGTCTCGTTCAGCGACCCCATCAGCCGCTTGCCGCCCGGCTTCTCGAAGACCAGGCAATAGCGGCGGCCGCGGTCCTGCGGCCAGTCCACCAGCCCCCAGTCCAGCAGCCGCATGTGGGTGGGGTTGTCCAGGCTGCCGACGGTGGAGCAGATGTCCATCCGCGGCAGCACCGCCGCATGCGCGATGATGGCGAAAGGCTCGATCCGCTTCTCACGCAGCGCCTTGGCGGCGAAAGCGTTGCCGCCGACCGTGTTCAGCAGCGGGATCGGGCTGCCGGGCTGGATTTCATGCCGTTCGGCGAGCTTCACCGGCTCGGCGTTCGCCATCGGCGCCGCGGCGGCTCCCATCGCTGCAGCCCCTGCGGTGGCGGTTTGGGCATCGGATGGCATGGACGACGGATCCCCGGGGCGTGCGGATATGCGCAAGCCTTAGGTGGCGTCAAAAGGGCAAACAAACCCTTAACATGCGCGTGCCCGACAGCATCGGATTGGACCGGAAAGGAAAACCCCCGCCGCGGACGGCGGGCTGCGGGGCGCCGCCGCGACGAGACCGCCGCCGGCGATCCGGCCACAACCAATCGGCCACAACCAATCGGCGGCAACCGATAGAGGTATGGCAATTCTCAGGCTTGCGTCGTTCGGGATGGACCATACACTTGGCTTGCATACGAATTTTGGTCTGTCAGGACGGCGCCGCGAGTGGATCCCAACGCGACTGCAAGAGATGAAGGCGAAGCCGGCGACGGTCGTGCCGCCACCCCGGACGCCAACGCCGCGGGCGGCTCCCCTCCGGGTTTCCTGGTCGGCGGAGGAGAGCTGGGCGCGCTGATGCGCGTCCACGACTGGGGCGCGACGCCGCTCGGGCCGCCCTACGGATGGCCGCAGAGCCTGAAGACCGCCGTGCGCATCATGCTGACCTCCCGGCAGCCGATCTGGATCGGCTGGGGGCGGGAACTGACCTACCTCTACAACGATCCCTACAAGTCGATCATCGGCGGGAAGCATCCCTGGGCGCTCGGCCTTCCCACCTCGACCGTCTGGCGCGAGATCTGGACCGACATCCATCCGATGCTGGCGACGGCCCTGACGGGGGTGGAGGGGACCTATGTCGAGGACCAGCTCCTCATCATGGAGCGCAACGGCTATCCCGAGGAAACCTATTACACCTTCTCCTACAGCCCCATCCCGGACGACGACGGCAGTCCGGGCGGGATCATCTGCGCCAACACCGACGTCACCGACCGTGTCATCGGGGAACGCCAGCTCGCGCTGCTGCGTGAGCTGGCAACGCGCACGTCGCAGGCCCAGACCTGGCGGCAGGTCTGCGACCGCGGTGTCGAGGCCTTGGCGACCGACCCGCGCGATGTGGCGTTCGCCCTCATCTACCTGAAGGAGCCCGAGGGCACGGATCTCGTCCTCGCCGCGGCCACCGGCATCGCTCCGGGTCACCCTGCGGCTCCGGAAACCCTGGATGGCGCCGCTCCGGTCTGGCCGCTCGCCGATCCGGGCATGGAGCCCGTGCATATCCCCGATCTGCGCGCCGTTGTCGCCGGCGGCCTGCCGGGCGGCGTGTGGAACCGCCCGCCGACCCAGGCGGTCGTGCTGCCGCTGCCGGCCAGCGGCGAGACCGGCCGGTCGGGCATGCTGATCGTCGGCCTCAATCCGTACCGTCTGTTCGACGACGGCTACCGTCGGTTCCTGGGCCTGGTCGCCGGACAGGTCGCCGCGGCGATCGCCAATGCCGAGAGCTACGAGGCCGAGCGCCGCCGGGCCGAGGCGCTCGCCGAGATCGACCGGGCCAAGACCGCCTTCTTCTCCAACGCCAGCCACGAGTTCCGGACGCCGCTGACCCTGATGCTGGGGCCGCTGGAGGAAATGCTCCAGGAGCCGGTGCTTCAGGCCGGTGCGTCCGTCACGGTTCCCCGGACCGAGCTGGAGATGGTCCACCGCAACGGGCAGCGGCTGCTGCGCCTGGTGAACGCACTCCTCGACTTCTCCAGGATCGAGGCGGGGCGGATGCGCGCCAGCTTCGCGGCCGTCGACTTGGCCGTCTACACCGCCGACCTGGCGAGCAGTTTCCGTTCGGCCATGGAGAAGGCCGGCCTCGTCTACCGGATCGACTGTCCGCCCCTGCCCGAACCCGTCTGGGTCGATCGCGACCTCTGGGAGAAGATCGTCCTCAACCTGATCTCCAACGCCTTCAAGTACACGCTCCGCGGTGAAGTCGCGGTGACGCTGGAGGCCGTTCGCGGGGCTGCCGTCCTGAAGGTCCGCGACACCGGCATCGGCATCCCCGAGGCGGAGCTGACCCGCGTGTTCGACCGCTTCCACCGGATCGACGGGCAGGTCGGACGCACGCATGAGGGAACCGGAATCGGGCTGGCGCTGGTCAAGGATCTGACGACGGTCCATGGCGGCACCGTCACCGTCGAGAGCCGCATCGGCGAGGGGTCCGTTTTCACGGTCTCGCTGCCCTTCGGCAGGGCGCATATCGCGTTGGCCGATGCCGGCGGCGAGACGGCGCAGGCGCCGACCGCCACCCGCGCCGGCATCTTCCTTGCCGAGGCGATGCGCTGGCTGCCCGATGGGGAGGCGGCGGTCCCGGCCGGCCTGCCGTCGGAGACGGTCCCGGTGACCGCGCCCGACCGGGCGCAGGGGGAAACCATCGTTCTCGCCGACGACAACGCCGACATGCGCGGCTACGTCGAACGGCTGCTGACCGGCGCCGGCTACCGGGTGGTGGCGGTCGGGGACGGGCGGGCCGCCGTGACCGCCGTCCGCGCCGTCCGGCCCGACCTCGTGCTGTCCGACGTGATGATGCCTCACCTCGACGGGTTCGGGGTGATCGACGCGCTGCGCCGCGACCCGGACACCCGGGAGCTGCCGATCATCCTGCTGTCGGCCCGTGCCGGCGAGGATTCCGCAATCGACGGCTTCCAGGCCGGGGCGGACGATTACGTCGCCAAGCCCTTCAGCGCCCGCGAACTGATCGCGCGGGTGGAAGGGACGCTGCGGCTGGCCCGGCTTCGCCGGGAAACCAGCGCCATGCTGCGTGCGGCGAACGAGGACCTCGAGAAGCGGGTCGCCGAGCGGACCCGCGAGCTGAACCAGATCTGGCGCAATTCCCGCGACCTGCTGGCCGTTGTGGGAGCCGACGGCGTTTTCCGGGCAGCCAACCCCGCCTGGACGGAAATCCTGGGATATCGGCCTGACGAGGTGGTCGGGTGCAGCTTCCGGCAGCTCGTCTGGCCGGAGGACCTGGAATGGAGCCAGGGTGGGCATGAAGAGGCGATCAAGCGCACCCTGACCAACTTCGAGAACCGCTACCGGCACAGGGATGGCACGCCGCGCTGGATTTCCTGGCACAGCTCGGTCGAAGGCGACCTGGTCTATGCCTACGGCCGCCACATCACGGCGGAGAAGGAGCAGGCGGCGGCGCTGCGCCAGGCCGAGGAACAGCTCCGTCGGGCGCAGAAGATGGAGGCGGTGGGGCAGCTCACCGGCGGCGTCGCCCACGACTTCAACAATCTTCTCCAGGTGATCGGGGGCAATCTCCAACTGCTCCTCAACGACGTCGCCGGCAATGCGCGCGCGGCGGAGCGGGTGCGCAACGCGCTGAGTGGCGTGACGCGCGGGGCCAAGCTCGCCTCGTCCCTGCTGGCCTTCGCACGGCGCCAGCCGCTGGAGCCGCGGGTGGTCAATCTGGGCCGGCTGGTTCGCGGGCTGGACGACATGCTGCGCCGCGCGCTGGGCGAGGAGATCGACATCGAGGTGGTCAGCGGCGCCGGCCTGTGGAACACCGTGGTCGACCCGGCGCAGGTGGAAAACGCGCTGCTCAACCTGGCCATCAACGCCCGCGACGCGATGAAGGGCCATGGGGTGCTGACGATCGAGGCCGGCAATGCCGAGCTGGACGATGCCTATGTCGCCGGCCACGCCGATGTCCAGCCGGGCCAGTATGTGATGCTTGCGGTGACCGACACCGGCAGCGGCATGCCGGCCGAGGTGAAGGAGCGGGCCTTCGACCCCTTCTTCACCACCAAGCCGGAGGGGCACGGCACCGGGCTGGGGCTGAGCATGGTCTACGGCTTCGTCAAGCAGTCCGGCGGGCACGTCAAGATCTACAGCGAGATCGGGCATGGAACGACGGTCCGGCTCTATCTTCCGCGCAGCCAAGAGGTGGAGGATCTGCCGGTGGCGGTGGACATGGCGCCGGTCGGCGGCGGCAGCGAAACCGTGCTGGTGGTGGAGGACGACGAGGAGGTCCGCCACACCGTGGTGGCCATGCTGACCGACCTCGAATACCGCGTGTTGCAGGCGCGCGACGCGCAGAGCGCGCTGGCCATCCTGGAGAGCGGCGTTCCGATCGATCTGCTGTTCACCGACGTGGTGATGCCCGGACCGCTGCGCAGCCCGGATCTGGCGCGCAAGGCGAAGGAACGGTTTCCGAACCTCGCCATCCTGTTCACCTCCGGCTACACGCAGAACGCCATCGTACATGGCGGCCGCCTCGATCCCGGCGTGGAGCTGTTGAGCAAGCCCTATTCCCGCGAAGTCCTCGCCCGCAAGATCCGGCAGGTGCTGAACGGCCGCAAGCCGGAGCGGGGCCAGACCGCCGCGACGGCTGCCCAGCCCGTTCCGGCGACGGATGTCGCCGCGTCCCCCGGCCCGGCACCAGGTGCGGCACCGGACGCGGCCCAGGGTGCGGTATCGGGCGAAGCGCCGGCCGGAGGCCGGACGATCCTCCTGGTCGAGGATGATGTCCTGATCCGCATGTCGGTGGCGGAGATGGTGGCCGAGCTTGGCTACCAGGTGCTGGAGGCGGGGAGCGTGGGCGAGGCGCTGGACATCGTGGGGGCGCGGCAGGCGTTCGACCTCCTGTTCACCGACCTGACCCTGCCCGACGGGCGTGGAGAGGATCTGGCGGCGGAACTGGCGCGGCGCATGCCGGGACTTCCGGTGGTGTTCGCGTCCGGCCGGGCCGGGCAGGATGGGCTGCAGGCTGCGGCGTCCGGCGGAAAGGCCGTCCACCTGCAGAAGCCCTACGACCTGCCGGCGCTGGAGCGCGCGATCGGCTCGGCCCTGTCCGGATAACCCGGGAATGGAAAAACAGAAAGGGGGCCGCCTTTCGGCGGCCCCCCGGCAGTCCCTCCGGCAGTCCCCCCGCCCGCAAGGGACGGGGGTCCGCCGCGACCTGCCGGTCAACCGTTCTTGACCTTGACGTAGGATCCCGGCGCGTCTTCCAGGGCTGGCAGGGCGCCGTCGCCGGGCTGGCGGGCGGGCACCTTGCCGTTGGCATACTGGCCGACCCACCTGTTCCATTCGGTCCACCAGGAGCCGGGGGTCTGTGCCGCCGTCTCCAGCCACTCGTCGGGGGTTTCGGCCAGCGTGTCGCTGGTCCAGTAGCAGTACTTGTTCGCCGCCGGCGGGTTGACGACGCCGGCGATGTGGCCCGAGGCGCCGAGCACGAACTTCACCGGGCCGCTGAACATCCGGGCGCCGGCATAGGTGCTCTTCCACGGGGCGATGTGGTCCTCGCGCGCCGACAGGAACAGCGTCGGGACCTTGACCGTCCTCAGGTCGATCGGCACGCCCTTCAGCGTCACCGCTCCCGGCTGCGCCAGTTGGTTCTTCTGGTACATGTTGCGCAGGTAGAAGCTGTGCATGGCCGCCGGCATGCGGGTGCTGTCGCTGTTCCAGTACAGCAGGTCGAAGGGGAAGGGGTCCTTGCCCAGCAGGTAGTTGTTGACCACGAACGACCAGATCAGGTCGTTGGCGCGCAGCATGTTGAAGGTGGTCGCCATCTTGGAGCCGTCGAGATAGCCGTGCTCGGCCATCTGTCCTTCGATGAAGGTCAGTTGCTCCTCGTCGATGAAGACCGACAGCTCGCCGGCTTCGGTGAAGTCCAGCATGGTGGTGAAGAAGGTGGCCGACTTGATGCGGTCGTCCTTCTTGGCCGCCATGTAGGCCAGCGTCGAGGCCAGCAGCGTGCCGCCCAGGCAATAGCCGATGGCGTTCACGTCCTTCTCGCCGGTCGCCTTCCGGATGGCGTCCAGCGCCGCCAGCGGGCCTTCGACCATGTAGTCCTCGAAGCCCTTGGCCGCCAGCGTCTCGTCCGGGTTGACCCAGGACAGGACGAAGACGGTGTGGCCCTGGTCGACCGCCCACTTGATGAAGCTGTTCTTCTCGCGCAGGTCGAGGATGTAGAACTTGTTGATCCAGGGCGGCACGATCATCAGCGGCCGCTTGTTCACGTCCGGCGTGGTCGGCGTGTACTGGATAAGCTGCATCAGGCTGGTCTGGAAGACCACCTTGCCCGGCGTGACCGCGATGTTCTTGCCGAGCTGGAAGGCGTCGTAGTCGGTCATCGAGATGCGCAGCTCGCCCTTGCCGCGCTCCAGGTCCTTCAGCAGGTGCTCAAGTCCTTTGACCAGGTTCTCGCCGCCGCTCTCGATGGTCGCGCGCAGCACCTCCGGGTTCGTCATGACGAAGTTGGAGGGCGCCATCGCGTCGACGAACTGGCGGGTGTAGAAATCGACCTTCTTGGCGGTGTGTTCGTCCAGCCCGTCGACTTGGTTGACCGTCGACTGCATCCACCGCGCACTCAGCAGGTAGGACTGCTTGATGAAGTCGAACAGCGTGTTCTCGTTCCAGGCCGAATCCTTGAAGCGGCGGTCGTCCTTGGCGGGCGCGATGACCGGCTGGGTCTCCTGCCCGAAGAAGCGCTGCGTGGTGCGCTGCCACAGGGTCAGGTAGTCCTGCCACAGCGACATCTGCGCCTGCATCAGCTTGGCCGGATCGGCCATCATGCGGGTGGTCATCTCCAGGAAGGCATGCCCGACGCCCATCGGATCGGGGCTCTTCGGGGCGCCGCCGTCCGCCGCCTGGCGCGAAAGGAACTCGGACACCAGCCGCTGGCTCTGCTCGGCGATGCGGGTCATCGCCCGCGACATCTCGACCGGATCGGGAAGCTTGACGTCGGGAACCTGGGGGGAAGCCGGGTTGGAAGCCTGAGGGGGGGCCTTGGTCTCGGCCATGAGCACGGTCCTTCTTCGCTGGGCGGGTGTCGTGTCTTCTGGTGCCGCCGGTCCCTTGAGTTTGGGCTTTGGCCCTTCGGAACGGGCGGCTATACAGGCTTGCGCTCGATCGTGTCGGGGGACGGGTCAGGAGTTCGTGTCGGCACCATGTCGCAGTCGTGGCGTGTGTCGGAACGGCGTTCTGGTGCGGTGCGGGAGATATCCGCGAACTCTCATACACCGCGGGTGTGAACATTTCATTTCACGCATCGTCGCACAAGTGCGGCGTGGCGGCCAGCGACGGGGATGGATGATGGCGACGGACGGTCAGGGCAGCATGGCGGCCAAGCGGGCGCTCGGTGCCGTTATCGTAATAGTGCCAATGGTTTTCGGGCTGTCGGCCTGCAGCGAGAAGGTGCTGGACAAGGGTCTGCTCGGCAGCGTCACCGGCGATCCGTCGCCGGTCAGCGACAATCCGTCGCCCATCCGTGAGATGAGCGGCGAACGCAAGGATTACCCAAATCTGGGAACGGTTCCGGCGCGGCCGGCCCATCTGACCACCGAGGCCGACCGCCGGAAGGAGATGGACCGGCTGGCGGAGGATCGTGCGGCATCACGCCGCACCCGCCAGGAGACGGAATCGATCCAGGTGCCGGCGCCGCTGCCGACCCCGATGGCGGTCCCGCCGCCGCCGAACCTGACGCCCGGGCGGAGCTGAGCGCATCCCCGCACGGGACAAGGCTGCACGGGACAAGGCAAAAGCCCCCGGCCGACGGCCGGGGGCTTTTTTGCGTTCGGAGAGGGCGGACCGGCTCGTTGCCGGCCTTACTCCTGGATGAACGCCTTCACGTAGGACTGGCGCAGCGGCTGGATCAGGTAGTCCAGCGGGGTGCGGGCGGACAGCACGATGCGAGCCTCCACCGGCATGCCGGCCTTGATGTGCAGCTTGCCGACCTCGTGGGAGTCGGCATCCTTCAGGCGGATGCGGGCCAAATAGTATTCCTGGCGGGTCGCATTGTCGGTCAGGCGGTCGGCCGACACGTAGGAGACGGTGCCGTCGATGGTGCCGACCACGCGGGTGTCGTAGGCGGTCAACTGCACCTTCACCGGCAGGCCGGGGGCCATCGACTTGATGTCCTTGGGCTGGATGCGGACCTCGGCCAGCAGGGCCTTGTCGTCGGGGACGATGTCCAGCACCGGCTCGTTGGCGGTGATGGAGCCGCCGACGGCCGGATGGCCGTACATCACGACATCGCCGGCATCGGGCGCCTTGATGGTGCGGTTGTCCAGGCGGTTCTTGGCGTCGCGCATCTGGTCGGCCATTTTCTGGACGTCGCCGCGGGCCTTCTCCAGGTCGACCAGCACCTTTTCGCGGAAATCGCTGCGGCGGCGGACCAGGTCGCCCTGCGCGTCGACCGCCTGCTGGCGAGACTGCGACATGCGGGCTTCCAGCTCATGGTCCTGGGCGTGGAGCTGGGCATTCTCCTTCTGCGCAGCCACCAGGCGGGTGCGGGTGGAGTTGCCGCGGTCGAGCAGGCCCTGGGTGATCTGGATGTCCTCGTCCGACAGCTTGATCTCGCGGGCCAGGAAGGAGCGCTGCTGCTCCAGGCTCTTCGCCTCGTCGTTCAGCGTGGCGATGCGGTCCTGGGTCAGCTTGGCCTCGGTCTCGAGCTGGTTGCGGCGCACCTGGAACAGCTTTTCCTGGTTGCGCATCGCGTTGTCGATGGCCGGCTCGCTGGCCCGGCGGTCGGCGAGCTGGGCCGGCCACTCGATCTCCGGTTTCTCGAACAGCTCGGCCTGGAGGCGGGCCTCCATCGCCCGGCTGTCCAGCAGCGAGGCGTTCAGCAGGTCCAGGCGGGTCTGCGCCTCGGTCGGGTCAAGCCGCATCAGCGGCTGGCCGGCGACGACGCGGTCGCCTTCCCTCACCAGGATCTCGCTGATGACGCCGCCCTCGGTGTTCTTGACCACCTTGCGGCCGGTCTCGGGTGCCAGCGACCCCGCCGCGCTGATGGCGCTGTGCAGCGGCGCCATCGCCGCCCAGCCGCTCATGCCGCCGAACCCGACGGCGAGGACGAGGAAGCCGCCCAGCAGCAGGCCCCGCACGCCGGTTTCCGGCATCGTCGCCCGCAGCGCATGGATCGAGGTGATGGTCGCGGTCTTGCGCGACTGCTTGGCCCGCGGTGCGGAACCGGGTCCCTGGTCGGGGGACAGCGGGGTGGGGAAGGTGGTGGTCAGCGTGGTCATGGAGTTCCTCGGAAACGGTCTGGCAGGGTCGGGCGCCGCGGGATGGACGGGGGCTGTGCGGTGGGGGAGGGGCCGGCGTCAGCCGGCGGCCCCCGCCGCAGCGGCCGCGGGACCCTGGGACGGCCCCATGTTGCGCAGGCGGGCGAGGTTGACCGCGCCAGGCTGCGACTGCTGTTCCGGACGCGGCAGTTCCATGGCCATGCCGTTCTTCAGGACGTAGGTGTGGTCGGCCATGTCGACGAACACCGGGGCGTGGGTCAGCACGATGGTGGTGGCGCCACGCTCCTTGGCGGCGGCGACGAAGGCGCGGACGGCCTTGATGCCCAGCTCGTCCAGGCCGGCGGTCGGCTCGTCCAGCACCAGGAGCGGCGGCTGGGCGAAGGCGGCGCGGGCGAGGCCGATCAGGCGGGCCGAGGCACCGGTGATCGGGAACAGCGGGTCGGAGACCTCGGTCTCGTAGCCGGCGGGCAGGCTTTCGACCCACTCATGGATCCCGACGGCCTTGGCGGCGGCTTCCACCTCCTCGCGGCTGGCGGTGCCGAAGCGGGCGATGTTGTCGGCGATGCTGCCCGGCAGCAGGTCGACCTGCTGCGGAAGATAGCCGATGCCCTGCTCGGCGCTGTCGGGGGTCAGGGTGGCCACCGACAGGCCGCCGAGGCGCACCGTGCCGGCCGAGGGGATGGCGACGCCGGCCAGCAGGCGCGCCAGCACCGACTTGCCCGAGCGGTTGGGACCGGCGACGCAGACGGTCTCGCCCGGCTCGACGGTGAAGGTCACGCTGCGCAGGATCGGCTTCTGGTCGCGGGGGGAGACGAACAGCAGGTTCTCGACGGCCAGGCGCTCGCTCTCGACCGGCACCGAGGGACGCTCCGGCTCACGCGACAGGCGCTTCAGCAGCGGCAGCAGGCGGCGGGCGGCCTGGGCGGAGCGTTGCAGCGCGCCCCAGGCGCCGGCGGTCTGCTCGATCGGGGCGAGGCCGCGACCGACCAGCATCGAGGTGGCGATCATGCCGCCGAAGGACAGGTGCTGCTCGATCACCAGCCAGGCGCCGGTGGCGGTCACCGCGATCTGCAGGACCATGCGCACCCACTTGGTGATGGCGCCGATGGCGGCGCTGCGCTCGTAGCCCTGGCCCTGGAGGGCGCTGGCGGTCAGGAAGTCGCGGTTGACGCTGTCCAGGGCGGTGTCGCCCATCCGCAGGCCGCGCACGGTGTCGGAGCGCGACGCCAGCGCCTCGAACAGCTTCTGGGCGCGGCTGGCCGGCAGCTTGCTCTCGTCGTTGATGTCCTTCACCGCCACATGGCCGATCCAGCCCATCACCGCCATGATCGCCATCGACACGACCAGCAGCAGCGCCAGCATCGGATGGATCACGTAGATGCCGATGACGTAGAGCGGCACCCAGGGCAGGTCCATCAGCGCCGGCAGCGACGGACGCGCGAAGGCGCCCTTCAGTTCCAGCAGGTCGGCCAGCGGGCCGTTGTCCGGCCGGCCGCGGCCGGCGGCGTCCAGCGCGTCGGCGGTCAGGCGGCGGCGCCACCGCACCTCCAGCGCGTTGCCGGCGCGGGCCAGCAGGCGGGAGCGCACCAGTTCCAGCGCGGCGCTCAGCGTCAGCGCGATGACCACGATCAGGGTCAGCATCGCCAGGGTGTCGTAGTTGCCCGACGGAATGGCCCTGCTGAACACCTGCAGGGAATAGAGCGGCATGGCCAGCATCAGGGCGTTGATGGTGGCGCTGAAGATAAAGGTACTAACAAGTATTCTGCTGAAATAACCACGATTGAATGTAATTCCCGGCTTGTGATTGCCGGAGGCCGACTTGTTTTTTGACTTCGAAGAAATAGGCATAAACAGCCCTCCAATCGTCACCGTTTGGCGCAGTGCCCACTGGATGCAGGCGAGCTCAGAAAACGCCAACTTGGTAAACGGCGACTTAAGATCCGGGGACGTCACAGGATTGCCACCGGGTGCCACCACTTTTGCGCAGAACTCGTGATCGATTCTTAAGGTTTCGCCCAAATTGGGGTGAGTTGCGGGGCATGACCTATGGGCGATTGGAGGCGGTGCAGCAAACGTCTATCGTGGCGGCCATTCCCGCAATGCTATCCGGAGACGATGATGGAAGGGCGCAAGGTTCCCTCGGTGGTTTTCAGAACCCGCGTGCGCGACGAGAGCGTCGGCGGTCCCAATCCGTTCCGCTGGCAGGACGTGGACAGCGGCGACCTGTTCAAGGGCAAGCGGGTGGTCCTGTTCTCTCTGCCCGGCGCCTTCACCCCGACCTGCTCCAACGAGCAGTGCCCGGCCTACGAGCGGCTGTACGACGATTTCAAGGAGCTGGGGATCGACGAGGTCTACTGCCTCAGCGTCAACGACGCCTTCGTCATGTTCCAGTGGGGCAAGACCCTCAACCTCAGCAAGGTCAAGCTGATCCCCGACGGGTCCGGCCACTTCACCCGGCGCATGGGCATGCTGGTCAACAAGGACGTGCTCGGCTTCGGTTTCCGCTCATGGCGCTACGCCATGGTGGTGAACGACGGCGTGATCGAGAAGCTGTTCGAGGAGCCGGGCATCAACGATCTCTGCGACAACGGCGATCCCTATGGGGAAAGCTCGCCGGAAACCGTTCTCCAATACCTGCGGTCCTGAGCTTGCCCTGAGTTTGCTCTGGGTTCGCCCCGCGTTCGTGGGGCGATGCGGGTGGGCCTGGCGGCCCCGGGCGTGCCATCCCGCCTCTCCCGGCAAGCGGGCGGCGCGCGCGTCGGGCACGCCGATCCTGCCGGTTGACTCGAAGGGTTGCCTTGCTACCATGCGCTGCGCCGGACCTGTCCGCGGCCCGGCGTTGCCATGGCAGGCGGGGGAGCCCGATGACGAGGATCGAAAAGGCCGGGCGCGGCATGATCGCGTGCGGTTTCGCCGGCGTGGCGTCGGCTGCGGCCGTCATCCCGGCGGTGGCCATGCTGCTTGGCGCGACGCTGGTGGCGCCGGCCGCCGCCCGGGACCTGTCGCTGGCCGGGTTGGGGCTGCGCATCGACCTCTCGCAGACGACGGTGTCGGGCGTCTCCTCCGGCGCTTACATGGCCGGGCAGTTCCAGATCGCCCATTCCGGCATGGTGAGGGCGGCCGGCCTGATTGCCGGCGGTCCCTACGACTGCGCGGAGGTGTCGACGGGCGGCATCGCGCCGGTGGTGGTGGCGCAGTACCGCTGCATGGCCACGGCCATGGGCGGCCCCGACGTGGCATCGCTGGTCGCCAGCGCGCGCTCGCGCGCCGCGGCGGGAGAGATCGATCCGCTGTCGAACCTTGCGCGGTCGCGGATCTACCTGTTCACCGGGGCCAACGACGTCGTGGTGACCAGGCCGGTCGTCGATGCCGCCGCCGCCTTCTATCGGGCACTGGGCGTCCCCGATGCCGATCTGCACTATGTCCGGCATCCCGAGGCGGCGCATGCCCAGATCACCGACGGCTATGGCGCGCCCTGCGGCTTCATCCCCAGGGAGGGGGCGGGGAGCGACTACATCAACGACTGCCGGTACGACCAGGCCGGCGCCATCCTGGCAGTCTTCTACGACGGCGCCCGCCGGCCGAACGCGCCGGACGCCGCCCGGCGGCCGCTGTCCTTCGACCAGCGTCCCTTCATCGGCGATCCCAGCCGGTCGGGCATGGCGAAGAGCGGCTATGTCTATGTTCCGGAAGCCTGCGAGGGTGGCCGGCAGACCTGCCGCATCCACGTCGCCTTCCACGGTTGCCGGATGGCTTCCAGCATCATCGGCGACCGCTACGCCGTCCATGCCGGTTACAACCGCTGGGCCGACGTCAACGGCATCGTCGTGCTCTACCCGCAGATCGACGGCGACGCCAAGCCCGGTTCCAACCCCCGCGCCTGCTGGGACTGGTTCGGCTACACCGGCTACGATTTCGCCCGCCGGAGCGGGATCCAGATGACCGCCGTCCGCCGGATGATCGGCGCGCTGGCCGGCGAGTGAGGCGCCGGTCGGCTCCGCGCACATGCCCCCTCCGCCCCCCCCCTGCATGACCGGGGGAAGGGCGGAAGGGGCCAGGGCGTGGACTTACGCCTTCAGGATGCCGCGGCCGGCGAAGCGGGCGGCGACGCCGAGCTGCTCCTCGATGCGGATGAGCTGGTTGTACTTGGCCAGCCGGTCGGAGCGGCTGAGCGAGCCGGTCTTGATCTGGCCGCAGTTGGTGGCGACGGCGAGGTCGGCGATGGTGCTGTCCTCGGTCTCGCCCGAGCGGTGCGACAGCACGGCGCTGTAGCCGGCCTTGTGCGCCATGTCGACCGCCTCCAGCGTCTCCGACAGCGTGCCGATCTGGTTGAC
>NZ_JAGINO010000031.1 GCF_017876115.1 Azospirillum picis
GCGCACATTCATCAGACCGCGCCGATCCGATGTCCATGTTGTCGGTGCTGGCTCGTCCCGCGCAGGCGGGAGTAGAACTGCCAAAGTAGTGCTAGGACCTAATGGCTAAGGGCACTCCTTACTGTTCGAAGCGATTGACCGCTCTCTACCGAGCGCCTATCTGAAACGTCATCCGAGCCAACAAAAGTCTTACGGAATCCGATGGGCGTGTGGAAATGGCTGCGCAGGATGGCGGCGGCGGACGGGCGGACGGCGCCCGCCCTGCTGGCCGCCGCCCTGTTGGCGGCCGTGCTCCTGTGGAGCGGCGGGGCATCCGCCGACTGCCCGCACGGTGACATGCCCCCATCCACGACCTCCTGGACCGCCATGCCCGCCGCCATGCCCGCCGCCGGGCCAATGCAGGCTGCACACTGCGCGGGGGATGAGCATCGCCACGCCGATTCGCCCTGCTGCGGCTGGATGGCCTGCGGCACCATGCATGTCGGCCTGATCGGGCTGGAGCCGCTGCCGATTCCGCGCTTTGCCAAAGCGCCGCTCTGCCATGCCGACCTCCGCCTGCAGAAGGGACTGGAGTCGCGGCCGGCCCTGCCACCTCCGCGGCGGGCTTGACCCAGCGCCAAGCCAATCCTGTTCCCTTCATTTCCGGAGTCCGCGATGACTCTTCCGATTTCCCGCCGTCGCCTGCTGTCGGCGGCGCTGGCCGGCGGCTGTGCGGCGGCCCTGACGCCTGCCAAGCCCCATACCGCCGTCGCCGGCCACAGTGGCGGCGATCCCGTCCGCCTGACCGTCCGGCGCCGCACGATCGAGGTGAACGGCAAGGCCGCCAGCGTCTTCGGCATCCGCCGCCCCGACGGCACGGCCGGGTTGGTGCTGGATCCGGGCCAGCGCTTCATGGTCGAACTCGCCAACCGGTCGGGTGAGGACACCGTCATCCACTGGCATGGCCAGACGCCGCCCTATGTCCAGGACGGTGTCGCCGACAAGAACCGTCCGGCGGTCCGCAACGGGGCTTCGGCCAGCTACGATTTCGTCCCTCGTCCGGGCACCCATTGGATGCATTCCCACCTGGGGCTCCAGGAGCAGTCGCTGATGGCCGCCCCGCTGGTGGTTCGCAGCGAGGAGGACCGCCGGGCCGACGAGCAGGACGTGGTGGTGCTGCTGCACGACTTCAGCTTCCGCGATCCGGCCGAACTGCTGGCCTCCCTCGTCGGCCCCAACGGTCAGGCCGGGAGCGGGCATGGCGGCCACGGAACGGCGGCGGGCACGATGGACCATGCCATGATGGGGCACGGCCAGTCCCACGACATGGGCGCTCCCGCCATGGCCGCCGGCAACGGCGGCGGCATGGCGATGGACCTGAACGACGTCGAATACGACGCCTTCCTGGCCAACGACCGCACGCTTGCCGATCCGCAGGTCCTGCGGGTGGAGCGCGGCGGGCGGGTGCGGCTGCGCGTCATCAACGGCGCCACCACCACCGCCTTCCACCTCGACCTCGGCCGGCTGACCGGGCAGGTGGTGGCGGCCGACGGCAATCCGGTGCAGCCGGTGATGGGCAGCCGATTCGGGATCAGCATGGGGCAGCGGCTCGACATCCGCCTGACCCTGCCTGCCGAGGGGGGAGCCTTCCCGATCCTGGCCCTGCGGGAGGGCGGGCCGCAGCGCACCGGCATCATCCTGGCCACGCCGGGCACCGCCGTCGCCAAGCTGGCCCAGCAGGGTGACGAGGCGACCGGTGCGCTCGATCTGTCGCTGGAGAGGCGGCTGGTGGCGCTGGCACCCCTGGTGCCGCGCCAAGCGGACGTGGTCCGGCGGGTTCGCCTGACGGGGGGCATGGCGCCCTATGTCTGGAGCCTGGACGACCGGACGTTCGGGCAGCACCGGCCCGTCTCGGCGCAAGCTGGCCAGCGGGTGGAGCTGACCTTCGAGAACGCCAGCATGATGGCCCATCCCATGCACCTGCACGGCCATCATTTCCAGGTGGTGGCGATCGACGGCCGGCCGGTGGCGGGAGCGGTGCGGGATACGGTGCTGGTGCCGGTGATGGGCAGCGTCACCGTCGCCTTCGATGCCGACAACCCCGGCCGCTGGCCGTTGCACTGCCACAACCTGCTGCACATGGCGACCGGCATGATGACGGAGCTGGTGTACGACGGCTATGCGTGAGCCGCAGCCGGCCTCAATAGTGAGGCGGCGGCCTGTCGTCCTGGGGGGAGCGGATGGCGTATTCCGCCGCCTCCAGGCGGTCGCGCATCCGCTGCACCTGGGCGGTCAGCCGGTCGATGGTCTTGCCCTGCGCGTAGATGACCTCGGACATCTCCTCCGCCATGCGTTCGTGATGGGCGAGGCGGATTTCCAGATCGGCCATCCGCTGTTCGAGACGCTGTTCCTGGGCGGTGTCCATGCTGCTCCGGCCGGGGTTGGGGAAACGGGAAATGGCCGCAACATGGACCATTCACCGCCGTCGGTCGAGAAGATTTTCCTAACTTCTCAGACCATCGCGCTGGTCCCGGCCAGCCAGCCCGACAGGCCGGTCAGCGTCAGGACCATCAGGCTGGCCAGCCGCAGGGTCAGCGGCGCCATTGCCAAGCCGCCCATCAGCTTGCGGTTCTTCAACAGCAGCAGCATCGGGATCAGGATGAAGGGCAGGGTCAGGGCCAGCACCACCTGGCTCAGCACCAGCAGCTCGTCCACGCCGGCATCGCCGGAGCCGCCCAGGATCACCAGCGCTGGCACCAGTGAGGCGCCGCGGGTGATCAGGGCGCGGGTCAGCGGGCGCATCCGCAGGTTCAGGAAGCCTTCGGTCACGATCTGCCCGGCCATCGTGCCGGTGGTGGTGGAGCTCTGCCCGGCCGCCAGCAGCGCGATGGCGAACACCAGGGCGGCGGCCCCGCCGATGCGGCCGCCCAGCAGGGCGTGCGCGTCCTCGATGCCGGGAGCGGCCCCGGCCGAGGTGCCCTGGAAGGCGACGGCGGCGACGGCCAGGATCGAGCCGTTGACCAGCCCGGCCAGCGCCAGCGCGGTCGACAGGTCGATGGTCAGCCAGCGGGCGGCCTGCCGGCGCTCCTCGTCGCCGTGGACGCCGGCCAGCCGCGACCGCACCAGCCCGGA
The DNA here is from genome assembly GCF_017876115.1 of Azospirillum picis. Classification (GTDB taxonomy): domain Bacteria; phylum Pseudomonadota; class Alphaproteobacteria; order Azospirillales; family Azospirillaceae; genus Azospirillum; species Azospirillum picis. Next base: position 3,112 of record NZ_JAGINO010000031.1, read on the forward strand.
GTGCAGGAACAGGTTGTGCGGCATGACGGTGGCGCCGATGATGCCCAGCGACAGGTAGAGCATCTCCGGGTCGCGGGCGATCTCGATGCTCGGCACCAGCCCGGCCAGCAAGGCCGCCGGATCGGGGCCGGCGACCACCAGTTCCCAGCCGAAGCAGACCACCACCACGCTCATCAGTGCGCCGACCACCAGTTCCGGCGCCCGGCCGCGGGCACCCGGCAAGGCCAGGATGCCGAAGGTCAGCACGGCGGAGACCAGGACGCCGGCGACGATCGGCATGCCGAACAGCAGCTTCAGCGCGATGGCGCTGCCCAGCAGTTCGGCCAGGTCGGTGGCGATCATCGCCAGTTCCGAGACGGCCCAGACCAGCATCGCCACCGGCCGCGGGAAGCGGTCGCGGATCAGGCGCGCCAGATCCTTGCCGGTCGCCAGCGTCAGCCGGACGATCAGCGCCTGGAGGAAGATGCCGGCGAGGCTGGCGATCAGGACCGCCGACAGCAGGGCGAAACCGAAGCTTGAGCCGGCGGCGATGTCGGTCGCCCAGTTGCCGGGATCCATGTAGCCGACCGCCACCACGAAACCGGGGCCGAGCATGGTCCAGAAGCGGCGCGCCGGTGCCGCTGCGGGGCGGCGGTCGGTGTCAGCGATAGTCGAGACGGTCGTCACGCCGGGTGCTCCTGAGCGGTCCGATGAGGGCCTTGTGCTTGGCCGGTGCTTGAAGGATGGCAAGGGCGATCGATAGTGTCCAATTGATGTTATCTAAGGAAGCGATAGGAGATTCCTATTGAGAGGCCGCTTCGGCTGCTTTCCGACAACAGCGGAACAGGCGGTTCGTTCGGCCCGTAGCGGATAAGAGTCCCACTTATCTGCGCCGTGGGCCGAAGCGTTTGCGCGGAGCGCCGCGGAAACCGGCAGCGGGCGGCGGTTCGCGGCGGCGGGCACGCGAGGCCAGGGTGGCCGACAGGCGCTGGCCGATGGCGTCGCGCTGGCCACGCACGCGGTCGCGGTCCGGCAGGACGTCGGGGAACTTGCGCGACGCCCAGAAATAGAGGTCGCAGGCCCGCGACAGTCCTTCCAGCAGGTCGGCCGCCAGCCCGTCGAGGCGGTCCGGCATCAGCCGGCCGAGCGGCAGCGGCTCCTGGGATTCGACGGCGTCGAGGATGGCGGCGAAGACCTTGGCGTCCTCCGCCTCCTCCAGGTCGGCGGGAGCGAGCAGCAGCTCCAGCTTGGCCGCCAGCGGCAGGCGACGGGCGTCGAGCAGGGGCGCGGCGCGGCGCAGCGCCGAGAGGTCGGCGAGCCGGAAGGGCGAGCCGGCGGTGGCGGCGTCGGCGAAGCAGTCGACCAGCAGCCGGGTTTCGTCGCTGCCGACATGGGCGGCGAGCCGGGCCAGCATGGCGCGGGTCGGGCGGACCGGCAGGGGCGCGTCGGCGCGCAGCCGGCGGTCGGGTGCCTCCAGCAGCCGCTTCAGGGTGGCGGGCGTGCCGCGGGCGATCACGCCGAAATAGCCCTCCTCGAACTGGCCGAAGCGCCCGGCGCGGCCGGCGATCTGCTTCACCTCGGTGGCGGTCAGCGGGCGGACGGCGCTGCCGTCGAACTTCTCCAGCGCGGTGAACAGCACGCGGCGGCAGGGCAGGTTCAGCCCCATGCCGATGGCGTCGGTCGCCACCACCACGTCGGCCTCGCCGGACAGGAAGCGCGCCGCCTCGCGCCGCCGCACCGCCGGGGCCAGCGCGCCATAGATGGCTGCGACCGACAGGCCCTGGGCCAGCAACGTGTCGCGCACGCTGTGGATCTCGCGGCGGGAGAAGGCGATCAGGGCGTCGCCGCGCTCCACCTCCGGCCAGTCGAGCCGGCAGTCGAGCATCGACAGCGGGGTCTTGCGCTCCAGCTCCACCACCTCCAGCGGCTCGCCGAGATGGGCGGCGGCACGCTCCACCAGCGGCCGCACCTCGGGAGCGCCGAGGATGTAGACGGTCTCCGCCGGGACGCCCATCAGGGCGGCGGTCCAGGCCCAGCCGCGCGCCGGGTCGGCGAGCATCTGGATCTCGTCGATCACCGCGACCTCCACCGGCCGCTCCGGATCCATCACCTCGATGGTGGAGGCGGTGTGGCGGGCGCCGGGGGTGCGGATCTCCTCCTCGCCGGTGATCAGGGTGGCCGGCGTCCCCTCGGCGTTCAGCCGTTCCATCACCTCCAGCGCCAGCAGGCGGAGCGGGGCGAGATAGACGCCGTCGCGGGCCTGCTTCAGCGCGGTGATGGCGCGGTGGGTCTTGCCGGAATTGGTCGGGCCGACCACCAGCACCAGCCGGCGGTTCATGCCGCGGGCCAGCGGGAACAGCCGTTCGAAGCGGGAGAAGTCGAACTGGCGGTCGACATAGGCGCGGCCCAGCGCCTCCGCCCGCTCGCGGCGCCACTGGTCGTACTCGCGCTCCCAACGGTCGAGCAGTTCGTCGGCGTCGCTGCGGTTGCGGGCGGCCTTGCCGAGGCGACCGGCGAGGCTGGCGAAGCCCCAGTCCGGCGTGTCGCCGGCCCGGCCGGCGAAATCGCGCAGCCGGGTGGCCAGGCGCGACAGCGCCTCGTCCAGCGCCGCGCGCAGGGCCGGGTCGTGGTCGAGGCGGGCCACCAGCTCCGCATCGCCGAGGTCCGAGAGTTCCAGCGCGTCGTAGGTCCGCGACACCTGGATGCGCAGCGGCTGCGGCAGCCCCGGCCAGGGCAGTTCGTCGCCGCGGATGGCGCGCACGCGGGTGCGGTCCTCGCAGGAGAGCAGCGCGCTGTGGCTGCCGGCCAGCGCCCGCCGTCCCTGGGCCAGCAGGGCGTCGCGCCGGTGGGCGCGGTCGATGCGGCCGGCGATCTCCAGCAGGATGGCCTCGCGCCGGTCCGCCGGGACCAGCAGGTCGCGCTTGCCCTTGGGCAGCGGCAGACCGAGCGGCACCAGGCCGCGCGCCTCGGCGTCGGCCGGGCGCAGCACGCCGGCGGCGGCCAGGGTCGTCACTTCGGGATGCGCGACGGCGAGGTCATGGACCAGATGCGGGTCGGCGGGGGTGTGATCGGTCATGCGGCCTGTCCGCTGGCGATGTGGTGGAGCACGATGCCGCTTGTGGTCGCGACATTGAGGGAGTCGAAGCTGCCGGCCATCGGGATGCGCACGCTGCGGGCACGGGCGAGCAGGGCGGCCGGCAGGCCCGGCCCCTCCGACCCGAACAGCAGGGCGGCGCGGCGCGGCGGCGCCAGCGCGGCCAGCGTCTCAGCCCCGCCGGGGCTGAGCGCAACCGCCTCGAAGCCGTGGCGGTCGAGCAGGGCGAGCGCATCCTCGTCGGCCGCCAGCCGGGCGGTCGGCACCAGCAGGGCGGCGCCCACCGACACGCGGATGGCCTTGCGGTAGAGCGGGTCGCAGCAGCCGGGATCGAGGATCACCGCATCGGCGCCGAAGGCGGCGGCGTTGCGGAAGATGCCGCCCATATTGTCGTGGTTGCCGATGCCGAACAGCATCACCACCCGCGCCACCGGCCCGCAGGCGGCCAGCAGGTCACCGGCGGCCGGCTGCACCCCCCTGGCGCCGAGCGCCAGGATGCCGCGGTGCAGGGGAAAGCCGGCGATGCGGTCGAGCACGGCCTGGGCGGCGCTGTAGACCGGGGTGCCGGTGGGCACCTGCGCCAGCAGCGGCGCCATCGCCGCCACCCGTTTGTCGGCCAGCAGCAGCGACAGGGTGCGGTGGCGGGTGGACTGCACGAGGCCGCGCACCACCACCGCCCCCTCGGCGATGAACAGCCCGTCGCGCCCGACCAGATCGCGCTCCCGGACATCGCGATAGGGCTCGATGCGCGGGTCGTCGGGATCGTCGATGGGAATGACGGCAGGCAGATCTGGCGGCAAGGCGGGCGGCTCCACGGTCGGGTTCGGGGGCATGCGTGGTGCGGGCTTGTTTAGTGCATCGGGGAGTCGCTTGCCAGCCGCCGGCATGGTCCATCCCGAGAACCGGCCGCGGCGTGCGTCGGTCCCTTTCCGGTCCGATGGCCCTCCGCATGGAACATTTGGAACAGGGAATCCGCATCTGTTCCATCGCTCAGATCGCCGGCCGGGTAGCCGCCGGGGTGACAGGGAAGCGGGCAAGTGAGCGTGACGCAGCATCGCCTTCCCGATGGGGCGGCGAGGAGAAGGTGGTCGCACATGCTCAAGCTCCAACGGCAAGGGTGGCCATTTATTCCTATCATGGATGGCCGCCGCCGCTAAGGAACTCCGCCAAATCACGTGTCGGTGGTCGGGCACGCCGGTCCTGCGAGACTTGGCGGAAGAGGCGGTGCCCGAACTTGTTCGATTTCGATGTGCCCGGCTGCCCGTCGGAGCAGTCGCCGTCCGCCGTGGTCGTCGGCGTGCCGGCCTGCGAACAGCGCCCCCGGCCAAGACGACAGAGATCCCGCTGCCTCACTGAATCCGGTGCGGGGTCGTTACGGCTTGTTAAGATGAAACCGCGTCAGGCAGACATGCTTGGCCAGCGAGGTTCGCCGGATCGCCACCGGGGGCGTCGTGCCGTAGGGGGCGCCGGTCTTGACGTCGATCTGGTCCTTGTACGGGCCGGCGACATATTCAGACGAGCACTGGCCGTATTTGTTGCAGACTTCGAGCTTGGTGCAGATGACCTGCGTGTCCCGCTCGTAGATGTAGTAATTCGCACCGGAATAGGGCGGCCTCGGGAAGCGCTCGGTCCGCACGGTGATATCGCTCGAAGCGTCGCTGGCCGCCATGGCCTGGAGCGGCAGGATCGCGAGAAGCGTGACCGCAGCCATCATGATGCGCATCGGAATGGATCCTCGAATTCGACAGGCCGGTCCCGCCGGGATCCCGGATCGGCGACGGCACGCTTTGCAGGTGCGATCAGGCAATGCGCCCGATCAAGCGGTTCAGAAAGCCCGTTGCTCTGCCTTCTGCAAGCTGCACTTGCCCGGGTTGGGCGGGATGCCCGCATTGTGATCCTCGGTGAAGGACAGATCGATTCGGCTCACTTCGTAATAGGTTTTGTTGCCGTACATATCCAAGACGAAGTCGACAGTCCTGGCGGAAAAGCTCGCCGGCAAGCGGTAGGTCCGCTGGGGGAAATCCCGAGTTGGCGCGAACACCATCGTCACTTGCTGATTGGCCTCGTCCAGGGAAAGATCGATCCCTTTCGGGCCATTGATCGTCGTGATCACACAGGACAAGTAAACAAGAGCCGCTGCTACCATGGCCGTTCATCACTTCCTATCAGCATGAGCCTGCGAAGCAAGACAGTGAAACCAATGGTATATGGTACCAGCAGGACAATAGCCAGAGCGAGGCTCGGGATCTACCTGTTCGCTCCTCCGTTGCTTCGTCCCGGGCATGTTGCTAGCGTTCCGCACGCCAGCGAAACCGTCAAAGGTCCTGCAAGAGGATGACCGGAAAGCCGATGAGTCCGACGGTTATGCGATTGATCGCACTCGTCCTGCTTCTGGGGCCCTCATCCGCCTGGGCGCAATGCGCGCCCGGCATCCCCTGCTGGGGCAACCCGATGGGCCTTCCGCCCACGGCGCCGAACTCGCCCTACAACAGCGGCGGCTCCTAACGCTTCCATCCGGGCGGCCAGCTTGACGAGGAGGCACCGCAGGCGCCGGCCCTCTGGGCGTCCTTCGCGGTCGATCAGCAGGGACGCCTTGCCTGGATCGTCGACCAGGGGAGCGCCCGGGAAGCGGCGGGCCGGGCCTTAGAGTGCACCGTTCCTGTCCGACCCGGAAACCTCGACCGCGTCCTCCGCCTCCCAGGCGGAGCCGGAGACGGCACCCGATCCGGCGCCGGCCATGGCTCCCACCCGCCCGTCCTATAAGGCTTGCGTCGGCGCGAGCAACGGCTTCACCGCTGCGGCGGACGACTGCATCGGCACGGAATTGGACTACCAGGACGCGCGATTGAACAAGGTCTATGGCGCTCCGCGCGGTGCTCGACCTGGCACGGAAGTCGGCCCTGCGCAGCGAGGAGCTGGAATGGATCGCCTCGCGCGACGCCTCCTGTGCGCCGGCGGAGGATGGCGGCACGGCCGCGATGCTCGACAGCAATGCCTGCCGCGTCGACCGCACGGCCGAGCGTGCGGCAGTGCTGGAGCGGATGCTTGGAGCCCATGCGGCTGGGAACGGTGCCGGGGTCCAATGATCCGGCGGCTGCGTGCGAGACGGAAATGATGGCGCCGCACCGCCTGAAGCCCGTTTTCGCTTCCGTGGCCCTCGCTTTCGGGGCGTTGGCGGCATTCCTCGCAGTGAGCGGCCCCAGGCAGCGCGTCTGGGCGCAGATCCACGGGCGGCAGGCCGGTGCGCTGGCCGAAGGGCTCGGTGGACTCGGCTGGAAGCAGGCATCGACCGAGTTCGATGCCTGCTTCCGGCGGCGCTTTCCCATTGGAACGCCGCTCAGCGACATGGCCGAGGCGCTTCAAGGGGAGGGTTTCGTTCCGACCGTCTCCGAGCTGCCCGGATGGGGCGAGCGGGTGCTACGCCGGGACGGACCCGTTTGCAGGGTCTCGGCGCGCGTCCTCTGGCAGGCCGATGCAGCGGCGCGGCTGACACAGATCCAGGGCCTTTATCGCGAGGACGGTTCCCTGTGAAAGCCGGCCGCCGCGAGGCGGCCGGGCCGGATTTCTATTTGGACGGTGCGGTGGGAAAGTAGGTCCCCGCGACCGATCCGTTCATGCCGCAATAGTCGGGCATCCAGTCGGTCTTGCCCGTTGGCGGCACCGCCTTCACCTCGACGGCCTGACCCTCGCGCTTCAGCCGCAGGGCGGAGCCATCCTCCACCTGGACCTCCAGGACGCCATCGACCACCCGGCCGGTGCCGGCGAGGCTGCAGACCCACCGGGCCGTCACCGGCTCGTTGGTATCCATGCCGATGTCGATTTGGCCATTGGCGCCGGGCCTGATGGCGAGCAGCCCGGTGACGTTGGCCCAATGCCCGACAAGGCCGTCGGTGGCCGGCAGGCGCAGGCCGCGCAGGAACTTCGCCCGGTCCTTGAGCACGTCCAACAGGAGTTTCGCCGGCTTGGCATCGCCGAAGCCGGGACCGAAGACGCGCTCGCGCGATGCCAGGAACCGGGTCTGGTCCCGCACGAGCAAGCGGGCGGTCGCCGGATCGAACGCTTGCAGGCGCTCCTGATAGATCCGGGCGATGTCGGCATCCGCCTTGGCGAGCGCGCCATCGGCGCAGATGGTCTTCTCCACCTGCGAGGCGGCCTTCGCGCAGTCGAAGGAGGGCTGCGCCGGTGCCGCCACCGCCACCGAGGGCAGGGCGGAAACGAGGGCAAGCGCCAAGGCGGTGCCGCCGAGTGTGACAGGGAACCTCATCTGTTTGCTTTCCGTGTCGGGGGTCGAAACCATACGCATGGGAAGGCCGTCATTGGCAGTGCACGCTTTCCCGTATCACCTCGGGCATGTCCGCTTCGCCGATGGTCGTGACCGACAGGGAGCCCGCGGGACCCTTGTAATCGAAGCTGCAATAGCCGAGGCCGGTCCCGGAACAACCGTTCACCTCGATGACGCCCTGCCGGACAAGAGCCTGTTCGCGCGGATCCGTGCTTGGTGTTTGCCGGACGGGGGTCCAGCCCTTGGCGATGAGGGCGGCGCGCGCCTCGTCGATCGGCATGCCCTTGATGTTCGGCACCGTCCCGCGCCCGCCGCATACGGACTCTTCCTTGGGAAGAGGAGCCAGCAGCAGGATCCCGTCCGCCTGCACGCTCAGAATGCCGATCTCGGCCTCGTCGATGTCGCCGTCCATGATACGCACGCTGTCATTCTCGCCGGCGCTGATCGTGCCGAGCGCATCATCCCCGGCCTTGCCGTAGACGAGGGCGACGAGGCGGCCGCCGTCGAAGACGCCGACATTGCCGTCATGAACGACGCAGGTGCCGCTGGTCCCGTTCTCTATGTCGGACGCGAAGCTGACCGCCCGGTAGCGGCCGAGCGGAACGTCGCCGATCACGTGCCAGCCCCGGACGGCAACCGCACGAGCCGCCTCGGATGGCGGCTGCGGGGGGGCGCCGAAACAGCCGTCGCCCTGATTGGCACGGGCGGGGGCCGCAGGCAGTTCGCCGAGCGCCACGAAGCGCAGGTGCTTGATCTTGGAGACGACGTGGGGCACCGGCTCGGCTGCCGCCGATCCGATCGAGGCAGGGCAGAGTGCCAAGGCGATCGCCGCGAGCGAGGAAGGTCGCACGAGTCTCAACGTGATGTCTCCTTGATACGGAGGCGGATGGCGAAGGCCAAAGACGATCAGAAACCATTGGCGTATTGATCGAGGTCGCCTTCGTCGACCCAGCCGGCGGCACAGTCGCCGGCATAGCCGCCTTCGCCGACGCGATGGCAGGACTTACCCGTCCTGGCCTTGTACCACGTGACCGGATGGTCGGCGTTTCGGCACAATTCCTTGCCCTTGCAGGCCGGTACGCTCGCGGTCGGAACGGCGATGACATAGTGGCGCTGGACGTCCCCCCGTCGCGCGATCGCGGCGATGCAGACGAACTGGCTGTCCTTCAGACGGGCGACCGCATGGCCCTTGCCGTCGATGCGGTCGTTGAGGTCGACGCCGTCGGAGCCTTTTGGGGCGGAGACCGCGCCGAAAGAGGAACTGTCGGCACAATCTCCGACCTGCACCGAGAATCCGTCCATCCGGCAGGAGGATTTGCCGTTGCAGGGGAGCGGCGGCACCCCGGCCGGGCTCGACTCGGCGGCATGGGCGCCCACGAGGCCGGAGGCCACGACGAAGAGGCCGGCGAACCAGGGAAGGAGGGACTTCATGAACAGCTCCGGATCGATCACTTCGGGTCGGATGCGCCCGTGAGACGCAACGACTTCGAGGCCATGGCGACGGCCGCGTTCCAGCGCGCCTGTTCGCTCGCCGGATAGCGGATGCGCAAACTGATGAACGCCCCGCCGCGCCCACCCTGAAGGAGGGTCTTCTGATACAGGAGGCCTGTCGCGGTCGTGCAGGAAAACACGATCCAATCGGGTTTGCGCACGAGGTATTCGGGCGGCTGGCGCAGGCAGGCTTTCTGATCGGAGGCCACGAAGGACTTGAGCCCCTCTTCGGCGGCATCGATCAGCCCCGAAACCGTCAGATGCAGGCTGCCATCGGCCGAATGGTAGGCTTGCCCGTCGCCGTTGTCCGGGGGCGGCTCCGCCACGAGATCGCCGGGAACGTCCACGGAGAATCCGAAGCGGACATTCACATAATGCCGGGAGCCGGGGTGCCGGGAGGAGGCCGGCTGTTGCGAGGGCGGCGCGTCCGACAGCGCCTGACTCCAGGTCCGGCGCACCTCGGCGATGCGCGCGGTATAGACCCGCTTCAGACAGGCCGTGTCCCGGCAGGCGTCGCGAACCTGCTCCCGCCAGCGCGCATGATCCGCGCCGAAGGGATCGGAGACCTGGCCGGTCTCGCCGTCGATACCGTTAGTCTCGTCCTCGATCCGGTCGAAGAGCGCCTTCAACTCGCCATCGAGCGCCGACACGTCGGGGTCGGTGCAGATCATCTGCTCGACCCGCGTCGGCTTGCCGGCGCAACCGCCGGCCGCCTGGGCGGTGCCCGCCAGTGCGAGGGTGCCGAGCCCGAGCGCCAGGGCCGGAAGCAGGACCCGGCGGCAGCGGTGGCGAGGCGCGCGGTGGCGAGGGGGGCGGTCGCCCGTTCGAGTGCCGGGCGGCATGGCTGCGGTCACGAGGGCATCCTCCTCCATCCCAGGGAGCGTCCCGCGGGCGCCCGCCTGTGGTTTCGCGTCATTGCGCCGGCGTGGTCTTCCGATCGCCCGCGTTGCCGCCGGCGACCTGATCGGCCGGCGGATAGGTCGGCTTGGTCAGGCAGTCGCTGATCCAGGCATCGTCGGGGTCACGCTGAAGCTCGGCATCGATCTGGGGCTGCGGCTCGGCCGGCGGAGCCTCGGGCGTGGCCGCGTCGGGAGCGGGCTTCTGCCAATGGCCCTGCTGGCTGGCGGGGGCGTCCGGGTCGGGGCAGGCGTCGCCGGCGTCGCCGGACCCGATCGAACAGCTCGCGACGATCGTGAGCTTGCCGCCGACCACCTGCCCGACCGTGCGCGTCTCGGAGACGCTGCCGCTCGCCCAATCCTGGGTCAGCGCGCAGACCCGGTCCCGGTTCTGATAGCTCTGGGTGCCGAAGCAGCCGTAGCTGTAGCTGTCGCGGCCGGGGAGGAAGTCGCAGGAGGTGGAGAAACCGGCGAACGGACCGCCGGTGAATCGGCCGGCGAAGCGGCGCTGGTCGCGGGCGACCGCGATCAGATTGGGCTCGCCCTCATTGTCCTTGGCGCGGCGCGTGAGCTCCCGCGTGCGGGCCTGGATGGCGTCCAACAGGATCTTGCGTTGCGTGTCCGCGTCGGGCGCATCGTCCGCTTCGCTCAAATGGCCGAGCCGGTCGTCGCGGCGGGCGAGCCACCGCTTCTCGCTGGCGACCAGCATGGCGCGGATCTCCGCGTCGGGCGCAGCCTTCAGGATCGCGGAATAGGCGGACCCCAGGGCGGCATCCGCCTTCTGCAACGCCTTGTCCCCGCAGATCATATGGTCGATGGCGGTAGAGGCCTTGCGGCAGTCGATCGCCCATGCCGGGGAGCTGAACAGGAACCCCAGGGCGGGCAAGGCGAGAAGGACGGCCGAGACGGTCCGGCTCTTGCGGAAACCGCCTGCGCGGGGGGTGGAAGCTCCGGCTCCCGAACGAGGCGGGCTGCGGGTGGAGGCAAGAGGCGTGGTTGCGGCCATCATCGTGTTCACTGTCAGCACCCCGAGACTTGGAAATCAGCCACAGTATCGATCTCGCGGCCGGAATTGCGCTGGATGGGGGCCAGCCCTTCGACGCGAGCGGTAAACATATCCCGGCAAATCAGGCGCGCAACCCCTGGAAGAGTTCCGGGCCGGGGCATCGCATATGGCTCTCCGGAGCGTCGGGGAGATGAAATCTTCAACGATGCCGTGGATCTGGGGCGGCCGCGTCCGGGACCTGTCCAGCGGCCTGGGCTCGATGATCGGTGACGCCGCCTTGCGCCGCCAATGCTCCCTGCCGCGCCCGAGCCTGCCCGTCCGCCACGTTGCTCATTGTTAACGCTACAGATTATCATGGGCGTAACCAGATAATGGGCACGCGCGGCCGGATGCGGCGGCGCGCGCAGGAAGACCGAAGGTCGAAGGAATGAAGGGAGAAGCGATCTTGCCGACGATCAGCAATCCGCTGACGCAGAGCTATGTGCATGGCGCCAGCGCGACGCCGCTGCTGGGTGAAACGATGGGCGCGCATCTGGACCGCATGGCGGCGCTGTCGCCCGACAGGCCGGCGTTGGTCGTCCGGCACCAGGATGTCCGCTGGACCTATTCGGAATTCCGGCGGCGGGTGGACGCGATGGCGGCCGGGCTGGTGGCGCTGGGCCTGAAACCGGGCGAGCGCGTCGGCATCTGGTCGCAGAACAATTCCGAATGGGTGCTCACCCAGTTCGCCACCGCGAAGGCCGGACTGGTGCTGGTCAACATCAACCCGGCCTACCGGCTGCACGAACTGGAATACGCCGTCAACAAGGTGGGCTGCGCCGCGCTGATCCTGTCGCCCGCCTTCAAGTCGAGCGACTACATCGGCATGGTGCGCGCCCTGGCGCCGGAACTCGACGGGGCCGGGGACCGTGCGCCGGGCAAGGCGCTGAAGCTGGAGCGGCTGCCGACGCTGCGCCACCTGATCCGCCTGGGGGCCGAGCGGACTCCCGGCATGCTGAACTTCGACGAACTGCCGGCGCTCGCCAGACCGGCCGACGTCGCGGAGCTGGGACGGCTGGCCGGAATCCTGCAGTTCGACGATCCCGTGAACATCCAGTTCACCAGCGGCACCACCGGCAGCCCGAAGGGCGCCACGCTGACCCACCACAACATCCTCAACAACGGCTTCTTCATCGGCGAGGCGATGCGCCTGACCGAGGCGGACCGGCTGTGCATCCCGGTGCCCTTCTACCATTGCTTCGGCATGGTGCTGGGCAATCTCGCCTGCGTCACCCACCGCGCCTGCATGGTGATCCCGGGTGAGGGGTTCGATCCGGTCGCCGTGCTGTCGGCGGTGCAGGAGGAGCGCTGCACCGGCCTGCACGGCGTGCCGACGATGTTCATCGCACTGCTCGACCATCCCGATTTCGGCCGTTACGACCTGTCGAGCCTGCGCACCGGCATCATGGCCGGATCGCCCTGTCCGATCGAGGTGATGAAGCGCGTGGTGTCGGAGATGAACCAGCGCGAGATCACCATCGCCTACGGGATGACCGAGACCAGCCCCGTCAGTTTCCAGAGCTCCACCGACGATCCGCTGGAGCGGCGGGTCTCCACGGTCGGTCGCATCCAGCCGCATCTGGAGGTGAAGATCGTCGATGCCGAGGGGCGGATCGTGCCGCCGGGCACGCCGGGGGAACTGCTGACCCGCGGCTATTCGGTGATGCGCGGCTACTGGGGCGATGCGGAGCAGACGGCGGCGGCGATCGACGCGGCCGGATGGATGCACACCGGCGACCTCGCCACCATCGACGCCGACGGCTATTGCAACATCGTCGGCCGGTTGAAGGACATGGTGATCCGCGGCGGCGAGAACATCTACCCGCGCGAGGTGGAGGAGTTCCTCTACACCCACCCGGACATCGCCGACGTGCAGGTGTTCGGTGTGCCGGACCGGCAGTTCGGCGAGCAGCTCTGCGCCTGGATCCGGCCAAGATCGGGGGCGGCGCTGGCCGAGGAGGACGTCGTCGCCTTCTGCCGCGGAGCGATCGCCCATTACAAGATCCCGAAATACATCCGCTTCGTCGAGGAGTTCCCGATGACGGTGACCGGCAAGATCCAGAAATTCGTGATGCGCAACGCGATGATCGAGGAGTTGGGGCTCGACCAGGAGCGGACGGCATGATTGACCGGGGCCGCTCACCGGCCCGCGGCGTCCCGGGACAGGCGGGAGCCGGGTCGTCCGGATGAGGATGGGGAGCCGAACGCCGAAGGCGGCGCCCTTGGACGTGGCGATCCATTTCCGGAACGGGCGACGCCGTGCGCGTCACGCGCGGCTGACGACCACGTGACCCAGGAGGCCATGGTGTCGCCACAGTCCGTTACTTACCGGAAGGTGCCTACTTCCCACCGGAGAGTGATGGGAATAACCCTGCGGCCGGACTGGCTGGGAAGGAAGACGATCATGGACTTTTCGAAGGCGACCATCCTCGTAACCGGCGGCAATTCCGGAATCGGCCGGGGGCTGGCCGAGGCGCTCGCGTCGCGTGGTGCGCAGGTCATCATCACCGGCCGGAACCCCGGCACGCTGAAGGCGACGCTGGACGCCAACGCAGGCATGCACGGATACGCGCTGGATGTGACGGATGCCGGAAGCCTGAAACGCTTTGCGGCGATGGTGACGGAGCGCCATCCCGATCTGAACGCCGTCATCCACAATGCCGGCATCATGGAGCTGGAAAAGGTCCTGGAGGAACCCTACGACCTCGACCTCGTGGAGCGGACGGTTGCCACCAATCTGCTCGCACCGATCCGCCTGACGGCGGCGCTGCTGCCCCATCTGCGGGCAAAGCGCGAGGCGGCCGTCGTCACCGTGTCCTCCGGCCTTGCCTTCGTGCCGCGGGCCGAGGCCATGACCTACAGCGCCACGAAGGCCGCAATCCATTCATGGACCCAGGGATTGCGTCATGAACTGCGCGGAACGGACATTTCGGTCGTCGAGATCGCGCCGCCGCTCGTGGCGACCGATCTGACGCCCGGGCAGTCGGAGAACCCGCGCGCCATGCCTCTGGGTGCGTTCGTGTCCGAAGCGGTGGAGCTGCTGTGTGCGCCTGAGACGCCGAACGAGGTCCTGGTTCAGCGCGTCATGCCGCAGCGGACGGCCGAGCAGACCGGAAATTTCGACAAGGTCTTCGCGATGATCAACCCGGCCTGAGGCCATGGACCGGCCGGCATCGCCCCCGCGCTGCCGGCGGGGCACTTCGGCGGGGTACCTGGGCGGGGCATCCCTCAGGGCGGAACGCCTGGGCGGGGCGCCTGGGCCGCTTGCGGTCGACGGGAGCTACGGCTGCTCCCGATCGAACGTCCTCCTGGCGGCGGTCACCGCGTCATGGTTCTCCACCGCCCAAATCCAGACATTGCAGAATGCCGCGCCCAGCGTGAGGCCGAGCGGAGAGAGGGTATATTCGACCTTCGGCGGCACGCTGGCGTAGACCCGCCTCATAACCAGGCCGTCGCGCTCCATGCGTCGGAGCGTCTGCGTGAGCATCTTCTGGCTGATGCCGTCGATCCGGCGGGCGATCTCGGAAAACCGCAGCGTCCCGTCCTCCCACAGCGTGTCGAGGATGACGACCGTCCACTTGTCCGCAAAGCCCGACATCATGTCCCCGACCAGCCTTTCGACCGCGGGGTCGACCTGCTTGGGATAGTCTCGTGCCTTATAGGATTGCGCCCTGGCAAGGTCGGCGTCCGAATAGGAAGCCCGAGCGTGATCTTCCATGATGGCTCCTGCCCCTCACTTTCCGAGCGGACGGTACTGCGCGGGAGGTGCCGGTTCAATCGGAGCCGGGCCGCCCGCACCGTTGCGAGCCCGCGTTGCAAGCCGGGGGAGGGAGGGGGCATCGTCGGCCAGCCTTCGCTTTCCCGGTGTCGAAACAGCGCGGACGCGGTGGCGCGCCGTCAACCCGGAACGGCATCGGCGGGTTCGATCCGGTAGGCGCAGCGTCGCCCCCCGGCCACGATGTGCTCCATGCGCCGGATGCGGGTATCCGGCCCGACCAGCCGCTGGAAGACCGCCAGCTCTGCACGGCAGAAGTCCTGGCAGGCCGCGGCGGCCGCACAGATCGGACAGTGGTTTTCGATGAGGAGCAGCGCGCCGTCGGCCTCCTCCCGCCATTCCGCCATATAGCCCTCGCGGTCGCGGATGGACGCCAGAGCGGCGACGCGGTCACGCAGGCCGGTCGTCCCCGCCATCTCGGCCGCGTAGGCCGCCTCGGTCGCGGCTTCCCGCGACTCGATCAGCACATCGAGCGCCTGCTGCCCCAGCCTTTCGCGGACCGCGTGCAGCATCTGCACCGTCAGTTCGGCATGGGTATCCGGAAAGCGGGCGTGCCCGGCCGCCGTGAGCTGCCAGATCTGGGCGGGCCGCCCGACGCCGCGTGGCTGGCTGCTGGCCTCGGCGAGGCCCTCCGTCGCGAGCTTGCCCAGTTGCTGGCGCGCGTTCTCCGGCGTGGTCCCAAGCGCACGGCCAAGGTCGGTCGTGGTCTGCGGGCCGCGCGTCTTCAGAAGCGTCAGCAGCCGGTCGGCCACCGGACGCGGTGACCAGGAACCATTTTCCAAGCTCAAGGTTGACATATTGCCTGACGGGTTGATAAAACAAGTTTGTTCTTGGAAATTTAGCCGTTCCAGCGTGCCCTTGCAATGGCCGAACGGCTTTCGGGAAGGAGAAAACCGATGGCTGATGCGTTCGTTCTCCCTGATCTGCCCTACGCGCCCGACGCCCTGGGGCCGGCGATGTCGCAGGAAACCATGACGCTGCACCACGGCAAGCACCATGCCGCGTATGTGGCCAAGCTCAACGAGCTGGTGCCGTCATCGCCCTTCGCCGGCCTGTCGCTGGAGGATCTCGTCAGGCGCTCCTTCGGCGATCCGTCGGCCCAGGCCATCTTCAACAACGCCGGCCAGCACTGGAACCACATCCAGTTCTGGACCTGGATGAAGCCGAAGGGCGGCGGTGCCGTGCCCGGGGAACTGGAGCGCCGTCTCGTCGACAGCTTCGGCTCGGTCGACGCCTTCAAGGAGGGCTTCGTCAAGGAGGGCGTCGCCCAGTTCGGATCCGGCTGGGTCTGGCTGACCGAGGAGGCGGACGGGCGTCTCGCCCTGATGCGGACCCCGAACGGCGAGAACCCGCTGGCCCATGGCCGGCACGCGCTGCTCGGCTGCGACGTCTGGGAGCATGCCTACTACGTCGACTACCGCAACCGTCGTCCCGACTATCTCAAGGCCTTCGTGGATCAGCTCGTCAACTGGGAGGCCGTGGCGGCCCGCCTGGGACAGGCATCCGCCGCCTGAACCTGCGGCGGCGTTCCATTACGGCTTCCGGCCGGGCGGCGATGCCGTCCGGCCGGTGTGCCTGACGTGACCGGCCGGTTTCCCCGGTACCGGGCACCGTTGCCGGCGGAACGGAACATGCCGCCATCTGCGGGGTTGGACTTCCGTATGCGGTCGACGGCCATGTGGTGGCGGCGACCGCCTTCGAAGCCCAGCTTTATGAAGGCCAGCCCCGATGAGCGTCGATGGACTGTCGGACGACGACAACACCGTGCATTCCGACCAGCCGTCCGGCGGCTGGGGATCCGTCGGGTCCATGGCCCGCATCATGGGGGAGGAGCGTCCGTCCCCCGCGGTGCTGAACACTCTGCGCCGGCAGAACAAGCCGGGCGGCTTCATGTGCGTGTCCTGCGCCTGGGGAAAGCCCGCCAAGCCCCACACCTTCGAATTCTGCGAAAACGGTGCGAAGGCAACCATCTGGGAGCTGACCAGCCGGCGCTGCACGCCGGACTTCTTCGCCGAACATACGGTCAGCGAGCTGAAAGGCTGGAAGGACTACGACCTGGAGCAGCAGGGACGGCTGACGCATCCCATGCGCTATGACCGGGCCACGGACCGCTACGTTCCCTGCGGCTGGGACGAGGCCTTCACCGCCATCGGCTCCGAGCTGCGCGGAATCGCGCCGGACCAGACGGTGTTCTATTCCTCCGGCCGCGCCAGCCTGGAAACCTCCTACCTCTATGCGCTGTTCGCGCGGCTCTATGGGCACAACAACCTGCCCGACAGCTCCAACATGTGCCACGAGACCACCTCGGTCGCGTTGAAGAAGCTGATCGGCTCGCCGGTCGGCACCTGCGTGCTTGACGATTTCGAGAGCTGCAACGCCATCTTCTTCTTCGGCCAGAACACCGGCTCGAACAGTCCGCGGCTGCTCCACCCGCTGCAGGACGCCGTCAAGCGTGGCGTGAAGATCGTCACCTTCAATCCGGTGCGGGAAAAGGGGCTGGAGAGCTTCCGCAATCCACAGAGCCCGCTGGAGATGCTGACCGGCAAGGAGACGCAGATCTCCACCCTCTATTTCCAGCTCAAGGCCGGCGGCGACATCGCGGCGATCACCGGCCTGATCAAGCATGTGCTGGCGGCGGAGGAGCAGCGGCAGGCCGAGGCGGGGACGCCGGTCATCGATCCCGACTTCATCGCCCGCCACACCGTCGGGTTCGAGGAGATGAAGGCGCGGGTCGATGCCGTCGCCTGGGAGGACATCGAGCGCGAGTCCGGGTTGACCCGAGGGGAGCTGAAGCAGGCCGCCGACATCTACATCGAGGCCGACCGCTCCATCGCCATGTACGGCATGGGGCTGACGCAGCAGGTCCACGGCTCGGAGAACCTCGCCGCGCTGGTGAACCTCTGGCTGCTGAAGGGCAACATCGGCCGCGACGGCACCGGCATCTCGCCGGTGCGCGGCCATTCGAACGTCCAGGGGCAGCGGACCGTCGGCATCTCCGAGAAGCCGGAGCTGGTGCCGCTCGATCGGCTGGCCGGGCAGTTCGGCTTCGAACCGCCGCGCACCGAAGGATTGAACACCGTCAAGGCCTGCGAAAAGATCCTGTCCGGCGAGGTCAGGGCGTTCATCGGCCTGGGTGGAAACTTCGTCCGCGCCATTCCGGAGCGCGACCGGATGGAAAAGGCCTGGACTGGCATGCGCCTGACGGTGCAGGTGGCGACCAAGCTGAACCGCAGCCACCTGATCAACGGCGAGGTCGCCTTCCTGCTGCCCTGCCTGGGGCGGTCGGAAGAGGACCTGCAGGCGAGCGGCGCCCAGGCGGTGACGATGGAGGACAGCCTGAGCTGCATCCACGGCTCGCTCGGCAACAACACCCCGGCCAGCCCCGACCTGAAATCGGAAGTCGCCATCGTCGCCGGCATGGCCAAGGCGACCCTGCCGCCGAACCCGAAGGTGACCTGGGACGGGTGGGTGGCCG
The DNA here is from genome assembly GCF_017876115.1 of Azospirillum picis. Lineage (GTDB taxonomy): Bacteria > Pseudomonadota > Alphaproteobacteria > Azospirillales > Azospirillaceae > Azospirillum > Azospirillum picis. Next base: position 21,149 of record NZ_JAGINO010000031.1, read on the forward strand.
ACTACCGCCGCATCCGTGCCTCGATCGAGGAGACCTATCCCGACCAGTTCCACCGCTTCAACGAGCGGGTGTTCACGCCCGGCGGCTTCTATCGCGGGAATCCGGCGCGCGAGCGCATCTGGAAGACCGAGTCCGGCAAGGCCCACTTCACGCCGCCGGGCAAGCTGCGGGCCGTCGGGTTCGACGACGCGCCGGGGCGCTGGCGGCTGATCACCATGCGCTCGAACGACCAGTTCAACACGACGATCTACGGCTATTCCGACCGGCTGCGCGGCATCGAGGGCACCCGCGACGTACTGCTGATGCACCCCGACGACATCGTGGCGGCCGGCTTGCGGGAAGGGCAGGTGGTCGGGCTTGCCAGCGACGCCGGCGACGGCGTGGATCGGCGGGTGGGCGGCCTGACGGTCACGCCCTTCCGGCTGCCGCGCGGCTGCATCGGCTCCTATTACCCGGAAATGAACCCGCTGATCCCGCTGTGGTACCATGACGAGGCGTCGAAGACCCCGGCCGCCAAGGGCGTGCCGGTGCGCATCGTCCCCGACATGCCGGCGATCGGCCGGGCGTAGGAGGCGGTTCCGGACGGGCGGGGCGGGGGCGCCGGACCGCCCTGCCGGCCCCCCCCTGCCGGCCCCCCCTGCCGGCCCCCCCATGGACGAACCTCCCGCCTGGGGATCGCGGCTCGCCGGCTTGGGGCGCCCTGCCGACAGGCGCTCCCCGACGGCATAGCCCCCTTGCCACGGTCCGCCGCCCCTCTCATGTTGCAGTGCAGCATGAAAGTATGGGGCTGCCGACAATGACCATCATCCGCAGGCTATTGGACCGGTTGCGCCCGGTACCGGCTGTTGCGCCGGCTGTGGCATCGGCTGCGGCGCCTGCCGCCGGAATGCCGCGACTGCCGCCGCCGGAACCGCGCCATGCCCTGCCGCGTCCCCGGCTGGCGCTGGCGCTCCAGGGGGGAGGGGCGCATGGCGCCTTCACCTGGGGCGTGCTCGACCGGCTGCTGGAGGAGGACGTCGAGCTGGCCGGCGTCAGCGGCGCCAGCGCCGGGGCGATGAACGCGGCGATGCTGGTGCAGGGCTGGGCACGCGGCGGGCGCGACGGCGCGCGGGCGGAGCTGGCGGGATTCTGGAAGCGGGTCAGCGACGCCGGACGGCTGGGGCCGATCCAGCCGGGCCTGTCGGGGCGGCTGTTCGGCCGCTGGAACGTCGACCATGCGCCCGGCACCCACCTGATGGAGTGGACGCGGCGCTGGATCACCCCCTACCAGACCCAGCCGGCCGACTTCCATCCGCTGCGCGGCCTGCTGACCGAGATGGTCGAGCCGGAGTTGATCCGCCGCGCCGGGCTGCGGCTGTTCGTCAGCGCCAGCAACGTCCGCACCGGCGCGCTCCGGCTGTTCGACGAGGGGGAGGTCGGGGTCGACCATCTGCTGGCCTCCGCCTGCCTGCCGCACCTGTTCCGCGCCGTCCGCATCGACGGGCAGGATTACTGGGACGGCGGCTATCTCGCCAATCCGCCGCTGTCGCCGCTGGCCGATTCCTGTCCCGACGCCGACCTGCTGGTGGTGGCGATCAACCCGCTGACCTGCGCCACCACGCCGGAGGATCCGGCCGGCATCGCCGCCCGGCTGAACCAGATCACCTTCAACGCCACCCTGCTGCAGGAGTTGCACAGCCTGGCCGGACGGGCGGACGGGCCGCGCCTGCACCTGATCACGGCCGACGAGCATCTCCAGGACCTGGGCGTCTATTCCAAGCTGATGACCGATTGGGGGTTCCTGAGCTGGCTCTTCGACGCCGGGCGCGAGGCGGCGGGCCGGTGGGTGGACGGCGGGCTGCCGGCGGTCGGGGTGGAAAGCACCGCGCGGTCGCCGGCCTTCGCCTGAGGCCGCCCGAACCGCTCAGTCGGAACCAGCCGGCTGGCTTCCCGGGTCGGGCCGGTGGGGGTCGGGCCGGTGGGGGTCGGGCCGGTGGGGGTCGGGATGGGCGAACCACCGCTTCGTCCGCCGCGACAGCCCGTCGAGATAGGTCAGCGCCACCGGCACCACCAGCAGGGTCAGCACGGTCGAGGACAGCAGGCCGCCGATCACCGCGTGGGCCATGGGCGCGCGCTGCTGCGCGCCCTCGCCGATGCCGAGCGCCAGCGGCAGCATGCCGAAGATCATCGCCGCGGTCGTCATGACGATGGGCCTCAGGCGGATGATGCCGGCCTCCACCAGCGCGTCGTGCAGGGCCACCCCGCGCTTGCGCGCCTGGTTGGCGAAGTCGACCAGCAGGATGGCGTTCTTGGTCACCAGCCCCATCAGCATGATGAAGCCGATGGCGCTGAAGATGTTCAGCGTCGATCCCGCCACCAGCAGCCCGAGGAACACGCCGACCAGCGACAGCGGCAGCGAGGCCATGATGGCCAGCGGCTGGAGGAAGCTGCCGAACTGCGAGGCGAGGATCAGGTAGATCAGGATGACCGCCAGCGCCAGCGCCTGCGCGGCATAGCCGCTGGTCTCGGCAATGTCCTTGGTCGAGCCGCCGAAGACGATGCGGTAGCCGGGCGGCAGGTCGATCTTCGCCAGCGCCGCCTGAAGGTCGCGGCCGGCATCGCCGGCGGCGCGTCCTTGGACGTTGGCCTGGACGTTCACCTCGCGCTGGAGGTCGCGCCGGTTGATCTGCGAGGCGCCGAGCGTCGTCTCCACCCGCGCGACCTGCGACAGCGGGATCATGCGCGGCGTGCCGCCGGCCTCCATCCCGCCGTTTGGCCCGCCGTTTGGCCCGCCGGACAGGTAGATGCGGTCGAGGTCGGCCCGGTGCTCGCGGTCGATTTCCGGCAGGCGGACCAGCACGTCGTAGCTCTCGCCGTCGGGCGCCTTCCAGCTCGACACCGTGTCGCCGGCGAACAGCGGGCGCAGGCTGTCGGCCACCTTGGCGGTGCCGATACCGAGGTCGCTGGCGAGGTCGCGCTCCAACCGCACCGCCAGGGTCGGCTTGGCCGCCTTCAGCGTGCTGTCGATGTCGACGAAGCCGGGAATGCCGCGCATGGCGGCGCCGACCTGCTGCGAGATGCGGTCGAGCGTGGCGATGTCGCGGCCCTGCACGGACACCTGGATCTGCTTCTGCACGCCGCCGACGCCGGGGATGGCGATGCCGACGGTGGCGCCGGGAATGGCCGACAGGCGCTGGCGCAGCAGCGGCGCCAGATCGTTGGGCGAGCGCCGGCGCTGGTCGATCGGCGTGTAGCGCAGGTAGAGGCTGCCGCGGTTGTGGCCGACCGAAACGCCGGTGTTGACGGTGGCGTAGGTGTAGGCGATCTCCGGGAATTCGCGGATCGCCGCCTCGACCTGCCGCACCTTGGCCGTGGTGTAGGCAAGGGAGGAGCCGACCGGCGTCTCCACCTCGACGATCTGCTCGCCGAGGTCGGCGGCGGGAACGAACTCGACCCCGATGCGCGGCACCAGGAAGAAGCTGCCGACGAAGATGGCCAGCGCCGCCAGGATCACCAGCCAGCGCCGGCGCAGGCCCCAGCGCAACAGCCGGCCATAGCCGCGGGCCAGCGCCTCGAAGCCGCGCTCGAAGGCGGCGGCGAAGCGGCCGAAGACCGAGCGGCCATGCCGGCCGTGGGCCGCCGGGTCGTACCAGACGCTGGACAGCATCGGATCGAGCGTGAAGGAGACGAACAGCGAGATCAGCACCGCGGCCGAGACGGTGATGCCGAACTGCAGGAAGAAGCGGCCGATGATGCCGCCCATGAAGGCGACCGGCAGGAACACCGCGACGATGGTCAGGGTGGTGGCCAGCACCGCCAGCCCGATCTCCGCCGTGCCGTCGAGCGCCGCCTGCCGGTGGCCCTGGCCGCGGTGGAGGTGGCGCATGATGTTCTCGCGCACCACGATGGCATCGTCGATCAGGATGCCGATGGCCAGCGACAGCGCCATCAGCGTCATGATGTTGAGGGTGAAGCCGAGGGCGGCCAGCACGCCGAAGGTGCCGAGCACCGCCACCGGCAGCGTCAGGGCGGTGATGACCGTGCTGCGCCAGGACCCGAGGAAGACCATGACGATCATCACGGTCAGGATGCCGCCCTCGACCAGCGTCTCCTGCACGTTGCTCAACGAGTTGGTGATGCCGCGGGAGCTGTCGCGCACCACGGCCAGCGACACGTCGGGCGGCAGGGCGCCGCTGGTCCGCAGGTCCCGGATGGCCTCCTGCAGGCCGCGGGCGACCTCCACCGTGTTGGCGCCCTGGACCTTGACCACGTCGACCGCCAGCGCCGGGCTGCCGTTCAGCAGGGCGGCGGTGTCCTGCTCCTCCTGCCCGTCGATCACCTCGGCGACCTGTCCGAGCCGCACCGGGCTGCCGCCGCGCCGGGCGACGATCAGGTCCATCAGGTCGAGCGGGTCGCGCACCCGTCCCTCGACCTGGACCACGCGCTCGCTGCCGCCGCCGGTGACCGTGCCGGCCGGGACGTCCTGGTTCTCGCCGGCGAGGGTCTCGATCACCTCGTCGACGCCGATGGTCAGCGCCTCCAGCTTCTCCGGCTTCAGGCGGACCAGGATCTGGCGCTTGACCCCGCCGGCGATGGTGGCGCGGCCGACGCCGCGGACGTTCTGCAGCCGCTTCAGGACGACCTGATCGGTCAGGGTGGTTAGGTCGCGCAAGGGGCGCAGGTCCGAGGTCACCGCGATCGACAGGATGGGCTGGTCGTCGGGGTTGAAGCGGGTGATCTGCGGGTCCTTCACCTCGTCGCGGAACGTGGCGCGGATCGCCGAGACCTTTTCGCGCACGTCCTGCAGCGCCTGCACCGACGAGGTCTTCAGGTCGAACTCGGCGATCACCACCGACTGGCCCTCGTAGGAGCGCGAGGTCAGCGTCTTGATGCCGGCGATGGTGTTGATCGCATCCTCGACCGGACGGGTGATGTCGGTTTCCACCGTCTCCGGGCTGGCGCCGGGATAGCTGGTGCTGACCACCACCACCGGGAAGTCGACGTCGGGAAACTGGTCGACGCCGAGCCGGTTGTAGGAGAACAGGCCGAGGACCATCAGCGCCACCATCATCATGGTGGCGAAGACCGGGTTGTCGACGCTGATGCGGGTGATCGGCATGGTGTCAGCCGCCGACGACGGTCACCGGGCGACCGGCGGTCAGGCCGGGCAGGTTGCCGGTGACGACGCGGTCGCCGGCGGCCAGCCCCTGCACCTGCACCAGGTCGCCACGGGCCCACAGGCCCAGCCGGGCGACCGGGCGGCGCACCGTGCGGCCGTCGGCGACCACCAGCACATAGTCGCCGCCCGCGCCGTCGCCGTCGCCGTCATGGCGGATGGCGGCCGGCGGGACGGCGAAGGCGCCCTCGGCCTCCGCCACCAGGGCATCGCCGCTGGCGAACATGCCGCCGCGCAGGCTGCCGTCGGGGTTGTCGACGGCGACATAGACCGGGATGGCGCGCGAGCCGCTGCGGGCCATCGGGTTGATGCGGGCGATGCGGCCGGCGAATTCACGCTCGCCGAACCCTTCCACCCGCAGGCGCACCGCCTGGCCGACGGCGAGCCGGGCCACCTGTTCGGCCGGGACGGTCGCCTCCACCTCCACCCGCGACAGGTCGACGATGGTGAACATGGCGGCGTTCACCGCCAGCGTCTCGCCGGGATTGACCGAACGGACGGCGACCATGCCGTCGATCGGGCTCACCACCACCGCATCGCGCAGCGCCTTGCGCGCCAGCTCGACCTGGGCGGCGAGCGCATCGACCTGCGCCTTCTGGAAGCCGTGACTGCTTTCGGCCTGGTCGAGGCTGGTGTCGGAGACGATGTTGCTGCGGTTCAGCGTCCGGTTCTTGGCCAGGGTGCGCTCGGCGAGCACGAGCTGTGCGCGGGCACCCTCCAGGTTCGCCTGCTTCTCGTTCAGGCGGGCGGCGAGCTCCACCGTCTCGAAGCGCGCCAGCACCTCGCCGCGGCGCACCGCCTGGCCCTCGCGGACCAGCACCTCGGTCAGGCGCGCCGCCACCTCCGCCTTGATCGCCGACTGCTCCATCGGCGAGACCGAACCGCTGAGCCGGACGCTGTCGACCAGATGGCGCGGCACGATGGTGGTCACCTCCAGCGCCGCCAGCTCCACCGGCCGCTCCGGCGCGGCGGCGGTGGTGGCGGATGGCGGCACGGCCGCCGTCCGGTCATGGCCACGCCAGAGCAGGGCGGCGCCGGCGAGCAGCGCCAGGAGCAGCAGGGCCAGCACCAGACGGATAGGGCGGCGCGGGCGCGGAAAACGCCGCCGGGGCCGGGCGGGCGGATCCGGCGCCGGCACCGGCCGTTGCGGATGGAGCGGCTGGGCGGCCGGGGAGGCGGTCCTCTGGGGGGCAGTCATGATACCGAGTCCGTTCGAGGGCACGCCGCCGGCTGCTTGGTTGTAAGGCACGGCCACCCTCTTCCATTAGGGGTGGCCACGATGTTCCGTCAAGGTTCTCCCCGTCGCAGCCGGGAGAGCCTGCTGCCGGCCGCCGGACCGTAGGCCCGCATGTCCACACGGGCTCCGAAGAATGGCATAACGAGAGTTGCCGAAAATCTGTATTGCCCACCCAAATACAAGGGAACAATCAGGCATATTTGAGGCATCTTCGGGACAGGCGTCAAGAAACGGTCACGATGTCGCTTGACAGGCGTGGGCTATACAATGAAAAAGCGTTCCGTCACTTGTCCTGCCCCGCGCCAACAGCACGGAAATCCCCTGTGGCCAAACGAAATCTCGCGACGATCCACGCCGCCGGCGCGATGCTGTGCCTTGCCCTCGGGCTGGCCGGCTGCGCCACCGAACCGCCGCAGACCGTGAGCGCGCCGGTGGAGACGGCCTACGTGCCCGATCCCAGCGATCCGCTGTCCCGCTGGGTGCCGATGATTCGCGAGGCGTCCCAGCGTTTCGACGTGCCGGAAAAGTGGATCCGCGCGGTGATGATGCGCGAAAGCAACGGCCGCGCCACCACGGGCAGCGGCAGGGTGCTGACCAGCTCGGCCGGCGCCATCGGCCTGATGCAGGTGATGCCGGGCACCTACGAGCTGATGCGGTCGCAGTATGGCCTGGGATCGGACCCGTCCGACCCGCGCGACAACGTGATGGCCGGCACGGCCTACCTGCGCGAGATGTACGACCTGTTCGGGGCGCCCGGATTCCTGGCCGCCTACAATTGCGGTCCGGCCTGCTACGCCCAGCATCTGGCCGGCAAGCAGCGCCTGCCGCGCGAGACGCGGATGTACCTGGCGGCCCTGACGCCGGCGCTGCGCGGCTCCGCGCCGCTGGAGCCGTCGCAGGCCGCCGGCGCCTCGGCGATCGAACTCGCCGTGGTGCCCGACGACGCGCCCAAGCCTCGCGCCGGAGCCAAGTCCGCTGCGCCCGAACCCGCGCCGGTGGTCGTCGCATCGGCCGACGTTCCGGCGCCCCGCGCCGAGTCGAAAGCCGTCGAGCCGCGCCGGATGGAACCGCGTCCCGAGCCGGCGCCCGAGCAGGTCCAGGCTGCTGCCCCCATCCCGGTCCAGGCGCCGGCCCCCGCCCCCTTGCCGGCCCCCGTGGTGGTGGCGGCAGCGCCGGCGCCGGCTCCCGTCGCCAAGCCCATCCAGGTTGCGAGTCTCGAGTCGCCGCCGACGGGCGGCCATCGCATCAGCCCGCAATTCACCACCCAGGTGGCGGAAGCCCTGCTGCCTCCGCAGGCGGCCGGGAAGGGCGAGCGCGTGGTCATGCGCTTCGTCTCGCAGCGGGCGGACGGCTGCGGCAGCATGGCGGGCCGCGACCGTGTCTGCGTAGCGCTCGGGCCGGGATCGTAAGTACCGCGGCCGTCGCCCGGCAGGTGCGACGGCCGCAAATTTTTCTTCCGGCTTGCGATCAGATTTGATCCGCATCACTTACGGGACCGCGACCACACTGGCATACAAGTGTGATGGACCGGTCCGAACACACATCCAGCCCATATCCGCCCTGCACCTGCTGCGGTGACGAGGTGCTGCTTGGGGAGCCCATGTACTGGACTCCCGAGCGTCCCGGCTATGTCTGGCACGACCATTGCGCCCAGCGGGAGGGACTGCTGCCGGTAACGCCGAAGCCGTCACGCAGCAAGCGCCGCAGCAAGTCGAAGGTCGAGCCGCTGTTCTGAAGACCTCGGCGGACCTCCGTCCCCGTCGCCGCCACCAGTTCCCATCCAGCCCTGAAGTTGTGCACACACATTGCGGCACCCATCGGGAGTTCCATCGGGAGGGGGGCGTGCCCGCACCGGGCTAGCGGCCATACCCCACCCGGCATCAGCCTAATGATCACATTGGAATTGTGCCGCTGACAGCGCAATCGTTCCGAGCCCTCGTTAAGCTGAAGTTCGGACCATGATGCCACGCAATTGCCAGCATTGGCTGCCCCTTAGCGTGTTCAGCGTGCTCGCCACCCCGGCGACCGCCTGGGCACTTTGGGGACCCGGTTCCCTGACGCTCAACGACATGTACGGGGCCGGGCTCACCGGCACCATCATCGGCATCACCCTGGTTGCCGCATTATCGGTTGCAGCCGCTGCCGCCGTCTTCTTTTCCGGCGGCGCAGCCACACCGGTCGTCGCTTCGGTCGGCTCCTTCATTGGCCAACTCGCCGGACTTTCCGGAGCGGCTGCGACCAACTACGGCCTTGCGATGGTCGGGGGCGGCGCGCTCGCCGCCGGGGGCTTCGGCGTCGCCGGCGGTGCGGCGGTCCTCACGGCCTTGTTCACGTTCGCGGGGAACATGGCCGTCGACTATGCGATCAATTTCGGCCTGGATTCCTATAACGAAGCTGCGTTCAAGGAGGCGTCGAAGAACGCTGTCATCCTGCCCTTTCCGGAGCGGGAGAACGGCGACAGCGATTACAACAAAATCCTTGAGCGGCTGAACAAGAACTACAATGTAAAAGAACCGAAATTCTCGGTGGAAAATCGTGCGGTCGTCGCCGTCTCCCTGCGAAATCTGAAGCACAGCACGGACCAGAGCATTGAAGGTGTCAGAAAGAATGCCCTGAGGGCGCTGCTGGATGTCTATGCGGATGATTATCAAGGATGCCGCGATGATGCCGAGAGCGCGGCGCAACTGGCGGCTTCGTCCGGAATTCCCGATAAGGACCTGGCGTTTCTTACCATGGTCAGAGCGCTGTGCGTCGTTGGTTTGCCGCAAACGGACAGGAGCGGTTTGAAGGATCTTTCTGAACTGTACCACAGATCCGTCGATGAAGAAATAAATGGCAAGTTCAGGAACTATGCCAATATTTTCGTGGCGAGTTTCTTCGATCGTTATATGGCGCGGGATGACTTGATGTCTTCCGAAATTTTGCGGGAAGCACTCTCTTTCATGCCGCTGATTTCCGATGCGGAGACGAAATACACGTACTTCCTTCTGATTGGGCCACGATACAATGCGAAATTGAATGCTTATAGATCCATGATTTCCTCGTTGTACGAGAACCGCACCAATCCCGCCGTGATGAGCCATTCAAGCTCGCGGAAGGATATGGAGTATGTAAAGGCGACGTATCTGGATCTGCTGAGCATTTCCGACGACTTTATTCATTACGCAAACAGTATTGACCCCTCGCGAAATTTTATCTGGGGCACTCGCTGGTACCATGAGGACAAGATTTCGGAGCAAGCATCGGCGCTGAAGCTGCTTTCCGAGTCGTTGAAGGAACATCAGAACCGGGAAGCGGAGATCGAGATGCAGTCTCAGGTCTTTGCGAAAGCAAGCACCGAATAGCGGGTGGCGGCGTAGAAGGTTGGCCAGACAGTCTCGAAAACCGGAGGGGGAAATGCGACGTCTCGTGAGATTGTTTCCCAGCGTTTGCCTGATTGCCTTGACTGTCTTCCTTTCCGGGCCTGTCGACGCCTTCTCGCCGAAGACGGCGTTTCGCGTTGCGGAGGTCATGCGCCAGATCGCGAGGGTGGATGAGGCGCATGTCGAGCGTGCGGTCCTCGCCTACCGACGTGGAGGCTACTTGGCGCTGACCAAGTCGATGGAGGGAATTACCGACAAGAGCGCCATCGGCGGCATCTTCCTGCGCGTTGCCGTCACCGAGGGGAAGCTGGCCGACGAAGAGGCCGCTGTCCTGTTGAAGGAACTGCACGCGGTACCGGGCTATGAGAAAGCCGCGCGGGCTCTTCTCATCAGCGACGTCAATTTCACCGGCGCCATCCAGGAATTGCGGGCTGCCAGGGCATTGAAGGAGTCGGGTGGCGAAGTGAGGTTCATCAGGATGGAATTCAAGGATGTCGGCAAGAAGGGCGTGACCGATATCGACATCTTCGCCAACGTCAACGGCCGGGTCGTCGCGGTGGAAAGCAAGGCCTACAAGACGGCGATGAGGTGGGATGAGATCAGCCGGGATGCGGACACCCTGCTTCACGTCAAGGAGATCAATCCCAGCGCCGTCGGTTGCTTCCTGTTCCTGGAGAAGCCGAGCGAACTGGCGCTGAAGATGATCGAGGAAAGAGGCCTGAAAGCGGTGTGGGGTGACCCTGGAATGATCCGTTACTGCGTGTAACCGGATTGGGGATCAAGAGGGGCGCGAACGGCGCACCAGCCTGCACTCGTCCGAGGAAGGAAGCCCGTGGGGTAGGGACGCACAACCCCTGTCGTGCGTCCCCCCTGAAAGCCGCCGTTGCATGACCGCGTCACTGGCCTTGGGAAGGCGTATCAGTCAACCTTTACGGCGAACTCGTTGCCACGGCCTTCGTCCACCGGAATGGGCTGCGACAGATACCCATTCGTCGGATTTCGCATGAAGGTCAGATAATCATCTGCGAACGCGTTCTCGGCGAGGACCACGGAGCCCGGCCTGAGCCGAGGCTCGACCAGTTTCAAGATTGGCAGGTAGAGCGACCACGCCCCGTCGATATGCAGGAGGTCGACCGGGCCGCCCACATCCGCCAGGGTCTCCCTGGCGTCGCCTTCCCGGATCTCGACGAGATCGGCAAGGCCGGCAGTTGCAATGTGCGCCCGCGCCCGTGCGACCTTGCCGGGCTCCAACTCGGTACCGATCAGCTTGCCGCCGCCGTTGTCGCGGAGCGCCGCAGCCAGGTATATCGCCGACACTCCCATCGACGTCCCGAACTCCACTATTCGCGTAGCGCGGCACGCGCGCGCCATCGCATAGAGGAAGCGGCCGTAAGCCGGTGAAACGGACAGGAAGTGGTCGGCATGGCGCCGGTAGACCGACCGCATGTCGGAGCGTTCCTCGCTGATCAATTCCGCCGCCAGTTGCTCCATCGTCTTGCCGCTGGCCGCCATGTCGCCGACGACCTCCTCAACCAACGTCCGGTCTGCCGCCTCGGCGTCCTGATGCAACCGATCCAGAAGCACCGAGATCCGTTCGCTGTCCAATGTGGTCATTGCTTTCTTTCCCCGTTGGGCCTGCGGCCCGATTGGAACTGAAAGCCAAAAATAGATGGGCGTCCGACAGGCGTCATTCCGAAGGATGGACAGACTATTATTCGATCACGCCAAACCGTGGTAACAAGCTGCCATGCCGCTCCTGACCGACCTCTCCAACGAAGACGACTGGGTCGAGCCGGACGACGTGCCTCGGCTGGTCGTCACCTATGGCTTCGCCTCCGACACCTTCGGAGATTTCGAACTCGAACCCCATCGCCACATGAAAGGCCAGATCCTGTTGGTTCAGCGCGGCGCGCTGACCTGCGAGGTGGCGGGAGGATTGTGGGTCGTTCCACCGCGCAGCGCCTTGTGGATCCCGAGCGGCACGCTGCACGCGATCAGGATGACCGGCGCGCTCGAAGGGTATGGCGCCTTCATCACCAGCGACGCCGATCCCCGGCTGCGCCCCACCTGCTGTGCGGTGACGGTCACGCCGCTGCTCCGCGAACTCCTGCGTCGAGCGGCGACGCTCCCGCTGCTGTACGAGGAGGGCGGCGCGAACTCGCGCCTGCTGGCGGTGTTGCTGGACGAACTGACGGCGGCGAAGGTGGACGATCTGCATCTGCCGATGCCGTCCGACCCGCGCCTGCGCATGATCTTCGACCGCATGATGGCTGTGCCTGCGGATCGCGGATCGCTCCATGGCTGGGCCGCCGGGGCGGGCATGAGCGCCCGGTCCCTGGAACGCCTCGTCGCGCGCGAGACGGGGATGAGCCTGGGCCGCTGGCGTCAGCAACTCAACGTCGTCCTGGCCGTGACGTGGCTGGCCGGCGGCTCGACGATCCAGCAGGTCGCGGCCGACCTTGGCTACGAGAGCGTGCCAAGCTTCGTGACCATGTTCAGAAAGGCGCTGGGCACGTCGCCCCGGCGCTACATGGCGGAGCGCTATGGCGGATGAGGACCCTGCCACGCCCTTCCTGACCCGTCGGTGGTTTACTGAAAGCTGATGCGGCAACGGCATCGGCATTTCCGTTGCCGCATCAGCTTTCAGAAATATCCGGAACTACGCTCCCGTCACTCCCATTCGATAGTCCCCGGCGGCTTCGAGGTGATGTCGTAGACCACGCGGTTGACGCCGCGGACCTCGTTGACGATGCGGTTCGAGACGCGGGCGAGGAAGTCGTGAGGGAAGGGGTACCAGTCGGCGGTCATGCCGTCCGTGGAGGTCACCGCCCGCAGCGCCAGCACATGGTCGTAGGTGCGGCCGTCGCCCATGACGCCGACGGTGCGGACCGGCAGCAGCACGGCGAATGCCTGCCAGATGGCGTCGTACAGGCCGGCGTTGCGGATTTCCTCCAGGTAGACGGTGTCCGCCTTGCGCAGGATATCCAGCTTCTCCGGGGTGATCTCGCCGGGGATGCGGATCGCCAGGCCCGGACCGGGGAAGGGGTGGCGGCCGATGAAGGCGGCCGGCAGCCCCAGCTCGCGGCCGAGAGCCCGCACCTCGTCCTTGAACAGCTCGCGCAGCGGCTCGACCAGCTTCAGCTTCATCCGCTCCGGCAGGCCGCCGACATTGTGGTGCGACTTGATGGTGACCGAGGGGCCGCCGGTGAAGGACACGCTCTCGATCACGTCGGGGTAGAGGGTGCCCTGGGCCAGGAACTCCGCACCGCCGACCTTGTGGCTTTCCTCGTCGAAGACCTCGATGAACAGGCCGCCGATGATCTTGCGCTTCTGCTCCGGATCGGTGACGCCGGCCAGCTTGCCGAGGAACAGCTCGGAGGCGTTCCGATGGACCAGCGGGATGTTGTAGTGGTCGCGGAACAGCCGCACCACCTCTTCGGACTCGCCGGCGCGCATCAGGCCGGTGTCGACGAAGATGCAGGTGAGCTGGTCGCCGATGGCCTCGTGGATCAGAACGGCGGCGACCGAGCTGTCGACACCGCCGGACAGGCCGCAGATCACCTTGCCGGTGCCGACCTGGGCGCGGATCTTCTCGATGGCCTGCTGCTTGAACGCCGCCATCGTCCAGTCGCCCTTGATGCCGGCGACACGGTGGACGAAGTTGGCCAGGAGCTGGGCGCCGTGCGGGGTGTGGACCACCTCGGGATGGAACTGGACGCCGTACATGCGGCGACGGTCGTCGGCGATGGCGGCGAAGGGTGCGCCGTCGCTGACAGCCACCGCGCGGAAGCCGTCGGGCAGGGCGGTGACGCGGTCGCCGTGGCTCATCCACACCTGCTCGCGCGATCCGACCTCCCACAGCCCGTCGAACAGGGCGCAGGGCTCCTTGATCTCGATGAAGGCGCGGCCGAACTCGCGGTGGTCGGACCCGGAGACGTTGCCGCCCAACTGGTGGCACATCGTCTGCTGGCCGTAGCAGATGCCCAGCACGGGGACCTTCAGGTCGAACACAGCCTGCGGCGCGCGGGGACCGTTCGCCTCGGTGACCGAGGCCGGGCTGCCGGACAGGATGATCGCCTTCGGGTCATACTCGCGGATACGCTCGTCGCTCATTCCGAAGGGGTGGATTTCGCAATAGACCCCGCTTTCGCGCACGCGACGGGCGATGAGCTGGGTGACCTGCGAGCCGAAATCGAGAATGAGGACGCGTTCGGCGGAAAGGGAAGCGGCGCTGGACATCGACGAATCCTGATGCGGGGGACTCAAGTCCTCTCACTACCGCACCTCCGGCCCCGCCGACAAGCGTGCAAGCGGCGTCAGATCGCGCCACCCGTATGCGATTTCAACAAGGTCGGCGGCGGCGAAGCGGATCGGCCGTTCCGCCAGCCTGATGCCGCCCAGCCGCTCGTAGAACCAGCGCGAGGGGTTGTCGCGCAGGCACCAGACCACGGCGGACCGGATGCCGGCGGCCAGCATGCGGTCGGCCATCCCGGCCATCAGCCGGCGGCCGATGCCGCGGCCCTTGGCGTCGTCGAGCAGGTAGAGCGCGTGGAACTCGCCGGCATGGTCCTGCACCGCCACCCGCCGCGTGCCGAAGGAGGAGATGCCGACGATGGTCCCCGGAGCCGCAACGACGCCGGCCACGTCGACGGCGACCAGCGCCCCCTGGCCGGGAGCACGCGCCTCGGCGATCGAGGCCCAGCGCCGGGCGGCCGGCGCCTCCGCCAGGTTGACCAGGAACTGTGCCGGGATCAGGCCGGGATAGGTGGAGCGCCAGCTCTGCACATGGACGCGGGCCATGCCCGGCGCGTCGTCCGCGCGCGCTTCCCGGATTGCGATCCCGGACGGAAAAGCACTGTCCGTCATCGACCGACCCTCCCGTGCGATACAGCCACCTTCAACAGTTTGGCCCGCCATCCCCGGAAGTCCAGACGGAAAACGGGGCAGCCCGGCCGTGGCGGCGGCCGGCCGCACTCCGGCTGCCGTCCGCCAGCGGCGATCCGCCGGCGCCACGCGCAGGGGCATCACAGCGGCCCGGTTGTCTTTGCGGTGCAACGGGGGTAAACAGCCGGAACTCTTTCCGGCGGGCGGCCGTATCGAGGGTGACTGTCGAGCCGCCGCCCGCCAAGTCCGCCCAGGCGCCGTACCGGCGCCGCGCGCGGGACTCCGGAGACCGCGCACCGCATGTATTCCTCGTCCACCCTGTCGCGCTATATCGGACGCCAGTTCGTCGTCTGGTTCTGCCTGCTGATGGTCATCCTGCTCGCCATCGTGCTGCTGCTGGACACCGTCGAGCTCCTGCGCCGGGCCGGCACCAAGCCCCACGTCACCTTCGGCCTGGTGCTGGAGATGGCGCTGCTGAAGCTGCCGGAGATCGGCCAGCAGATCTTTCCCTTCGTCGTCCTGTTCGCGGGCATGTTCACCTTCTGGCGGCTGACCCGCAGCGCCGAGCTGGTGGTCGCCCGCGCGGTCGGCGTGTCGGCCTGGCAGTTCCTGATGCCGGTGATGTTCGCCGCCGCCGCCATCGGCGTCGTCAAGGTGACGCTGATCAACCCGGTCGGCGCCGTCTTCATCGCCAAGTACGAGCAGCTCCAGGACCGCTACCTCAAGCTCCAGTCCAGCACGCTGAACATCTCGCGCTCCGGCCTCTGGCTGCGCCAGACCAACCAGAGCGAGCAGTTCTTCATCCACGCCGAGCTGGTCAACCCGGTGACCTTCGAGCTGTCGAACGTCATCGTCTTCCTGTTCGATGCCGACCAGACCTATCAGGGCCGCATCGACGCGCCCAGCGCGGCGCTGAAGGACCGCAAGTGGGAGCTCCAGGACGCCGTGCTGAACCGGGCGAAGAAGGACCCGGAGAAGCTGGACAGCTACACCATCCCGACCGAGCTCGACATGGCGACCATCGAGGAGAGCTTCGCCCCGCCGGAGACGATCTCGTTCTGGGAGTTGCCGCGCTTCATCCACACCCTGGAGACGACGGGTTTCCCGGCGGTCCGTCATCGGCTGCACTACCAGTCGCTGCTGGCCCAGCCCTTCCTCTTCCTGGCGATGGTGCTGTTCGCCGCCGCCTTCTCGCTGCGGCTGCCGCGCCGCGGCGGCACCATGGCGATGGTGACCGGCGGCGTGCTGACCGGCTTCGTGCTGTTCGTGATGACCGACGTGGTGCGCACCTTCGGCATGTCGGAAACCATCCCGGTGATCATGGCCGCCTGGAGCCCCGCCGGCATCAGCCTGCTGCTCGGCACCGCCGCGCTGCTGCATCTGGAGGACGGTTGACGGCCACGGGCGGGGCCGTTTTCCGGCCGCGGGGTGGGACGAAAGGCCGCAAAGCCCGCGCTCGCCCGCATCGGCCATAATTCCGCCGCCAAGATTTTGCACTGGTCTGGCTGGTTTGATTCCGTTTGCACAGGGGGCGGGCTGTCCGTAATAACGGGCGACCCGTTTTTGGAGCTTGAGCACCATGTCGAGTTTGCGAGCCGTCCGGTCTGCCTTCGCCGTGGCGACTGCCTGCGCCTTCCTGGCGCTGCCCGCCGCCGCGCAGTCGAGCAAGGCGCCTGCCGGCGCCACGGCGCCGAAGACGGGCGGCAACGGCGTGCAACAGGCCCGGACCCCGGGGTCCGAGGGGATCGCCGCCGTTGTGAACGACGAGGTGGTGTCCGTCTCCGACGTCAGCGCCCGCATCCGCCTGGCGCTGCTGAATGCCGGCGCGGCCGCCAATCCGGAGACGCGGCAGCGGCTGGCCCCGCAGGTCCTGCGCCTGCTGATGGACGAGCGGCTGCAGATGCAGGAGGCCAAGCGCCTCGGCATCACGGTGTCGCAGGCGGAGGTCGACGAGGCGATCAAGCGCATCGCCGAGCAGAACCGGATGAACCGCCAGCAGTTGGACGAGATGCTGAAGCGGCAGGACGTCCCGATCTCGACGCTGAAGGACCAGATCCGCTCGCTGCTCGCCTGGCAGAAGGTGATGCAGCGGCGGGTCCGCCAGGAGGTGGTGGTCGGCGAGGACGAGGTCGACGCGGCGCTTGAGCGCCTGAAGGCCAACATCGGCAAGCCCGAATACCTGGTCGCCGAAATCTTCCTGGCGGTGGACAGCCCCGACCAGGATGACGAGGTCCGCCGCAACGCCGACCGCCTCGTGGAGGAAGTCCGGCGCGGCGGCAACTTCGCCGGCCTCGCCCGCCAGTTCTCGCAGTCCGCCGGTGCCGCGGCCGGCGGCGACCTGGGCTGGGTGCGCAGCGGCGAGCTGTCGACCGAGGTGGACCGGGCGCTCTCCGACCTGCGCGTCGGCCAGATCTCGGCGCCGGTGCGCACCGCCACCGGCTACCACATCCTGCTGGTCCGCGGGCAGCGGCCCTTCGGCAGCAGCGGCGGCGAGATGGCGATGCCGGCTCCGCAGGCGCCGGCGCCGCAGCCGCGGCCGGACCTGGCCAAGGCCACCGTCAACATGAAGCAGATCATTCTCCCGATCGAGAACAAGGAGAATGCCAAGGCGGTCAAGGAGCAGGCCGAGAAACTGCGCAAGTCGATCAAGAGCTGCGGCGATTTCCAGGCCCGCGCCAAGGACAGCGGCATGCCGGAGTCGGGCGACATGGGGACCATGCGGGTCAAGGACCTGGCGCCCGGCCTGCAGAACCTGGCGCTGGGCATCCCGGTGGGCCAAGCGAGCCCGGTGCTGATGAGCCAGGCCGCCGCCGTGATCCTGATCGTCTGCAAGCGCGACGTCCCGGTGATCGCCCCGCCGCCGCAGGCCCAGCCCAAGCCGGTTCCGGTCACCACGCCGATCAAGGAGGGCAAGCTGCCCGCCCGCGAGGAGGTCGAGCGCGACCTGATCAACGAACGCGCCGACCTGCTGTCGCGCCGCTACCTGCGCGACCTGAGGCGCACCGCCTTCATCGAGGTCCGCATCTGATGGACGCCCCGCCCGCCGGCCGGCAGGGAACCGGCCTGCCGCTCGCCGTCACCATGGGCGAGCCGGCCGGCATCGGCGGGGAGATCACGCTCAAGGCCTGGATGGCGCGCGCGGGAGACGGCGCGCCGCCGGGCGGGCTGCCGCCCTTCTTCGTGATCGACGACCCGGCGCGGCTGGCCGCGTTGGCTGCCGGTCTGGGGCTGGCGGTCCCGGTGCGGGCCATCGCCTCGCCGGCCGAGGCGCCGGCACTGTTCGGCCATGCCCTGCCGGTGCTTCCGGTGGAGCTGTCCGCCCCAGTGCAGGCCGGACGCCCTGACCCGGCCAATGGCGCGGCGGTGATCGCCGCCATCGACGGCGCCGTCGCCCTGGTCCGGGGCGGCGAGGCCGCCGCGGTGGTGACCAACCCGATCCAGAAGTCGGCGCTCTATGCCGCCGGCTTCCGGCACCCCGGCCATACCGAGTATCTGGCGCATCTCGCCGGGATGGCAGAGGAGCCCATCATGATGCTGGCGGCGGCCGACCTGCGGGTGGTGCCGGTGACCATCCATGTCGCACTGCGCGACGCCGTCGACCGCCTGAGCACCGAAGCCATCGTCCATGCCGGCCGGGTCACCGCGGCGGCCCTCGCCCGCGACTTCGGCATCGCCCGTCCGCGGCTCGCAGTCGCCGGCCTGAACCCCCATGCCGGGGAGGGCGGGGCGATGGGCCGCGAAGACATCGACATCGTCGCCCCGGCGGTGGCCGCCCTCAGGGCCGAGGGGATCGACGCGTCGGGGCCGCGCCCGGCCGACACGATGTTCCACGCCGCCGCGCGCCGCGGCTACGACGCGGCGCTCTGCATGTATCACGACCAGGCACTGATCCCGGTCAAGACCGTGGATTTCGACGGCGGGGTGAACGTCACCCTGGGGCTGCCCTTCGTCCGCACCTCGCCCGACCACGGTACGGCGCTCGACATCGCCGGCAGCGGCGTCGCCAGTCCGGGCAGCCTGATCGTCGCCCTCGCCACCGCCGACCGGATGGCGCGCAACCGCCGCGCCGCGACCTCCCGGCCCTAGAGTCTGTCTGGTGCTTATTGAAGCACCAGACAGACTCTGAGCTTTTAATTTTCCGTGTGGTCCACGCTTCAAGCGATCCCGCTTGGAACGATCACACTCCAAAGGCCACCGGTCATGGAAAAGGGGAGTGCCGCTGCACTCCCCTGGTTTTCAACCCCGGTTCTCACCCCCGGTCCTAACCCCGGTTCCGGCGCTGCCCGGCGGCAGGCGTCATCCGCGCTCGTCCGGATCATACATCGTCGGACCGGCCTGATGGTGGTCGTGCGGCCCGCCCGAGGACTCGCGGTGCTGATGGACGCGGGCGATCGACGGCGCCAGATCCTGCAGCTCGATGAAGTTGTCGGCCTGCCGGCGCAGCTCGTCGGCCACCATCGGCGGCTGCGAGCGCACGGTGCTGACCACGCTGACGCGGACGCCCTTGCGCTGCACCGCCTCCACCAGCCGGCGGAAGTCGCCGTCGCCGGAGAAAAGCAGGATGTGATCGACACGCTCCGCCATCTCCATCACGTCGATGGCGAGCTCGATGTCCATGTTGCCCTTGATCTTGCGGCGGCCGGACGCGTCGGTGAACTCCTTGGTCGGCTTGGTCACCATCGTGTAACCGTTGTAGTCGAGCCAGTCGACCAGCGGGCGGATCGGTGAATATTCCTGATCTTCAACCAGAGCGGTATAATAGAAAGCACGGACGAGACGGCCTTCATTGGCAAAGCCGTCGCGCAACCTTTTATAATCAATGTCAAACCCCAACGAGCGCGCCGCAGCGTAGAGATTCGCGCCGTCGATGAACAAAGCGAGGCGTTCTTCCTTGTAAAAAAGCTTGCTGACCTCACGCGGCAAAGTGGAGTTGCGATCCAAAGCCGGTATCCCTTCTACGTCTAATGTTAATATGGATGGAACTAGCGTAAAGCGTCGCTGTTCCAAATTTGAAATTTAGTGTGTTGCGAACCGTTACACAAGTGGGATACGGGCACCGACAGCCGGGACGGCAGGCCTCGCGGAAACCAGCCAGCACTCCTGCGCAGGGCAGCGGCGCTCTCGTTCGCGCTTGCACCATTCGGGCCACATCCATATAGTCTAGAGCCTCCTTGGAATCCGGAGTTCGTTTGGCATGGCCCGCGTTACCGTTGAAGATTGCGTCCTGAAGGTTCCGAACCGTTTCGAGCTGGTGATGATGGCGGCCCAGCGCGCCCGCGAGGTTGCGTCCGGCGCTCCGCTGTCGATCGACCGCGACAACGACAAGAACCCGGTCGTGGCGCTGCGCGAGATCGCGGACGAGACGGTGTCGCTGGACCACCTGAAGAATGCCCTGATCAAGGGCCATCAGAAGCATGTCGAGCCGGACGAGCCCGAAGAGGAGATCGTCGAGCTGATGGCGGGCGAGAATGATTGGGCCGCCCGCGGCAACAACTCGCTTGGCGACGAGGACGGCATGAGCGAGAGCGACGGCGAGGAGCTGACCGAGGACGACGACGTCGCCGCCGACATGGATGCCGAGCCGGGCGCCGGGTTCGCCATGACCGAGGATCCCGACGGAGACCTCTGATTCTGGACAACGACCGCAGGACCCGCGAAGGGACGACCCGTAAAGGGGCAGGGGGTGGAAATCCCCCTTTCGGTTCGCAAAGAACCATCACGTCAGCGTACATGGCGCCTTGCGCGCCGGGTCGGGCCGCATGATCCGGCAATATGAGCTTGTCGAGCGCGTCAAGGCCTACGATCCCACGGCCGACGAGGATCTGCTCAACCGCGCCTACGTCTTCTCGATGAAGGCGCACGGATCGCAGACGCGGGCGTCGGGCGACCCCTATTTCCTGCATCCGCTGGAGGTCGCCGGCATCCTGACCCAGATGAAGCTGGATGCCGGCACCATCGCCACGGCGCTGCTTCACGACACTGTCGAGGATACCGTCGCCACGCTCGACGACATCGAGCGGGTGTTCGGCAAGGAGATCGCGCGGCTGGTCGACGGCGTGACCAAGCTGTCGCGGCTGGAACTGAACAGCGAGCAGGCCAAGCAGGCGGAGAATTTCCGCAAGCTGGTCCTGGCGATGTCGGAGGACATCCGCGTCCTCCTGGTGAAGCTGGCCGACCGGCTTCACAACATGCGCACGCTCTATCACCTGAAGAAGCCCGAGAAGCGCCGCCGGATCGCCCGCGAGACCATCGAGATCTACTCGCCGCTCGCCGAGCGCATCGGCATGCACAAGATCAAGGACGAGCTGGACGACCTCGCCTTCGCGGAGCTGAACCCCGACGCCCGCGACAGCATCCTGGCCCAGCTTGCCCGCCTGCGCAGCGAGGGCGAGAACCGCGTCCAGACCATCATCACCGAGCTGCGCGAGCTGCTGGCCGTCGAGGGACTGCCCGACGCGTCGGTCACCGGCCGCGAGAAGTCGGCCTATTCGATCTGGCGCAAGCTGCAGCGCAAGAACGTCAGCTTCGAGCAGCTCTCGGACATCATGGCCTTCCGCATCACGGTGGGGTCGGTCGGCGAGTGCTACCAGGCGCTGGGCATCGTGCACGCCCATTACCCGGTCGTGCCCGGCCGTTTCAAGGACTACATCTCCACGCCGAAGCCCAACGGCTACCGCAGCCTGCACACCGGCGTGATCGGTCCCGGCCGCAACCGGATCGAGGTGCAGATCCGCACCCAGGACATGCACGAGATCGCCGAGCTCGGCGTCGCCGCCCACTGGGCCTACAAGCAGGACCACCAGCCCCGGCCGAACGGCGGCGAGTACCGTTGGCTGCGCGAGCTGCTGGACATCCTGGAGCATGCGCAGAAGCCGGAAGAGTTCCTGGAGCACACCAAGCTTGAGCTGTTCCAGGACCAGGTCTTCTGCTTCACGCCGAAGGGCGACCTGATCGCGCTGCCGCGCGGCGCGACGCCGGTCGACTTCGCCTATGCCGTGCACTCGCAGGTCGGCGACCATTGCGTCGGCGCCAAGATCAACGGCCGCATGCTGCCGCTGCGCACCCAGCTCCAGAACGGCGACCAAGTCGACATCGTCACGTCCAAGGCGCAGACCCCGGTTCCGGGCTGGGAGCGCTTCGTCGTCACCGGCAAGGCCCGCGCCCGCATCCGCAAGTTCCTGCGCACGCAGCAGCGCACCCAGTACATGGAACTGGGCCGCGGCATGCTGATGCGGCAGTTCAAGTCGGAAGGGTACGAGTTCACCGAGAAGGCGCTGGAAGCCGCCATCAAGATCTTCCAGCAGCCGACGGTGGACGACCTGATGGCGGGGGTCGGATCGGGCCTGCATTCGGCGCGCGAGGTCTTCCACACCGTCTTCCCCGGCCACAAGCCGCAGCCCGCCCCCGCCGCCCGCGAGGCGGAGGAGGCGCTGCCGAAGTCCAAGCCCGGCAAGGGGCGCAAGGAATCGCCGCTGCCGATCCGCGGGCTGATCCCGGGGATGGCGGTGCATTACGCCCGCTGCTGCCACCCGCTGCCGGGCGACCGCATCGTCGGCATCGTCACCACCGGCAAGGGCGTGACCATCCACACCATCGACTGCGAGACGCTCGAGAGCTTCAATGAGTCGCCGGAGCGCTGGATCGACGTTTCCTGGGAAACCGGCCCGGATTCGCCGGAGGAGCATGTCGGCCGCATCACCGTGGTCATCGCCAATGAACCGGGGTCGCTGGGCACCCTGTTCACGGTGATCGGCAAGAACCAGGGCAACGTCATCCACCAGAAGATCACGAACCGCAGCACCGATTATTTCGAGCTGCTGATCGACGTCGACGTCAAGGATGCCAAGCACCTGACCAACATCATGGCCGCGCTCCGCGCCACCCCGGCCATCCATTCGGTGGAGCGGGCGCGGGGACGGTGAAATCCCCGTCATGCATGGGCCATCCGGTCGGTTCGGCGTGACGGGAGCCATGCGCACCGCTATATAGACGGAATCGCTCCCGCCCGATCCGGCGGCGGCGGCGCTTTGGAGTCCGTGCATGTCCCGTCAATTGCGCCTCGGCGTGAACATCGACCATGTGGCGACCGTCCGCAACGCACGCGGCGGGGCGCACCCCGATCCGGTCCGTGCCGCCCGCCTCGCCATCGAGGCCGGTGCGGACGGGATCACCGCCCATTTGCGCGAGGACCGCCGCCACATCGTCGACCGCGACATCGACCGGCTGATGGCGGAGATCGACCGCCCGCTCAACCTGGAGATGGCCGCCACCGGCGAGATGCTGGGCATCGCCCTGCGCCACAAGCCGCACGCCGCCTGCCTGGTGCCCGAGAAGCGCACCGAGGTCACCACGGAAGGCGGGTTGGACGTCCTCGGCCAGTATGACCAGTTGGTCCGGCCGGTCGGCGAGCTGTCGGCGGCCGGCATCCGCGTCTCGCTGTTCATCGACCCGGAACCGGCGCAGCTCGACGCCGCCAGGCGCCTCGGCGCTCCGGTGGTGGAACTGCACACCGGCGCCTATTGCGACGCCGTCGATCCGGCGGAGCGCGACGCGGAACTGGCGCGCATCGTCCGCGCCGCCGCACACGCCGAGGCGATCGGCCTGGAATGCCATGCCGGCCATGGCCTGAGCTACGACACGGTCGGCCCGGTCGCGGCGATCCCGACCATCGTCGAACTGAACATCGGGCATTTCCTGATCGGCGAGGCGATCTTCGTCGGGCTGACCAATTCGATCGCCCGCATGCGCAAGGCGATGGAACGTGCCCGCTCCGCCACGCCGGCCGGGTCCGGCGCATGATGCTGTCCGGCACCATCATCGGCATCGGCAACGACCTGATCGATATCCGCCGGGTCGAGAAGTCGCTCGAACGCTTCGGGCAACGCTTCATCGACCGCATCTTCACCGAGGTCGAGCAGGCCAAGTCGGAGCGCCGCGCCGCTTCCGCGGCGAAGAACAACGCCCGCGCCTCGACCTACGCCAAGCGTTTCGCCGCCAAGGAGGCCTGCTCCAAGGCGCTCGGCACCGGGTTCCGCGATGGCGTGTTCTGGCGCGACATGGGGGTGGTCAACCTGCCGTCCGGGCAGCCGACCATGCGGCTGACCGGCGGCGCGCTCGCCCGGCTGGAGCAGATCACGCCGCCGGGCATGCGCGCGCGCATCCATGTGACGCTGACCGACGAATACCCGATGGCGGAGGCGATCGTCATCATCAGCGCCGAACCGCTTCCCCCCACCGTGCCAACCGATACGGCGACCCCAGAATGACCTTTCACGACAAGACGGCATCCGACGCCAAGCCCAAGGAGTCCGGGTTCGCCGAGACCGTCAAGACGGTGATCTTCGCGGTGCTGATCGCCTTCGGCGTGCGCACCTTCGCGTTCGAGCCCTTCAACATCCCGTCCGGGTCGATGATCCCGACGCTGCTGATCGGCGATTACCTGTTCGTGTCGAAATACAGCTACGGCTACAGCAAATACACCGTCGGCTTCGGCCTGCCGCTGTTCGAGGGCCGTATCCTGGGCAAGATGCCGGAGCGCGGCGACGTCGCCGTGTTCAAGCTGCCGCGCGACAACAAGACCGACTACATCAAGCGGGTGATCGGGCTGCCGGGCGACAGCATCCAGATGATCGGCGGCGTGCTGCACATCAACGGCCAGCCGGTCAAGCGCGACCGGATCGACGACTACGTCACCACGGATTCGCTGGGGCGCACGGTCCGGACCGCGCAGTACATGGAAACCCTGCCCAACGGCCGCACCCACCGGATCATCGAGGAGTCCGACAACGGGCCGCTCGACAACACGCCGGTGTTCAAGGTTCCCGAGGGTCACCTGTTCATGATGGGCGACAACCGGGACAATTCT
Organism: Azospirillum picis; assembly: GCF_017876115.1. Taxonomy (GTDB): domain Bacteria; phylum Pseudomonadota; class Alphaproteobacteria; order Azospirillales; family Azospirillaceae; genus Azospirillum; species Azospirillum picis. Next base: position 45,652 of record NZ_JAGINO010000031.1, read on the forward strand.
CTCGACAGCCGGGTGCCGTCGCAGGTCGGTTTCGTGCCGTTCGAGAATCTGGTCGGCCGTGCCGAGTTCCTGTTCTTCTCGCTCGACGAAGGCACGCGCTTCTACGAGGTCTGGCGCTGGCCGGTCGACCTGCGCTTCAGCCGCCTGTTCAACGGAGTCCGGTAAGTGTCCAGTGTCACGAAGGCGTCCGCCGAAGCGGGCGCCGGGTCCGAAGCCGGAACCGAGGATGCCGCCGGGTCTGCCGCCGCGTCGGCAGACGTGGCGGAGCTGGCGCAGGCGCTCGGCCATCAGTTCGCGAACCTGTCGCTGCTGCGCGACGCCGTCACCCATCCGAGCCTGATGGGCCTGGAGCGTGCCGGGCGCAAGTCGCACAACGGGCCCGGCATCGCCTACGAACGGCTGGAGTTCCTCGGCGACCGCGTCGTCGGGCTGGTGGTCGCGCAGTGGCTGCTGGAGCGCTATCCGACCGAGCGCGAGGGTGCGCTGGCCAAGCGCCACGCTGCGCTGGTGCGCCGGGAGTCCCTCGGCCGCGTCGCCGACGCCATCGGGCTGGGCGCCTACCTGCGCCTGTCCCCGGCGGAGGCGCAAGGCGGTGGCCGGTCCAACCGCACCATCCTGGGCGATGCCTGCGAAGCGGTGCTGGGCGCCATGTATCTCGACGGCGGGCTGGAGCCGGTGACGCGCTTCGTCCGCCAGGCCCTGGCCGGCGAGATCGACAAGGCGACCCCGCCGCCGCTCGACAGCAAGACGACGTTGCAGGAATGGGCACAGGGCCGCGGCAAGCCGCTGCCCCAGTATGAATTGATCGAACGAAGCGGCCCGGCACACGAGCCGCAGTTCGTGGTGGCGGTCCACGTCGCCGGGATGGAGCCGGTCACCGGCACCGGCTCGTCGAAGCGGATCGCGGAAAAGAAGGCGGCCAGTGCGTTGCTGCGCCAGGTGGGAGTACAGGTCGATGACTGACGGTCGCGACGACATCGACAAGACGAAGATCGAGACCCCGGTGCCGGTGGAGACTGCCGTGCCGCCGGAAGGAGCCGCCGGCGGCGAGGAGCATGACCTCGGCGCGGAGGGCACCGGAGAAGGCGCCGGAGAGGGCACCGACGGCGGCCAGCCCGAAGGCGGCGAGCTCGATGACGGCTTCGGGGATGATGACTTCGAAGACGGCGAGTATGATGACGATGACGAGGACGAGGACGACGGCAGGCCGCGTGGATCGGTGATGCCGGTCCTGCCGCCGCTGCCGACCATGCCGGAGAATCCGCGCTGCGGCTTCGTCGCGCTGGTCGGCGCGCCCAACGCCGGCAAGTCGACGCTGCTGAACGCGATGATCGGCAGCAAGGTGTCGATCGTCAGCCCGAAGGTGCAGACCACCCGCACGCGGGTGCTGGGCATCACCATCCAGGGCGACAGCCAACTGATCTTCGTCGACACCCCCGGCATCTTCAAGCCCAAGCGCCGGCTCGACCGCGCGATGGTGGCGGCGGCCTGGCAGGGGGCGGAGGACGCCGACGTCATCGGCGTGCTCTACGACGTCTCGCGCCGGTCCATCGACGAGGATACCCGCAGCATCGTCGCCCGCCTGAAGGAGCAGGGGCGGGAAGCGATCCTGATCCTCAACAAGATCGACTTGGTGAAGCGCGACGTCCTGCTGGGCATCGCCGACGCCTTCCGGCAGGAGGGGATCTTCACCGACATCTTCATGGTGTCGGCCTTCACCGCCGACGGCGTCGCCGACCTGAGGCAGTTCCTGGCCGACCGGCTCCCGGATGGCCCGTGGCATTTCCCCGAGGACCAGATCTCCGACATGCCGATGCGGTTGCTGGCGGCGGAGATCACCCGCGAGAAGCTGTTTCTCCAGCTTCACCAGGAGCTTCCCTATTCAGCCACGGTCGAGACCGAGGTGTGGGAGGAGTTCGAGGACGGGTCGGTCAAGATCTCCCAGGTCGTCTTCGTCCAGCGCGAGAGCCAGAAGGCAATCGTGCTGGGGCGCGGCGGCCAGCGCATCAAGGCGCTCGGCTCGGCCGCCCGGTCCGAACTGGAGGGCATGCTGGAACGGCGCGTGCACCTGATCCTGTTCGTGAAGGTTCGCGAGGGATGGGTGGACGACCCCGAGCGCTATTCCGCCTGGGGGCTGGATTTCGGGGCGTCCTGACGGCTTTGAGGCACACCGGCTCCACCCACGATGGCGCCGGTGTGCGGCGGGAGTCCAAAGGGGCGGCAAGTGGCCGCCCCCGGTGGAGTTTTGAAAACCGATTTGTTTCAAGCACGGTCCGGCGGTGCGGATTGGCCTGTGCCGGCCGGGCGGTGCTGCGAGGCGGCTCCTGGCAGGCCGCCGTTCTTGTGACGCTGCCGTCAGGCCGCCAGCCGGCGCAGGCGTCCGTCGAAATCGTCGAGGGCGCGCATCAGGTCCATCATCGCCTGCTCGGCCCGCGCACGGGCGAAGCGCCAGGCGTCGTCGTCGGCGATCCGGGCCGCCTCGATATGGGCGATCGCACGGTTGTTCAAGCCGCGGAGCTGGTCGAGCGTTCGCTCCCACGCCTCGCGTCCGGCGATGTCCGACCGTTCCACCAGGGACCGGAGTGTTTCCATCCGATCGGTGGCGCGCAGCACGAGGTCTCGGCTCAGCGTGTCGAAAGCCTGCCGGTTACGGCCGCTCATGAATGATTCTCCTCTCTCTCAACCCTGTCAGACCTTACGGACGGCATTACGGTAATCCCGGGTCGGCACGGCGAAAACGCACCGGAAGCCCAGTTGGCACGTCCCCTATGGGAGATGGCCGCTATGCCGAAATGCGGGATTGCCGGACAGCGTTTCACCGTTCCGACAGCAAATCCCGCCGGGTTGGCCAGGTCCATAAAGGACAAGGCAAACCCGGTGGCCGAGGAAGTCTTCCTGGTTGAACGTGCGTTTCCTCCAGAGCCGGTTTCATCCGGCCCGTTGGCTTTTTATACGCCGCTATTTTTACGGCGCCTTTTTGATTTGGTGACGCTTTTGTGCCGGAACGGACCCGCCGGGTCAATCCGCCCAAAAATCATAGTCTGCGCGCATTGTGTCGCAGCCCAAAGGTGAGGGTTTCGACACGTCATAGGGCAAAGCGCGGCGGCCGGGAAACGCGGTGCGCGGGATTATTCGGCGGCGACCGCGTAGACGGGCAGGGCGGCGGGAACGGCATCGGCATTCGCCGGCTCCGGCACCGGGGTAGGGTGGCAGGCGGCCTGCTGGGCCAGGACCGCCTGATGCTCCGCGGCCATGCTGCGCATCATCGGCACGCATTTGCCGCACTTGACCTGGCATTGATGATGGCGGAACACCGAGGCCGGGTTGGTTGCGCCCTTGTCAAGCGCGGCCTTGACCTTCTTGTCGTTCAACGCGTGGCAGATGCAGACGTACATGAGCCCTCGGCGATTGAGGTGATCGGCGGCTGTGACCGGCGTGTTCCTGGTCCAGGAATAGCTGAGACTGAGAATCGTTGTCAACGATCGGCTTGCGAATGGCTCTCATATTGGGGGGCCTGCAGCGTTTTGTCACATCGCCGTCGGAGCGCCCGCGAAAGGGGAGGAGCCGACGCTATCGCTTGCAATCCCGATCCGGGAGCGGTAGCCCGTGGGACATGGACGACACCCCTTCCCCCAACGCACCCGGCGCCCGTCACGACGGGGGCCGCACGGATCCGGCCGCCGGTGCCGTGGCTGCACCGCTTGGCCAGACGGTCTATCTTGCCGCCGACGGCTTCCTGGACGAACTGCTGGCCGAACTCGGGGAGGTCTCGTCCGTCGACGGCCGGCTGGTCTTCGTCGACGGCCCGGCACGTCCGGCAGCCTGGGCCCAGAACATCTGGTACGACCCGGTGCGGATCGAGTTCGCCTCGATCAAGGGCGGGGCCAAGGCCCTGCGCGGCATCCAGCGCAACTGGGCGCTGTGGTCGCAGCGGCATCACCGGCGGGCGGCGCTGATCCAGGAGAACCTGCCGCACGTCTCGGCCAAGCCGATCGTCTTCCCGTCGCCGTTGCCGACGGCGCCGCTCGGATCCTGGACGCTGCTCGACGAGTCCACGATCATCGCCGCGGCGCGCTGCTCCAGTCCCTTCCGCAACGGCGAGGCGGTCTTCGTCGAGAACCGCAGCGTCCCGCCGAACCGTGCCTACCTGAAGCTGTGGGAGGCACTGACGCTGTTCGGCGAGCAGCCGGGGCCGGGCGATCGCTGCCTCGACCTTGGCGCCTGCCCCGGCGGCTGGACCTGGGTCCTGCACGACCTGGGTGCGTCGGTGGTCAGCGTCGACAAGGCGCCGCTCGACCCGGCCATCGCGGCGCTGCCGCGGGTGGAGATCCGGCAGGAGAGCGCCTTCGGCCTGAAGCCGGCCGACATCGGCGCGGTCGACTGGCTGTGCTGCGACGTGATCTGCTATCCGACCCGCCTGTTGCGCCTGGTGCGGGAGTGGATGGACAGCGGCCTTGCCAAGCGGTTCATCTGCACGCTGAAGTTCCAGGCCGAAACCGACCATGAGACGGCACGCGCCTTCGCCGCCATTCCCGGCGGGCGCCTGCTCCACCTCCACCAGAACAAGCACGAGCTTACCTGGATGTGGCCGGCGGCCTGACCGCCGTCGGGATATCCGGTGGGCGGGGGGCTACGCGCGGCGCAGGGCCAGTTCGATCGCCGGGCGGAGCATCGAGGCGGCGGCATGGCCGATCTCCACCGCTTCCGCCGCGCGGTCGAACTCCAGGATGCCGATGTGCGACAGGCGCGGGGCGATCAGCACGTCCGGCGGCTCGCCGGCGAGCCGGGATCGCGTGATGCGGTCCTGCATGATGTCGATGGAGCCCGCCATCACCTCCAGCGCGTTGGGCATCGGCTCGTGCGCGTGCTCGATCTGGTCGGCGAGGAAGCGGGTGCGCCGGGCCGGCTTGCGGCCGAGCCAGGTCGAGATCTGGCTGGTCAGGTGCGACAGGGCGGGAGAGGTCGCGTCGCCGCCCGCCACGACCTCCTCGCGCCTCGCCGGCGCGCGCACCACCGCCTTGGCGCGCGGGCGGCTCAGCGGGGAAAGCTCGCTGTTCAGGTTCACCGCCACCACGACGTCGGCCCCCAGCGCGCGGCACAGCGAAACCGGAACCGGGTTGACCAGCGCGCCGTCGACCAGCAGGTGGTGGTCCCGGCGCACGGCCGGGAACAGGCCGGGCATCGCGGCCGAGGCCAGCACCGCGGACATCAGCGGGCCGTCGCGCAGCCACATCTCCCGCCCCGTCGACAGGTCGGTGGCGACGGCGGCGAAGGGGCGGGGCAACTGCTCGATCATCACCTTGCTTCGCTCGTTGTCGAAGCGGCCGAACGCCTTCTCGGCGGCGACCAGGCCGCCGCGGCGGAAGGTCAGGTCGATGATGCCCAGCATGCCGAGCCACCCCATCTTCTGCGCCCACGCCTGCAACTCGTCGAGCTGGTCGGTGAGGTAGGCGGCGCCCACCGCGGCCCCGATGGAGGTGCCGCAGATGATGTCCGGTTCGACCCCGGCCTCCTCCAGCGCGCGCAGCACGCCGATGTGGGCCCAGCCGCGCGCGGCGCCGCTGCCCAGCGCCAGGCCGATCTTCAGGTCGGTTCCATTCTTCATCCGCACCCCCTGCTGCGGCAGCGGTCACGCCGGCTGTCCAGCGTGATCTGGAGCATATGATCTAGGCATCGCCGTTCGGATTCGGAAGCGGCCGGAAGTGGCAAGCCTCAGGGGTTGCGGGCGCCGCCCGTGCGGGAGGTGGGCGTCGCCGCCCATTTGACCAATCTTTGACACGGATCAGTGTTCGGCGATCATCGACTGTGGCATTTCTGTGTCGGTTTCTCGGGAATAACATGAAGGCCGTCGACGTTAACCATGTGTCAACTGGCCTTGCCGTAGTTTCGTTGCATCGCGGCATAGTTATCGGCACCGGAAGGTTTGTCATGGCGGACCAACTGAAGAGTTTCAGGAAGGATTGGCAGCGCTGGTCGTCGACCGAGAAACTGGTGGCGGTCACCGTTATTCTGGCAATCGCCGCTCTTCTGGGCGCGCCCGCTGCCGCCAACATGTTCTGAGGCGCTCCGGGCGGCGTTTTGCGCGCCCCGACCGTGATGCAATTGCCACTCTGTTGCCGTGGCCACTTCGTCTTTACCGGGTCTTAACCCTCGCGAACTAGCCTGACCAGGCTCGGACATATCCTGGGACAGGTCGGGCGCCGATGGAGGGGCCTGGAGCTCCCGCCGACGGCACCGACGGGCGCCCGCAGGGTGCCGGCCAGGGGAATCCGGGCGCTGCTGCGCCGTCCGGCCGGTCCACCCGGCAGCCGGAGGCCAGTCCGCCCCGCCGGCCCCGCTTCTCTCGCTGGACATGCCCGATGACCTTTTCCGCCCAGACCGCCGTGACGGAACAAAAGCTCCTCAGACAGCGCCTCGACGCCGCCTTCGCCGAGGCCGCGCAGCCGCTGTCGCGGGAGGAGGTGACGGAGATCGTCCGCACCATCCTGTCCAGCATGGACGGCGACATTTCCGCCACCGACCTTCGCCTCTACAAGGAGGTGGTGGATCTGGCCAAGTTCATCGAGACGGCCAAGCAGGAGATCGCGGCCCTCCAGCCCGCCGACATCCGCGACGAGCATATCCGCAGCGCGACCGATGAACTGGACGCGGTGGTCGGTGCCACCGAGAAGGCGACTTTCGCCATCTTCGACGCCTGTGACGCCATTTCCGCCGTCGCGGGGCAGACCGAAGCCGCCACCTCCGCGACGCTGAACGACCAGGTCACCAAGATCTACGAGGCGTGCAACTTCCAGGACATCACCGGCCAGCGCATCGGCAAGGTGGTGCGAACCCTCAAGCACATCGAGGCGAAGGTCGACATGATCGTCGCCGCCTTCGGCAGCGAGGTGCGCCAGAACCACGCCCCGCGGCTGGCCAAGCTGGCGGCGGAGGAGGCCGAGGCGGCCCATTACGAGCCGATGAGCGAGGAGGAGGCCGACAAGCAGCTCCTGCACGGGCCGCAGATGCCGGGTGCCGCCATGGACCAGGATGAGATCGACCGCCTGCTCGCCAGCTTCGACTGACGCCATGCTGGCCGGCGCCTCGATCAGCGGTCCGGGCAACGGACAAGGCGGCGGGCCGGGCAGCCCGTTGTCCGGCCATGCCGGTGGTGGTGCCGCCGGAGGTGCCGGCGGTGCAGGCGGCAGCCGTGCCGGCCGGCAGCTTCCGGGAGCCGCAGCCATCCATGCCGGCGCATCCGGAAATCCGAACAACGGCAGCATCCTGCTTCTGCTGTCGCTGTTCCTGCTCCTGCTCGTCTTCTTCATCGTGCTGAACGCCAACTCGGTGCAGACGGTGCAGAAGGTGAAGGCGGTGGCGGCTTCGCTGGAGCGGACGTTTCCCAGCTTCGTCATCGACCCGCGCCTGCGCGACGGGATGGAGCCGGTGGCGTCGCGTGCCGGCACGGTCTTCGCCGTGCAGCGGCTGGAGAGCGTCGGCACCCTGTTCGCGACCGCCGTCGCCGTCGCCAAGGTGGAGGTGGTGGCCCCCGGGCAGCTCCTGGAGGTTCGGCTTCCGGCCGACGACCTGTTCGTTCCCGGCACCATGGTCCTGCGCCCCGACCGCCAGGGCCTGATCGACCGCATCGCCGACGCGCTCCGGCAGTCGCGGCAGGGTGAGCGGGTGGAACTGGATGCCCTGCTCGGCATCGGTCCGACCGGTACCCCCAGCCAGCCGCCGGGTCCGGTGGCAAGGGCCGGCGCCCTGGCCCGCGCCCTGGTGGCGGACGGTGCGCCGGTCGGCAACGTCACGGTTGGCATCGAACGGGGCGAGCCGGGCGGCGTGCGCCTGCTGTTCTCGCTGCGTTGGGCCGAAGCGCCGAAGGGTGATGGTCAGGTGGGCGCGCCGGGCAGGGCGGAGGCGCCGCGATGATCCGCATCCCCTCCGTGGCCGGTGGCGGCCGTCACGCTGCGGGCAGGTCCGGAACCGGTGCCGACGCCGAGCGGCGCAAGACGTTGTGGCTGATCAGCTTCACCGACCTGATCTCGCTGATGCTCGCCTTCTTCGTCCTGATGTATGCGATGAGCGAGCCGGAGGCGGAGCGCTGGACCGAACTGGCCAAGGGCGTGTCGCAGCGGATTCCGGCGGCACCGTCGACCGCGACCGCGCCATCGGACCGCCCCGCCGATCCGCGCGCCGCGTTCAACGCCCAGGCCGTGGAGGCACGGGCGGCCATCGACCTTCACTATCTCGCCGCCCTGTTGGGCGGCCAGACGCGGTCGAACGCCGAGCTGTCGGTGGTCGAGGTCCGGCGGGAGGACGACCGGATCATCATCCGCCTGCCGGGCGAACGGATTTTCGACGCGGGCGGTGCCGCATTCACCGAGGAGGGGCGGCGCGTGCTGTTCCTGCTGGGCGCGGTGATCGGCCGCATCGGCAACCGCATCGAACTGGTCGGCCATGCCGAGGGCGAGGATCCCGCCGGCGGCGCGGCCTGGGAACGGGCGTTGACACGGGCGGTTGCCGTATCGGCGGCTCTGCGTGAAACCGGGTACCGCCGCGATCTCGTGGCGCGTGCGGTGAACCTGCCGGCCGCGCCGGCCGGTCCCGGCAGCCGCCTGCCGGTCGACATCGTGGTGCGCGAGGAAGGAGCGGATTGAGGTGACGGAGCGGTCGGCATCATGGACCAAGCGCTGGCTGCGCGGTTGCGCCGCGGCGGTGGCGCTGCTGTCCGCGCCGATCCTGCTGGCCCCGGCTGCCGCGGATGCCGCCACCGTGCCGGTGCGCGCCGGCAGCCACAAGGAGTTCGGCCGGCTGGTCTTCGACTGGCCGGGCAAGGTCGATTACCGCGCGGCGGTCGAGGGCGGCCGGCTGGTCGTCGGCTTCGACCAGCCGATCGAGGTTGAGATCGGGCGCGTCGTGCGGACGCTGCCGGACTATCTTGCCGACGGCCGGGTCGAGGCCGATGGAAAGACCGTCTCCTTCGACCTCAAGCGCCCGGTGACGGTCCGCAGCTTCCGCAACGGCAACTCGGTCGCCGTCGATATCTCGCCGGCTGCCGACGCTGCGCCGCCCGGCGCCGTCCGGACGTCCGAAAAGGAACCGGCCAGGGCGGATTTGGACAAGGCGGAGCCGGGCAAGACCGAGGCCGGCAAGACTGATCCGGGCAAGGCGGGAGCCGCGCAAAAGGTCCAGGCGCCGCCTTCCGGCGGCACGCTGCGCGTCCGTGCCGCCGATGGCCAGGACGGCAGCCGACTGTCGTTCGAGTGGCCGTCCCCGACCGGCTATTCGGTCAAGCGCGATGGTGCCGCGGTGACGGTCGCCTTCGACAAGGCCGGAACGGCCGACCTTTCCGGGCTGCCCAGGACCGGCCTGCGCAACGTCCGCAACATGGACTCCTACCGTCAACCCGATGGAACGCTCGCGGTCACCTTCGCGGTGCCGCAGGACGCCGAGGTGAAGGACAGCCGTGCGGGCCGGACGGTGGTGCTGGATGTCGGCAACCCCGGCTCCCGGCCCGGGATATCCGGCGCCGGAAGCAGCGCCGACACCGCGCCGCCACCTGCCGCGCCGACACCCGCCACAACGCCACCCGCCACCACGCCATCCGCCGCACCGCGGTCCAACGCGCCGCCGCCTGCCGTGCCGCCGACGGAATCGGTGACCTCGGCGACATCCGGCCGCTCGGCGACGGTGGCCAACGCCGCGACGGCGGCGCCTGCCGCCTCCGCCCCGCCGCCTGCCGCCGCCATGTCGGCACCCACCGACAAGGCCGCGGATGCCAAGCCGCAGCCAGCCGCCGGACCCAAGGGACCGGTGCTGACCTTCGACACCGGCGGCCCGGCTTCGGTGGCCGTCTATCCGCGGGCCGGCCAGCTCTACGTCGTGTTCGACCGGCCGATGCCGATCGGCGCCGGGAAGCTCGGCGGTCCGGGATCCGAGCTGATGGGAACGGTGGAGCCGGTGCCGGCCACCGGCGGCAGCGTCTTCCGGACCAAGATCGGTCCGATGGTCTGGCCGACGGTGGAGCGCCAGGGCACCGGCTGGCGAGTGGTTTCGTCGGGCCGTCCCGCCAACATGGCCGGCGCCAACGATCTGCGGATCGAACCCGACCCCGAATTCCTGCTGGGTGCCCGGCTGCTGGTGCGCGCGCCCGACGCGGCGAGCGTCGTGCAGTTCACCGATCCCGACGTCGGCGACCGCATCCAGGTGGTGCCGCTGCCCGCGCCGGGCCAGGGCGTGCCGGAACCGCACCGCTTTCCCGACCTGGAGGTGATGCCGTCCTACCAGGGCGTCGTGGTCCGCCCGGTTTCCGACAACGTGACGGTGCGGCCGGTGAAGGAGGGCGTCGAACTGACCACCGCCGGTGGCCTGCACCTGTCGCCCGCCGCGGATGCCGGCACTCCCGCAGCGGCGCCGCCCCCGCCGGCGCTGCCCGCCGCCCAGCAGCCGGCCGCCCCGCAGCCGGTGCCGCCGCAACTGGCCACCGCCCCGTCGCCCGCCGCCGGCGGGTCGTCGCCGGCGATGGAGCCGCCGAAGCCGCAGCAGGCGCAGGCGGCACCGCAGGGGCGCCGCCTGTTCAACCTTCCCGCCTGGAAGCACGGCGACCTCGACCATTTCACCGAGGCGCGCCAGGACCTCCAGCTCGCCGTCGTCAACGCCCCGGAATCCGAGCGGCCGAAGGCACAGCTCGACCTGGCCCGCTTCTACTTCGCCAACGGCTTCGGGCAGGAGACGCTCGGCATACTCGACGTGCTGCAGCAGAACCAGCCGGACCTGGAGGGGTGGCCGGAGTTCCGCGCGTTGCGCGGCGCCGCCCGCGTGCTGACCGGCGACCTCGACGGCGGCGAGGCCGACCTGACGGTTCCGGCGCTGGCCGGCAATCCGGAGGCCGGGCTGTGGCGGGCCGCCATCGCCGCCGATCGCCGCGACTGGCCGAAGGCGATGGAGGGCTTCAAGGCGTCGGGGCAGATCCTGAACTCCTATCCGGAGCCGATGATCGGCAAGCTCGGCCTGCGGGCGGCGGAGGCGGCGCTGGAAATCCGCGACACCGGCACCGCCAAGCGCCTGCTGGACCGCGTGCTGGAGCACAGCGGCCCCGACCAGGAAGAGGATCCGCAGACCCGCTACCTGCGCGGCCTGCTCTATGCGCAGACCGGCGAAACGGACCAGGCGCGGGAGCAGCTTACCGCCGCCTACAACAGCTATGACCGGTTCTACCGCGCCAAGGCCGGGCTGGCGCTGACCAACCTGGAACTGGCGGAAGGCAAGATGTCGCCGAGCGCCGCGGCGGAGCAGCTCGCCGGCCTGACCTTCACCTGGCGCGGCGACGATCTGGAGATGCAGATCCGCTCGCGCATGGGCGAGGTGCTGATTGCCGGCGGAGACTACGCCAAGGGCTTCAACACCATGAAGGAAACGGCAGCCCTGGTTGCCGACACGCCGCGGGCCGAGGCGATCACCAAGGAGATGGGGCGCATCTTCGCCGACCTGTTCAAGGACGGCGGCCAGCGGCTTCCGACGCTTCAGGCGCTCCAGCTCTACGACCAGTTCCGCGAGCTGACCCCGGTGGGCGAGGCGGGCGACGAGATCATTCGCCAGCTCGCGGAACGCCTGATCTCCATCGACCTGCTCAACCGCGCCGCCGACCTGTTGCAGCATCAGGTGGAGTACCGCCTGTCGGGTATCGACAAGGCGCAGATCGGCACGCGGCTGGCATCGGTCCGGCTGCTGGACAACAAGCCGGAAGAGGCGCTGAAGGCGCTGGAGCTGTCCAACATCGCCGGCCTTCCGGCGGATCTGGCCGCCGAGCGGCGCCTGATGCAGGCCAAGGCGCTGGCGGAGCTGAACCGCGGCGACGAGGCGATGCAGTTGCTGGCGCAGGACGACAGCACCAACGCCAACCTGCTGCGCGTCGACATCGCCTGGAAAGGCCAGAAATGGGACGCCGCCGCCCTGGCGCTGAACAAGGTGATCGGCCCGCCCCCGCCGCCGGGCAAGCCGCTGGACGCCAACGCCTCGCAACTCGTGCTCAACCGGGCGGTGGCGCTGGCGCTGGCCGGCGACGGCAACGGTCTGAACCTGCTGAAGAAGGATTTCGAAGGGTCGATGAAGGGCGGTCCCAACGAGGACGCCTTCCGCATCCTGACCCGTCCGGAACAGGCGATGGGCCTGATCGACGTCAGCACCATCCGCTCCCGCGTGGCGGAGGTCGACATGTTCAAGAAGTTCCTCAAGGACTACCGGGGCAAGGCCACCACGGACAAGCCGACCACCTGAGGCGCGGGTCGGGGATGAGGCAGAGGCGGCACCGCCGCTAGGGTCTGTCCGGTGCTTATCGAAGCACCGGACAGACTCCAAGCTTCTGGTCTTCCGTGTGAAGATCTTCCGTGTGAGTCACGTTTCAAGCGATGCCGCTTGAAACGATCCCACTCTAAAGCTGGACCTGGGTTCCCAGCTCCACCACCCGGTTGGGCGGCAGCTTGAAGAAGTCGGTGGCGCTGACCGAGGTGCGGGACATCACCACGAACAGCTTCTCGCGCCAAAGCGCCATCTGCGAGTTCATCTTGGGGATCAGGGTCTCGCGGCCGAGGAAGAAGGAGGTCGCCATCACGTCGAACTCCAGGCCGAAGGCCTTGCACAGCCGCAGCGCCTTGGGGATGTTCGGCTCCTGCGAGAAGCCGTAACGGACGGTGATGCGGTAGAAACCCTCGGCCAGCCCCTCCACCACGACACGGTCCTTGGCGGGCACGCGCGGCACGTCCTCCACCACCACGGTCACGAAGACCACGCGCTCGTGCAGCACCTGGTTGTGCTTCAGGTTGTGCAGGAGGGCGATCGGCACGGTGTTCGAGCTGGAGGTCATGAAGACCGCCGTGCCCTTCACCCGGTGGATTTCCGTCGACTTCGCCTGCCGCCGGATGAAGGCGTCGAGCGGAAGCGATTCCTCGGCCAGCCTCCTGGTCAGCACGGCGCGGCCGCGCCGCCATGTGGCCATGAGGCCCAGCGTGATGACGGCGATGACCAGCGGCACCCAGCCGCCGTGCGGGATCTTCACCGCATTGGCGGCGAAGAAGGACAGCTCGATGGTGAGGAACACGGCGCCGACCGCGAGGCAGACCGGCAGGCTCCAGTTCCAGCGCCGGCGCGCCACCACCAGGAACAGCGTCGTGGTGATGATCATGTCGCCGGTGACCGCGATGCCGTAGGCGGCGGCGAGCCGGCTGGAGGACTGGAAGACCACCACCAGCCCGATCACCGCGGCCAGCAGGCCCCAGTTGGCGCGGGGGATGTAGATCTGCCCCTCCTCCTCGTTGGAGGTGTGCCGGATGTCCAGGCGCGGGCAGAGGCCGAGCTGCACCGCCTGCCGGGTCAGCGAGAAGACGCCCGAGATCACCGCCTGGCTGGCGATGACGGTGGCGGCGGTCGACAGCGCGATCAGCGGGTAGAGCCCCCATTCCGGCGCCAGCAGGTAGAAGGGGCTGCGCACCGCGGCCGGGTTGCTGATCAGCAGCGCGCACTGGCCGAGATAGTTCAGCAGCAGCGCCGGCAGCACGACGGCCAGCCACGCGACCTTGATCGGCCGCCGGCCGAAATGGCCCATGTCGGCATAGAGCGCCTCGCCGCCGGTCACCGCCAGCACCACCGCCCCCAGCACGAGGAAGCCGGCGATGCCATGCTCCACGAAGAAGGAAATGGCGTAGGCCGGGTTGAAGGCGATCAGCACGCCGGGCTGCTGCACGACCTCCGCCAGTCCCAGCACGCCGAGGACGCTGAACCAGGCGAGCATGATCGGGCCGAACAGGGCGCCGACGCGCGAGGTGCCGTGGCTCTGGATGCCGAACAGGGCGATCAGGATGGCGACCGTCAGCGGCACGACCGCGCTTTCCAGCGCCGGCTCCGCCACCTCCAGCCCCTCGACCGCCGACAGGACCGACATGGCGGGCGTGATCATGCCGTCGCCGTAGAACAGCGAGGCGCCGAACAGGCCGAGCGCGGTCAGCACCGTCAGCCGCCCCGACGCGTCCGGCCGGGTCTTCGACGCCAGCGCCAGGAGGGACAGGATGCCGCCCTCGCCCTTGTTGTCGGCGCGCATGACGAAGAGCACGTACTTGACGGTCACCACCATGACCAGCGACCAGAACACCAGGGACATGATCCCCAGGATGTTGGCCGGCGTCAGCGGCAGCCCGTGGTCGCCGCCGAAACATTCACGCAGGGTGTAGAGGGGGCTCGTGCCGATGTCGCCGAAAACGACGCCCAGGGCGCCGAGCGTCAGCGTCGCGAGCTTGCCGGTATCGGGCGGCGCGGCCTTCAAAGCGGTGTCGGTCATGCAGTGGTAGCGGTCCGAGGTTGGTCCGTCGACGCGATGGGCGGGGCGATGGACACGGTCCGCTTCGTGGCGCCGCATCCGGCTGCCGCGATCGGTCGGCACGGTCCGGCCGGGCGGCATCCTGCCTGCCCGCGTCCTGCCTGCCCATGTCCGGCGCCCATCGCCTTCCTCATACGCGTTTACGGGCGGCAACGCCAGAGCGCGCTTGCGCCGCCGCCGCGGCGGCCGGCCGCCTGCGACGAAGTGCGCGGAGCGATCGATGTACGGCCGGCTGCGGCTAGATCGTGCCGAAGCTGCGGGCGAGCGAGCCGGCGATCAGGTACCAGCCGTCGACCAGGACGAAGAAGATGATCTTGAACGGAATCGCCACCATGGTCGGCGGCAGCATCATCATGCCCATCGACATCAGGATCGACGACACCACCATGTCGATGATCAGGAAGGGCAGGAACAGCAGGAAGCCGATCTCGAAGCCGCGCTTGATCTCCGAGATCATGAAGGCCGGCACCAGCACGTGCAGCGGCATGTCGGCCGGCTCGGCCACGTTCTGGATGCGCGCCATGTCCATGAACAGGCGCAGGTCCTTCTCGCTGGCGTGCTGCAGCATGAACTCGCGCAGCGGCGCCACCGTGCGCCGGAACGCCTCCATCTCGTCGATCTCCTGGTTGATCAGCGGCTGGATGCCCTGGGTGTAGCTGCGCTCGAACACCGGGGCCATGACGAAGAAGGTCAGGAACAGCGCCAGCGACATCATCACCGTCGTCGGCGGCACCTGCTGCACGCCCAGCGCGTTGCGCAGGAAGGACAGCACGATGACGATGCGGGTGAAGGCGGTCATCATGATCAGGATCGACGGCGCCAGCGACAGCACGGTGATCAGCGCCACCATCTGGACGATGCGGCCGGTCGCGGTGCCGCCGGCGTCGCCCAGGTCGAAGGTCAGGCTCTGCGCCAGTGCCGGGCCGGCGCTGAGCCCGACGGCGACGCCGGCAGCCAGCGCGAGCAGCAGGCCGGCGGCGGCGGGCTTCCAGCCGATCCCCGGACGTCCGGTCCCGCCCGTCGCGGCGGGGTGCAGGCGGAGGGCGCTCATCGCGGCCCGCTCCCGGCGTCCGCCGGATCCGCGGTCCGCGCCAGCGCGCCGTCGAAGCCGCCGGCCGGGGCGCTGTCGATCAGCAGGTCGCCGTTGGCGCCCAGCAGGATCAGGTGCTCGCGGTCGTCGCGGCGGACCAGCAGCAGCCGCCGCCTGGCGTCGATCGGCAGGGCCTCGACCACGCTCAGCCTGCGCTGGCGGGAGCGGCCGCGCACGGCGCCCCCGGCCATGCCGGCGCGGCGCAGCAGCCAGCCGCCGGCCAGGATCAGCGCCACCACGAACAGGAGCGCCATCACGAAACGGAAATACTGGTCGAGATCCATGGGACCGGCAGGCTTTCTACTGTCTGGGCCAGGTTCAGGGCGCGTCGGGAGCAGGCGGTACGCCGCCGCCGCCATAGGCGGCGGTGGCGCGGCGCCGGGCGCTGTGGGGATCGTCGCGACCGGCCAGCGCGGCGGCGATGCTCTCCCGGCACAGCGCGTGCTGCGCGGTGAGCGCCGTCGCCAGCGGGTCGAGCGCGGCGACGAGGTCGCCCAGCGGGCCGAGCAGCGTGCGGGCGTCGCCCCTCGGCAGTGTTTCGGCGGCGGCGCAGAGACGGGCGACGCGGTCCTCCAGTCCGGCGAGGTCGATCGGCACGCCGGCCTCCACCTCGCACCGCGCCCGGTCGAGCGCCTGGGCGAGGGCGGCGGTGCGGCCGGCCAGCCCGGCGGCGTCGTCGGCCTCGGGGATCCGCAGCGGATCGGGGAGGGGGGTCGGATCGGAGGATGGCGGCAGGGGGGTCACGGCTGGTCCTTCTCCTCGCGATGCGGCTGCGGTTCGGGCGCCGGGGGCAGGGTGCCGTTGGCGCGGTAGACATGCGCCAGGATCTCCGCCACCGCGGCGATCGCCTCCACCGGGATGTCGCTGTCCACCTCGATGGCCGACAGGACCTCGACCAGGTCGGCGTCCTCGCGCACCTTGACGCCGTTGGCGTAGGCGAGTTCGAGGATCTGCTCGGCCACCGTGCCCTTGCCGGTCGCGACGATGCGGGGCAGGGTTTCCGTCCCCAGTTCGTACTTCAGCGCCACCGCCACGGGGCGGCGGGCCGGCTGCTTGGCCGGCGGCGCGGAGGAGCGGGAGGGATCTGAGGAGCGGGCGGACAAAGGGGGTTCCCGGGGACGGCAGCCTTAGGCCGGCATCCTGGACCGTCAGGCTTAACGAAGTGTAAAGGCAGCGCCGGCGCGGGATCCGTTCAAGCCGGTATTCATCCTTCGTTAACGCAAACCAGCGACGATCACGGGACGGAGAAACGGCGCAATCCAGCGGGACGCGGGCCATGGACCTCGGAAATCTCGGCCTCTTCAAGCTGATGTCGCGCAAGATGGACTGGCTGACCCAGCGTCAGGAGGTCCTGTCCCAGAACATCGCCAACGCCGACACGCCCGACTTCAAGGGCCGCGACCTGAAGCCCTTCAGCTTCCGCGACGCGCTGGGCGACAACCGGCGGCTGACGCCGGCCTCCACCAACCCGGCGCACCTCGCGGGCACCCGCGGCCCCGGCGGCACGGCCAAGGAGGAGCGGGTGCGCGACCCGTACGAGACGGCGCCGGACGGCAACAACGTCGTCCTGGAAGACCAGATGATGCGGATGAGCCAGAACTCGATGGATTACCAGACCATCACCAACCTGTATAAGAAGCAGGTGGCGATGATCAAGTCGGCGATCCGCTCCGGGAGCTGAGGTGCCGCTTGCGGCTGCGCCGGCCGGCGCCCGGTCCGGCGGTTGTTGAGGAGGCGTTGCGATGGATCTCTACAAGTCGATGGCGGTCTCCGCCTCGGGCATGAAGGCGCAGGGCACGCGCCTGAAGGTCATTTCGGAGAATCTGGCCAACGCCAACACCACGGCGGAGACGCCGGGCGACCTGCCTTACCGGCGCAAGACCGTCACCTTCCGCAACGAGCTCGACCGGACGATGGATGTCGACAAGGTCCGCGTCGCCAAGGTCGACGTCGACAAGAGCGATTTCCAGCGCCGCTACGACCCGTCCCACCCCTCGGCCGATGCCGACGGCTATGTGCTGCTGCCCAACGTCAACACGGTCGTGGAGGCGATGGACATGCGCGAGGCCCAGCGCAGCTACGAGGCGAACCTGTCGGCCATCGACACCGCGCGCCAGATGCTGACCCGCACCATCGACATCCTGCGCGCCTGACCCGCGCCGCTCCTCCAGGACCCGCCCCTCCCGATCCCCGCCGCCCTGACCAACCGGAACCGCCGCCATGATCAATCCGCTGAACGCCGCCGCGGCTTACGCCACCACCGCGGCCAAGACCACCGGGGCCGGCATGGCCCCGCGCGACGGCGCGTCCTTCGGCGAGGTGCTGGAGCAGGCGGCCAAGGAGTCGATCGGCACGCTGAAGAAGAGCGAGGACATGTCGGCGATGGCCGCCGTCGGCAAGGCCGACCTGAACGATGTCGTCCAGGCGGTGACCAATGCGGAGGTGACGCTGCAGACCGTCACGGCGGTTCGCGACAAGGTGCTGAGCGCCTATCAGGAAATCCTGCGCATGCCGATGTGACGGCCGGTGCCGTCCGCTTTCCAGCCGGCCGTCCCGTCATGAACGAAACCGAAGTCATCGAGATCTGCCGCACCTCCATCATCACCCTGGTGATGGTGTGCGGTCCGATTCTCGTCATCATGATGGCGCTGGGGACGGTGATCTCGATCTTCCAGGCGGTCACCCAGATCAGCGAGCAGACGCTGGCGATGGTGCCGAAGGTGCTGCTGGTCTTCGGCCTGACCATCCTGCTGATGCCCTTCATGCTCGACCGCCTGACCGACTTCTTCCAGCACGAGGTGGCCGACCGCATCGTCGCCATCGGCGTCGGCGCGACCGAGAACGGCGGCGCGCCCTTCACCCCCGGCACCGGGCTGACGCCCGCCGGGGCGCCGCGCCCGGATGCGGCCGCGTCCGGCGGATGAACCTCCTGCAGCAGCTCCTGGGCGATCAGATCTTCGTCTGGATGATGGTCTTCCTGCGCGTCGGCACGGCCTTCAGCGTGATGCCGACCGTCGGCGACGCCTTCGTCCCCACCCGCGCCCGCCTGCTGTTCGCGCTGGCGGTCAGCGTGGTGGTGGCGCCGGTGATCCGGCCGCAGCTTCCGGCGATGCCGGACAGCCCGTTCCAACTGATGGTGCTCGCCGCGGGCGAGATGGCGGTGGGTATCTTCCTCGGTACCATGGCGCGCCTTCTGATGGGGGCGCTGGAGGTTGCCGGCACCATCATCAGCCTGCAGACCGGTCTGTCCAACGCCCAGATCTTCAATCCGGCGCTGGCCACCGCCGGCTCGCTGCCGGGCGCGCTGATGGGCTGGCTCGGGCTGCTGCTGCTGTTCGCCACCGACCTGCACCACCTGCTGATCATGGCGGTGGTCGACAGCTACGCCACCTTCCTGCCCGGGGCGCCGATCCCGATCGACGACATGGCCAACGTGATCGGCCAGCTCGTGTCGAAGAGCTTCCTGCTGGGGGTGCAGATGTCGGCACCCTTCATCATCACCGGCATGCTGTTCGCGCTCGCGCTCGGCCTGCTCAACAAGCTGGCGCCGCAGGTGCAGGTGTTCCAGCTTTTCACCTCGGTCCAGGTGCTGCTGGGCCTGTTCATGTTCGCGCTGACGCTGGGGGCCATGATGATGTTCTGGCTGTCGCGTTTCGAGTCGACCTTCGTCGACCTGTTGAAGTAGCGCGGCCGGGGAAGGGAGACGCCGGTGTCGGAAGACGCGGACGAGTCCTCCAAAACAGAGGACCCGACATCCAAGAAGCTCGACGAGGCCCATAAGCAAGGCCAGTTCGCCATGACGCGCGAGGCGGCGAACTGGCTGATGGTCGCGGCGATGCTGATCATCCTCATCTCGGTCCTGCCCGGCACCATGAAGGGCATGGTCTTCCGGCTGAACTACTATTTCGAGAACCTCGACCAGTTCAGCTTCGACCGCGCCGGGACCGGCAGGCTGCTGCTCCGGGTGGTCAAGGACACGCTGTGGGCGCTGTGGCTGCCCATCCTGCTGTTCGTGATGGCCGGCATCCTCGCCACCCTCGGCCAGACCGGCTTCCACGTCTCCTGGCAGCTCATCGCGCCGAAGTTCGGGAAGCTGAACCCGCTGCCCGGCCTGATGAACATGTTCAAGGCCAACCAGCTTGTCGAGCTGCTGAAGAGCATCGCCAAGCTGGCGGTGGTCGGCGGCGTCGCCTACCTGGCGCTGAAGCCGATGTTCGGCGAGATCGAGACCTTCATCGGCATCGACATCGCCAGCCTGCTGCTGCATGCCGACGCGCTCGCCTACCGGCTGCTGGTGGGGGTGCTGGTGGTGCTGACCTTCATCGCCGCCGGCGACTTCCTGTGGCAGAAGACGCAGTTCGACAAGAAGATGAAGATGACGAAGCAGGAGGTGAAGGACGAGCACAAGCAGCAGGAGGGCGACCCGGTCGTCAAGGGTCGCATCCGCCAGATCCGGTTCGAGCGTGCGCGCAAGCGCATGATGGCGGCGGTGCCCAGCGCCGATGTGGTGGTCACCAACCCGACCCACTTCGCGGTCGCGCTGAAATACGATCCCGACCAGATGGGCGCGCCAATGGTGCTGGCGAAGGGCGTCGACCAGGTCGCGTTCCGGATCCGCGAGATCGCGGAGTCGAACAATGTTCCGGTCATAGAGAACCCGCCGCTCGCCCGAGCGCTCTATGCCGCATGCGATATCGACGAGGAGGTGCCATCCGAGCACTATCGGGCGGTCGCCGAAGTCATTACTTATGTCTTCAAGCTCAAGGGGCGGTCGCTGCGCAACTGAGCCGGCGACGGGCGGGGCAAGGATCGCGCGTGACGCGATCCTCCCATCCGCGAGAGGCGACGGAAGACCGCGGGGCCGCGATGGCCGCGACCCCGGCGGCCACCGTGTGGGGCGTGGAGCGTAGGTGGACGAGTCAACTTCCCTTTCCGAAACCGCAAGCCGCGCAGCATCCGGGGGGGACACCCCCTGGGGAGGGCTGGCCCTGTTCCAGTACGGGCTGGCCCCCGTCGGCCTGCTGGTGCTGGCTGTCGGGCTGATGCTGGACAACGACCTCATCGGCTGGTCCGGCGCGCTGCTGACGGCCGGCGGCATCGCCCTGCTGATCGCCCGCAGCGTCGTGGTGGTCCGGCGGGCCGCCCGCATCGGCGCTCTGCTCGGGGGCGCGCTGGAGGGCATGCCGGCCGGCCAGCTCGTCTGCGACGGCACCGACGAGGTGGTGTTCGTCAACGCCGCCTTCCGGGAACTCGCCGGCTGGCGGCGCGGCGAACGGCCGCTCGACGCGCTGGCCCGCCAGTTCTCCGGCGACCCCGACAGTGCGCGCGAGTTCCGGCGGCTGCGCGACCGGGTGCGGGCGGGGGCGGCGTCCTCGGCCGAGCTGGCGATCCCGGCGCTCGACGGGCATCCACCGGAGTGGCGCCGGGTCCAGGGCCAGCCGGTGGCCGGTTTCCCCGGCTCCGTCCATTGGCGGATCGAGGACATCACCGCGAGGCGCGAGCTGGAGCAGGTGATGCTGCGCGAACAGGCCAAGCTCGCCGACTTCATGGAGCATGCGCCGGTCGGGTTCTTCTCCGTCGACCAGAACGGCCAGTTCCTGTTCGCCAACGCGACGCTGGCGCAATGGCTGGAGGCGGCGCCCGGCGACCTGACCGACGGCGAGCGCCGGCTGCACGACATTCTCGCCGCCCCGCCGTCCGCCGCCCCCTTCGACCTGTTCGATCACGGCGGCAGCGAGCAGCGCGGCGAACTGACGATGGTCGGCCTGGGCGGCCGGCGCTTCCAGGTCGCGGTGGCGCAGAGCGTCGTCCATGCCGACGACGGCAACATCCACACCCGGTCGGTGGTGCGGGACCTGTCGCCGGAACGCGAGTGGCAGGAGGCCCTGCGCCAGTCCGAGCAGCGGTTCCAGCGCTTCTTCGAGGACGCGCCGATCGGCATCGCGTTGGTCGACGGCACCGGCGAGCTGACCGAATGCAACGAGGCCTTCCTGTCGCTGATCGGCAGCGAACTGGACAGCGTCATCAACCGCCCGATGGCCGACCTGATCGTGCCGGCGGAGCGCGAGGCGATGACGCTCCGGCTGAAGGAGGTGCAGGGGGGCGCCGACCCGGCAGCACCGCTCGAGGTCCGGCTGTCCGGCGGGCGGGAGCTGACAGCCCAGCTCTATGCCCGCCGGCTGGCCAATCTGGCCAGGCCCGACGGCGGCGGCCTGATCCTGCACTTCATCGACATGACGGAGCGCAAGAGCCTGGAGGCGCAGTTCGCCCAGTCGCAGAAGATGCAGGCGGTGGGGCAGCTCGCCGGCGGCGTGGCGCACGACTTCAACAACCTGCTGACCGCGATGATCGGTTTCTGCGACCTGCTGCTGCTGCGGCACAAGCCGGGCGACCAGTCCTTCAGCGACATCATGCAGATCAAGCAGAACGCCAACCGGGCGGCCAACCTGGTGCGGCAGCTCCTGGCCTTCTCGCGCCAGCAGACGCTGCAGCCGCGGGTCATCAACGTCACCGACGTGCTCGCCGAACTGGCGAACCTGCTGCGGCGCCTGATCGGCGAGAACATCGAGCTGAAGATGATCCATGGCCGCGACCTCGGCCTGGTCAAGGTCGACCAGAACCAGCTCGAACAGGTCATCATCAACCTGGTGGTCAACGCCCGCGACGCCATGGCCGGCGGCGGCAAGCTGACCGTCAACACCTCCAACTACGTCGTCGCCCGTCCGGAACGGCGCGAGCACGAGACGATCCCGCCCGGCAGCTACGTCTCGGTCGAGGTGATCGACACCGGCTGCGGCATCCCGCGCGAGAACCTGCAGCGCATCTTCGAGCCCTTCTACACCACCAAGGAGGTCGGCTCCGGCACCGGGCTCGGGCTGTCGACGGTCTACGGCATCGTGCGGCAGACCGGCGGCTTCGTGCTGGTGGACTCCGCGGTGGGCGAGGGGACGACCTTCACCATCCTGCTGCCGCATCACCAGGGCGAGCTGCGCCCGGTCGACACCGCCGAGCCGCGGGAGCGGCGCAGCAGCGACCTGACCGGGACCGGCACCATCCTGCTGGTGGAGGACGAGGACGCGGTGCGCGTGTTCTCCGCCCGCGCGCTGCGCAACAAGGGCTATCAGGTGCTGGAGGCCAAGAACGGCGAGGCGGCGCTGCAGCAGATCGAGACGGCCGGCGCCCGCATCGACCTGCTGATCACCGACGTGGTGATGCCCCAGATGGACGGCCCGACGCTGGCCCGGCACGTCCGCGTCCTGCGGCCGGAGATGCGGGTGATCTTCATCTCCGGCTATGCCGAAGACCGGCTGGGCGAGATCGATGGCGTCGAGGTCGCGCATTTCCTGCCCAAGCCCTTCTCGCTGAAGCAGCTCGCCACCAAGGTCAAGGAGGTCATCCGCGACGGACGGTGATCCCCCGCCGGAATAGGAACGCACAGGGAACATGGGCCCTTGCAAATGAGAACGGAAAGAGTACATTGAGTTCCGTTGCAAGAGCGCCGACCGTGTGTTCTAAGAGAGGGGTAACGGGCATGTCGTCCGCACAGCTTCGTTTGGTCGAGAAGGATTCCATGGACAAGCAGAAGGCGCTCGATGCCGCCCTGAGCCAGATCGAACGCGCGTTCGGCAAGGGCTCGATCATGAAGCTCGGTGCCCGTGAGAACCTGGTCGAGACGGAGGTGGTGTCCACCGGCTCGCTGGGTCTCGACATCGCGCTGGGCATCGGTGGTCTGCCGAAGGGCCGCATCATCGAGATCTACGGGCCGGAAAGCTCGGGCAAGACGACGCTGGCGCTGCACGCCATCGCCCAGGCCCAGAAGGCCGGCGGCACCTGCGCCTTCGTCGATGCCGAGCACGCGCTCGACCCGTCCTATGCCCGCAAGCTCGGCGTCAACATCGACGAGCTGCTGATCTCGCAGCCGGACGCCGGCGAGCAGGCGCTGGAGATCGCCGACACGCTGGTGCGTTCCGGCGCCATCGACGTGCTGGTGGTCGACTCCGTGGCGGCGCTGGTGCCGCGCGCCGAGCTGGAAGGCGAGATGGGCGACAGCCACGTCGGCCTGCACGCCCGCCTGATGAGCCAGGCGCTGCGCAAGCTGACCGGCTCGATCGCCAAGTCGAACTGCCTGGTCATCTTCATCAACCAGATCCGCCTGAAGATCGGCGTGATGTTCGGCAACCCGGAGACGACGACCGGCGGCAACGCGCTGAAGTTCTACGCCTCCGTCCGTCTCGACATCCGCCGCATCGGCGCGATCAAGGACCGCGACACCGTCGTCGGCAACCAGACCCGCGTCAAGGTGGTGAAGAACAAGATGGCCCCGCCGTTCCGCGTGGTCGAGTTCGACATCATGTACGGCGAAGGCGTCTCGAAGGTCGGCGAACTGCTCGACCTCGGCATCCAGGCCGGGGTGGTCGACAAGTCGGGCGCCTGGTTCAGCTATGACGGCACCCGCATCGGCCAGGGCCGCGAGAACGCCAAGACCTACCTGCGCAACAACCCCGAGATGGCCGACGCGATCGAAGCCAAGATCCGCGGCAACGCCGGTCTGGTCGCCGATGCGATGATGGGCACCCCGGAAACCGACGGCGAAGCGTCCTCCCCGGAGTGATGCCGACCGGCACGGCATGAGAAAGCCCCGCTTCCCGTGAGGGAGGCGGGGCTTTTTTTTTATGTTTTGGGTAGGGGCGCCGGCATCTCCCCGGAAGCAGGCCCTCACACATCCACGACCATGTGCGGTTTGAACGCGCCTTCCAGTGTCAGCAGCAGGTGGAGATAGACCGCGACCTTGCGGGCGCGGTCGGTGTTGCGGGCAAGACAGTCGCGCAGTTGTTCGGCCAGACGGGCGGTCTCCGGGTCCGCATGTGCCGCCGCGGCGGTGGCGGCCCGGACGATGCGCTCGGGATCGACGGGAAGTGGTGCGGCCGGGTCGCCCAGCAGCGCCTCGGCCAGCGCCGCCTCGTCCTGGTGTGGTGGCAGCGGGGTGGTGGATGGGGGCGCCGCGGTGCGGCGGCTCAGGTAGCTGCGCAGATTGTCCTTCAGGCGGGTCCTCTGCCCGTCGTCCAGCCCGTCGAACTGGTCGACCTCGTCGAACAGCAGGTCATAGAGGCGGCGGCGCTGCGGATTCGGCGGGTTCTGGTCACGCCGTTCCTGCTCGCGGTCACGCTGCTCGCGGCGCGGATCGCGGCGGTGGTTGCGGTCGGTCGCGCTGCCGGCCCGCTCGACCCCGGCGGCGGTGCGGACGCTGAACTCCGGCGGGCCGATGCCGCGGCCGGATGCGAGTGTGCCGGACATGAGCCGCCTCCCCGCGATCGGGTATCCCAGCGGTCAAGTCTGGCATAGCCGGCGCTTCCTTCCAAGACGACGCGCCGGCCTATGACCATCAATCAAGGGTAACCATCAATCAGGGGCGACCGTCAGTCGCCGGCACCCGCCACCGCACCGTCGGCCGGCTGCGGCTTGTTCTTGCCGAAGCCGAGCGTCGGGAAGACGTTGATCAGCGCGGTGATGAAGGCGGCGAGGTAGGGCAGGGACTGCACCACCAGCAAGCCCGACCACATGAAGGCGTCGCGGTTCTCGTGGCCGAAGGTGAGCACGATGGCGACCGCCGCACCCCACAGCGACACCAGCAGCACCAGCTCCTCCTGCGCCATCATGAACGCCTGCATCAGCGCCGGCTGGTTCTCGCACTTGGGCGTGCGGACGAAGGGGCGGCCCGAGGTGAACATGCCCAGCCACATGGCGCGGCCGACGGTGTGGGTCAGCGCCATGCCGGCGACCGCGGCCCCGACCTTGTCCCAGAAACCGCACTTCACCCGCGCCTCGTAGAGCCAGAGCGAGGCGCCGACCTTGAAGGCGAAGACGCTCAGCGTCGGGATCATGAAGACGTTGGGCGGGAACTCGAAATATTTCGGGAAGGCCATCAGGCCGATGGACCACAGGATGCCGGCGATGCCGAACACCATGTGGGCGGCATCGGCGAACCAGGGCAGCCAGCCGGTGATGAAGTGGTATTTCTGGCCGGCCGTCAGCTCCTTGGCACCCGGCGAGAGCTGGCGCCAGTGATGCTTCAGGATCTGCACGGCGCCGTAGGCCCAGCGGAAGCGCTGCGTCTTGTAGGCGGAGAAGCTGTCGGGCACGAGGCCCTTGCCGTAGCTCTCCGGCATGTAGACCGCCTCGTAGCCGTGCTCGAACAGGCGCAGCCCGAGGTCGGCGTCCTCGGTGATGCACCACTCGCCCCAGCGGCCGACCTTCTCCAGCGCCGACTTGCGGATGATGGTCATCGTGCCGTGCTGGATGATCGCGTTGCGCTCGTTCCGCTGGATCATGCCGATGTGGAAGAACCCGGCATATTCCCAGTTGGTCATGCGCTGGAACAGATCCTTCTCCCACTCGCGGTAGTCCTGCGGCGACTGGACGAAGCCGACCTCCGGCCGGTTGAAGTGCGGGATGGTCGCCTTCAGCCAGTCGGGGTGGACCTGGTAGTCGCTGTCGATCACCGCGATGTGCTCGGCATCCGGCGCGGTCTGTGCCAGGCCGAAATTAAGCGCACCGGCCTTGAAGCCCGGCCAGTTGTCGAGGTGGAAGAAGCGGAACTTCGGCCCCAGCTTCCGGCAATACTCCTCGATCGGGCGCCAGACCGCCGGGTCCTTGGTGTTGTTGTCGAGCAGCAGGACTTCGTAATTCGGGTAGTCGAGGTTGGCGAGCGCGTCCAGCGTCTGCATGACCATGTGCGGCGGCTCGTTGTAGCAGGGCACGTGGATCGACACCTTCGCGGCGTTGGGCAGCGGGGCGGCGGAGCAGGGGATGAACTTGCGCTTGAACTTCTGCTGCCAGACGACCTCCGTCAGCTCCATGCCGTCGATCAGCATGACGGCGAACAGCACGAGCTGGCAGAAGATCAGCAGGCCCCAGGCGATCTCGGTGGTGGTGGCGAGGCCGGCGGCGGAGGCGGCGCTGACGGTGAAGACGAGGACCGAGGCGACCGCCTGGATCAGCGCGCCGTAGAAGATCTGGCCGCCCATCTTCAGGTCATTGCGGCGCCACAGGAAGAAGACCAGCGGCAGGAAGCCGAGCGCGACCGAGGTCGCGCACTTGACCTCCCAGTTGCGGATCTCGTGGACGCCGCCGATCATCGGGAATTTCGGGTTGCGCTGGTAGTCCCAGAGGCCCCAGCTCGTCCCGGCGGTGCCCTCGATCTCCCGCTTCCACGGCTGGTCGAAGGCTTCCATGATGAAATAGTCGAGCTTGTTCTGTGCGGCGACATTCAGGAAGTTGCGGATGAACTTCGCCTGGTTGACCTGGCTGGCCTCGGCGCCGCGACGCCACGGGCCGTCGGCCGGCCAGCCGATCTCGCCGATCAGGATGTGCTTGTTCGGGAACTTCGCCTTCAGCTCGTTGTAGCGGAACATGGCGTAGTCGACGGACTGGTCGACCGGCACGCCCTCCCAGTAGGGCAGGAGGTGGACGGCGAGGAAGTCGACGGCGTCGGCCAGCTCGGGATTCTTCAGCCAGACATGCCAGGGCTCGGCGATGGAGACCGGGACGTTGACCTTCTTCTTCACCCGCTTGACGTATTCGATGGCCTGCGGAACGGTCAGGTCGGCGCGCAGGATCGCCTCGTTGCCGACCAGCACCCGGCGGACGTTGCTGTTGGCGCGGGCCAGCTTGATCAGGCCGGCGAGTTCCGGTTCGTCGATCTCGGGCTTGCCGGCGGTCCAGGCGCCGGCGGTGACCGGCAGCCCGTGCTTTGCGGCGATGGCCGCCACCATCTCCGACCCGTCGGTGGTGGAGTAGGTGCGGACCGCCTTCACCGCGCCCTCAAGCGCCGCCATGTCCTTCTCGATGTCGTCGGCCGACGCCTTGTCGCCTTTCGACGGGCTCTTGTCGGAATGGAAGGGGGTATAGGCGACGCCGGTGATGGCGCCGGCCCAGGACCTCTCGTCCACCGGACGGTTCCACAGCGCCCAGAAGGCGATGTTGCCGAGGATCACCAGGATCAGAACCGCGAAGGCCGATTTGCGCATGTGGGTCGTTCTCGCTCGCCTGCCCGAAACACTGAAACGGTCCGAGCAGACGGCGCAGGGAGGCCCATGCCGCCCCGACCGTCGCCTCGGACCGAACTGAAAACCGTTTGACCATCCTACGAATGCCGCACCGGCCTTTGCCCGGCACGCACGGCATTCTATACAGGCTTCCCGGTTGCTCCGCCACTGGCGGCTACAACAGACCAGCTCCCGGTTTATTCCATCCGGCCGACCGGCTCAGAAGGACACAAGCATGTTTTCCCTTAACGAAAGGCTTCGGGCCGACACCCGGCATGTGACCGATCTGGAACTTTGCCGTGTGTTGCTGATGGACAATGCGCTTTGGCCCTGGTTGATCCTGGTGCCGATGCGCGACGGCGCGGTCGAGATCCATCGGCTGGACGAGGGCGACCAGGCGCTGCTGATGCGGGAGATCGCCCGGGCGTCACGGGTGGTCGAGCGGCTGTTCGCGCCCGACAAGCTGAATGTCGGGGCGCTCGGCAACATGGTGCCGCAACTGCATGTGCATGTGATCGGGCGGACGCGAGGCGATCCGGCGTGGCCGGGTCCGGTCTGGGGCTCCGGCCATGCCCGGCCGTACGAGGCAGCGGAGGCCGACCCGTTGGTCAGGAGGCTGGGCGGGTTGCTGCGGGAGGAGTGATCGCCGCCGGCCAAGCGTGGGGCGGACCGGCGGCGGGCGTCGTCAGAGGGTTTTAAGAAACTCGACCAGATCCCATCGCTCTTGCTCGGACAGTCCACGACCGATGATGCCGCTGCCGCCGGACCCGGTTCCGCGGAATTCGTGGCCGACGTTGGTGTTGCCGGGGATGCCCGTATCGACGGTGAAGGTTCCCTCGGCGCAATCGGTCTTGTAGCCGACCTTGACCGGATCGTAGCTGCGCAGACCCAGGCAGAAGGTCTTCGGCCGTTCGGATAGCGGTGACAGCAGATCGAAGAGGCTGGGAACCGAACCGTTGTGCAGGAAGGGACCCGCCGCCCAGATGCCGTCCAGCGGTCGCGCCTTGTAACCGGCTTTCGCCTGCAGGCAATTCGGTCGAAAGCCGTTCATCTCCTCGCGCTTTGCCGGCGGCGTTCCTTTTTCATCATACCAGGTGTCGATTGTCCTTTCGACAACAGAGGCTAGCACTACTTTGGCAGTTCTACTCCCGCCTGCGCGGGACGAGCCAGCACCGACAACATGGACATCGGATCGGCGCGGTCTGATGAATGTGCGC
>NZ_JAGINO010000032.1 GCF_017876115.1 Azospirillum picis
AGCGGGAACGGCGGCTTGGACGGGTAGAACGCCTTCATCGCCAGGTGCAGCAGCACCGAGCTGTCCTTGCCCACCGAGTACAGCATCACCGGGTTTCGGAACTGTGCCGCAACCTCCCGCATGATGTGGAGGCTCTCGGCTTCGAGACGCTGCAGGTGGGTGAGGCGGACGGAGGAGAGGGGCACGGGCGGACACGAGCAGATGGGTTTCGGGGACGGTCACGACGACGGTCGCGCCGGAGGATCAGGGCAAAGGGGCATCCCAGGGCCGGTGGTATACGCCCTTGCGTCCCTGTCCGGCAATCGCTTCGCGGTCGCGGCAATAGTGCGTGACAGCCATCGCGCTCTAGAGTACCACAACGCCCTATGGCCTATGCGCCCGATACCGCGAATGAAAGGGGGCCTGTTGCGTTGACGAGCGCTCCCGTGCCTTCCCCCCTTTGTCTTCTCGTCTGCACGATCCGCCCATGAGCCTCCTGTTCGACTCTGCCGACCGCAGCCAGACCGCGCGTGCTTACGAGGACCTGGTGACAGGGGTCACGAGTTGGTCACTGTGGGGTATGCTCGGTTGGCACGACATTCGCAAACGCTATCGGCGCTCGGTGCTCGGACCCTTCTGGTTGACCTTGAGCATGGCGGTCCTGGTCGCCAGCCTCGGCCTCATTTATGGTTCGCTCTTCCGCTTCGAACTGCACAACTATCTGCCCTTTCTGGCACTCGGCTTGGCCATCTGGAGCTTCATCGCCGCCGTCTTAAACGAGGGCGGGCAGAGCTTCTTGGAGTTCGAAAGCCTGATCAAGCATGTGCGCATGCCGCTGTCGGTGCATGTGCTGCGCATCGTCTGGCGCAACCTGATCATCCTCGCGCACAATGCCGTCATCTTTGCCGTGATGGCGTTGTGGCTTGGCCTGTGGCCAGGGGCGGCCGGGCTGCTGGTGCTGCCAGGTCTGGCGTTGCTGGTGACGAATGCGGTGTGGGTGGCGCTGCTGCTTGGGATCGCCTGCGCCCGCTTCCGCGACGTCCAACCGATCGCCGCCAGCGTGGTCCAGCTTCTGTTCTTCGTCACTCCGGTGATGTGGAAGCCGGAGTTGATGGCCGAGCGGCAATGGCTCATCTTGCTGAATCCGATCCATTACCTGATCGAGGTGGTGCGTGCGCCGTTGCTGGGCGAAACGCTGCCGCTGTCCGACTGGGGGGTGGCGGTGCTGATCACGATCGCCGGCTGGTCGCTGACCTTTGCGACCTACGTGCGGTTCCGCAAACGCATTGCTTATTGGTTGTAGGCCCGTGGCTGCGATTCACCTCGACCAGGTCTCCGTCGATTTCGTCGTCTATCAGGGCAGCGGGCGCTCCTTGAAGAAGACGCTCTTGCACTCCTCGACCAGCGGCATCATCCGCCATGACGCCCAGCACCGCATCCAGGTGCACGCGCTGGATCGGGTGTCCTTGCGGCTGGAGCATGGCGACCGGCTGGGGTTGATCGGCGGCAACGGCGCCGGCAAGACCACCTTGCTGCGGGCGATGGCCGGCGTCTACGAGCCGACCACCGGCCGCATCCGCGTCGCGGGTCAGGTGACGCCGCTGTTCGACCTGTCGATCGGCTTCGACGGCGATGCCACCGGCTATGACAACATCCGGATGCGGGCAGCCTATCTCGGCGTCTCTCGCCAGGAGATCGAGGGCAAGATGGACGAGATCGCTGCCTTCACCGAGTTGGGTGGCCATCTCGATCTGCCGGTGCGGACCTACTCGGCCGGCATGATGCTGCGGCTGGCCTTCGGCGCCGCCACGGCCATCGACGCGGAAATCCTGCTGATGGACGAGTGGATCGCCGTCAGCGACGCCCAGTTCCTGGAAAAGGCCGAACGCCGGGCCGAGGAGTTCGTCGGCCGCGCCAGCATCCTGGTGATGGCCTCGCATGTCGAAAGCGTGCTGCGCCGGCTATGCAACAAGCTGTTGTGGCTGGAAAACGGCCGCGTCGTCATGATGGGGCCGCTGGAGGAGGTGCTGGCGGCTTATCACGCGGCCACCGGGACGGGCGACATGGCGCGCAAGCGCGGCTCGCCATCCCTGACCGAGCAGCCGGCCATGCCGTCGTGAACGAGGGGGGAGCCCGCCACGGGCGGCCTGCGCTCACTTGGCTGGGGTCCGCTGCCAAGCTACTGCCATTCGCCAAGGCGCTATTCAGAAATGCAGAGGGGAAAGCCCCCAATTGCCATCGGCCTTAGCCTTGCGGCGCCGTCTGCCAGCATGCTATCCGTATGAGCCTTTAAGACAATCAGCTGCCCCTTCAGAATGACTTTCAGAACATTGATGGATAAACTGCGCGCCGCGCAGTCCTACAGCCCGTTCGTCCTGGAGCGATTTCTGGGGCCGATGCGGGCCGAAACACGGCTGGGGCGAACGCTCAATTTCATATTCTGGGCGAGTTGGCAGTCTGGTCGACGTGTTTTGCGGCTGGTGCGGCCGCGGCCCGTGGCCGTTCCGGCACCATCGACGGCCGTGGCTCCGGTGATCGAGGCGCCCAGGCCAGTTGAACCGGTGCGGCTTCCTGACCTGCGCAATGCAGAGCGCTGGTACGATGACGAAGCGCCGGACGTTTCCATCATCATTTTGAATTTCAACAAGGCGGAACTGACCCTCAAGTGCCTGGCCTCGCTGTGGGAGCACACCGCCGGCCACAGCTATGAGATCATCGTCGTCGACAACGGCAGTGCCGCTGAGGATTTCGCCATCCTGGCCAAGCACCACGGCCGCTCGACCCTGGTGCGCCTTGAGGCCAACCGCTTCTTTGGCGAAGGCAACAACATCGGCTTCGAGGCGAGCAGCGGCGCGTTCGCCATCTTCATGAACAACGACGTCACGGTGGAGCCGAACTGGCTGGCACCGCTGATGCAGCCCTTCCTCGCCCATGAGGATTGCGGCGTGAGCGGGCCGAAATTCGTCTACCCCGACGGTCGCCTGCAGGAGGCCGGCGCCCTTCTCGACAAGGAAGGCAACGCGGTCCAGCTCGGCAAGTTCGGCAGCCCGGACGATCCGCGCTTCAACCAGCCGCGCACCGTCGATTACGTCTCGGCAGCCACCGTCGCCATGCGTCGCGACACCTTCCGGACAGTGCTCGGCTTCGATCTTATGTGGGAGCCGGCCTATTACGAAGACAGCGATCTCTGCTTGAAGATCCGCCTGCTCGGGCTCAAGACCTACTACTGTCCGACCTCGACGGTGATCCATCACGAGAATGCCACCTCGTCCGATCAGCGGCATGGCCTCAAGCTCAACAACATCGTCGCGATCAATCGCACGAAGTTCATCGAGCGCTGGGGCGAGGTGCTGCGCGGCGACGCGCCAAGCCCGTCCTCGGAGCTGTTCCCGGCGGTGCCCGCCAGCTGGACGCCCAAGGCCGGCAAGCGTGCCGCCCTGTACACGCCGTACAACATCATTCCCGGTGGCGGCGAGCGCTATTTGCTGACCATCGCTGAGGCGCTGCGGGGCGCCTACGAGGTCTTCCTGGTGACGCCGGAGCTTTTCAGCCGGTTGCGCATCCTGACGGTCGGGCGCGAGCTCGGGCTGACGCTGGACCATGTCCACACCGTGTCCCTGGCGCAAGCCGCCGCCATGCCGCGCTTCGACCTGTTCGTGGCGATGGGCAACGAGATTGTGCCGCCGGTGCCGGCGATGGGTGTCAAGAGCATCTTCCACTGCCAGTTCCCCTTCCCGGTGTCGGTGCATGAGCTGGCGCGGCGCTGGAGCTGGTGGGACGGCTATGAGGGGCTGGCGGTCAATTCCCCCTTCACCCAACAGCATGTCGAACAGCAGCTCCGCGGGTGTGGCCTGACGCCACGGCCGGTGTCGGTCGTCTACCCGCCGGTCGACGACATCGGCGTCGGCGAGGCGCAGTTGGGCGCCAAGGATCCGGTTATCTTGCATGTCGGCCGCTTCTTCACCGGCGGCCATTGCAAGCGCCAGGACCTGCTGATCCAGACCTTCCGCGACCACATCCACGCCGCCGGCATCAAGGCCGAGCTGCATCTGGTGGGGTCGCTGCATCCGGAGGCCGAGCACCGCGACTATTTCCTGATGTGCCAGGAGCTGGCCAAGGACCTGCCGGTGACCTTCCATCTCAACGCCTCCTCGGCCGACATGAAGGCGCTGTACCGCCGGGCCTCGGTCTATTGGCACGCCACCGGCCTCGACGTCGACGAGCAACTCAACCCGGAAAAGGCCGAGCATTTCGGCATCACCATCGTCGAGGCGATGTCCGCCGGCTGCATCCCGGTGGTGGTCAACAAGGGCGGCCCGCGCCACATCGTCGCACACGGGACGACCGGCTACCATTTCGACACCACCGGGGAGCTGGCCGAGCACACCGCCGCCATCCTGTCCGCCAACAACGCTGCCGCCACCCTCGCCATGCGCCGGGCGGCGATCACGGGTGCCAAGCGCTTTTCCAAGTCGGCCTTCTCCGACTTCTGGCAGGAGCTGGACCAGAGCGTGGCGCTCGAGCCGACCAACTGAGTGTTGCCGCGCATGGACACCCCTTTACCGCCCTCTGTGGCCGCTCCGCCTGGCGTGGCGGTGGCCGGCACCACCGCCATCATCGTGCTCGGGATGCACCGCAGCGGCACCTCGGCACTGACCCGCGCCGTCAACATCCTCGGCGCAGCGGTGCCGTCCAACCTCTATCCCGCCTTGCCCAGCAACCCGCTGGGTCACTGGGAATCGAACGACCTCATCGCCCTGCACGACGAGATCCTCGCTTCGGTCGGGCTGGCCTATGACGGGCTGGGGCCGTTCCCGCAGGCGTGGTTCGCCACCCCGCAGGCCGAGGCCATGGTCGACCGCCTGGTCGGGGTGCTGCACCGTGATTTCGCCGGCGCGCCGCTCTTCGTCCTCAAGGACCCGCGGATCTGCCGCCTGGTCCCGTTGTGGCTGCGCGTGCTCGCGCGCTTCGGGGCGCGCCCGGTCTTCTTGGTTCCCATCCGCCATCCCTTCGAGGTCGCCGGCTCGCTGTTCAAGCGCAACGGCTTCAGCCGCGAGAAGTCGTTGCTGCTGTGGCTGCGCCACATGGCCGAGGCGGAGCCGGCGACGCGCGGGCAGGAGCGCTGCTTCCTGACCTATGATGCCCTGCTCGCCGACTGGCGCCGTACGCTCGGGCAGGCTGGACAGGCCCTCCGCCTCGCCTGGCCGCAGCCGTTCGAGCGTGTCGCCGACCAGATGGGCAAGGAGCTGTCGCCGGTCTACCGCAACAACCGGGCGGCGGATGACGAGCAGGCGCTGGAGGCCGCCGCCCCCTGGGTGGCGCGGCTCTACCGCGCCCTGCACCGCCTCGTCGCCGATCCGGCCGATCGCCAGGCCTGCGCCGCCATCGACGCCGTGCGTGAGGCGCTTGGTGCAGGCGACCCGCTGTTTGCCCCGCTGCTGGCCAGCCAAGCGCCCGCACCGCTGCCGATGGCGGCGCCCGAGCCGGACGAGCCGCCTCCGCCTCCGGCCGTCGCGCCGGGGGCCGGACACGAAGCGGCGCCGGCACATCCGGCCCCGCGTCCGCCCGCCGACGGCCCGCTGCTGGCCTGGATCCGTGCCAAGCTGCCGCCTGACCGCCATACCGCCGAGACGATGGCGTTGGTGCGGGAGTCCGGCCTGTTCGATCCGCACTTCTACCTCGACAGCCATCCCGACCTGCGTCAGGGCGACATCGACCCGCTGCGCCATTTCGTCGAGCATGGCGGTGCGGAGGGGCGACGGCCCAACCCGCTGTTCGACAGCGTCTGGTACGGCGACCGCCACGGGATCACCGGCAACCCGCTGGTGCATTACCTGACCGGCGGCGAGGCCGCCGGCAACCGCCCCAACCCGGTCTTCGATCCGGCCTGGTACCGGCAGGCCTATGCGCCGGCGGGCTCGCCGCTGGCCGACTATCTGACCGGCGGCCGGCAAGCCGGCCGCTGGCCGAACGCGCTGTTCGACCCGGCCTGGTACCGCCAGGCCTATGAGCCGGCTGGCGACCCGCTGCTGGAGTATCTGGCCAGCCGCGAGGACAACGAACGGCGCCCGAACGCGCTGTTCGACGTCGCCTGGTACCGTGCCACCTACCAGCCCGCCGCCGACCCGCTCGACGATTACCAGGCCGGGGGCTGGCAGGCCGGCCGCCGGCCCAATGCCTTGTTCGACGTCGCCTGGTACCGCGCCACCTACCAGCCGCCGGGCGATCCGCTGGCCGATTACCTGGCGAGCGGGGCGGCGGCCGGGCGGCGGCCCAACGCGCTGTTCGACGTCGTCTGGTACCGCCAGACCTATGAGCCGGCCGCCGATCCGCTCGTCGACTATCTTGCCGGCGGCTCGCAGGCCGGACGGCGGCCGAACCGGCTGTTCGACGTCACCTGGTACCGCGAGACCTATCGGCCCGAACAGGAGCCGCTGGTCGACTACCTCCATGGCGGCTCGGCCGCCGGCCGTTGGCCGAACGCGCTGTTCGACCCGATCTGGTACCGCACGACCTACCAGCCCGGCGACGATCCGCTGGCCGATTATCTGTTCACCGGCCCGGCGACCGGCCGCTGGCCGAACGCGCTGTTCGACCCGGTCTGGTACCGCGCCACCTATCACCCGACGCTCGATCCGCTCGAGGATTACTTGAGCGGCGGTGTGGCCGCCGGCCGCTGGCCGAACGCGCTGTTCGACCCGGTCTGGTACCGCGCCACCTACCAGCCCGACGCCGAGCCGCTGCATGATTATCTGCGTCCCGGGCGGGCGCACGAACGCAAGCCGAACCCGATCTTCGAGCCGGTCTGGTATGGCGACGGCCATGCCGAGCACATGCGCGGCGGTGAGCATCCGCTGGCGCATTACCTGCGCGAGGGCGGGCCGAAGGGATGGGCGCCGGCCTGGCTCTTCGATCCCGGCTTCTACCGCACCCAGCCGGGGGTGGATCTGGCGGACGGCCAGGATGCCCTGGCGCATTATCTGTGGACCGGGGCGGCACGCGGGCTGGCCCCGCACCCCATCTTCACCGGCCAGGTCAGGGCCGGGGAGGGGGCCGCGGAGGGCGCGGCCCT
This sequence comes from Azospirillum picis, assembly GCF_017876115.1. Classification (GTDB taxonomy): domain Bacteria; phylum Pseudomonadota; class Alphaproteobacteria; order Azospirillales; family Azospirillaceae; genus Azospirillum; species Azospirillum picis. The sequence goes on from NZ_JAGINO010000032.1 coordinate 7,052, forward strand.
CGCCCCCGGCTGGCTGGAGCATTGCGCGGCCACCCTGTCCCGCCCGGCCGCCGCCGGGGTCGACAATGCGCCGGTGCTCGCCTATTTCCGCCAGCGGCTGTGGCGGCACCCGCAGGGGCGGCGCCGGCTGGTCGCCGTCTCCCATGACGCCAGCCGCACCGGGGCCCCGCTCTACCTCCTGCGCCTGTTGCAACAGCTTGCCGCCGAACAGCCCGAGCTGGACATCGCCGTTCTGCTGATCGGCGGCGGCCCGCTGGCGCCGGCGTTTGCCCGGCTTGGCCCCACCTTCGATCTCTACCGCTACAACCGTGCCGCCCGGGTCGAGGCCGAGCAGGCGCTGCACGAGCTGAGCGGGCTGGCGGCGCAGGCGACGGTGGCCTTGTGCAACACGGTGGTCGCCGACCGCGTCGCCGAGGCGCTGTCGCAGGCCGGGGTGCCGGTCCTGTCGGTGCTGCATGAAACCCCGGCCTCGATCACCGAGTTCTACGGGGCCGAGCGCGTCCGGCGGATCGCCGCCTCGGCGCGCCGCATCGTCGCGGTGTCGGATGTGATGCGCGACGCCCTCATCGCCAGCTTCGGGCTTGCGCCCGACCAGGTCAGCCGTGTCCATGGCGGGTTGGTCCTTAATGGGCTGCTGCACGAGGGGGCAGGGGAGCGCGCAATGGCGCGCGCCGCCTTGCGGCGGTCGCTGGCGCTGCCGGAGGCGGCGGTGGTCGTGCTCGCCTGCGGCACGCCGGACTTGCGCAAGGGCTTCGACCTCGCGGTCCAGATGGCCAAGGAGCTGCGCGGCGGGGCTGTGCCGATCCACATCGTCTGGGTTGGCGGCGCCCTCAACCCCGACCAGGAGCATTGGGCGCGCTTCCTGCTGCGGGTGAGCGGGGTGGAGGGCGTCATGCATTGGCTGGGGCCGACCGACAACCCGGCGCCCCTCTACCTGGCGGCCGACCTCTTCCTCCTGCCGTCGCGCGAGGACCCTTTCCCGCTGGTGGTGATCGAGGCGATGGCGGCCGGGCTGCCGGTGGTGGCGTTCGCGCAGGCCGGCGGCGCGGTGGAGGCGATCGCCGCGTGCGGGGTGAGCGTTCCCCTGCTCGACCTGAGGGCGCTGCGCGCGGCGATCGAGGATCTGGCCGGCGATCCGGAGCGCCGCCAAGCCTTGGGCGCGGCGGCGCGGCAGCGGGTGCTGTCTTACCTGACCTTCGAGCGGGTCGCCCGGGAGTTCACCGAGCTGATGGACGCGGTGGCCGGCTGAGCCGCCACCGCGCCATCACCCGAGCGGCCGCCCGATCCGCCGTGGTCAGCCGAGCGCAACCGGTTGGGCCCGGCTGTCGAACAGGAAATCGACCGGGCCGTTGGAGCAGCGGCCCGGCGCCGGCATCACCATGAACATGGCGACGTCGACGAGGCGGTTGAGCCATTGCCGCTCACCGTCGATCACGGCGGAGATGCCGGTGTTGAGGAAATAGGTGCCTTCCATCAGCCGGCACTCGAAGCTGTGGGTCACGTTCAAGACCGTGCCGGCCTCGATATGGTCGAGCATGCGGTCGGTGTGCTGGGTGGTGGCGCCGCCGAGTTCGACACCGGTGATGGTCTTGATCCGGGTGCCGACCGCCACGCCCCAGACGTCGCTCTCGACCTTCACGCGGTAACGGATGGTGTAGCGCCGCCCGGACACCAGCACATTGACCCGCCGGCCCTCCTGCGTGGTGACCTGGACATCGAGGATGCGGGCGCCGCGCGTCTCGTAGACGGTCGTGCTCTTTGGCACCAGGCCGGGGTTGTAATGCTCCTCCAGCGCCGCGTCGGCCTCCGCCTCGGCCGCCTGCGAGCGGGCGGCTGCGGTTTCGTCCGGCAAGGCGGCCTCGCCGCGCCTGGCGGCCAGCAGGGCGTCGCGGAAGGGGCCGCGGCGGTCGGCGGGGGTGTAGAGCAGCCGGTGGTAGAAGTTGATGGCCCGGCGCGGCGGGCCGTCATACAGCAGCTCGCCATGGTCGAGCAGGATGGCGCGGTCGCACAGCTCGACGATCTGGTTGGCCGAGTGCGAGACGAAGAGAATGGTCGCCCCCTTCTTCTTGATCGCCTCGATCCGGGCCATGCAGCGGCGCTGGAAGGCCTCGTCGCCGACGGCCAGCGCCTCGTCCACCACCAGGATGTCGGGGTTGACCGAGATGGCGACGGCAAAGGCCAGCCGCATCACCATGCCGGTGGAATAGGTCTTGGTCGGCTGGTCGAGATGCGGGCCGATGTCGGCGAAGGCGGCGATCTCGTCGAACAGCCGGTCGGTTTCTGCCCGGTCGAGCCCGAGGATGGCACTGTTGAGATAGACGTTCTCACGCCCGCTGAAATCGGGGTTGAAGCCCGAGCCCAGCTCCAGCAGGGCCGACACCCGACCATTCACCTCGACCAGACCGGCCGACGGGCGCAGCGTGCGGCAGATGATCTGCAGCAAGGTCGATTTGCCCGAGCCGTTGTGGCCGACGATGCCGACGGTGCTGCCGCGCTCGATGTCGAAGCTGACGCCGCGCAGCGCCCAGAATTCCCTGAAATACCGGCGGCGATGACGGAACAGCGCCTGCTTCAGGCGGTCTTCCGGACGGCTGTAGATTTGATAGACCTTCGAGACGTCGCGGATCGCAATGGCCGTGTTGGAAGGACTCATAAGTCGATGAACCGCCATAAAACCTGAAAGTCGTGCCGGGGGCGGATGCGGGACGGACGCGTACGGGGGATCCGAGGGGCGCATCGCAAGGCGCGTGCATTCATGGCACCGCCGTGCTGAGCTGCGCAACCCTTTCTTACCCAAGCCCCCGCTCGGTCGCCATTGGGGCAGGCAGGCTGCCGAACGCCAGCTTTGGACAGGGGCCGCTTTTCTCCTTAAGAATGGCGGACGAGACCAGCCACGGCCGCCGATGACCCGTTCCGACCCCGCCAGCCCGCCCTCCCGCATTCTGTTCGTGACGACTGCCGCCGGGCAGGCCGCCGCCTATGCCGCCGCCCAAGTCGCCAGGCAACTGGACGCCTGCTATGGGGGGAGGGGGGCATGCGGATCGTAACCGGTGCCGATGCGCGCTATTTTGCCATGGTCGGCCTGTTGGCGCGCTCGCTGGAGCGGTGGCTGCCGGGGGCGGTCCTGCGGGTCTGCGACTTTGGCTTGGCCCCGGCGCAGCGCCGGTTCCTGGAGGGGCTGGGCTGGCTGCTGCCGCGCCCGCCCAGCGTTCCGCACGGCACCCATCCGTACCTCGCCAAGGCGGCGCTCGTCGACTATCTGGCAGGCGACGACGAGGCGGTGACCGGGCCGCTGGTGTGGATCGACGGCGACATGGTGGCCGCGGGACCCTTGGAAGCCCCCTTGCGGGCGCTGGGGGCGGCGATGGCGCAAGGGGGAGCGGTACTGGCCGCCTGCCCGGATGCCGAGGTCACGGACATCGCCGGCTGTATCGCGCGCTGGGACGTCGCCCCCTTTGCCAAGGCGGTTGCAAGCGCAGCCATCGCGCCGCAGCGGCCCTACCTCAACTCCGGATTCTTTCTGTGCACCGACACCGCCGTCCTGGAGGAGGTGCGTGACCGCTGCCGGCGTCTGGACCAGCATCGGATGATCGACCAAAACGCCTTCAATCTCGTCGCCTGGGCGCCCGGCCGGCGCTGCGGGGTGCTCGACCCGGCGGTGTGGAACGTCCACGGCCGCCTGCTGGCGCACACCGCGGTGGCAGCGGACGGGGCGGTGCGGTGCGGGGAGCGGCACGCCCTATTGCTCCACGCCACCTCGATCGGCGGCACCCACCACGAGGAGCGGCAGGGCGCTTTGCGCGGCCCGACCGGGGATCTGGAGATCACGGTGAAATTCTTCCGCACCCCGGCCCTGGCCGCCCGACAGCGGGAACTGCTCGCCGGCTTCGTCGCCGCTCACCGGAGCGCCCTGGTCGCGGCGGGGTGCTACAGCAACGGGGAGGCGCCGGGTCAGCGCCAGTGATGGGCGCGTGCCGACAAGGACACCCGCAGCCGCTGCAGCGGGGTCAGCGGCTGGGCAGGGGCAGCCAGCCAGTGGGACAGGTCGCGCCCGAGATAGCGCCCCAGGCTTTCGATCTTGGGGCGGTACATGCGCTCCAGGTAATAGTGCAGCGTCGGACGCATCGGCCGGCGCAAGCCGACATTGAGCGGGGTTGCGAGGGAGTCGTCCGGTACCGCGTCAAAGCCGGCCGGCTCGACGCCGAGATGGACGCTGCAGCGTTGCAGCACCCCGCGCGGGTTGGCGACGATCTCGTCGAAGGTGTCGATGTGGATGCGCTCGGCCGGGAAATGGCGCCGCCACGTCCGCAGGCAGGCCTCATAGTCGCCGCGGCTGGTCGAGCCCTGGGCATTGAAATGGTCGATGAACCAGGTGTCGGAGGCTTCCTCGACCGTCATTTCGGCGCGCGGGATCGCCATCAGCGCGCCCGACCATGCCCGCTCGATCGGGTTGCGGATCAGGTAGATCAGCCGCAGCTCCGGGAATTCCCGCCGGATGTCGGCGATCGTCTCGGAGGGCAGAATGCCGTAGGCCGGGGTGATCTCGCCGGCGACCGTGCCGGCCGGGGCGGCGGCAAACTGGGCGCGGTACCACTCCAGGCCAAGGTTCCGTTGGCTGTTCCAGAAATGCAGCTCCTTCTCCTGCGTCAAGAACACCGCCGGGTGCTTCTTGAGGTTGTGGTAGAGCCAGGTGGTGCCGGACTTCTGGGCACCGATGCCAAGGAAGTGGAGCATGAGGGGGTCGTCTGTCGGGAGTGCGGATCACATCACGTCGGCGAAGGCCGGACGGCTGCGGGTGAACCAATAAAGCCCGCCCCAGGCGACGAGCACCGCCACCACGCTGTAGGCCGCCAGCTGGCCCCAATCGGGCAGGACGCCCCAGATCACCAGGGCGCGGGCCTGTTCCACCGGAATGGTCAGGGGGTTCAAGATCAGATAGCCGCGCAACGCCTGCGGAATGGCGGTGATGGGGAACAGGATCGGGCTGAGGAACAGCAGCAGCGTCATCACCGGCGAAATCACCTGCCCGATGTCACGCAGGAAGACGCCAAAGGAGGCCAGGAACCACACCAGGCCCAGCGTCAGCAGCACCAAGGGCAGCATCACCACCGGCAGCAGCAGCGCGGTCCACGGCACCGCCCCTTGCACCAGCGCGTAGATGAGGAACAGGGCGACGAAGCTGATCGCGCTGTGGAACAGGGCCGAGCCGATGGTGCTCCAGCCGAGGATCTCCAGCGGGAAGACCACGCGCTTGACCAGGTTGGAATTGCTCAGGATCAGCGACGGGGCCCGGCTGACGCATTCCGACAGGAAATTATGCAGGATCAGCCCGACGAACAGGATGAGGGCAAAGCTGAGATGGCCGTCCGTCGTCGCGGCCTGCCCCGGTGCCCCCCCGGTCCAGCGCGTCTGGAACATGACGCCGAACACCAGCGTGTACATGGCGAGCATGACCAGCGGGGTCAGGAACGACCACAGCAGCCCGGCGGCCGAGCCGCGGTAGCGGCCGGCGATGTCGCGCCACGTCAATTGGCGCACGAGGTAGCGGTGCCTGAGCAGGCTGGCGGGAATGCTGGAAAGGCTGGAGAACATCGATCGGCTATCGGGATCGCGAAAAGCGGCGGGGCGCGGGCACGCGGAGGCCGGCACCTTGAAGCACAGGGGGAATGATCCTAGCATGCTCTGCGGCGCCGCGTACACCTCCGAACCGGAATGGTCGTGCTACCGCTATTGTTCTGTCAACATTGCCAAGAAGTAATGTGCGTACAGCCGGTCTCTCCCTTATTCTAAGGGCGAGCCAAGCTGAGTTTGCCGACTGTGGAGGGCGCCGTTGGGCGGTGGCCCCGGCCCGCCGTGCTGCCACAGTCGGCAATCCCTTCTTTTTGCCCCCGCCGTTCATGGGGGCGCATGCGCGTTTCGCATGCCCGGCTGGCCCAGCCTCCACAGCGCTTCTGTTTCAAACCTGTCATGCCGTCGACCGTCAATCCTGCACTGACTGGGGGATGAGCTGGGGTGCCATGCGGTGTAGCGGCGGCGTCCGCTTCACGCTTTTCTCGTCCGGGCTTTTCCGTTAAGCCTGTCGCAGCAAAGCAAGGAGCGTTGAGCGATGGCTGAAGGTACCGTTGATTATTACGCTATGGTCGAAGAGGCATGGCAGCTCAGCGATGCCGCGCGTGACTATGTGAAGAACGCCGGCCGCGAGGTCGACAACGCCGAGCTGTGGGACAAGGTGTTCGCCCCGTCGCCGCTGATCGACCATGAGCGCACCCGCGCCGAAGGCGGCCAGCCGATGGCCAAGATCTTCTTCAAGAACCCCTACGGCCTGCAGTACCGCGCCGACCACAAGGACTGGATCCCCTTCCGCCACGGCGCTCTCGATCCGGCCTACCTCCAGGTCATCTGACCAAGAGGGCGTTTGGGCCCGGTGCCATGACGCCCCGGGCGCCGGGGCGTTGTCGGGGGCTTCATCCTACCCGCCGGTGGTGATCCAGGCGGGGTCGAAGGCGTCCCGGCGTACCCCGGCGAGGGTGACGAACTGGTCTGGCGTGAAGACGATGACCGCCTCGCCGGCGGCGTTGGCGGCAAGGCTGTAGGCGAGCCCGGGGGCAAGCGCGATGCGGTCGCCCTCGGCGGCTTGGAAGTCGGTGACGAGGTCCTGGCCGGCGGGGCCGGCGAAGGCGAACAGGTCGGCGCCCGCCCCGCCGGTTGCCGTGTCGTTGCCGAGGTCGCCCGACAGCCGGTCGTTGCCGAGGTCGCCGAACAGGCGGTCGTCGCCCTGGCCGCCGTACAGCGTGTCCTCGTCGCGACCGCCATAGAGCGTGTCCGACCCCGCATTGCCGACCAGACGGTCGCGCCCGGCCCCGCCGGCCAACGTGTCGCTGCCGATGTCGCCCATCACCCAGTCGTCGCCCTCGTCGCCGCTCAGGAAATCCTCGTCGCGGCCGCCGTAGAGCCGGTCGTCGCCGCGACCACCATGCAGCGCGTCCGAACCGGCGTTCCCGTAGAGGCTGTCGTTCCCGGCATTGCCGTACAGCCGGTCGAAGCCGTTGCCGCCGGACAGGCCGTCGTCGCCGTCGCGTCCGCTCAGCGTGTCGGCGCCGGCATCCCCCCACAGGCGGTTGGCCGCCCCGCTGCCCAGCATCAGGTCGTCCTGGTCGCCGCCCACGGCGCTGACGAGGCCGGGCAGCGCCAGGCTGGCGCCCAGGCTGCTGCTGGCCGAACCCGCGGCAAGGTCGACGCTGATGCCGGTGGGCGCCTTGCCGCCGCGGCCGGTGCGCACGGTCTCGCTGCGCATGGCGGCCGGCGGATGCATGGCGGCTGGGGCGGTCGCCGTCGTGCCGGTAGGGTCGGGCAGGGTCGAGGTGGTCGACACCATTGTGGAGGAGCTGCCGCTGCCCAGCTCGAAGTCGAGGGCGCTCAGCGTGTAGGTTCCGGCCAACCCCTGCAGCTCGATGGCGAGATCGGTCGACAGCCCGTCGCTGACCGTCGCCTGGACCAGGATGGCGGCGCCTTCGCTTTGCCACCGCACCTGGCCGGCGGCGGTGAAGGCGCTCTGGCCGATGAAGGTGAAGCCCTGCTTGCCCGACGCCGTGGTCGAGGCGTCGATCTCCGACAGGTCGATGAGGTCGTTCTGGCTGTGGGCGCCGGGGCCGCGGAAATCGACCAGCCCAAGATCGGGCAGGATCGTCGCCTGCGTGCTGTAGACCGAGTAGAACAGCACCGCCCGGCTGGTGCCGCTGGCGTCATAGACCTCCTGCAGCCGGCCGCGGAAGTCGGTGATGACGTCGCGCGCTGCCGGGGGGGAGTCGGCGACGGCGGCGAAGGCGAAGCGGTCGGCGCCGGCGCCGCCGGTGAGCGTGTCGCTGCCGGCCCCCCCCAGCAGCGTGTCGTTGCCGGCCCCGCCGTCGAGCCGGTCGTCGTTGGCCGTCGGCGTCGCCACCGGGGTGATCCCGGCGTTGGTGGCGTCGCTGCGGCTGCCATAATAGTCGCCATAGAGCCGGTCGCTGCCCTGGCCGCCATAGAGAGTGTCCTGGCCCTTCTCGCCGAACAGCACGTCGTCGCCCATCCCGCCGTCGAGCAGGTCGTCGCCCTCGCCGGCGGTGAGGCGGTCGTCGCCGAGCTGGCCCAGCAGGATGTCCGCCCCGGCCACGCCGATCGGGTCGCCGCTCAGCGTGTCGTCACCATCGCCGCCGGCCAGGAGATCGTTGCCAACCCCGCCCAGCAGCCAGTCGGCCCCGCCCAGCCCAGCCACGGCATCGTCGCCCGCCCCGCCGGTCAGCGTCTCGGCGGCGGCGGAGCCGGCCAGCGCCTGGTTGGCACCCGAGCCGTAGCTCCAGGTGTCGCGGATGAGGGCGCGGTCGAGCGGGGTGATGTCGAGGATGCGTCCCATCGGCAGGCTGGCGGCGAAGACCCCGTCCAAGGGGGCGGCACCCGTGGGGTAGGTGTAGAGCAGGCCCGGCTGCAGCGGCAGGGCGCCGCCATAGGCGGCGACCGCATTGGCGCCGGTGAAGCTCAGCCGGTCATTGGCGGTGTTGACGAGGCCGTCGAAGGCGCTGATCGCCGGACCGGTGGCGGCGGCAGTCGCGGGTGCACGCGCACCCTCGACGCCGAGCGCGGTGCCGATCGCGGCGACGAAGACGGAAAAGGCGTCGTACTGCGTGTCCGGCACGGTGACGGAGCTGGCCGGGTTGCCGGGGCCGGGGGTGGGGTTGTACCACAGGGGGGCCGCCGGGTTGATCGACAGCAGCAGGTCCGGCGCCTCGGCGTTGGGGTCGGTGCCGGTGCGCCATTCATAGGCCACGCCGGACTGGGTGACGTCGTAGGTGCCGGCGGCAAGGCCGATGCCGGCGGCAATATCGGCCGCCGCCACCGTCTTGCGCCCCACCGTCACCGCCGTGCTGGAGCGGCCGAGCGCCAGGGAGCCGGCGGTGGTCAGGCCGTTGTCGACCGCCACCTCGATGCGGGCGCTGGTGGGGATCAGCCTGACCCAATAGTCCAGGGCCGCCTTGATGCTGGCGGCCTGGGCGTCGCTGGCCCCGGTGACGGTTGCGGTGATGGCCATCGCTTGGGCACTCCCTGCTGCCGGAGCGGCCGAACGGGCCGCCATGCCGATCGCTCCTCATAAAAGCAGAGGTCTCAAGGATCGGTAAAAAGCACGTCCTCTTCCCGCAGCGGGTGAGCGGCGGTGCGGCGGAACCGGTTTGCTCACCCCTTGCGGCTGGTCCGGCAGGCCAGGAGGCGTGGACTTCGCCGGAGCGGCATGCCAGAACGGCGTGGCAGGGCTGGTTGGCCGCAGTCCCCGCAGCGGCAGCCCCTTTCCCTTCGCGCAGGATGCTCTTTCCATGACGCTCGCCATCCTCTTCTGGTTCTACAAGGACTTCGGCGTCTGCGAGAACCGGCTGTCGGGATTGCGCGCCCGCAACCCCGGCGTGCCGATCTACGGCCTCTACGGCGGGGAGGCGGCGCAGGCGCCTGAGGCGGAGCGACGGCTGGGTCGCTGGTTCGATGACTTCTACGCCTTTGTCGAGCCGCGCGGCGCGCAGTGGAAATGGCAGCATGGCGACCAATTGATCGCAGCGTGGCATCGTGACCGGGGCGCCACGCTTGCCTGGGACAGCTTGGTGATCGTGCAGTGGGACATGCTGCTGCTTGCCCCCCTGCGGCAGCTGTTTGCCGCCGTGAAGCCGGGCGAGGCCTTGTTTTCCGGCCTGCGCCCGGAGCGGGAGGTGGCGGACTGGTGGGGCTGGTTGAACGGCATCGACCCGGACAAGCGCGCCGACCGGGATGCGTTCCGCGCCTATCTCGCGGAGCGGCACGGCTACCGGGGGGAGCTGCTGTGCTGCCTGTTCATCGTCGTCTGCCTGCCGCGGCGCTTCCTGGACCTCTATGTTGCCGAGGGGCCGCCCGAGGTGGGGTTCCTCGAGTACAAGCTGCCGACCCTGGCGCGGGTCTACGGCATTCCCTTTTGTGAAAACCACCCCTATCGCCCCTGGTGGGCGAGCGATCCGGCAACCCGCCAGGCTCCGGCGCGCGAGCGGCTGCTCAACGCGGTCGGTGAGGACGTCAGCTTCGACACGGTGTTGGCGGAGATGGCGCGACCGGAGGGGGGGCGGATCATCCATCCCTATCGCAAGCCCTTTCCCAACCGGCTTCCCCCCGGGCGGCCGGCAGGGGTGCTGGCGCTGATGCGGCGGCTGGGCGGCCGGGCCTCCTGACCACCGGCGCGGCGCCGTGCCGCGTGGCCGGAGGGGAAGGCTCCCTCCGGCCGTCTCTCTTGCCTTCCGCTGAGCGTCCGAAGGCTTTTCATGGTGCGGGTGCTCCTGGAGGATCAGAAGCGCGCACCGTCAGCTGTGGGGCGCTTCGCGTTGCAGCTTCGCGAGCATCTCTTCCGCGTGGCGGATCTGGTCCTCGTCCGCAGCGGTGGCCGAGGCCCGCGCCCGCTCCAGCCAGCCTCGTGCCGCGGCAAAGTCAGGGGACCCCAGCCGGCCGCGCATGCTCAGGAGGGCGAGGTTCAAGCAGGCGTGAACATGACCGGCAGCGGCGGCCTTTTCGAACCAGAAAGCGGCCTGCTGGTCGTTGCGCACCACCCCCAGCCCGCGCGAATAAAGCAGGGCAAGCGAGAACTGCGCCGGGGTGAAGCCCTGGTCGGCGGCCTTGCGGTACCATTCGGAGGCTTCGAAGGCATCCTTCTCCACCCCCTGCCCAACCTCGTACAGCCATCCCAGCCGCCATTGCGCCAAAGGAAAGCGCCCGGACTTTTCCGCTTTCCGGTACATCTCGGCGGCCTTGTGCAGGTCGGCGGGAACGCCCTGGCCGCGGAAATACACTGTGGCCAGATTGAGCTGGGCGGCGGCATGGCCGCCGGCGGCAGCCTTTTGCAGCCAAGGGACGGCTTCGGTGATGTTTGCCGGGACATCGTTGCCGCTGGCCAACAGGGCGCCCAGTTCGCCGGCCGCATCGACATCGCCCAGGTCAGCCGCGGTGCGCAGATGGTCGACAGCCGCCCTCACATCGCGGGGAAGCAACTGCCCCTCCAGCAGGGCGCGCGCCAGCACCACGTGCGCCTTGGTGCATTGGGCCTGGGCGGAGGTGCGCAGCAGCGCAAGGCCGCGCTCGACATCCTTGTCCACCCCTTGGCCGAACAGATAGCGCTGGGCCATGTCGAACTGTGCCAAGGCGTGACCGGCCTGTGCGGCACGCTCCAGCCATTTCACCCCTTCCGCCTCATCGCGCTCGACATTCACACCGGCCGGGAACAGCAGGTCACGGTTGCCGGGAGTGCCGGCATCCTCTCGGACGGCTGGAGTGGCGTAAAGCCGCATCGGGTCGGTGAAATCACGCACCCGGCCGAGGCCATTGGCGTAAATCTGCCCCAGCATGAGCTGGGCGTCGAGGTGCCCCAGTTCGGCAGCCCGGCGGACCCACGCCACGGCTTCCGGCATGTTGCGGACCACGCCGCGGCCCTGGGCATAGCACTGGCCAAGCTGGAACAGCGCGTCGGGCTGCCGCCGTCCGGCGAGGATGCGCAGGAGGCGGGCCCCCTCCGACGGCTGTCCGGCGGCAAACGCCGCCTCGGCTTCCCGGCGCAGCCTGGCGCTGCTGCGCAGGCGGCGGAGCAGCGCCGACAAGGGGCCTCGCTCCGTCTTCGGCCAGTGTTGAAGTGCCTTGCGCTGCCCTTGCAATGTCGCCAGAGCGGGCTTGTTGATGGTCTTGTTCATGATCGACCGAGTGGCGAGCCGTTACGGCTCGCGCATGCTCTCGTTGATGCTGCCCAGCAGGGGCTTGAGGAAATAGGCGATGATGGTGCGGCTGCCGATCTTGACGTCGGCGGTCAGCGGCAGGCCCGGCAGCAGCCGGAAGCCTTCCGGTACGTTGCGCAGGTTGACCGCGGTCAGATCGATGTGGGCCCGGTAGAACAGCCCGGTCGACGGGTTGGTGGCGTTGCTGGAGTCGGCCTTGGCCAAGGCGCCGATGCGGTCGTTGCGGCTGAAGGAGTCGTCGCTGATGGTCCGGACCACGCCTTCGGCGGCGCCATGCTCGAGGAAATTGTAGGTGTCGAACTTGACCGCGACCGGATCGCCCTGGCGGATGAACCCGATCTCGCGGCCGTCGATCTGCACCACCGCCTCCAGGGGGGCATTGATCGGCACCAGGGTGAACAGCGGCTCGGCCGAGGTGGCGACCGAACCGACCGAGCGGTTGGCCACCTCCAGCACCACGGCGTCCACCGGGGCGGTCAGCGTCACCAGGTCCTGGCGTTTGCGCGCCTTGGCCATCTGCTCGGCCAGCACGTCGCGTTCGCTGCGTTGCTGGATGAGATCCTGGGAGATGGTGTTCTTCCACTGGGTGACGAAGGCCTCGCGCTGGGCCTTGAGGTCGTCGAGCTCGTGCACGCTCTGCTGCTCGGTCGCCTCGGCCGCGGCCAGGTTGCGCTCGACGTCGAGCCGGTTGGTCGTGGCGGCCAGGGCGTTCAGCTTGCTGCCGACCTGGGCGGCCAGCAGCTGGTTGCGAATGCCCTCGATCTCCTTCCACTGCTGACGCTGCGCCGTCAGGTTGGTGATGGTGATCTTGCTGCTGGCGATCGTGGAGTTGGCGCGGGCGATGCGCTCGTCGTAGCTCGCCACCTGGGCCTGGAACTGCGCCTGACGGTTGCGCCACAAGGTGAGCTGCCCCAGCGCCACCTCGCTCGGCAGATCCTTGGGCGGCTTGTAGGTCTCGCCCGACAGTTCGGCCTCCAGCCGCGAAATCCCGGCTTCCGCCGTCTGCAGGCGCACGCTGATCTGGCCGATGTCCGACTGGGCGAAGGTCGGATCCATGGTGGCCAGCACCTGTCCGGCCTTGACGATGTCGCCGGCGCGCACCGTGATGCTCTTCAGGATCGCGGTGTCGAAGGGTTGCAGCACGATCGGCGTTTCGGTCGAGACCAGCCGGCCGGTGGCCGAGACCACGCGGTCGATCCGCGCCAGCGAGGCCCAGGTGATCGCGGCGACGATCATCGCGGTCACCGCATAGAGCGTGATCCGCGTCAGCATCGGTTCGGGCTGGTTTTCGATCTCGGCGGTGTCCGACTGGAAGTCGGTGATGGCGCGGTCGATCTCGGCCTCGTCCTGCCGGGTCGGGGTGAGGGGGGCGAGGCTCATGACGCCAGCTCCAGATGCCGGTTCTGCTTGTACCACAGGTGACGGTAGACGTCGCACCGCCCGAGCAGCTCGCTGTGGCGGCCGACGTCGGCGACCTGGCCGCGGTCGAGCACCAGGATCGAATCACAGGCGACCAGCGACGACAGGCGGTGGGAAATGATGATCAGGGTGCGGCCCTTGGCGATGTTCTGCATGTTGGCCTGGATGATCGCTTCGCTCTCGGCGTCGAGCGCGCTGGTCGCCTCGTCCATGATCAGGATCGGCGGGTTGATCAACAGGGCACGCGCGATGGCGATGCGCTGACGCTGGCCGCCCGACAGGTTGGCGGAGCCTTCCTCGATCATGGTGTCGAAGCCGCGCGGCAGCCGCTCGATGAACTCGTCGGCCCCGGCCAGCCGGGCGGCCTCCATCACCTCCTCCAGCGGGGCGCCCGGCTTGGCGGCGGCGATGTTCTCGCGGATGGTGCCGCGGAACAGGAAGTTGTCCTGCAGCACGACGCCGATGTTGGTGCGCAGGTGATCGAGGTCGATCTCGCGCAGGTCATGGCCGTCGAGCTTGACCAGCCCGTCCTGCGGCCGGTGCAGGGCCTGCAGCAGGCGGGTGACGGTGGTCTTGCCCGAGCCGCTGCGACCCATGATGCCGAACATGTGGCCCTGCTGGATGGTGAAGGACACCCGGTCGAGCGCCGGCGAGGAGGCGCCGGGATAGGTGAAGCGGACGGAGGAGAACTCGATCTCCCCCTGGATCGGCGCGCGCATGCCGCGGCCGCTGCGGCCCTCCTCGACCTCGTGGTTCATGATCTGGCCCAGCATGCGCAGCGACAGCGACACCTCCTGGAACTGCTGGATCATCTGCGAGAGCTGGATCAGCGGTCCGGTGACGCGCCCGGCGATGATGCGGAAGGCGATCAGCGCGCCGACCAGCATCGAACCGTCGAAGATCATGTAGGCGCCGAGTCCCATGACCGCGACCTGGGTGATCTTGTCGATCGGCTGGATCAAGGACTGGGCGACCAGGGCGAAGCTGCCGAGCCGGAAGCGGTTGTCGATGGCGCGTGCCAGCTTCTGGTCCCAGACCTGACGCTGGCGGGCGTCCAGCGACAGCGACTTGATGGTGCGCATGCCCTGGATGGTTTCCACCAGATAGCCCTGGAGGCTGGCCTCGCTGGCATAGACGTCGTTCATGCGGCGCTTCATCGCCGGCAGGAAGGCGATCATCATGATGCACAGCAACAGCGTCGACGCCATGACGATGATCGCCAGCGGCACGCTGTACAGGAACATCATCGGGATGAAGACGATCAGCCCGACGCAGTCCAGCGCCACCGAGAACACCTGGCCGGTCAGGAACTGGCGGATGCGCTCGGTCTGCTGCATGTTCTTCGTCACCACGCCGGTCGAGGCGTGCTCGAAGAAGTCGATCGGCAGGCTGACCAGCTTGGCGAAGGTGCGCATGCTGACCTGGGCGTCGATCTTGTTCGACGCGTACAGCATCAGATAGCGGCGCATGTAGGAGAACAGCGTCTCGAACAGGATCGCCAGCATCATGCCGACGATCAGCACATGGAGGGTGTCGATGCTGCGATGGACCAGCACGCGGTCGATGACGATCTGCATGAAGACCGGCATCGCCATGGTCAGCACGCTGAGCAGGATCGCCGCCACGCCGACGTCGCGGAAGAGACGCTTTTGCTGGCGGATCATCGGGAAGAACCAGGCAAAGCCGAAGGGCGGCTCCTCCTCGGTCGCCGCACCGTCCTGCTTCAGCAGCAGAACCTCGCCGGTCCACGCCTCGGTGAAGCGCGCCTCGTCGATCGGCAGGGCGGCGGCGTCGGCGGCGAGCGGGTCGTGCATCAGCACCACCGGCACGCCGTTCACCACGTTGGCGCCGACGACCAGGACCGAATTGCCGTTGCGCAGCCGGGCGATGACCGGGAAGGCCTGGTCGAGCTTGCCGAAATGCCGCCAGCCCATGCGCACGGCGCGCGCCTTCAACCCGATATGGGCGGCGGCGCGCAGCAGCAGCTTGGTGGAGGGTTCGCGATCGTCCAGCACGAGATCGTGCTGGATGCGTTCGACCGAGGTGTCGATGCCGCGCAGACGGGCTGCTTCCACGAGGCATTTCAAGGCGCTGTTCGGCCCGGAGACGGGCATCGGCGGGACGCTCCCCAAACTGGTGCTGGATGGTCGGTATAGGCGACTTGAGGTTAATAACTGGCAAATTAAAACATTGTAATGCGCCCTTTTTCAGACATTTTCCGCGGATTCGCGCGACGTGCCGAAGCGATGGCAAGACAGGGCGAAGTTGCCAGGATCACGCTTGGCAGTTGCTTGCCCTGTCCCTTACATAGAGTCCCCTTCGACATCACGGTGACGCTCTGGCCATGAAGATCCTGGTGATTGAGGATGATCCCAAAGCCACGGCCCTGGTGGTCAAGGGGCTGCGCGAGCATGGCCATGACGCCGACCATGTCGACGACGGGGCGGCGGGGTTGAAGAGGGCGCAGAGCGGCCAGTATGACGTGCTGATCGTCGACCGCCGGCTGCCGTCCCATGACGGCATGGTGATCGTGCGGGCGCTGCGGGCGACCGGCAACGACACGCCGGTGCTGATCCTCAGCGCCCTCGGCAGCCTGGAGGACCGGCTCTACGGCCTGCGCAACGGCGGCGACGATTACCTGACCAAACCCTGTTCGCTGGGGGAACTGATCGCCCGGGTGGAGATCCTGGGCCGGCGGCGCTCCCCGCCGGCGGAGGAGACCCGGCTGAAGGTGGGCGACCTGGAGATGGATTTGCTGGCGCGCAAGGTGAGGCGGGCCGGCCGCAGCATCGAGCTGCACCCGCGCGAGTTCAAGCTGCTGGAGTATCTGGCGCGCAACGCCGGCAATGTGGTGACGCGGACCATGCTGCTGGAAAATGTCTGGGAGTTCCATTTCGACCCCCAGACCAACGTGATCGAGGTGCACATCGCGCGCTTGCGCCAGAAGATCGACAAGGACTTCCCCGCACCGCTGATCCACACGGTCCGGGGATCGGGGTATTGTCTGCGTGCTTGAGCGCTTGCGTGTGCGCACCGTCGCGGTGCGGGTGGCCCTGGTGTGCCTGGGACTGTTCGGGCTGTCGGCGCTGACGGTGTCGGCGGTGATCGACCGGGTGACCGACAGCTTCCTCAATCGTCAGGCCGAAGAGACCATCGGTGCCGAACTCGACGGGCTGCTCGTCCACCTCCGGCAAGGGGGGATGGACAAGCTGGTCCAGGTGCTGCGCGATCGCACGCGGGTGCCGCGCTCGCCCGACCTGTTCGTGCTGACCAATGCCCGGGGCGTGCCGGTCGCCGGCAACCTGCCGGGGCTGCCGGAGGGCGTCGGTGCCGATGGCTGGCTGGCCTTCCGCACCGCGGAAGGGGAGGCGGGCGGGCGGGCGCCGGCGGTGGGGGTCGTGCGCACCCTGGCGGACGGGCACCGGCTGCTGGTCGGAACGGAGCTCGGCCAGTGGCAGGGCTTCCGCACCCAGATCGTCCGGGCGCTGTTCTGGAGCTTCACCGTCCTTCTGGCGATCTCGGCGTTCGGTGGCTGGCTGGTGAGCCGGCATGTCACCCGCCGGCTGGAGGTGATCAACCGCATCACGCGCACCATCATCGACGGCCATCTGCACGCCCGCATCCCGCGCTCGCCCAACGGCGACGAGCTCGACCGGCTGGCGGCCAACCTCAACGACATGCTGGAGCAGATCGAGGGGTTGATGGCGGGCTTGCGCGATCTCAGCGAGGACATCGCCCACGACCTGCGCACGCCGCTCAACCGGTTGCGTGGCCAACTTGAACTGGCGCTCAGCGAGGCCCGCGAGGAGGGGCCGGTGCGCGACCTGGTCCAGGAGGCGATCGTCGAGGCCGACCGGCTGCTCGAGATGTTCGGGGCGCTGCTCAGCATCGCCAAGGCGCAAGCCGGCTACCAGCAGATGCCGCTGAGCGCCGTGGCGCTGCCGCCGGTGCTGAGGCGGGTGGTGGAGCTGTATGAGCCGGTCGCCGAGGAGAAGCACATCACCTTGACCCTGCGCATTGCGGTGTCGGCGGTGGTGCGCGGGCATGAGCAGCTGCTGGCCCAGGCCCTGGCCAATCTCGTGGACAATGCCGTCAAATACACGCCCGACGGCGGGCGCATCGACGTCGTCGTGGCATCGGGGCAGGAGCCCGGCAGCACCGACGTGACCGTCGCCGACAGCGGCATCGGCATTCCCAGCCAAGAGCATGAGCGCGTGCTCGGCCGCTTCATCCGGCTCGACTGGAGCCGCAGCACGCCGGGCAACGGGCTGGGGCTTGCCCTGGTGGACGCCGTGGTCCGGCTTCACGGCGCCCGCTTGGCGATGGAGGACAACCAACCTGGCCTTCGGGTCCGGTTGTCGTTTCCGGATGCCGGCAGCCAGGGTTTTGAGGCGGCGGTGGAGCGGAGTGCTGGCGGATAGAGAGGGCACCCAAATGGGCATTTGGGCTCATGGGATTTTGGGTGCTTGCTACGGTTGAGAGTCTTCTGTCCGCCCCTCGGGCTCCGGATTTGCCTGAGGCGTCTTGCGCATGACGGCGGGCTTGGCGCAACCGGCGCACCGCAGCAGCAGCTGCGTTGTGGCGGCCTCACGATCCGGATAAGCTCTGCCGCGCTTTTCGCGCGGGCAATCGGGCGAGGCACGCTGAGGGCGGCGTGACGGACAGGAGACAGGAGCGGATGGCAACCCCCACCAGCAGCGGACAGGTCTCCGGCATCACCGCCGCGTCCCAGGCTCATATCAATGCGCTGCTGGGGGACAGCAAATGGGGCGGTCCGGTGGGGACCGGCCTGACGCTGACCTACAGCTTTCCCGGTTATGGCGCCAGCTGGTCCACCGACCCTCTCGGCAGCGGCGGCTACGGCCCGGCGTCCGGCAGCGGCGAGCCGTGGGGCAACCGGCTGACCCCCCTCAACGCGGTGCAGCAGAGCGCCTTTGCCCAAGCGCTGCAGAGCTGGGCGGCGGTCGCCAACATCACCTTCACGCAGGTGGCCGACACCGCCGGCCAGGTGGGCGACATCCGGGTGGCCTTCAGCACCGCCGTGCCACCAAGCAACTCGGGCTATGCCTATTACCCGTACAACCAGGGCGGGGCGGGCGGTGACATCTGGTTGAATCCCAACACCTCGGCCAGCCAGTCGCCGCAGCCTGGCAATTTCGGCTATATGGTGCTGGTGCACGAGATCGGCCATGCGCTGGGCTTGAAGCACTCGTTCGAGGAAGGGGTGACGCTGCCCGCCAGCACGGACAACAACCAATATACGGTGATGTCCTACACCGACCCGCCGTCCGCCAGCATCTCCCCGGCCGGGCCGATGCTCTACGACATCGCCGCCATCCAATACCTCTATGGCGCCAACACGGCCTATCGGGCCGGCGACGACAGCTATCGCTTCAGTGCTTCATCGGAGGAGTTGCGGACGATCTGGGATGCCGGCGGCACCGACAGCGTCGATGCCTCCAACCAGGTGCTGGGAGTGACGATCAACCTGAATGCCGGCAGCTTCAGCTCAATCGGCATCAAGACCAACGGCGGGGCGGCCCGCCAGAACATCGCCATCGCCTACGGGGCAGTGATCGAGAATGCGCTGGGGGGCACCGGCAGCGACGTCCTCCTCGGCAATGCCGAGGCCAACGCGTTGGATGGTGGGGCTGGCAACGACACGCTTTCCGGTGCCGCCGGGCAAGATGTCGTGCATGGCGGGGCCAACGAGGATCTGCTCTTCGGCAACCAGGGCGAGGACAGGCTGTTCGGCGACGATGGCAGCGACCTGCTGTTCGGCGGCCTCGACGCCGATACGCTGGAGGGGGGCGACGGCAGCGACCGGCTGAACGGCGACAACGGCGGCGACCTGCTCTCCGGCAACCGCGGGGCCGACGTGCTGTTCGGCAATGCCGGCAGCGACACGCTGTTCGGCGGTGGCGACGACGACCGCCTTTATGGCGGTCGTGATGGTGACCTGCTGTTCGGCGATCGGGGCGCCGATACCCTGGCCGGCAATCTGGGGGCCGACACGCTGAGCGGCGGCGGTGGCGCCGACCTGTTCCGCTTTGACGGCGGCGATGGGGCCGACACCGTGCTGGATTTCGATGCCGGTACCGGCGACCGGCTGGCTGGGGTGAGCGGGCGCGGCTTTGCCCTGCGGGACGCCGGCAGCAGCGGCATGGTGATCGATTTCCTGAATGGCGACAGCATCACGGTGGTCGGCCACACAGTTGGCGAATTTTCCACCAGTTGGTTGGTGGCTGTTTAGGCCATTTAGCTGCGGCCTCCGCAGTGAGGCCGCGGTCGCGGAGCATCGCCGAACATTGGTTTCCATAATATAAATTCTGTGTAATTTTCTTGTAGGCGCGGTAGGTTCTATTCTGAAGTGCAACTTTCTTGTAATCACAGGGCTTTGCGGGTCGTGAGCGCTGATGGGTGGACATTATTCGCAGATCGAGTTTGCCGAGCACCGCCCCTGCATTCACGATATGAATGCGTTTCCGCGTGGCGCCTCATCTTAGGGTTGGCATCGCCGTCATTTCGCTGAACGCCGCTCCTCCAGGCGCTGCCCGTCAGATGGCGTCAGGCGTCCGGGCCCAAGCCGTCGACCAGCCCGAGAAGGGACGCCTTGACCGCAGCCTGGATGCGGGTGGCCACGCCCAGCTTGCGGATGGCGTTGTCGATGTGGAAATTCGCCGTCCGCTCGCTCACCCCCATCAGCACCGCCATGTCCGCCGAGGATTTGCCGCGGGCCGACCAAGTCAGCGCCTCGCGTTCGCGCTCGGTCAGCTGGACGTCCGGTCGCACGGGAGCGCGGCTGCGGGTGATGCGGTTGCGGATGACCTCGACCAGCAGCTCGAAGTCGATGGGCTTGACGATGTACTCGTCGCAGCCGAGCCGGCGGGCGGCCAGCTGGTTCTCCCGCTGGCCGTAGGCGGTCAGCAGCACGAACGGGATGGCGCGCATCCCCTGCCCGAGCTCGGGGATGCTCTGCAGCACCTCCAGGCCGCTGACGTCCGGCAGGTCGATGTCGCACAGGATCAGGTCGGGGCGATCCCGCTTCAGGGCCTCCAGACCGGCAAGCCCGTCCGCCGCCGCCGTCACCGTGAAGCCGGCCTCCTCCAACTCCTCCACCAGCAGCCCGCGGGTGTCGGGGTCGTCCTCGATGCACAGGATGCGCTTGGGCTTGTTCGCCATGGCTCACGAGGGGGTGGATGGGGAGCGGAGCGGCAGGCGGATGGTGGCCGTGGTGCCCTGCCCCACCCGGCTGTCGAGCGACACCGTACCGCCATGGGCGGCGATGACGCACGAAACCAGATGCAGGCCGATGCCGGCTCCCGGCACGTTCCGGCTGTTGGCGCCGCGGAAATAGGGGGTGAAGACCTGGGGCAGGTCGGGCGGCGCGATGCCGCTGCCGCGGTCGGTGATCCGCACCACGGCCTCCCCCTCCTCACATGCCCCGCTCACCGTGATCGGCGAGGCAGCGGGGGCGTATTTGATCGCGTTGCCGATCAGGTTCTCGAACGCCTGGGTCAACAGCAGCGGGTCGGCGTCGAGGTGCCCCGGCAGCCGGTCGAGGTCGCACGAGATCACGGTGCCGCCCTCGCTCGCGGCCTGGGCCAGGCCATCCAGCAAGGTGCGCAAGTCGACAGGCCGGAGGGTGGGAGCCATCTGCTCCGTCCCCATCGCGCTCATGGTCAGAACCGAGGCGATGACGCCGTCGATCCGCGCCGCCGCGGTGCGGATCGTCTGCGCCCGCCTTTGCACCTCGTCGGCGGACAGTGCGGGACCGCGCTTGATCAGGCGGTAGGCGTGGCCGTCCATCACCGTCAGTGGCGTTCGGACCTCGTGCGACAGCATGCGGATGAACCGGCGCTGCCGATCGGTCTGCTCACGCTGCCGGTCGAGCATGGCCTGGAGGCCGGCCTCGATGGCAAGGCGGTAGCGCACCAGCAGCGCCATCATGCAGAGCGTGAAGGCGGCGATCAGCCGGTTGGCGACGAACACCAGACTGATGCGGTCGTCGGGCGGCTGGATGAAGGAGCCCAGCGCCGTCAGCACGATGGCGCACGCGGTGTAGGCCATCGTGCGCCGCCCGCCCTCCAGAATGCTCAGCACGATCGGGATGGTGTAGGCGAAGCACACCGAGACATTGTCCGCCGGGGTCACGGCATCGAACAGGAACACCGCCCCGATTGCCGTCATGTTGATGGCGGCGATCAAGGGGCGGAGGTTGGGGACGGCACCAAGCATGGTTTCGGACGACCCACCCGCGGCGTTCAGGGAAAGGGCGCCATCATAAGGGAGCTGGAGTGACGTCCGCGACGGCCATTGGAGCGGAGGGAACCGGTTCTGCGGCCGGCGTGGCCGCCCGGTATGCCCCGACCCCCTCGCCGAGGAAGCCGTTGTTGGCTTCCCGCTGGCGCGCGCCGGCCTCGTCGTAAAGGAAGGGCAGGAAGGCATAGCGCCGGCCGGCGGTGACCGGTGCCGCCTCGTGCAGCAGCGAGCAGGAGAAGACCACCGCCCCGCCGGTCGGCGGCCGGTAGCGGCGCGGCCCGAATTCGGGAAAGCACAACTCCCCGCCTTCGAACTCCTCGGCATTCAGGTTGATCGACACGGCGAAGCGGCGGTGGGCGGTGCCCTTGGTGGTGTTGTCGCGATGGGCGCGGAAATGGCCCCCTTCGGCCGCGTCGTAGCAGGCGACGATGTAGCGCTCCATGCGGGTGACGCGGAACTGGAAGGCCTTGCGGATCTCCGGCAGCACCCGCCGCTCAATGCGCGTGCGCGCGGCGTCGCGGATCGCCGGGTCGGCGATGGTATGGTCGGAGCGCCGCTTGTGGCGATGGTCGAAGACGGGCACCGTCCTGCCGTCGACCTCGCGCATGAAGCCGGATTCGCCGCCGCCGTGGGTCTCATAGAGGCCGATCAGCATCCGGCAGAAATCGGGCTCGAACACCCGCGGCAGGATCAGCACCGGCGCCGGGAGGTCCGTTCCGGCATGCAGCGACAGATCCGGCAGGCCGGCCACCATGTCCAGCAGGGCGTCGGTCTGGTCGAGCCCCGCCGTGGCCATCACCCGCAGCAGCGGGTCGAGCAGCAGCCAGTGCGGCCGATAGACCAGGGCGTCGCCGCTGCCGCTGCGCCGGATGACCGCCGCGCCATAGAGGCGGGCGACCGCCAGGTCATGATCCCGGAAGGCGCGCAGGCCGGGGTAGCTTGCCGCCAGCCGCTCGCGGTCCTGCGGGTCGGAGGACACCGTGAAGACCGCGGCCGTCACATCGTCGAACAGGTGCCGTCGCGCCCTGAGCGCCGCCAGGGCGCGCGCGGCCGGCTCGGCGGCGGCGGAGCCGAGGAACCCCAGCAGGATGTAACGCCCGCCCAGCGTGTCGGCGTGGAAGCGGGGGTTGGTGGCAGTTTCGGCGACGAACCAGGGGGCCGGATCGCCGGGGCGCAGGAAGCCCGGCGCAGACAGGGAGAGCATGGGAGCGGGAACTCGCAGGGCGCGGCCGCATAGGGCCAGTTCGCGCGAGTGTGCGGCGTTGTCCGTCCTTTGCCCACCTGTCAACCTTCACAGGGGGGAGCGGCGAGCGCCGGGCGACGGGTGCCGATGAGGGCGGCAAGCTCAATGCGCAGGCGCCCGACCACCGGCTCCCACTGGCCGAGCTGCGGTTGGCGGAACAGCCGGTGCGTCGGGTACCAGGGGCTGTCCGCGCGGCCGCGCATCCAGCGCCAGTCGGGATCGGCCGACAGCAGCACCCAGGCCGGCCTGCCCAGCGCGCCGGCGAGATGGACGATCGCGGTGTCGACGGCGATCACCAGGTCGAGGCCGGCGATCACCGCCGCGGTGTCGGCGAAGTCGCCCACGCTCCCACCATGCCGCACCACCGCCGCGCCGCCCGCCACCCGGTCGAGGGCGGCTTCGGCGGCCCCCACCTGCAGGCTGTGAAACCGCACCCCCGGCAGCGCCAGCAGCGGCGAGAGCGCTGCCAGCGGACAGGATCTGTGGCGGTCGTCCGGATCCTCCGGCCGGCCGGCCCAGACCAGGCCGACCTGCAGGCGGCCATCGGGGGAGAAACCGGTGGAGGGGGGCGATGCCGTCGCCGGGGCCGCCAGGTAGGGAAGCGTGGCCGGAATGTTGCCGGCCGTGGTGCCGAGCAGGCGCGGCAGGCTCATCAACGGCGCGTGGGCGGCGTAGGCCGGGATGCGCTCGCCCTCCGACAGCACCTGCGCACAACCCGCAAGCCCGGTCATGAGCCGGCGCAGCACGCCGGGCACCGCCAGCACGACCCGTGCGCCGCGGGCGGCGGCGAGCGGGACATAGCGGGCGAATTGGAGGCTGTCGCCGAAACCCTGCTCGGCATGGACCAGCAGCGTCCCGCCGGCCAGCGGGCGTCCATCCCAGAAGCGGTCCCAGTGCGTGACCCAGGGGGTGGGACCCTTCAGGCGCCATCGCGCCTCGTAAAGCCTGAATCCCTCCTTGATGGCACCGGCGGCCAGCAGCGCCATGGCGAGGTTGTAGGCGGCGCGGGGGTCCTGGGGGGCGAGCGCATGGGCGGTGCGGAACTGGACCAGCGCCTCGTCCGGCCGGCCGGCCTTCATCAGGGCGACGCCGAGGTCGCCGTGCGCGGCGCGGTGTCCCGCCGCTGCGGCGGCAGCCAGCAGCCGGACGGCCGTGGCGTCGTCCCGGCTGAGATGGTGCAGGACGCCCAGGCGGTGCAGGGCTCCGGCATGGCCGGGGGCCTCACTCAGCACGGCACGGCAGCCCGCCGCCGCCGCGTCCAGACGGCCGGCGTGGTAATGGGCATCGATTTCGGCCAGCCGGCGGTCCATCGGTCTATCGGGCAGGCGGTCGGGCGGGGACGGCATGGTCACGGCCTCAGCGGATGTCGATGCGGCGCTCCATCTCCACCACCGGCTTGCCGGCGCGCACCAGGCGGAACACGCCGCGGTAGCTGCCCGGCGCCCAGCCCTCGGCCGGCCGCTTGACCCCGCTGAAGCCGAACCAGGAGACGTTGGAGGCGGCCAGCCGGTTCATCCGCTCGGACAGCACCGTGCCCTTGGGCGAGACGATGCGGAACCAGGTCTCGTCGCCGGCCAGGGTGCCGAGCACGTCGACCCAGTAGATCAGGGTGTCGGCGTCCCGGCCCAGCGTGTCGGCGCGGTTGTCGCCCTTGCGGGTCTTCTCGGGATCGGGCGGAGCGGCAGCGAAGCCGGCGCCGAGCCCGCCGCTTTCATGGTAGGCGAGGGCCTCGGCGGCCTTGGCGCTCCACAGCGGGGAGCGGGCGGTGTGGCAGTCGGCCGCGGGGCTGCCGGCGGCGCCGATGAAGGGGTCGATGACGGTCGAGCCGCGCCGCACCTCGAAATGCACGTGCGGGAACATGGTCAGGCCGGACAGGCCGACCAGCCCGAGGGTCTGGCCGGCCTCCACCCGGTCGCCGGGTTTGACCGCGACGCTGCCGCGGCGCAGGTGGGCGTAGATCGTCTGCCAGCCGTCGCCATGGTCGAGGATGACGGTGTTGCCGCCGCCGCGGTTGCGCAGGCTGGCCGGGTCGGCCTCGCGCATGTCGATGTCGTCCATCTCGTCGCGGGTCGCCCGCACCACCCCGGCGGCGGCGGCGCGCACCGCCACCCCCTGGCGCATCGCCGGATGGTCGGGAAGCCGGATGTCGGTGCCGGTGTGGCCGTCATAGCTCAGCCGGCCGCAGGTGTAGTCGCGGCGGTCGGGGCTGGGATCATGGTCGACGTAGTTCTGCACGAAGCAGCGCTCGCCCATCCGGCAGTCGATCGGCAACTCCAGCACCGGCGCGTCGGCCAAGGCCGGGGCGGCCAAGGCCACGGCGGCTGGGAGGGCGAGGATCGCTCCCCAGATGGCGGCCAGGGCGGCGGAGCGAAGCCGGCGGGGCGGGGCGGATGAAACCATTGGGGGAACTCCAGCCGGACCATGGACCAGGCCATGGTCGGATGCGAGGGACGGAAGGCGGCGGATGGGGCGTGGAAGTGGCTTGGCCTGGAACAGGGGGTGGCGCTACTCCTCGGGCCGCCCGTTTTACGGACCCACCCTCAACCGCCTGCACCCCGGTCCCCTCGGGACCAGGGTCATGGGGTGGCGAGGATACTGCCCGCAGCCCTCCCGGAATGCAACGCCATGCCCGACCGCCGCCCTGCCCTGTCCGTCTGCATCGTCACCCACGAGGTCGCCGGGCTTGCCGGCAGCGGCGGCATCGGCTGCTGCTGGCCGGCCACGCCCTGGCGGTGATGCCGGTGGCGCCACCACCGACCTGTCCCCTGCTCCTGCTCCATGCCCGGCGGCGGCCCGGCTGGCCCCGCTGCTGGCGCCGGGCATGCCGGCTGACGGGAGGGAGGAGATGGTCGGCGATCTGCTGCGGCTGGCGCTCGGGCTGGAGGCCCGGCTGGCGCGCGGTGCCGCGGCGGCATCCAGGCTGGGGGCCGACCGCGATGCGGCGCTCAAGTCCCTGGACGTCCTGCGGGACGAGCGGGACCGGCTGGCGGCGGCACTGGAGGAGACGGTCGCCGGCGAGGCCGCCGGGCGCTGGACGGCGCGCCTGGACGGCCTGCTCGAGTCCCGCTCCTGGAGCCTGTCGGCGCCGCTGCGCCGGCGCTTCGGCGGGGCGGACGAGACCCGCCTTGCCGCCCTGCCGGCGGCACGGGCGGTGGAGGCGGTGCTGGCCTCGGCCTGGTGGGACATGGCGGCACCGGTGCGGCTGCTGGCCCGGCTGCTGGCCCGCCGGCGCCGCTGAGGTTCTCCCCGCGCCGCTCAGCCGGCCCGCAAGCCCAGTTCGGACAGCATCCGGTCGATGCGGATGTCCCAGGTCCAGGCCTCCTGCATGCGGCGGGCGGCCCCGGCCCCGATAACGGCGGCGGCCGTCCGGTCGCTGTAGACGCGCTCCAGCGCCTCGACGATCTCCTCGGGGTCGGACTCGCCCCAGCCGTCGGTCGCCGCTCCGTCCGGCCCCTCCTCCACCCTGCCCTGGCGGCGCAGCGGATGGCAGGGCAGGTCGGCGATCAGGTCCTGGTGTCCGGTGTTGTCCGACAGGATGGTCGGTACGCCGCAGGCCATCGCCTCCATGGCGACCAGGTTGGTGCCGCCCTCGCAGCGGTTGGGGAACAGCGCGACGTCGGCCTGGCGCAGCAGCCGGCCCATCGCCGCGTTGGGCACCGGCGGCGCCACCTGGAAGGAGCCGTCCGGCAGGCCGTTGTCGCGCAACCAGCCGGCGACGTCGACCTGGCCCTTGTCATCGAGCCGCGGGGCGTGCTCGAGGTGGGGCGAGCGCGCCATGGTGCTCGCCAGGGCCGGCCAGGGGCTGAACCAGCCGGCGACCAGCAGGGCGTTGGGATGGCGCTGGTGGAAGCGGCGGAAGGCGGCGACCGCGATGTCCTGCCCCTTGCGGAACTCCAGCTTGCCGCCGGAATAGATGATGAAACGGTCGCGGGCGTGGGTGCGCGGTGGCCCGGCGTGGAAGATCGCGGGGTCGATGCCTTGCGGGCAGACCGTCACTTGGGTGAGGCCGGCACCGCGCAGCACCTCGGCGGTCCAGCTCGCCCCGGCGGCGATGGCGGCGAAGCGGCGGCCGCGCGCGATCGCCGAGGCATCAAGCCGGGTGTCCTCCAGGAAGACGATGGCCAAATCCGGAACACCGCTCAGCGTGAAGGCCCCCGCCGGCTGGATCAGCCCGTTGCCCAGCCCGTGCAGCATTGGGAAGGTGCCTTGCACCGGGCTGGCCGGGTCGGGCCGGGCGGCCATGGCGGTGGCGATGGCGGTGGCGTTGGTCTCCAGCCGCTCCAGCAGCGCCGGCTCGATGCTTTTGCGGTCGAGCGACCCCAGGCCGTAAAAGGGCATCGGGTCGAGGTCGCCCGCCGCCAGCATCCGGCGGGCGACATGCAGGCCAAGGATCCCCCAGCCCGAATAGCTGCCGATCTGCCAGACGAGTCCGACCTTGCGGGCGCCGCCGCCGAGGTCGATTTTTCTTTGGGTCATCAGGTAAAAAGCCGCTTTGTATGGCTGTGATGGAACGCTGGACCGGCCCTGCGCCCTGTCGACTGGTTTCAGGTCTTGCCGGCGAGTGGGCGTTTTGGCCACCGTTTGGCCGCCGCGGGACCTCGAACAGCTTGGCCTTCATGCCAAAATCCTGCTTCGATGGCAATCCGCTTCCCTGAAGGGGAGCTGGCTGTGCGCACCGTCTTGACAGACGGGGGCCACACGCTAAACGTCGCCCCTCCTGCCCTTCATGCCGTCGGGACCTTCCGCATCATGCGCATCTTGATCACGATCCCGCATTATTGTGGGCCACCGAAACCGGAGGCGGAGACCCGCTACGGCTCGACGCACGGCGATCGCCTGGACCGCATCCAGGCGCTGCGCGAGGCGATCATCGCCTGCCGACGCCATTTCGGCTCCCAAGGAATGATGTCCAGCCGCGGCACCGAACGCATCGTCCGTCGCTCGAATGTTGGTTCCGTGACCAGCATCGATGTGGTGGTGGTCACGACCGGCGGGCATCATCTGCTCGACCAACTGGACCTGCCGCAGGGGTTCTACGAACACCGGCCGATCGATATCGAGCCGATGATGCTCGGCTTTGCCTGTCATGGGCTGCTGGCCGAGCGGCTGGGGCGCTACGATGTCTATGGGTATATCGAAGACGACCTCGTCATCGCCGACGCGAACTTCTTCGATAAGTTGGCCATGTTCAACGCGCAGCATGGCCAGACTTGCGTGCTGCTGCCCAATCGCTATGAAACGGCATTGATGTCGGGGTTCCAGAAACTTTACATCGATCGGGCCGAGTTGGAGTATCTGCCGCGGGGCAGCGTCGCTGCGCAAGACCGCCGAAACATCCACGGCGAGTTTTTGGGTCGGCCACTGGTGCTGGAACGCCCGTCAAATCCGCATTCCGGCTGCTTCTTTCTGGACGAGCGGCAGATGCGGATCTGGCGGGACAAGCCTTTCTTCCTTGACCACGACACCAGCTTCGTCGGGCCGTTGGAGAGCGCCGCGACCTTGGGGATCATGCGCAGCTTCCGGGTTTACAAGCCGCACATCTCCTGTGCCAGCTTTCTGGAGATTCACCACGTCTGCAACCGCTACTTGGAGAGGCAAGTGCGGACCATGGCTGAGGCGTGAGCGAGCAGAGGAGGATTGCAGAACGACATGGCTGCAGTGCGGGAACAAAAGCCTGCATCGGGACGAATCACCTTGTGCCATTTTCCCTCATCCCTTATCTTATGGAAAGCCACTCAACCACATTTATGCTGCGTCCCACGATGCGGCAGCCGGTTCCATAAAAGGCCAATGGGGCAACCCATTGGCCTTTCTTTTTGCTGAGGATTTCGCGTTCAGGATTGCTGTCCGGAACCCTGCCAAAATGTCGCCGGAGCCAAGCTTGAGCAGCAGGGGTGCTTCCCTTACGATCCGCCGGCCCATCGCAAGACCGGCTCGCACTCTCCTATGGCGGCTTCACGAATGATCAAGGTTTTCATCGGTTACGACCCACGCGAGGCGGTGGCCTTCAGCGTGCTGGAGCACAGCATCACTGTGCGGGCGTCGCGCCCGGTCAGCATCACCCCGCTGATGCTGTCACAGCTGGGGGCCTTGATGTGGCGGGAGCGGCATCCGCTGCAATCCACGGATTTCTCCTTCTCCCGCTTCCTGGTGCCGCATCTGTGCGGGTACCAGGGCTGGGCGATCTTCATGGATTGCGACATGCTGGTGCTGGACGACATCGCCAAGCTCTGGGACTTGGCGGACGACCGCTATGCCGTACAGGTGGTCAAGCACGACCATGTGCCGCAGGAGGAGCAAAAGTTCCTCGACCAGCCGCAGACGCGCTATGCCAAGAAGAACTGGTCGAGTGTGATGCTGTTCAACAATGCCCGCTGCACCGCTCTGACGCCGGAGTATGTCAACACGGCCTCCGGCATGGAACTGCATCAGTTTCACTGGCTGGGCAGCGATGATCTGATCGGCGCGCTGCCGCACCGCTGGAACCATCTGGTCGACTATGACCAGCCGGCTTCCGCGGGCGAAATCTCCAATCTCCATTACACGATCGGCGGCCCTTATTTCGACAGCTATCGCGATTGCGGTTACGCCGACCAGTGGCTGCAGGAGCGCGAGCACATGCTGTATGCGATGCAGAGATAGCACTGGCCCAAGTGGCGGAGGCCCGCCCGTCAATGGGCGGGCTTCTCGCCTACCACCCGCATGTCACGGGGCTCGCCCAGCTTAAAGCGGGCCGGCTCCCGGCGCAGTGCCTGTAGCCGGGCCTCGTGCATCACTTGGGCCAAGCTGCGTGGAGTTATAGCCTCAGTGATGGCACATCAACGGATCGCGTCATGCCGGGTCGCCGTAGAGCACCCACATGGTGCGCTGCGCCTCCGGCCCGCTTCCGGCGGTGCCGTCAGGGTCCTTCAGGAATTCCTGCCAAGCGGTGGCCAGATTCCGGCATTCCAGGATCATCGTGCCGCCGGGCTTCAGCACCCTTACCCATTCGCGCAGCACATCCACCACCTCCCAGCGCCAGAAATGCTCGACGACATGGACCGCCAGGATCTCATTGGCGCTGTCGTCGGTGAAGGGGGCCAGCCTGCGCAGATCACACAGGTGATCGGGCGTCGCGCCGTTGCGGCTGGGGGCTACGTCAACGTTGATGTCGCCCGGCAGGAGCTTGTCGCCGCAGCCGAGATTGAGGCGCAAGGCAGCCGGGGCGGGAATGGTGGTCATGAGGGGGCATCCATTGTGAAGGAAGCGTTCACCGACTTTGCGAGCCCAGGATGTTGCCCAGCACCGCTTCCCAGACGGTGGCGACGGCATCCGGCGTGAAATGGTTGCGGATCAATGCTTGACCGAGGGCGATGCGCGTTTGCATCTCCTCGGGCTGGGCAAGCGCCCGGGCGACACCCTCGGCCATCGCCTCGCACAGCAGCGCACTGCCGGCAAGGAATCGATAGCTCGGCAATGGGAAGGCCACCGGCAGCCGCCCGGCCCACAGTGCCGTCGCCACGCGGTTGGAGGATTTGACCCATGTGCCGTCGGTGGGAGCGCTGGGGATCACCACCAGATCACAGGCGTGCAGCGCCTTGTCCATGGTCTCGATCGACCAGCGCAGGCACCGGATGGACAGGCCGTCGCGCCCGTCGGGGAAGCGCGCGGTGACGGGTGGGGACAGTCGCGTGACGATGTCCAGGGTGGCTCCCGGAATGCGCTGCCCCACTTCCGCAAGGGCGGCATCGAGCGCGTCGAGATTGCCCGGTTGGCCGAACCACAAAAGCCGAGGCGGCCGATCGGGCGCGGGCGCAAAGGCGGGGGGCCGGGCCTCCCCTTCCACGCAATCGGGCACCACCTCTACCAAACGGTTGCGGGCGGCTCTGATCCGCTCGGCTAGAGCCGGGCTGGCGGCGGTGCAGGCATCGGCAACGTCGAGGAGCCGGGCGTAGGTGCCGCGCAGATGTTCCAGTCCCAGCACGTCATCGCACAGATCGACCACGATCCGTGGTCCATGGCCCTTCACCGCTTGGAGATGGGGGGCGATGTCGGTGAACTGCTTGGCGACGATCACCGCGTCGGCGGCCCCCCATTCGGAGGACGCCAACCTACGATCGAGCGTCTCGGCCCGGACCAGGGCGATGCGGTGCCCTCGGCGGGCGAGCGCTGCGACCGGTTCCAGGCAGCGCAGCCGATGGCTGCCCAGGGCGGAGAACAGCCGGTCGCCCCGCTGCTCCAGGGGCCCCGAAACAATCCAGATCAGCCTCATGAAGCGCAGCCGTGCGAGCCTTGGGTGGTCAAGCTGCTCTTCCATACGCCATAGTGCCGGCCGGTTCCATCAGAGCGTGAGCACCATGTCCCCGCCGCTGCCGCAAAGCCCGTTCTCCGCGGCTGCCCCTTTGGCGGCAGCGCGTCGCTGGTTCCAGATGGGGGACAGGCAGCAGGCTGCACAGCTGTGTCAGCGGCTTTTGGCCGCAAGCCCGGATGAGGGAGAGGCGCTCCATCTGCTGGGGTTGATCGCGCTTGGCGATGGCCATGCCGCATGTGCCGCCAGTCTGTTCGCGCATGCGGCGGCGGTGTGCCCCGGTCATGCCCAGGCGCACGCCAATCGGGCGGCGGCTTTACATCGTCTGGGCCGATCCGGCGATGCGCTCGCCGCCTGCCGCCGTGCCCTGGCGTTGCAGCCTGCCGAGCCGGTGCTGCTCCATAACATGGCGGCACTCCTTCGGGAGTGTGGTCGTGGCGCGATGGCAATCACGGCCTTTCGTCGTTTGGTCCGGCTGGCGCCGCACAACGGCGCCGGCTTCCACGGGCTGCTTGACGCGTTGCGCACTTCCGGAGAGCTGACGGAGGCCGTCGCTGCCGGCCGTGCTCTGGTCGCGCTGCATCCAGCGCTGCCGGCAACCCATGGCAATCTCGGTATTCTGCTGCAATTCCAGGGATGTCCGGATGCTGCCATGCGCTGTTACACCCGGGCGCTGACGCTCGATCCGGAATATGCCGAAGCGCGCAGCAACCTCGGGCTGGCGCAGTTGCTGACCGGCGATTTGGCGCAAGGCTGGAGCAACTATGCGGCACGTTGGCAGGCAGCTGGAAACAGTGCCGCCGCCGCTGCGGACCTGCGGTCCGCCCTGCCCGTCTGGGATGGCGGCCCGCTCGGCGGCAGACGGCTGCTCGCCTGGGGGGAGTTGGGCGTGGGCGACGAAATCCTGCTGGCCGGCATGATCCCCGATCTGGAGGAGCGCGGCATCGCCTGCGTTCTGGAAGCCGCTCCCCGACTGGTGCCCTTGTTCGCCCGATCCTTTCCGCGGGTGGAGGTGGTGCCGCGCCGCGAGCCGCCGCACCCGCCGGCATGGCCGGATGACCTGGGGGCTCAATGCGCGCTCGGCAATCTTGGCCGCTGGCTGCGCCCGGACTTCGGGGCTTTCCCGCGCCGGTCGCATTACCTGAACGCGGACCCGCACCGGACGTCGGCTCTGAGGGCGCGGTACCGCGCGATGGCCGGCGGCAACCGGCTGGTCGGCATCTCCTGGCACTCGGCCAATCCCCTCCACCGCGATTTCAAGAGCGCGCCCCTGATCTTGTGGGCGCCGGTTCTGCGCCTGCCCGGCATCACCTTCGTCGATCTGCAGTATGGTGACCGCTCGGCCGAGCTGGAGGCGGTGCGGCGCGACCAGGGCGTGCCGATCATCCATGACGACAGCATCGACCCGTTGAGCGATTTGGACGGCTTTGCCGCGCAGGTCGCTGCCCTCGACCTGGTGATCTCGATCAGCAACACCACGGTCCATGTCGCCGGCGCGCTCGGGGTGCCGGTCTGGACCCTGCTGGCGCGGCAGACGGGTTTCTTGTGGTGCTGGTTCACCGGGCGCGAGGACAGCCCCTGGTACCCGTCGATGCGGCTCTACCGGCAAGGGAGGGTCGGCGACTGGGGGCCTGTCTTCGAGAGGGTGTGTCGGGATCTGCGGGATCGGCCGGCGGCCTTCACCGGCGAGCCGTTGCGCTAGCCTCCTCCAGGATCGTCAGCAGGGCGTCGCGCTGCCGTGCGACGGTGTGCCGCTCGCGGTGGGTTTCCTGCCCATTGATCGCCAGGCGTCGGCGCAAAGCCGGGTCATCGCGCAGCCGCGCCAGATTGGCCGCGAGTGCCGTAGCATCGCCCACCGGAGACAGCAGCCCGTTCCAATCGTGGCGGATGGTGCCGGGGATGGCGCCGAAGCTGCTGGCAGCGACCGGCAGGCCGCTCTGCAAGGCTTCCAGGATCGCCAGATTGACCAGATCGTCGCGCGTCGGGCAGGACAGCGCATCGCAATGCTGGAGATAGGCTGCGACCTGTGTCTCGGGCTTGGGGCCGGCGAAGCGAATGCGGGCGGCTTCCTCGGCCGTCAGCTCGGGCATGAAGTTGGGGTGGCGCGGCCCGACATAGACGAGATGCACCCGAGGGTCGGCCAGCCGGCGCACCGCCTCCAACGTCACGTCGGCACCCTTGCGGCGCTCGACCCCGCCCAGCTGCAGGATAGTGAAGCACCCGGGCGGCAGGTCAGCGGGCCGCAGTTGCGGCGTGAGGTCGACGTTCACACCATTGTCCACCACCACCCAATTCTCGTGCGCCAGCCACTCGGAATAGATATCGGTGGCCTGCCAGCGGGTTGGGAAGACGATGCGGGTCGCCGCGGTGAAGGCAGCAGGGAGATCGGGGCCGCGGCGGACCATGTCGGCGCCGAACCGCGGCTCATGGATCCACCAGACCACCGGGCACTGGTCGGCACAGCGGCGAACCAGGGACCCGGTCAGGATTGAGTTGCACAGCACCACGTCATAGGCCTTGGGGGCAGCGTTCAGGATCACCGGAATGCCGACCGTGCCATACGCGTCCTTCAGTGCCGGCGGGCCCAATCTGCCCCACAACACCTCGACCTCGTGCGGCTGTGCCAAACCTCCCGTGACCACCTCCCGCAAGAAGCGATACAGGGCAAGCGAGGAGCCCGAATAATCGAGATTGCCCGAAACAGCCAATATTCTCATCGCTCGTGCCCTCGGCGTCGCTTCCGGCGGTGACGGTCACGCCGGTGGCATAGACGGGAAAGAAGCGTTGGCACCGGTTTAGGCCGGGCGGGCGGCCCCGGCAAGGCGACCTTCCGGTAGGCCGCCGCTCGGTGGCCTTGTCAGGATGCCAGCCGTGCTTCGACGAGCGCGCATTTGACCAGCCAGCCGACGGTGCGGCCGACCCGTTCCCGCCGTTCCGGCGGAACAAGGGCATAGAGCTCCTCAAGCCGCCGTTCGGCCGTGCCGAGATGCTGCAGGAGCCGACGGATCTCCTCCACCGGCAGCAGGGTGCCGATGGCGAAGCTGTTCATCGCGGAGGCCAGGATGCCATCCAGCACCGCCAACGGGGCTTCATGTGGGCAGGACAGCCGCGTCTCCAGCCCCATCTGCCGGGTGGCGAAGGCTTGGAACATGACGAAGGGATCGGGACGCAGCGGAATGGCCGGGGCATCCGGGTGGCGGGGTGCCACCTCCGGTGCCGAGGCCCGCAACTGGGCCAACTCCTCCCACAGCCGTTCATAGGCGGCGATCACCACCGACCAGTCGAACAGGCTGCGCGCGCGCCGCCGACCGGCCTCGCCCATCCGGTGGCGCAAGCCGGCATCCTCGACCAGACGAAGCAGCGCGTCGCCGGCTGCATCGCTGTCCACGGCCGTCGCTTGGCTCACCGCGCCGATGTAGCGGTCGAAGCTGTCGATCTCCAGGAGGTGGCGGAGCGCGAGCTCCTGCCCGCCTCCCACCGGCGGGATCTGCGTCGGGATACGGAAGCCGACCTCGGTGTCGGTGATGGTGTCACGGTAGCCGTCCCAATCGGAGACCAGGACGGGCAGTCCGGCGGCCATCGCTTCGATGGGGGTCAGACCGAAGGTCTCCTGGATGTTGTCCGACAGCGACATGAAGATGTCGGCGGCGAACCACGGCGACAAGGCGTGGGCCGGGTCGGACCCGTCCAACAGGATGGTGTTGACCGACGGGCAATAGCGCTGGGCTCCCTCGCGGAATTCCTGCTCGATCTCCGGGTTGCTGGCGGCGCCGGTCAGGATCAGGTGGATGCGCCGCTTGCTGCGCCGCTGGGCGCGCTCACAGGCGAGGAACATGGCCAAGGGGTGCGCCTTGGCATGGAAGGAGAGCCGGCCGAAGAACAGGACCGCCACGTCGTCGGTCCCAATGCCATGGGCCTGCCGCAGCCGGGTGCCGAGCGCACGATGCTCCGGCGTATCGGCGAACCGGTCGCAGTCGACCCCGAGCGGAATGACCGGAAGCTGGATCGGGTTGAGGGCTGGGGCACCGAAGCGGCTTTGCAGATAGTCGCCCCAGCCCTCCAGCGCCGAGGCGATGGCGGCGCGTGCCGGACGGGAGGTGACGATCAACGCATCCCAGGGCTGGACGGGGGCGATCATGTAGTCGCCGAACGCATCCATGACCCGGTTGGAGCAGATGGTGTGGGTCACCCCGCACAGGCTGTAGGCACGCTGGTCATGCACGCGCCGCTGCCACGCCGCGTCGCCGAGCGACGGGCCCGGCAGGAACAGGCAGCCGGCTGCGGCGAGCTTGGCCGGTTCGCTGGAGGGAAGCCAGACCACCGGCCGGGGACGCCCTGCCGCCTGCTCCACCAGGCGGGCGAACTCGACCGCCGAGCGGCGGTCGGCGGTGGCGCACTGCAGGGCAGGAGCCTGATGATGCCGGGCGAGCGCCGACAGGAAGCCGGCTCCGGCGGCGTGTCGGCCCTTCAGGTCGGAGCGTCCGATCGAGTAGGCGTCCGGATGATAATAGATGGCAGCGGTGGCGGGCGTGGCTGGCGGCATGGCTGGCGCTTGTCTTCGTGCTCGTGGATGGGTGTCGGCCCCTGCGGGCACGGGTCAGGGCCGCAGCTCTGGAACCCGCTCGTAAAGGCCGGCGTCCAGCTCCTCCTTGCGGGCCAGGAGGGAGCGGTACCAGGCCAGCCGCTTGCGGAAATGCTGGGCCATCAGGCGGTGATCGCGGACGTAACGATAGGCGGCCTCGATCATGCCGGTGCGCCAGGCGATGTCCTCGATCAGCCGGCCCAATCGGTCGGCGAACTCCTCGGGCGAGCGGAACAGCACGCCGGTTTCGCCATCACGGATGGCGTCCCCGTAGACCACCGGACTGGCCAGGGCGGCGACGCCATGGGCGGCGCACTCGATGTATTTGAGGTCGGATTTGCTGCGGTTGAACAAAGTGTCGTCGAGCGGCAGCAGACCGATGTCGCACCGCTGCAAGGCCTGAATATAGCCCTCATAGCCGCAGGTCGGCATGAAGGCCTTGTCCGCCGTGTCGAGCGCGTCGAAGAAAGCCCGGTCGTGGACCACCTGCACCCCGACCCGCCTGCGGTTGGCGGCCAGCAGGCGATTGAGTCCTGGCATCAGGTGCTTCCAGTCATCGCCGCGGTTGAATGCGCCGAAAAACAGGACGACTCGGCCGTCGCGGCGCATTGGCTTCAGGAGCGGCTTCGGAGGCGGCAACGTGGCGACCTGATTGGGGAACACGGCCACCTCGGGGTTATGGGCGCGCAGTTCTCCGGCCAGGAAATCGGTCGAGGTCTGGACTGCATGGACGCCGCGGAATGTCAGGTAGCCCTGCTCGCCGATGGCGGGCCAATGGTCCGGATGGTCATCGAACTCCGACACCAGGAGGTAGCCGGCCCGCAGGAGCTGGCGCAGATTGGCGATGTCCTGCCGCCCGGCGATGCGCCGCTGCAGGACCGCGATCCGTTCCTCTCCCGGCAGGAAGTTGGCGAGGCCGAGGCTGTTGACCCCGGCCTGGGTCCGCACCCCCGGCACGGTGGCGAGAAAGCCGTTGGGCAGATCGATGCGGGTGTCATTGCAGGCGCCGACGGGGCGCAGCGTCATGGCCGCGACCAGCAGCCGGCGAAGGGCCGCCTGCCGCATCACCCGCAGGATCACGACGGAGCGGGGCGCCTGTTCGTCCGGCTGACCGGTGGCTTGGCCGGCAACCCGGGTGGCGAGGTCGACGGTCAGGCCGCTGCCCTCCAGGGGGCCGCTGGTCAGCAGCCTCTGCAGCAGACCGACCAGCCCCTGGTCTCCCGACGCCGCAAGCCGCTCCTGGCACCAGCCGTCCGGCAGGACCAGCAGCACGGTGCCCGCCGGCCGCAAACAGGGGAGCAGGGCCGCCAGCATCGCGAATGGCGAACGCACCGTCACAAAGACGTCGTGCAGCACCAGCGCATCGAAGCCGGCGGCCGCTCCCAGCACCTCCGCCGGGTCGGGAGGGTCCGCCGCCGGCGGCTTTTCCAGGATGACGAAGGTCGTCGCCGGGTTGCGCAAGGCCATCTGGCGGCGCAGCGCCCCGTCGGCCCCGCAGACTTCCAGCACGCGGGCCGCATCGGCTGGCAGAAGATCGAGCAGCTTTGCGGCGACGGCTTGCGTCATCGCCGGCCCAACATGGAATGAATGAGGGCCATCTGCTGCTTCAGGCACTGAGCGAGGTCGTATTTGCGCAGGACCGTCCGCCGGCCGGCTTGCGCCAGTTCGGCGAAGTCACCGCGGTTCTTCAGCACCGATACCACCTGGTCGGCCACCTGGTCGGGCGAGAAGAAGTCGACCAGCAGGCCGTTCGTGCCATGGCTGATGACCTCCTCCACCGGCTTGGTGCGGGAGCCGATGACCAGGGCGCCGAGCGCCATCGCCTCCAGCATCGACCAGGACAGCACGAAGGGGTAGGTCAGATAGATGTGCGCGGAGGTGACCTGCAGCATCCGGGTGAAGCGGTCATAGGGAAGATAACCGAGGAAAACGACGCGCGAAGGGTCGACCGGCACCTCGGCCAGCATCTTTTCCCGCCAGTTGGCGGCGTCGCGGGCGGCGGCGCCGTAGCTGATGCCGTCACCGCCGACGATCAGGATCTTGGCATTTGGGCGCTGCTCGCAGATGCGGGGGATTGCCCGCATGAAGGTGGGGAAGCCGCGGTAGGGCTCCAGGTTGCGGGCGACATAGGTCACGACCTCGTCCTGCCGGGTCAGGGCCGTGCCATCGGGCAACTCGAAGGTGGCGTTCAGGTCGGGCTGCAGGGCGGCGGTGTCGACGCCCTCGTGGATGACCTCGATCTTCTTGTGGAAGATGCGGGGATGGACGCTGCGCTGCCACTGGGTCGGGGTCAGGCCGCGGTCGCAGGATTCCAGCGACAGCAGCAGGTGGCTGTTGCGGATGCGCGAGCGCAGCAGCGAGTCCAACTCCGGCGGATGTGCCGGATCGAAGTCGAGGTCCTGGCCGCGCGGCTGGTAGTAGAATTCGCAATGGTTCAGCAGCGGAGTGTCGGGGAAGACGTCCTTGACGAACAGCGCCTCGCCCCATCCCGGATGGGTGATGATGATGTCGGGGATGAAGCGTTCGCGGCGCATCTGCATCAGCACGCGCACCACCGCTTGGCCGTACAGGATGGCCTCTTCGGAGCGGTAGAGATAGTGGTGGATCGTCTTGCTCGGCTCCCGCGCCACCTCGTAGGAGATGCGCTTGACCCCCGGCAGGTCGCGGTCTTTGCGCTTGGTGATGAACACCACCTGGTTGTCGGGATTCTGGGCAAGGCGGGTCGCCAGATGCTTGTACTGGCCTGGCATGTTCTGGTGGATGAAGACGATTTTCATGGCTGGCCGGGAAAGACGGTCATCGGGAGTAACGGCCGGGATGGGCCGTCGCGACGGAGCGGATGCGGGAAAGATGGCTGGCGAGCGAGCGGATCACCCCGCCCCACTCGCCGGGCGCGGCCTGCCGGAACAAGGTGGCCGCAGGATACCATGGGCTGTCGGCGCGCTCCAGAAGCCACCGCCAGTCCGGAGAATAGGGAAGCAGGATGTCGACCGGGACATGCAGGGCGCCGGCCAGATGCGCCACCGAGGTGTCGACCGTCACCACCCGGTCCATCCGCTGCAGGATCGCCGCCGTGTCGGCGAAATCGCCGATCTCCGGGCCAAGGTCGACGATATGGCCGGTGGGCAATTGCGCACCGGCCACCGCCTCGGCCAACTGCCCGGCCCGCGCGCCTTTTTGGACGCTGTAGAAGGTCACGCCGGGCAGGCCGAGCAGTTCGGCCAATGCCGCCGCATCCAGCGAGCGTTGCTGGTCGTTGCGGTGGGACGGGTCGCCGCCCCAGACCAGGGCGACGGCAAGCGTGCCGGGCCGCGGCGGCGGTACCGTGCGTCCGTTTGCCGCCAGCAAATAGGGGGGCGCACCGGGGATGGCGTCAAGGGTGGTGGCGAACAGCCTGGGCAGGCTGAGCAGCGGCGCCTGCACGTCGAAGTCGGGCAATGCTTCGCCGGCAGCGACGACGGTCACGCCGGGGAAGCTGTCTGCCAGCAGGCGGCGCAGCGGCGGCTGGCATTCCAGAACCAGCGCCTTCACCCGCGCGGCGACCAAGGGCAGGTAGCGGACGAACTGCAGGGTATCGCCGAGCCCCTGCTCGGCATGCAGCAGCAGGGTCCGGTCCGCCAGCGGCTGCCCCGACCACAGGGGCTGGGCGAAGCCGCGCGGCGGACTGTCGGCCAAGCGCCACCGCCATTCATACTCCTCCCATCCCTCCTGCAACCGGCCCGACAGCAGAAGCGCCAAGGCGCGGTTCCAGTGGGCCGAGGCGTTGTCCGGGAAGGCCGCCAAGGCACGTTCGTAGCAGGCGAGCGCCTGCGGCAGCTGGTTGAGCCGCTGATGAGCCATGCCGCGGTTGACGTCGGACTCGGGAAACGGCCCGCCGGGTGCCTGATCCGCGATGGCATAGGCGCGCAAGGTCTCGACGTGCCGCTGCTGGCGCAGCCGCAGCTTGCCGAGATTAGCCCAGTATTTCCCGCGTGCGGGCTGGAGCGCCAGGGCGGATTGGTAGGCGGCCTCGGCGTCCTGGAGCCGTGCCGCCGACACCAGCAGATTGCCGAGGTTGAAGCGGGTTTCGGCCTGATCCGGGGCCAGCCGCAGCGCGTGGCAGTAGCTGCGCTCCGCCGGCTCCGATCGGCCACCACCCTGCTGGGCGGTGCCGAGGTTGGTGTAGAAGCGGGCGACCTGAGGAGCCAGGGCGACGGCGCGGGCGATCCTGGCTGCTGCCTCATCCAGGTGTTTGCTTGCCAAGGCGGCGACGCCGTGCAGGTGATGGCCGTCGGCGTCCTGGGGCTGTCGGCTCAACAGGGTGCGGCACAGGGCCTCGGCCTCGCCCGCCCGCCCGGCCTGGAGCAAGGCCAGGGCATGCTCCAAGGTCTGTTGCGTCTCGGTGGCCGGCGGAACGGGCGGCTGAGCGGGCGATGCCACGCTCACCCGTTGTCCTTGGCTTGCTGTTGGCACCAGCGGGTCCACATGTCGCGATAGGCTGCCTCCAGCGCTCTGGCGAAGCCGGCGCCGTCGCACAGGGGCGAGTTGGCCATCCGCGCGCGCAGGTTTGCCCGGAGGTGCGCCAGCCGGTCGAAATCGCCGGCCAGTCGGGCGGCGATGGCACCGAATTCGTCGGGCGTGGTCGCGACCAGATCGCCCATCCCGACCGCATTCAGAACGCTGGTGCCGTAGCGGGCGCTGGTCCGCTCCCCCGCCATCGTGATCACCGGAACCCCCATCCACAGGGCTTCGCAGGTGGTGGTCATGCCGCCATAGGGGAAGCTGTCCAGGGCGATGTCGACTTGGCCGTATTGCTGGAGGTGGTCGTGCTGGCGCTCGTTGCCGTTGACCAGATCAATCCGCGACAGGTCGGCGCCGGCACGCCGGAAGCGGTCCAGGACAGCCTCGCGGGCCTCATCGCTGGAGATATAGCGTGACTTCAGCAGCAGCCTTGCGGTCGGCACCTGGGCCAGGGCCGAACTCCACAGCCGGGCCGCCGTGTCGGAGATCTTGGCGAAGGTGTTGAAGGAGCCGAAGGTGATGTGGCCGTTGCGCAGGGCCGGCAGCGGCGAAGGCTCCGGGGCTGCCGGCGGATGGAAGCAGTGCGAAACCCGTGGCAAATTGTAGATCTGTTCGGAGAACAGTTCCGGCGTGCCTTCCGGTGTCAGCCAAGGATCGGAAAGCCGATAGTCGATGGCTGACAGCCCGGTGGTGCCCGGATAGCCCAGCCAAGTCACCTGGACCGGTGCCGGTTTGCAGGCGAAGGTAAGCAGACTATTGCGGGCGGTATGCCCTGCCAGGTCGATCAGGATGTCGACGCGGTCCTCATGGATTTGTCGGGCGCATGCCGTCTCGGAAAGGGTGCTGACGTTATGCCAGACGTCGACGTTGCGCTTCAGCAGTGCGGTAACCCCGTCTTCCTGCTCCAAGTTGGCGTAGACGAACACCTCCACGGCCGCGTGGTCGTGCTGTGCGAGGAGATCGAGCATGAACCAGGCGCAGGAATGCCCTTTCAGGTCGGGAGAGACATAGCCGATGCGCAGGCGGCGGTTCGGATCGGGAGTGTTGCGGTGCTTGGGCCAGGACCGCCGCAACGGTTCCGCATGCCG
Organism: Azospirillum picis; assembly: GCF_017876115.1. Classification (GTDB taxonomy): domain Bacteria; phylum Pseudomonadota; class Alphaproteobacteria; order Azospirillales; family Azospirillaceae; genus Azospirillum; species Azospirillum picis. Next base: position 48,192 of record NZ_JAGINO010000032.1, read on the forward strand.
CATGCTCCACGCGAGATGACGCTCATAGAGGGCCTTTGGCGAGATGTCGTCGAGATACTGGCTATAGAACACATAATTACTATGGCAAGGATGATTGCCCGGATCGCTATCGATCACCGCCTTAAAGGATGCAACAGCCTCGTGGCTTTTGCCGAGCGAGGCCAGGGCAAGGCCATAATTGACATGAATGGCGAAATACTTTGGCTCGGTGCGCAGCAGCTCCCGAGCGGTCCTCGCTGCTGCCCCCGGATTTGAATGTTTGTTAAAAACAGCCGTAAGATTCAGATAGGCGCTGAATTTCTTTTTATCTTTCTGAATGGCTGTCTTATAGGCGGGAATTGCCGCAGATGCGCCTTTCGCATCGTAAAGACACATGCCGAGGACATGCCATGCATCGGCATTGTGTGGTTCGATATTCAGGAACTCGCGCAGCAATGCGATCGCTTGGTGATGCTCTTTCAGGTGATGGAGGCTAAGCGCATAGGGCAGCCAATCCTTCTGTGCGAACGAGCCCTTGCTATGCAATTGGCTGAAAAGCGCCTTCGCCTTTTTCCAGTCCTTGCGTGCCACCTGGGCATGGGCAAGGTTGCGGATGGTTTCCGGCCGGCCCGGCGACAAGGTGAGCACCTGCTCGAAATAGCGGCAAGCCTGCTCATGATTCTGGACTGCTTGGTGGGCGAGACCAAGGGCATTGAGGACCGAGATATCTTTTGGCGCCAGGGAAGCGGCCAATTGCAGCAGCGGGATCGATGCGTGTGCCGCATTCGTCAATGTGCCGATCGACCCCAACAGCATCAGGCTGTCAACGACCGCTTGACCGGACTTCAGAGCCTCCCGACAGCATGCCGCGGCGTCCGAGAACCGGCCGGCCTTGAAGTGTGTCTTGGCATGGGCGATGAGATCCATGGGGGGAACTACATCTACGAAAGAATAGGGCACGGTCATCACATGAGGCACCGGTTAGAAACGCCATGCACCATAGGTGCTGAAAAGATGCGGGGCAACGAACAAGAAACGGTGCATTCATGCTTGGATGCGTGAATCTGGGGACGCTTCATCCCTTTCTCCAAAAAAAAGAGGCAGGCTTTCGCCTGCCTCTCTTTGGGTCGGAACCAAATCAGCTGATGATGATGAAATCGCTCGCGCTGATCTGAGACACGCCGTCCAGGGTCGTGATCGCGACGCGACCCGCGGAGCCTTCCAGCGGCGCAGCGTCGAAGTACAGGACGCTCGAGCTGGTGTCGAAGATCAGGTACTGCTGGGCGTTACCAGCAGCAGCGCTACCGACTGCATTATAGTAGCCGTTGCTGATGATCGTGCTCAGCGTGCCCGTGAAGTCAGAAGCAGAACTGCCGAACACGCCGGTCGACAGACCGATCTTGTCGGTACCGCTCTGGAAGCCAAAGACGCGATCAGCACCCGAAGTCGCCGACGTGTTGAACACGAAGACGTCAGCGCCGGCGTCGCCGTAGAGGGTGTCGGAACCAAGGCCGCCAACGAGCGTGTCGTTGCCGGCACCACCATAGATGGTGTCATTGGCAACACCACCAAGGATGCTGTCCGCACCAGCGTTGCCGAACAGCAGGACACCCGCAGTGTTGCCAGCCGCAGTGATGGTGTCGTTGCCGTCGCCGCCGTAGACGGTGTCAGCGCCAATGTTCGCGGTGATGAGGTCGTTGCCCAGATCGCCGAAGAGCAGATCGGCGCCCGCGGAACCATTCAAGGTGTCGTTGCCGGCACCGCCATAGATGGTGTCGCTGTTATCGCCACCGAAGATGGTGTCCGCGCCAGCGTTGCCGAACAGCAGAACACCCGCGGTGTTGCCGGCCGCATCAATGGTGTCGTTGCCTTCACCGCCGTAGACGGTGTCGGCGCCAAGGTTCGCAACGATGCTGTCGGCGCCCAGATCACCGGAGAGCAGATCGCTGCCGGCGCTGCCATAGATGGTGTCGTTGCCGGCACCGCCATAGATGGTGTCGCTGGCAGAGCCACCGGAGATAATGTCGTTACCAGCGTTGCCGAACAGCAGGACGCCAGTGGTGTTGGCGTTGGCTTGAATGCTATCGTTGCCGTCGCCGCCATAGATGGTGTCGGCGCCAAACGACGCGCTGATGAGGTCGTTGCCCAGGTCGCCAAAGACCAGGTCGTTACCAACGCCACCCTCGATGAGGTCGTTGCCGGCACCGCCATAGATGGTGTCGTTGGCAGAGCCACCGATGAGGCTGTCTTCGCCGGCATTGCCGAACACCAGGACGCCCGTGCTGTTGGTGGCAGCGGTAATGGTGTCGTTGCCGGCACCGCCGTAGATGGTGTCGGCGCCAAGGGCCGAGACAACGCTGTCGTCGCCAGCGTCACCGAAGATCAGATCGCGGCCGACGCCACCATCGAGGGTGTCGTTGCTGCTGCCGCCATAAATGGTGTCGTTGCCGGAACCGCCGGTGATGGTGTCGCGACCGGCGTTGCCGAACAGCAGGGTGCCGGCGGTATTGGTGCCGCCGGAAATGCTGTCGGAGTCAGCGCCGCCATAAATGGTGTCCGCGCCGTTGGCGTTGATGATGTCGCCACCACCGAGACCCAGGACCACATCGGCATCGGAGGCCGACGTGTAAGTGTCTTCGTTCTCGGTGAGAGTAATAGTTGCCATTTTAGCCCCTCTAACCAATAAACCGGTTCGTTTGGATCCAAGGGGGGCGGTGCCGTTGGCACAGCCCTGGCGAGCCAGGCCGATAGTCCCTTGAACTGTGCATACGCATAAGGGGTGTCGCGAGGAAAGGCAAGCGCATCAGGCAGCGCGCTATCGCTTTATGGAGCGGGGTGGTCGAGAGGCTGAGGATTGTGGCGTATAGGACACAGGTAAAGCAGTGAGAGATTGCTTTCTCATTGGGGTGGCTGCGCCATACATCCATCCCCAGCAGTCGTCTTAATGGTCAACGCATGTCAGAAAACCTAACCGGACATGTGCTAAATTCCATTGATGGCAACGGGACGATCGGGGTATAGCTCAGATCTCCGAGAAATGATGCAATGTTCTAAGTGCCATTTTTAGGAATGACTGCCGTAAAGCTCTGAATTGTTCTTAGCTGCATTCTACGCGAATAACTGAATGAATGTGTCTTCTGAAAACGTGATGCATTTGGACGGCAGCTCGGATGACGCCTATGCCCTTGCACGGCGCCAATACGAATCGGGGAAGCTGTCGCAGGCGGCATGGATCTGCCAGAGACTGCTTAGCTATTTTCCATCCCATGGGCCTGGGATGCAGCTTTTTGGTGCAATAGCTTGTCGCAATGGGCAATTCGATGTGGCGGTGGATTGCTTTCGGCGTGCCCTCGTCATCATGCCGGATGCTTCAGCGGCACGCAGCAACCTTGCCACTACCTTGAAGAATCGGGGGCGGTTGGGTGATGCCGAACAACAATTCCGTGTGCTGTTGGCCAGTCATCCCAATCTTTTGGCCGGGTATTATAACTTTGCCAGCTTGTTACAGCACTGCCATCGATTCGATTCAGCTATTGCCATGTACCGCCGGGCTATTGTTATCGACACGCATTGTGTGGATGCGCACTGGAATTTGGCGTTGAACTTGTTGCGCATCGGCCAATTCGCCGAAGGGTGGGCGGAGTATGAGTGGCGATGGCAGCGGCCGGGCACTCCTGTGGAACATCGCGGTGTTTCGGCCTGGACCGGTGAGGCGCTGGATGGGAAAACGCTCTTGCTGACCTGCGAGCAAGGGTTGGGTGATACCCTGCAATTTCTCCGCTATGTGCGCGTATTTGATGATCGATTGAGAAGTGGAACAGTCATTTTGCGCTGCCAAGCTGAATTGGTATCGCTTCTTGACGGATATCCCGGCATAAGTCAGGTAATGGCGACGTGCGAACCGCCTCCACCATGTGACGTTCAGGCTTCGCTGATGAGCTTGCCCGGGCTATGGGGCACCACCACTTCCTCAATTCCCTGTGAGGTTCCCTATCTCCACGTGCCATCACGTCGCGTGGCAATGCCGAAGCGAAGTATGCGTGTGGGTTTGGTGTGGGGAAGCTCGCCCACCGATCCGTCGCGGAGTTGCCCGCTGTCAGCTCTGACCTGGATGGGAGCCATCCGTGACCTGAAGGTCTTCAGCCTGCAGAAGGGGCCGCATCAGGGACAGCTGAGCAGTATTGCGGACGCTGGCTTCATCACCGATCTATCGCATAAGATCAACGATATGGCGGATACCGCCGCCCTGTTGCAGGATCTTGACCTGGTGGTGACGGTCGATACCTCGGTGGCGCATCTTGCTGGAGCGCTGGGGCGGCCGGTCTGGATTTTGCTGCCACATCTGGCCGATTGGCGATGGTTGCTCGACCGTGACGACAGCCCGTGGTACCCGACAGCTCGCCTGTTTCGCCAAGCGTCTCCCGGTGATTGGGAGGGGGTGATGCGGCGGTTAGAGGAAGCATTGGTCCAGCACATGCAGGCGTGGAGACAAAGGGTATGACACCACAAGCCTCCAACCAGGGGCACTCAGTGGCCGCCCTATTGCGCCGCGCGGTTCTTGCCCAGCAGCATCAGCGTATGGACGAAGCGGCTCAAGCCCTACATGCCGCTCGGGCAGCCTTTCCCCATGATGGCGATGTGCATTTTGCCATCGCCAATTTCTTGGTCGCCCGTAAGCAGCCAGCGGCTGCCATCGCTCAGCTCCGCCGCACCATTGCGGTCGAGCCGGGATTTGCGCGGGCCTACCACAATCTCGCCATCTTGCTGAAGAAACAGGGACAACTTCCGTCAACGTCAGTGATGTTGGCGCGGGCGGTACGACTCGATCCTACTCTGGGTGGCAGTCTGATCACATTGGGCGATGTTCGGCTAACGCTGGGGGATCGGATTGGGGCGCAACGCGTCCTGGAACGTGCGGCCCTTCTTCAACCGGGTGAGGCACGAATCTGGCTGCTGCTCGGCTATCTGGCCAAAGGGCAAGATGAACCTGAGCGCGCAACTGTGGGGTTCGGGCGGGCATCGGTGCTGACGCCGTCCAACAGCGTGGCGCGGCTGGGGCTGTGCATGTCCCGATTGCCCATTCTCTATGACCGGGCAGAGGATATCGAACAAGCCCGGCGGCACTATGCTTCCGATCTGGAGGCGTTGGTCTCCTCGGTACAGTTGGACGACCCAGCAGCGGTTGCTGCGGCTGCGGAGGCGATTGGCAGCTTTCAGCCCTATTACCTTGCCTATCAGGAACGTTGTGACCGCTCGCTCCAGGAGATTTACGGCCGCTTTGTCGCCGGAGTGATGGCAGCGCGTTACCCGCATTGGGCCACGCGCCCCTCCATGTCGCCGCGGCTGCCGGGCCAACCACTGCGGGTCGGCATCGTCTCGGGCTTCTTCCGCTGGCACACCATCTGGAAGCTGATGATCCGCGGCTGGATGGGCGGGCTGGACCCGGCGCTCATCCAGCTTCACGGCTATTACACCGGAAATGTCCGTGATGCGTGCACTGACCAAGCGCGCGCGCGCTTTTACCGCTTTTCCGAAGGCTTGCCGTTCGAGGAAATGGCCGCCACCATTCGCGCCGAAGATTTGCATGTCTTGATTTATCCGGAAATCGGCATGGATCCGATGACGGCCAAACTGGCGGCACTGCGTTTAGCGCCGATCCAATGCGTCTCTTGGGGGCATCCGGACACCACTGGCTTGCCAACCATCGACTGCGTGTTAAGCAGTGACCTGATGGAGCCGGAGGGTGCTGAGAGCCATTACAGTGAAAGGTTGATCCGTTTGCCTGGTCTCGGCATCGCATACGAGCCATTGATGGTTGAAGCCGAGCCGATCGACTTCACCAAATTCGGGGTGCGCTCGTCGGCTACCGTTTATCTCTGCTGTCAATACGTCTCGAAATACCTGCCTCAGCATGATGAGCTGCTTGCCTACATCGCCCGAGCGGTTCCTAATAGTCAATTTCTTTTTATCAATCCACGTGCTGACGGCGTAACTGATCGACTACGGCGGCGACTGAAAAATGTTTTCAATGATCACGGCTTAGATGCTGAACATCACATAGTATTTTTGCCCTATCTCACTCCCGGTCAATACACAGCACTGAACCGGCGGGCTAACGTGTATCTTGACAGTGTCGGGTGGTCAGGCGGTAACACAACACTGGAAGCAGTATCGGAAGGGCTGCCGGTGGTCACTCTGCCTGGCCAATTGATGCGCGGTCAGCACAGCAGTGCAATTCTAAGGCAGATTGGTGTCACAGAAACCATAGCCAATGATCGAGATCACTATGTAGCTATTGCTGTTCATCTAGGTACTAACCGAGGGTGGCGTGATGCAATAGCGAGACGGACCCGGCTTGGCTGTCAGCGTATCTATGAAGATATGCGTCCTCTTCGTGCATTAGAGAACTTATTGGAAAGATTTTAGAGAAACCTTGGGTCTGTAGAAGTTATGATATTCTTCTTCTGCGGTATCATTGGTGTGATCAGATGACCTTTTTGCCTGCCATAGATAGTTTTCCAGATTTTCAATATTAACTGTTCTCTCTTGTCTCTACCTGAAGTAACGCAGAATTTTCTATTTGAAACTCATTATAATAATAAAAATAATTTCACTATATCATTTATTCACGCCATGGCTCATAAGAGATGATACCTTGCGCTACAGAATCTGCCCGAGCAAACAATACAGCACGTGTATTTAGCAATGCGGCTAGGCGTGCAAAATTTCCGTCGCTTACCCCAACTACATCAGCGTTGGCAAGAATATAGAAGTCTTGCATGAAAGCGATATCTTTCCACGGCTGTGCGATATCAGACAAGCAAATCGGCTTGAATTCTAAAAATAGCGGTCGCACTTTTTCCAGTTCATCACTGCAGAGATAAAGAACCGGGCGCTCCAGCCCGTGCCACAATTCCCGAATCCAACTGACATACCACTCCATCGGAGGTGGTTTACGGAGTGCGGTCATGTCACCTCTCCTTAGATGAAGGGCGATGACGGTACGTCCATTTTCACGCAGCTTGTTCATCAAAGGTGCAAGGCGTTTACGCCAAACCGGCCGGAAGCGAAGTCGTTCCTGAACCGTTGCTCGAAATCGTTTGTCGAAACATTCAAGAGGGTCAGGCGAAAAGAAATCCACACCTGTCTGTACTACTTGGCTGCGGCCAAAAAGAAAATCATTCATCTGCTTATTGCCGTCCCGGATGATCGGCATCCGCCGCGCCAGCGGATCGTCAAGTTCAAAAATCAGGTGTCCTATCCAGTTCGGAGTCTCCAGTGAAAGCCCAGCTTCCTGTGCATAGACCCAGGTTAGGATATATTCATTTACCTGATGCGCGAAGCGGCCAAAATGGCCAATCGAGGACAACGCAATTGAACGTTCCAGAGGTGCGTGGGGCTGTCGAGCCGAGCCGATATCTTCACCACCTTCCTCACGCAAGCGCATCATACAAAGTGTTGAATAGGTCCGGCTGCGGGCTGGGTTCTCGGCCAATATACGACGGCAGAGTTCAACCCCAACCTTGCGCTGCCCAGCGGCAATCTCCAATTCGGCCAAACTCTCCCACAGTGCGAAGGAGCCTCCGGGCTGAGAAAGGCGATTGCGGATATAGGTAATTCCCTGCGATGCCAAGCCATGTGCGAGAAGCAATCGGGTTAGAATGGCTCCTGCTTCCTCGGCATAAATACCGCCACGCCCGTTGAAGAGCCTCTGCAGGACATGCAAGGCTTCCTGATCCAAACCCTTTTCATAGAGGAGGACAGCATAGACGCTCAGTGCATTCGCATCCTGTGGTCGTTGGGAGAGCAATGCCCGGATCCGCTGGAAAGCCTCATCGGATTGGCCAGTGAGAAAGAGAATGTAGGCCAGCAGCCACTCGACTTCAGCAGCGGGAGAGATGGCGCGCGCATAGCGCAGAGGAGTGAGCGCCTCACGGAAGGCAAATTGCGACATACGTTGGAACCACAGGGCGCCCATACGGAAATAAGCATTCGGTATGTCCGGCTGAAGCGCCACGGCATGGTGTAGAGCCCGCTCTGCTGCTGTCGAAAAACCAGCCTTTTCGAGAATGGTTGCAAATGTTAGCCAATCATCTACCGCGTCCTTCACTTGGTCTGGGTTCCGCACCAAGTGAACAGCTTCCTTTGCCCACCCCTTGGAAACAAGCGCCTCCATAAGCCGGTGGCGATCACCGGGAGGCAGCGTGCCTACAGGAAGGCACCGCACAGTTCCACGAACGTCCAACTCTGGGTCATTTTCGATTAATCGGATTGCTTCGGAAACATCCATCGGATCTTTCTCACCTTCACCGCACATCAATTCCACTCCTACGTGTCCACTCACGTTTCTGCACGGCTGGTCTAATGGTGGTGCCGTTCCGTTAGGGCGAGCAGTCGCAGAAGAGATTGAGGATCGACGAGGTAGTTGTTGCCTACTCCTACGCTGGTGCCAGTCAGAGAGCCATAAGGAATGCCACGTGTTTTAGCTGCAGCAAAATACACGTTGTTGATTTGGTTAGGTGAATGTAGCTCAATTATTGAACTCTTTTTCGGCATGAAAAGCAGGTGGGCCCCTGCAGCTCCATGAGGAAGGATTACCTTTTCGGCCTGTTGGAAGGCCTGTATTTGCTCAAGCGGAGAGCAGCGACTCATGATCAAGCGCTCAAAGCCCAGTGGCAGCAAAGCCTCTGCTACTTCATCCTCGTTCACAACCTGTCGTCCGTTTCTGGCATCCTGTCGCGAGATGAACAAACGCCGACGGGTTGAACAAGAGGCATTGGGTAGGCCCGTTGTGATACGATGCTGCAACCACTCCAGAAGAGGGCGGTGAAGGGCAGGCGGGCTTGGAATAGACGCAAAGAACAAATCAGCAGCGAGGACGGAGCGCCCGCCGGTGACGATAACCTCCTGTTCGAAACCCATCCATCTCAGGAAGGCGAGTTGGAGTTCGGTGAGAGGATCCCGCACCAGGAGCGGAAATTGCTGTAGTTCTGGAATAGCTTCAAGGCACACAAGTCGGGGCAGTGTCTCAAAAATCCAATGGTACAGGTTTCTGTCGTCCTGACGAACACTTAGATAAAGACAAGGTCGATCAAGATGCAGCAAACCCCTCTCATCCAAATCGTAAGCTTTCACCCCCATTTGCCAGTTAGGGCCATTCACGCCGACCACACTGCGGTATAGATTATGTGCTTGTGGCCAAGAACGCAGCTGAAAGTCTGCCCAACGGCGATCACCGTAACCCTCTGCTAAAGCAAGATTATCCCTCACAAGGATCAGCAGCGAGGAATCCTTGACGATCGCTGGTCCGAGATGGGCAAGCACAGAGCCAGAAGCTGCAGCATCCCGGTCCAGTGGTAAGCCTATGTTGGACGAGACGCGAGAAAGGAAGAGTTTCTCTTCTATCTCCCTGGACAGGTACCAATCGGGGCGTGCCGCCGGGGCGCGGCAAGACGCCAGCAGAGGCCACCATGTCCTTGGTAGCTTAAGAAGCTGCTCCGGACTTTCTGCTGGCCGACACCAGTCCCGAACGTCGATAAACTCAAAAGTCCTGAGAGGCATCGATCAGATTCCTCAAGCACACACGGTCTCTGTTGCGCATTCAGGACACCATCATGACGGCTCTCGAAATACGCTTGGGAGATCAAAGTGTCGCTTGGTCAATGAGATGTACCGGCAGAAGATTGCTATAATGGCGCTCCAAATATCCTTCAATGCTGTCATATTCTTGGCATCGGCGAAAATTATCGGCGATCGCTTCACGGCGGCGTCGATAGTCCTCCAGAGACAGTGTTGGAGCGATTCTTTTAAGATCTTCCCAGCTTGAGAATGTAATTATTCCATCAGGATTAAAAAACTCGGATATACGGCGAGCGCCAAGATAGATGGGAATCGTTCCCGTAGCAAAACAGTTAAGAATTTTCTCAGTAAAAAATAGATCGTCCTGATAATTTTCTATAACTATAGAATACATATAGTCTTCCAGAGTCTCGATGATCGGTACCCATCCCGGGGTGCCTCGACCACCGCCGCCAATGAATACGTCAATTCCCTTTGTCTTCTGCAGCGCTCTGGCAATTTCAAAGCGTAATTTATGGAGCGGGCACATCACTTTGGTCGAGGAAACCATCGAGAGCAGTTTATTCTTAGGGTAGAGCCTGATTTCACCAAGACCGTAGCTGCCACCGATCCAGAGGCCGCTTCCCGGGAGGAAATGGCATTTTTCTGGAAACCGATCGAGTAAAGCTCGGTCGTGTGTGAACACGTGCTGGAAGCGGTCGATGACCTCCGGAGCACGCTCGTAGACCTGTGGAATGACTGCTTTTGATTCCCACAGCATTGCGTAGCAATTCTCGCTAGTCGCTTCGAAAATCCGTTCATGGGTATAGAAGGTCGCGACTTTCGGGTTTGCGCAGGAGCGATCCCAAATCCAACCCTTGGGAGCTTTTCCAGCTGTCGCTCCTACATCATGAGCAAAGCTGTTGTCGACGAGATTGAAGACCCGCTTCATGCCGTACCTGGTCCTTCTGCGCTGGGCTAACTCCGGCTTTGCTGGCAATGCACTTATCATAGTTCCGACGGTTTGTGGCAAAGAATTGCTTAAAGTTGTTGATATAAGCCGCCCAACCCCGTCCGGAATGCAGTGAGCGGCAACGACATTGACGCCTTGCAAGAAAACAAGCTAGAAGCATCCGATATCGTAGATGCCGTTCTAGCGAGGGAAGCTTGATGTCTTTCGAAAACCTGCTCGATTCTCTCCGGCTCTCGATTGGCGAACACACCTTCGATCTTGCCTCTGCGCTTCGAACGATGAACCCGGAGCTACGGCAGAAAATAGCACTTCATCTTGCCGGCCATGGTGCCACGGCGGGCTCACCACAGCTCAGCCTCATCTTCCCATCTTATCCACAAGACCCGCAACCGACGGATCGGCTGTACGAGTTGGCTTTGGCCAGCGTGGCGCGAGCTCGCAACATTTCCTTGAACATTTATGACGGGCGCGCAAGTTTCGAACCCAAGTTCTTTGAAATCTGGCCGGGTGAGCATTATCGCTTTCTTGCCGGCATGATTGCGGAGTTGAAGCCTCGCCGGCTAGTCGAAATCGGCACGGGGACGGGTATGGGAGTCCTAGCGATGCTGTCCACCATGGAGCCGGGCGCAACATTGCAGACTTTAGATATCATTCCATGGAAAGATCTACGGGATAGTTGGTTAAGAGAGGATGATTTTACGAATGGTCAGTTGATACAGCATGTTTGCGATGTAAAGTCTCCCGATTTCCTCGACCGATTTTCTGAGGTTTTGGCGCAGGCAGATTTCGTGTTTGTCGATGGTCCCAAAGATGGAGTGACTGAAGATATTCTTCTTAGTTATATTGATCGCATAAAATTTCTCTGTTCTCCGATCTTTTTCTTCGATGACACACGTGTCATCAACATGGCCAAAACTTGGCATGCTATCCGGCGCCCCAAGCTTGATTTGACCGCCTTTGGACATTGGTCCGGAAGTGGGCTCGTGGATTGGTGTGCCTGAAATTTTTCACGCCATAGATGAAATAATAAGATTATCCAAGACTTAACAGCCAGTTTTGGTAGGCGTAGTTGTCCATTCGGACATCATAATGAGGTCTGGAAACAGCGCGATCGGGAAAGATTTTCTTGACCCCATAGCCGACATCATTTGCAAAGTCATATAGATCCTTAAGACTTTTTCGAGCGGGAAGCCATGTAGCGCCATACTCAAGAGTAGCAAATCTTACGCGTTTTTCAGAAAACATCTGCCGAGCTCCCAGGAGAGCATCGATCTCTGCACCTTCAACATCGATTTTCAGGAAATCTATATTCTTAATTCCATGAACATCGCAATAGTAGTCAATTGTTATCGAAGGAACTTTTTCTGTAATTTTCTGCTCTTGCAGCCCAAATCCCTCCTCTAGCCCAGACCTCTTATAAAGAGAATTCCCTTCCGAATTTTCGTCAAAAATATGGAAATCAGCATACCCTACCTGATTGCATACGGCTGCAAAATTGATGGAAATATTTTCCTGTAATCTGGACATTAGAAGTTTTTCGTGGTGTGGCTTGCTTGCTTCAAAGCAGTGGACTTTTAGCGAAGGATTGACCGCTAAAGCAAATTTCGTCCATCCTCCTATGTTGGCTCCAACATCAAAAGCAATTTTTGATGACGGTAGAATCGCTTTTCCAAGGGCATATTCACCGTTGATCTCGGGATTTGAATTGTTGTTCCCATTTTTTATATCCAACATCAACTGGAAGGTTTGAATTGCCCGCCTATCGCCACTATCTAGGATTTTCTGCACTTCACGGAAAATTTCATCTCTGCTCATTTTTGCTCCGATTGATTAAAATGCGAGAAAATCCGAAGTATTTTTATTTATTGCTTTTATATCTCTTTCATCTGCGCTTGCGCAGCCAATAGCAGCCGCAAGCGTAACGTGTTTGCCCTATCTGCTCTGGAGTAGGAGCATTGATCAAGCCCTCCGGCCCTTTTTCAGGAATCAAAACCTGTTCGATAACGTCATACTTCTCACCGAAAAAATTTGGGATGTCGGAAAAGCGATAAATACGGTGTGCGTTAAACTGTATTACAGGGATCGCCCCCACCGGAACGGCGATCAACAAGTCCCCGCCCGGCTTGACCACCCTGGACAACTCGGTCATCGCCTTGATATCCCCGTCATAGTCCAGTGGATCTCCATAACGTCCGAGACCGACGTGCTCTAGAACATGCATGCAGGACGCACTGTTCAGGCTCTCATCATCAAACCGCAGTGCGGTTAGGGTCTCATGGCGCAATTCAAGGCCAGGCAGTTCCAACTCTGGCGGACGGATATCACAGAAAAGGACGTCCACCCATGCAGACACCAATGAAGCAAAATAGAGGGACGAAGAAAAATCCACGTGCTGGCTCGGTGAAATCCGCTTTACCGCTCGGGTTGCCCATGCAGTATGGTAGACATAATGGCGGTCAAACCCTGTAGAAGGAGTATCTTCGTTGAGAATTGGCCACTTATGGTCCCAACTTAAATGAAAGCGCTTCTGGGTGTTCTCTGCCTGCAACGCCAACTCTCTGAACTGATTCTTGAATGACTCTGGCGTCACGCTCCAGATCTCCTGATTATCGCTCCCGTTTCCACTCTTACTTCAAACTCTTCTTCACCTCTCTGAATAGGTCTGAGAATGCAATATCATGAAAGTAACTCCGATTGATGAATTTCTGCAATCATTTCACTCATCAACGCCTCAATAACGTCGACTGAGGCGTTGATTGATAGAGATATCGACCGCTCTCGCGCCTCCTCAGCCATGCGCCGCCACAATTCGGGAGTTTGGGAGAGTTTTGTCAGTGCCGCAGCGAGTTCCTCGGCGCTGTGCTTGCTGAAGTGTAGCCCATTGATACCGTGATGCACCACCTCGGGTTGCCCACCGGTCGCACTGGTAACAACGGGAAGCCCTGCTGCCATCGCCTCAACCGGTGCAATCCCGAAGGTTTCATCGACTTGGCTTGGAAACACCAGCACATTGTGCCGTGCAAATTCCCTCGCCAGACCGCGTCGGTCGAGAAAGCCGGTGAATTTGACCTTGTCGGCAACGCCCGTGCGGACTGAATACTGACGGATGGAGTCCACGAAGCCCTTCGACAATGTGTCGCCGGCAAAGGTGCAGGTGAAGTCAATCCCATCCCGCTGGAGCAGGGCCAGGGCCTGCATCAGCACATGCGCCCCTTTGTACGGCATGACGATGCCAGCAAATATGATGCGCAGCTTATCCTGGCGTGGCAGCGGATCGCGATAGAAGAAGGAGATGCGCGCTCCCGGATAGAGGGTCGTGCATCCGAGAAAGGCATGACCTTCGGCCTTGAGGTTCTCTCCCAGCCAAGTGCTGGCTGGCGCGGCCCGATACAAAGGCGTCTGTGGCGTCTGTGCCGGTTGGTAGCCCGGGGTGGAGTTGCCGAGGCTGTGGATGGTTGGGATTCCGGCGTTCAGCAGCGCATTGATGACGCCGAAGCCAATAAAGTCGATGTTGCCGAGCAGGCATGCATTGGGGCGGAAACGCCCCACCCAGTCGCGCACGCACTGGACATTCGATGCGAAGGCCCTGTGGACGAAGGCGGTATCGGGATTGAGCTTCGCCCCGCCATCGCCATAGCTGCCGTACAGCGTCAGATCGCGATGAACAACGTCTTCAAGGGTACCGTCACTCTCGTCCGGCCGGCTCAGGTAGGGAGCGTCGCCGGTGACGACCACGATCTCATGGCCGCGCGCGCGCAGCACGGAGGCGAATTCCCAGAATTTGCGCCCGTATCCCCCCATCTCCTGGGGCGGGAACAGGTTGTTGATCACCAGGATGCGGCGTGGTTTGTCCGTGGGCTCGACCATGGGATGGACACGGGCCATGTGGCGGCGGACCTGGGGATCGTCGGAGAGGACCTGCATCAGCCGGCCATACCAGATGCGATCGGGTTCGGAATGCGGCCGCAGCGACCCGAGATGGTCGAGCGCGAGCAAGGCCTCCCGTGCCTCATCGACAGGAAGCTGCCCCCTCTTGCTTGCGAAGCGGGCGAGCGCGGAAAGGGCATCCGCGTTGTCGCGGTCTGCCCGGATCGCGCTACGCAGCAATTCCAGACAACGTTCCTGATCGCCCAGCTCGTTGGCCAGGGCAGCCAGCTTCAGCAGCGCCCCCTCGTCGGCCTCACCGGCCAGCACCCGCAGCTTGGCACGTGCGCCCACGGTGTCGCCGATGGCAGCTGACGCCCGAACGGCGCGTTCAGGGGTGGTGCATGAAAACACGCGGTCTGCCAATCGCGCCGCAGTCCAGCCCCACCGCCCAAGCCTGCCGCTCAGCTCGGCCAAGGCAGGGACCGTCCAGCCCTCGCCGATCGCCAGGATCAGGTGACCGCGGAAGCATCGCAGAAGGGTTTCGAGTTCAGTTGGAGCCTGCTCCGGGCTGATCAGAAGAAGGTGATGAAGGGGAAGGACGTGTCCATCGGTGGCGCCGGCCATCCGGCTGAAGGCGGGGCGCTCCTCGGGAAACGCGTCAAGGTCGGCGTGGCGGTGGACGGACAGGCGCCTCAGATCGGCAAGATCGGCCGCAGCGGTCCGACCCACTGCATCATCCGGGGCAAAGACCCGGATGCCGGCGGAACTGCGGTGGACGTCCTGCACCGTTTCATAGGCGCTCAGGCGTGGCCAGAGTGCGGCATGCGGCACGGGGACACTGCCTGTCTTCCGGCCGTCATCCAGTGTGAATTCCGGTCGCTCGCGGCCTTCGAACACTAGATCGAGGAAGGCCTCGCTCTGTGCGTCGGGGCTAAAGGCGGCCTCGACATGCGCCCGGCCGCGCCGGCGGATGGCAAGCGCCTCGTCCGGATGATCCAGGTAATAGCGGGCCTTGTCCGCCAGATCGTCGGGCGTGTCGTACAGCACGCAATGCTCGCCGTCGCGCAGGATGCGCTCGAGTCCGGACTCAGGCGAGAGGCGGTCGGTAAACAGCAGGCCGCCCGCTGCGAGAATCTCGAAGGTCCTGAGATTCACGTCACCGTTCAGGCTGCAGTTGAGCGCAATGGCCGCGGCGGCGTAGGCATCAGCACTTTGGTCTTGTGGGCGCTGCTGGATGTCGAGGGGCAAGCCGCGCTTCGTCAGCTCCTTCATCAGCCATGAGCGATAAGGATGGAAGCGGCCGACCTGCCCGACGAAGACCATCCGCTCACTGTCGGACACAGCCGGAACGTCACGGAAATAGGGCCGCCACGTCAGGCAGGGCAGCCAATGAACATTGGCGAACCCGGCATCACGGAAGAAATGCAGATGGTGCCGGTTGTGATCGGACAGGATGAAATCGAAGCGTTCGCTCTGCGCATACTCCATCATCCGCCGCAGCGGTTCCTTCAGGTGCTGGGTGTCTCCCAGCACCAGGACCTTGGGGCAGTCGAAGACGTGCAGGTTGCGCGGATAGCTGCGGTTGGTGGCATCGGTCTTGACGACGACCACGTCGGGCTTTTGCGCCGCCGGCAGCTTCTCGGCGAGCACGCCCATATCCCATGCCCCGACCGGTGTGCGCACCGAGCGATAGCCCCAGGCATCGCGTTCTTCCGCCGCGTCCGGCCCGCAGAAGATTTCCTTCTGCGAAAACATCACCGGGCGGTAGTGCGAGCGGGCGCTGAGATAGGACGCCAGGACGACCGGCTCGCGTCGGCCTGCAGTCTTATCAGGCGGGGTCATGGTAGGGTCACCGCTGTAACGTCACAAACACGCGTCCAATACCGGATCCGGGTCTTTTCGGCCACTCCAATCGCTGTGAGGGGAAACTCGCCCGCCGTCGGGCGGCGGCCTGCGGAACCCTGCTTGCCGCCGGAGCCGAATGCTCAGACCGCCGGCTGGGCCATATGGGTGCGGTACCAGTCGTAGGTGCTCTTGATGCCGTCGCGCAGATCGATGCGGGCCGTCCAGCCCAGCTGGGCCAGCCGGTCGACGTCGAGCAGCTTGCGGGGGGTGCCGTCCGGCTTGCTGGTGTCCTGGACGAAGCGGCCACGATAGCCGACCACCTCGGCGATCAGCTCGGCCAGTTCGCGGATGGTGACGTCGGTCCCGGTGCCGACATTGAGCGGCACGTCGCCGGAATAGGTCTGCAGCAGGAAGACGCAGGCGTCAGCCAGATCATCGACATGCAGGAACTCGCGCCGCGGCGTGCCGGTGCCCCACAGCACCACCTCGTCCAGCCGATCATGCTTGGCACGGTCGATCTTGGCCAGCAGCGCCGGCAGGACATGGCTGGAGGCGAGGTCGAAATTGTCGCCGGGACCATACAGGTTGGTCGGCATCGCGCTGATGAAGTCGCAGCCATACTGCTGGCGATAGGCTTGGCACAGCTTGATGCCGGCGATCTTGGCGATCGCGTACCATTCGTTGGTCGGCTCCAGCGCCCCGGTCAGCAGAGCATCCTCGCTGATCGGCTGGTCGGCCAGGCGCGGGTAGATGCAGGACGAGCCGAGGAACAGCAGCTTGGCCACGTCGCGGCGATAGGCGGCGTGGATGATGTTCGTCTCGATCGCCAGATTGTCATAGAGGAACTCGGCCGGCCGGGTGGCGTTGGCCAGGATGCCGCCGACCCGGGCGGCGGCGACCACTACGACATCCGGCTTCTCGGCGGCCATCCAGGCCTCGACCTCGCTTTGGCGGCGCAGATCGAGCGTCTCGCGCCCGGCGGTCAGGACGGTGCAACCCTCGCCGGCCAGGCGGCGCACGACGGCGGAGCCGACCATCCCGCGGTGCCCGGCCACCCAGACGCGGCGCCCGGCCAGCGAAAAGGGGATCTCAGCCATGATTGCCATAGCGCGGGGCCTCCAGCGTGAGTGCCTTCAGATCGGACTCCACCATCTCGCGCACCAGCTCGGGGAAGCTGGTGCGGTGCACCCAGCCCAGTGCCTTGCGCGCCTTGCTCGGGTCACCCAGCAGCAGATCGACCTCGGTCGGGCGGAAATAGCGCGGGTCGACCTCGATCAGCGTCTGGCCGGTCGCCTCGTCGATGCCCTTCTCCTCGATGCCGCTGCCGGTCCAGGCGATGCGGCGGCCGATGTGGGAGAAGGCCAGCTCGACGAACTCGCGGATGCTGTGGGTCTCGCCGGTGGCCAGAACGTAATCGTCCGGCGTGGGCTGCTGCAGGATGCGCCACATGCCCTCGACGAAGTCACGGGCATGGCCCCAGTCGCGCTTGGCGTCGAGGTTGCCGAGATACAGTCTGTCCTGCCGGCCGAGCTCGATGGCGGCGACGGCGCGGGTGATCTTGCGGGTGACGAAGGTCTCGCCGCGGGTCGGGCCCTCATGATTGAACAGGATGCCGTTGGAGGCGTGCATCCCGTAGGCCTCGCGGTAGTTCACCGTGATCCAGTAGGCGTAGAGCTTGGCGGCGGCGTAGGGGCTGCGCGGGTAGAACGGCGTGGTCTCGCGCTGCGGCGTCTCCTGCACCTTGCCGTAGAGCTCCGAGGTCGAGGCCTGGTAGAAGCGCACCCGCTCGCTCAGCTTGAGGATGCGGATGGCCTCCAGCAGGCGCAGCGTGCCGATGCCGTCGGCGTTGGCGGTGTATTCCGGCGTCTCGAAGCTGACCTGGACGTGGCTTTGGGCAGCGAGATTGTAGATCTCGGTCGGCTGGACCTCCTCCACCACGCGGATCAGGTTGGTGGCGTCGGTGAGGTCGCCATGGTGCAGGACGAAGCGGACGTCTGGCTCATGCAGGTCGCGGTAGAGATGGTCGACGCGGGCGGTGTTGAAGGAGGAGGAGCGGCGCTTGAGCCCGTGCACCCGATAGCCCTTGGCGAGCAGCAGCTCCGCAAGCAGGGCTCCGTCCTGGCCCGTGGCGCCGGTGATCAATGCGACCTTGTCAGACATACGCTTCCATCCTTCCCTCAAGGCCCCTCCCCTTGCCGGTTTGCAAGTCTCGCTGGAGGCAAGGGCGGCCGAAGCCCTTTCTAATTCACCAGTTGACCGGCAGCGTCAAGCGACACCCGTGCGTCGCGCAGCATTGCGCTACGATCGGGTGTGGGGGGATGGTCAACTGGCCACAAGCCCAAATACCCCATTGCCCAAGAGGTGAAAGGCCATGTCGGACAGAAGGGAGAGGGCTTAATGCCGCCGGGCGGCGAGGCGACAGTGTCTGGCTTCAGCAGCGCTTTCCATTACGGCTTGATGGTGATAGCGGCAGCGAACCAGTGCCATTGAAGTCAAATGCCCTTTTGGGTTTTCGGGTGGATGCCCGAGAGGGAGAGTCGGCAAGCGCCCTCTTGCCTGCTTGTCCGGCTTGAGCGTAATAGTAACGCACCCCTTTCCATCCCCCGCTCCCGGAGCTGCCTTGCCGTGATCACCATCGCTCTCGCCAGCAATAAGGGCGGTTGCGCCAAGACCACGACGGCTTGCGCGCTTGCCACTGACTTGGCGCTCGACGGTTTGCGCACTTGCATCCTCGACTGCGACCCCAACCAGCATGCCGCCGCGTTCGGCCGGCGGGCCAGCGTGCCGGGCTTCGCCGTCGTCCCCAACGTCGGCGAGGAGACGGTGATCGAGGAGATCCGCAATGCCCGCAGCACCTGCGACTTCCTGATCCTGGATCTGCCTGGCGTCGCATCGCGCCTGACCATTCTCGGCATCGGCAAGTCGGCCTTCGTCATCGTGCCCTGCCAGCAATCGGCGCCGGACCTGCGCGATGCGCTGCGCACCAACCACCAGATCGACGAAACCGGCGACATCGGCAACCGCCAGATCGGGCGGGCACTGCTGTGGACGCGCGTCCCGTCGGGTTTTGAAAGCCGGGTGGCCAAGCAGATCCGCGCCGACGGCGAGACCCGGATGCCGACCTTCTCGGCCAGCGTGATGGAGCGCACGGCCTATAAGGAGATGCTGCTGACCGGCATCCCGCCCCGGGTGTCAGCGCCGGAGAGTGCCGCGGCCGCCAACATCCAGGCAGTCAAGGCCGAACTGCTCGACCGCTTGGCCAGCCTCGACGCCGCCGTCCGCACGGAGGCACTCGCATGAGCAAGCCTCGCCGCGAGCGCCCGCCCCTGCCCTCGGCACTCGATGACGAGGACTTGGTCCCGTCGCGCACCGAGTCCGCCCCGGCCGGCCGGCCGGACCTGTCGGCCCTGGCCGCCCTTGCCGACAGCGTCGACGACCAGCGCCTGCTGGCCGGCACCGACCAGTTCGCCGCCGCCTCCGGCCTTCCCTCATTGCGGCCGCTGGCCGGTCGCCATGCCGTAGCCCCGCCCTCGCCTGTCGTGCCGCCGGTCCCGGTTGCACCGCCACGCGAACCGACCGAGGAGTTCAAGGTCACCGTGCCGCGCTACCTGAACCGGCAGCTTGCAGCGGTTGCCGCCGACCGGCGGGTCACCAAGCAGTATCTGGTGCTGGAGGCGCTGCGCGCCGCCGGCTACCGCCTGGACGAGGCCGATCTCCACGAGGACGGTCGCCGCTATCGCGGCCGCCGCGCCGCTGAGCGGGACAGGCGTCCGCCAAGCCGGGATTGAGGCAGGCACCAAGCGATGAGCCGTCAGGGCAAGAGAGCTCTTGCCCTGACGGGTAGTAGGGTTCTAGTGGGCGAGCTCGTCCTCTGCAGAGAGGCGCTTTCGCAACGCCGGAGAACCTGGAAGCAGCCCCAGCGGTCATTCGGGGAAATGGGTACTTGCCCTCTTGCCCGTCAGGTCGAGAAGGCGTTCCTCGAAGTAGTGCAGAACCACATCCGGCGGCTGGTCGGCCTCCGTCAGCGCGGTAGCGGAGCAGGGCCGGGAGAATTTGGCCAGCTGCCGGTCGAACGAGTTCCCCGCCCGCCAGACATAGACGGCGGTTTCATTGCCGACATACCACCCCTTCAGCACCCGGTCGGCTAACCGGCGGTAGACGACGTCTTCGAAGTTGCGGAACGGAGGGAAACCACCAAGACGGAGATGGGCATCGCGGCGGATGGCGAAGGGACCGACGGCGGCGGCGGAGATCGCCGGGATCCAGCTCGGCTCGATCGGCTGGCTGGTGGTGAAGCGGGTACAGACGAAGTCGATTTCCGGCCGTTGGGCAAAGGCCTTGGCGCACACCGCCAGATGGGCCGGCAGATAGTGGTCGTCGGCATCGAGAAAGCACAAGATCGCCCCCGTCGCCTGGGCCGCCCCGCTGTTGCGCGCGCACCCGGCTCCCTGGTTGTGTGCATGCCGGATCACCCGGACCGGCAAGTCGGTGCTGTCTTGCGCCTGCGCCACCTCCACCGTGCGATCGGTGGAGCAATCATCCACCACGACGACCTCGCAGGCGATCGGCACCGCCTTTGCCTGCGCGTAGGCGACGGCGCTACAGATGCTGGACAGCGTCCGAGCAATGGTGTCGGCCGCGTTGTAGGCTGGGACAACGATCGTGAAGGGCAATGGTGTGCTCATGGCCGCGCACCCTAAGCGAAAATCGAGCTCGCGCAAGGGGCCGGTTCGGGTCTGATCCAGCTCCGCGCCACCAGGATGTTCAGGATGCGCTGCTGCTTGAAAGCGGTCAGACCTTCTTCACGTCTTTTTCCGGGATCCTGCACCCCTTTTCTGAGCTTGCTTCAGCAGAAGTGCCTTCTGCTGCGCCTGGATCAGTTCGGCTTTGCCGATGCGCTCCTTGAGGCCGGCCACCTCACTTTCGTAGCGCAATCGGTTCACCCGCATCTCTTCACGTAGTGCTCGCACCATCCCATTCGAGCGGTACAGAAGCAGCGACAGGTTCTTGATGGATGACAGCGCTTCCCTGTCATAGCTGTGAGACGGTGGATCGAAGCCGGCAATGGTCCTCATCAGCGCTGCGGTGACCAACCGCGCATCATGATGGGCGTGGATGAGGTCATGCCCCACCCCGCCCAAGGCGGGCGTGTAGCGCTCGAAATCCTTCCGGAGCTCGTCAGCGCTTGGTGACAGCCGGATGGCCGTCCCGGCAAAGCCGTCGGCCTCCAGCCGGCTGTAGGTATCGGCAGTCACCCAGCCGTCGGAGCCTGAATGTTCGTGAACATAGGCCGGCCGCGCACAGGCCATCGCCTCCAGGATCGACCGCCCATAACCGACGACGATGTCGGCTTTGGCGATCTCGCTTGCCACCGCCATCATCGGTTCGAGATGGCCGCAGCGGTGCCATTCCAGCTCATGCCCGGACCATGCAGCCCGGAGGTGGTCCGAGCCGACGTAAGACAATCTGGCGTAATTGCCGAGAAGCAGCACATGGGCCGGCCGGCTGTGAGCCCAACCGCGAGGCAGGAAGCGGTAGAGATCGATGGGTTGGCGGATGCGGATGACCTCCCCGGCCCCGGCACAGCTCCGGGCCAACAGCGCCAGCCGGTCATTCGGCGCTAGCACTACTTTGGCAGTTCTACTCCCGCCTGCGCGGGACGAGCCAGCACCGACAACATGGACATCGGATCGGCGCGGTCTGATGAATGTGCG
>NZ_JAGINO010000033.1 GCF_017876115.1 Azospirillum picis
CGATCAACAAGGACGAGGAGGCGCCGATCTTCCAGGTCGCCGACTACGGCCTCGTCGCCGACCTGTTCAAGGCCGTGCCCGAGCTGCGGCAGGCGCTCTGATCGCTCCAGCCCCGCCGTCCCCGCCTCCGATCGCCGCCCCTCCCCCGCCGTCCGGCGGCGCGCGGGAGAAAGGGGAGCGATCGGAGGCAGCGGAGATCGGGCCTTGCCCGATCGACCCGCCTGTTCTATCGCTGGCGGCGAGGCAACCCGACAGCAGCAGGACGGCCATGAGCATCGACGGCACAACCGGACTCGACCATCTGGTCATCGCCACCCGCGACCTTGACGCGGCGCGCGACGCCTATGTCCGGCTCGGCTTCACGGTGACGCCGCGTGGACACCACACGGAACTGAAGTCGGCCAACCACACCGTGATGTTCGCCGACGGCACCTATCTGGAACTGCTGGGCATCGAGGAGCAGCGGCCGGCCAACGCCCATTACTCCGCCTTCCTGCGCGAGCGCCAGGGAATCGCCGCCATCGCGCTGAAGACCGCCGACGCTCATGCCGCCCGTGAGCCGTTGGCGGCGGCCGGCTTCCCGACCGAGCCGCCGGTCGACTTCGGCCGGCCGGTGGAGACGCCGGAGGGCAACCGCGACGCCCGCTTCACCATCACGCAGATCGATCCGGCCACCACCCCCGGCGGCCGGGTCTTCCTGTGCCGGCATCACACGCCGGACCTCGTGTGGCGCAAGGACAGCCTGAACCACCCCAATGGGGCAACCGGATTGGAGGCGTTGGTGATTGCCGCCGACGATCCCGCCGCGGTGGCCGCGACCTATGCCCGCCTGCTGGGCGGGTCGGTGTCGCAGCATGGCGCGGCGCTCCTTGTCGAACCCTCCGGCGGGGAGCAGGTTCGCCTGCTGGTCGCGACCCCCGACCGCCTGCATTGGGCCTGGACCAGCGACCCCGCCTTTGCCGCCCCCCTTCCCTTCTTCGCCGGCTTCGTCGTCCGCGTCGCAGATTTGGAGAAGACGCAGCAGACCCTGCAGAAGAGCAAATTCCCCACGGTGGTCGGCGGCGGCGTGTTGCGGGTCGGGTCGGCCAGCGCCTGCGGCGCCATGGTCGCCTTCGCCCGTGATTTCGACCTGAACGCCCTGATCCCCTGAGCCGGACTCCCGGATTGGATTTCCCGCCCTGATGCCAGCGGGAGCCGGCCCGCGCCTATGGGCGCGGGCCGGACATCACGCCACCGTCCGGCAGTCGCTCCACACGGGAGCCATCACCTCGGACACCGCCCGGCGCAGGTCGGCGGCCCGTACAGGCTTGTGGATGACCCGGAAATTCCCTGCCTCCGCCTCCTGCGCCCTGGCGGGCGCCGTATCGCCGGTGACGAGGAGCCCCGGAAGGATGCGGCCGAGGGCGAGGCGGACCTCGCGGATCGCTTCGGTGCCGGTTCGGCCGTCGCGCAGACGGTAGTCGGCGATGATCAGGTCGGGAACGGGCCCGCGGTGGGCGAGGTCGAGCGCCTCGGCGCAGGATCCGGCCGCCGACACGGTGCAGCCCCACTCCACCAGCATCGCGCGCAGCCCCTCTCGCACGATCTCGTCGTCCTCGATGACCAGCACGGTGGTGGGAACCGCCGGCCGGGCTGCGGCCGCGGTCGCGGGCGGATGGGCCGCCGGGGCCAGGGCGAGCGGCACCTCCACCGCGAAGACCGATCCCCGGCCCGGGCTGGAGCGCACCGTCACCGGATGGCCCATCATTTCCGACAGCCGGCGGACGACGGCCAGCCCCAGGCCGAGCCCCTGGTCGCGGTTGCGGCTGGCATTGCCGACCTGCACGAACTCCTGGAAGATGTCCGCCTGCTGGTCGGCCGGAATGCCGATGCCGGTATCCCACACCTCGATCCGTACCCGGTCGCGCAGGCGGCGGCAACCGATCAGCACGCGCCCCTGGGCGGTATAGCGCAGGGCGTTCTCCACAAGGTTCTGCAGGATGCGGCCCAGCAGCATAGGGTCGCTGTACACGTTGGCACGGCTGGGAACGATGTGCAGCAGCAGCCCTTTCTGAAGGGCGACGGGACGGCTGCTCGCGGCAACCCGTTCAAGCACCTCCCCCAGGGGAAAGGCCGTCATGTCGGGCACCACCGCCCCGGCATCCAGCCGGGAGACGTCGAGCAGGCCGTCCAGCAGCATCTTCAACGCACCGAGCGACCGGTCCATGGTCCCCAGCACATTGCGCGTCGGCCCGTCGGCGATGCGGCTGGACAGGACCTCCATCAGCAGCATCAGCGACTGCACCGGCTGGCGCAGGTCGTGGCTGGCCGCCGCCAGGAACTTCGACTTCGCGATGTTGGCGCGGTCGGCCTCGCGGCGCGCGGCGGCCAGTTCCGCCTGAGCGCGCTTGTGGTCGGAGATGTCCCGCACGATGGCGATCAGGCTGACCAGACGGCCGTCGCGATCGCGTACGGGCGACGCGCTCAGCTCCAGATGGCGGTCGCGCCCCTCCGCCGCGTCCGGGCGGCTCAACTCGATCCGGGCATCGCGGCCGACGACGATGGCGTCGCGCAGCGGCTGCAGCGCCCCGCGGTCACTGATCGCCCGCTCCAGCGACGCCAAGGCGCCGGACTCCATCAGCCCGGACGCCGGGGCGCCGAGCAACTGCTCGAGCGCCGGGTTGGCATAGACGATCGGCATCCCCGGCCGGCTGGCGTCGGCGATCATGATGCCGTCCTTGCTCCAGGCCAGCGCCCGGTTGCGGACCCGCAGCGCCC
This sequence comes from Azospirillum picis, assembly GCF_017876115.1. Classification (GTDB taxonomy): domain Bacteria; phylum Pseudomonadota; class Alphaproteobacteria; order Azospirillales; family Azospirillaceae; genus Azospirillum; species Azospirillum picis. The sequence continues at coordinate 2,758 of NZ_JAGINO010000033.1, forward strand.
GTTCGGTGCGGCGGCGCCACTGCAGCTCGATGACGAAGGCGACCACGAACAGCAGGACGACCGCCGTCGTCACGCCGGCCCAGCCGATGTAGATGCGGGCGTTCTCGCGCCATGGGCCGAACACCGTCTCCACCGATTCCCCGACGACAGCCACCACCGGCAGGTCGTAGGCCGCGCGGTAGGCGGTGATCCGCTCGACCCCATCGACCGGGCTGACCATCCGCATGTGGCCTGCGGCATGCTGACGCATCACCCGCCAAAGCTCGCTGTCGGCGGTGACGCGGCTCGCCGCCGCGGTCTCGACGTTGCGGGCCAGGACGGTCCCGTCGGCCCGCAGCAGCGTCGCGACCGCATCCGTCGGCAGCCCGAGCACACGGTAGTAGCGCACGAAGGAATCGACCGGCACGTCGGCGACCGCGATGCCGGCGAAGGTGCCGTCGGATGTCTCCAGCCGCCGCGAAACCGGGATCAGCAGCTCCCCGGTCTGGGAGGAGGTATAGGGCTTGCCGATCACCGCGCCGCGGACCGACGAGTCGCGGGCGATGCCGAACTCGTCGCGATCGACGACCGCACCCTGGAAGGTGGCACGCCCGGCCCCGAGCGTGGGGACGCCCTGGCTGTCGTAGGCGCGCACGCCGACCACCAGCCCTTCCTCGAAGGCGCGGCGGGAGTCGATGCGCATCGGCTGGCCGCGTTGCGTGTTGGCGACCAGATCCAGCAGCAGGTCGTCGACCCGGCGGAAGGTCGACACCGCATGCTCCTCCACCAGTCGGGAGAGGACCGTGGTCTTCTCGTAGGCGGTCTGGTCGAGCAGATGCTCTTCCCGCTGCAGCCGGTCGAGCAGCACCCACCACAGGGCGGCGATCGCCACCGCCACGGCCAGTGCCGGCAGGACGAGGCGTCCGCCGAAACCTGAGAAAAGCCGGAGCGCCCGTTTCACGTGTTCTCCGAACGCTGTGAACCCGTTCCATAGCCTTGGACCGCCCTGGAACCGCGGCGGAATGGCAGTGGCAAGAATGCCGCAACGCAAATGGCGACGCAACGACGTTAGCGGCAAGGTGGAAACGCAATGACCTTGCTCCACCGGGGCGTACAGCCCTCCCCGTCGGCGCTGCCGCTGCGGAACCGCCTTACTGCGGTTGCTCCCCTCCCCCATCCGGCGGTTACCGGAACGTCCGATGCCGGCATTCCGGCCAAGCCTCCGCCGAAAGCGGCTTTCCGCCCGACCTGCCGCCCGCTATACCGCGGGCATGAACTTCGCCCGCGCCATCGCCACCGTCGGTGGCCTCACCCTGCTGAGCCGGCTGGCCGGCTTCGCCCGCGACATCCTGACCGCGGCGGTGCTGGGGGCAGGCCCGGTGGCGGATGCCTTCTTCGTGGCGCTCAAGCTGCCAAACCTGTTCCGCCGCCTTTTCGCCGAGGGCGCGTTCGGCGTCGCCTTCGTCCCGCTGTTCGCGGCCGAACTGCAGACCCGCGGCCGCGCCGCCGCCATCCGCTTCGCGGAGGAGGCCCTGGCGCTGCTGCTGACGATGCTGCTGCCCTTCACGGTGGCGGCCATCGTCGCCATGCCCTGGCTGATGCACGGGCTGGCGCCGGGATTCGTCGACGACCCGGCGAAGTTCGGACTGGCCGTCGACATGGCGCGGCTCACCTTCCCGTATCTGGCGCTCGTGTCGCTGGTGGCGCTGCTCGGCGGCGTCCTGAACGCGCTCGACCGTTTCGGCCCCTTCGCCGCCGCTCCGATCGCCTTCAACCTGACCCTGGTCGCCGCCCTGCTGATCGCTCCGCGCCTGGGGCTGGAACCGGGACGCGCGATGGCGGCCGCGGTCACCCTGTCCGGCGCGGTCCAGGTCGGCTGGATGGCATGGGCCTGCCGGCGCGCCGGCGTGACCCTGCGCCTGCGGATGCCGCGGATGACCGAGGGGATGCGCAGACTGTTCCGGCTGATCGGGCCCGGAGCACTGGGTGCCGGCGTCATGCAGATCAACCTGTTCGTCAATATCCTGCTGGCATCCCTGCTGCCGTCCGGATCGGTGTCCTTCCTCTATTACGCCGACCGGCTGAACCAGATGCCGCTCGGCGTCATCGGCATCGCCATCGGCACCGCCCTGCTGCCGGTGCTGGCGCGCCACGCCGCCGCCGGCGACGACCGGATGGTGCGTCATTACCTGAGCCGCGCCCTGGAGTTCAGCCTGCTTCTCGGGCTGCCGGCGGCGGTGGCGCTGGGGGTGGCGGGGGAACCGATCGTCGCCGTGCTGTTCCAGCGCGGCGCCTTCGGCCCGGCGGAAGCGCAGGCCACCGCGATGGCGCTCGCCGCCTACGCCGTCGGCATCCCCGCCTATGTGATCGTCAAGTCCCTGAACGCCGCCTTCTTTGCCCGCCACGACACCACGACGCCCGTGCGGGTCGCCGTGGTGGTGACGGTGGCGACGGCGGTGCTCGCGTTGGCGCTGATGCCCTGGCTGGAACATGTCGGCATCGCGCTGTCCACCGGGCTGACGGCCTGGCTCGACGTGGCGCTGCTGGTGGTGGCGATGCGCCGGCGCGGCCTGTTCGACCTGGACGAGCGGCTGAAGCGCCGCGCGCCGCGCATCGCCGTCGCGGCGGCCGGCATGGGAGCGGCGCTCCTGCTCGGATGCTGGTTGCTGGCGCCCTGGCTGGCGGCGCCGGCGACGGCGGTGCGCTTCGCCGCGCTGGCGCTCCTGGTCGGCGGCGGTGCGGCAGCCTTCGGCCTGCTGGCGGTGTTACTCGGCGGCGCCAGCGTCGGCGACCTCAAGGCGATGCTCAAATCCTCCCCGTCCGCCGGGCCGCGGGCCGAGGGGGGGCTTGGATGACCGGCCAGGGGCATCGCATATGGCGATAATTGCCCTCTCCCGCCCCGGGAGAGGGAGGGGACCCACGAAGTGGGGAGGGTGAGGGGTGGCCCAAGACGCTAGAACTGCAAGGTTTCTTGGATCACCCCTCACCCTTCCCATGCCCCGCATGGGCCCCTTCCCTCTCCCGGGGCGGGAGAGGGAGCCATATGCGATGCCCCTGGATGACCGGCTTACCCCTCTTGACTGGCGTCATAGACGGTCGTACAAGCGGATCCACGTGGTGATTTGGTCGACCGGCTTGCGGGCCACGTAAAACAACCCGCTAAAAAGGTCCGAGCCGCGCCTGCGCCTCGACCCGATCGGTCGGGGCTTTTTTGTTTGCGGCCGGCCTTGCCCCACCGGCGTACCATAGGGGAGAGCCGCGCAATGCCGCGCACCGACCATCGCAATCCGAACGTCTCGGGGCTGCGCCCCCGCTCCAAGCTGGTCCATGGCGGCATCCGCCGCTCGCAGTTCGACGAGACCTGCGAGGCGCTGTACCAGACCTCCGGCTACGTCTACGGCTCGGCCGAGGAGGCGGAGAGCGCCTTCGCCAACGACGGTTCGCGCCACGTCTATTCGCGGTTCCGCAACCCGACCTCGGCGATGTTCGAGGACCGGCTGGCCGAGTATGAAGGGGCGGAGTGGGCCTACGCCACCTCCAGCGGCATGGCGGCGGTGCATGGCGCGCTGCTCAGCGGCCTGCGCGCCGGCGACCGCATCGTGGCGCCGCGCTCGCTCTTCATCTCCTGCTACTGGATCATCAAGGAGCTGTGCACCCGCTTCGGCATGGAGTCGGTGTTCGTCGACGGCACCAGCCTGGCCGAATGGCAGGAGGCCCTGTCCAGGCCGACCAAGGCGGTCTTCGTCGAAAGCCCGTCGAATCCGGGCCTGGAGGTGGTCGACCTGGAAGCGGTCTGCGCGCTGGCCCACAAGGCCGGCGCGGTGGTGGTCGCCGACAACGCCTTCGCCACCCCCGTTCTCCAGCGTCCGTTCGAGTTCGGTGCCGACGTCGTCATCTATTCGGCGACCAAGCACATCGACGGCCAGGGCCGCTGCCTGGGCGGGGTGATCCTGGCCAAGGACAGGAAGTACGGCTCCGACGTGATCCATCCCTTCCTGCGCCACACCGGCCCGGCGATCTCGCCCTTCAACGCCTGGCTGCTGCTGAAGGGCATGGAGACGCTGGAACTGCGCGTCCAGGCCCAGTCGGCAGCCGCGTTCCAGGTGGCGCAGTTCCTGGAAAGCCACCCGAAGGTCGCCCAGGTGCTCTACCCGCTGGTGCCCAGCCACCCGCAGTACGACTTGGTGCGCAAGCAGATGAGCGGCGGCGGCAACATGCTGTCGATCTTCCTGAAGGGCGGCAAGTCCGAGGCGTTCAACACGCTGAACGGCCTGCGCATGGTGATGATCTCCAACAATCTCGGCGATTCGAAGAGCCTGATCACCCATCCCGCGACCACCACCCACTCCAAGCTGACCGACGAGGAGAAGGCGGCTGCCCGCATCGAACCCGGATTGCTGCGACTGTCCGTTGGTCTAGAGGACCCCCAGGACATCATCGAAGATCTCGACCGCGCGCTCGCCGAGGCGTAAAGATCGTGCCGGAACCTTATGCTGCAGTGCAGCGTTGACTGCGCGCCGAGGTTCCGGCACCGACACCAGAGCGAGGCGAAGCCAATGGCAACGAACGGCAACGGCAACAGCCACCCCACCGACAGGCTCATGGCCGTTGCCGGTCAGATGGCCAAGACGGGCATGCGCGGCAACGAGATGGGCGTCGCCGCCGCCCAGACGATCGGCTACCGCACCGCCATGATGGCGGCGGCCATGTCCAACCCCATCGACTTCGCCAATCCGGAATTCATCCGCATGGGCTCCGAGAAGGTCGAGGCCGCCGTGGAGGCATTCCACGCCGTTGCCACTGGCATCGGGGAGTTCGGGCAGGCCTGGTTCACCATGGTGACCAAGCAGACCCAGGCCGCCGCCGTCACCATCGGCGGCTTGGCGACCTGCAAGAATCCGGTCGAGATCGTCGACGTGCAGCAGCGGCTGCTGGCGGACGCGATGGATGCCGGCATTCACGCCAACCTGCGCCTGATCGAGGCGACGGCGGCCTTGACCGCCGCCAGCCTCATGCCGGCCTACCGCAAGGTCCGTGCGAACGCCCGCCGCCTCGCCCGCGCGCAGGGCTGAGCCCATCCGGGGCGCAGCCGCTACACCACATCGGCGGGGGCGAGTTCGCAGCAGCTCCCGTCCTGTTCGATCTGGACGGTCGCATGGCGGATGCCGAAACGCTCCCTCAGCGTTCCGGCGATCTCGCGCAGCAATCCGTCGTCCTGCCCCATGCCCGGACGCACGAGATGGGCGGTCAGCGCCGTCTCGGTCGTGCTGATCGGCCAGATGTGCAGGTCGTGCACCGCCGCGACACCGGGCAGACCGGCCAGGTAACGCTCGACGCCCGCCCGGTCGATGCCGTCGGGTACGGCATCCATCGCCATCCGCGCCGAATCCCGCAGCAGCCCCCAGGTCCCGACGACGATCACCAGGGCGATGACGATGCTGGTGGCGGGGTCCAGCCACAGCCAGCCGGTGAAGCGGATCGCCAGCGCAGCCACCACCACCCCCACCGACACCGCGGTGTCGGCGGCCATGTGCAGGTAGGCGCCGCGCAGGTTGATGTCGTGCTTCTGCCCGCCCATGAACAGCCATGCCGTCCAGGCGTTGATGACGATGCCGATGATCGCCACCACCATCACCGTGGTTTCGGCCACCGGTTCGGGAGAGAACAGGCGGTCCGTCGCCTCCAGCAGGATGGCCCCCACGGCGATCAGCAGGATCATCGCGTTCAGCAGCGATGCCAGGACCGAGGCATTGCCGAATCCGTAGGTGTAGCGCCCCTGCGGCAGCCGGCGGCCCAGCCATGCCGCTCCCCAGGCCAGCAGCAGCCCCATCACGTCGCTCAGGTTGTGCCCGGCATCCGCCAGCAGTGCGGTCGAGTTGGCGACCAGCCCGTAGCCCGCCTCCACCGCCACGAAGCCGATGTTCAGCAGCGCGCCCAGCGCGAAGGACCGGTCGTAGCTCACCGGCCCATGGTGATGGCCCCCGTGCGTGTGGCCGCCGGCATGCCCGCCATGGGAGTGGGAGCCATGGGGATGGGAGCCGTGGGAATGGACCCCATGGCCGTGCCCGTCCTCCCCGTCGCCCCTCCGTTCATGCGGGTCATGCCCGTGTCCATTACCGAACGCTGTGTCGGGGGCGCTTCGGTCGCCTTGCGGCATGATTGGAGACCTCGTCTCTGCACGATGGGATCGGATGCGCCGAATTCTGGGCAGCTCGGCCGGGCGGCGCAAGCCCGGCGCCCTTCCATCGCCGCCCTTGCGCCAGGTGGCTGCCGCGCCTAGCTTCGCGCGGTCTGCACATCAACCGCAAACGAAGGAAAATATCATGAAGGCGCGCGTCACCTGGGTGGACGGCAAGATGTTCGTCGGCGAATCCGGCAGCGGCCACGCCGTGGTGATGGATGGTGCGCCCGAGTCCGGCGGTCGCAACGCCGGCATCCGCCCGATGGAGATGCTGCTGATCGGCATGGGCGGCTGTACCTGCTTCGATGTGGTGATGATCCTGGAGAAGGGGCGCCAGCAGATCATCGACTGCGTTGCCGCCATCGAAGCCGAACGCGCGGACACCGATCCCAAGGTCTTCACCAAAATCCATGTTCATTTCACGGTCAGCGGCCGCAAGCTGGACCCGGCGAAGGTCGAACGCGCAATCGCCCTGTCAGCCGAGAAATACTGCTCCGCGTCGATCATGCTCGGCCAGACCGCGACCATCACCCATGATTTCGAGGTGCTGGAAGCGCCGTAAAAGCCGCTTTCAGCGGCGTCACCTCCGCCCGGAACGCCCGATACCGGCGGCATCCAGGTTGCGGAAAAGACCGGCCTCCCTTATGAGGTTGCATACGAGCGCATGAATCGCGTAAATCGGTTCATACCGGATTATCTGCGATCAAAGCGTGCGGCGGCTGATCTTCCTTCTTGGCATCCTCCCTGCCGCATCCGCGCTGGCCGAGGAGCCGACGGCGAGCCTGTCGGACTGGGGCGGCATCGGGCTGCTGCAGATGCCCAACGCACGGATGGCTCCGGACGGCTCAATGAGCGGCGGGCTGGCCGCGCTCGGCACCCTGCACCGCCATGTCGCCATCTCCGCACAGCCTCTGCCGTGGTTTGAGCTCACCGCGCGCAACAGCGCCTATCCCGGCTATTTCGGACTGAGCGAGCCGGGCCTCGACCTGAAGGTCCGCCTGCGGCGGGAAGACGAAGCCGGGCCGGCCCTCGTTGTCGGCGGCCGCGACGTCACCGGCTCGGGCTTGGACCTTCCGGGCAAGGGCCGCTTCGCCGGCGAATATCTGGCGCTGTCGCGCCGCTGGCGGGATTTCGACCTGACGCTCGGGTTCGGCTGGGGAGCCTTCGGCGAGGCGGGTCAGCTCCGCAATCCGCTGCGCGTCCTTGGCGGACGCTTCAAGCGTGACCGCGATCCCTCGGCGGTGCCGACCGTCCGCGGCCCCAAGGCATGGTTCGGAGGCGAGCGCATCGCCCTGTTCGGCGGCGTCGAATGGCACACACCGTTGGACGGGCTGAGCCTGAAGCTGGAGTCCTCCGGCGACCGCTTCCGTGCGCAACGGCAGGACGAACCCGGCTTCGAGCCCGGCAGCCGCTACAGCCTCGGCCTTTCCTGGCGTCCCGTGTCCTGGATCGACCTGGGAGCGGCCTACGAACAGCGCCGGCGCGTCATGCTTCGCCTGTCCATCCGCTACGATCCGGCCGTGGACGCCGACCTGCCGAACCGGCCACCGCCCGCCATCGGACCTCGCCCCGCCCCGGGAGTGGCGCTGTCGCCGGACGCCGTGCGGATCGTGGCCCGGTCCCGCGGCCTTCCGGCCCGCGCGGTGGCCATCGGGGGAGATACCGCGACGCTGTGGCTCGATCCGGCCGGCACCGGCCGGCAGCCGCTGGCGCGCGAAGCCGGCGACGCTGCCCGGCTGCTCGCCGACCTCGCCCCGGCGCAGGTGGAGCGGCTGCGGGTGGTCACCGGTGCCGGCGGACTGGAGGGTGCCAGCATGACGCTGCTGCGCCGGGACCTTGAGCGTGCTGTCATCGGCCGCGGCAGCATCGAGGAGATCTGGCGGACCGCGGAGTTCACGTCACCGGCAGCCCACCCGCCGGGATGGCGCCCCCGCCTCGACCTCTCGACCCGGCTGGTCGCTGCCTTCGACCTTGCGGAGTTGGGATCGCCGCTGGTCGAGCGCACCTACACGGACCTCCTGCTGCAGGCCGAACCCTTGCGCGGGCTGGTGGCGGGAGCGGGATTGCGGGTGAATGCCGGCGATACCGTCAGCCTGCTCGACACCAATGCCCTCCCGCCGGGCCGGCCGGTCCGCAGCGACCTGCCGCGCTACACCCGGCGGCGCCTTTCCCCGGACCACCTCTATGCCGCGTGGCTCGCCAGCCCGGCGACCGGGGTGACCACCCGCCTGTCGGCCGGATATCTGGAGGAGATGTATGCCGGCATCGGGATGGAGGCGCTCTACCAGCCGCAGGCCGCGCGATGGGCGATGGGCCTCGACGTGAACCGTGCATGGAAGCGGCGGCCCGATGACCTGTTCCGCATCGACCCCGCCGACGGGCATGCCACCGGACAGGCAAGCCTGTATTGGGAAGCGCCGGGCGCCGGCACCACCACGGCGCTGCGGCTTGGCCGCTATCTGGGCGGCGACTGGGGCGGGACGCTGGAGGTCATGCGCCGCTTCGACGGTGGGATCGGGCTGTCGGCTCACGGCACCTGGACCGAAGCTCCTGACCGTACGCGGAGCCGGTTCGGCGGGCGGCTGGACTGGGGCGTGTCGCTGGTCGTGCCGATCGCCGCGTCGGCCTGGATGCCGGTCGGCGGCACGGTCGAGACGGCGGTGCGGACGCTGGGGCGCGATGCCGGGCAACGGCTGTCGCAGCCGCTGCCGCTCTACGACCTGCGGGTGCCGGGCGGTTACGGGCGCCTCGCCGGCACATGGCGGCGCCTCCTGGAGTGACGGAGTACGGCAGGACCGCAGCCGGCGCCGGCTGTGGCCCGGAGCGCCTTTCGGTGTGATCGTTTCAGGCGGTACAGCTTGAAACGATCACACCGAAAGCCTGTCCGGGCAGGTTAGCGGCGCTGCGAGATGTCGCCGGTGTGCGGGTTCAGCACCACGGTGGACCACTGGCCCTGCGGGTCCATCGCGCTGGCAACATACATGTCGCCGTCCTTGCGGAAGTCACGGACCATGCTGTAGCCGGACGCGCTGAGGCGGTTCAGCAGGGTGGTCTGGGCCAGTTCGATCGGGCGCTGGCCGGGGCCACGGCGTCCGGCGAGGTCGGCCTGCGACATCCCCTGGCCAGCATCGCGCCCAGTCATGCGGTCGCTGCTCCGGGAATAAGCCGAGCCGGTGGCCGTGCGGTCCATCGCGCTGCCGGTGCTGCCGGACATGCCGGCCTGGTTATGATGGCTGCGGGCACGGGCGCCGTCCTTGTAGCCGCCATGGCCATAGTCATTCCGGTTGTGCATGGTGCCGTCGGCGGACGAGCCGCTGGTGGCGGCCGTACCGGTCCAGGGATCGTTCTGGACGCCGGGCAGGCTGTTGACCACGGGGGCTTCGCTGTTGCCGGCGGAGTTGGTCGATTTCTCGTAGTTGAGGTCGTCCGAGCGGCTGGCGCCCTGGGCCATCGCGGCCGGGGCGGTGACGAGGGAAGCGGCGAGAACCGCAAGGCAAAGCTTGGTCTTCATCTTTTCCTCCTGTCGTCCTGTCTGGTCCCCGTCTTGGGGAAGTCCCCCAGGACGGAATGCCGGCGGCTGGACCGCCGGCCTCTCGGACAAGCACAACACGCGATAGCGGACCTTGTTGCCCGAAAACCTCAAGGTCACCCCATCTGCGGGATGTCGGTGCAAGGTGCCGGGAACAACGTGCCGGTTAGGCTGTTCTGCACTTACGAATGCCGCCGCACCGGCTGCGCTTCCTCACCTTGGCCATACTTGGTAACGGGTACGGACCGGAGTCTCGAAGACAGTGTCATTGGTGAGGACGGTACCATCTTGTCTCATGCGCGACGCCCGAAATCCTTAACCAGGTCTTCGGCGAGCGAGGGAGGGTATGATGCTCTATTGGGCTCTCGTTTTCTTCGTCATCGCGCTGATCGCCGGCGCGCTGGGGTTCGGCGGAATCGCGTCGGCCACATCCGGCATCGCGCAGATCCTGTTCTTCCTCTTCCTGGTGCTGTTCGCCATCAGCCTGATCATGGGCCTGGTGCGGCGCCGATAGCCGTTCCGCCGGGTCTGGCAAGCCGTTCGTCGGTTTGCCAGGCCCGGCAGGGAACCATCACCGGCCCGTCCGGTTGGTGATGGCATCACCTTGATGCTGCAACACTCTCTTCTCCCCCCGATGTGACGCCGGGGTTGCCCCGACGGCGCTTCGATTGTCCCCGCCTATGGCGGCGTCCTCCCCCGGACGCCGCCATTCTTTTTTCCGGCCATCGGCGCCGATGGCGGACAGGTGCTCCGGAAAAAGCGAAGGGGGCGCCCGCGATCTGGACACCCCCTCGTTTCAGTCGCGTTCCACTCGGGCTTCCCCCAGCGCCCACTCGACGGATTTCAGCCAACCCCGAGCCGACCCCGCAGGGGCGATCCTGCTTGCGGACCCGCCAGCCGCCCGGCGGCATGGCGCGGTGGGCCTCAGGCGTCGCTGTCGTCGTCCGGGCTTTCCCCTTCCATCAGCAGGCGGAGTGCGCGGCGCCCGCGGGACAGGCGCGATTTCACGGTGCCGATCGAGATGCCGAGAATGTCGGCCGCCTCGTTGTAGGAGATGCCCTCCAGCCCGATCAGAAGCACGACCTCACGCTGCTCGTTCGGCAGCAGCCCCAACGCACGGCGCAGGTCGCGCAGTTCCATCCGCACGAACTGCGACCCGGGTGCGGCCCCGATCGCCGCCTGGGCCTCCGCGTCGATGTCGACCACCGGCTGGCGGCGACGGACGCCGTTGATGTGCAGGTTGCGCAGGATCGTGAACAGCCAGGCCCGCAGATTCGTCCCCGGACGCCAGAGATGCAGGCGCGACAGCGCCCGCTCCAGGCATTCCTGGACAAGATCGTCGGCAAGGGTGGCGTCGCGGACCATGGCGCGGGCGAAGCGGCGGAGCCGCGGAATTTCCTCTTCTATCTGGCGGATCACCGCCGGGTCGGGCGGTGCGTTCGGATCGGGGCGGTATTCGTCCTCGGCAACCGCAGCGCCATCCCGGTCCGCGGACGCATCCAGATCCTGTTCGCCGTCGAAATCGGCATCACCGCTGCTGCCGTTCGCGCTGGGCCGGCCAGCATTCGGGTCGGTGTCTTGTTCCGTGAAGTCCGGCGCACTGTCCGAGCGGGTCCGGCCGACGGCCTCTGCTCCGAAAGCTGCCGGCTCGATCGGAGCCGGGCTGCGCATTCGGTGGCTCACGGTGGTCGCGACGTGGTTCGCCATCGGTAAAACGATGCCTCCTTCAATGCCGTACGCCGCAGCGGCGCAGGTGGTTTTGCGCCGCCGGAGCCTCCGGCGCGACAGCCCCGGTACGAAGATTTGCCCTTCATACCGGGGTGTCGAATTTGCAGCCGATTATCTGGCCCGATCCGTACGTAATGAGCGGACAAAGCACCCGCCAGTTGGGAAAAAGGCTAGTGCGCTATTCAATGTGGCCAGAGTACCCCTTGTATCCCACCGCTGTCGCCGTTCGGGTGTTGGCACAAAACTTGTTCATTCGTTATGTCTCCAGCACCACTGGAGGACGCATGAACGAGATGAAAATAAAAAGACCGAACGGCAATCACCGGTCGGCCTGCGGATTTTCTATTGGCTGCGCCACATCAAGCACTTCCAGCGATGTATTACGGCGCCTTCCACTCGGCGGTTCAGCCTATACCGCATTCGACCGTCTCGTCTGTCGGTCAATCGCCGGGAAGTCGGCGGCTGTCCTTTCGATGTTCTCCGATCGCATCAATAAAATGATACAGGGGGGTCGCGTGGACCACCACATGAACCTTTGCGGTACGCCGTCCGCACCGCAGGCCGGCCGGGCCGGCACCCGGACCAGGGCGCGCACTTTCCGTTCGACGTGCATCGCAATGCTGGCGGCGGGCCTTCTGCTCCCAGGCCTTCTGGCGACGACACCGGCCCAGGCCGGCGTCGCCGAGCGGACGGTTGCGGCGTTACAGGCCCTGGCGGGCAAGGGAAGCGCGCGGGCACAATTTGAACTGGCGCAGCATTACGAGCGTGGCGACGGCGTCCAGAACGATTCAAGGATGGCGCTGGCGCTCTATTGCCGCGCCGCCCGGCAGGATTACGCCGACGCCGCGCTAATGGCCGGGCGCATGCACATCGGCGGGGTGGGAGGCGTCGGCAAGGACGCCGAACTCGGACGGGCATGGCTGCGCAAGGCCGCCGCGCTGGGCAGCGAGCAGGCCGTCCAGCTCGTCGGCCAGCCGAAGGCGAATGCGAAGGCACCGGACCGCTGCGAACCTCCCAGCATCCGCTGGGGCGTGATCCGCAAGCCTCCTGCGGAGATCCAGGCGATGGTGCAGAAGATGGCGCCGACCTACGGCCTCGACCCGGAGCTCGTGCTGGCGGTGATCGCGGTGGAATCCGGCTACCGCGTCGACGCGGTGTCAGAGAAGAGCGCCATGGGCCTGATGCAGTTGATCCCGGAAACCGCCGAGCGGTTCGGCGTCACCAAGCCCTACGACCCGGAACAGAACCTGCGTGGCGGCATGAAGTACCTGCGCTGGCTGCTGGCCTATTTCGACGGGAACGTGACCTTTGCGCTGGCCGGCTACAATGCGGGCGAAGGGGCGGTGCTCCAGTACAAGGGGGTCCCTCCCTACCGCGAGACGCAGGATTACGTGGCCAAGCTACACACCCTGTACGCGCGCAACTACCACCCCTTCAACCGTGACATCACGCAGTCGGCCGGGCTGGTCAGCAGCACGCGAGAGGAGGTGGCGGAACTGTCGCTTACCCCCAAAGCGCGCGGCGGCGGAAAGCGTTGAGAACGCAGGATTGCGAATCGGAAAAAAGCGACTCGGGGCGACTCGGAGGATGGTTGGTTAACACTTTGGTCATAAAGTGACCATTACCCTCGGGACTCGACGGATTTCGCGGGTGCCGGACGCCCCACGCAGTCCGGCGACACCCGCAGCGTTTCACTCGAACGTTCCCCGAGGACCCGCCCGATGCCCATGGCCGCCGACGTCGATACCATCGAACGCACCTCCATCGTCGCCCACACCCTTCTGAACGAACTGCACGACATCCTGGCCCTGCCCAAGGCGCCGGACGACGTCACCCTGGGCATCCTCATGGGCATGGCCATGTTCCTCGACGACAAGGTCGGGCCGATGCGCGCCAAGCGCCTGATGAGCGAGGCGCCCACCATCGTCCTCAAGACCGACGCCCACGTCACCGGCGACCAGGCCCAGCGCATCCTTCCCGTGCTCCGGGCTTTCGGCGACCACCTGAAGGAACTGCGCCTGAAGGTCGAGCGCCCCGTGAACGGCGCCGTGGGCTGACCCGCAGGTTCCGGCCCCCTCCACGCCCTCCGGCGTCAGGCGATCCGATGTCATGAAGGGCCCGGCGCCGCAAGGTGCCGGGCCTTTTTGCCGTCCGGGCCGGCCGATCAGGCAGCCGCGGGCGTTTGCCCGGCGCGCGGGGACCCGTTTGGCGGCTTGACCCGCCGGCGGATTGGGCGGAAGCTTCCGTTCCATGGACTGGTTTACAGGCCTCAGCATCGTCGCCATCGTGGCCGGCGTGACCATCAGCCTCGTGGTGCTGGCGGCGTTCGGCTCCATGCGCCACAGCCTGAACCAGACCGTGGCCCGCCAGTCGCAGCAGATCGGCCGCCTGTCCGACACCATGGCGGCCCTGTCGGCACAGCATCAGGCGGCACAAACCCGCATCCAGCAACTGACCGACGCGAACCGCAAGTTGTCGGACGAGATGACGGCGCTTGGCGAGCGCCTGAACGACAGCGACAGCGCACGACGTCCGGCAGGCACGGCAAGGCTCCTCCATTGACCGTCCACCCACAGCCCGGCGCCGCTCCTTCCGGGAGTCCCCCCGATCCGGATGGTCCGGACGCCACCCGCGAGCGAGAGCGCTGGACCGCCAGCGCCGATGCCTGGGACCGCTGGGCCGACCCGATGGCCGATCTCGCCGACAAGCTCAACCGGCCATTGCTGGATGCCGTCGGCCTCGTCGAGGGGGAGAGGCTGCTCGATCTGGCTTCCGGCGCCGGCGAACCGGCGCTGAGCGCCGCCCGTCGGGCAGGACCGGCCGGGCTCGTGGTGGGCAGCGACCTCGTGCCGGGCATGATGACCGGCGCCATCCGCCGTGTCCGCGGCACCGACGGTCCGGCGCCCTCCTTCGCGGCGGCGGACATGACGGCGCTGCCCTTCGCCGACGCGGCCTTCGACCGAGTCACCTGCCGCTTCGGCATCATGTTCGTGCCGCCGGTCGAAGCCGCACTGCGCGAGGTGCGCCGCGTGCTCCGCCCCGGCGGCAAGGCCGCCTTCATGGTGTGGGGACCGCGGTCGGGAAACGGCCTCTTCGCCGAGATCGGCGCCGTGGTGGCCGGTCACCTGGGCGAGGACGGCAGCCTCGATCCGCTGTTCCGGTTTGCCGGGCCGGGGCGGCTGTCGGCGCTCCTCCAGGCCGCCGGCTTCACCAGCACGGCGGAAAGCGACCTCACCCCGGTCCGGAAGGCCCCGGCGGACCAGCCCTTCTGGCGTGCCGCGCTGGAGATGAGCTTCGGCCATCGGCTCGACGGCCTGCCCCCGGACCGCCGGGCGGCGATCGAGGCCGACATCGCCCGCCGGTTTGCGGCGCAGGCGGTCGACGGAATCGTACCGGTGCCGTCGCACGCCCGCATTGTCGTCGGCGGGTAGCCGCCACCCGCCGCCTCAGTAGTCCCGTTCGAACGTGACGCCGAACTGGGTTTCGGAGTTGGCGCCGACCGTCGCCTGACCCTTGATGCTCTTGGTGATGTCGACCTCCACCTTGGCCCGGGTCTGGTTCGCGCCGATCCCCTGCTCGACGCCGACATAGACGCGGTCGCTGACATAGCGGCCGGCCTGCACCGCACCGCCCTTGCCGTTCTCGCCTGCGGTGAAATCGAGGCGATCGACGCCGAGGCCGCGGCGCACCTTGTCCAGGATGCCGCCGCCACCGCCGAAGCCGGCCAGCGCCGCTGCCGATTGGGCGAGCTGCACCGCTTCCCCGGCGCTCAGATCGCCGACCGACTTGCCGAACAGCACGCCGGCCAGTACCTCGTCCTGCGGCAATCCCTGGGGCGACGTCAGTTCGATCTTGGGGCGGCGGGAGGTGCCGCTCACCACCACGTCGGCGGTTATGCCGTTGGCCGTCGCCTCCGCCAGCAGGTCGAGGCGCGGGTCGATCGGCGTGGTGCCGTCGAAGTCGAAGATGCCGCGCTTGAACTCGAAGTCATGAGCGAGCAGGTTCAGGCTGCCCTTGAGGATGGAGAAGCGGCCGGTGACCGCCGGAGCGTTGGCGGTGCCGGCGATCTTCAGGTTGCCGCCCAATTCGGCATCCACCCCGCGCCCGCGCACGAAGATCTGGTTCGGTGCGTTCACCGTCATGTCGAGCGCCAGCACGAAGGGCGACGGCGGCGCCTCGGCCGCATCGGGGCGCGGCGCTTGCCGCGTGCCGTTGGCCGTGGCCACCTGGGTGGTGCCGCGCGGCCGTCCCTTGCCCACCTCCTTCACCTCCAGGGTCGCGATGTTGGCGGGCATGCGGTTGGGAATCTGGATCTCGGCGCGGCGGATGACCACCGGCCCGGCGAGCCGGGCATTGGTAAAGCCGCCGGTCAGCCTCAGGTCGGCACCGACTTCCGCCGTCGCCAGATCGATTTCCGCCAAGCGGGCGTTGTCGGCCTTCAGCGCGATGTCAAGCTGCTGGTCCGCGGCCGCGGCCGGACGGATCACGCCGCTGGCGCTGATGGCGCCGCCGTTGCGGGTGCGTCCGCGGAAGGACTGGATGGTGAAGACGTCCCCGTCTCCGACAAGCCGCGCCTCGATGTCGGTGATGACGGCGCCCGAGGCCCTGTTCTCGTAGCGTCCGCCGGCCAGCGTCACCGAACCGCCGAGCGAGGGTTTGGCGACCGTACCGCCGGCCCGCACGTCGAGCCGCAGGGTGCCGCGCGCCCGGTCGCCGGAGGAGGCGAGCAGGTCGTTGGCGAGAGACAGGTCGAGGGTGCCGTTCACGGCGGCTTCCACGGCGCCGTTCGGCGGCACGCCGACCGCGTAGTTGTCCGGGTTCATCACCAGCGGCAGGGCGGCATTGGCCGTCAGCACACCGGCGTTCCGCGGCATCCCCACCCGCCCGTTCACCACCAGCCGCCGATCGCGCCATTGCGCATCCACCGTCGCATCGATGCCCGGCAGCCCGGCCCGCGTGGTCTGCTGCGCCTTCAGGCCGCTGACGCGCAGCGTCGCGTCGGCGCGCGGGTTGCGCACCGTCCCCCCCAGCGTCGCCCGTGCGTTGGCGACGCCGTCGAGCAGAAGCGTCGGGCTCGCCAGCTTCGCCAGCGCCAGCGGAAGCCGGTCTACCGTCACCTCGCCATTCAACCGCTCGCCGTTCAGGCCGAGGTCGGCGGCCAGGCGGGCATTGCCCGAAGACAGCCGCAGCCCCTGCACTTCATAGCGGCGCTCGGCCAGCAGGACGGTGGCCGGGCCGGTCATCCGCAGGTCCTCGCCCGCATAGCGCGCCTGCAACCGCTCCAGCCGGATGCGCGTCGCGGCGCTCTCCTGCGCGAGGTTGCCGGCGAGGTCGAGACCGATCGGACGGTCGCCGGCGCCGGCGACATTGGCTTGGAAGGTCGCCTTGGACAGCGATCCCTCGGCCGAGGCGGTGACCGAGCGCAGCGGGTTTCCGGCCGCCGATCCGTCGCCCATCTCCAGCCGCGCCCGGCCGCTGGGGACCCCGAGCGCATCCGCGACCTCGGCCCGGGCGGCAAGGCGGCCGGCGGTCAGCAGCGGGCCGCCCTCCCCCTCCACCCGAAGGTTGCTGGCATCGGCGTTGAGCGACGCCGCCTGCTTTCCACTCTTGCCGTCCAACGCCAGGGTGAACTTGGCGCCGCCGCCGAGCGGTACGCCGGCCAGCTCCGACAGCCCCTTGAGATTCGGCAGGCTGCCCTCCAGGCGGCCCGTCGCCAGCAGGGTGTCGAGCGCCACCTGCGCCTCGCCGGTGATGCGGTTGTTGCCGTTGGCCACCGACAGCCCGTCGAGCCGCAGTTCCTGGTCGCGCAGGGCATAGCGTCCGTCCAGGGTCAGCGGCGTGTTGTCCAGATGCGTGCGCGCCGCCACCGTGCCGTTGGGCGTACCGGGCAGTCCGGCGGCGGTCGCCTTGACCTCGGTGGCGCCCAGCCGGCGGCCCTGCACCACGAGATCGCGGGCGTTGAGCGTCGCCTGCGCCTCGATGGCGTCGAGCGGACCACGGGCGGCGGCCTCCAGCGTCGCCGATCCCGCCATCGGGGTGCCGAGCGCGCCGCCCAGCGGCTCCAGCCTGGTCACGGTCAGGTTGGTCCGGGCATCGACCCGGTTGTCCGCCAGCGCCGCCGTCCCGATCAGCCGGCCGTTGCGGCCGTCCACCGTCAGGTCGGTCAGGCGCATCGCGCCATTCGGCTCCATCTGCGCCGCCAGCGACAGCGACGCCTTGTCGCCCAGCACGCCGTCGGCGGGCGTGCCGGTGGCAAGCCGCTCGGCGTCCCCCTTCAACTCGGCGGTCACGGTTCCGTCGGCGCCGCGCCGCACCGGCCCCGCCAGCGTCACCGCGCCGGCGAGCGGCCGCCCGGCAAGGCCGGACAATGCCGACAGGTCGTCGGCGGAGGCGGACAGCGTCAGGTCCGCCGTCTGGCCCCAGCCGCCGACGCGTCCTTCCGCCGACGCGCGGGCGGCGGCGGCGGTCAGGGTCAGCGTCTGCAACCCGATGCTGCCGCTGCCGGTATCGACCTGGGCACGGGCGGTCAGCACCGTTTCCGGACCGGTCAGCCGGGACAGCGCAGGGTCGTCGCCGGCGAGGTCGCGGAGCGTCGCGTTGACCGCCACCGTCAGCGCGTTCAGCGCGCCCTCGGCCGACCCCTCGATCACGCCCTCCCGCCAGGACACCGGCACCAGCGGGTGCAGCGTCGACTCCGGCCCGGCCTCGACGGTCCAGCGGAGGGCCATGCGGCTGAAGTCCGCGGCGATGTCGCCGCTCACCGTGGCGGTCGCCGCGGCGGCGGTGAGCGCCAGCGGCGACACGGTGATGGCGCCCGACGGCGAGCGGACGATGGTGGCGTTCAGCGCCGGACTGGGACCGACCAGGGGGACCACGGTCTCGCCCGCCAGCCCGGCGAGCAGCGGGGCGATGTTGCCGCCCGCGGTCAGCGTCAGCGCGTGGCCGTCGGGACCCTTCCGGATGGTGGCGTCGGCCGCGAGATTGCCGGTCGGATTGCCGGCATCGCCGGCCGCGGCGGTCAGGGTGCCCCTCCAGTCGTCGAGCGTGCCGTCCCCCTTCAGCACGATGTCGACCGGCGGCAGGCCGGGGAGCGCGAGCGCCCGGGCCATGACGCCGCCGGCCGGCTCGGACGCGGTGATGGACAGGTTCAGCGTGTTCTTCTCCGGGTCGAACAGCGCGACGACATCGGCCTGCCCCGGCTTGTCGTCGATCCTGGCAACCTGGAGCTTGGCATCGAGGGCGCCGCCGCTGCGTTCCAGCTTGGCCGAGCCGCCGATGCGCAGCACCGCCGGCTCTCCCAGCAGCGCCGGTCCAAGCTCCAGCCGCTCGACCACCAGCTTGTCCAGCTCGATCCCGACCGGCAGGTCGGGCAGGACCGATTGGCCGGGTTCGGCCGGCGCGGCCGGCTGGGTGCTGACCGGCGCGCGCGTCACCGTGATCGAGGCCGCCTCGAGCGCGTCGATCTTCGCCCGCCGCGTCAGCAGCGCCGAAGGGGACAGCACCACGTGCAGCTTCTCGATCGTCAGCCAGACGCCCTGGCTGTCGGCCAGCGTGGCCGTGGCGAAGGTGAAATCGGTCGGGATGCTGCCTTCGATGGCGCCCAGCTTCAGGTGCATGTCGGGGGACTCGACGGCCCCCTCGATCTTCTCGACCAGCCATTCCCTGGTCGAATCACCGAACAGCGAGAAGGCTTGCGCCCGCGGCGGGGCGGCGAGCAGACCGGCCAGCACCGCCAGCCCGGCCAGGAGGAAACGTACCGCCGTCACACCCTTCCCTTTCGAAAACGCCAACCCGACTTCAACATTCCCGACCTCAACATTCGCTGTCCCCGAACGTCCCCATCAAATGGGGCGGCACCATGGCACGGGCGCGTGCCTGGCGCCCGCCGCCCCCGGATGGAGACGGGCGCCATGTCAGAACGCCTGTCCCAGGCTGAGGTAGAGCTGCCAGCGGGCATCCCCGCTGGCCGGATTGAGGGGAAAGCCGACATCGACCCGCAGCGGGCCGAAATCCGTGTAGTAGCGCACGCCGACGCCGGCCCCGACGCGCAGCGGCTCGGAAAAGTCCGGATAGGCGGAATCATACACGGTGCCGGCATCGACGAAGGGGACCACCCCGATGGTCTCCGTCACCTTGATGCGCAGTTCCGCCCCAAGTTCCAGCAGGGACCGGCCGCCGGAGGGGTCGTGGAAGCGGTCGCGCGGTCCGGCCTTCTGGAAGCCGTAGCCGCGGACCGAGCCGCCGCCGCCGGCATAGAACCGGTGGTCCGGCGGGATCTGCGACAGCGACGACCCCAGGATGCTGCCGAGGCCGATCCGCGCCGCGGCGACGTAGCGCCCCTCGTTGCCGAAGTCGTAATAGGTCGAGCCGTTCAGCAGCACCGTGGTGAAAGGGGAATCGCTGTCGCCGCCGACCGGGAACCACGGCGTGAGCTGGAGCGACGCGCGCTGGCCCGACGTCGGGTTCAGAAGGTTGTCGGTGCCGTTCCAGGCGGCCCCCAGCGGCACGCCGATGAAGGCGGTCTGGTAGGTCCGGTCTTCCGTCTCCACCCGCCCGCGCTCGCCGCTGACGCCGTAGCTGATGGTCAACTGGTCGGTCAAGGGCCGCTCCAGCTTGACGGCGAGCTCCGAGGCGACGCGGCTGTAGGCCGGCGGCTGGTCGTTGACCACGGCGAAGCTGACCTTCAGCGACTGCTTCAGCGCCAGGAAGTCCGGCTTGGTGAAGTCGACGCTGAAGCGCAGGTCCGGAAGGTTGTTGCCGCTGCTCGCGGTGCCGCCGGACGAGCCGGCGACACGGGCGATGTCGACACCGACCCGCAGCCTCTCCGCCCCGCCGAACAGGTTGCGGTGCCCCCAGTAGGCGTTGGTGCCGATGCCGTCCTGGGTCGAGTAGGTCAGGCCGGCCCCGATGAAGCGGCGCTTGCGCTCGCTGACGTTGACGATCACCGGCGTCACCCCGTCGGGACCCGGCTGGTCCGCAAGGCGCACGCGCACGGTGTCGAAGACCTGCAGCGCCGCGATGTCCTGCCGCGCCTGGTCGGTGGCCGACGGATCGAAGACCTGCCCTTCCTTCCAGGCAAGGCGGCCGCGCACCAAGTCCTCGTCGACCTTGTCCAGTCCCTCGATGCGGGTGGCGCCGTAGTGCACGAGCGGGCCGGGATCGACCGTGTAGCTCACGTCCATCGTCCGCTCGGCGTGGTCGACCACGACCTCGCGGTCGGCCGCCTTGGCGAAGGCATAGCCGCGCTTGCTCAGCCGGCCGATCAGCTCCCCTTCCGCATCCAGCACCTTCTGCGCCAGCGCCGGCCCGCCCTTGACCAGACCCAGCCCGTCGGTCGCCACCTCCTTGGGCAGCGCCGATCCGCCGACGCCCTGAACGGCGATGGTATTGAAATGGTAGATCGGGCCCGGCGTGACGGCGATCGTGACCTTGACCGGCTGCCCGGCCACGGCGCCGTCCGCCGGCGGCGGGACGGCCCCCTGCGGAGATGCTTCCGGAGCCGCCGCCTGCGCGCCGCCCTGCGCCTCCGCCGGCGCATTGCCGATCCGGATGTCGAGCCGGGCATCGTAGTAGCCGACGGACCGCAGCGCCGCCTGCAGGCGGTCGCGATCGTTGTCCGCCCTCCGCTCCAGTCCGAGCAGCGAGGGGGGCGGGTCGTCCTTCAACTCCACCAGCGTCGAGGCGTCGCGCAAGGTGTTGCGCAGCCCGTCATCCTCGACCCCGGCGAACTCGACCTCATAGCGGACGCCGGCCGGCTTCGTCTCCTCCTCCGGCGCCGCCGCACCGGCGGCGGCATCGGGCGCGGGATCGACGGCGGCCTCCTGGGCATGGCCGGTGCCTGCCGGCGCCAGCAGCAGCGCGGCGATCAGGGGGACGGCGGCCAGCGATACTGCGGCCAGCGGCGCGGCACGGGCCTTGGACTGCCGGTCCGGAACGGGAGTTCCGGAGGGCGGCGAGCCGGCAAATCCTGCATCGGCTGGCCGTCCTTTGGACGATGGGCGTCGGAAAGCGGGAGCGAGGCGGGTCATCGCCCCCAATGTAAGTGCCGGACACGCATAGCTCCATCCCGGAAATTCGCGTTAGGCCAAAGGGCACGGCGCTTGCGTTTTTGTCGCGATTCCATATATTGCGCCGCAACAGTTTCCCCGACAGCGCCCACCGAATTCTTCGGCGGGCCTTTTTGTTGTTTGTGGCATGACGCTGCTGCGTGTCGGGGGTGCCCTTGCGAGACCGAAGGCTCCATGAATCTCCGTAACGTCGCCATCATCGCCCACGTCGACCACGGCAAGACCACGCTGGTCGACCAACTCCTCAAGCAGGCCGGCTCGTTCCGCGAGAACCAGCAGGTGGCCGAACGCGCCATGGACTCCAACGACCTGGAGCGCGAGCGCGGCATCACCATCCTGGCCAAGTGCACGTCGGTCCTGTGGAACGACCTGCGCATCAACATCGTCGACACCCCCGGCCACGCCGATTTCGGCGGCGAGGTCGAGCGCATCCTCTCCATGGTCGACGGCGTGGTGCTGCTGTGCGACGCGGCCGAAGGCCCGCTGCCGCAGACCAAGTTCGTGCTCGGCAAGGCGCTGAAGCTCGGCCTGCGCCCGATCGTCGTCATCAACAAGGTGGACCGTCCCGACGGCCGTCCGCACGAGGTGCATGACGAGGTGTTCGACCTGTTCGCCTCGCTCGACGCCTCGAACGAGCAGCTCGACTTCCCGACCCTGTTCGCCTCGGGCCGCAACGGCTGGGCGACCACGGACCTGGAGAACGGCGCCCGCGAGACGCTGACCCCGCTGTTCGAACTGATCCGCGACCACGTCCCGGCCCCGAAGGTCGAGGAAGACCTGCCCTTCACCATGCTGGCGACCACGCTGGAAGCGAACCCGTACCTGGGCCGCATCCTGACCGGCCGCATCCAGACCGGGTCGGTCAAGGTCAACATGGCCGTCAAGTCGATGAGCCGCGACGGCAAGCTGGTCGAGAACGCCCGCATCAGCAAGGTGCTGGCCTTCCGCGGCCTGGAGCGCGTTCCGGTGGACGAGGCGCATGCCGGCGACATCGTCGCCCTGGCGGGCCTGACCAACACCACGGTGGCCGACACCATCTGCGCGCCGGACGTCACCGAGCCGCTGGAAGCCCAGCCGATCGACCCGCCGACCCTGGCGATGACCTTCTCGGTCAACGACAGCCCGCTGGCGGGCCGCGAGGGCGACAAGGTCACCAGCCGCATGATCCGCGACCGCCTGTTCCGCGAGGCGGAAGGCAACGTGGCGCTGCGCATCTCCGACACCGAGGGCGGCGACGCCTTCGAGGTGGCCGGCCGTGGCGAATTGCAGCTCGGCATCCTGATCGAGACGATGCGCCGCGAGGGCTACGAGCTGGCGATCAGCCGCCCGCGCGTGCTGTTCAAGACCGATGAGCTGAACGGCCAGCGTCTGGAGCCGATCGAGGAAGTCGTCGTCGACGTCGACGAGGAGTTCTCCGGAACCGTCGTGCAGAAGATGGCCGAGCGCAAGGCCGACCTCGTCGAGATGCGGCCCTCGGGCGGCAACAAGACCCGCATCGTCTTCCATGCGCCGTCGCGCGGCCTGATCGGCTACCAGGGCGAGTTCCTGACCGACACCCGCGGCACCGGCATCATGAACCGGCTGTTCCACGGCTACGCCCCTTACAAGGGCACCATCGCCGGCCGGCGCACCGGCGTGCTGATCTCCAACAGCGACGGCACCGCGGTGGCCTACGCTCTGTGGAACCTCGAGGATCGCGGCCCGATGCTGATCGATCCGGGCGTTCCGGTCTATCAGGGCATGATCATCGGCGAGCACACCCGCGGCAACGACCTCGAGGTCAACGTCATCAAGGGCAAGCAGCTCACCAACATCCGCACCACCAGCAAGGACGAGGCGGTCCGCCTGACCCCGCCGATCCAGATGACGCTGGAGCGCGCCCTGTCCTACATCGGCGACGATGAACTGGTGGAGGTGACGCCGAAGTCGATCCGCCTGCGCAAGCGCTATCTCGACCCGAACGAGCGCAAGCGCCACCAGCGCGCCGCCGAAGCCAGCTAACGGGCTCCGGCGCCCCCTCCCTGCCGCCCTGCCCCCACCCCGACCCTTCCCCGCTGCTGCAGGGGAGGGTTAGGGTGGGGGCAATGCCTTGACCACCCCCACACACCACAGCGAGGACACCCCCCGCATGGCGATGGCGACCGACGCGAAGTCCCCTGGCTCCCCGTCCTTCTCCCTCCGTCGCCTGTGGTCCCGGATCGGCCTCTCCGGCCTGTTCGCCGCCCTCCTCGCCCTGCTGATCGCGGTTCCCATCCTCGCGGTCTTCGTCCAGGCCGCCGGCGTCTCCACCGACCTGTGGGGGCACATGGCGCGGACGGTGCTTCCCGGCTACATTCTCAACACCCTGATCCTGCTGGGCATCGTCGGGGTGGTCACGCTGGTGACCGGCGTTGCCTGCGCCTGGACCGTCACCATGCACGACTTCCGCGGCCGCGGGGTCCTGCAATGGCTGCTGCTGCTGCCGCTCGCCATGCCGGCCTACGTCATGGCCTACACCTACACCGACTTCCTCCAATATGCCGGGCCGCTGCAGTCGGCGCTGCGCGCCGCCTTCGGCTGGCAGCGGCGGGACTACTGGTTCCCGGACATCCACACCGCCTGGGGCGCCGGGCTGGTGCTCTCGTCGGTGCTGTACCCCTACGTCTACGTGCTGGCCCGCGCCGCCTTCCTTGAGCAGTCGGTGTGCGTGCTGGAGGCCAGCCGGACGCTCGGCTGCACCGCCTTCGGCGCGTTCCGCCGGGTCGCGCTGCCGCTGGCGCGGCCGGCGCTGGTTGCCGGCGTCGGCTATGCGCTGATGGAGACGCTGGCCGATTTCGGCGCCGTCCGCTATTTCGGCATCGATACCTTCACCGTCGGCATCTACCGCACCTGGTTCGCCCTTGGCGACGCCGCCGCCGCGGCGCAGCTCGCCGCCGTGCTGCTGTTGGTGGTGCTGGCGCTGGTCGGGCTGGAGAGGCTGTCTCGCGGCCGCATGCGCTTCCACCAGACCAGCAGCCGCTACCGCGCCCTGCCCGCCCCGCGCCTGTCGGCCGGCGGCACCGCGATGGCCTGGATCGTCTGCCTGACGCCGGTGCTGTTCGGCTTCCTGCTGCCGGGTGCCGTGCTGATCCGCATGATCCTGCGCGGTGGCACCGAACTGACGATGGCCCGCTTCACCGACCTGACGGTCAACACCTTCATCCTCGGGGCCTCGGGCGCCCTGCTGGTGGTCGGCGTGGCGCTGCTGGTGATCCACGGCGTGCGCCACGACCGCAGCGGGCTGGCCACCGGGGCGGCGAAGCTCGCCTCGCTCGGCTACGCCACGCCGGGAACGGTCATCGCGGTCGGCATCCTGATCTCGGTCGGGCTGGCCCACGACTGGGCCGGCTGGCCGGTCGGCGCCATCCTCGGCACCACGATCGCCGGCATCCTCTACGGCTATCTCATCCGCTTCTTCGTCGTCGCCTACGGCCCGCTGGAATCGGGCTTCGCCAAGATCGGGCCGAACCTGGAAGGGGCGGCGCGGTCGCTCGGGCACACGCCGCTGCAGGTGCTGCGCCGGGTGCACCTGCCGTTGCTGCGTCCCAGCCTGCTCAGCGCCGCCATGCTGGTGTTCGTCGACATCACCAAGGAACTGCCGGCGACGATGATCCTGCGGCCCTTCAACTTCGACACCCTGGCGATCGAGGCGTTCCGCATGGCCTCGACGGAGCGGCTGGACGATGCCGCCCTTCCCGCCCTGGTCATCGTGCTCGTCGGCCTGCTGCCGGTCATGTATCTCAGCCGCAGCATCGCCGCGTCGCGTCCCGGACACAGCGACTGACCGGGCGTACCGTCTGGCGCGATTGGGACGCCTCGCGTCCGTTTCAATAACAGGTCCGCATAAATTTCAGCCGAAGCCGCGCCTCGACAGCGGCGGCGGCACCTGTTATCCATTCCCGTGATTTTGAGAGTCGTTCGCAGTCCGGGAGTGAAGAATGTTCATGAGCAAGTTCGCGGGGATCGCCTTCGCCGTCGGCGCCTTGACCGCCGTGTCCGTCCAGGCACAGGAAGTCAACATCTACAATTCGCGTCATTACAACACCGACCGCGCGATCTATGAGAACTTCACCAAGAAGACTGGGATCAAGGTCAACATCATCGAAGGCAACCACGACGAGCTGATCCAGCGCCTGAAGTCCGAGGGCGGCAGCAGCCCGGCCGACCTGTTCATCACCGTCGACGCCGGCCGCCTCGCCGCCGCCGCAAAGGAAGGGCTTCTGCTTCCCGTCACCTCGCCCGAACTGGAGGCGGTGAAGGTCCCCGCGAACCTGCGCGATCCCGGCGGTGCCTGGTGGGGCCTGTCGACCCGCGCCCGCATCATCGTCTATGCCCGCGACCGGGTGAAGCCGGACGAGATCAAGACCTATGAGGACCTCGCCAAGCCGGAGTGGCACGGCCGCGTCCTGACCCGCAGCGGCACCCATCCCTACAGCCTGGCGCTCACCGCCTCGATGATCGAGGCGGACGGCGAGGAGAAGACCGAGGAGTGGGTGAAGGGCCTCGTCGCCAACCTCGCCCGCCCGCCCCAGGGCGGCGACACCGACCAGATCCGCGCCGTGGCGGTCGGCGAGGGCGACGTCGCGCTCGCCAACACCTACTATGTCGGCAAGTTCATCACCTCGGCCAAGCAGGAGGACCGCGAGGTCGCCAAGAAGATCGGCGTGATCTTCCCCAACCAGGCCGACCGCGGGACCCACGTCAACCTCAGCGGCGCCGGCGTCGTCAAGACCTCAAAGAATGCCGAGAACGCCCGCAAGCTCCTGGAATATCTGCTGAGCCCGGACGCCCAGAGGATGTTCGCCGACGGGAACATGGAGTATCCCGTAAACCCGGCGGTGCAGCCCCACCCGGAGCTGGTGGCGCTCGGCAGCTTCCGGCACGCCGACGTCAACGCCGCCGCCTTCGCCGCCTACACCCCGCAGGCGCTGCGCATCATGGACCGTGCCGGTTGGAAGTGACATGACGACCCCGACGACCTCCCCGCCCCCCGCTCCCTCCGTCGTCCTCTCCGGCATCACGCATCGGTATGGCCGGCTGACGGCGGTCGACGGCGTGTCGCTGTCCGTCGCCCCGCGCGAGGTGGTCTGCGTCGTCGGCCCGTCGGGGTGCGGCAAGTCCACCCTGCTGCGCCTCGTCAGCGGCCTGGAGGCCGTGCAGGCCGGGACGATCACGGTGGACGGGGCGGTCCTCGGCAGTCCCGACCGCTCGCTGCCGCCCGAGCGCCGGCCGGTCGGCATGATGTTCCAGGACTTCGCGCTGTTCCCGCACCTGACGGTCGCCGGGAACATCGCCTTCGGCCAGGCCGACAGGCCGCGGGCCGAGCGCAACCGCCGCGTGGCGGAGTTGCTGGAGACCATGGCGCTGTCGCGCTATGCCGACGCCTACCCCCACACGCTGTCCGGCGGCCAGCAGCAGCGCGTGGCGCTGGCCCGCGCCATGGCCCGCGATCCCAAGGTGCTGCTGCTCGACGAGCCCTTCTCGGCGCTCGACGAGCAGCTCCGGCGCTCGGTGCGGGAGGAGGTGGTGCGGATCATCCGCGCCAGCGGCATCGCCACCATCGTCGTCACCCACGACCCGGAGGAGGCGATGGAGATGGGCGACCGCGTGGTGGTGATGCAGGCCGGCCGCGTCGTCCAGGCCGACACGCCGGTGACGCTCTACAAGCAGCCGGCCAACAGCTTCGTCGCCCGGCTGTTCGGCGAGGTCAACCGCTTCGAGGCGCTGGTCCAGGACGGCCAGATCGTGACGCCGCTCGGGCGCATCACCGCCCCCGGCCTGCCGGGCGGCACGCGGGTGGAGGTGGCCTGCCGGGTCGAGGACCTCGAACTCGCGGCGCCGGGGGTGCGGCCCGACGCCGTGCCGGTGCGGGTGCGCCACGCGAGCTTCCTCGGCTCGGCGACGCGCGTGTGCCTCGACGTTCCGGGTGGCGGCACCGAGATCCACGCCCGCCTTCCCGGTCACGTCGACGTCCAGCCGGGCCAGGAGCTCGCTGCTGCAATGGCGGTGGAGCGGGTGATGGTGTTCCCGGCGGGGTGATGGGATAGGGCACGAGCCCCCTCCCTGGCCCTCCCCCGCCCTTGGCGGTGGAGGGGACTGCCGCCGCTTCGCGTAAGCACCCTCTCCCGCGTTAGCGGGGGAGGGTCGGGGAGCGGGCAGGCGAACCCCTCACGCCCCCGCCCGCACCTCGTCCTCGCCGAACTGCAGCCGGCTCAGCCGCGCATAGGTGCCGTCGGCGGCCAGCAGCGCCTCGTGGGTGCCCTGCTCGACGATGCAGCCGCCTTCCATCACCACGATGCGGTCGGCATTGCGCACGGTGGCCAGGCGGTGGGCGATCACCAGCGTGGTGCGCCCGGCGGTCAGCCGCTCCAGCGCCGCCTGGACCAGCCGTTCGGACTCGCTGTCCAACGCGCTGGTCGCCTCGTCCAGCAGCAGGATCGGCGCATCCTTCAGGAAGGCGCGGGCCAGCGCCAGCCGCTGGCGCTCGCCGCCCGACAGCTTGACGCCACGGTCGCCGATCACCGTGTCGTATCCCTCCGGCAGCTTCATGACGAAGTCGTGCGCGGCCGCCGCCCTGGCGGCGGCGACCACCTCGTCCATCCCGGCGTCGAGCCGGCCGAAGCAGATGTTCGCCCGCACCGTGTCGTTGAACAGCACGGTGTCCTGGCTGACGATCGACACGGCGCCGCGCAGGCTGCGCAGGGTGGCGCCGCGCACGTCCTGGCCGTCGATCAGCACCTCTCCCCCGGTGACGTCGTAGAGGCGCGGGATCAGGTTGAAGACGGTGGACTTGCCGGCACCGCTGCGCCCGACCAGGGCCACCGTGCTGCCGGCGGGCACGTCGAGGTCGATGCCCTTCAGCGTGTCGCCGCCGGCCTCGTAGGCGAAGCGGACGCCACGCAGCGCGACGGCGCCGCTGGTCAGGGCCAGCGGCTTGGCGTCCGGCCGCTCCAGGATGGTCGGCGCCTGGTCGACCAACTCGAAGATGCGCTGGGCGGCGGCCAGCCCTTCCTGCAGCGCGGCATTCAGGGTGCCGATGGCGCGCACCGGCTGGGCCGCCATCAGCAGCGCGCCGACGAAGCCGGAGAAGGCGCCGACCGACCCCTCGCCCATCGTCATGCGGTAGCCGGCGAAGGCGATCACCCCCGCCACCGCGACGCCGCCCAGCACCTCCATCATCGGGTCGATGCGCGAGCGGGCGCGCACCGCCTTCATGGTCAGCGCGTAATTGTCCTGGAAGGCACGGCCGGCGCGGGCGCGCTCGTAATCCTCCAGGCAGTAGGTCTTGACCATGCGCGCGCCCGACAGGCTCTCGGTCAGCAGCGAGGTCATGTCGCCCATCTGCGCCTGGGTGTCGCGCGAGACGCGGCGCAGCCGCTTGCCGATCCGCACGATCGGGACGGCGGCGATCGGGTAGATGACGAAGACGATCAGCGACAGCAGCCAGTCCAGGTAGAACATCGACCCCACCAGCGCGATCACCGTCAGGATGTCGCGGACCAGGCCGGTCATCACGCGGGTCAGCGCGTTGCGGATCAGGTCGACGTCGTTGATGAAGCGCGAGGTCAGCGCGCCGGTCGGGGTGGCGTGGAGCTGTGCCATGTCGGCCGTCAGCAGGTGGGCGAACATCGACAGCCGCACGTCGGCGATCACCCGCTGGACGATGTCGCTGGTCACCACGGTCTGGGCGTAGAGCGACAGGCCCTTGATGATCGTCACCGCGACGATGGCGAGCGGGATCGCCACCAGCATCCCGCGGTCCTGCGCCGCGAACATGGCATAGGACCGGTCGATCAGCAGCGGGTACGCGCCGGTGGTGGCGGCGACCACCGCCATCAGCAGGAAGCACAGCAGCAGCCGGCCGCGATAGGGCCGGACCCAGTCGCGCCACATCCGGCCCACCAGCCGCTCGGTCGCCGAATCCAGGCGCAGGGGCTTGCCGCTTTTGTTCGTCACGGGTCCTATCCGATCTCTTGGCTCAGATGCGGATGGCTTAGCCCATGGGCTTCGGCTTTGTCCACCGGTCGGCACCGGCCGACGCACGCCGGTTACAGCCTTCCTTTACGCGGGCGTGCGATCATGGTTCGGGGGCGCGGCATCGGGATACCGGCAGACCGCGCCCCGGCACGGCCTTCCCGGGGCCGGCAATCTGAGAACGGACGAGGAGTGCGGCATGGCCATCGCGGGTGAAACAGGCGCAGGCACGGGGCGGCGGCCCCGCGTCGGGCTGGCGCTGGGCGGCGGCGTCGCGCGCGGCTGGGCCCATATCGGCGTCCTGCGCGCCCTGAATCGCTACGGCATCGAGGCCGACATCATCTGCGGCGCCTCGGTCGGGGCGCTGGTCGGCGGCATGCACCTGGCGGGCAAGCTCGACGAGCTGGAAGGCTGGACCCGTGCCCTGACGCGGATGAAGATCGTCGGCTATCTCGACCTGCGGCTTCGCCAGGGTGGCGGGCTCATCAGCGGCGACCGGCTGATGGCCGAATTGCGCCTGCATCTCGGGGATGTCCGGATCGAGGAGCTGCCCTGCCCTTATGCGGCCGTCGCCACCGACCTCGTGACCGGACACGAGGTGTGGCTGCAGCGGGGCGAACTGGTGGATGCGATGCGCGCGTCCTTCTCGCTGCCCGGGGTTTTCCCGCCGGTTCAGGTCGACGGGCGCTGGCTGATCGACGGCGCGCTGGTCAATCCGGTTCCGGTGTCCGCCTGCCGGGCGCTCGGCGCGCAGATGGTGATCGCCGTGAACCTCGCCGGCGACATCCTGGGCAAGGCGCGCAAGCCCGGCGCCAGCGTGCCGACGGCGGCCGGCTTCGACCTGCTGCGGCTGGTGGATGAGGAAATGCCGGAGCAGCGCCGGGCGAAAGGCATCGGTGCGCTGTCGCGACGCATCTTCCGCCGCGACTACGACGGGCCCAGCGTGTTCGGCGTCATGGTGTCGTCGCTGGGCATCGTCACCGACCGCATCACCCGGTCGCGGCTGGCCGGCGAACCGCCGGACGTCCACATCGCGCCGCGGCTCGGCCATATCGGGCTGACCGAGTTCGACCGTGCCGACGACTGCATCCGCGAGGGCGAGGCGGCGGTGGAACGCGTCCTGCCCGATCTGCACGATGCGCTCGCGGTCTTCGCGACCGGACCACGCGAATCGCAGCGCGCGCCGGTGCGGGACTGACCGCCGAACGGCTGCGGGCGCTCACGCCCCCGATGGGGCGGAGCGCCCGCCACGACTGGATAGGTCCGCCCGGCGGCCCTATCGGTGCCTGCCCCTGGCGGGGCTCTCCATCAATGGTCGATGGCCGTGCCGAGTGCCGCGCCGCCGAGACCGCCGATGATCGCGCCGCGGGTGCCGTCAACAGCGTAACCGCCGGCCGCGCCTGCCGTACCGCCGACCACGCCACCAGTGGAGCAGGCGGCGACCGAAAGAAGCGCGCACACCGCGCCGATCAGACGCAAACGGGACATCATGCAACCCTCCTCGTGTTGACTGTTCATGCTCTAAACACGCGAGACGGCATTTTGCTTCCATGACCCCCGATCTTTTGCGTCGGGAACCTCGTGATCCCCGGTCCGTTGACCAGACTTTGTTCCTGATCGTTGAGAGGGGGGAATAACCATGCGGACCGCACCCAGCCACTCGCCCAATCGCCTGCGCACCGCCGCCGCCGCGGTCGTCGCGACCATGGCGGCGCTTCCGCTCGGCGCCTGCCAGAACACCAGCCTGGGCAACATGAACACGACGGAGACGGTCGGCACGCTGGGCGGCGCCGTTGCCGGCGGCCTGCTGGGCTCGCGCTTCGGCGGCGGCAGCGGCAAGCTGGCGACGACGGCCATCGGCACGCTGCTCGGCGCCTATGCCGGACAACAGTTGACCCGCCACTTCACCAGCGCCGACCAGAACAGGGCGTCGGATGCGGAGGAGCGTGCGGTCTCCAGCAACCAGACCATCACCTGGAACAACCCGCAGTCCGGAAACAGCGGCACCATCCAGCCGCAGCGCACCTACCAGGGCTCGTCCGGCCAGACCTGCCGCGACTACACCCACAGCGTCGTCATCGACGGCAGCACGCAGGCGGCGCGCGGCACCGCCTGCCAGCAGCCGGACGGGACCTGGAAGCTGATCTCCTAAGGCGCCCATCCTGTCCGTACGACCGCCTCCCGGTCCTACGCCTTGCGGATGTTCCGGACAGCCGTCAAACTCACCATGGCGGGAATCGAGGGGGGTTCGCTCCTGGTTGCCTTGGGACGGCTTGGCGGGCGTGGCATGCGGGGGTCATGGAGGCGGTCAGCTACATCATCCTGATCGGGTCGTCGTTGCTGATCGCCAGCGTGCTGACCAGCTACCTCGCCCTGCGCGTCGGCGCGCCTCTGCTGCTGATCTTCCTCGGCATCGGCCTGCTGGCGGGCGAGGACGGGATCGGCGGGATCTCCTTCAACGATCCCCAGGCCGCCTTCCTGATCGGCTCGATGGCGCTTGCGGTCATCCTGTTCGAAAGCGGCTTCGACACCAAGCTCGCCAGCTACAAGGCGGCGGCCGGGCCGGCGCTGTCGCTGGCGACGCTGGGGGTGACGGTCACCACCGGCGTGGTCGGCCTCGGCGCCCATTCCCTGCTGGGGCTCGGGTGGGTCGAGGCGCTTCTGGTCGGGGCCGCCTGCAGTTCGACCGACGCGGCGGCGGTCTTCTTCCTCCTGCGGGTCGGCGGCATCACGCTGCGCGACCGCGTGCGCTCGACGCTGGAGATCGAGTCGGGCAGCAACGACCCGGTCGCCATCATGCTCACCATCCTGCTGGTCGAGGCGGCGGGACATGGCTTCGCCTCGCCCGTCGCCATCGTCTCGGAACTGGTGCTGGCCTTCGCGCTGGGCGGGGTGATGGGGCTCGCCGGAGGCTGGCTGCTGGTCGCCTTCATCAACAAGGCGCGGTTCGAGGCCGGGCTCAACCCGGTGGTCACCCTGACCTTCGCCCTGTTCGTCTTCGCCGCTACCAACATGTTGGGCGGCAGCGGCTACCTGGCCGTCTACGTCGCCGGGCTCTATGCCGGGAACGTGAAGCTGCGCGGGGCGCTGGAGCTGCGCCGCTTCCATGCCGGCCTCACCTGGCTCAGCCAGATCGTGATGTTCGTCATGCTCGGCCTCTTCGCCACCCCGCGCGCCTTCGTCGGCATGGCGCTGCCGGCGCTCGGCATCGCCGTCCTGCTGGTCCTGGTCGCCCGGCCCCTGGCGGTCTGGCTCTGCCTGCTGCCTTTCCGCTTCTCGGTGCGGGAAACCAGCTTCATCGCCTGGGTGGGGCTGCGCGGCGCGGTGTCGCTGCTGCTGGCGCTGGTGCCGGTGCTCGGCGGGCTGGAGCATGGCCAGTTGATCTTCAACACCGCCTTCATCGTCGTGGTGGTCTCGCTGCTGGTCCAGGGCTGGACCATCGGCGCGATGGCGCGCGTCCTGGATCTGATCGTCCCGCCGCGGCGCGGCCCGGTCGAACGCGTCGAGCTCGAGCTTCCCGGCAACGCCGACCAGGAGCTGGTCGCCTATACCGTCCATGGCAAGAGCCCCGCCGCCCGCGGCCAGCGCCTGCCGCGCTGGGCGCGCCCGTCGCTGGTCATCCGGGCCGGCGCCGTCGTGCCGCTGCACAAGGCCAAGCCGCTGCAGACCGGCGACCACGTCTATCTCTTCACGCCGCAGCACCGTCTGCCGCTGATCGACAGGCTCTACGGCGGCAGCCGGGCGCTGGACCAGAACGACCGCGAATTCTACGGCGACCTCGCGCTCAGCCCCGACGCGACGGTGGAGCAGATCGCCGAGATGTACGGCCTGCCGTTGTCGCTGGCCAACGCCCGGCTGCCGCTGCGCGACCTGCTGCGCAACGAGTTCGGCGGAGCCCCCGAACTGGGCGACCGGGTGCGGATGGGGGGCGTCGAACTGATCGTGCGCGACATGGACGACGACGGCATCACCTCCGTCGGGCTGGCGCTGGAGCCGGCGCGGGTGACGCAGCCGCGCCGGCCGCTGTACCGCCGCCTCGATGCGATCGGCGGCCTGTTGCGCGACTGGTGGCGGCACCGCTCCTTCCAGCGCTGGAAGCGTCGCGAGAAACAACGCGGGCGGCGGCCGGACATGCAGCGGCTCGCCGCCCCGCCGCTGCCGGAGGAGTCGATGGAAAACGGCCGGGGCGACTGACCGCTCCCCTGACGGTTTCCCTCAGGACCCGGTGGGAACGCGCTGCCCGCGCACCATCGCCGCCAGCGCATCCGGTGCCATCGGGCGACCGAAAAGATATCCCTGCATCAGGTCGCAGCCGACGGACACGAGGAAGTCGCGCTGCTCGGCGGTCTCCACGCCCTCGGCGACCGTGACGAGGCCGAGGCCGCGGGCCATGCCGACGGCGGCCCGGACCAGCGCGTTGTTCTTGGGGTTCTCCGGGACGTCGATGACGAAGGCCCGGTCGATCTTCAGCTTGGCCACCGGCAACTGCTGCACGTAGCTGAGCGAGGAATAGCCCGACCCGAAATCGTCGATGGCCGCCTGGATCCCCAGTTCCGCCAGTTCGCCGAGGGTCCGTACGGCCACCTTGAGGTCGCGGACGGCCGCCTGTTCGGTGATCTCCAACCCGAGATGCCGCCGCAGCGACGGATGCTGCGCCAGCAGCTCCTCCAGACGCTGCGTCAGATTGCCCCGCAGGAACTGCTGGCCCGAAATGTTGAGGAACACGCGGTCAGGCAGCACGCCCTCGGCCTCCCACCGCGCCATCTGGGCGATCGCCGAGGTCAGCACCCAATCGGTGATCGGGACGATCAGGCCGCTTTCCTCCGCGACCGGAATGAACTCGCTCGGGGAGACCGGCCCGAGCACATGGTGGTTCCATCGCAGCAGCGCCTCCGCCGAACGGACCCTGCCCTCGGAGTCGACGATCGGCTGGTACACCAGGTGCAATTCCTCCCGCTCGATGGCGTGGGTCAGATGCATCGTCAGCATCATCCGCCGGGTCGCCGCCGCCGCCATTTCCGGCGTGTAGAAGCACACCGCGTTGCCGCCGTCATGCTGCACGGCCTGCAGCGCGAGCTTGGCCTTCGCGTTCAGCTCCTCCAGCGTGTGGACGCCGTCGTCCTGCACCGCCGCACCGACCGAAAGCCGCAGCCGCACCCAATGGCGGTCGGCGTAGATCGAGGCGGTCAGCCGGTCATGCAGCAGGTCCGCGAGCCTGCGGGCATGCCCGACGTCGGCGACGCGCGCCAGCGCGGCAAACTCGTCGGCGGCGATGCGGCAGATGATGGTGTTCGCCGGCAGCACCTCCGTCACGCGGTTCACCATCGCCTTCAGCGCCGCGTCGCCCACATGGAATCCGAACGCTTCGTTCACGTCGCTGAACTGGTCGACGTCAAGGGAGAAGAGCGCGAACAGCCCTCCGTCCAGGCCGCCGGCGGCGTCGGTGCGGCTTTCGAACAGCGCCTCGCACTCTTCCAGGAAGGCGGTCCGTGTCAGCACGCCGGTCAGCGGGTCGTGGCGCGCCAGGTAGGAGGCCCGCTTCTCGGCGGCGAGCCGTTCGGAAAGGTCCCGGATGATCCCGACGAAGGTCACGCTGTTCCCGGTCCTCGCCTCGCCGACGCTGAGATGGATCGGAAAGACCGTGCCGTCCTTGCGCTGCCCCAGGGTTTCACGGCCGATGCCGATGATCTTCGCCCGGTCGGTCTTCATGTAGCTGTCGACGAAGCGGTCGTGATCGCGCGAGAAGGGCGGCGGCATCAGCATCGTCATGTTCCGCCCGACCAGTTCGCTGTCCCGATAGCCGAACAGCCGGCAGCAGGCACGATTGATGGACCGGATGATGCCGGTGCGGTCGGAAACGATGATGCCGTCCACCGCGGCGTCCAGAAGGGTCGCCACGAAGGTATCGCGGCAGGCGGCGAATTGCGCGATGCGGTCCGGATCGCCGGTATCGTGGAACACGCCGAGATGGCCGAGCGTCGCTCCCCCGCCGTCGCGATGCGCCATGACCGTCCCGCTGAGGATGGCGGGATGGCCGTCGCGGCCGACGGACTGGCAGTCCAACGGCAACGCATCGACGTCGGGCATCCTGGTGACGGTTGCGATCGTCTCGGCCAGCGCCGACAGCACCGGATGGTCGAACCCCGCCAGCGCCTTTCCGATCAGGTCGGCCGGCGCCAGCGCCAGCGCCGCCGCAAAGCGATCGTCGGTGTGCAGGCACACCCCGTTGCGGTCCACATAGACCAGGGCGGCGACGCCCTGATCCAGCAGGCTCGAAGCCAGCGAAGCGAGGAACACCGGGTCGCGCGGCAGGCTGGCGCCCCCGTCGCGGCCGGAACCACCGCTCTGATCCGACGGTTGTAGGTCCACGAAACGCCCTGCTTTCTCTCTTCCGTCCCGCCCGGCCGCGATCAGCAATCCGATGTCGGCCGGAGGTATTATGATTCGAGCCGACATTTTTTTCCAACCATCCAGCAATGTCCGATCCCGGGACCGGTAACGCCGCAACCCGACAATTGCTTTCGCACTCTAACGATTGATCGGGCCAAAGCGTTTGACATGGTTCAATGCGCCAAGCCGGATTCCAGGGTAGCCGCGAGATGTGCGCCCGCCGATTACACCTTTTGCGCGCGTGATCTGCAACAAATCTGCGGCATCATGTGTGTACGCCTGGACTAGAGGCGGTATGATTGGCAGGATTTTCTTTCAGCCATCCGCCGAGTCGGCAAGGAAAGCGGCGAGGCATGCCGCGCGGACAGCGATGGGAGCGGCCTGCGGCCTCCTCCCGGAGCCTGGAGACGCTCGGATTGCTGCCCGGAAACGAATTCTTCCGGGGCCGACCGAAACCTGCGCCTTGGCAGAAAAAAGCCACCGGCGCCGTATCGAAAGGGGAATAAACCGGAGGCTTCCGGCGTTTGTCCGATTGGAACGGGAACTCGGGGACGACGCCCGCGGCAGCCGCACCGCGCAACAGGCCGTAGCAGACCGGCCGACAAGGGAAAGGGAGCATCGCGACATGACAAATGCATACAGCCAGATCCGCCATGCCGATGGCCGTGCCTACTATCAGGGCTCTCCCTTGACCCTGGCCGATGCGCAAATCATGCTCAACGACGATATCCTGAGACGTGCGGTGCGCGTTGGTGCCTATTTGCGCCTCGACAGGGGCAGCCTTGTGCTGGTGAACGGTCCGGCGCTCCGCCGGTCGGTCAATCGCCCGCCCTCTTCATGCCTCGCCGCGCCGGGCCTCAGCCTGTGCGCGGGCCGGCAAGAATAAGCACCGCACCGGCAAGGCAGAGCAGCCCGCCGGCCGCATCCCAGCGGTCGGGCCGCGTGCCCTCGACCAGCCACAGCCACACCAGCGACGCGCCGACGTAGACGCCGCCATAGGCGGCGTAGGCCCGGCCGGCGAAGTCCGCCTGTGCCCTGGTCAGCAGCCAGGCGAACAGGCACAGGCTCGCGACCGCGGGAACGAGCCACAGGGCGCTGCGCCCGAGACGCACCCAAGCCCAGAAGGCGAAGCACCCCCCGATTTCCGCCAATGCCGCCACGCCGTACAAAACCAGCGTCGGCCAGACCGTCCGCTCCATCAAAGCCTCTTGATCGCTGCCGTTTTTCAGAACATCCGTCGCCCGCCCTTGCTTTTCCGGATCGCCCCCCGGCCTGCCGTAACCAAAGCGAGATCTCTTGTGGACGAACGCGACGGTTCGTTTCAATTTGCTGCCGCCATATTACAGCGCTTTCATAGACTTCCGTTGGCACACAACATAAATTTGCCGGTGAAGGGGGTACACCGAAATGATCGTCGACGTGACCAACCCCATGCAGGACGCCCTCGACACCATCCGCGCGACCGACGTCATCTCGAACGAAAAGAAGCGGGCGTTGATCCGGGCATTGGAAGAGTTCCGGCGCCAGAACTGCACGCCCGCTCCCTCCTGCGAGGAATGTGCGACCCACGCGCGCTGCCTGTCGGCGATCGCCGACGTCCTGGGATCGTGACCCGAACGGCCTGATACCGGCCGCGACGCGTCCCGCCTCCTCCGCTTGCCGCCTCCGCGGTCCGGCGCAGGTACCGCTTCCGCTCCCTCAAACCCTTCGCTCATCCCTTTTGCTCAGTCCTGGACGGGACCCTTTTGTCTTCCGGCCTGTTGTCCTGCCATAACACACGATATGGAGGTTGCCACTATGGACAAGGATCGCATCGAGGGCGCCGCCCGTTCCGTCAAGGGCTCGATCAAGGAAGCCGCCGGCAAGCTGACCGGCGACACCAAGATGGAAGCGGAAGGCCGTGCCGACAAGGCTGCCGGCAAGGTGCAGAACACCGTCGGCGGGGCCAAGGACGCCGCCCGCGACGCCTTGAAGAAGTAACAACCGTTCCCCGGGAAGCCCCGGCACGCCATCGCAGGCGGGCCGGGGCTTTCGCATGTTCGCACTGTCGTGCGTGCCGGCGGCCTTGATGAGACGGGCCGGCGGAAATGGGCTGTTGCCGCCCCACCCTCCCCTATCTATGATGCGCCGCCCCGGCCGGAAGGCCGAACGACGCGCTTAGATTCGGGTCCCATGCTCCAGTTCATCCGCAATTTCGCCGGCTCCTGGGTCGTCAAGATCCTGTTCGTCCTGTTGATCCTCAGCTTCGGCATCTGGGGCATCGGCGACGTCTTCCGGTCCACCACGCCCACCACCGTCGCCGAAGTCGGAAAGGTGGAGATCGGCCGCGAAGCCCTGGACCAGGAATTCCGCCGCCAGATGGAACGGCTGCGCCCGATGCTCGGGGGCAATCTGACCACCGAACAGGCCAAGCGCTTCGGATTGCTCGACCAGTCCCTGCAGACGCTCATCCAGCGTTCGCTGTTCGATCAGGCCGCCGAGGACATGGGCATCTCGGTGGGACCCGAGGTGGTGCGGACACGCATCGCCGAGGAACCGGCCTTCCGCAACCCGCAGGGCCAGTTCGACCCGAACGTCTTCCGGACGGTGCTGCGGAACAACCAGTTGACCGAGGACGGCTATGTCGCCGTCGTCCGGCGCGAGACCGGGCGCGAGCTGGTGGCCGGTGCCTTCAGCGCCGCCGTCCCGACGCCGCCGCTGCTGGTGAGCGAGCTGTATCGCTACCGCGGCGAGAAGCGGGTGGTGGAACTGGTGACCCTGCCCAACGCCTCGATCGGCGATGTCGGCACGCCCGACGAGGCGACGATCAAGCAGTCGTACGAGGAGCATCAGGTTCGCTTCACCGCACCCGAATACCGCAGCCTGACCGTGGCGCAGCTCTCGCCGGATGCGCTGGCCAAGGACATCGCCATCGACGACGCCCAGCTCCGCAAGGCGTTCGAGGATCGTGCGAACGAGTTCGGCACCCCCGAGAAGCGCAACATCCAGATGGTCGTCGTCGATGACGAGGCCAAGGCGAAGCAGATCGCCGAGGCCGCGAAGTCCAAGGGCTTGGCCGAAGCGGCCAAGGACGCCGGCGTCGAGCCGGTGACGCTGGACAACATCGCCCGCAGCGACCTGCCGGAAATCGGGGATGCCGCCTTCGCCGTCGAACCCGGGAAGGTTTCCGACGCGCTGAAGAGCGGGCTCGGCTGGCATGTGCTCGCCGTCACCGGCGTGACGCCGGCCGCGACCAAGAGCTTCGACGACGTTCGCGACCAGCTCCTGGCCGAACTGAGGAAGGAACAGGCGCTGGACGCCGTCTTCTCCATCGCCAACCGGACCGAGGACCAGCTCGCCAGCGGCGCGCCGCTGGAAGAGGTCGCCAAGTCCCAGGGGCTGGTCCTGACCAAGGTCGCGGCGGTCGACAGCACCGGCAAGTCGCCCGACGGCCGGGACGCCGCGCCCAACCTGCCGGGCTTCAAGGCCCTGCTCCCCACCGCGTTCCAGCTCAAGACCGGCGCCGCCTCCAACCTGACCGAGGGCGAGGGCAGCGTCTTCACCGCCGTCCGGGTCGACAGCGTGATCCCGGCGGCCGTCCGTCCGCTCGACGCCGTCCGCGACGACGTGATCGCCGACTGGCAGAAGGAACAGCGCGCCGACCGTGCCGCCAAGAAGGCGGAAGAAATCGCCGCCAAGCTGAAGCAGGGCGCCGAGGCCGCCGCGCAGGACGTGGCGACCGCCGCCGGCGCCAGCTTCGCGATGACGACCCCGTTCACCCGCGACGCCCGCTCCGTCGACGGCTTGCCGGCCGACATGGTGCCCAAGCTGTTCGCCGCCAAGCCGGGCGAGGTCGTCACCGGTTCCACCCCCGACGCGCAGGTCGTCACCCGCCTGAAGGAGGTCATCGCGGCCGATCCCAAGGCCGCCGACGCCGACCTGTCGCAGATGCGCGCGACCGTGGACCAGGGGATCGAGAACGATCTGATCGCCGAGTTCACCAACGCGTTGCGTGACAAGTACCCGGTGCAGATCCATCGCCAGCGCATCGACCAGTTCTTCGCCAGCAACTGAAGCCCGCCGCTGAGAGCCCCGGCTTCACCGGCCGAGGCTTCCAGCGGGGGAAACAAGAGGTCCCGTGCCGTGAAGGTCCAGCCCGATACCACCGCCTTCGATGCCGCCTATGCCGCCGGTCGGCCGCAGGTGGTGTGGACCACGCTGGTCAGCGACCTGGAGACGCCGGTCTCCGCCTACATGAAGCTGGCCGACGGCCGGCCCTTCGGTTTCCTGCTGGAATCGGCCGAACGCGGGGCCGGGTCCCGGCGTGACCGCTATTCGGTCATCGGCTTCAAGCCGGACGTGGTCTGGCGCTCGCGCGGCAGCCGGGCAGAGATCAACTGCGACGCCCTGCACGACCGCAACGCCTACCGTCCGCTCGATGCGGCCCCGCTGGAGGCGCTGCGGGCGCTGATCAACGAGAGCCGCATCGATCTGCCGGCCGAGCTGCCGCCGATGGCCGCCGGCCTGTTCGGCTACATGACCTACGACATGGTCCGGCTGATGGAAACGCTGCCGGACGGCAATCCCGACGAGCTGAACATCCCGGACGCCATCCTGACCCGGCCCAGCATCATCGCCATCTTCGACAGCCACACCGATTCGATCACCCTGGTCACGCCGGTCTGGCCCAAGGCGGGCAAGGACGCCGCCAGCGCCTATGCCGATGCCCGCGAACGCCTGGTCGACGCGTTGGCCGACCTGGAGCGGCCCCTTCCCTATCGGCGCGAGCCGCGCACCGAACATGGGTTGCCGCTGGCCTGGACCTCCAACACGACGCGCGAGGAGTATCACGCGATCGTGGAGCAGGCGAAGGAGTACATCCGCGCCGGTGACATCTTCCAGGTCGTGCCGTCTCAGCGCATCCGCTTCCCCTTCAAGCCGTCGCCGCTGGCACTCTACCGCACGCTGCGCCGGCTGAACCCGTCGCCCTTCCTCTTCCACTGCGACTTCGGCGATTTGACGGTCGTCGGCTCCAGCCCGGAGATCCTGGTGCGGGTGCGCGACGGCAAGGTCACCGTCCGCCCGATCGCCGGCACCCGGAAGCGCGGCGCAACCACGGCGGAGGACGAGGCCCTGGCCGCCGACCTGCTGAGCGATCCGAAGGAGTTGGCCGAGCACCTGATGCTGCTCGACCTCGGCCGCAACGACGTCGGCCGGGTGGCGAAGATCGGGACGGTGAAGGTCACCGCGAAGATGATCGTCGAGCTCTACAGCCACGTCATGCACATCGTCTCCAACGTCGAGGGCGACCTCGATCCGAAATACGATGCGCTCGACGCGCTGGTCGCCGGCTTTCCCGCCGGCACGGTGTCCGGCGCGCCGAAGGTCCGCGCGATGGAGATCATCGACGAGCTGGAAAAGGCCCGCCGCGGCGTCTATGCCGGATGCGTCGGCTATTTCGGCGCCTCAGGCGCCATGGACACCTGCATCGCCCTGCGCACCGCCGTGCTGAAGGACGGCATGATGTATGTGCAGGCCGGCGGTGGCGTGGTCGCCGACAGCGACCCGGAATCCGAGTACCAGGAGACGGTCAACAAGTCGATGGCCCTGATCCGGGCGGCCGAGGAAACACTGCGCACCGCCGCCCGCGCTTAGCGGATCGAAGGTCCGTCCGATCTCGGGAGAGGCTTGTCGGCGCTCGGCGGCAGCCCCTCCCCCGCCCGGCGGGGGAGGTCAGGAGGGGGCAAGGCCGGCGCCTTTCGCGGCGATGACCGCATAGGAACGCCGCGATGGCGGCGTCAGAGATACCGCCGCTCCAGATGCCGCTTGAACACCGAGGCGTCCAGCGGACGGCCGGTGGCGGCTCTCAGCAGGTCGTCGCCGGATGCGTGATAGCAGCCGGTCTCATGCACATTGACCCGCAGCCAGGTCACGAGAGGCGCGAATTCGCCGCGCGACAGGGCCGGCACGATCTCCGGATCGGCAGTGCGGGCCGCCTCGAAGAGCTGCGCGGCGGTCATGGCACCGAGGGTATAGCTGGGGAAGTAGCCCCAGCCGCCGCCCGGCCAATGGATGTCCTGCAGGCAGCCCTGGCGATCGTCGGGCGGCACCACGCCCACCAGCTCGGCCATGCCGTCGTTCCAGGCGCCCGGCAGGTCGGGCAGCGTCAGGTCGCCGGCGATCAGCGCCTTTTCCAACCGATAGCGCAGGATGACGTGCGCCGGATAGGTCACCTCGTCGGCGTTGACGCGGATGAAGCCGCGCTCCACCCGGCTGTAGAGGCGGCGCAGGTTGTCCGCCTCCCAGGCCGGCCCCTCGCCGCCGAACGCCTCGCGGACCACCGGGGCGAGCCAGGTGATGAACTCCGGCGAACGGCAGGCCTGCATCTCCATCAGCAGCGACTGGCTCTCATGCACCGCCATGCCGCGGGCCTGCCCGACCGGCTGGCTCAGCCAGGCTCGTGGCCGGTTCTGTTCGTACAGCGCATGGCCGGTCTCGTGCAGCACCCCCATCAGCGCGTCGGCGAAGTTCGCCTCGTCGTAGCGGGTGGTGATGCGGACGTCGCCGGTGGCACCGCCGCAGAAGGGGTGCAGCGACACGTCGAGCCGCCCCCGGCTGAAGTCGAAGCCTAGCCGCTCCATCATGCGGACGCCGAGGTCGCGCTGCCGGTCGACCGGGAACGGCCCCGCGGGCAGCAGCGGCGCCGGCTGCGACGCCTGCCGGTCGAGAACCCGGCCGATCAGGTCGGGCAGGAAGGCGGCGAGATCGGTGAAGAGCGCGTCGATGCGCTCTGCCCGGGCACCGGGATCATGGGCGTCGAGCAGCGCATCGTAGGGGCTGATGCCCATCACGGCGCCCATTGCCTCCGCGCCCTCGCGCACGCGGGCAAGAACCTCGGTCAGCGAGGGCAGCAGCTTGGCGAAGTCGCTCTCCGCCCGTGCGGCGCGCCACGTCATCTCGCAGACCGAAACCGCCTTGCTGGTCGCCTCCACGAGGTCGGCGGGAATGGCGGTGGCATGGACATGGTGCCGGCGCATCTCGCGCAGGTTGGCGCGCTGCCAGGCGTCCAGGTCGCCGGCCCCGGCTTCCGCCTCGGCCAGCAGGTCGGCCATCCGCGGGTCGGTCGCCAGTTCGTGGGCGATGACGGACAGCGTCGCGGTCTGCTCGGCACGGCCGTCGTTGGCACCCTCCGGCATGATGGTCTGCGTGTCCCAGCCGAGGATGCCCAGCGCATCGCCGATGGCGGCGATGCGGGCGTGGCGGCGCTCAAGCTCCTGATATGCGGTCATCGGGTGGTCCGTCGGTTCCGGTGTCGGCGCGTCGCCGCTGCGACAGCACGTAGATCGCCGCCAGCGTCACCGCAAGCCCGTACCAGGTCAAGGCATACTGCAGGTGGTTGTTGGGCAGTTCCACCCGTGGCTCGATCCCGGCGGGCGAGCCCGACGCACCGCCGCCCTGCCCCGGCAGCATCTCCACCACCACAGGGGCGACCTCGCCCAGCGCCTGCGCCGCCGCCATCGCCGGCGGATCGACGCGCATCCACACCGCCCCCGGTGCCGGCGTGCCGTTGCCGGGCTGGAACAGGCCGGCGGCGTGCGGGAGACGGACGATGCCGCGGAGCGTCACCTCCCCCTCGGTCCGGCCGGCGGCACGGGTGGCCGGATCGCGGCGGTCCATCGGCACGAAGCCGCGGTTGACCAGCACGATCCCGGCACCGTCCGACCGCCGCAGCGGCGTCAGCACCTCGTAGCCCGCCTGCCCCGGATGCGGGCGGGCGATCAGCAGCATCTCCTTGTCGAGGAAGCGGCCGGTCAGCGTCACCGGCCGGAATTCCCAGGCCGCGGGATCGTCGATCCGCGCCGGCAGCGGCGCCGGCGGCGCCGCCATCCGGCGGTCGATCCGCTCGACCAGAGCGGTCTTCCACTGCAGCCGCTCGACCTGCCAGGTGCCGAGCCCGATGGTGACGGCCAGCCCGGCCAGGGTCACCAGCGTGGCGCCCAGGCTGGGCCGGAAGCGCCGGGCGGTCCCGGCGGACAGCGTTCCCTCCATCACCCTTACTCGACCTCGCTGCGGCGGTAGCGGTACTGCAAGGCGACGACATAGGCCTTGGCCGGCCGCAGCATCCCCAGCGTCAGGGCCAGCACGACGATGCTCCACACGATGGCATGCAGCCACAGCGGCCAGTCGACGTTCATCGACACCCACAGCGCCACCGGCACCACCAGGAAGCCGAGGATGAAGATCAGGAAGACGGCCGGACCGTCCCCGCTGTCGACCTTGGAGAAGTCCAGGCCGCAGACGCCGCAACGCTCGGCCACCGTCAGGTAGCCGTCGAAGAGCCGTCCCCGGCCGCAGCGCGGGCAGACGCAGCGCAGGCCCGCCGCGGCCGGCGAGACGGGGGGATGATGGTCGCTCACAGTAACGGCGGCTCCCGTCCTCAGTGGGCGGCGATCACACCGCCATGGCCGCCCCACCAGTAGACGGAGACGAACAGGAACAGCCACACCACGTCGACGAAGTGCCAGTACCAGGCCGCCGCCTCGAAGCCGAAGTGGCTGTTCGGGGTGAAATGGCCCTTCACGGTGCGGACCCAGCAGACCGCCAGGAAGACGGTGCCGACCAGCACATGGAAGCCGTGGAAGCCGGTCGCCATGTAGAAGGTCGAGGGGAAGA
The DNA here is from genome assembly GCF_017876115.1 of Azospirillum picis. Lineage (GTDB taxonomy): Bacteria > Pseudomonadota > Alphaproteobacteria > Azospirillales > Azospirillaceae > Azospirillum > Azospirillum picis. Next base: position 47,276 of record NZ_JAGINO010000033.1, read on the forward strand.
TGCCGTCGGTAAACTTGAAGGCGGCGTGGACATACTCATAGACCTGGAAGAAGCTGAACATCACGCCCAGCAGCACGGTCAGCCCCAGCGCCTTGGCCGCCTCGCGGTTGCGGCCCTCGATGATCGCATGGTGCGCCCAGGTGACGGTGACGCCCGACAGCAGCAGGATCATCGTCATCATCAACGGCATGTCGAAGGCGTCGATGACGTGGATGTTCGGCGGCGGCCAATGGGCGTCGGGATTGACGGCCGTCGCCTTGGGCTCCAGCGCCGCGTGGAAGAAGGCCCAGAAGAAGGCGGCGAAGAACATCACCTCCGAGGCGATGAACAGGGCCATGCCGTAGCGCAGGCCGATCTTCACCACCGGCGTATGGGCACGTTCCACCACCGATTCACGGATGACGGAGCGCCACCAGCCGAACATCGTCACCAGGATGGCCAGCACGCCGAGCACCAGCAGGAACTTGCCGCCGCCATGCATGTACACGACCATGCCGGTGGCGAGCAGCCCGCCGGAGAAGGCGCCGATCAGCGGCCACGGGCTGGGTTTCAGCAGATGGTAGGGATGCGGAATGCCGGCGCCCGGTTGGTGGGCTGACGGTTCGGCATGCGGCATTTGCCCGTGGGTGATGTCGGCCATCGTCTCTCTACCCCTGTATGGTTAGTTAGCGGCGGTCGCTCCCGGCTCCGCCTTTTGTTTGCCTGTCCCGGCCCCGGCTGAGGAGGCGTCCGTCAAAGCGGCGGCCTGCCTGGCCAGCACCGCCTCTCCGTCCTTGGCGCGGAAGAAGGTGTAGGACAGCGTGATCGTGGTCACGTCGTCCATGTTGGGATCGTCGGCCATCGCCGGGTCGACGAAGAAGGTCACCGGCATGTCCACCGCCTGGCCGGGTTGCAGGATCTGCTCGTCGAAGCAGAAGCACTGAATCTTGTTGAAGTAGGCGCCCGCCTTCTCGGGCGTGACGTTGTAGACCGCGGTGCCCACCGTGGCCCGGTTCGCCCGGTTCTCCGCCCGGTAGGCGGCGAGCCCGGTCTCTCCCAGCTTCAGGACCAGTTCCTGCTGTTCCGGCTTGAAGGACCAGGGAAGGGCGCTGTTGGTGTCGGCGTTGAAGCGGATGGCGACCTTGCGGTCGAGGACCTTGGCAGCCGCCGCTTCGGCCCGCTGCGTCGTGCCGCCGAAACCGGTGACCGAGCAGAACAGGCTGTAGAGCGGCACCGACGCGTAGGTCAGCCCGATCATGCCCATCACCAGCCCGAACAGGGATCCGAGCAGGACCCGGTTGCGGCGGCGGATCTTGTGGTCGTCCCCGGCCATCGCTCAGTGCCCCGCGCTCATCCGCACCACGGTGATGGCGTAGAACAGGGCGACCAGCGCCAGCAGTGCGAACAGCACCGCCAGGTTGCGGCTGCGCAGCTTCCTGGCCCGCATCGCCGCCTGCCGCCGCCGGATCTCCTCCGGCGGGGCATCGGCCAGGTTGGCATCAACCGACGGGGTACCGGACAGATCGCGCTCCATCACCACCATGCCCCACCTCCGAATGCGAGCCGTTCGGCCATCATCACGGCGAACAGCAGGAACAGGTACAGGATCGAGAAGCCGAACATCTTCTTGGCCGGCTTGTCGTCCACGGCGCGCAGCACGCGCACCGCACAGCCGACGAACATCAGGCCGAGCACGGCGGCCACCGCCAGATAGACCGGACCGGCGATGCCGACGAAGGACGGGGCGGCGGCCACCGGCAGCAGGATCAGCGTGTAGGCCAGCATCTGCCGCTTGGTCGCCCGCTCGCCCGCGACGACCGGCATCATCGGCACGCCGGCGCGGGTGTAGTCGCTGTTGCGGAACAGCGCCAACGCCCAGAAATGCGGCGGGGTCCACAGGAAGATCAGCAGGAACAGCAGGATCGAGGCCGTGTCCACGCTGCCCGTCACCGCCGCCCAGCCGATCATCGGCGGGAAGGCGCCGGCGGCGCCGCCGATGACGATGTTCTGCGGGGTGCGCCGCTTCAGCCACATCGTGTAGACGAAGACGTAGAAGCCGATGGTCAGCGCCAGCAGCGCCGCCGCGGCCCAGTTCACCGCCAGCCCCATCACGACGACCGAGAAGACCGAGAGTGTGATGCCGAAGCCCAGCGCCTCGGCCGGCTCGACGCGTCCCGACGGGATCGGGCGCTTGGCCGTGCGGGTCATCACCGCGTCGATGTCGCGGTCGTACCACATGTTGATGGCACCCGAGGCGCCGGCGCCGACCGCGATGCACAGCACGGCGACCGCCGCCAGGAAGGGATGGATGTGGCCGGGCGCCAACACGACGCCGGCGAGCCCGGTGAAGACCACCAGCGACATGACCCGCGGCTTCAGCAGTTCGATGAAGTCGCCGGCCGACGCTCCTCCCATGCGGTCGAGCGTCAGATCATTGGTCACGTCCGTCATAGCCTGTCCTTGTTGTCCTCTAACCCCGGTTCCGTCGGCCGGGCGTCCCTTTGGCGGGCATCGTCTCGCGGCGACGCCCGCCGGTTAGCATGGTCACTTCACCTGCGGCAACGTCTCAAAGGCGTGGAACGGCGGCGGCGAGCTGACCGACCACTCCAGCGTGCCGGCCTGCGGGCCCCAATAGGCCGCGGGAACCCGCTCGCCGCTGCGCAGCGTCTTCCAGGCGATCCACACGAACAGCAGCGTCGAGGCGAAGGAGAGGTAGGCGCCGAGCGACGAGATCATGTTCCAGCCCCAGAAGGCGTCCGGGTAGTCCGGGATGCGGCGCGGCATGCCCGACAGGCCCAGGAAGTGCTGCGGGAAGAACACCAGGTTGACGCCGATGAAGGTCGTGTAGAAATGGACCTTGCCCCAGAATTCCGGATACTGGCGTCCCGACATCTTGCCGATCCAGTAGTACCAGCCGGCGAAGATCGAGAACACCGCGCCCAGCGACAGCACATAGTGGAAGTGTGCCACCACGTAGTAGGTGTCGTGCATATAGTTGTCGAGGCCGCCGTTCGCCAGCACCACGCCGGTGACGCCGCCGACCGTGAACAGGAAGATGAAGCCGAGCGCCCACAGCATCGGCACCCGGAACTCGATGGAGCCGCCCCACATGGTGGCGATCCATGAGAAGATCTTCACGCCCGTCGGCACCGCGATGATCATGGTGGCGGCGGTGAAGTAGGCCTTGGTGTTGACGTCCAGGCCGACCGTGTACATGTGGTGCGCCCACACGACGAAGCCGACGACGCCGATGGCGACCATGGCGTAGGCCATGCCGAGATAGCCGAACACCGGCTTCTTCGAGAAGGTCGACACGATGTGGCTGATGATGCCGAAGGCCGGCAGGATCATGATGTAGACTTCGGGGTGGCCGAAGAACCAGAACAGATGCTGGAACAGGATCGGGTCGCCACCGCCTTCCGGGTTGAAGAAGGTGGTGCCGAAGTTGCGGTCGGTCAGCAGCATGGTGATGGCGCCGCCCAGCACCGGCACCGCCAGCAGCAGCAGGAAGGCGGTCACCAGCATCGCCCAGACGAACAGCGGCATCTTGTGCAGCGTCATGCCGGGGGCGCGCATGTTGAAGATGGTGGTGATGAAGTTCACCGCGCCCAGGATCGAGCTGGCGCCGGCCAGGTGCAGGGCGAAGATCGCCATGTCCACCGACGGCCCGCTGTGGCCGAGCTGCGAGGACAGCGGCGGGTAGATGGTCCAGCCGGTGCCGGCGCCGGTGCCGACGAAGGCCGAGCCCAGCAGCAGCAGGAAGGCCGGCACGATCAGCCAGAAGCTGATGTTGTTCATGCGCGGGAAGGCCATGTCGGGCGCGCCGATCATCAGCGGCACGAACCAGTTGCCGAAGCCGCCGATCAAGGCCGGCATGACCACGAAGAACACCATGATCAGCCCGTGGGCGGTGATCAGGACGTTCCACATCTGGCCGTCGCCGACGATCTGCAGGCCGGGCGACTGCAGCTCGGCGCGCATGATGACGGAGAACAGGCCGCCGATCAGCCCGGCGATCACCGAGAAGATCAGGTAGAGCGTGCCGATGTCCTTGTGGTTGGTCGAATAGAACCAGCGCTGCACGAAGCCGGGAACGTGGTGATCGTCGTGCCCGTGCTCGTGCCCCTGTTCATGCCCGCTTGCCTGTCCGGCGTTTGCCATGTCTCAACCCTTCGTCACTGTCCCTGACCACCGCCTGCCCGCGATCTGGGCCTGCACCGGCGGCGGCTGGGTACGGTTTTTCTTATCGCGTGCGTCCCTGTACGGGCGGTGCGAAATCCGGCGTCACTGGATCAGCGTTCCGGTCTGGCGCTGCGCCACGTCGCGGTCGCCGTCCCTCGGCGCGAAGGCCGTCTTGGCCTTGGCGACCCAGGCGTCGAACGCCTCCTTGGACACCACCTCGACCGCGATCGGCATGAAGCCGTGGTTGGTGCCGCAGATTTCCGAGCATTGCCCGTAATAGACGCCCTCGCGTTCCGCCTTGAACCAGGTCTCGTTGGTGCGGCCGGGCACCCCGTCCTTCTTCAGGCCGAAGGCGGGGATGGCCCAGGAGTGGATGACGTCGCCGGCGGTGACCAGCACCCGCACGGTGGTGTTGACCGGCACGACGACCCGGTTGTCGACCTCCAGCAGCCGGCGCTGGCCGGGCTTCAGGTCGCTTTCCGGGATCATGTAGCTGGAGAAGGTGAAGCCGCCCTGGTCCGGATACTCGTAATCCCAGTACCACTGGTGGCCGGTGACCTTGATGGTCATGTCGGCCTGCGGGATGCGCTCGGCGGCGTACAGCAGCTTGAAGGACGGCACGGCGATCACGATCAGGATGATCACCGGCACCACGGTCCAGGCGACCTCCAGCAGCGTGTGGTGCGAGGTCTTGGACGGGACCGGGTTGGCCTTCGCGTTGAAGCGGACGGCGCAATAGGCCAGCAGGCCGGCGACGAAGATCACGATCAGCGTGATGATGACGGTCAGCAGGTCGTTGAACGACCCCATCAGGTGCTTCACCGGGGAGGCGGAGGGCTGCATGCCCATCTCCCAGGGGCGCGGCTCGTTCGCAAGCGCGCTTCCCAACGGCACGACCAACGATCCGACCATCGACAGGACCGCCGCCAGCCCGGCGGCGCACAGGCTTTGCCTTTTCATCCCCAACCCCTTCTTAGCCGCGACGCTCGTCATGGCCCGCGGTCGTCTCTTCCCGCCGACGCCCCCTCCGCCCCGCTTCGTTCGGACCGCGTCCTGTTCGCGTGGTCCATGGTTGGGCTTGTCAGCGAACGCCAGTTTATGCAGGGATCACGCCATCTTAGCGCGACATATACCCGCAGCCGGAGCTTATCCCCGTGCGCCGCTGGGTTACAAGCCTTTCCTCTCTCCCTTCGTATGCATAGACTTTTCCTCGTGTTCAGCCGTTCGGTGCAGACAAAGGTTGAGTGCGCGCGGGGGCCGGACCATGCGGCATTCCGTCGCAGTTGGCTTGGTCCGCAAATTTTACGCTGCCGCGGGTGGACGCAATGAAACGGCCGGCCGGCGGTCGGTCACGCATCATTGTTGCACTGCCCGGCCACGACTCCGGTCGCGGGTCCCGGCGGGACTCGGACGCCCCGGTCGAACAGGATGGTGGCGTTCCGGTGGCAGGACCAGATGCGCGAAGGTGTTAGGCGGTCGCTCGCCCCTGCGCGCACGGTCGCTGAGAGGTCGGCCTGGGCTTGGCGGCTCTCAATGCCCGCCGACCAGCACCTTGCGAATCCGCCGCACGCCCGACCAGACGAAGGCGATCACGACGGGGATCATCAATCCGACGAGCATGTCCGGATCGACCTTGAAGCCGAAACCCTTCATGCCCTTGGCGGCATAGCCGACGATGCCGACCAGGTAATAGCTGATCGCCACCACCGACAGTCCCTCCACCGTCTCCTGCAGGCGCAGTTGCAGGTGGGCACGGCGGTCCATCGACTGGAGGAGTTCGGCGTTCTGCCCCTCGACCGCGATCTCGACGCGGGTGCGCAGCAGGTCGCTGGTCCGCGCCACCCGCTGCGACAGCGACGACAGCCGTCCCTCCACCGCCTCGCAGGTGCGGATGGCCGGGGTCAGGCGCCGGTCCATGAACTCGGCGATGGTCTGCAGCCCCTCGATCCGGATCTCGCGCAGCTCCTCGATTCGCCGCAGCACCAGGTCGTGGTAGGCGCGGGCGGCGCCGAACCGGTAGGCGGTTTCCGCTGCGATCTGCTCGGTCTGCGCGGCCAGCCGGGTGAGCCGGTCCAGGAGGTCGCGCTCGTCCTGCAGCCCCTGCAGGGTGGCGACCCGCGCCGCGACCTCGGCCAGCCCGGCCTCGATCGGGCCGATCCGCGGCAGGACGCCGCGCGCCATCGGCAGCGCCAGCAGGGCCAGCACGCGGTAGGTCTCGATCTCCAGCAGGCGCTGGACGATACGGCCGGTCTGGCGCGGCGTCATCGAATGGTCGGCAACCAGCATCCGCGAGAAGCCGTCGCCATGGATGCGGAAGTCGGTCCAGGTGGTGGCGGCCCGGCCGGCGACGCGCGAGCCGACATAGCTCTCCGACCCGAACATCGCCGCCATCATGTTGGCCGAGGGCTCCGGCGTGCCGGGGTCGAGCACGGCGACGTGGATGCCGACCAGCAGCTCGCCCGGCAGCCCGGCCAGCCATTCGCGCGGCAGCGCCTGCAGCGCCGGCTCCAGGAAGGGATCGGCCAGCCGCCCGGCCGGCAGGGCGCTCGGCCGGAAGACGGTCCAGGTCGAGAATTCGGTATGGCGCTCCCATTTCAGGTGGAAGCTGCCGAAATCGGCGCTGTGGTGGGTGGCGCCCTGCGGCGGCCGGGCGACGCCGGCCCAGTCGCACAGCGCCTCCAGGTGGCGCCGGTCGGCCTCGCCGGCCGCTTCGCCGGACAGCATCGCCAGCATGGTGGCGCGCATCGGCGTCGCCAGCGATTCGGGCGGCCGGGCATGGACCTCGTTGGTCAGCGCCTGGCGCAGGGGATGGTCGCGCAAGGGGCGCGGGCCGCCGGCACCGTCGCGGGTCAGGGCATCCGTGCTCAGCCGCACCGCGCCTTCGGTCATGTCCGTCCCCTTCTCCGCCCGCCGCCGCTCCGGCCGCCGCGGACGCGCGGCAAGCCTTGCCGGATCGCCCGCGCGTCGCCACACTATATCCAACCGTTAGACCATATCGCACGGCCGGGCGCGAGAGCGCCGGCTATGACACTCTGTCCTACCTTGGAACGAGACCGCATCCCGGTCCCCGCTCCCCCATCAGACGTCCGGAGTTTCCATGAGCGCGCTTGCCGTCACCGACGATCTCTTCTTCAACCGCGCCGGCATGGACCGCGCCCGCGTGGAAGGCGTGGTGCAGGAGGCCCTGCACAGTGCCGACGATGGGGAGCTTTACCTGGAATACGCCCAGAGCGAATCGCTGGGGTGGGATGACGGGAAGCTGAAGTCCGCCAGCTTCGACACCACCCAGGGCTTCGGCCTGCGTGCCATCGCCGGCGACGCGACCGGCTACGCCCACGCCAGCAACCTATCGGAGGAGGCGATCCGCCGCGCCGCCGCCACGGTGCGCGCCGTGCAGTCCGGCCACACCGGCACGCTGGCCGAGCCGCCGGCCGGCACCAACCGCGCCCTCTACATCCCCGACAACCCGCTGCACCTCGTCCCCTTCGAGGAGAAGGTGAAGCTGCTGGCCGACATCGACGCCTACGCCCGCGGCAAGGACGAGCGGGTGCGGCAGGTGAGCTGCTCGATCAGCGGCGAGTGGCAGGCGGTGCAGATCCTGCGCGCCGACGGCGTGCGCGTCGCCGACCTGCGCCCGCTGGTGCGCCTGAACGTCTCGGTCGTGGTCGCCGAGGGCGACCGGATGGAGACCGGCAGCTACGGCGGCGGCGGCCGCGTCACCTACGAGCACTACATCCAGCCGGAGACCTGGCGCGGCTTCGTCGACGAGGCGCTGCGCCAGGCGCTGGTCAACCTGTCGTCGGTCCCCGCCCCGGCCGGCGAGATGACCGTGGTGCTCGGCAGCGGTTGGCCCGGCATCCTGCTGCACGAGGCGATCGGCCACGGGCTCGAGGGCGACTTCAACCGCAAGAAGACCTCGGCCTTCTCCGGCCTGCTGGGCCAGCGCATCGCCGCCCCCGGCGTCACCATCGTCGACGACGGCACCATCGAGAACTCCCGCGGCTCGATCAGCGTCGACGACGAGGGGACTCCCGGCCAGTGCACCACGCTGATCGAGGACGGCATCCTGGTCGGCTTCATGCAGGACCGCATGAACGCCCGGCTGATGGGCATGCGCCCGACCGGCAATGGCCGGCGCCAGAGCTTCGCCTACCACCCGATGCCCCGCATGACCAACACGGTGATGCGCAACGGCAACCACACGCCGGACGAGATCATCGCCTCGGTCAAGAAGGGCATCTACGCCAAGAATTTCGGCGGCGGCCAGGTCGACATCACCAACGGCAAGTTCGTCTTCTCGGCCAGCGAGGCCTACCTGATCGAGGACGGCAAGCTCGGGCCGGCGGTCAAGGGGGCGACGCTGATCGGCAACGGCCCGGACAGCCTGACCAAGGTCTCGATGATCGGCAACGACAGCCGCCTCGACCCCGGCGTCGGCACCTGCGGCAAGGACGGCCAGGGCGTGCCGGTGGGCGTCGGCCAGCCGACGCTGCGGCTGGAAGGACTGACGGTCGGCGGCACCGCCGCCTGACCCTCATCGGGGACGATGCCCCCGCGTGCCGGCGGCGCGCGGGGGTTTTCGCATGCGGACGACGATAATTCCGGGAGGAACGCCATGACGGCACTGGCCCTGGTCTCCACCTTCTGCCCCGACCGGGTCGGACTGGTGTCCGGCGTGACCAGCCACCTGTTCGAGCAGGGGATCAACCTGCGCGACGCCACCTTCGCCTCGCTCGGCAGCGGCGCCGAGTTCTCCGCGGTCTGCGAACTGCCGGAGGCGCTGACGGTGGCCGACCTTCAGGGCAGCCTGTCGGCTCTGCCCGTGCTGGCCGGCGCCGAGGTGAAGGTCACCCGCTTCACCTACGATCCGCAGCCCGGCCCCCAGGTGCTGGTCACCCACCGCGTCGAGGTGTCGGGCGGCGACCAGCCCGGCCTCGTGGCGCGGCTGTCGGAGATCTTCACCCAGTTCGACGCCAACATCGTCCGCCTCGACGCCCAGACCCTGCCCGACCGCTCGGGCGAGCGCTACGTCCTGCGCTTCGCCGTGTCGATCCCGCCGGAGCGGGCGGATGTCTGCCTGTCGGCGGTCGCCAACACCGCCGAGACGCTGGCGCTGACCTGCCGGGTCGAGGGGCTGTGAAGGGAAAGTTCACCCCCTCCCTAACCCTCTCCCGCGATAGCGGGGGAGGGATGGGGAGGGGGCATCCGCCTCACCCGTGCAGCAGCTTCAGCCCGACGATGCCGCCGACGATCGCCGCGACGCACAGCAGCCGCAGCGCGCCGGCGGGTTCGCCGAACAGCAGCATGCCCAGCACCGCGGTGCCCACCGTGCCGATGCCCGTCCACACCGCATAGGCGGTGCCGAGCGGCAGCGTCTTCAGCGCGGCGCCCAGCAGCAGGATGCTGGCCAGCATCGCCGCCCCGGTCACCACGCTTGGGACCACCCGCGTGAAGCCTTCGGTGTATTTCAGGCCGATGGCCCAGACGATTTCGAACAAACCGGCGAAGAACAGCGTGACCCACGCCATGACGGTGCCTCCGTCCTGGAATGGCGGGGTCGTCCCCACCCGGGAGCCCTTGCCGGGCGAAGCTGCCGGCGGCGGGGTCGTCCCCGCGGGTCAGCCGCTGATATGGCATCCCCTTGCCTTTGGTCAAGCAACCCGTGCAGGATGGGGTTCCCGAATGGTTCCCCCCTCCGCAATTCCCGCGCCGGGGGTTTTCGACGTTGGAATCCGATGACCGAGAACGGCATGCAGACGGCGGAGCAGAACGCCGAGGCCCTGGAAAACCGGCGCAAGCGCCTGCGCTTCCGCGCTTGGCACCGCGGCACGCGCGAGATGGATCTGCTGATGGGCAGCTTCGCAGACGCCCACATCGCCCAGTTCGACCACGCCATGCTCGACAAGTTCGAGGGACTGATGGAACTCGGCGATCCCGACCTCTACGACTGGATGAACGGGCGGGCGCCGGTGCCGGCCGAGCATGACGACGAGGTGATGCGCCTGTTGACGGCGTTCCGCTACACACCACGTCAAGGCTCCTGACGCGCTCCTCCCGTTCCCACGCACCCCCGAGGCATCCTCCTTTGGTCAGTTTCGATCTCCAGCCCGGCCGCGCCGGCCGTCTCCTGATCGGCGGCGCGCCCGAGGGTCATGACGCCCGCATCCTGGCGGAGCTTGCACAGAAGGCCGGGGCCTACGGCCTGCTGCATGTGGCGCTGGACGACACCCGTGCCGCCCTGCTGGCCGAGGCGCTGGCCTTCTTCGCCCCGAAGCTGGAGGTGCTGACCTTCCCGGCCTGGGACTGCCTGCCCTACGACCGCGTGTCGCCCAACGGCGGCATCGTCGCCCGGCGCATCGACACGCTGACCCGGCTGATCGCCCGGCGCGAGGCGTCGGCCAACCGCGACGGGCTGGCGCCGCTGGTCGTGCTGACCACCGTCAACGCGGTGGTGCAGAAGGTGCCGCCGCGCAGCGCCTTCAAGGACGCCGTCTTCTCCGCCAAGCTGCGCGACCGCATCGACCGGGAGAAATTGCAGCGCTACCTCGCCGGCAACGGCTACGTCCGCGCCCAGACGGTGCGGGAACCCGGCGAATTCGCGGTGCGCGGCGGCATCGTCGACCTCTTCCCGCCCGGTACCGACGAGCCGCTGCGCCTCGACCTGTTCGGCGACGAGCTGGAGGGGGTGCGCGCCTTCGATCCCATGACCCAGCGCACCACCGACAAGCGCGACAGTGTCGAACTGAAGCCGATGTCCGAGGTCTTCCTCGACGAGGCCGGGATCGCCCGCTTCCGCTCCGGCTACCGCGAGCTGTTCGGCGCGGTCACCAGCGACGACCCGCTCTATGAGGCGATCTCCGCCGGCCGCTCCTATGGCGGGATGGAGCATTGGCTGCCGCTGTTCCACGAGAGCATGGACACGGTGCTGGACTACCTGCCGCGCGGCATCGTCAGCCTCGACCACCAGGCCGTCGAGGCGCGCGACGCCCGGATGGCCCAGGTCGTCGACTTCCACGCCTCGCGCGATACGATGATGACCATCGAGAAGCGGGCGGGCGCCCCGGTCTACAAGCCGGTGCCGGTCGCCTCGATGTTCCTCGACGCCGTCGGCTGGGACGCCCTGATGGCCGAGCGCGCGGTGGCGCAGCTCCAGATCTTCTCCACGCCCCCCGGCATCAAGGGGACGGTGGACGCCGGCGGCAAGCGCGGCCACGACTTCGCCGAGGAACGCAACCGCCCCGACGTCAACGTCTTCGACGCGGTGAAGGACCATATCCGGGCGCTGCGCGCCGACGGGCGCCGGGTGCTGGTCGCCGGCTATTCGGCCGGCTCGCGCGACCGCCTGTCCAACGTGCTGGCCGACCACGGCATCCCCGGCCTGGAGCCGGCGGAGAGCATGGAGGACGTCCGCCGCTTCGACCGCGGCATCATCGGCACCATCGTGCTGGGGATGGAGCACGGCTTCGTCTCCCCCGACCTCGCCGTCATCACCGAGCAGGACATCCTCGGCGACCGCCTGGTCCGCCCGCACAAGAAGAAGCGCAAGGCCGCCAACTTCATCGCCGAGCATTCGGCCCTTCACGAGGGCGACATCGTCGTCCACATGGACCACGGCATCGGCCGCTACGACGGGCTGGAGACGCTGGAGGTCACCGGCGCCCCGCATGACTGCCTGCGCCTGATCTACGAGGGCGGCGACAAGCTCTACGTCCCGGTCGAGAACATCGAGGTGCTGTCGCGCTACGGCTCGGAGGACGCCAATGTCCAGCTCGACAAGCTGGGCGGCGCCGGCTGGCAGGGCCGCAAGGCGCGGGTCAAGAAGCGGCTGAAGGACATGGCGGAAGCCCTGCTGAAGATCGCCGCCGAGCGCATGCTGAAGAAGGCCGACCCGGTGCTGACGCCGGAAGGCGTCTACCAGGAGTTCGCCGCCCGCTTCCCCTACCCCGAGACCGACGACCAGTTGAAGGCGATCGAGGACATCTTCACCGACCTCGGCAGCGGCCGGCCGATGGACCGGCTGGTCTGCGGCGACGTCGGCTTCGGCAAGACCGAGGTGGCCTTGCGCGCCGCCTTCATGGTGGCGATGAGCGGCAAGCAGGTCGCCGTCGTCGTGCCGACCACGCTGCTGGCACGCCAGCATTTCAAGACCTTCTCGACCCGGTTCAATGGCCTGCCGGTGCGCGTCGTCCAGCTCTCGCGCATGGTCACCGCCCGCGAACAGACCCTGGTCAAGAAGGAACTGGCGGAGGGCACCGCCGACATCGTCGTCGGCACCCACGCCCTGCTGGCCAAGGGGCTGGACTTCAAGCGCCTCGGCATGGTCATCGTCGACGAGGAGCAGCATTTCGGCGTGAAGCAGAAGGAACGGCTGAAGGAGCTGCGCGCCGACATCCACGTGCTGACCCTGACCGCCACGCCGATCCCGCGCACGCTGCAGATGGCGCTGTCCGGCGTGCGCGAGCTGTCGCTGATCGCCACCCCGCCGGTCGACCGGCTGGCGGTGCGCACCTTCGTGCTGCCCTACGACCCGGTGGTGATCCGCGAGGCGATCCTGCGCGAGCATTACCGCGGCGGCCAGAGCTTCTACGTCTGCCCGCGCGTCGAGGATCTGGCGAAGGTGGCGGAGCGGGTGCGCGAGCTGGTGCCGGAGGTCAAGGTGGTCACCGCCCACGGCCAGATGGCGGCCAGCGAGCTGGAAGACGTGATGACCGCCTTCGACGAGGGCAAGTTCGAGGTGCTGCTCGCCACCAACATCATAGAGAGCGGCCTCGACATCCCGAACGCCAACACGCTGATCGTCCATCGCGCCGACCTGTTCGGCCTTGCCCAGCTCTACCAGATCCGCGGCCGCGTCGGCCGGTCGAAGAAGCGCGGCTACGCCTACCTGACCTACGCCCCGAACAAGCCGCTGAACCCCACCGCCCAGCAGCGCCTGCACGTCATCGAGACGCTGGACAGCCTGGGCGCCGGCTTCCAGCTCGCCAGCCACGACATGGACATCCGCGGCGCCGGCAACCTGCTGGGCGAGGAGCAGTCCGGCCAGGTCCGCGAGGTCGGCGTCGAGCTTTACCAGCAGATGCTGGAGGAGGCCGTCGCCAACGCCCGGGTTTCGATGCAGGAGGGCGCCATCGCCGCTGCCGCGGCGCAGGAGTGGGTGCCGCAGATCAATCTCGGCACCCCGGTGCTGATCCCCGAGACCTATGTGCCCGACCTGACGGTGCGGCTGTCGCTCTACCGGCGCATCGCCGACCTGGTCGACCGTGCCGAGGTCGACGGCTTCGCCGCCGAGCTGATCGACCGCTTCGGCAAGCTGCCGGAGGAGGTGGAGAATCTGCTCGACGTCGTCACCATCAAGCGTTGGTGCAAGCAGGCCAACATCGACCGGGTCGATGCCGGACCGAAGGGGCTGGTTCTGGCCTTCCACGACAATTTCTATGCCGAGCCGGCCAAGCTGCTGACCTACATCGCCCAGCACCTGACGCTGATGAAGCTGCGGCCCGACCACAAGCTGGTCTACAGCCGCGAATGGCCGGACGCCCAGTCGCGAGTGCGCAGCGTGCAGAAGCTGGTGAAGGATCTGGCCGAGATGGCGTCCGGCGGCGGCGTGCCGCGCGGCGAGACGCCACCGCCGCCGCCGCCCCCGCCGCCGCCCAAACCGACCGGGGCGAAGATCGCCTCGCGACTCGGCAACAACACGCGCTTCAGCCGTCCGGCTGGGCGGCGCTGATGGACGAACTGATCCGGAACGCGCCCCTCGCCCTGCGGCTGGCCCGCGGCGACCGGCGCACGGCCGGCGACCCGTCGTCAGTCGCCATGCAGGTGTCGACCGACCGCGGCCGGCTGGCCGAGCTGGTCGGCTGCCTGTTCGACCGCGACGCCGGGGTGCGCATGCGCGCCGCCGATGCGCTGGAACGGGTGTCGCGCGGCAATGCCGCCTGGCTCGACCCCTATGTCGAGCATCTGCTGACCGACGCCGTCGCGATCGACCAGGCCGAGGTGCGCTGGCATCTGGCGCAGATCGTGCCGCGCCTGACCATGAACGACGAGCAGCGCCATCGCGCCGCCGTGCTGCTGGCCGACTGGTTCGAGAACAGCCCGAGCCGCATCGTCCAGTCGAGCGCGCTCCAGGCGGTGGTCGACCTCGCGGAACGCGACGCCACCCTGCGGCCGGTGTCGGTGGAGATGCTCGGCCGCGCCATGCGCTCCGGCATCCCGTCGCTCGCCGACCGCGCCCGCCGCATCCTGAAGCCGTTCGAGGTCGACAAGGCGACGCTGAGCGCCGCCCTGGTGCGCGAGCAGTCCGGCCTGACCCTGGCGATCGTTCCGGAACTGCTGGCCGTCGCCCAGCTTCCGCCCGGCAGCGGCCTGCCCGACTGGCTGGACTGGAGCGACCCGCTGGTCGGCGCCACCCGCACCGGCGAGGAGCTGTCGATCCTTTGCCGCGAGGACCGCGTTCCGGACGACGTCAAGGCCGAACGCGGCTGGCGCGCCTTCCGGGTGGAGGGCACGGTGGACTTCTCGCTGTTCGGCATCCTCGCCCGTATCGCCGTGCCCCTGGCCCAGGCCCATGTGCCGATCTTCGCGATCTCCACCTTCAGCACGGATTTCGTGCTGGTGAAGGCCGACGATCTCGACAAGGCCGCCGACGTGCTGTCGCTGACCTGCACGGTGAACCGCTAACCGCGGGAGCCCCCACCCTCCCACTCTCGCGAGCGGGCCCCTCCCTCCCCCGCTCCGCGGGAGAGGGCGAGTTTGTTCCCTCTCCCGCGGAGGGGGGGAGGGTTAGGGAGGGGGCAAGCGCCTAAGGGGGCGCCCACGCCGGACAGCGCATCGCCCTCAGTCGCGTGCGCTCTCGATCTGGCTCTGCTCGATGATGTTCTCCCTCTCCCCCATCTCCTCCCACTTCTTCTGAACGGGCTTGTCGGGATCGCCGGAGGCCCGGCCGGTCTCGTCGACCAGCTTGTCCTCGATCCGCTGGGCGGCGTCGGATGGGGCATCGGAAACGGTGGACTTGCGGCGGTCATCGGTTGTCATGGCGTGACTCCCTCAGGTGTTGCTGATCAAACAAACATTTTCGACGCGAAAAACTCACGCTTGGGCACCGGCCGGCGCCTCCACTCCAAAAGTTTCATTTTTTCCAGGAAACAGACTCAAGCCCGATATGGCACGGATGAAATCCCTTATAGGTTTATTCGACGTGATGATTTTCAATTTTCTGCTTGCGAGGTCAGATTCCTCACAATGATAATGGGGGGATAGGCGCAGCAACCCTCGCTTCCGAAGGTCCCCCCATGACTCCGTCCCGCTTGTGCTTCCTGGTTGTTCTCGGCCTGCAACCCATTGGTCTGCTTGGCGCTTGTGCCCCAACATTGCCGACGACGTCCCCGGTCAGGGAAGCACGTTGGCTCGCCCAGAATTGGAAACCCGGCGAGCGCTACTGGTATCACCATGCCAGCGAGGGGACGTCGACTTTCCCGATTCCGTACGCTTGGTTCATGGCGCTGGAGCAGCCGGAGGTCCGGCTGGGCGGCGAGCCGAAGCTGCTGGCGGACGAATCCTACCTGAAGCGTTTCGGCTTCATTCCCAGCCCGAAGCAGCTGAACGGCGGGGCAGCGAGCGAATACGGCTACGCCGCCGAACCCGGCTCCGCAAAGGCCGATCTGGCGGCCTACAACCAGATGGAGGAGGAGGTCAACCCGGATGGCCTTCCGGTCGGCTTCGCCCGGACCAGGGGCTATGCCGACCCCGTCACCGGCAAGCCGCTCCCCGATCAAGTCGGCCTGACCTGCGCCGCCTGCCACACCGGCCACATTGAGTATAACGGGGTCAGCCTGCGCATCGACGGCGGCTCGGCCGTGACCGATCTGGACAAGCTGACCAAGGCGCTGGGCATCGCGCTGCTCTACACCGAGATGCTGCCCGGCCGCTTCGATCGCTTCGCCGACCGCGTCCTCGGCCCGGACCGGACGGCGGAACAGACCGCGGCCCTGCGCGGAGCCTTCGGAGAGACGCTGAAGACTCTGAAGTCGCAGGGCGACCGCATCACCTCCGCCATCAAGCGAAGCGGAGTCCCGACGGTCGAAGAAGGGTTCAACCGCTTGGATGCGCTGACCCGGATCGGCAACACCGTCTTCGCTGTCGACTTGGCGGACGGCAATCTCGATTTCGACCCCTTCTCCAACATCGCCGCCATCACGGCCCCGGTGAAGTACCCTCACATCTGGAACGCCTCCTGGTTCAACTGGGTGCAATACGACGCCTCGATCATGCAGCCGATGGTGCGGAATGCCGGAGAAGCGATGGGCGTCTCGGCCCGCGTCAACCTGATCAATCCCGATCGCAAGCTCTACGCATCGTCCGTTCCGGTCGACAACATCTACAAGATGGAGCAACTGCTGGCCGGCCCCAACCCGTGGAGCCGCGGACCAGGCGGCATGCCGACCGGCTTCCAGGGGTTGAAGGCGCCGAAATGGCCTGAAGAGGTGCTCGGAGCCATCGATCCGGCAAAGCGAGCCCATGGCGAAGCGCTTTACCGCGAGATCTGTCAGGGCTGCCACTTTCCGCCGGTCAGCGACCCGGCATTCTGGGACGCCAAATTCTGGACCAAGCCTAATAATGCCAACCAGAGTTACCTGATTGTCGAACCTAAGAACGTCGGTACGGATCCGGCGCAGTCCGACATCCTGCAGTACCGGAAAGTGCAGGTCCCCGCCTTCCTTAAAGTCGATGACAACGGCTCCTGCGATGGCTCTTCCACGCCCCCGGTTACTCAACCGCATTTCGCGAATGCACTAGCACTACTTTGGCAGTTCCGGCGTGATGGCACGAGATGAAGGCTGTTGTGCAGCCCAAGGGGTGAGCTGCGCTGGAGGCAATCATGCTGGAG
>NZ_JAGINO010000034.1 GCF_017876115.1 Azospirillum picis
CCGAGGATGGAAGCCTCGAGGTTGAAATCAGCATCCACCACGGCGACGAGATCCAGCTCAAGGCTCACCGCTGGTAGTTTTTCAGCAGCCTGCTAGAGCCTGTCCGGTGCTTAGTGAAGCACCGGACAGGCTCTAGGCTTTTGGTTTTCCGTGTGAGTCACGTTTCAAGCGGTACCGCTTGAAACGATCGCACTCTAAAGGTAGCTCTGCTCGCCGGGATCCTCATGCCGCCGTCGGGTGAGGACCGTCAGCGCCGCCACCACCGCGGCGAAGCACAGCGTCAGCAGCACGTAGAAGGCCAGCGCCATGCCGACCGTCATGGTGCCCATCAGCACCATGGCCAATATCCAGATACCCAGCGAAACGATGGCGCGCGCTGACATGGGTTGTCTCCTGTCCCCTGTCCTGTCCGCCCGGACCCAAGATACCCAGACCCAGGATACCCGGAGCCTGAACGGCCGTCTGTCCCCGGTCGCACCCGATCCCCATTATCCGGGGGAATGAGGTTTCGTTCCTCGCGACGTGCGTCCAGTCAGGAGCGTGCCACACCCGCCGGTTGGGCCGGGGCGCGGCATCCTGTCGCTGTGCGGGCGCGCCGCACCCGCGTGCGGATCCGAAGAACCGCCCGAACTGGTTTGCGTGGTCAACAAGCCTGTTGACAGGGAACGTGGGCGACCTTACGTTTACGTAAACGTCAAGGAAGGGCGACGCGTGGATCATCTGGCCGGCGACATCGATGCCCGGGGGACGGAACCGGACGGGTTCGAAGGCACCCGGCCGGATTGCCGGGGACCGGTGGCGAGCTTCGGCATCGGCGAACTCGCAGCGGAATTCGGCCTGACCCACCGCACCATCCGCCACTATGAGGAGGAAGGGCTGCTGGCGCCGGCGCGCTCGGGCACCGTCCGGGTCTACGACCACCGCGACCATGCCCGGCTCGCGCTGATCTGCCGGGGCAAGCGGCTGGGCTTCAGCCTTGCTGAGATCAAGGAATTCCTGAACCTCTACGACAGCGACGACGCCCAGGTCGAGCAGATGCGCTACATGCGCGGCATCGCCCGGCGCCGCATTTCCGCCCTCGAACAGCAGCTCGCCGACGTCCAGCAGACGCTGGGCGAGCTGTACCGCATCGACACCCAGATCTCCGAGCATCTTGGCCGCAACGGCATCACGGAGACGCAGGACATGGAGGAGAAGCACTCATGAAGTCGGTCGTCATCGCCGGTTATGCCCGTTCGCCCTTCGCTTTCGCCCACAAGGGCGAGCTGACCAAGGTCCGTCCCGACGACCTGCTGGCCCGCGTCATCGCGGCGCTGGTCGAGCGCACCGGCCTGAAGACCGACGACGTCGAGGACGTGGTTGTCGGCTGCTCCTTCCCGGAGGGCGAGCAGGGGCTGAACATGGCCCGCGCCGTCTCCTTCCTGGCGAAGCTGCCGCAGACGGCCGGGGCCACCACGGTCAACCGCTACTGCGGCTCGTCGATGCAGTCGATCCATCAGGCCGCCGGCGCCATCCAGATGGGGGCCGGCGAGGTCTTCGTCTGCGGCGGCGTGGAGTCGATGACCCGCGTGCCGATCATGGGCTTCAACCCGCTGCCCAACCCGGCGCTGAAGGAGGTTTATCCGGAAGCCTACTGCTCGATGGGCGTCACCGCCGAGAATGTCGCCCGCAAGTACGGCATCTCCCGCGCCGAGCAGGAGGCGCTTGCCGTCGCCTCCCATGCCAAGGCGGCGGAGGCCCAGGAAGCGGGGCGCTTCGCCGACGAGATCGTCGGCATCCCGACCCCGGCGGGGCTTGTCGAAAAGGACGGCTGCATCCGTCCCGGCACCACTGCCGACGGGCTGTCGGGCCTGAAGCCGGCCTTCATGGCCGACGGTACCGTGACGGCCGGCACCTCCTCGCCGCTGACCGACGGGGCCGCGGCCGTGCTGGTGACGACCGAGGACTACGCCAAGGCCAACGGCCTGCCGATCCTGGCCCGAATCCGTTCGGTCGCCGTCGCCGGCTGTGCGCCGGAGCTGATGGGGCTCGGCCCCATCCCGGCGACCCGCAAGGCGCTGGCCCGTGCCGGCCTGTCGATCAACGACATGGACGTCATCGAGATCAACGAGGCCTTCTCGTCGCAGGCCATCGCCTGCATGCGCGATCTCGACATCGACCCCTCCCGCATCAACCCGGACGGCGGCGCACTGGCTCTCGGCCATCCGCTCGGCGCCACCGGCGCCCGCATCACCGGCAAGGCGGCGGCCCTGCTGAAGCGCGAGGGCAAGCAGTTCGCCCTGGCCACCCAGTGCATCGGCGGCGGCCAGGGCATCGCCACCATCCTGGAAGCGGTCTGACGACGGGATCGGGAGGAGACATACGATGAAGATCGAACGCGCCGCCGTGATCGGTGCGGGCGTGATGGGTGCGGGCATCGCCGCCCATTTCGCCAACGCCGGCATCCCCTGCGTCCTGCTCGACATCCCGGCCAAGGACGGTGCCGACCGCAGCGCCATCGCCAAAGGTGCGGTGGCGAAGATGCTGAAGACCGATCCGGCTCCCTTCATGCATCCCAAGAACGCCAGGCTGATCACGCCCGGCAATCTCGAGGACGACCTGGCCCTGCTGGGCGACGTCGACTGGATCGTCGAGGCCATCGTCGAGAACCCGGCGATCAAGGCCGACCTCTACAAGCGCATCGACCCAGTGCGCAAGGCGGGCTCGGTGGTGTCGTCCAACACCTCGACCATCCCGCTGGCGGTGCTGACCGAGGGGCAGGGCGAGGGGTTCCGCAAGGACTTCCTGATCACCCACTTCTTCAATCCGCCGCGCTACATGCGGCTGCTGGAAATTGTCGGCGGCCCGGAGACGCGGGCCGACGCCATGGCCGCCGTCGCCGACGTCTGCGACCGCCGTCTCGGCAAGGGCGTGGTCCATTGCAAGGACACGCCGGGGTTCATCGCCAACCGCATCGGCGTCTTCTGGATCCAGTCGGCCGTGAATGCCGCTGTCGATCTCGGCCTGACGGTGGAGGAGGCGGACGCCGTCGGCGGCCGTCCGATGGGCATCCCCAAGACCGGCGTCTTCGGCCTGATGGACCTCGTCGGGCTGGACCTGATGCCGCACATCGCCAAGAGCATGTCCGCGACCCTGCCGGCGAACGACGCCTATCGCGGCCAGATGCGCGAGCATCCGGTCATCACGAAGATGATCGCGGAGGGCTATACCGGCCGCAAGGGCAAAGGCGGCTTCTACCGTATCAACAAGGCCGGCGGCGGCAAGGTCAAGGAGTCGGTCGACCTGCAGACCGGCGACTACGCCCCGTCGGAGAAGGCCCGGCTGGACAGCGTGTCGTCGGCCGGCCGCGACCTGCGCAAGCTGTGCGAGCACCCGGACAAGGGCGGCCGCTTCGCCCGCCGCGTCCTGGCGCAGACGCTGGCCTACGCCGCCAGCCTGGTGCCGGAGATCGCCGACAGCATCGTCGCCGTCGATGAGGGCATGCGCCTCGGTTACAACTGGAAGCAGGGTCCGTTCGAGCTGATCGACCGGCTGGGCACCGACTGGTTCGCCGAGCTTTGCCGCTCGGAAGGCATCCCGGTCCCGGCGCTGGTCGAGACCGCGGCCGGCCGTCCCTTCTACCGGGTGGAGGGCGGCAAGCTCCAGCACCTGACCACCGCAGGCGTCTATGACACCGTCGTGCGTCCGGACGGCGTGCTGCTGCTGTCGGACATCAAGCGTGCCGCCGGCAAGCCGGTGTGGAAGAACGGCTCCGCCAGCCTGTGGGACATCGGCGACGGCGTGCTGTGCGTCGAGTTCACCAGCAAGATGAACGCCGTGGACGCCGACATCATGGCCGCCTACGAGAAGGCCATGCGCCTGATCGGCGACGGCCAAGGGAAGACGGGTGGCGACTGGAAGGCGCTGGTCATCCACAACGAGGCCGACAATTTCTCGGTCGGCGCCAATCTGGGCCTCGCCCTGTTCGCGCTGAACATCGGCCTGTGGCCGCAGATCGAGGAGATGGTGGAGGGCGGCCAGCGCACCTACCGCGCGCTGAAATACGCGCCCTTCCCGGTGGTGGCGGCGCCCAGCGGCATGGCGCTCGGCGGCGGCTGCGAGATCCTGCTGCATTCCGACCATGTCCAGGCGCATGCCGAAACCTATGTCGGCCTCGTCGAGGTCGGCGTCGGCCTGATCCCGGCCTGGGGCGGCTGCACCGAGATGCTGGCCCGCCATCAGGCCAACCCGAAGGCGCCGCGCGGACCGATGCCCGGCATCGCCAAGGCCTTCGAGATCATCAGCACCGCCACCGTCGCCAAGTCGGCGGCCGAGGCCAAGGAGCTGCTGTATTTCCGCGCCACCGACGGCATCACCATGAACCGCGACCGCCTGCTGGCCGATGCCAAGGCCAAGGCGCTGGAACTGGCGGAGACCTACACCCCTCCGGAGAAGGCCACGGCCTATGTGCTGCCCGGTCCCGGTGCCAGGGCGGCGATGGATCTGGCGGTGGAGGGCTTCGCCCTGCAGGGCAAGGTCACGCCCCACGACAAGGTGGTCTGCGCCGCCCTGGCCGAGGTGCTGAGCGGCGGCGAGGAGGCCGACGTCTCCAAGCCGGTCGGCGAGGACCATGTCCTGCGGCTGGAACGGGAGGCCTTCATGGGGTTGGTGCGCACCGGCGGTACCATCGACCGGATCGAGCACATGCTGACCACCGGCAAGCCGCTGCGGAACTGAGGGGGAGGAACGAGAGATGCCGATCTACAAGGCTCCGCTGGAGGATGTGCGCTTCGTCCTGGACGAGATCGTCGGCCTGGACAAGCTGTCGGCCCTGCCGGGATACGAGGAAGCGACGCCGGAACTCGTCGGCCAGGTGCTGGAGGAAGGTGCCAAGCTGTGCGAGGAGGTGCTGTTCCCGCTGAACCAGTCCGGCGACGGCGAGGGCTGCCATTTCGAGAACGGCGTGGTCCATACGCCCAAGGGCTTCAAGGAGGCGTACGCCACCTACATCGAGGCCGGCTGGCAGGGGCTGGCCTGCGACCCGGCCTACGGCGGGCAGGGGCTGCCGAAGCTGGTCAACACCATGCTGGAGGAGTTCATCTGCTCCGCCAACCTCAGCTTCGGCATGTATCCCGGCCTGTCGCTCGGCGCCTACAACGCGCTGGCGATGTACGGGTCGGACGAGCTGAAGCAGCGCTTCCTGCCCAAGCTGGTCGACGGCACCTGGTCTGGCACCATGTGCCTGACCGAGCCGCACTGCGGCACCGACCTCGGCATCATCCGCACCAAGGCGGTACCGGACGGGGAGGGCAGCTACAAGATCACTGGCACCAAGATCTTCATCTCGGCCGGCGAGCATGACCTGACCGAGAACATCCTGCATCTGGTCCTGGCCCGCCTGCCGGACGCGCCGGCCGGGACCCGCGGCATCAGCCTGTTCCTGGTGCCGAAGTTCCTGGACCGTGCCGACGGCTCCGTCGGTCCGCGCAACGGCGTCGCCTGCGGCTCCATCGAACACAAGATGGGCATCAAGGCGTCTTCGACCTGCGTGATGAACTTCGAGGACGCCACCGGCTGGCTGGTGGGCGAGCCGCACAAGGGCATGCGCGCGATGTTCGTGATGATGAACGCCGCCCGTCTGGCAGTGGGCATCCAGGGACTGGGGCTGGCCGAGGTGTCGTACCAGAATGCCGTCAACTATGCCCGTGAACGCCTGCAAGGCCGGTCGCTGTCAGGGGTGAAGGCGCCGGACAAGCCGGCCGACCCAATCATCGTCCATCCCGACGTGCGCCGGAACCTGCTGACCGCCCGGGCCTATGCCGAGGGTGCGCGTGCCCTCGGCGCGCTGGTCGCCTACAATCTGGACGTCGCGGAGAAGCATCCCGACACCCGGACCCGCCGCGACGCCGACGAGTTCGTCCAGTTGATGACGCCGATCGTCAAGGCGCTGTTTACCGACATCGGCTTCGAGTCGGCCAACATCGCGGTACAGGTGCATGGCGGCCACGGCTTCGTCTGGGAAACCGGCGTCGAGCAGTATGTCCGCGACGCCCGCATCTGCCAGATCTACGAGGGCACCAACGGCATCCAGGCGCTCGACCTCGTCGGCCGCAAGCTGCCGCAGGACATGGGGCGCCTGCTGCGCCATTTCTTCCACCCCGTAGGCCGCGACATCGAGGCGGCGATGCAGAAGGACGAGTTGGGCGAGTTCGTCATGCCGCTGGCCAAGGCCTTCGCCAAGCTCCAGCAGGCCACCGCCCTGATCGCCCAGAAGGGCCTGAAGGATCCGGAGGAGGCCGGCGCCGCGGCCAGCGACTATCTGCGCCTGTTCGGTCTGGTCGCGCTCGGTTGGATGTGGTTGAGCATGGTGGAGAAGGCTCAGGCCAAGCTGGCCGCCGGGGACGGCGATGCCGCCTTCCTCGAAGCCAAGGTCAAGACCGCTCGCTTCTACATGACCAAGCTGCTGCCCCAGGTGAACAGCCTGTTCATCGCCATCACAGCGGGGGCCAAGCCGTTGATGGAAATGGACGAGGCGGCCTTCTAGGGCGGCGGGCCCACCATCCTCCGTACCCGGCGCGCCAGGCCGGCCCCGAACCCTCCCGGGTCGGGGCCGGCCTTTTTTTCCGGGTGCTCCTTGATTGCGTGAGCGTGGCCGGAAACGACAATATGTCGTTGGAGATATCGCGGATGGGGTGCGGTGGCCCCTACCAATCGGGGGGCTAAACCGTGACAAAAGTTAATTTCAGGTTGTCTGTTCTCGTTCCACCGTGTTACATCTCTATTGAGTTTACGTTCGGCCGGTGCCTGCTATATCCTTTGGGTTTTAGGGAATATGCGGGTGGCAACAGCCTCCTCCTTTTCTCTGGTCCAGGAAGCGTCTTTCGGAGGACAGGCATGGTTCGGGAGTTTGAGCGATGAAGATCCTGATCGGTGATGATCACGTCCTGTTCCGGGAAGGTCTTCGCCGTTTGCTTGAGCAGCTTCGCGAAAATGCAACTTTCGCCGAAGCCAGCAATTTCGATGAGCTTTTGGACATGGCGGCGTCCGGGGCGGCGTCCGGGGAAGGGTATGACCTGGTGCTGACCGACCTGCGCATGCCTGGCTGGCCGGGCTTCTCGGGCATCGGCATGCTGCGCGACCGCCAACCGAATGCGAAGGTGGTCGTCATCTCCGCGTCGGAGGCGCAGACGGATGTGCGGGAGGCGCTGGAGAATGGCGCCGCCGGCTACATTCCCAAGTCGTCCAGCGTGAAGATCATGCTGAGTGCGCTCGACCTGATCTTCTCGGGCGGCGTCTATGTGCCGGCGACGGTTCTGCGCGAGGGGACCGAAACGGACCAGCGCGGCGGCGGGGCGGTCATGCCGCCGTCCGATCCGCAGCTCGAACAGCTCCTGACCCAGCGTCAGCGTGAAGTGCTCGACCGCCTGCGCGAGGGCAAGTCGAACAAGCAGATCGCCCATGAACTCGGCTTGTCCGAGGGAACGGTGAAGATCCACATGACCGCCATCTTCAAGTCGCTGGGCGTGCGCAACCGCACCCAGGCGGCCATGGCCTTCCCCCAGTCGCACTCGGCCTGACAGGCTTCCTCCCGCGTTCCGGCGGGGGAGGAAAGCTGACCGTTCGACGCACCGGCCGTTTGAAGCGCCCGTTCTCCGGTTCCCACCTCCCGCCGCCCCGTTTGGGCGGCGGGAGCGTGTCGGGGAAGAGGCAGGCGCTGCCTTACCCCATGCCCGCCACATATCCGCGCAGCGATTCGACCTCCAGTTCGGCGTCGTCGATGCGCGCCTTGACGACATCGCCGATGCTGATGACGCCCGTCACCCGGCCGCTCTCGAGGATCGGCACGTGACGGATGCGCCGTTCGGTCATCACCGCCATCATGTCGGCGACGGTATCGGTCGGCGTGGCGGTGATCAGTTCGCGCGTCATCAGGTCGGCAGCCGGCCGATCAAGGGCCATGGCGCCCTCACGGGCAACCGCACGCACGATATCGCGCTCGGACAGGATGCCCACCGGCTGGCCATCGCCGGACAGCACCAGGACGGCACCGATCCGATGTTCCGTGAGCAGCCGGGTGACCGCGGCCACCGTATCGTCCGGTGCGGCGGAGATGATGCGGCTGCCCTTGCGCTTCAAGACGGCGGCGACATGCATGGCTGTACGGCTCCCTTGCGGTGACTCCAATCATGGAATCATGGGAACTCGAAAACAATCCGCAAGCCAAACCATAAAAAGAGAGGGCGGCTCCTCCGAATGGAGGAAGCCGCCCTGCGCAATGTCCGGATTGTTCCGGCTTAGAAGCGGTAGCCGACGCCGATGCCGACCAGCCACGGATCGAGGGTGACCTTGGAGGAAACCGGGAGGACGGCGCCGCCCAGGTTCGCGTTGGCGGTCACGTCGGTCTTGAGGAAGATCTTCTTGACATCAAGGTTCAGCGACCAGTTGCCGGTGATGGCGACATCGACGCCGGCCTGCAGGGCCCAGCCGAAGCGGTTCTTGTAGTGAGTGTCGGTGATGCTGAGGCCGGCGCCGTTCGGGCTCTCGGCTGCGTCCTCGTTGTAGAACAGCGTGTAGTTGACGCCGGCGCCGACATACGGGCTGACGCGTTCCTTCGGCATGAAATGGTACTGCACGGTCAGGGTCGGCGGCAGCAGCGAAACTTTGCCGACGTCCGTCATGCCGCCGACGGCAGAAAGCAGGTTGCCCTTCACGCGGTGGCGGCTGGTGCCGGCGATCAGTTCGGCGGCGATGTTGTCGGTGAAGAAGTAGGAGAAATCGACTTCCGGAATGAAGTCGTTGCCGACACGGGCCTTGCCGACGTCACCGAGCGCCGAGTTGCTGATCGTGCCCTTCTCCTGGGGCAGCACGGCCAGGCCGCGCGCACGGATCAGGATGTCGCCGGCCGACTTGCCCTTGAAGTCCTGGGCGAAGGACGGAGAAGAAATGGCGACAAGAGCCGAGGTCGCCAGCAGGGCGGCGGCGGCGCGCGACAGGATGGTCATGGGGTCTGCTCCAGGCGAAATGCGTTGTTGCTGTTCTGTGGCATTAGCCGGTGGAGGTATTACCAGACCTTGACTAGGGCTACTAGGGGGGCACAACCGATCCTTTCCTGATGCAGCAGCTCTGCAACAGTGACGAGTTGTCGCATGGACATTGAATTCAAGGGGTTGGCTTGATCGTCTGCTGCGGAATCAACGCCAGGCAGTTCTGTACGATGGCGTAGCATTGTCCAAGCCGTGCCGAACCGCCGCTTGCACCGCCATAGACCACGCGTTCGACGATCCCGTTTCTCAGGCTGAAGGTCGCCTGACAGTCATAGCTGGTCACTTCATAGCCGTAGTCAGGCCATCCGTACCCATAACCGTAGTAACGCGGTCCCCAGCCATAATAGCCGATCGGAGGGCTTGGATAGGAGACGATGCGGGAGCTGTTGTAGGTGAAATACTCGCGGTTGTCGACCGTGGCCTGCCGGTTCGGAACGCCGGCGCAGGTCAGCAGCGTTTCCTTGGGCATGCCGATCAACGCGGTCTGGGCGAACATCGCCTGATCGGCCGAAGGATTGGCACATCCGGCGAGCGATGCGGCGCCGAGCCCAAGGGCCGCCAGGATCAATGGTTGCAGACGCTTGCGTCCAGGGCTGGCCAGGGTCATGGCGGCACTCCTCGCTGTCCGGTCGACGTCCGGGGTCAAGCTCGTCGAAAGTCGATGTTGCCCAAGGTCAACGCTTGCGGGCCGGCGACAGGTCGGCCTCTGACAGGCCGAGCGAACGCACGTCGTCGGGCAGCCCGGCGCCGGTCGCGAGCCCTGCCGCTACCCTGCCCATGGCCGGTGCGGTCTGGATGCCGTAGCCGCCCTGGCCGGCCAGCCAGAAGAAGCCTTCCGCATCGGGGGAGAATCCGACGACCGGCACCTTGTCGGCCACGAAGCTGCGCAGGCCGGCCCAGCGATGCGCCAATCTGCGAACGGTGAAGCGCGCGGCTTGTTCCAGCCGGTCCACCGTTTCGGCGACGTCGATGTCCTCCGGCTGCACGTCGCAGGGGGCGACCGGAGTCTGGTCGGCAGGCGACGCCAGCAGGCGTCCGGCATCGGGCTTGACGTAGAAGGTCTCGGCGATGTCCGTCACCATCGGCCAGCCGTCGAGTCCGGCCTTGTCGGCGGGATCGGCGAAGACCGGATCGAAGGTGATGGCGGTGCGCCGCTTCGGCACCAGCCCGACGGTGGCGACCCCGGCGAGCCTTGCCAGTTCGTCGGCCCAGGCACCGGCGGCGTTGACCACCACCGGGGCGGCGAAGCTGCCGGCCGTGGTGTCGGCGATCCACAGACCGTCGCGGTGCGCCAGCGCGCGCACCTCGGCATCGGTGGCGACCCGGCCGCCGCGCGCCTTCAGCCCGCGCAGATATCCCTGGTGCAGCGCATGGACGTCGATGTCGCGGGCATCGGGCTCCCACACGCCGCCGACGGCGTAATCGGCCCGCAGGAAGGGCGCGCGGTCCAGCACCCTGGCGCGGTCCCAGCGCTCGACCGACGGGGTGAGGCGGCGTCCCTGCTCGAACTCCTCGTCCAGCCTTGCGGCCTCATGGTCGCGTCCGATGATCAGCACGCCGCGCGGCGTCAGCAGCGGGTGCTCGGCGAAGCCGGCGGGAGGGCGGGTGTAGAAGTCCCAACTCGCCACCGTCAGGGCGCGGATCGGTGCCGGGCCATAGGTCTGGGTATAGAGCGCCGCCGACCGGCCGGTCGAATGGTATCCGGGCTGCGATTCACGCTCCAGCACCAGGACCGTTCCTTTCGCCGCCAACTCATAGGCGGCCGATGCTCCGGCGATGCCGGCACCGACCACCAGGAAATCAACGCGCTCCATGCTTCTTGCTCCTCAGACCCTTCATCGCCCGCTCATGGAACGGCGGCGCTTGCGCCCGGCATGTGATCCGGAAGTGCCACCATTTCAAGGATCAGCTTCTGCCGCAGCGCGGCGACGAAGCTGTCGCGGTCCATGGCCCCTTTGACGAAGCTGCCCGGCCCGCCGATCACCGACTCCTCGAAATACTCTTCCAGCCAGGGAAATTCGTCGAGGATGGCGAGGCCGTTGACGACGATGCCACGCTTCGTCACCCGGTCGCGGGCTGTCGCCGGATCGATTCCGGCGTTCGAGAAGCCGTTGGAGACCAGATCGATGACCCGTCGCGGCGCCGATCCGCCATGGTCGAACAGTGCGGCGGCGTCCTCGATCGCCGCGCCGATGGCGGTCGAGTCGCCCTGGAACCCGCGGGGCAGGGCATCGATGCCGTCGGCGAAGCGCGAGGCGTCCTCCGGCCGCTTGAGGCTCGTCCAGGGGATCAGCACCCTGAGGCTGTGCGGGCCGGAGTAGGCGGCGAGGGTGACCAGCGCATGGGCGGCGGCCAGCGCCTCCGCCACCGCTGGGTCGCGGAAGGCGGCGGCATGCCCCTGCAACTGGAATTCGAGGTCACCGGTGGTGATCGAGGCCGATCCGTCGAGCGCCAGCACCAGGGCCACGCCGGCAGGGCCGGCTTCTCCGGCCTGCCGCGGCGGTGCTGCCCGCGGGGCCGTGCAGGGGAGCGCCAGGAGCACGAGCAGCGCCAGGGCATACAGCAGGGTGCGCGGCATTCGGCTTCCCATTCCGTCACACGGTCTTCAGGGCGTGGCGCACCACCTTCACCATCACCGACGGCAGGGCTTGGTCGCCCAGCCGGTCAACCGGCACCCAGGTGCCGGCCGCCGACTGCCAGCCGGTGCCCGCAACGGCGGCGACCACCTCAAGCTCCAGGTGAAAATGGGTGAATGTGTGGCGGACAAGCCCCGGCAGGCGGCGCCAGCGGGCGGGAAGCGGCTGCTGCGCCGCCACCGCCGCATCGTCCGGCGCCTCCTGTTCCCAGCGGGTGGAGGGCACCTCGGCCATTCCGCCCAGCAATCCCTCCTCCGCCCGGCGTCGCAGCAGCACCGCACCGTCCGGGTTCAGCACCCAGTAGGCGACGCCACGCCGGGTCGGCTTCTCCGCCTTGGCCAGCTTGCGCGGCAAGGTCTCGGCGATGCCGGCGGCGCGCGCCCGGCAGAACTCCGACCAGGGGCAGAGCATGCATTTGGGCTTGCGTGGGGTGCAGACGGTGGCGCCGAGGTCCATCATCGCCTGCGCATAGTCGCCGGGGCGTTCGTCCGGCGTCAGGGTGGCGGCGAGGCGGCGCAGGGTGGGCTTGGCGGCCGGCATCGGCTCTTCCACCGCGAAGATGCGGGCGATCACCCGCTCCACGTTCCCGTCCACCACGGTGGCCTTGCGGCCGAAGGCGATGGCGGTGATGGCGGCGGCGGTGTAGGCACCGACGCCCGGCAGCTCCAGCAGGTCCGCCTCCGTCGCCGGGAAGCGTCCGCCGTGGGCCTCGGCGACCACGCGGGCGCATTTGTGGAGGTTGCGCGCCCGCGCGTAGTAGCCGAGCCCGGCCCAGGCCACCAGCACGTCGTCGAGCGGCGCGTCGGCCAGCGCCCGGACCGTCGGCCAACGGTCGGTGAAGGTGCGGAAATAGGGGGCTGCCGCCGGCACCGTGGTCTGCTGCAGCATGATCTCCGACAGCCAGACGCGGTAGGGGTCGGCGGTCTCGCCGGGTTTGGCGCGCCAGGGCAGGTCGCGGCGGTGGCGGTCGTACCAGGACAACAGCCGCCGGGCGGCCTCGGTCTTTTCAGGAATCATGGTGGGGAAGAAATAGAGGGTCCGGCGCGTCTGGGGAAGAGCGGGGCGGGACCCTGTGCAGGGCGCCACGCTTGCGCTAGGGTGCCGCCACACCACATGACCCGGAAACCGGCTCCCGGAAAAGACCGGGGACCGAACAGGAGTGATCGCAGAGCATGACCGGACCGCGTCGCATCGGCCAATCCGTTCCGGAGGTCGCCGGCAAGGTGCTGGGCAAGCGCGGGCTTGCCTTCGGCGCGCTGATCACCGACTGGCCGTCGATCGTCGGCCACCAGCTTTCGCTGCGCACCGCTCCCGACAAGCTGAGCTTTCCCCGCGGCAAGCGCGAGGAGGCGACCCTGCACATCCGTGCCATGGGCGCCATCGCGCTGGAACTGCAGCATCTGGAACCGCAGATCATCGAGCGCATCAACAGCTTCTTCGGCTACCGCGCCGTCGCGAAGATCAAGCTGGTCCATGCCGCCCTGCCGTCGGCACCGTCGCCGGTGGTGCGTCCGCGCACCCTGACGATGGACGAGGAGATCACCGTCACCACCACGACCTCGGCCGTCGAGGACGAGGAGCTGCGCGCCACGCTGGAGCGTTTCGGCCGTTCGCTGCTCGCCCGCCCGAAACGGGCGGCACGGTGACGCGTGCGCTTTTTTTCCACCGGCCCGGTGCTGGACGCCCCGGGCCGTCCCTGTCTATAGATCAACATCTGGTAGGAATGAGGGCAAAGTGAACCGCAAAATTCTGGGCCTCGCCGGGCTGCTCGCCATCGGATTCACCGCCGCGTTCGGCACCGCCATGACGGCGGCGCCCGGCGCGGCCCGCGCCGCGGCCGAACTGCCGCCGTTGTCCGAGTTGATGGCCGACCGCGTCCTGGGCGATCCGAAGGCGCCGGTGACGATCCTCGACTATTCGTCGATGACCTGCCCGCACTGCGCCCACTTCCACACCGACATCCTGCCGAAGATCAAGGAAGCCTACATCGACACCGGCAAGGCCAAGCTGATCTTCCGCGACTTCCCCTTCGACCAGGCCGCGCTGCAGGCCAGCATGCTGGCACATTGCGCCCCGGCCGAGCGCTACTATCCGCTGACCGACGTGCTGTTCAAGAGCCAGTCGACCTGGAGCCGCGCCGCCGATCCCGGCAAGGCGCTGGCCCAGTACGGCAAGCTGGCGGGCATGAGCCAGGACACCATCGACGCCTGCCTCGCCAGCAAGGAGCTGGCCGACGCCATCCTGAACAGCCGCCTCACCGGCCAGAACCAGTACAAGGTGGAGGCCACCCCGACCTTCATCCTGAACGACGGCAAGGAGCGGGTGGAAGGCGCCCAGCCCTTCGAGGAGTTCGCCAAGAAGATCGACGCGCTGCTGAAGTAAGGTATACCCCCCTCCTAACCTCCCCCGCTCTCGGCGGACCGAAGGTCCGTCCGATCGCGGGAGAGGTTAGGGGGGCAACATCTCCCGCACCGATCCCAAGTTCAGTATACCAAAGGTCTTCTCTCCAGTGCAGTTCACGCGTCTCCGCCTGTCGGGCTTCAAGTCTTTCGTCGATGCCACCGAACTGGTCATCGAACCCGGCATGACCGGGATCGTCGGCCCCAACGGCTGCGGCAAGTCCAACCTGGTGGAGGCGCTGCGCTGGGTGATGGGGGAGACCTCGGCCAAGCGCATGCGCGGCGACGACATGGACGACGTCATCTTCGGCGGCACCTCCAGCCGCCCGGCCCGCAATCTGGGCGAGGTGACGCTGGCGGTCGACAACCGCTCGCGCACCGCTCCGGCCGGTTTCAACGAACAGGACGAGCTGGAGATCACCCGGCGCATCGAACGCGGCTCCGGCTCCGACTACCGGATCAACGGCAAGCTGGTGCGGGCGCGCGACGTGCAACTTCTGTTCGCCGACAACGCCTCGGGTGCCGGCTCGCCGGCGCTGGTCAGCCAGGGCAAGGTGGCGCAGATCATCGCCGCCAAGCCGCAGGAGCGCCGCGCCCTTCTCGAGGAAGCCGCCGGCATCACCGGCCTGCATTCCCGGCGGCACGAGGCCGAACTGCGGCTGAAGGCGGCCGAGAGCAACCTGACCCGTCTCGACGACGTGATCGCGGCGATGGACGGCCAGTTGAACAGCCTGAAGAAGCAGGCGCGGCAGGCCGCCCGCTATCGCAGCCTCTCCGAACAGATCCGCAGGACCGAGGCGGTACTGTGGCACTTGCGCTGGATCGCGGCGCAGGAGGAGCACAGCCGCGCCCGCACCGCCTTCGCCGCTGCCGAGGCCGCGGTGCGCGACCGCATGCTGTCGGTCAACCAGCTCGTTGCCCGGCGGGCCGAGGCCGCCGCCGGCCTGCCGGACAAGCGCCAGGATGAAACGCGGGCCGCCGCCGGCCTGCAGCGGCTGGTGATCGCCCGCGAGCAGCTCGATGCCGAGGAAAAACGCGTCACCGAGCAGCGGCAGGCGCTGGAGTCGCGGCTGCGCCAGATCGCCGGCGACCTCGGTCGCGAGGAGGCGCTGGCCGCCGATGCCGGCGAGGCGCTGGCCCGGCTGATCGCCGAGCGTGAGGCACTGCTGGCCGCCCAGGCCGACGAGGAGGTGCTGGAGGAGGCCGCCGGCGAGGCGCTGGCCGAGGCGCGCGAACGGGTCGACGTGCTCGACCGGGAGTTGATCCGGCTCACGGAGGCGGTTGCCGCCGACGAAGCACGTCGTGCCGCCACCGAGCGCCAGGCGGCCGAGCTGGAGACGCGTGCCGCCGGGCTTGCGAAACGGCTGGCCGAGCAGCAGGCGCAGCGTGCCGCCCTGGAGGCCGAGATCGCCGCCAGCGCCGACCTGTCGGATGCCGAACTGGCGGTGGAGCTCGCCGAGCAGAGGTTGGAGCAGGCGCGCGAGGCTGCGGAGGTCGCCGAGCACGCCAAGGCGGAGGCCGAGCCGGCCCAGTCGCGGGCGCGCGAGGCATTGTCGGCGGCGGAGTCGGCCCGCGCCAGGTTGCGCGCCGAGGAAAGTGCGCTCGCCGAACTGCTGGAGGCGGGATCCGGCGGGCAATTCCCGCCGCTGGTCGATGCCGTGGCGGTGACCCCCGGGTACGAGGGCGCCCTGGCCGCCGCGCTCGGCGACGCCCTGACGGCGTCGCTCGACGGCGCAGCCCCCCTGCATTGGCGGGACCTGCCGGCCTATGGCAGCATTGCGCCGCTTCCGGCGGGCACCGAGCCGTTGACCGGCCATGTGGAGGGGCCTGCAGCGGCATCGCGGGCGCTCGCCCACATCGGGGTGGTCGCCGATGCCGACGCCGGATCGGCGCTTGCGCCGGCCTTGGCGCCCGGACAGATCCTCGTCAGCCGCGACGGCGGCGCCTGGCGCTGGGACGGGCTGACCATGCAGGCGGGCACGCCGACGCCCGCCGCGGTGCGGCTGAAGCAGCGCAACCGGCTTGCCGAACTGCGGGGCGACCTGGAACTGGCCGAGGACCGCGTCGAGCGCTGCCGGGAAGCGCTCGACGCCGCCAGGCTGGCGGTCGAGGCTGCCGTCCAGGCCGACCGCCGTGCCCGCGAGGCGGTGCGCGACGGCTTCTCCGCCTTGAACGTCGCGCGTGAGCGGCACGCCAAGCTGGCGCGCCAGGCCGACGCCGCCTCCACCCGCCTTGCCGCGCTGGCGGAGGCGGTGGAGCGGCTGGCCATCGACGAGCGCGAGGCCGCCGCCCGGCGCGACGAGGCGCTGGACCTGCTGGCGTCCCTGCCCGATCCCCGCGAAGGGCGGGAGCAGGTGAGCGATCGACGGGCGGCGCTGGCCGACCGGCGCGCGGCGTTGGCGGACCGGCAGAACGCGCTCGACCGGCTGACCCGCGAGGCCCAGGCACGCCGCCAGCGGCTCGCCGCCATCCAGGACGAGACCGCGTCGTGGGACACCCGGTCGGCGGGAGCCGGCGGGCGGGTGGCCGAACTGCGCCGGCGCGCCGAGGAGGCGGACGGCGAGCTTGCCGGACTGTCCGGCCGCCCGGCGGCGATCGCCACCGAACGGCAGGACCTGCTCGACCGCATCGCCGCCGCCGAACGCGACCGCAAGCGGGCGGCCGACGCGCTGGCCGAAGCGGAGGCGTGGCTGGCCGGGACCGAGCGGGCACTGCATGACGCGGAGGCGGCGCTGTCCGATGGGCGCGAAGCCCGCGCCCGTGCCGAGGCCGCGGTTTCCGCCGCCGTCCAGCAGGAACGCACCCTGACCGAGCGGATCGCCGAGCGCCTGGACTGCCGGCCGGAGGACACCCGCGCCGCCGCCGAGCTCGCGGACGGCGAGACGCTGCCCGATGCCGCTTCCGTGGAGGAGCGGCTGGACAAGCTGACGCGCGAGCGGGAAGGCATGGGGCCGGTCAACCTGCGGGCCGAGATCGAGGCGGCCGAGCTGGACAGCCAGATCGCCGGCCTGCAGGGCGAGCGCGAGGACCTGACCGCCGCCATCGCCCGGCTGCGCCACGGCATCTCCAGCCTGAACCGCGAGGCAAGAGAGCGGCTGGTCGCCAGCTTCGACGTGGTCAACCGCGATTTCCAGGACCTGTTCACCCGCCTGTTCGGTGGCGGCAGCGCGCATCTGGAACTGGTCAACGCCGAGGATCCGCTGAATGCCGGGCTGGAGATCTATGCCAGCCCGCCGGGCAAGAAGCTGCAGGTCCTGTCGCTGCTGTCGGGCGGCGAGCAGGCGCTGACCGCGCTGTCGCTGCTGTTCGCCGTCTTCCGCTCCAACCCGGCGCCGATCTGCGTGCTCGACGAGGTGGACGCGCCGCTCGACGAGGCGAATGTCGGCCGCTTCTGCGACCTGGTGGAGGACATCGCCCGCCAGGGGGATACGCGTTTCCTGATCATCACCCATCATCGCCTGACCATGGCCCGCGTCGACCGCCTGTTCGGCGTCACCATGGTCGAACGCGGCATCTCGCAACTGGTTAGCGTCGACCTCAGCCTGGCGGAGGAGTTGCGCGGAGTGGCGTGACGGCCGTCTCCGGGCGCGCCGGTCTGACCTGCGGTTGCGGCATTGGGTCGCGCCGGCATTTGCCCATAATGTGGGCAGCCTTTCCCATAGCCATCGCGATCCGCCGCCATGACCGACGCCGACTCCGCCGAGCTGCTGCCCGCCGAGGCCGATTCGGTCCCCTATGCCGTCGGCTGCTTCCTGGGTGCCATCCTGCTGTTCGCGGCGATGGACACGCTGATCAAGCTGCTGACCGCCGATTACCCGGTGCCGCAGTTGATGTTCGTGCGCTCGCTGGTCGCCTTCCTGCTGGTCGGCGGCTACACCCTGGTGCGCGGCGGCGGGCTGGCGGCGATGCGGACGCGGCGGCCCTGGGGCCATGTCTGGCGGGCCTTCGCCGGTCTGATCTCCATGGGATGCTTCTTCTACGCCTTCCGCGAGCTGCCGCTGGCCGAGGTCTATGTGCTGAGCTTCGCCGGCCCGCTGTTCATTACCGCGCTGTCGGGGCCGCTGCTGGGCGAGCCGGTCGGCTGGCGGCGCTGGGCGGCGGTGGTCGTCGGGTTCGGCGGGGTGGTGGTGATGGCGCAGCCGTCGGCCGGGGCGCCGCTGGTGCCGGTGCTGGTCGGGCTGGTGGCGGCGCTGTTCTATGCGCTGGCCGCGCTCGCCGTGCGCGGCCTGTCGCGGACCGAGACCAGCGTGTCCATCGTCCTCTACCTGCTGCTGACGACCACGGTGGTCAGCGGTGCGATTGCGGTCCCGGTTTGGACCGCACCGTCCGCCGCCGCGCTGGGCCTGATGGCGCTGGTGGGGACGCTGGGCGCCGGGGCGCAGGTGCTGCTGACCCAGGCCTTCCGCCGGGCGCCGCCGTCGGTGGTGGCGCCGTTCGAGTACACCGGCATGGTCTGGGCCAGCCTGTTCGGCTGGATGGTGTTCGGCGACCTGCCGACGGTGCCGGTGCTGGCCGGCGCCATGGTCATCATCGGCAGCGGCCTCTACATCCTGCATCGTGAAACGGTGGTGGCGCGGCGGCGGTTAGGTGGGCGGCAGGGTGGGCGGCTGGGGCATCGCATATGGCTCCCTCTCCCGCCCCGGGAGAGGGAAGGGGCCCATGCGGAGCATGGGAAGGGTGAGGGGTGATCCAAGAAACCTTGGGGTTCTAGCGTCTTGGGCCACCCCTCACCCTCCCCACTTCGTGGGTCCCCTCCCTCTCCCGGGGCGGGAGAGGGCGATGATCGCCATATGCGACGCCCCCTGTGGGCGGGCGGCTGGGCGCTTGACAGGAGCGGCGGGCCGGCTCCACTCTCGCCGCTCGTTGACGGCTGGGGTGCCCGCGTTCCCGTGCGGGCTGAGACACACCCATCGAACCTGATCCGGGTCATGCCGGCGAAGGGAGCCGACCGGACCCGACGGACCCGCCCCGTTCCCCCGCGTCGCCCCGTACCGCCCATGGCGCCGGCGCGAGCGAGGAGCATTCGGTCATGCGGCGCACCCGTCCCCTTCCGTCCATCCTGAGGGCGGCGATCGTCTCGGCGATCGCGGCATCGTCGGTCGCGGTATCGCCCGGCGCCGCCCGTGCCGACGACACCCTGTCCTTCCCGGTGCTGGTGCCGCTGACCGGCTTCCTGTCGCTGGAGGGCACCAGCCAGCGCAACGGCGCCGTCCTGGCGCTGAAGCAGACGCCGGCCGGCGTCGCCATCGCGTCGGAGGTGGTGGACACCGGCACCTCGCCGGAGGCGGCGGTGACGGCGCTGGAGCGCGCGGCCGGCGACGGCAAGGTCGGCGCCGTCGCCGCCAGCATGCTCGGCACCCAACTGCTGGCGATGCTGCCGCTGGCCGCCGAGATGAAGCTGCCGCTGGTCACGGTGTCCGGCACCGCCTCGATCACCGAGCAGGGCAACCCCTGGGTCTTCCGCTTCTTCCCCGGCGACGCGGTGACCAAGGCCGCCCATGCCCGCTATGTGGTGGAGGAACTGGGCAAGCGGCGCCCCGCCGTCATCTACCAGACCACCGCCTACGGCCAGAGCGGCAAGCAGCATCTCGACGCCGCCTTCAAGGCGCTGGGCGTCACCCCGGTGTTCGAGGAGGGGGTGGATCCCGCTGCCAAGGACCTGCTGCCGGTGCTGAGCAAGGCGCTGGCGGCCAAGCCCGACGTGCTGGTCCTGCACCTGCATTCCGGGCCGACGGCGCTGCTGCTGAAGCAGGCCGCCACCAGCGGCGTCGACCTGCCGATCGTCGCCGGCTCCGCCATGCACCAGCCGAGCACCGCCGCCCTGCTGGAGCCCGCGGAGCTGAAGGGCGTCTGCGCCGAGACCGCCGCCTCGCCGATCTCCGGCGGCTCGCCGGAGATCGAGGCCTTCACCGACAGCTACCGCACCGCCTTCGGCAAGGACCCGGACGCCTTCGCGCTCGGCCAGTATGACGGCATGACCATGGTGCTGGAGGCGGTGAAGGCCGGCGCCCGCAGCCCCGAGGCGATCCGCAAGGCGCTGTCGGCGGAGAGCTTCCAGGGCCTGGCCATGACCTACAAGTCGGACGGCAAGGGCAACATGGCCCATTCCGCGGTCATCGTCTGCTATGACGGGACCAGCCGGGTGCCGAAGCTGGTCAAGCGCTACGACGACCCGGCCATCGCGGCGAAGTGAGCGGATGGCCGCGCTGCAACTGCTGCTCAACGGGGTGGCGCTGGGGGCGGCCTATGCGCTGGTGGCGCTGGGGTTCGTCCTGGTGCTGAACGCCACCTCGGCGGTGAATTTCGCCCAGGGCGACCTCGTCATGGCTGGCGGGCTGCTGGCGGTGGCGCTGGCGCCGCTGATCCCGCTGCCGGACGCGCTGCCGGGCATCGTCCTGCTGCCGCTGGTGCTGGTGCTGATGGCCGGGCTCGGGCTGCTGCTGGCGCTGGCCGCCTACCTGCCGCTGCGCCGCCGGCCGCCGGTGTCGGTCTTCATCAGCACCATCGCCGTCGGCATCATCCTGCAGAACGGCGCCGCCATCCTGTTCGGGCCGGAACCGCGCGCCGCGCCGCCGCTGATCGGCGACGGCACGCTCCGCCTCGGCGGGCTGGCGGTGCCGGAGCAGTCGCTGGCCATCGTCGCGGTGGCCGCCCTGCTGATCGGGGCGCAGCAATGGCTGTTCGCCCGCACCCAGCTCGGTCGCCGGCTGCGGGCGACCGCACAGGATCCGGAGATGGCGCGGGCCTGCGGCGTGCCGGTGACCGCGATGATCCTGGTGACCTTCGCCATCGCCGCCGCCTGCGCCGGTGCCGCCGGCCTGCTGCTGGCCAACCGCTATTTCGTCACGCCCACCGCCGGCGGCGACCTGATCCTGAAGGCCTACATCGCGGTGACGGTCGGCGGCTGGGGCTCGGTGCCGGGTGCGGTGGTGGGGGCGCTGCTGATCGCGCTCTTCGAGGTCGGGGTGTCTTCGATCCTGTCATATCCCGCAGCGCTCGGGGCGCTCTACCTGACGCTGCTGGCGATCCTGGTGCTGCGGCCGCAGGGACTGTTCGGCGAAGCGGTGCGCCGCCGTGGCTGAGCGTCGGTCCGATGCTGCCGCCTCGCCGCCGCGGGGAGGGGGCGTCCTGGCGGGCGGCGCGCTCGCCCTGCTGGCCTATGCGCTGCTCTACGCCTCCCCCTACGGCCTGCGTGTGCTGACCGTCGCCGGGGTCTATGCCCTGGCCGCCTTCGGCTTCCAGATCGTCTTCGGGCTGGGCGGGGCGCTGTCGCTGGCGCAGGGCGCCTTTTTCGGCGTCGGCGCCTATGTC
The DNA here is from genome assembly GCF_017876115.1 of Azospirillum picis. Classification (GTDB taxonomy): domain Bacteria; phylum Pseudomonadota; class Alphaproteobacteria; order Azospirillales; family Azospirillaceae; genus Azospirillum; species Azospirillum picis. The sequence goes on from NZ_JAGINO010000034.1 coordinate 21,370, forward strand.
ACCGGCATCCTCGGCAGCCGCTACGGCCTGGGCTTCGAGGCCACCTTCCCGCTGTCTCTGCTGGCGCCGCTGCTGCTGGCGCTGCCGGTCGGGCTGGCGGTGCTGCGCCTGGCGTCGCACTATTTCGCCCTGGCGACGCTGGGGATCGCCCAGGTGCTGCACCTGCTGGCGGTGAACCTGCCGGACCTGACCGGCGGCGCCAACGGATTGGCCGGGGTGCCGGGGGTGGTGCTGTTCGGCCATGCGGTGGCGCGCGGGCTGCCGATGGCCGTGCTGGTCTGGGGGCTGGTGGCGCTGGGCGGGCTCGTCGGCTGGCTGCTGGCCCGCGGGCGGTTCGGCCGTTCGTTGACGGCGCTGCGCGACGACCCGCTGGCGGCCGGCACGCTGGGCCTCGATGTCGGCCGGCTGCGCCTTGCCGCATTCGCAGCCAGCGCGCTGTTCGGCGGGGCTGCCGGGGCGCTGGCCGTCCACACCCAGCGCGTCGTTTCGCCGGAGGTCCTGGAGTTCCCGGTGATGGTCTCCATCCTGACCATCGCCATTGTCGGTGGGCGCGGACGAATGGCCGGGGCGATGCTCGGGGCGGTCCTGCTGCTGCACCTGCCGGAATGGTTCCGCTTCCTGGAGCGCGGTTATCTGGTGGTCTATGGCGGCGCGCTGCTGTTGACCGTGCTGGTCGCTCCCGACGGTCTGACCGGGCTGATCGACCGTGCCGCCGGACGGCTGTGGGGACGCCGCCCGCACCGGTTGCCCGCCGCATCGGCGCCGCCACGGTTTCCTGCGGGCGGCCTCGCCGTCGAGGGGCTCGGGAAGTCCTTCGGCGGCGTGCATGCCGTCGACGGCGTGTCCCTGGAACTGACGCCCGGCACCATCACCGGCCTGATCGGACCCAACGGGTCGGGCAAGTCCACCGTCATCAACCTGCTCTCCGGGCTGGAACGGCCCGACGCCGGCCACGTCGTCCTGGCGGGCCGCGCGGTGACCGGCGCCCGTGCCGACCGGCTGGCCCGCGCCGGGTTGGCCCGCAGCTTCCAGGCGGCGGCGCTGCCGGAGGGCGCCGGCGTACTGGAGGCGGTGGCCGCCGCGCGCCTCGCCTTCGATGCCGATGCCCGACAGGCCGAGGCGCATGCCCGCTGGGCGCTCGACCGGCTGGGGGTGGGGGATTTGGCGGCGCAGTCCTGCGACGGGTTGCCGGCTGCCCTGCGCCGCCGCGTCGAGCTGGCCCGTGCCGTCGTCCGCCGCCCGGCGGTGCTGCTGCTCGACGAGCCGGCCGCCGGCCTGACCGACGGCGAGAAGGCCGAACTGTCGACCCTGCTGCGCGGGTTGACGGGGGAGGGGACGGCGATCCTGCTGGTGGAGCACGACATGGGTTTCCTGCTGCCGCTTGCCGGCCGCGTCCTCTGCCTCGACCGCGGCCGGGTGATCTACGATGGCCCGGCCGCGGGGGTCCGCCAGGATGGGGCCGTCGCCGCCGCCTACCTCGGCACGGCGGTGCCGGCATGACGGCGCTGCTCTCCATCCGGGAGCTGACCGCCGGCTATGGCGGGACGGCGGCGCTCGACGGCGTGTCGCTCGAACTCGCGGCCGGCGAGACGGCGGCATTGCTCGGCGCCAACGGCGCCGGCAAGTCGACGCTGCTGAAGGCGCTGCTCGGACTCGTGCCGGCAGGGGGAGGAATGCGGTTCGACGGCGCCGACATTTCCGGGATGGCCACCGAGGACCGGGTGCGCCGCGGCATCGGCTATGTGCCGGAAGGGCGGCGCGTCTTCGCCGGCATGAGCGTGCGCGACAACCTGGAGGTCGCCGGGCTGCCCGCCGCCCGTGATCGGGCCCGCGATGTCGAGCGCGTCTTCACCCTGTTTCCCGACCTCGCCTGCAAGAGCGGCGAGCGCGCGTGGCGCCTGTCCGGCGGCCAGCAGCAGATGCTGAGTCTCGGCCGTGCCCTGATGGGGCGCCCCCGCCTGCTGCTGCTGGACGAGCCGTCGCTCGGCCTGTCGCCCAAGCTGGCGGACGAGGTCTTCGCCGCCATCCGCGGCATCGCCGCCGACGGCACCGCCGTGCTGCTCGCCGAGCAGAGCGCCGCCCGCGCCCTGTCCGTCGCCCCGCGCGCCGTGCTTCTGCGCCTGGGCCGGGTGGTGGGCGACGGGCCGGTCGGGGCGCTGTCGCAGGAAACGCTGAGGATGGCGTTCTTCGGGTGAGGCCGCTCCCCTCCCTTCCCCTGCGTGTCCCGTGCAACAGGTGTCAGACTCCTGCCACGGGCAGGGCGGTTGCGCTTGCGGACCGGTGCGGGCGCGGATAGCTTCCCGGCCACAACCGAATCTGTGGATTACCTCGTCATGACTGCCCGCCTCGCCGTTTCGCTGTCTGCGCTTCTCCTGCTGGGGGTGGCGTCGGTTCCGGCGATGGCCGAGCTGGTGCCGGTCGCGCCGAGCATGCCGCCCGCCGCCTATTACGGCCTCCCTGAACCGAAGGACGAGGTGCTGCTGCCCGGCAGCCCGCCGCCGGAGTCCGGCACGCCCGAAAAGGGACCGGACGGCAAGACCACCGGGCCGGCGGAATTGATAGAAGGCTGGGATGGCGGCGCCGCCAAGCGCAAGGACGGCAGCTTCGCCTATTGCGTGGTGGAGGGGGAGTTCACCTCCGGCCATGTCCTGATGATCGCCCGCAGCCAGAAGGGCGAGACCAACATCGGCGTCGGCATTCCCGGCGCCGGCCTGCCGAAGGACGGCGAGTGGCCGGTGACCCTGGAGGTCGACGGCAAGATGAAGCGCGAGCGCGTCGCGGTGGCGCCGCAGCCGGACATGCTGGTGGTCTCCAACGGCAAGGACGAGGATCTGGTCACGGCGCTGATGAACGGCAGCGAACTGGTCGTCTCCTCCGCCTCCGACCGGATCGCCTTCAAGCTCAGCGGCACCAAGAAGGTCCTCGGCGACCTCAGGACCTGCGTCGACAAGGCCGGCAACGTCCCGCCGATCAGGGTCGCCGCCGGCCGCCCGGTGGACAAGAGCCGCCCGCGGCTGCCGGAAGGGCTGGACAGCCTGCTAACCGCCGCCGGCGTCCACAACGCCGTACCGGTGCCGATGGACAACCTGCCGCCCGAGCGCCGTCCGGCCGACGTCGCCTGGCGGGTCGGCCCGATCGTCGGCGGCATCCGCGAGCGCGCGGTCGACGAGGACAGCAAGATCGAGGAGCTGTCCGACAGCTTCGCCGGCGCGATGAAGGAGAAGTGCGAAGGCACCGCCACGGTGACCCTGAACCCGCCGGAGCAGGCCGGGCCGGCGTGGATCCGCACCGGCTCCGTCGAGTGCGCGATGGAGCAGGGCAAGCTGCATGTCGCGATGACGTTCCTGCTGTCGCAGCGCCGCCTGTTTACCGTGATCTTCCACGAGGCCGGCGAGGCCGACGTGGCACTGGCCGACAAGGTGCGGGACAATTTGGCCCAGGTGCTGCGCCGTGCGGGTAACGCGCCTCCGGCCGCTGCCGCGGCCGATCCCTCCGCAGCGGCGTCGCCGCCGCCCGCCGCCCCGGTCGTCGCGTCGCCGGAGCCGGCGACGCCGGCGGTACCGTCCGCACCGGTGCCTGCGCCGGCCGCACCGCCCGCGCCGGTGCCTGCGCCGCCCACACCGCCTGCGGCTTCCCAACCGCCCGCCGCCAAGCCGGTGCAGTCCCCGCCGCCGGCCCAGCCTTCCGCTCCGTCGGCCGGCCAGACCGCCGCACCGGCGACGGTCAAGCCAGGGACCAAGCCGCAGCCGGGCAAGTCCTGACGGAACTCCTGCCCGTCCGGCTCATTGTCCTTGTACGGACGGGCTATCGGTTTTGCGCAATCATGCCTGACAACAGCGTTCCCATCGACGGCGTGGGCGAGAATGCCCAGGCCGGCACCGACCCATACTCTGCGCTCGACGCGTCGGCGGCCACCACGCTGTCCGACCGTTGGAGCGTGCGCGACAGCGCCCTTGCGGTCGTCGGCCTCGCGGCCCTGGTGGGAGGCACGGTCGGGCTGCTGGTCGGCCTGCTGCACGAGGGGGTCCTGATGCTCCAGGCGCTGGCCTTCGACCTGCCGGATGGGGAGCGGCTGGGCCAGAGCGCCCCCGACCTGTTGCGCACGCTGGGCGTTCCGGTGGCAGGCGGCCTGCTGCTGGGGGTGCTGTCGGCGCTGGTGCGGCGCTGGCGCCCCAACGACATCGTCGACGCGGTCGAGGCGAACGCGCTCTATGGCGGCAAGATGTCGCTGATCGACAGCCTGCGGCTGACGGTGACGACGGCGCTGTCCAACGGCTCCGGCGCTTCCGTGGGCATGGAGGCGGCCTATACTCAGGCCGGTGCCGGGCTGGCCTCCACCCTTGGGCAGCGGCTGCGGCTTCGCCGGGCCGATTTGCGGACCATGGTCGGCTGCGGGGCGGCGGCGGCCATCGCCGCCGCCTATCATGCACCGCTGGCCGGCGCCTTCTATGCCTTCGAGCTGGTGCTGGGCGGCTACACCCTGGCGGCCCTGGCGCCGGTGGGGGCCGCGGCGGTGCTGGCGGTCGCCGCCTCGGGCCTGCTGACCGGCGGCGAAGTCCCGCTGGCGCTTGGGCGGCCGGTGGTGATCGCGGGTTGGGACTACGCGGCCTGCGGCGTCATCGGCTTCCTCGCCGGATGGCTGAGCATCCTCGCCATGCAGGCGGTGACGGCGGCGGAGCGCGGATTCAAGCGCCTGCCGATCCCGCGCTGGATGCGGCCGGCGGTCGGCGGCCTCGCCTTCGGCGGGGTGGCTCTGGCGGTGCCGGCGGTGATGGGCAGCGGCCCCGGCGCCGTGCCGCCGGAACTGGCGGGCGGCGCGCTGGCATTGGCACTGACGCTGGTGGCCAAAATCCTGGCCTCGGCGCTGTCGCTGGGCTCCGGCTTCCGCGGCGGCCTGTTCAGCGCCTCGCTGTTCATCGGCGGGCTGTTCGGCGGGCTGCTGGGGATCGCGACCGACGGCCTGCTGCCGCAACTCGGCATCGACAGCGGCCTTCTGCTGCTGGTCGGCATGGGGTCGGTCGCCGCCGGCATCGTCGGCGCGCCGGTGACCATGGTGCTGCTGGTGCTGGAGACGACGCAGGACCTGTGGGCGGCGTCGGGCGTGCTGATCGGCGTTGTCCTGTCGACCACCGTGGTCCGCCAGGCCTTCGGCTACTCCTTCGCCACCTGGCGCTTCCACCTGCGCGGCGTGCCCATCCGCGGTGCGTACGACATCGGCTGGCTATCGGAACTGACCGCCTTCCGCCTGATGCGCCGCGACGCCAAGACGGTGCCCGCCACCCTGACGGTGCAGGCGCTGCGCCGTCTCTATCCATTGGGCGCCGCCAAGCTGGTCTTCGCCGTGGACGAGAAGGGCACCTATGCCGGCATGGTCGACATGGCGGCGGTGCACGACCCCGACCAGGACGCGACCGCCACGGAAACCCGCGTCGCCGACCTCGCCACCAAGGCCGACGCCGTCCTGATGCCCGGCGACGATGCCCGCACCGTGCTGGGCCGCTTCGGCAGCGCCGAGTCCGAGACGCTGCCGGTGCTGTCCTCCCCCACCGACCGCCGCGTCATCGGCTATGTGACGGAGTCCTTCGCGCTGCGCCGCTATTCCCAGGCGCTGGAACGCCAGCGCGGCGAGGATCTCGGCGAGCGGGGCCTCTGGGGGCGGGACTGAGGGATTCTCCGGCGCTGACGCTGCTGCGACGACCGCAGGGTCGTGGCAGGATGGCCGGCGCCGATCCCGATGGGCCGGAAGCCCCGATTGCCGGAAGCTTGGTCAGCCGGAGCGTCTTGGATGGGAAGGATTGCGCCAGCCATGCCGGAAACGACCAGGGACATGCGGTTCATGAATGCGGTTACCACCGGCAGAGTGGGGGAGGCGGCACCATGAAGCCCGTCCCCTCCTCGATCATGGTCGACGAAGCCGGCCCTCAGAAATTCACGCTCACCGTGATGTTCGACGGTCAGAGGTTCGACTGCGGCAGCTATATCAGCCGAGCCGCGGCGATGCAGGCCGGCCGGCTGTTCGTGCAACGCAAGGAAGGCGAGGCTGCCGGCGGCCGGACGAAGCGGAAGCCCGGTAAGCGCTGACCAGCGCAGGAGGACGAGCGAATGCCGTTGCGTCAGGAGATGGAAACCGCCCGTTTCGAGGCCAAGGCAGAGGACGGCACGATCCATATGGTCGTCGAGTTCACCACATTCATTCAGATGGTGACGTTCAGGGGGCCTGCCGGCTGGGTGCCGGAGGGGAAACTTTACAGGCTGGAAAACGGCGATGCGGTGGACGCACTGCCGGATGGCGGCTTCCGGATTTCCGCGTGTGAAGGCTCGATCCGACCTGTCGAGAAGCCGAGGCGATGAACGGCCGGCCGCCGCCCGACGACGATCGCACCCGCATGGCCGCGAATCTTGGCGCCGCGGTCGCCATCATGATCGTCCTGGGCCTGGGTTATTGGCTGATGGGCGCGATGATGCGGCAATCCGAGGACGAAGACTGCCTGATGGCCCACAGGCTAAGCTGCGGCAGCATCGAGACGCCGCGTTCCTGACTGCTGGCGCATTGCCGAGTGTTGTGGGGTGTTGTGGCGGATGGGGTGGGATTCGAACCCACGGTAGGCTTGCACCTACGCCAGTTTTCAAGACTGGAGCCTTAAACCACTCGGCCACCCATCCGTCCGGCCCATCGGAGTAGCGAATGCACCGGGGCGGGTCAAGCCCTGCGCGCAGCCCAACCGCAATCCTGCGTTCAATTCCTGATCGGCCGCGCTGCGGCCCGGAGTATGCGCGTCTCTCTCCGCGATGGTTGCCAAACCCGGGCTCCGCCGGTTCTCGGGCACTCCGGTCGGACAACCGTCGCAGAAAGGTCGTGGCCATGAACAAGGACGGTTCGTTGGCCGGTTCCCTCAGGCGTCGCGCAGCTCCAGCACCACCGGCGTGTGGTCCGACGCCTTCTCGCCGCCGCGCGGGCGGCGGTCGATGGTGCAGGCGGCGAGACGGTCGGCCGCCTGCGGCGACAGCAGGAAATGGTCGATGCGCAGGCCCAGGTCGCGCGGCCAGCTTCCCGCCTGGTAATCCCAGAAGGTGTAGGCGTGGTCGTCGTCGTGCAGGGCGCGATAGGCCTCGGTCAGGCCGAGATTCAGCAGGGCGCGGAACTTGGCGCGCGAGTCCGGGCGGAACAGGGCGTCGCCGGCGAAGGCCTGGGGCGAGAAGACGTCGCGCGCCTCGGGGATGATGTTGTAGTCGCCGCCGAGGACGAAGGGGATCTCGCGCGCCAGCAGGTCGCGGGCATGGGCGTGGAGCCGGTCCATCCAGCGCAGCTTGTAGGCGAACTTCTCGCCCGGCACCGGGTTGCCGTTGGGCAGGTAGAGCGAGGCGATGCGCACCCCGCCGACCGTGGCCTCGACATAGCGGGCCTGCTCGTCCTCAGGCTCGCCGGGAAGGCGGGTCAGCACGTCCTCGGCCGGCAGCTTCGACAGCAGGGCGACGCCGTTGTAGGCCTTCTGCCCGACCGCCTCGACATGGTAGCCGAGCTCCTCGAAGGCCGCGCGCGGGAAGGCGGCGGTCTCGCACTTGATTTCCTGGAAGAGCACGACGTCCGGGGACACCGTGCGCAGCCAGTCGGTGATCAGCGGAAGGCGGGCCTTCGCCGAGTTGACGTTCCAGGTGGCGATCTTCACGACGAATGGCCTGCCTTGTTCTTCTTCTTGGACGGTCTTGTTCTTGGACGATCTTGGATGGAGCTTCCGCCTGAGCGGCGGGCTCAGACGGCGAAGGAGTTGCCGCAGCCGCAGGAAGCCGTCGCGTTGGGGTTCTTGATCTGGAACGAGGCGCCCATCAGGTCTTCCACATAGTCCAGCGTGGCGCCGGCCAGCAGGTCGAGCGAGGCGTCGTCGGTCACCACCCGTGTACCGTCCTTCTCGAACACATGGTCGTCCTCGCCGGCGCTGGCGTCGAAGCCGAAGCCGTACTGGAAGCCGGAACAGCCGCCGCCCGACACCGTCAGGCGCAGCATCAGGGCCGGATTGCCCTCCTGCTCGATCAGGAAGGCGACGCGCTTGGCGGCGCTTTCGGAGACGGTGAGGACGCGGGACGCGGTGTCGGCGGGCAGGGCGGTATCGGGCATGGTCTGGCACCTCTGGTGCGATGCGGGAGTTGCCACAAATGTAAGGGGGATCGGCGGCCACGTCAAAGTGCGGGCACGGTTGCAGTTTTGGCACGCTCGCCAGGGGCGGCGGCGCGGGCCAGGGCATAGCACGCCTTCGCCGTTGCGCCCGCGCCCCGCCGACGGGTAGTGTCCGGGCCATGACGGCGGACCCTTTCCACGATCGGCTGGCGGCCTACGCCTGCAACCCGGCGGACACGCGCGGGCGGCTGGTGGCGGAGCCGGAGAGCCCGACGCGCTCGTGCCACCAGCGCGACCGCGACCGCATCGTGCATTCCGGGGCCTTCCGCCGGCTGAAGCACAAGACGCAGGTCTTCGTCTACCACGAGGGCGACTATTACCGCACCCGGCTGACCCACAGCCTGGAGGTGGCGCAGATCGCCCGATCGATCAGCCGCACCCTCGGCCTCAACGAGGATCTGGCGGAGGCGGTTGCGCTGGCCCACGACCTCGGCCACACCCCTTTCGGCCATGCCGGGGAAGAGGCGCTGAACGCCTGCATGGCGCCCTATGGCGGCTTCGCCCACAACGACCAGACCCTGCGCATCCTGACCCGGCTGGAGCGCCGCTACGCCGACTTCGACGGGCTGAACCTGACCTGGGAGGCGCTGGAGGGGGTGGTGAAGCACAACGGCCCGCTGCTGCCGCTGGCCGACGGCTCCACTCTGCCCACCACCATCGCCGCCTTCCGCGACCTCTGGGACCTGGAACTGCACACCCAGCCGGGGGCCGAGGCGCAGGTCGCCGCGCACGCCGACGACATCGCCTACAACAACCACGACATCGACGACGGCCTGCGCGCCGGCCTGTTCACCGTCGACGAGGTCGCCGAGCTGCCTCTGGTCGGGCCGATCGTGCGCGAGGTGCTGGACCGCCATCCCGGGCTGGAGCGGCCGCGCCTGATCCACGAGACGGTGCGCCGCATGATCAACGCCATGGTCACCGACCTGATGACCGAGACGCGGCGGCGGCTGGCCGAACACCGGCCGGGCAGCGCCGCGGAGCTGCGGGCGCTGCCGCAGCCGGTGGCCTGCTTCTCCGACGCGATGGTCGAGGCGCAGCGGCCGCTGCGCGCCTTCCTGCGCCAGCGCATGTACCGGCACTATCGCGTGAACCGCGAGATGAGCAAATGCAAGCGTGTGGTCCGCGACCTGTTCCGGCTGTTCATGGACGAACCCAACACTCTGCCGACCGAGTGGCAGCGCGACGCCATCGGTGGCGGCGACCTTGCGGTGCGCGCCCGCCTTGTGGCCGATTACATCGCCGGCATGACCGACCGTTACGCGCTGGCCGAGCATGACCGCCTGTTCGACCTGCATGTGAAGACCTGACACCGGCCGGCATCCGGCCGGCCCCGCTACCGCGAACCAAAGCACGACCCCGGAAACACGACCAAAGACGATGAATATTTTCAAGGCCTTCGAGACCGATATTCGCAAGCTGCTGGATGAACTGGCCGCCGAGGGCAAGATCCCGGCCGGGCTGGACGGCAGCCGTCTGACGGTCGAGCCGCCGCGCGAGGCCGCCCACGGCGACCTGTCCACCAACGCCGCGATGATCCTGGCCAAGCCGGCGAAGATGGCGCCGCGGGCGCTGGCCGAACTGCTGGTCGCCAAGCTGAAGGACCGGCCGGACGTCGCCTCGGTCGAGATCGCCGGTCCGGGCTTCGTCAACCTGCGCCTGACCCCCGACGTCTGGCGCGACCGCATCCGCGACGTGCTGAACGCCGGCACCGCCTACGGCGACAGCGACCTTGGCAAGCGGACCCCGGTGAACGTCGAGTATGTGTCGGCCAACCCGACCGGCCCGCTGCACGCCGCCCACGGCCGCGGCGCGGTGTTCGGTGACGCGCTGGCGGCGCTGCTGGAGAAGGCCGGCTACGCCGTCACCCGCGAATACTACATCAACGACGCCGGCGCCCAGGTCGACGTGCTGGCCCGCTCCACCTACCTGCGCTACCGCGAGGCGCTGGGCGAGGCGATCGGCGACATCCCGGCCGGCCTCTATCCCGGCGAGTACCTGAAGGAGGTCGGGCAGGCGCTGGCCGAGCGCGACGGCAAGGCCTGGCTCGGCAAGGACGAGGCGGAGTGGCTGCCGGCCTGCCGCGCCTTCGCCATCGACATGATCATGGGATGGATCCGCGAGGATCTGGGCGTGCTCGGCGTGAAGATGGACGTCTACAGCAGCGAGCGCGCGCTGGTGGCCGCCGGGGCGGTCAACACGGCGCTGGCGGCGCTGGAAGAACGCGGCCTGATCTACACCGGCGTGCTGGAGCCGCCGAAGGGCAAGAAGCCCGACGATTGGGAGCCGCGGCCGCAGACCCTGTTCAAGTCCAGCCAGTTCGGCGACGACGTCGACCGGCCGCTGAAGAAGTCCGACGGCTCCTTCACCTATTTCGCCAACGACATCGCCTACCATTACGACAAGTACCGCCGCGGCGCCGCGTCGCTGATCGACGTGCTGGGCGCCGACCATGGCGGCTACGTCAAGCGCATGCAGGCGGCGACCCGGGCGATCTCCGGCGGCGCGGCCGAGCTGGACGTGAAGCTCTGCCAGCTCGTCCACCTGATGCAGGATGGCCAGCCGGTGAAGATGTCGAAGCGCGCCGGCACCTTCGTGACCCTGCGCGACGTCATCGACCAGGTCGGCCGGGACGTGGTCCGCTTCATCATGCTGACCCGCCGCAACGACCAGACGCTGGACTTCGACTTCGCCAAGGTGACGGAGCAGTCGAAGGACAACCCCGTCTTCTACGTGCAGTACGCCCACGCCCGCTGCCGCTCGGTGCTGCGCCATGCTGCCACCGCCCTGCCGCAGCTCGACCAGTCGCCGGCGGCACTGGCCGCGGCCGCCGACCTCGCCCGGCTCGATGCCGAGGAGGAGATGACGCTGGCCAAGCGCATGGCGACTTGGCCGCGGGTGGTCGAGGCGGCGGCCGAGGCGCATGAGCCGCACCGCATCGCCTTCTATCTCTACGACCTCGCCAGCGAGTTCCATGCGCTGTGGAACCGCGGCCGCGACGACGCGTCGCTGCGCTTCCTGATCGAGGGCGACGCGGAGCTGACGACGGCGCGCCTCGCGCTGATCGCCGCGGTGGCCACGGTCATCGCGTCGGGCCTGCGGGTCATGGGTGTCGAGCCGGTGGAGGAACTGCGTTCATGAAGTATGACGGCGACGTCAACTACGCGGCCAATCCCTATGGGATGCCGTCCCGCCAGCACGGCAGCCGGCGCGGGCTGCTGGCGCTCGGCTTCGCCGTGGTCGGTGTCGTCACCTTTGCGGGCGCCGCGGTGGTGGCCCTGCGCGGCCACGACCGGCTCTCCGCCGACGGGCCGCCGCTGCTGACCGCCGACGCCGGCCCGGTCAAGTCGCGCCCGGACCAGCCGGGCGGGCTGGAGGTGCCGCACCAGGACATCCTGGCCTACGAACGCCTGCGCGACCACGACGGCAGCGGCCATCAGGTCGAACGGCTGCTGCCGCCGCCGGAAACGCCGCTGCCGCGCCCGGTGGTGACGCCGCCGCTTCCGGTCGCCCCGCCGCTTCCTTCCGTGCCGGCCGTCGCCCAGCTTCCGCCGGGCGCCACCGCCACCGTGCCACGCGACAGCGTCGCCGCCGCGGTGGCCGCCGCCGGTCCGCTGGCCGCCGCGGAGTCGCCGTCGGCGATCCCCGGCGACGCGGCCGCGCCGCTGGCGCCGGTGCTTCCCCCCCAGGCCGCCGCCCAGCCCAAGCCGCAGCCGTCGGCGATCCCCGGGCCGCGTCCTGCGACGCAGACCCCGGCACAGCCGCCGGTGCAGGCGGCCGCCAAGCCGGTCCCGCCCGCCGCCGCCCCTCCGGCGGTCAAGCAGGCGGCCCAGCAGCCGCCTCAACCGCAGGGCCAGCAGCGCATCGGGCAGTTGATCGCCCAACTGGAAGCGGGCTCGCTGCCCCCGCAGCAGCCGGCCAAGGCCGCCCCGGTGGCGATCAAGCAGGCGGCCTCGGCGCCGTCGGCCCCGTCGGCCGGCGGCGGCGGCTGGCGCATCCAGCTTGCCTCGGTGCGCAGCGAGCCGGAAGCCACCGCGGAATGGAAGCGCATCGTCGGCCGCCACCCCGACGCGGTCGGCGGCCTGTCCCTCCAGGTCGCGAAGGTCGACCTCGGCGACAAGGGCGTGTTCTACCGGGTCCAGGGCGCCGGTGCCGACGAGGCGCGGGCCAAGTCGGTCTGCGCCCAGTTGCGCGCGCAGAATGTGGGGTGCGTGGTTGTCCGTCCTTGATTCGGGTGAAACCCGCGGGAAAGGCCCGCGGGCTGTCGTCTTCGGTTGTGCCGGGCTTTCCCTGACGGCTGACGAGGTCACCTTCTTCCGTGATGCCGATCCGCTCGGCTTCATCCTGTTCCGCCGCAACTGCGACAGCCGCGACCAGATGCGCCGCCTGGTCGATGACCTGCGCGCCAGCGTCGGCCGACCCGACGCCCCGGTGCTGATCGACCAGGAGGGAGGCCGCGTCGCGCGCATGCGCCCGCCGCACTGGCCGGCCCATCCCGCGATGGGCGTGTTCGGCGCCCTCGCCGCACAGGATGCCGCCGCCGGCCGCGAGGCGGCCTGGATCAACGGCCGCCTGCTCGCCCATATGCTGGCCGAGGTCGGGATCACCGTGGACTGCGCACCGGTGTGCGACGTCCCGGTCGAGGGTGCCCACGACATCATCGGCGACCGCGCCTTCTCGCGCGACCCGGCGACGGTGATCGCGCTTGCCCGCGCCACCGCCGATGGGTTGCTGGCCGGCGGCGTGCTGCCGGTGCTCAAGCACATCCCCGGCCACGGCCGCGCCTTCGCCGACAGCCATGCCGAGCTTCCGGTGGTGGAAACCGGGCGCGCCGACCTGGAGGCCACCGACTTCGCCCCTTTCCGCGCCCTTGCCGACCTGCCGCTGGCGATGGTGGCGCATGTGGTGCTGAAGGCGATCGATCCCGCCGCTCCGGCCAGCACCTCGCCCATCGTGGTGCGCGAGGTGGTGCGGGGACCGTCCATCGGATTCGACGGCCTGCTGTTCAGTGACGACCTGTCGATGAACGCCCTGCAGGGGGATCCCGCCGGCCGCGCGGAGGCCGTGCTGGCGGCGGGCATGGACGTCGTGCTTCACTGCAACGGCGACCTGGAGGAAATGCGCTCCCTGGTCGGCACCGTTCCCGTCCTGTCGGGCGAGGCGGCGGCGCGCTGGCACCGGGCCGAGGCAATGCGCCACCCGCCGGAGCCGGCCGACATCCCGGCATTGACCCACCGGCTGGCCGAGCTTATCGGCACCGCCGCAGCCTGAGGGAAGAGAACGGACGATGGAGGCATGGATCTTCCAGGTGACCGCCGTGGCCCTGCCGGCCATCCTGGCGATCACCTTGCACGAGGCGGCGCACGGCTTCGTCGCTTGGCGGCTGGGTGACGACACCGCCTACCGGATGGGGCGCGTCACCTTCAACCCGATCCGCCACATCGATCCCGTCGGGACGGTGCTGCTGCCGGCACTGATGTATTTCACGACCGGCTTCGTCTTCGGCTGGGCCAAGCCGGTGCCCGTCAACTTCGCCCGCCTCGACCATCCGCGCCGCGACATGGTGTGGGTGGCGCTGGCCGGCCCGGGGACCAACTTCCTGCTGGCGGTGGCGTCGGCCCTGCTGTGGCGGCTGGTAAATCCCGACAACAGCATGGTCGAGCTGTGGATCCGCTCCGCCGCCGAGGTGTCGGTGCTGGTCAACGTCATCCTGATGGTCTTCAACCTCATCCCGCTGCCGCCGCTGGACGGCGGGCGCGTCGCCGTCGGCATCCTGCCCGATTTCCTGGCGGTGCCGCTGTCGCGGCTGGAGCGTTTCGGGCTGCTGATCCTGCTGGCCGCCTTCTTCCTGCTGCCGGCGCTCGGCCGGCAGATCGGCGTCGACCTCAGCGTCATGCACTGGGTGCTCGGGCCGCCGGTCGACGCGGTGATCGATTTCATCCGCGCCCTGACCGGCAACGATTGAGAGCAGCGGCCATGTCCGGGGAGACGCCAGTTCCGGCGGCCGGGGCCTTGCCGCCCGGCGGCACGCCCACGCCCACGCCCACGACCGCGCCCACGTCCATATCCACGGCCACGCCGTCCGACCAGCTCCTCCTCGTGCTGGACGGCTTCGAGGGGCCGCTCGACATGCTGCTGGCGCTGGGGCGCGAGCAGAAGGTCGACCTGACCCGGATCTCGATCCTCCAGCTCGCCGACCAGTATCTCTCCTTCGTCGCCGAGGCGCGCAAGGTCCGGCTGGAACTGGCGGCTGACTATCTGGTGATGGCGGCATGGCTCGCCTATCTGAAGTCGCGCCTGCTGCTGCCGGAGCCCGAGGGCGAGGAACCGTCGGGCGAGGACATGGCGGCGGCGCTGGCCTTCCAGCTCCAGCGGCTGGAGGCGATGAAGGAGGCGGCGGCCAAGCTATTCGCCAGGCCGCGCCTCGGCGTCGACGTGCATCCCCGCGGGGCGCCCGAGGATCTCGACCTGCGGCGCAAATCGGTCTACGAGGTCACGCTGTTCGACCTGCTGCGCGCCTATGGCCGCCAGCGCGCCCGCAAGGAGGGCGGCGTCCTGCGCATCGCGCCGGTGCGCCTCTATTCGCTGGAGGAGGCCGTGCAGCGCCTGTCGGCCCTGCTGGGCCACATGCCCGACTGGGCGACGCTGTCGAGCTTCCTGCCCAGTGGGCAGGGTGGCGGGCAGGGCGGGGGGCTGCTGACCCGCTCCGCCCTGGCGGCCCATTTCGCGGCCACCCTGGAGCTTGCCAAGGCGGGCAGGGTGGAACTGCGGCAGGAGGCTGCCTTCTCGCCGCTCTATGTCCGCAGCCGCCGCGACGGCGAGGACGCCACCGGCGGCCCCAGCGAAGACCCCAGTTGAAGGCTTTTGGGATTTGAGCATCAAGGAAGTCACCGATTCCGCCGAGGCGGAGGCCCGCATCGGCAGGCTGCGCCTGCTGGAGGCGCTCCTCTTCGCCTCGGCCGAGCCGCTGGACGAGGAGACGCTCGCCGGCCGCATCGGGCCGGAAGCCGGCTCGATGCTGGAGGAGCTGCGTGCGCACTATGCCCCGCGCGGAGTCAATCTGGTGCGGACCGGCGCCGGCTGGTCCTTCCGGACGGCCGTCGACCTGGCGCCCGAACTCCGCCGCGAGGAGGAGGTGTCGCGCAAGCTGTCGCGGGCCGCGATCGAAACGCTGGCGATCATCGCCTATCACCAGCCGGTCACCCGGGCCGAGATCGAATCCATCCGCGGCGTGGCCACAAGCAAGGGGACCCTCGACCTGCTGATGGAACATGGCTGGGTGCGTCCAGGCCGCCGGCGCGAGACGCCCGGCCGGCCGCTGACCTGGATCACCACCGACCATTTCCTCGACCATTTCGCGCTGGAGTCCCTGCGCGACCTGCCCAGCGTCGACGACCTGCGCGCCGCCGGATTGCTGGACAGCCGTCCGGTGCTGCTCGGGCTCGGCGCGGTGGGCGACGACAGCGCCGTTCCCGGCGACGGAGGGGCTGGCGGAGACGACGAATGAGCCCCGGGTTTTTGCCGGCCATCGTCGAATTCCCGTGAATCTCCAATGACAAGTGTTTAAGGATGATGGGGCGAACGTTGCGGCATGTTGACCTTTCTGTCATAGTGCCGGCCCGCCGCAAGGCCGTTCAAACGTGATAGGCGCGCCATGGGTTCTTTCAGCATCTGGCACTGGATCATCGTTCTTCTGATCGTTCTTCTGCTGTTCGGCGCGGGCAAGTTGCCGAAGGTGATGGGCGATCTCGCCAAGGGCGTGAAGTCCTTCAAGGCGGGGCTGCAGGACGACAGCGATGACGCGGCTCCGGGAACGACCGCGGGTGCCAACGCGAAGGTCATCCCGAACCAGCCGGCCAACACGGCCGAGAGCGCGGCCAAGAAGGACGAGGCGGTCCGCGGCTGACCGGCGGCGCGCGGCGAGCCTGCGCGTCTCCAAGCCCTCCGCATTCGTGAAGCCGGAAGAACATGTTCGACATAGCTTGGTCCGAACTGCTGGTGATCGCCGTCCTGGCTCTCGTGGTCATCGGACCGAAGGATCTGCCCAAGGCGATCTACCAGCTCGGCAAATGGGTGCGGAAGGCACGCGTCGTCGCCCGCGAGTTCCAGACCCACATCGACGACATGATGCGGGAGACCGAGCTTGAGGAGCTCCGCAAGGAAGCCCTGAAGACGCGGGATCTCAACATCAAGAAAATGATGGAGGACACCATCGATCCGAAGGGGGAGGTGGGAAAGGCCTTCGACGTCGGTCTGAACGGCCATGCCGGCAGCCCTCCCGAGGGGGACGCGCCGCAGGTTCCGGCCCCCGCGGCCCCGGCCGCCTCGGTTCCACCGGCGGCCACTCCGCCCGCCTCCGCTCCGCCGCAGGTCGTCGACAGCGTCGCCCCGGCGGCAGCACCTTCGCCGATCACGCCCGCTCCGGCCCCAGCCCCAGCGCACGTTCCGGCGGACATGGCGCCGCACCCGGTCTCCCCCCAGCCGGTTCCCGAACCGGTTCCGGCGACCGGCCACACGACCGACAAGCAGACGCAGTAAAGACGGCCCATGACCGGCGAAACGCACCAGGACGAGCTCGAAGACAGCAAGATGCCGCTGATCGATCACCTGATCGAGCTGCGGAACCGCCTGATGTGGTCGATCGGGGCTATCCTGATCGCCTTCCTGCTGTGCTACGCCTTCTCCGACCGCATCTATAATTTCCTGGTGCAGCCGCTGGCCGACATCCTGGCCGGCCAGGGCCGCCGGATGATCTACACCGGCCTCACCGAAGCCTTCTTCACCTACGTGAAGGTCGCCTTCTGGGCCGGCTGCTTCATCTCCTTCCCGATCGTCGCCAGCCAGATCTGGATGTTCGTCGCTCCCGGCCTGTACAAGCACGAGCGGCGCGCCTTCCTGCCCTTCCTGGTCGCCACGCCGGTGATGTTCCTGACCGGTGCCTCCATCGTCTACTACTTCATCTTCCCGATGGCATGGCGCTTCTTCCTCGGCTTCGAATTCCACCCCGGCGGCGCCGATCCCAACGCCCTGCCGATCGAGTTCGAAGCCCGCGTCGGTGAATATCTGCATCTGGTGATGTCGCTGATCTTCGCCTTCGGCATCGCCTTCCAGCTACCGGTGCTGCTGACCCTGCTCGTGCGCGTCGGCATCATCAGCACCGATGCGCTGGCGTCAAAGCGGCGCTATGCCATCGTCTTCGCCTTCATCGCGGCGGCGGTGCTGACGCCGCCGGACGTCATCAGCCAAGTCAGCCTCGCGCTGCCGCTGATCGCGCTCTACGAGATCTCGATCCTGGTCGGACGCCGCATCGAGAAGGCGCGCGCCGCGGAGGCCGCCTCGGCCGGGACGGAATAGGCCGGCACCGCCATCGCCTTTACTGTGAGACGCCCGGGACGACACTTTCCGGGTCGTCCCATAGGGTAATAATCCGTCCGTCGTGGACATGCCGCCATTCTCGCGCTAAAAGCACGGTTCGGCCAAAAGAGGGCCGCGCCGCGCACCCGGAGCCTTGACCGTATGCAGACCGCCAACGACATCCGTCGCACGTTCCTGGATTTCTTCGCCAAGCAGGGCCATCAGATCGTCGATTCGTCGCCGCTCGTGCCGCGCAACGACCCGACGCTGATGTTCACCAACGCCGGCATGGTCCAGTTCAAGAACGTCTTCACCGGTGCCGAGACGCGGCCCTACCGGCGCGCCACCACCTCGCAGAAATGCGTGCGCGCCGGCGGCAAGCACAACGACCTCGACAACGTCGGCTACACCGCGCGCCACCACACCTTCTTCGAGATGCTGGGGAACTTCTCCTTCGGCGACTATTTCAAGGACGACGCCATTGCGTTCGCCTGGAACCTGATCACCAAGGAATACGGCCTCCCGGCGGACAAGCTGCTGGTGACGGTCCACACCTCCGACGAGGAAGCGGCGGGCATCTGGCGCAAGGTCGCCGGCCTGTCGGACGACCGCATTATCCGCATCCCGACCGACGACAATTTCTGGCGCATGGGCGACACCGGCCCCTGCGGCCCCTGCTCGGAAATCTTCTACGATCACGGCCCGTCGATCGCCGGCGGCCCGCCGGGCAGCCCGGACGAGGACGGCGACCGCTTCATCGAGATCTGGAACCTCGTGTTCATGCAGTATGAACAGCGCGGTGCCGACGATCTGGTGCCGCTGCCCAAGCCCTCGATCGACACCGGCATGGGGCTGGAGCGCCTGTCGGCCGTCCTGCAGGGCAAGCACGACAACTACGACATCGACCTGATGCGGGCGTTGATCACCGCGTCGGCCGAGGCGACGAAGACCTCGCCGGACGGTGCGCATGCCGTCTCGCACCGCGTCATCGCCGATCACCTGCGCTCGACCTCCTTCCTGATCGCCGACGGCGTGCTGCCGTCGAACGAGGGCCGCGGCTATGTCCTGCGCCGCATCATGCGCCGCGCCATGCGCCACGCCCACATGATCGGCGCGCGCGAGCCGCTGATGCACCGCCTGGTTCCGGCGCTGATCCAGCAGATGGGCGACGCCTATCCCGAGCTGAGCCGCGCCCGCGCCCTGATCGTCGAGACGCTGAAGCTGGAGGAAACCCGCTTCAAGCAGACGCTGGAGCGCGGACTGCGCCTGCTGGAGGACGAGGTCGGCCGCCTCGGCGATGGCCAGCCGCTGGCCGGCGATGTCGCCTTCAAGCTCTACGACACCTACGGCTTCCCGCTCGACCTGACGCAGGACGTGCTGCGCGGGCAGGGGCGGGGCGTCGACGAGGACGCCTTCAAGGCCGCCATGGACGAGCAGCGCCGCAAGGCGCGCGAATCCTGGGCCGGTTCGGGGGAGGTCGGCACCGAGAAGCTGTGGTTCGAGATCAAGGACGATCTGGGCGCCACCGAGTTCCTGGGCTATGACGCCGAAATGGCGGAAGGCAAGGTGACCGCCATCGTCAAGGGCGACGCCCGCGTCGACAGCGCCGCAGCCGGCGACCAGGTGATGGTCGTCGTCAACCAGACTCCCTTCTATGGCGAGTCGGGCGGCCAGGTCGGCGATGCCGGCGTGATCTTCTCCGCCGGCGGGGCCGAGGTCGCGGTTTCCGACACGCTGAAGAAGCTGGGTGCGGTCTGGGCCCATGTCGGCACCGTCACCAAGGGCACGCTCGCGGTCGGCGACGTGGTCGAGCTGCGCGTCGACGGCACGCGCCGTTCCTCCATCCGCGCCAACCATTCCGCCACCCACCTGCTGCACGAGGCGCTGCGCCATCGCCTGGGCGACCACGTCACCCAGAAGGGGTCGCTGGTGGCACCGGAGCGCCTGCGCTTCGACATCAGCCAGCCGACCCCGCTCAGCGCCCAGGACATCGCCGCCGTCGAGGACGAGGTGAACCGCCGCGTGCTCGGCAACAGCGAGGTCATCACCCGCCTGATGTCTCCGGACGAGGCCCGCGCCCAGGGCGCCATGGCGCTGTTCGGCGAGAAGTATGGTGACGAGGTGCGGGTGGTCTCGATGGGTGGGCCGCATGGCGAGCTCGACCGCGACTACTCGATCGAGCTGTGCGGCGGCACCCATGTCCGCCGCACCGGCGACATCGGCGTGTTCAAGATCGTCTCCGAAGGCGCGGTCGCCGCCGGCATCCGCCGCATCGAGGCGCTGACCGGCACCGGCGCCAAGGCGTGGCTGTCCGAGCGCGACCATCTGCTGACCGAGGCGGCCGGCGTCCTGAAGGTCAAGCCCGACGAGGTCCCGGCCCGCGTCGCCGCGCTCGTCGAGGAGCGCCGCAAGATGGAACGCGAACTCGCCGAACTTCGCCGGCAGGTCGCCCTTAGTGGAGCGATGGGGGGCGGCGGTGCCAAGGCGGACGGCGGCGGCGAGGCCAAGGACGTTGCGGGCGTCAAGGTCGCCGCGCGCGTCGTCGACGGCCTGCCGGCCAAGGACCTGAAGCCGATGGCCGACGAGCTGAAGAAGCAGATCGGCTCCGGCGTGGTCGTGCTGATCGCCGCCAACGACGGCAAGGCCTCCATCGTGATCGGCGTCACCGACGACCTGACCGGCTCGCTCAGTGCCGTCGATCTGGTCCGCGTCGGCGCCGAGGCGCTGGGCGGCAAGGGCGGCGGCGGCCGGCCGGACATGGCCCAGGCTGGTGGCCCCGACGCCACGCTGGCCCCGGCCGCGGTCGAGGCGATCGAGAAGGCGATTGCGGCCAGGAAGGCCTCCTGATCGCCGGGTGGGCCGGCGCTTGCCGTTTGCCATCCGGCGGCGACTCCAGGGTGATCGTCCATGGCAAATGCGCTCCCATCAAGGATAGGCATCCTTTCCGCCTTCGCGCATAGGGGCTGAGTTTACCCCCACCCCAACCCTCCCCCGCTGGGCGGGGGAGGGGGTAAGCGCTTGTTCGGAACGGGGGCGGCAATCCCTCCCCTGCCCAGTGGGGGAGGATAGGTGGGGGTAAACTCAGGCCCTATGCGCGTTTGCAGATAGGATTATAATCCTCTACTGGATACTTTTATCTAAACCGCGATCACCCCGGCTGCGACTCCGTCACCCATGGTCCCAAGACGGCCGCTGTGCTGGAATCGTCCTTCCTGGGTTCAAGCGGCCTGCCGTTGCCGCCGGTGAAGGCCGTTGCATGTTCCGTCATTCGCTGGCCCGTCTCGTCCTGGCGCTGCAATGGACCGCGATCCTGGCGGTCGTGGCGCTCACCTTCCTGCTCGCCGGGCGGGAGTGGCTCGCCTATGTCGCCGCTGACCGGATCGTCGCCCTGACGGGGGTCGACCGCGTGCTGTTCACCGCCTCCGCCGGCATCAGGTTCGAGCTCGGGGTGGCCGGTGTGGCGGTGCTGACCGAGGATGATCCCGCGGCGGCGATCGCCGAGTCCCACCGTCAGGTCGACGGCTATTATGGCGAAGCCGCCTTCTCGATCGCCGAAACCGATTTCGAGGGACGGGACGCGCTGCTGGCGTCGATCCGCGACGCCCATGGCCTGCTGGCCGCCCGCCGGCCCCTGCTCGATGCCGTGGCGGCACAGCCGCTGGCCGGACGCGACATGGCGGATGCCGAGCCTTGGCTGCTGGCGACCTACGCATTGGCCGAGCGTCTGGCGGAGGTGTCCGTCGCGGTGACGAACACGGTCCGCATGCTCGACCCGGCGGTCGTCGAGCTCGTCTATGTGCGGCAGTCCTCCTATCTGATCCGCGAGCGCTTCGGGCGCCCCTGTTCGGCCCTGCGCCCGGATGTCCAGCGCAACCAGCCGCTCGACCGCGTCCGGCTGGGCGAGTGGCGCGAGGGCATCGGCGCCTATCGCGCGCGCTGGGATGCGCTCGACGAACAGCTCGCCCGCCCCGGCGCCCCGGTGCAACTGGTCGAGGATGTCCGCAGGGGCCGCGCCGCCACGCGGGCCGCCCAGGACCGGATGGATGCCGTGATCTACGGCCTGGATGGCTCGGGCGTTCCGGCGATGGCCCCTGCCGAGTGGTCCCACCTGTGCACCGACGCCTATGCCCCGGTTCTGGCACTCGGCGAGCACGCCCTTGGGCTGGCGATCGAACATGCCGAGCGACGGCGGGCGGAGGCGCAGCGGATGGCGCTGCTAATGGCAGTGCTGTCCCTGGCCAGCCTGCTGCTGGGCGGCCTGTCGATCCACACCGTCCAGCGCCGGTTGTCGGCGCCGATGCGGCAGATGCAGGCAACCATCGACCGGCTGTCGCGGCAGGAGTTCGATGAGCCGGTTCCCGCCGCCGGCTATCCGGACGAGATGGGTGCGATCGCCGGCGCGCTGGAGGGTCTGCGGGTCGGAGCCCTCGCCTCGCGGGGCCTTCAGCGCCAGCTCGACGAGGCGCGCCGCCAGGAGGTCGCGCGCGCCAACGAGGCGAACAGGGCCAAGACCGCCTTCCTCGCCACCATGAGCCACGAGGTCCGTACGCCGCTGAACGGCATCCTGGCGATGGGCCAGCTTCTCGGAGACAGCCCGCTGTCGCCGCAGCAGCGGCAATGGCTGGACGGAATCTTCCAGTCCGGCTCGCTCCTGCTGGCGGTCCTCAACGACGTGCTGGACTATGCCAAGATCGAGGCCGGGCGGATGGAGCTGGAATGCGCCGTCTTCAGTCCGCAGGCGCTGCTGCAGGCCATCGAGGCGAGCGTGGCGCCGCAGGCGCTGGCCAAGGGGCTGGAGTACCGCAGCACCGTCGCCCCCCTGCCTGCCCGGCTGCTCGGCGATCCCGCCAAGCTTGGCCAAGTCCTGCTCAATCTGGTCGGCAACGCCGTCAAGTTCACCGGCGAAGGCCGGGTCGTCGTGTCGGCCCGGACCCGGGAGGACGCGGCGCCCGGCCGGGCGCGCGTGGAATTCACGGTTTCCGACACCGGCATCGGCATTGCGCCGGAGGCGCTCGGCACCCTGTTCGACGCCTTCACCCAGAGCGACAGCTCGATCACGCGCCGCTTCGGCGGGACCGGCCTCGGCCTCGCCATCAGCCGGCGCATCGTCGAGGCGATGGGCGGCACCATCGCGGTCGAAAGCGCGCCGGGGCAGGGCAGCCGCTTCACCGTGGCGGTCGAGTTCGCCCTGGCCCCGTCGGCGGCGCCCGCGGTTCCCGTGGCGCCGGCCGCCATCGAGCCTGCGATGCCGGAGCTGTCGATCCTCCTGGCCGAGGACAATCCGGTGAACGCCGCTGCGGCGGTCGGCCTCCTGGAGCGGATGGGGCATCGCGTGACCCATGCCGCCGATGGCCTCGCCGCCGTCCGGCTGGCCGGCTGCCACGACTACGACGCGGTGCTGACCGATCTGGCGATGCCCGGCCTCGACGGGCTGGAACTCGCCCGGCGTATCCGCGGCCTGCCGCACGCCACCCGATCCCAGGTGCCGATCATCGCCGTCACCGCGACGGTCTCGGCCGAACGGATGCAGGACTGCTTTGCCGCGGGGATGACCGGCTTCGTTGGCAAGCCGTTCCATCGCGGTGAGCTCCGCCATGCCCTGGCCGTCGCCATCGGTGCCGACGAGGAGGACGCCCTACCGTCGGCGGCCCGTCCGCTGGTTCTCCGCCGCAGCAGCCTCCTGGCGGAACGGATGGCCGATCTCGGCCCCGACAGGGCGGGCCGCATCGTCGGGCTGTTCGTCGAGACGGCGCCGGAACTGATGCAGGAGATCAGGGCCGCGGCAGCCTCGCGCGACGCCGAAGCCTGCGGCGACGCGGCGCACCGGCTGAAGAGTGCCGCCGGGCTGGTCGGGCTGAGCCGTCTCGCCCGGATGGCCGTCCTGGTGGAGCAGGCGGCGGCGGAGTTGGCGGAGGAGGCCGAGGCGGCGG
The DNA here is from genome assembly GCF_017876115.1 of Azospirillum picis. Classification (GTDB taxonomy): domain Bacteria; phylum Pseudomonadota; class Alphaproteobacteria; order Azospirillales; family Azospirillaceae; genus Azospirillum; species Azospirillum picis. The sequence goes on from NZ_JAGINO010000034.1 coordinate 44,827, forward strand.
CCGAGACCCTCGACCGCCACGTCGCGTCCTTGGCTGGAGCAGTGCCGCGGGCGATCGTGGAGGTCGAGCGCGTCTGGCGCTCGATCCTCGCCGCTCAGCGCGCCGACGGGGTGAAGCGGTAGCCGATCCCGTGCTCGGTGACGATCAGTTGCGGATCGGCCGGATCGACCTCGATCTTGCGCCGCAAACGGGCGACCAGCACGTCGACCGTGCGGTCGTTCGGACCGACGTCGCGGTGGCTGACGGCGTCGAGCAGCACGTCGCGTGACAGCACCTGCCCCGGATGGCGCAGCAGCGCGGCCAGCAGGTCGAACTCGCCGCGGGTCAGCCTGACCTCCTCCCCGCGCGGCGAGGTCAGGCTGCGCTGGGTCAGGTCGACCGTCCAGCCGGCGAACTGGCGCTGCTGCCCGACGCGGCTGGAGTCCGAGCTGCGCCGCAGCACCGTCCGGACGCGGGCCAGAAGCTCACGCGGAGAGAAGGGCTTGGTGACGTAATCGTCGGCGCCGAGTTCCAGCCCGACCACCCTGTCGATCTCGTCGTCGCGCCCGGTGACGAAGATCACCGGGAGGTTGCTCTCGGCGCGCAGGTCGCGGATGAGGGACAGCCCATCTTGGTCGGGCAGGCGGATATCGAGCAGGACCAGGTCAACCTTTTCGCGCGCCAGCAGCAACCGCAGGCTCTTGGCATCACTCGCCGTACTGACGCGATAGCCTTCGCGCTCGAAATAGGAAGCGATGGAATCACGGGCCACCGGTTCGTCGTCTACAGCCACAAGATGATATTCACGAAACATAAGTTCCTCCGGAACGCGAACTGCGACATAACGCCCGGTTTACATCCCGTTTACATTACACCAGAACGCCGTTTACATCCACACTCTACCGTCACCCCCAAGGAAATCTCGACAGGTTTGTTTGTGGGAGAGTCGGTATGCTTGGGCGAATGGCGCGATTTCGGAACTGGCTGAAGAAGCCGGTCGGCATCGGAACGGTTGCCGCTGTGGCAGTTCTTTCCGCGGGTGGTGCGCTGGCTGCCTGGGGAACCTTCTCCGTTGTCATCGAGAAGACGAATTCCCTGGAGTTCTGCGTTTCCTGCCACTCTATGCAGGCGACGGTCTACCAGGAATACAAGAAGTCGCCGCACTTCTCGAACGCGTCGGGCGTCCGTGCCATCTGTTCGGACTGCCATGTGCCCAAGGAGTTCGGCCCGAAGATGGTGGCCAAGGCCATGGCGGTCAAAGACCTCTGGCACACCGCGCTGGGCACCATCGACACGCCCGAGAAGTTCGAGCAGAACCGGCTTCACCTGGCCAAGCAGGTCTGGGCCAAGATGGAGGCGACCGACTCCCGCGAATGCCGCTCCTGCCACAAGCAGGATGCCATGGACATCCACAAGCAGACGCCGAAGGCGAGCACGGTGATGGCCAAGGGGCTGGAGAGGGGTGAGACCTGCATCTCCTGCCACAAGGGCATCGCGCACAAGCTTCCCGACATGTCCAGCGGCTACCGCTCGCTGATCGCCGACATCAAGGCGGCGGCCGCCTCCTCCGGCGCCAGCGCCAAAACCCTCGCCGCCATCGAGACCACGCCTTTCTACGCCGAGCGGCCGAGCGGCGCGCCCGGCAAGGGCGACGGCAGCGTCTTCCCGCTGACCCATGTCCAGGTGCTGGATCGGGACGGCGACATGATGAAGGTCGAACTGTCCGGCTGGGTGCAGGAGGGCGTCAAGCGGCTGCTGGTCGCCGCCAAGGGCCGGCGCATCTTCGAGCTCAGCATGTCGGAAAAGCTGGCCGACACGGCGACGCTCGGCGCGGCCGAGCCCGACGAAGACACCGGCCTGTCCTGGCAGCAGGGCACGGTCACCGGCTGGGTCAAGGCGGCGGCCTTCACCGCCGACGAGGCCGCCCTGTCCGCCTACGGCGCGGAAATGGCCAGCGCGGCCTGCGGTGCCTGCCACAGCCAGCCCCAGCCCGGCCACTATCCGGCCAACCAGTGGATGGGGATCATCAAGGACATGAAGGACGGCACCGCCCTGAATGCCGAGGACGTCCGCTTTCTCCAGTCCTACTACCAGCTCCGGGCCAAGGACATGGTGAAGCACGGTAGCTGACCGCCGCGCCGGACACCCCCTCTCCCACGCGGTCCCTCCCGCCCCGTCCCTCCCGGTTTCGAGCAGATCATGGCCATCGTCGTCGCTTCGCCCCCCGTTTCCCAGACGTCTCCGGCGGCCGCCGGTTCCGCGGACCTTCCCGCCGCCTGTGCTGCCGCCTGTGCTGCCGCCCGGCTCGCCGACGCCGTCGGCATCTCCGCCGCCCTGTTCGGCGCTCCGCTCGAAGCAGGCGAGGTCGAAGCCCTCCGCCGGCCGGTCCGCCAAGGCGCTCTCGCTGCGATCTCCGCCGCCGGAGTGCCGGAGGCGGAGATCGAAGCCGCCATCGCCGCCCTGCGCGGCCTGGGCGAAGGCGAAGCGGCGGTGTCCGCCCTGAACAGCGCCTTCTGCCTGCTGTTCCTGGGGGCGGGCGGGCCGAGGGCCGCGGTGCCCTATGAATCCGCCTATCGGGGGAACGGCCGGCTGTTCCAGGAGCCGGCGGCGGAGATGGCGGCGCTGCTCGCGCGCTGGGGCCTCCACCCGGCTCCCGACTTCCCCGAGGCGCCCGACCACCTGACGATCGAGCTGGCGCTGCTGGAGGAGACCCTCCGGCGCGCCGCCGACGGCAGCGACCCTGCCGCGGCGGAGGCCGCTGCCGGCCTGTTCGCCCGCCTGCGCGGCTGGGTCCCCACCTTCGCGAGGGCCTGCCGCGCCAACGACCCCTCCGGCTTCTACGCCGCGGCGGCGGGTCTGCTCGACCGGCTGCTGCACCTGGATTTCGCCGTCAGCGACGGCGGCGCGTCGCACTGAGCGCCACAGATTTCACCGAAGGAACAGTCCCATGGATGCATCCACCACACTGTCGCGGCGGCGTTTCCTGACCGCCACCTCGTCCCTCTCGGCCCTGGCGCTGGCCGGGACCGTCCTGCCCGGCGGCATCGGCCGGGCACTGGCGGCGGACGGCGCCGCCGCCGCCGCGGGCGGTGCCGGCGAGATCCTCACCGGCTCGCACTGGGGCGCCTTCTACGCCAAGGTCGAGGGCGGACGTTTCGTCGGCCTGCGTCCGTGGGAGAAGGACTATCATCCCAACAAGGCGCTCGCCGGCGTGCAGGACGTCGTCTACTCCTCCAGCCGCATCCGCTACCCCATGGTGCGCCGCGCCTACCTGGAAAAGGGGCCGGCGGCCGAGCGTGACAGCCGCGGCGGCGGCGACTTCGTGCGGGTGAGCTGGGAGAAGGCGCTCGATCTGGTCGCCGGCGAGCTGAAGCGCCTGCAGGAGCAGGACGGCCCGTGGTCGGTCTATGCCGGCAGCTACGGCTGGCGCAGCTCCGGCGAGATCGGCAACCCGCAGATCATGCTGACCCGGCTGATGAACCTGACCGGCGGCGCCGTCTACAGCTCGAGCAACTATTCCAAGGCGGCGCTGGAAGGCATCATGCCCTACGTCGTCGGCTCGATCGACGCGGCGGGGCCGCAGACCACCTACCAGTCTGTGGTGGAGAACACCAAGCTGATCGTCTTCTGGGGCTCCGACCCCTTCAAGACCAACCAGATCGGCTTCGCGCTGCCCGACCACGAGGAATACAAGTGGTTCGAGGACATGAAGAAGGCCGGCATCAAGGCCATCTTCATCGACCCGATCAACCTGGACGCCTGCAAATACCTGGGCGCCGAATGGCTGGCGGTGCGGCCCGGCACCGACGTGGCGCTGGCGCTCGGCATCTGCCACGTCCTGCTGACCGAGAAGCTCTACGACGCCGACTTCATCGAGAACTGCACCTTCGGCTTCGACAAGTTCGCCGACTATCTGGCGGGCAAGGGCTGGGACAAGGTGGAGAAGACGCCGGAATGGGCGGCGGCGCTCACCGAGATTCCCGCCGACGTCATCCGCCGCCTCGCCCACCAGTTCGTCGAGCAGCGCACGATGCTGGTCAGCGGCTGGAGCTGCCAGCGCCAGCATCACGGCGAGCAATGGCCCTGGGCCTTCGTCACGCTCGCCGCGATGGTCGGGCAGGTCGGCCTTCCCGGCGGCGGCTTCTGCCAGAACTACCACCTCTACAGCCAGGGCTCGCCGTCCTCGGCGGCGCCGGCGCTGGCGCCCAGCATGTCCGGCGGCACCCGCAAGGAGAGGAAGCCCTGGCCGGCCGAGAAGGGCGCCAAGGTCATTCCGGTCGCCCGCATCGTCGACATGCTGGAGGGACCCGGCAAGCCCTACGAGCACAACGGCGCCAAGCACCTCTATCCCGACGTCAAGCTGACCTACTGGGTCGGCGGCAACCCCTTCCACCACCACCAGGACCGCAACCGCATGCGGCAGGCGTGGAAGAAGTTCGAGACGGTTATCGTCCAGGACTTCCAGTGGACGGCGTCCGCCCGCTTCGCCGACATCGTGCTGCCGGCGGCGACCACTGCCGAGCGCGACGACATCGAGATGATCGGCACCATCTCCAAGCGTGCCTATGTCGCGATGAAGAAGGTGATCGAGCCGGTCTTCGAGGCCAAGAGCGACTACGAGATCTTCAGCCTGCTCGCCGACCGTCTCGGCGTCGCCCGGGAGTTCACCGACGGCAAGAGCGAGATGGACATGATCCGCGACGTCTACGCCACGGCGAAGAAGACCGCGGACGCCAAGAAGTCGGTCGCGCTGCCGGAGTTCGACGAGTTCTGGCAGAAGGGCATCATCGAGTTCGAGATCCCGGAGAAGAACCGCCGCTGGGTCAAGTACGCGGACTTCCGCGAGGATCCGGTCATGAACATGCTGCCCACCGCCACCGGCAAGATCGAGATCTACTCCAAGGCGATCGAGAAGATGGGCTATGACGACTGCCCGCCCCACGCCTCCTGGCTGGAGCCGGCGGAATGGCTGGGCCAGAAGGAGAAGCCCTATCCGCTCCATCTCAACTCGAACCATCCCACCCACCGCATGCATTCGCAGCTCAACGGCACAAAGGTGCGGGAGATCTACGAGGTGGCCGGCCGCGAGCCCTGCATGATCAACAGCAAGGACGCCGAGGCGCGCGGCATCAAGAGCGGCGACGTGGTCCGGCTGTTCAACGGCCGCGGCCAGTGCCTGGCCGGCGCGGTGGTCAGCGACGACATCCGGCCGGGCGTCGTGCAGTTGCAGGAAGGGGCCTGGTACGACCCGGCGGACATCACCGACGCCAAGACCCTGTGCAAGCACGGCGACGCCAACGTCCTGACGCCGGACATCGGCACCTCGCGCCTGGCCCAGGCGACCTCGGCCCACACCTGTCTGGTCGACGTCGAGAAGTTCACCGGCGCGCTGCCGTCGGTGACGGTGTTCGACGCCCCCGCCGAGGCCTGACCGGCGCCTAGCGGTTCGGCCGTAGCCGCCGAGCCGCAGTCGTGCGGCGGGTCCGCCAGTGGCCCGCCGCACCAACCCCCAGCACCGAGGAGGTTTCCGTGCTGCGCAAGACCCTCGCTGCCCTTCTGTTCGGGCTGGCACTCGCCGCCACCCCTTCCGCCGGCCAATCCGCCTCGCCTCAATCCGGGCCGGTCCTGCCGGTGTTCGACCCGGAAAACCCGCCCCGGATCGATGCCGGTCCGCTGGCCCCGGGCGCCACCGCCTTCACCGAATCCCAGGCGCGCCGCTGGCTGATGCGTGCCGGCCTGTCGAACATCATGGATTTGACGCTGGGCGACGACGGCATCTGGCGCGGCCAGGCCGAACGCCAGGGCAACGTCTTTCCGGTCTCCCTCGACCGCAACGGCGACATCGCCACCCACTGACCACGCCGGCGGACCTGCCGATACAGCCTCGACGGTGCGACATGGCCGAATTCCAGGAAACCGGTGCCCCCACCGCGGCGACAGCCGCAGGAAACGGCGCGGCGACAGCCGCAGGAACCCGCGCGCCGGCCATGCCGCTGATCGACCCGTTCGGACGCCGGCTGTCCTACCTGCGCCTGTCGCTGACCGACCGCTGCAACCTCCGTTGCCGCTACTGCATGGTCGAGGAGATGGACTTCCTGCCCAGGGCGGACGTCCTGACCCTGGAGGAGATCGACCGGCTGGCTGGCCTCTTCATCCGGCTTGGCACCTCGCGCATCCGCCTGACCGGCGGCGAGCCGCTGGTGAGGGCGGGGGCGATGGAGCTCGTCCGCTCGCTTGGCCGTCATGTGAGGAGCGGAGCGCTCGAAGAGCTGACGCTGACCACCAATGGCACAATGCTGTACAAGCACGCCGCCGGCCTCCGCGAGGCGGGGGTGCGGCGGGTCAACGTCTCGCTCGACACCCTCGACCCGCACAAGTTCCGGGCGATCACCCGCTGGGGCAAGCTCGACAAGGTGCTGGGCGGCATCGACGCGGCGCGGGATGCCGGGCTGGTGGTCAAGATCAACATGGTGGCGCTGAAGGGCGTCAATGACGACGAGGTCCACCGCATGGTGGCCTGGTGCGGCGAGCAGGGCTTCGACCTCACCTTCATCGAGCTGATGCCGATGGGGGACACCGGGTTCGCGCCGCTCGACGGCCCCGATCCGCAGGACCGGTTCCTGCCGCTGGCCCGCCTGCGCACCGAGCTGGAGACGCGCTGGAACCTGGAGCCGTCCGGCCATCGCACCGGCGGCCCGGCCCGCTACATGCGGGTGAAGGAAACCGGCGGCCGCATCGGCTTCATCACCCCGCTGACGCACGGCTTCTGCGACGGCTGCACCCGTGTCCGCCTGACCTGCAGTGGTTCGCTCTGCCTCTGCCTGGGCCAGGAGGATGCGGTCGACCTGCGCACCCCGCTGCGCCGGGGCGACGACGACGGGCAGGTGATGGCGGTGGTGCGCGACGCCATCCGGCGCAAGCCGAAGGGGCACGGCTTCGCCCGACCGGGCGGCGCGGTCCGCCGCGCGATCAGCGTCACCGGCGGGTGAGGGATCGCCGATGTCCCGGATGGCCTTCCTCTGCGACACCGATCGCTGCATTGAGTGCAACGCCTGCACCGTCGCCTGCAAGGCCGAGCATGCGGTGCCCTGGGGCATCGCCCGTCGCCGCGTCGTCACGCTGAAGGACGGCAAGCCGGGAGAGCGCTCGATCTCGGTCGCCTGCATGCATTGCGATGATCCGCCCTGCCTGGGCATCTGCCCGGTCGGCAGCATCTACCGGGCTGCCGACGGCTTGGTGCTACACGACAAGGAGCGCTGCATCGGCTGCGGCTACTGCTTCCAGGCCTGCCCGTTCGGCGCACCGCGCTTCGAGCAGGCGGGCGCGTTCGGCGTTCGCGGCAAGATGGACAAATGCACCTTCTGCGCCGGCGGTCCGGCAAGCGGAAACGCGGAGGCGGACCGCCGGGCCTACGGCCGCAACCGGCTGGCGGAGGGCAAGCTGCCCCTGTGCGCCGAGTTCTGCGCGACCAAGGCGCTGCTGGCCGGCGAGGTCGGCGAGGTCCGCGCCATCTACCGCGAGCGTGCGGCCCGCCGTGGCCACGGCGCCGGCGCCTGGGGCTGGGACAAGGCGTACCCGGAGCATGCAGGGTGACTGGCCGGCTGACTGGCGGCTGACCGGCCGGCTGCCAACCCGGGGCTTGCCACCGGCCACGGAAATCACAAGACTGCTTGGCGAACGAATGAATGAGGAGTCGCCATGCGTTTCGCCGGAACCGACCGCTACGTCGCCACCGAGGACCTGATGGTGGCGGTCAACGCCGCGATCACGCTGGAGCGGCCGCTTCTGGTGAAAGGGGAGCCCGGGACCGGCAAGACGGTGCTGGCGGTGGAGATCGCCCGGGCGCTGAACAAGCCGTTGCTGTCCTGGCACGTCAAGTCGACGACCAAGGCACAGCAGGGGCTGTACGAGTATGATGCGGTCAGCCGCCTGCGCGACAGCCAGCTCGGCGATGCAAAGGTGCACGACATCGCCAACTACATCGTGCGCGGCAAGCTGTGGGAGGCCTTCGAGGCACCGGACGCGCCGGTGCTGCTGATCGACGAGATCGACAAGGCCGACATCGAGTTCCCCAACGACCTGCTGCTGGAACTCGACCGCATGGAGTTCCACGTCTATGAGACCAAGCAGACGGTGACGGCCGCCAAGCGCCCGATCGTCATCATCACCTCCAACAACGAGAAGGAGCTGCCGGACGCCTTCCTGCGCCGCTGCTTCTTCCACTACATCCGCTTTCCCGACCGCGAGACGATGGAGCGGATCGTGGATGTCCACTATCCCGGCCTGAAGGCCACCCTGCTGCGCGAGGCGCTGAACCTGTTCTACGAGCTGCGCGAGGTGCCGGGCCTGAAGAAGAAGCCGTCGACCTCGGAACTGCTGGACTGGATCAAGCTGCTGATGGTCGAGGACGTCGACCCCGAAACCTTGCGCGCCAAGGACGCCCGCTCCGTCATCCCGCCGCTCTGCGGCGCCCTGCTGAAGAACGAGCAGGACGTGCACATGCTGGAACGGCTGGCCTTCCTGGCGAAGCGGGGACGGTAAGGGCGGCTACCCCCTCCCCGACCCTCCTCCGCTCTCAGCGGACCTGTGGTCCGCCTGCCGCGTCAGCACAAAGCGGAGCTTTGTGCGAGAGCTGGGCGGGGGAGGGGGCAAGTGCTTGTTCGGAAAGGCAGCGGCAGTCCCTCCCCCGCCCAGCGGGGGAGGTTAGGAGGGGGGCACCGGCGGCGGCGCCATCACGCCTCGGCCACCGCCTCGTCCATCACCATCGCGGTCAGGCCGGCCGCCGCCTCCACCCGGACGCGGCTGCGCCCGCCGCCCAGCGGCACCACGCGGATCTGCGTGCCGATCCGCTCGACCATCGCCGGGACATGGCTGATCACGCCGACCTGCCGGCCGCTCGCCTGCAAGGCCTCCAGGCAGGACAGCGCCACGTCCAGGCTGTCGGGATCCAGGGTGCCGAAGCCCTCGTCGATGAACAGCGTGCCGATGCCGCCGGAGGTTCCCGCCGCCATCGCCGACAGGCCGAGCGCCAGGGCCAGGGAGACCAGGAAGAGTTCGCCGCCCGACAGGCTGTGCACGCCGCGCCGCTCGTCGCCCATCTCGCGGTCGACCACCTGGATTTCCAGGTCGGCTCCGGCCACCCGTTCCAGCCGGTAGCGCCGGGCCAGATCCTCCAGATGGCGGTTGGCGTGGGACAGCAGAAGATCCAGGCTCAGGCTCTGGGCGAAGTTGCGCATCTTCTGGCCGTTGGCCGAGCCTATGACCTGGGCCAGCCGGCTCCACAGCTCGCAACGCGCCTTCTGCGCCTCGATCGCCGCAGCCAGTCCGGCGAGGCGTTGCCGGTTGGCGTCGTCGGCCTCCAGCCGGCCGCGGGCCGAGCCCAGCCGGTCGCGCTCGCGCTCCAGGCGCTCCAATACCGCCTCTGCCGCCATCGCGGCGTCTTCGGCGCTCAGGTCGGGCCGGCCGGCCGCATGATGGTCGGCGCGCAGACGCCGCCGCTCGGCCACCAGCAGCGCAGCGTCGCCTCTCGCCCGCTCCAGTATGGCAAGTGCCCGCTCCTCCGCTGCGATTTCGCTCTCCGGCGTGGCGAGCAGCCGGCGGAGATCCTCGATCCCGACGCTTCGCTCCGCCGTCGCCTGATCCAGCCGCAGGCGCGCCGCCTCGACCTTGGCCGCGCAGCGATGCGCCGCTTCGCCGCGGGTTTCCCGGTCCCGCTCGGCCGCCGACAGCCGGCCGGTCGCGTCCTGCCGCATCATCGTCGCCTTCTCGACCAGCGCTTCCGCAGCCTGCCGCTCCTCGGCGAGCTGCTTGCGGACCGACATCACCGCCTGTCCGCCCAGCAAGGCCGCGCGCGCCGTCCGCGCCTCTTCCAGGCGTCCTCCAAGGTCGGCGGCCCTGCTGCGCATCTCCTCCTCCGCCCGTCCGGCGGCCATGAGCTCCGCTGCCTGGACGGCCCGCTCGCCGGTGGCCCGCTCCACCTCCCGCGCGGCCCGCGCCAGCCATTCGGCCTTGCCGCGGTGTTCCGTCACCCGGCGCGCCAGGGCCGCGCGGAAGCCGTCCGGATCCTCCTCGATGCGCTGGCGCCATCCGGCTTCGCCGGCCAAGGCATCCTCCAGTTCGGCGAGGGCGGCCTGCCGGCCGGCTTCGGCCCTCTCCGTCGCCGCATCCGCCAGCGCCAGCGCCTGTCGTCCCTCGGCCAGACGGCGGCGGGCCGCCTCGCCTTCCTCCGACAGGGCGGTGGCGGCGGCTTCCTCCCGCCGCAGCCCCTCAAGAGCGGCGTCGAGCCGTTTGCGGTGATCCAGGGCGCGATCCTCGTCCTCGGCAATCGCGCGCAGCCGGTCCTGCACCATGCCGATGGCACCGCGGATGCCGGCGACCCCGTCGGCGCCGCTGTCCCATCCCGTAACGGCCACCTGTTCGCTCCACCGCAGGGCGACGTCCTCGGCTTCACGGTCCAGCATGGCGAGGCGTCCCGCCAGAGCATCGGCACCCCTGCGGGCCGCCTGGAGGGCCGCTTCGTGCGTCGCCTGGCGGCTGACCAGCCGGGTGAGCTGGTCGCGCAGTTCGGCCAAACGGTGATCCTGGTCGCGCGCCACCCGCGCGAGCGGTGTCGACTCCTCTCCTGCCCAGGGATGCGCGTCGCTGCCGCAGACGGGGCAGGGCTCGTCCGCCACCAGCCGGCGCCGCAGGCCCGCCACGTCCTCGCGCTGGGCGACCAGCAGGCGCTGCAACGCGCGGTCGGCTTCCTCGACCGCGGCCCGCTGGGCCAGCAGCTCCGCGCCAAGGCCATGCAGCGCGGCCTCGGCCTCGATCTCGTCGGTCTGCAGACGGCTTCGTTCGGCCTCCGCCGCCTGACGATCGGTCGTCACGCGGTATCGCGCCTCGCCGGTGGCGAGCAGGGCCTGCAGCCCGTCGCGGCGCTGTTCGGCCCCGGCCCGCGCCGTCCGGGTGGCGTCGAGGTCGGGGACCGCCTCAGTCCGCAGCATGTCGACCTGCCGCCCGGCTGCGGCGCAGCGGTCGCGGGCTGCCGCGAGCCGCGTCTCCAGTCCCTCGCAGGCGCTGGTGCCGGCCTCGACGTCGCGCTCCCGGCGGCTCCTGTCGCCGCGGGCTGCCTCGCGCTCCGCCATGGCGTTGCCGTGGCGGGCCAGCGCGCCGTCCCAGCGGTCCCATTGGGTTGCCACGGCGGCGAAGGAGCCCTGCCGCGCCAGCCATGCCTCCAGCCGGGCCGCGTCGGCCTTCGCCGCCGACAGGGCGATGTCGGTGTCCTCGATCGCCCGCCGCAGTGTGGCGCTTCGCCGGGAGGCCATGGTGACGGCCTTGTCGGTATCGGCCCGCTCGCCGGCCAGCGCGGCGATGCGGCCGTCGAGGTCCGCCGCGCGGTCCAGGTCGGGTGTTGCGCGCTCCTGTGCCGTGCAGGCCGCTTCGAAGCGGCGCCGTGCCATGCCGTGCCGGGCGGTCGCGTCCTCCACGGCCCGCCGGGCCGTGTCCAGCATGGCGTCGGCACGGGCGACCGCGTCCACCGCCTCCGCCGCTTCCGCGGACGCACGGTCGGCGTCGGCGAGCAACGGCCGCAGCGGCTGCAAGGCGCGCAGGCGGACGGCGGCGGCTCGCCGGGGTTCGGCGTCATGCCAATCCCGGTCGGCCACCTCGGCGTTGGCCGCGGCCCGGGCTTCCGCCGCGGCGAGCTGCGCGTCGCGTTCGTGCCAGGCCAGCGCCGCACGGGCCTGCATCAATGTCTGCTCGCCGTGCCGCACCGCGTCGGCCGCGTCGGCGGCGTCCTGTTGCAGGGCTGTCCGGTCCTCGTCGCCCAGTACCCCGATGCCGCCACCCTGGGCCTCCAGCCGATCGAGGTCCTGGCGTTCCGCTCCGGCACGCTCATGGGAGGCGATGGAAAGGCGCGAATAGATCTCGGTCCCGGTGAGCAATTCCAGCAGGGCCGAGCGGTCGCGGGCCGGAGCCTTCAGGAAGGTGGCGAAATCACCCTGGGCCAGCAGCACCGCCCGGCGGAACTGCTCGAAGCTCAGCCCGAGCCGCTTCTCGATTTCCTCCAGGACGCTCTTCTTGCCGTCGCCGAACCGCTTCTCGCCGTCCAGGCTCGCCAGCGACACGCTCTGCTGCTGCAGGGCACCCTGCGCCTTCTGCCGCGCCCGCCGCACCTCCCAGCGGGCACGGTAGCCATGGCCATCGACGCCGACGAAATCGACCTCGGCCCACCCATGGCCGGCGCCACGGCGAAGAATGGTGCGGACGTCGGTGGTGCGGATGCTGTTGGGATCGCCGTCCGGCCCCAGCATCTCGCCCCGTCCTTCCGGCAGCCGGGGCATGCGGTCGAACAGGGCGAGGCACAGGGCGTCGAGGATGGTGCTCTTGCCGGCGCCGGTCGGGCCGGTGATGGCGAACAGTCCGGCACGACGCAGGGGGGCGGCGTCGAACTCGATGGCGAACGGGCCGTCGAGGCTGGTCAGGTTGGCGCCGCGAACCGCGAGAATCCGCATCACATCGTCTCCTGAACGCCGGTCAGCAGTTCGTTGAAGGCCGCCAGAAGCTCCGGACCGGGATCGCCCTCGTGATTGCGGCGGTAGAGGCGGCGGAACACCTCTTCGGGATCCAGCGATGCCAGGTCGGCAGGCGGCGCGCTGTCGGCCAGCGTCTCACCGCTGCCGGTCAGCCTTACACCGAGCTTCAGCAGCCGGACCGGGCGGCCGGACAACACCGCCTCGACCTCGTCGCGCAGGGACGGGCGCGGTTCGGGAAGGGAGACCGTCACCTCCAGGAAAGGCCAGGTATCCCGAGGCAGCGACTGGTCGAGGTCCAAGCGCTTCAGCCGTTCCAGCGCCGCGTCCGGGCTGGCTTCGGCGATCCGGTGGATGACGACGTGGCGGGGAACCCGAAGCGTGTCCCGGCCGACCAGCCTGCCCTCCGCGAACTCGGTCAGCACCACCTGATGGGCGTAGGAATCCTCGTCCAGCGCCAACGGTATCGGGGAGCCGCTGTAACGCACCGAGTCCCGGCCGCCGACCGCCTGTGCCCGGTGAAGGTGGCCGAGCGCAACATAGGCGGCATCCTCGGGAAAGATGTCGACGGGCAGGGCGTGCAGGTTGCCGCCGAGGATCTTGCGCTCGCTCAGCTCGGACAGGGCGCCGCCATGCATATAGCAATGGCCGGTGAGGATCAGCGCCTCGCCGGGGCGGCAACGGTCACGGCCGCCGCTCCAGGCGTGACGGTAGAGCCGGCGCACCCCCTCGATCAGCGGGTCCCCGTCATCCTCCTCCACCGTCGGCAGGTCGGACGGTCGCAGGTAGGGCATTGCGACGCAGCGCGCGGCGATCCTGCCGTCGGCGCCGTGCAGCGGCACCACCAGCGGTGCCGGGTCGAACCCGCCAGCCGTCGAGGCGGGCAGCGTGCCGACCACGCGCACGCCCATCTCGGTCATCAATGGCGACGGCGCCTCCAGCCGGCTGGCGCTGTCGTGGTTGCCGGCGACGACCACGATGTCGAGCCGCGGGTGGAGCGTCTTCGCCCGAGCCAGGAAACGGTAGAACAAGGCCAATGCCGGGATCGGCGGATTCTGTCCGTCGAACACGTCGCCGGCGATCACCAGGGCATCGACCCGGTGCTCGCCGATCCGTTCCAGCAGCCAGTCGAGGAAGCGCTCATGCTCGGCATCGCGTGGAATGCCGTGGAGCGTCTGGCCGAGATGCCAGTCGGCGGTATGCAGGAGGCGGAAGCTGGGCATTGTCCTGGGGCTCGCAAGGGGCTCGCAACGAAACGACGGGCCACTCTACGAAGTCCGCCATCGCCGTCCGGCCGGAAAAAGTGACGGGTTGATGAAAAAAGCGCTTGCGTGAGGGCGGAGGCTGCGCATATAAACCGCTCCACCGACGGCGGGGCGCTGAACGAAGCGCGGCGCCGGCGGAGAAAACGGAAGCGATAACAGCAGGTTAGCGGTTACGGCTTCCGGGATCGACAGAAATTCCT
>NZ_JAGINO010000035.1 GCF_017876115.1 Azospirillum picis
AGCGGGAACGGCGGCTTGGACGGGTAGAACGCCTTCATCGCCAGGTGCAGCAGCACCGAGCTGTCCTTGCCCACCGAGTACAGCATCACCGGGTTCTGGAACTGTGCCGCAACCTCCCGCATGATGTGGAGGCTCTCGGCCTCCAGCCTCTGCAGATGGGTGAGCCGGTCCCTGGAAAGCGGAACGGCGGGCTCGGCGGCAACGGGCTCGGGAGCGGTGGCGTGCCGCGGGACGAGCGTGTCGGGCAGGGATTCAAGCAGCATAGCCGGCCTTCTTCTGCATCTCTCCGGCCACGGCGTCGAACACCGTCTGACGCTTGCGCGGCCATTCGATCGGGCGCTTCGATGGGTCGAAGCCTTCGGGTTTCTTGACGGGGGTCCAGCTCACTTCGCCGTTGTGGCGCGAGGCGCGGGACGATCCCAGGATGGGAAGCTCGCTGATACGCTCAAAGGGGTAGCGCGCTTCATCCAGCTTCAGGAAATGCAGCAGATCGCGCGCCGCCCCATCCGGGTTGGCCACCGCATCTTCGAAGCGGATCAGGCGGCAGGCATCGGGGCTCATCCGGCTCTGCGCCTCCAGCGCCGCCGCGGTGCCGAAGCTCCATTCGCGGCAGACGTCGGCGAAGGTGCGGCCGAGGAAGCGCAACGGCCAGGTGTCGATGGTGGACTGCACCGCCCGCTTGCCTTCGCGCAGCACGATCAGGCACTGCTCGGCCGGGAACAGGTAGGGAAAATACCGCATCATCCGGGTGTGAGGCGACTTGATCACCACGGTCTTGTCGGCGGGGAAGTCGGCCTCGACACGGCGAAGGAAGCCGCTCACCATGTAGCAGAAGGTTTCCAGGTCGCGGATGCAATCCCGATTGCGATGGTAGTACCGGTAGAAGCGCCCTTCGTAGAGGCGGGCCTCCTCGATGGTGTTGAGGAAGGGCAGTTCCCGGATCCCATAGGGGTTGACCGCCACGTCGGGGTGCAGTTCGAGCAGGCTCTGGAGATAGTTGGTGCCGCTGCGCGGCATCACCCCGTGCAGGAACACGATGCGCGGCGCGCGGCGTTCGCCGGCCGGCGCATCGGCCGAAGCCCCCTCCCGCGGCAGTCCCCGGATCGATCGCGCCACCTCCCTCAGGTGACGGGCATTCTCTTCCGAGAACCAGGGATCGAAAAAGCTGGACTGCTCCGTGCTAGGGAGCCGAAGAAGCCGCTTCCCGACAAACCCAATCTCCTTCTGCAGGCGATGAGTGACGCCATCACCAAAATGATTCTTAAGAGATGTGGCGTAGTGATCGGCTGTCAGGGTCTTCGCATTCCAAAACACAAAAGCCTCCTTTTCGGCACTTCTGTGCCAGACTTCTTCGAACCTTCGGGGTATTGCCCGCTTGTGTTCAGGTCCTTCGGCGGCCATCCAATGAAGCGACCGCCACAGCCAAGCCTTGTTATGGCCCTATCGATTGAGGATTTTTAGGTCTAATAGGGATCTGGGTCTCTATTCTTAAGTATGATCCTGCAACCCATCCAATGGTGGAGCGGGCGTGATGCAAGGGATCGCTCCTAACGGAAGATTTTATATTTCCAGCGAATAAGGCGCGATGGAAATCGACTTAATGGTGGTTGAGGCGTGATTTGTTCGGGTCTCAAGTGTTTTCGAGGGAATTAGCCTGAATAATGAGAGATAATTATTTTAGACTTCTCTCCACGCTCCTCGGAATGTCCGAAAATCTAAAAGTTTTCTCTAGCAATCCGATATTTCGGATAGTGTCTACCTCAACCGCTGGCGGAAAACCTCTCCCATGCGGTGAGCAGGCTTCGCAAGGTACCCTCAAAGAACACCGGAAGCCGCTTGGCGTCAGGGAGTTGCCACCGGCCAGGAGCGTTGCTTTTGCGCCCAACCGGCTCCGAGCAGGCTTGCACTGAAAGGATGATTGCGGGAAACCACGGTGTCCCGTCACCTTTCCGGCAGGTGCAGGCATGACCTCCTCCAAGCTGCCGGCCCTTTCTCTTGAGTGCGACGCCTCGACATGGAAACGGCACGATGACCTCAGCGACCGCAGCCGGCCTCGACATCCCGGCTCTTGAGACCGCCTATCGGAGCCGCCAGGCGCGCATCGCGGTGATCGGGCTCGGCTATGTCGGCCTGCCGCTGGTGCTGGCCCTGGCCGGGGCCGGCTTTCCCGTCACCGGCTTCGACATCGACCCGGCGAAGGTCGAGGCGCTCAACAGCGGCCGTTCCTACATCCGCCAGATCGCCGATGACCGCGTCGCCGCCGCCGTGGCGACGGGGCGCTTCCAGGCGACGGCCGACCCGGCCGGGTTCAAGGCCTGCGACGCCGTCATCATCTGCGTGCCGACGCCGCTGTCGCCGCAGCGCGAGCCGGACCTGAGCTTCGTGGAGGCCTCCACCCGCCTCGTCCGCGACCGGTTGAGGCCGGGGCAACTGGTGGTGCTGGAATCCACCACTTGGCCGGGCACCACCGAGGAGGTGATGCGGCCGATCCTGGAGGAGGCCGGGCTGGCCAGCGGGCGCGACTTCTTCCTCGCCTATTCGCCCGAGCGCGAGGATCCCGGCAACATCACCTTCACCACCAGCACCATCCCCAAGGTGGTCGGCGGCGACGGCGAGGCGGCCCGGACATTGGCGGTGGCGCTCTACGAGCAGGTGGTGCCGCAGGTGGTGGCGATGTCGAGCACGCGCGCGGCGGAAGCGACCAAGCTGACCGAGAACATCTTCCGCTCGGTCAACATCGCCCTGGTGAACGAGCTGAAGGTCGTCTTTGAGCCGATGGGCATCGACATCTGGGAGGTGATCGAGGCGGCCAAGACCAAGCCCTTCGGTTTCATGCCCTTCTATCCCGGTCCCGGCCTGGGCGGCCATTGCATCCCGATCGATCCCTTCTACCTGACTTGGAAGGCGCGCGAGTACCAGATCTCCACCCGCTTCATCGAACTGGCGGGTGAGGTCAACACGATGATGCCGCGTCATGTCGTCGACCGGCTCGCCCAGGCGCTCGACCGCCGCTGCGGCCTGGGGCTCAGCCGCGCGCGCCTCCTGCTGGTCGGCATGGCCTACAAGAAGAACGTCGACGACAGCCGCGAGTCGCCCGGCCTGCGGCTGATGGAGATGCTGCTGGAGCGGGGTGCCGCCGTCGAGTACCACGACCCCTACATCCCGGTGCTGCCGGTGACGCGCGAGCACGCGGCGCTCGCCGGCCGCACCTCGGTCGCCTGGAGGCCGGCGGTGCTGGCCGGCTTCGATGCGGCGGTGATCGTCACCGACCATGACGGCGTCGACTATCAAAGCCTCGCCGCCCATTGCCCGCTCATCGTCGACACGCGCAATGCGATGCGCGGTGTCGAAGGCTATGCCAACCGCATCGTCAAGGCCTGAGGGCTGGGCTGAGGAGCGGCCCGTCGCCGCCGGCCGGGAGAGGCGGCTGCACAAACGGCAGCGCCTGCGCTATAATCGAGCGACAGACCAGCCGAAGGAAGAGAGTGCTTGCCGATGCCCGCCCACAGCCGTTTCACCCGTTGCGCCGCCGTTGCGGTGCTCGCGCTGTCCACGCTGCTCGCCGGTTGCCAGACCGGCTCGATGGGCAGCAAGGAGGGGTTCGGCACCGTCGGCGGCGCGGTGGCCGGCGGCCTGATCGGCTCGCGCTTCGGCGGCGGCTCGGGCAAGCTGGTGGCGGTCGGCATCGGCACGCTGCTGGGCGCCTTCGCCGGGCGGGAACTGGGCGCCTCGCTCGACCGTGCCGACCAGGCCTATGCTGACCAGGCCGCCACCCGCGCCTACACCGCGCCGATCGGCCAGCGGATCAGTTGGAACAACCCGCAGTCGGGCAACCAGGGTGTCGTCGTGCCGGTACGCGACGGCTATGACGGGTCCGGAGCCTATTGCCGCGAGTTCCAGCAGACCATCGTCGTCGGCGGCCGCAGCGAGCAGGCCTTCGGCACCGCCTGCCGCCAGCCCGACGGGGCGTGGAAGATCGTGGGCTAGGGGAGTCCTCCCTTCTCCATCACCTCAGGTCCAGTCTGACGCCCTTAGGCTGATCACGGGATGTTGTGGGCTTCTGCTGAAACAGCCCCATCGGGTTGTACCTGGAAGAAATTATCAGACAAAACTAGAAAATCAATCTTTGCAACAAAAGTTATTTCCCCCAAATCTTCATCAATAGAAACGATTTACTCGTTTGGTTTTGTATAGAATAGCCCATCATTTTCTAGCAGAATTCTTTATGGTGCGCCATGATTTTTCAAGAAATAATTTCATGCTATAAAATTCATGAACTCGTATGAAAAAGACGGCATCAGTGACTGTATTGCGGGAGAAAGTACCCCCCCCCGAGTTCTGAGAAGAAAATTTTTGAGGTAAAATTTGGAGGGCTTTAAAGGATTATTCACGAAAATAAAATCTCTATCTATTTCCTATGATCTCATGCCGCGGCATTCTGAAGAATGGAGTACCGGACGATATGGATTGGATTGACCGCAACGCCTTCCGGCTTTACGAGGCGGAGGTACAGGCTCCAGTAACAGCAGTGGCGTCGGTCGATATTTTTGATACGTTGCTTCTACGAGGCCTAAAACCAGAACCACACCGCTTTCTCGACATGGCCCGCCGTCAACTCCGAGTTCTGCGTGACACCGGTCACGCCCCGGGCATCAATGCCCGCACACTGATGCAGGTGCGGCTGGAGGCGGCTCGGGCGGTATATCGCCATTGCCAGCCCGTGAGCGGCATACGTGAGGCAACTTATGCAGACATCGCCGGCACCATGCTTCATCTGCTCGGTCTTCCTGCCGACCCGGCGCTCGTCGCCCAGCTTCTAGACGTGGAACAGAAGTATGAAGTCACTGTGCTGCGCCCCAACCCGGTGCTGGTCGGCATCCTAGAGCGCGCCCGCAAAGCAAGCCGCCAGGTGATCTGTATCTCCGACATGTATCTGCCAGGAGAAACACTGCGACGACTGGTGGAGCGGCGCGTCCCAAACGGTCTGATCGACCGCGTCTACAGCAGTGCCGATTTCGGTTTCGGTAAGGCAAGCGGACTGCTTTACCGCGCCGTTCTTGACGATCTCGGTGTAGCCCCCGAGGTCGTTGCTCATTGTGGGGACAATGAGCTGGCCGACGTTCATCAGGCGCAGACGGCAGGTATTCGCGCGATCCATACGCCCCGCCAGCCGGCCTGGCAGGGGTTGACCAGGATGTGGAGAACCGCCTTTCACGCTCTGCACGGAATCGCAGCATGACCATCCGTGACCCTTATGCATTTGGGCGAGATACCCTTGGCCCCATCTTTGCGCTGTTTTGCTATCGGCTCTATGCACATCTCTCGGTTTACCGCGAGGGCAACGGGGCAGCGCTGTTCGTGGCGCGGGGTGGCCTGAGACTCGGCCACTGGTACGGGCTGTTCCTCAAAGCGCATGGGCTGACCTCTCCAGTGCCCACCGGTGCCATTCATATTTCGCGTCTGGTGGTTATGAAGGCGGGCCTGAAGAACGCTCCCAATCACATGGCCGCCCAAATTGCCGCGGAGTTTTCGGGCTGGAGCACCGAGGACGCCTTGCGCTGTATCCTGCCGGAGGCGGTATGGCAGGACTGGCGCAGCGTCACAGAGGAGGACGCGTTGCGTCGTTCTTTTACCGCCGACACCTTCTGCCGCGCGCTCGCGACACGAAACGCTGCCGGAACGGTGCTGACAAATTATTTTGGCGAGCAGAACACTCTTCTGCGCGAGCATCTGCGGGGCGCCTGCAACGGGAGCCGACCAAAGACGCTGCTGCCGGTCGACACCGGCTGGTCCGGCTCTATCGTGGCAGCACTCAAGGCTGCAGTGCCGGAACAGACGATCCGCGCCCTGTTCTTCGGCCGCTACAATTACGGCCGGCCGCCGCCGCCTGTCTTCGCCCATATTGTCGGGCTGATGGCAGAAGGTGAGGGCTATGACCCGCGCAGCCCCATAACCGCCGTGTTCCGCCACCGTCACCTGATCGAAGGTCTGTGTGAGATCAAATGGCCGAGCGCGACTGGGTTTCGCCGCGATGAAAATGGCCAATGCCTACCGGAAACTGGCGTGCCGCCGGCTGGGATTGTCGCCCCGTCAGACGATGAGCCGATGGCACGTGGCGTTTCCGTTTATCTGGAGGGACGTGGGGCAGGCCGGTGCCTTGACCCTGGCCATATCGTCCACGCTGCGGCTGGCGCCGCCCGCCGTCTGCAACGGGCCATCCGTTACCCGGCAGCAGCAGAAGCGCCTTTACTGACGGTGCCTGTGCGCTCGGCTGACTTCGGCAAGACATTGCTGGTCCCGGTGCTGCTCCCTCCCGCCATGGATCCGGAGGGCAAGCAGCGCAACATAGCCCACAGCCTATGGACGGAAGGCCAGATCGCCTTGGAATTTCCCTGGAGGCGCCGGCTTTATCAATGGCGATGTCGGCGTCACACCGGAGACATGGCGCCCCCAGCATCACCTGCCGCTTCCGCGTCCCAAACCGTGAGCCTGGAGCACAACATGTCCCTGTCCTTGCCCCTCAGTGAGCATGAACCGATCCTGCCGCGCCTCTCGGCTGCGGCGCGTGACCTGTTGCCCGTTCCAGAAACAGCGCAGACGACCCTAAACGTCGATTCGATGGTCAATTTCCTCCCGCTCATTGATCCCGTGCTGGAGGCCGCCCAGCCGAAAGCGGTGTGCGAGATTGGAATGGGTGCGGGCGCGCTGACGCGGGCACTCGTCCCCTGGTGCCGAGACCACGGCGCAACCCTGGCCGTGGTCGATCCGGTGGCGAGCCCAAAGACCCTTGGTATGGAGCCGCCAGAGCACGTCGCCCTGTGCCCGGAGATTTCAGAGCGCTATCTGGAGCATGGGCCTTTCGCGAATGTCTATTTTGTCGACGGCGACCACAACCATCATACTGTCACCGCCGAATTGACCGCCATCGCACGCCTCTCCGACGCCCATCCGGAAGAACCGCTGGTCCTTTTCCTACACGATGTCGGCTGGCCCAATGGCAGGCGCGACATGTTCTATGGCCTATCCACCATCCCGGCTACGGTTACCGAGGGTAGGCTGGCCCACGGCTTACGCATGCCGCTGCTTGACCCCGCCGATCCGCCGGAGTTCGGTCTCTCGTACGAGGGAGTGATGGAAGGGATTGCCGCCAGCGACGGCGGCCCCCGTAACGGCGTGTTGACCGCTGTCGAAGACTTCGTGGCCGCTAACCCCGCATGGGCGTTCTTCTGGTTGCCCTGCCTGTACGGAATGGGAGTGGCATGGCGGCGCGACCGGGTCACGGAAGGCCTTGCCGCAGCGCTTGCCGACCTGCGCGTGTTGGTCGACCGCGTCCGTCCGCTGGCCGCAACCATGGAGATGAATCGACTGCGCCTGCTTGCTACCCTCAATCTGTCTGGCTCAATTTGGCAGGAGCATGTCGACCTCATCAATCAACAGAATGGTGTCATTGCTCAGCAGAAACGCAGCATTGATGATGCCCGCGTTGAATTGGCCCTGACGCTGGCCGACCAAGCGCGGCGCGACGGCTTCTCCGAACTGGTGCTGTGCGGCGCCGGTGGATTGCAGGGACTGGCGCCGCTGCTGCTGCCACCGCTGCGTGCGGCTGGAATTCCGATTGCGGGCTATTATGACCACCTGCCGATCGGTGCCCTGGAGATGATGTGCGAGGTTCCGATATTGGGCCGCGAGCGTCTGCGCCCCAACCGGAACCGTGCCTTCATCATCGTCTCGCCGGGTTACGGGCGCGAAATCCGCCGTACTTTGGAAACGGCTGGTGCTGCCCTCGGCACCCTGTATCTGCCCTTCGCCCAACGCTCCTGACCAGACGGACCATCATGCCCGAGAGCAAACCAACCGCCACCGTCACCATCGTCACCCGCACCAAGAATCGCCCGCAGTTCCTGCCGCGTGCCCGCGCCAGTGTGGAAGCGCAGAACTTCCGAGATCTCGTCTGGGTGGTTGTCAATGACGCCGGCGATCCGGCGGTGCCTGAGCGAGAGGTCAAGGCAGCCCAGCGCAACGGGTTGCGCGCTCTGCTGGTGAATCGCGAAGCGTCCATCGGCATGGAAGCGGCCTCCAACGATGGCATCAACCGCGTTGACAGCCGTTATATTGTCATCCATGACGATGACGACAGTTGGGATCCCGCGTTCCTGGAAAAGACAGTTCATTTTTTGGACAACAATCCACACCCACTCGGTGTCGTAACCTACAGTGCACGCATCATCGAGGACATCTCCTCTGGCGAGCCCGTTACCGTTTCAATCGACTCTTACAATGATAAGTTACGGGCGATCTATCTGTCGGACCTCTGTGAACACAACCGCTTTCCGCCAATCTCCTTCTTGTTTCGACGCCGTGCCTATGAGGCTCTCGGCGGCTTCGATGAAAGCTTACCAGTATTGGGGGACTGGGATTTCAACCTGCGCATCCTGCTCCAAGGTGAGATTGCTTTGCTGCCGGAGACCCTAGCCAACTACCATCTCCGCCTTGCGGTGCCGGATGGCCAAGGCCATCTTGGCAATACGGTGACCACCGGCCTTTCGCAGCATGCGGTTATCGATTGCCGCTACCGCAACCACATTCTGCGTGAAGACGTGAAGGCTGGCCGTATCGGGCTTGGCATGCTGCTGGCCATGGGACGCAACCTCGCCCACACCACCTCACGCATCAGCCAACGGATCGACACGCTGGAAACAGCGATCAGCAGCCACCCGGAAGACTGAGAAGAAGTCTCTTTTGCGGCGAGTTCATTGCCAGAGCTTTTCCCCCTGTCCGTAACCGGCGGGGGGCCGCCTGATGGGTCCAGGAACGGGAAGGCTGATCCAACAAGCGATGTAAGCCCTGTTTTCCTCGGTTTTCCTGAAAGCTCTATTCTTTGAAGAATAGGGGTGTTATAGGGCAATTCACATCACACGAACACGCATCCTAAATCCACTGAAACGCAGTTCAGATGTTGTCAGAGCACGAGGAGGGAAGAATAATAAAAAAAATCATAATTGCCGGTAGCGGGCGAAATTATATGTCGCTTCCAGGCGCTGAAAGGCACTCGGTCTCTTTATGCTTACTGGATATTTCTACAGATCCTCCGCCATTAGCTTAGTCTCTTGCATCCGTTTAACCAGGCTTATCCAACTGCCCAAGAAATGGAAATCAAATCCATCCCACAATGATGCCGAACAAACTATCTCTTTCAGGGAGCAACCGTCTGGGCTATTCTGCGCTTGCGGAAAAGGTGGATGCGTTTCCACCCATGGCCGTTGAAGCCGATAGCATCGCTGTCGGAGGTAATTGTTAGCTTGGCTTCAGTCGAAGGATTTCGTGACCAAAGCCCTCCCCATTTCACGCGCGTTTGCCGACAGCGAGCAAATGGCCGTCAGCATTGAGTTGACAAATGTCTGCAACTTCCGCGGCCCGATCTGTCCGGTATCTTTCCGCAAGCAAAAGGTAAAGCAACCAGCCGGTGCGCCCTATGACCGATCTTACGGTTATATGGAGAACGCAGTGTTCGAAAGAACCATTGATGAATGCCGGCGCACGGCGCGCAGCGTAAACTTTAGTTTCTTTGGCGAGCAGACCCTGCATCCCCACTATGCCCGCTTGATGCGCTCTCTGCGTGGTCAGCCTTTTTCCTGCGACATCAATACAAACATGGGCATGGTGACCGCGGATATCATGCACACCTGCGATAATACTTTGGATTGCCGCCTGTGAGTACGACTGACATTTATCTGCACATTCCAAAATGCGGCGGCTCCAGCCTCCGCACGCTGTTCGCGCAGAACTATTCCAGCGCTGATATCATCAGCTTCGCCGGCTATCGCCCGGAGTTGGACTGGTTCCGCGCCACACCGCCGGAGTACAAAGCGCGCTATCGCCTGATCCAGGGACACGTCCCGTACGGTGTGCACGAAGGGCTGATGGGAAGCCTGCCCGGCGTCCGCTACGTTACTCTGTTTCGCGATCCGGTAGAGCGGCATTTCTCAGAAATCAAGTATGGCCTTCGATCGCCCTACCATCCGCTTCATGGGGAGTTCGCCAGCGGTCGACTATCGCTGGACAGGTGGGCCACCTATCCGGAAACCGATCCCTATTTCGAGAACACAATAACCCGCTATCTGACCGGTGGCCCAGACATTCTTGACGTGGACACACGGGCGAGCAGGCTGACGCCGGTGTCCACCGCGGAGCTGGCGATCGCCAAAGAACGCCTGCTGGGTTTTGCCGCCTTTGGTTTTGCTGATGACTTCACGCGGTCGGTCCTACTGATCGGCAAGGCGCTTGGTTGGAAGACGGTGGCATATGCGGTGCGCAACGTCAGCCCAGAAACACCGATTGCACCTGAAGCGTACGCCGCCGCAAAATCTCACTTTGCGATGGACATGGACTTGCTCCGATTTGCGCGCGCGCTCTACGAAGAACGGGTGCGAATGGCCGGCACCTTGTTGGAGGATGCTGCGGTAGAATTGGACGCGGCAATTGCGTGCGCTTTGAAGAGCGCTCCCGACCAAAGATATCAAGAATATGTGTTGGGGGTGTCTCCGGTTCCACCCTCACCAGAAATCAGCGCTGTGCCCAGGCAGAGCGCCATTGATCGATTCCTGGTGGAGGCCTCATGATTTGCCAGTCATGTTCGATCCCGTTTCGCGCGAGAACCCCCATGCTTGATTTCAATGCAGCTGCCAAAACCATTGCCGACAATCTGCGGAGCAACCCGCCTGCGTCCCTCCCCCCCATTCCCATGATGCAAACGATTGGCAGCAACGATGCGCAGCATTTTATCGATAATATGGCCTTCTACACGGGCGATATCATACGCTTCTGCCAAGTTCCGTTGGAAGGCAACGTCCTCGACATCGGATCAGGCTGCGGTCGGCTGGCCCTCGGTTTCGAGCGCTATCTTGCTCCTGCAGCAGAGTATGCTGGCTTCGATGTATGGGAGGACGGCGTTTCCTGGTGCCGCAACACCATCACTGCACGACGCCCGAACTTTCACTTTCAGACCATAGCGGCTCAAGACAATTACTATTTCGAAGACGCTAGAAACACGGCGAAGAACAACTTCGACTTGAATTTTCTTCCTGATGCGCGTTTCGATGCTGCTTTTGCGTTGTCGGTTTTTACCCATCTGACGCGCTCCGACGCCCGACAATACCTGCACATGCTGGCACGTGTGCTGAAACCGGGCGGGTTCGCTTACCTGACCTTCTTCGTCATTGATGAGGCTTTCCACCGCTTTGTTAAAGCATCCGGCCAACACCGTGCCGTGACAGAAGAGGAGCCCGGCGTCTGGCACGCCTATGCCCGCCAACATTTCTTTGCAGGCTTTAGCAGTGAACGGGTG
Source organism: Azospirillum picis (assembly GCF_017876115.1). Lineage (GTDB taxonomy): Bacteria > Pseudomonadota > Alphaproteobacteria > Azospirillales > Azospirillaceae > Azospirillum > Azospirillum picis. The sequence goes on from NZ_JAGINO010000035.1 coordinate 11,345, forward strand.
CAGGAAATAGTCAGCGAGGCCAACCTGGAGATCGTTCACAGTGAACCGGGATCGTGGGCACATAAGCCCAACGCCCGTATTTACCAGGATCTTTTCCTGGTTCAAAAGCCGGTGAGCGCCGCATAGAAAATTTGAAAGCGTATGGTGTCTAGGGAATACTGGATCTTCCTACCAAGTTTGAAGGCAGGAAAAAATAAAAGTCATCTAAATTGGGTAAGAGCACCCAAGATAGGACAAAACTTATCTATATTTTTAGCCGCTATATCGAGCATATTTATGGCATGCATTTTATCTGACATTTTGTCCTACTCGGGATGGAGCTGATGACATAGATGGAAATTCTTGCGAAGCACGTAAGATGCGGAAATGGTAAAGCAGTTTGATCGGCTGATCGAAGAGGCAACAATGACCGCAGACGAGACTGTCGGGACGGCGGAGATTAATTACGACGCTTGGCGTACCGCCATCCGGCGCGACGCGCTGTCAAATTATCATTACTCCATGGCTCGTGCCATCACTCGGGAAGGAAATGCCTCAGCCGCTATCGAGCACCTGCACCATGCCATTGCCGCTGATGGAAGGATGATCCCCGCATATGCCGAACTGGCCATGCTGCTGCGTGCAGAGGGCCGCGTGAGCGAAGCCGAGGCGGCGGAATTGACCGCCAAGACCCTATCACCTGACTGGTCCACCGAAGCACTGCTACGGCGGGGCAAAGAACTGATGGCGGTCGGGCGATCCGAGGAGGCTCTCCAGAGTTTGGAAGCAACGGCCAATTGGCCTCCGGCCCTGCGTTTGCAAGCAGAGGAGATCGCTGCCGAAATTCGTTTTGCCCGTGTCCTGCAATACAGAAGTGCCGGCGATCCAGACGGTGCGGCAACAGCTCTTCGGAGCATGATCGGCTATGAGGGGAACAACCCTCTCTTCCTGGGTGAGTTGTGCTTGCGACTGATAGAGGACGGCGATTGGAGGAAAGCGACGACATACGCGATGAAAGCTGCCCGGCTGTCGCCGCCGGATCGCCGCCCCGAGTTCGACTGGCATGCGGCAAATCTGCTTTTCAATCAGTTTCGTTTTCAGGAGAGCGTGTCCTTTCTGGAAGAACGGATTGAGATGGATCCCGATTGGACAGCACTTTTTGTCTTGTTGGGTAGTGCACGCATTATGCTTGGCCAGTTTTCTGGCGCAGAACGTGTCCTGCGCCAAGCCATCGCCCTTGATCCAGCACGGCCGGTCGGATGGTTACACCTCGGCTACGCCTGCTCTGGCACAAACAGCGCTGCTGTAGCAGAGTTTTTCCAACGAACGCTGCGATGCCTTCCTGGACATTTTGTTGCTCAGGCTGAGTTGGCGATGCTGCTGGCGCAGGCTGGACGGCATGAGGAGGCGATCGCTCAAGGCGAAGAAGCGCGATCCAAGGTTCCGGATGCCGCAGCGACTCCACTCGTTGCTGTGCCGCAGGTCATCACTTTGCTTGTTGCCAATCGCCCTGAATTGGCCCGCGCAGTACTCCAAACGGCAATCGCCGCAACGGAGCCAAAAGACCGTGTTCTTTTCTGGCTGCGCGCCCGGTTCCACCCCAATCATCTGGCCCCCCTGACAGCTCTCTTTGCCGAGGTGAGATTGGATTGTCCGGTGACAATGCTGTAGCCAAGCTGGTCGGAAGAGTCCGGGCTTCCATCAGTACCGTATCGTTAAGCTCGATAGACTAAGGTAAGAAGTCAATATATCGTGTGGATCATTAGCATTACGCCGATGCATATCGGTAGATGAATGCTTGAACGTCACGGTATCGAGATTTGTACCAGTCGGGCCATGACTGGAAAAGGTAAGCGTCGTTTGGCGATCGGGGCGTGTTTTCATTTCCCAGCGCCGTTCTTCCCTGTTTGTATTGGAGTAGTAAATGTCTATAGCCAACAGCATTCGATCCGGGTTTGAAGACATTGTCCGTGAAGATGGCCCTTGGACCGCACATTACTTTGAGTTGCCTGGTGGAGTTGAGACTATGCCTGGCCAATTTTCTACGTGGACCAGAAACCGGGCGATGTTTTCACTTCGCTGTGCTCAGCTTGCGCTAGGAAAACCAACCTCTTCTATTCGGGCTTTAGATCTTGGATGCCTCGAAGGAGGCATAGCAATTGCGCTTGCCCAAGCTGGCTGCGAGGTCATAGGACTCGAGATCCGTGAGCAGAGCATCCGAAAAGCACGGTTTGTCGCCAATGCGTTAGATGTTCAACGCGTCACCTTTGTTCAGGGTGATATGCTTCGCCTCGCTGATCTTAACCTTGGAAATTTTGATCTGATTGTATGTGCGGGTACGCTTTATCACGTAGACGCTCCCGAGATTTTGCACTTTATGCAATCGCTTAATGCCTCTTGCCAAGGAATCACTGTATTTGATACCCATGTGGCTATGGAGGCCAATGAGCAGTATAGCCCAGTCCCTGGGCTTGAGGTTGTTGGTAAGTCCATCGTCGAGCATGCCCCGAGCGATCAAGCGCGCAAATCCGAAAAGTTGTGGGCATCCGCTGAGAACAATCACTCTTTTTGGCCAACTGAACGTTCACTTGCGAATCTCGCAATCGCAGCAGGATTCGCGCAAATCACACGTCCACTTGCTCCTATTCCTGAATGGAAATGGCAGGACCGTGCCTTCTGGGTAGCGTACTCCTCGGCACACGCCGCAGCAGTAGGCGCTGTTCCATATTATGGCACACAGTATCTACCCGATCCGGACAGGCGAGAGGCAATGTGCCCAACAATTAACTTGCAAGCCAATGATCAATATCCCAATCCAAATACTACCCGCTTGAAGTAGATAAGTATATGGACTGCAGGAGCTCATCGCGGCGGAGACTGTGTATCGGCGCGGAATATTGGGGCAGTTTCGGGAATGATTATTAATAAAACCCAACCATCACTTTGTATAACATTGCAGTTTCGTTTTTCTGTGATGGGCCTGGTAGGCGAATGCTTGATGGCATCGCCTCCACGTCGACTGGGCGATGACGGTTGAGGGTTCGATCAGCCGGCGGGCCAAGCGGCCAACAATACGACAGATTGAACCGCGCCGGCCTCCGGAAATACCGGCGCGGTTCACTCCAGATCAGGCCGTGCAAGTGCCACGATTGTTGGTGTCAGGCCCATAGGCACACACTGCTGGCGAACCAATTCCGCCAAGCGCTCGGCATAGCCTAAGGTGACGAGAGCCAAAGGCGTTGACGCCAGAGATGCCAAGCAATCCATTCTTGCAACCGGAACGCCATGGAACAGAGGCGAAGACATCAAATGCCCCATAAGATCGGCATAGGCAACCAGTTCAAGCCCCTCCTCCCGGGCAATACGGATAAAGTCCGGTCCCATGCCGCCATCACCTCCCACTGCCAGAACGACCACACGCCTCATCCCAGACCCCAGAAGACGAGCGACCAAGGCGCGGCAGACCGGAGCATGACCGACCTCAATCCCAAGCATGTCTGCAGGCCGCCGAAAGACGGCCGGATCAAGACGGGTCAACGCCCCCTGTGGCCAGGGCACCCGAACCGGACGCAAGCCAAGCGCCAGCCCCATTACCGGCCCATCCTTCATGTCTGCCAGGGGGCGTACCATGTTGAGCGCCGTGGTATCACAGATCACGCGCTCCCCTTCGACACCGTCGTTTTGATCATAGGACAGCCCGCCCAAGGCGTCCGCTTCCCAAATGGTCGGCATCATGAGAGCTGCCGTTAAAGGCAGCAGCGCCTCGTCTCCGGGGCAGGGTTGGAAAGCGCCGGAAGACGGAGCCGTCGCAAAAACCAACGCCGCATAACGACGAATCCCCGCTTGCAGCCATTCCAGGGATACCGCTTCTTGTCCAAGAGCGGGCGGAACAGCCGTTTTCGGTGTACAACTCCCCAGATTATTGCGTTCGTACCCAAGGGTGGTTCCCGCCAGACCGGTCAAAGCGCGTTCCAGGATTTGAGGGCTGCGGTAGAGGATGCGCCCCATAGAAAGACTGCGCTCCGATCCGCTAACATAAACACTGACGTGCAGCCCATCCACGAAGGCGTTTGCCAAATCATTAACTGCATAGCAAAGATAAATATGGAAACGGGTCTTCCCATTGTGCACCAGCTTGGCCAACGCGGCCGGTGTGCTGCCACGGGCACCCAGGTCCACGAGAGCCACAGGCCCGTTCTTGCCCAGTCGGTCCGCCAAATGCTCCAGGATCAAAGCCTTCCGCTCCACGGCCCGCGCTGCCGCCGTTTTGCGCAGAGCCGGATCATCGAACAGGTCCAGCACCGTCTCCAATGCAAACGCACCTGAGGCCAGTTTCTGGCCCGCCAGCATTTCTAACGTCTGTCCGGTCAGAGATGAGAGACTCTGGGGTACTGTTCCACCGGCTTGCTCCAGCAGCCAATTCCAAACCATGTGTGGCTTTGCACTCAGAGTTTCTCGCGCACTGTCATGATTGATGTCGCAGAACTCCAGCGGCGTCAGTGCTTGACGGGAAACATGAAGCGGTACAACGCCAATGTCGTAGCCGCGATGCCGGATCCAATCCTGCATCAGGGGAGCGAAGACAGCTGCTTCGCGCATCAGTGGCGCGATCAGACCGATGCCACGCTGGTGGCAATTCTCAACGACCCACCGGCAATATTCAACCACAGCAGGCCCCAGAACCAAGCTGCCGAACTCTAGCCATGGCGCTTGGTCTTCGGGATCGTTGCGACCGGCTAAAGACACCAAACGTCTTGACGGAAGCGCCACAGCCCCCAGACCGCTGATGATCCGCTCGCGATCATGATGATGCGACAGAGTAGCGCTGGGAACATAATGAATAGCCCTCAATCCAGCAGCCCGCGCCATGGCCACATCGCCGATTGGATCATCACCGATGTGGAGAATCTGCGAAGGTGTCACGGCTGGATAATCACACAAGAGCCGTTGAAACAGTCTCCCGTCTCGCTTTGAACAGCCATGTTCGTTCGACACGTAAAGTGTGTGATACAGGTGGTCCCCAATCCCGGCCAGACGCAGCAGATGACTTATCTGCTCTGTCGTCAGATACATGTCCGACAGCAAGACAACGGTCCGCTCCTGGCGAGCCAGTGCCTCAAGAACTTTTACGATAAGAGGATTGGCGTAGATCAGAGCCGCCTCGACCTCCAGCTCCAGTTCCACAAGGATTTCAGAGTTTCTTGGGTTAAGCCGTCGGTAAATTTCAGCGAGCGTCGCTTCTCCTCCTGGGGCCTCAGCACGGACGCGGCGCTCCGCCTCCTGTCGGGCCAAGCGGAACAATGGTGGAGTGAGGCTGGAATCAACCAGACATCGCGCCACGGCCTCCTGTCCAACGGCATTGAATACCAGAGCAGGACTTGACACACGCCGCAGCAGGAGCGTGTCGAACACGTCGCATGATACGACGACGGCATCCGCTAACTCAGAGTGATCGAATGATGGGAAAAAGTCGGCAGTCATGCGCTCTGCGATCCCGCTATCAGTACCCTGCCTGCTCATCTCACACCGCCAGCACCGGATACCCCTCTGGCAAGTCCACCACCCGCGGCTCCGGTATCGGCCCCAGTTCCGCCACCATCGCCCCCCAGGACCAGCCGACCCCGAACCCGGCCATCAGCGTCTTCACCGGCCCGGCGGCTACCTGCGCCCCCATGCTGTGGCAGATCGCCAGCGGAATCGAGGCGGAACTGGTGTTGCCGAAGCCCTGCATATCGATGACGAACCTGTCGGCCGGAGCCTTGATGCGCTTGCGCAGATGCTCCAGCATGAAGGCGTTGGCCTGGTGCAGGATAAAGCGGTCGATGCCGTCGACATCGGTGCCGGCATGCTCCATCGCCTCGCGCAGCAGCGGCGGCACGGCGCGCAGGGTGAAGGAGAACACCTCCGCCCCGTTCAGGGTTAAACGCGAGTCCCGCTCCAACTGGGCGGCCTCCGCCTCATCGGCGATCCGTCCGCCGCTCCCCACCGCAGGGATAAGGCCGTGGCGCTTGCCGCCGGCCTTGACGAAGATGTGCGGCGCGCCGGCGCCGTCGGTGCCGGTCACCACCGGAATGGGGGCTGCGGCCTCGTCGACCTCCAGCGCGGTGGCGGAGCCGGCGTCGCCGAACAGCGGCAGGGTGGCGCGGTCCTCCGGGTGGAGGTGGCGGGTCGGGTTGTCGCCGCACAGCACCAGCGCCCGCTTGGCCGAGGAGCCGCCCAGCAGCCTTGCGGCGATCCACAGGCCGTAGACGTAGCCCGAGCAGCCCAGCGGCACGTCGAAAGCCGCCGCACTGGTCGGCAGCCCCAGCCGGTGCTGCATGATGCAGGCGGTGGCCGGCAGCACATAGTCGGCATCCTGCGAGACGAAGACCAGCACCTCCACCGTCGCCGGATCCCAGCCGAGCTGCTCCATCAGCCCTTCCGCCGCGGCAAGGCAGAGGTCCGACGCGCAATAGGGCGGGGGCAGGATGCGGCGCTCCTGGACGCCGATGGTGGCGGCCAGCTTGCGCGCCTCCTCCACCGTGAAGGGGCCGGGATCCTCGACGAAGGAATGGCGCTGCGGCGGCACCACCGCGCGCAGGCCGGCGATCCGGATGCCCTCGATGACGGCTTTCATGGAGTCTTGTCCTTCGCGTGTTCGTGCCCCTGCACCATCCCTCCCGAGAGTGGCGTGGAACTGGTTTCCGGAAGATTGATTACGGCCTCCCGTCGCCGGCATCCCGGTCCAGGATGCCACGGATCCGTTCCAGCAGGCTGCCGCCGGTGAACAGATGGCCGGGCAGGCAGGCCGCCGCGGCCGCTTCCAGGTCGGTGGGGGTGTCGCCGACCACGAAGCTGCCGGCCCGCTCGACCGGCCAGTGCGCCATCAGGTCGAGGATCATCCCCGGCGCCGGCTTGCGCCAGTCGGAGACGCGGCGGTAATCGGCGACGACGCCGTCGGGATGGTAGGGGCAGTAGCGGACATCGTCGAGGCGGGCGCCGTGGCGGGCCAACTCCTCGCCCATCCAGCGGTGCAGCGCCCGCACCTCCGCCTCGCCGTAATAGCCGCGGGCGACGCCCGACTGGTTGGTGATGAGGAAGACGTGATAGCCGCGCTGGTTCAGCAGCCGCACGGCGTCGATCGCCCCCTCGACCCACTCGAACTCGGCTTGGCGGCAGACATAGCCGCGATCGACGTTCAGCACCCCGTCCCGATCGAGGAACGCGGCCGGACGACGGGCGGCTGCGGTCGGGGCATCGGAGGAACTGGCGGGAAGCGGCATGGCGAAACGGCTCGGCTGGTCGGACCGGAGGCGCCACCATAGGCGATCCCCGGCGGAGCCGCCAGAGAGCGGGACCGGGCGGAGACGCATCCCTTTCAAAAGGCCGCAGCGACGGACCGGCGGCGGACCTGCCGATCCCGTGCTATGGTCGCCCGCCACCCGCCACAGCACCGGATCCGCACCGCCATGACCGCCGCCTACAACCCCATGGACCTGACCGGCCGCCACATCCTGGTGACCGGCGCCTCGGCCGGGATCGGCCGGGCGACGGCGGTGGTGCTGGCGCGGCTGGGGGCACGGCTGGTGCTGAACGGCCGCGACGAAGGCCGGCTGACGGAAAGCCTGGAACGGCTGGTTGGGGAGGGGCATGCCGCCGCCGCCTTCGACCTGTCGGACCTCGACGCGGTGCCGGGCTGGCTGAAGGGGCTCGCCGCCGATGGCGGGCCCTTCGACGGCATCGCGCATTGCGCCGGCATCCAGACCCTGCGGCCGGTGCGCATCTTCTCCGCCGGCTTCTTCGACGAGGTGATGCGGGCCAACCTGGGCAGCGCGTTGGCGCTCGCCCGCGGGCTGCGCCAGAAGGGCTGCCATGCCGAGCGGGCGGCGATGGCGCTGATCTCCTCCACCGCCGCCACGGCGGCTTCACCCGGCAACGTCGTCTACGCCGCCAGCAAGGGCGGCATCATCGCCGCCACCAAGGGGCTGGCGGTGGAGCTGCTCGGCGACGGCATCCGCGTCAACTGCGTCGTCCCCTCCATCGTCGAGACCGAGCTGATCGAACGCGGCAGGCAGAAGCTGACCGCCGAGCAGTACGAGCATCTGCGCACGCTGCAGCCGCTGGGCTTCGGCCATCCCGACGACATCGCCCACATGCTCGCCTACCTGCTCGCCGACACCAGCCGCTGGATGACCGGGTCGATCGTCACGGTCGACGGCGGCCGCACCGCCTGAGCCGGCCTGCAATGGTGGATCAGCCCGGAGTGGCGGCATGAACAACGGCCTCACCTTCATCGAACCGACCGAGGAGCATGCCCGGCTGCTGCTCGACTGGCGCACCCGGCCGGACATCGCCGGCCAGATGCTGACCAGCGTGCCCTACGACGTGGAGCGGCAGAAGGCGTGGCTGCGGCGCTGTGCCGAACGCGACGATTATGTCCACCGCATCCTCTGCGTCGACGGCGAGCCGGCTGGCCACGTCTCGATCACCGTGACCGAGCCGGCCTGGAGGATCGCCGCCATCGGCGTGCTGATGGGGGAGCGCGCCGGACGCCAGGGCGCCGCCCCGCTGAACTTCGCCTACATGCTGAACCACATCTTCTTCACCATGGGGCTGCGCAAGGTGGTGAACCACATCCTCGGCACCAACAGCCCGCGCCTGCTGAAGGGCCAGCCGATGATCGGCTACCGCCCGGTCGGCGTGCTGAAGCGCCAGGTGGTGAAGGACGGGCAGGAGATCGACCTGCATGTCTTCGAGATGCTGGCCGAGGACTGGCTGGCGGTGCGGGAACGCTTCAAGGTGTATGAGGACATGGACGGCCGGGAGTGGCGTTGACGGCGTGAGCCGCGGCCCCTCGGCCACCAGAGTCCCGCGGCCCCGTTTCCGACCGCCTCAGGCCCCCGTCATGGCCCGCCACACCGCATGGAACTGCTGGATGCGTTCCTCGTTCAGGCCGAGCAGGGCGGGGCGCGCGGTCTGGCGGCAGCCCCGGAAGGCCAGTTCCGACGCCTCCTGGTCCTCGCGCAGCAGGGCGACGTTGAGGTCGCAGGCCCCCTGCTCGATCAGGCGGCGGGCGGCAGCCCCGCCCTTGCCGGCGTCGCCGTCGGGATCGGCCAGGAACAGGCGGAGGCTGAGGGCGCAGCGGTCGGGGCCGAGCGGCTCATAGGTCTGGACGCTCATCACCGCCCCGCGGGTGAAGCCGATCTCCAGGTTGGGAAAGATGTGCAGGTGATCGTAGTCCCGCAGCAGCGGGCTGGGCCGGAAGCCGAGGCGGCCGGACACGCCGTCCCACCAGCGGGCGCTGCGGTCGGACACGCCGGTCACCCCGCGCGAATGGGCGCCGGCATAATCGCAGCGCCAGTCGCCCTTCACCAGCTTGCGGAAGGTGGTGGGGTGGGTGAGGTCGGCGTGATAGACCTCCAGCACGCTCTCCACCCCCATCTTCCAGTTGGCCGCCCACTCCATCGACCGCTCGTCGAAGGAGCGGACGAAGATCTCCGAGGCATGGCGCAGGACGTCGGCATAAGGCCCCAGCCACGCCTCCAGCCCCGGCCCGTCCTCTGCCACCCTCAGGAAGACGAACCGCCCGCACACCGCCACCGCCACCGGCGTGAGGCCGCGGTCGCAGCGGCCGGCCTGGTCGAGGCCGAAGTTCGCCTCGTTGCCGGGAATGCCGTAGGGCACGCCGTCGCGGTCGAAGGTCCAGCCGTGATAGCCGCAGCGCAGCATGCCGTTGCCGCGGCCGGCCCGGTGGATCAGGGCGAAGCGATGGGTGCAGACGTTGCGGAAGCCCCGGAGCTCGCCGTCGAAATTATGGACCAGGACGTCGAGCCCGCCGATCCGCCGGGTCAGGTAGTCGTTGGGCCGGGCGAGGTCGTCGGTGAAGCCGGCGAAGACCCAGGCACGGCGGAAGATGCGCTCCTCCTCCACCCGGAGGATCTCCGGGTCGTGGTAGGCGGCGGGGGCGATGCCGGGAACGGCCTTGGCGGGGGTGAAGGCGGGAAGGTCCATGGGGGCGAAGGGTAGCCTGCGCGGCGCCGGCCGGTCCAGGGCACAGCGGGTCGCAGGCGGCCGCCCTGGCCGTCACGGCCGGAACAGCGTCGCCTCGATGCCGCGCAGGCCGGTGCCGTCGCAGATGTAGTAGGCGACCATCGCCCGGCCGTCCGGCAGCAGGGCGGCCCACGGGTAGCCAAGGTCCGGCGCCGGCCCGTCGTCGCGCAGCACCAGCTCCGGCACGTCGTCGGGCTGCTGGCGGCGCGGGTCGTAGACGCGGGCACGGATGCCGTAGGGGGGATGGCGGTAGCCGCCCACCAACAGCAGCCGGCCGTCCGGCAGCGGGCAGGCGTCATAGGGATGGCCGACCACGGCATGGCGGCGCCACGGCTCCCAGCTATGCCCCAGATCGCCGGAGCGCGAGGTCGCCAGATGGTCGTCCAGGCCGGTGGTGCGGTGGAAGGCGTGCAGCACCCCGTCGGCGTCCAGATGCAGCGCCGTCTCGCAGAAGCCGGCCGTCGCCTCCGGATCGAACGCGATGACCGACCGATGCTTCCAGCTCTCCCCGCGGTCGGCGGAGGCGAAGAGATGGCTGGCATAAAGGCCGGTCGCCGGGTGGTGGGTGTAGCCGGTCTGCAGGATGGTGCCGTCCGGCGCCTCGACCGCCCGGCCGCGCACCGCCCCACCGTAGAAGGGCCGCTGGCCGGGAACGAGGTCGGGATGGCCGGGCAGGGGGGGCAGGTCGCGATGCGGCGTCCAGCTCCGGCCGCCGTCGTCGCTGTACCGGCTGTAGCCGCCCCAGAACAGGTAGAGGTCGCCGGTCTTCAGCGGGCTGCCCGCCAGGCCGAGCCCCAGGGCGCGCAACGCCTCCCCGTCGGCTGCCGGCACCGGGTACCAGCAGAAGCCGGCCAGCAGGATGCGGCCGTCGCGCAGGACCAGCAGGCTGGCATCCTGGTCGGCCGCCTGCGGGTCGGGCGGCAGGGCGACCGGCTCGCCCAGCACCTCGGCGTCGGGGCCGAGCCGCAACAGCACGGTCTGCGAGCGCGAATCCAGATGGTCGACATGGTTGAAGCCGGTCTCGCCCGCCCGGTACTCCGCGCCGCGCAGCCAGCGATGGTCGCGCGCCCGGCGGAAGGCGAGCAGCACCGTTCCGTCCTGCCCCGCTCCCGGTGTCGCCGCCAGGGAGGGGAAGGCGGCATAGAAGCGCGGGTCGCGGTACAGCACGCGATGCTCGACACCGTTCTTGGCCATCAGCCCTTCATCTCCTCGTCACAGGCAACCATATGCCCCCTGTTGTCGGCGGCCATGAGCCTCATCCGCCGGATCGCTCGCTGTCGGCGCCCCTCACGTGGAGAGAGTCCGGCGCCGCTCCGTTTCAATACCGAGCTCTTCAATTCGTCTCGACGCCCGCGCAAATCCATGTGGCCCAACAGGAAGCATCCACTTTCCCTGCTCCGCGCCGCACGCAGGGCACATCCAGAAGACAGGGAAAAAACTTGCCGGAGATTGGGAGAGCTGGTAAAAATTTGCCTTTATTAAGCTTCCTCTTGAGAAGACCCATGAGCGGTTCGATCGACAAAACTCAAAAGATGGAAGTCAATGTCGCCAAAGGGATTGGTATAATTCTTGTGGTGATCGGACACAACTCCGCTCCAGTTTTTGAGCATGTTAACGTCTACATTTATCACATGCCACTTTTCTTCTTGCTCAGCGGGATCGGGTTAAACCCAACATACAGCCTGCCTCAGACCCTCATCGCACACGCCAAAAGCCTGTTGTTGTACGCAGCCGCGATGACCTTTGTGTATTCCATCATCGGCTGGGCCATTCAAAGCGTCTATGGCATCCACCTCTTGCCGCCAGCCGGCTTTTCGCTGCGCTACGCCACCACCCGGCTGCTAACCGGGAATGGTCATGACGCCCTGCTTTTCCTGGTTGGCTGGTTTTTGATCGCTTTGTTCTTTGCCAGAAGCTTGGCCTTTCTTATCATCAAACAATTGGCGCGCCTGCGCGGGGCCTCTGGCCCGGCACTGCTGGTGGCGGTGGCCATACTGTTTTGCTACCTCGGCTTGGCCAAGCTTGCGCCGCGCTTCCAAGAGACGCACGCGCCTTATCTGAATCTGCTCTCGCAGGTCCTGGTCGGATGCGGGTTTGTCATCCTGGGCTATTTGCACTCTGCGAGCACTTGGCTTTGGCGGTGGCTACGCTCGCCGCTGACGGCGCTTGTCCTGATGGTTGCCTTGTATGAAAGCGTCGTCGGGTTGGCGGTAACGCCCATGTCCATGGCGTGGAGCCAATATCCTTCCGGTTTCGGACGCCACATGCTGACGGCATTGCTCGGCAGTTTTGCCGTGCTGAGCGTGGCCGCTGTGCTAGCCCAGACCAAGCACAGCGCTGTGTTCGCGTTTGTCGGCAAGCACAGCAAGACGGTGATGGCGCATCACCTGTTCGTCTTCACCCTGATCAATGCCGCCTTGATCCAGACCGGCCTCGTTCCCGCCGGTGATGTCACCATCTGGTACGCCTGGAAGGTCACGGTGATGTGGCCGGTCTATGTCGGGCTCGGCGTCGGCTTGCCGCTGGTCGGCCATCTCCTGCGACAGCGTCCATACATCATGGGGCCGTGGCTCGCCTTGATCGGACGGCTGCCCGTCGTCAAAGCACGCTTGAGCCCGGACAAGGCCACGGAACAGGGATGATCCAGCTTTGGCCGCCGCGGCTTGAAACCTGACGGTGCCGAATCCTCCCGCTCACCCAAGGGATCTGGACGCGGTGCTCTCCCCCGTCTCAACGCCTCCGACGCTTTCGGATAAGGATCATCAATGCCCGACCACCGCTCCTGGACCGTGCTCACCAGCCGCGATCTGCTCGATGCCGCTCCCTTCCTGAAGGTGCGGGTGGAGACGGTGGAGTTGCCGGACGGGCGGCGGATCGACGACTACTACCAGTTCGATATGCCGTCCTTCGCCTGCATCTTTGCCGAAACCGCGGACGGACGCATCGTCACCTACCGCCAGTACCGCCACGGACCGCGGCGGGTCGGGCTGGTCTTTCCCGGCGGCCATCTGTCACCCGGCGAGGCTCCGCTGGATGCCGCCCGCCGTGAACTGAGGGAGGAGACGGGGATGGAGGCGGAGCACTGGACCGGGCTCGGCGCCTATATGGTCAACGCCAACCAGGGTGGGGCCTGGTCGCACATGTTCCACGCCACCGGGTGCCGCCAGGTCGCCGAACCGGTTGCCGACGACCTGGAGGACACCGAGATCCTGCTGCTGACCCGGGATGAGCTGCTGCAGGCGATCGGCCGCGGCGAGATGCACCTGCTGACCCAGATCGCCTTGGTGGGGATGGTCTGGCAGGACGACATCGCCCGGGCGCTCGCCACGGCCAGCCGCTCAGGCAAGCCATAAGCGAGCAAGCCAGGAGCGGCGTCGCCCGCCCGCGCTTGCATCCTCACGCGCGTGCTGGCCGGGAATGGCCGCTCCTTTCCCCCGTCCGGACGGGCAGCGACCGTCAAACTGTAACATCCCCGCGCTAGCCTCCCGCCGCTCGCCAAGACGAACCGACGCCGCCCGGACACGGGCGGGCGCCAAAGCCAGCCGCTTGCCCTGATCGAGGGTTCGGGAGACATCAGCCATGACCGCCTTGCCCGCCGCCTTGTCCGCCACCCTGCCTGAAACGTCGCGCCGCTCGCTGCTCCGCGCGCTCGCCGGCCTGCCGCTGCTGCCGGTCGCCGGTGCCGGTGTCGGCAACCTGCTGTTCGCCGCCGGCGCCGAGGCCGCCGCCACCAAGGGCGCGCCGGTTGCCGTCGAGTTCGTCGGCATGGCGGCCCCCGCGACCGCCGCGGCGCAGGCGAAGACCACGGTCGAGTCCAGCATGGTCGTGACCTGGGCCGACGGGTCCAAGCAGAGCTTCGCGCTCGGCTACCAGCCGCTGTTCATCACCGGCGACCAAGTTCCCGACGGCAAGGGCGGCACCACGCTCGCCGGCGGCTATTACGATATCGAAGGCAGGCCGATCCTCGACCGCTCGCTGGCGACGCCGGCGCAGTTCTTCTCCGACTGCCCGGACGGCTGCAACGTGCTGGCGCCGATGGAGGCCAAGGTGCCGGGTGTTGCCGGCAACACCCTGTTCGCCGTGGTGCAGTTCGAATACACCACCCGCGACTCGAAGGACGCCTCGATGTACGGCCGCCTGCCGTCGCCGATCGCCGTCCTGACGCTCGACCAGAACAAGGAAACGGGCGCGCTCAAGCTGGTCCAGTACCACACGGTCGACACCAGCCCGGCGCACGGCCTGTGGATCACCTGCGGCGCCAGCCTGTCGCCCTGGAACACCCACCTGTCGAGCGAGGAGTACGAGCCGGACGCCACCGCGCTCGACGACCAGTTCCGCGCCTTCAGCCAGAACCTCTACGGCGATCCGGACAAGGCCAATCCCTATCACTACGGCCACCTGCCGGAAGTGACGGTGAACGCCGACGGCACCGGCACGATCACCAAGCATTACTGCCTGGGACGCATCTCGCACGAGCTGGTGCAGGTGATGCCCGACCGCCGCACCGTGCTGATGGGCGACGACGCCACCAACGGCGGCCTGTTCATGTTCATCGCCGACAAGGAGGCCGACCTGTCGGCCGGCACGCTCTATGCCGCGAAGATGGCGCAGGAGGCCGGCAAGGACATCGACAAGGGCGGCTCCTTCGCGCTCACCTGGGTCAAGCTCGGCCACGCCACCAGCGACGAGATCAGGACGCTGGCCGACAGCCTGAAGGCCGCCGACATCGTCGAGGTGAAGAAGGAGGATCCCAAGGACCCGTCCTTCACGGCCATCGGCTTCAACGGCAAGACCCAGTGGGTCAAGATCAAGCCGGGCATGGAGAAGGCCGCCGCCTTCCTGGAAACCCACCGCTACGCGCCGATCGCCGGCGCCACGCTGGCGCTGAGCAAGCTGGAGGGCGTCACCGTCAACGCCAAGGACAAGACCGCCTACATGGCAGTGTCCTACATGTACAAGTCGATGAGCGACGGCAAGAGCGGCATCAAGGTCGATGCCATCAACGCCGGCGCCGTCTACCATCTGCCGATGAAGGCCGGCCAGAGCGACAGCGCCGGCACCGCCATCGCCAGCGACTGGGTGCCGGTGCATTTCAGCCCGGTCCCCGCCCTGATCGGCCGCGACCTCGCCAGCCCCGACGCGCTCGGCAACACCGCCGACGCCGACCTGATCGCCAACCCCGACAACCTCAAATTCTCCGAGAAGCTGCGCACGCTGTTCATCGGCGAGGACAGCGGCAACCACGTCAACAATTTCCTGTGGGCCTACAACGTCGACAGCAAGAGGCTCTCCCGCCTGCTGTCCTGCCCGGTGGGGGCGGAATCGACCGGCCTGCAGGCGCTCGACGACGTCAACGGCTTCTCCTACATCATGAGCAACTTCCAGCACCCCGGCGACTGGGAGAAGGGGCTGCACGACAAGATCAAGGACAGCGTCGCCGGCCTGATCGACGACGCCTACCGCAACCGCCGCAGCGGTGGCGTCGGCTATATCCATGGCCTGCCGCAGGCGGTGTGATCCAGGCGTCATCGCCCCTGGACGCATCGTTGGAAAGGAACGCGGCCGGGCAACCGGCCGCGTTTTTCATGCCCTCCCGAGGGCATCGCCAAAAGAAGTAATCCTTAGGCCAAATACTTCCGAAATCGCTATTCTTGGAGGTGGTAATCAGCAATCGACCTGGGACCAATTGGTGATCTTAACACCTCGTTAACTGCGCGGATGGCTCAATAGGCTCATCGAACACGGGCAAAAGCCTCCACACGAATACGGGGACCGCCACCATGACGACGCCTGTTTTCTCCGACGAGATCTTCGCCGCCGCCTCCCTTCACCTGAACGTGGTCGATGACTTCATCGCCATCGCCCAGGCGAAGCTGGCCACCGTCACCGGCGAGTTTGCCCGCGACAGCATGGCCGACCTGCTGGCCGGCCTGGACGAGCAGCGCGAGGCCTACCGCGCCACGCTGGAGGCCACCCTTCCCGTCACGGCGCTCGCCGCCTGATCCATCCTTCGACCTTTTTACCAGGGAACCGCCAGTCATGACCGTGTCCGCCCAGACCACCGCCGCCCCCGTCGCCACCGACCTGCTGGCCGCCGCCGTCCTGCACCTGGAAGTGCTGGAGGAGTTCATCGCCGTCGTCCGCCGCAAGCTGGCGGCCACCACCGACGCCTTCGCCCGCGACAGCCTGAGCGACCTGCTGGTCAGCCTGAGCGAGCAGCGCGACGTCTACCAGGCGCTGACCGTGCCGGCCGAACGGATGCATGCCTGAGCGTCAGAACGCCTTCAACTTTCTCCAGGCGAACACCACCATGCGGGCGAGCAGCCAGCCGTGGGTGAAGCGCGAGATCTGCGTCTCGCCGTAGCTGCGGTCGGCATAGCGCACCGGCACCTCGACGACCTTCAGGTTCAGCTTGGCCGCACCGAAGATCAGGTCGAAGTCGCCGAAGGGGTCGAAGTCGCCGAAATAGTGGCGGTTGGCGACGATCGTCTGATAGTCCGCGCGCCACAGCACCTTCGTGCCGCACAGCGTGTCGGTGAAGCGCTGGTTCAGCAGGAACGAGAAGATGCGCGCAAAGGCGCGGTTTGCCAGGAAGTTCAGGAAGCGCATCGCCTCCGGCGCCATCGGATAGACCAGGCGGGTGCCGTTCACGAACTCGCCCCGGCCCGACACCATGGCGCGGTAGAATTTCCCCATGGTTTCCGGCGGCACCGTCAGGTCGGCATCCAGGATGATCAGGATGTCGCCGCGCGCCGCGTTGAAGCCGGTGCGCACGGCATCGCCCTTGCCCTTGCCGGGCTGCTTCATCACCTTGATGTCCCAGTCGGGATAGGCGTCGCGGACGCGCAGGCACTCCTCGTAGGTGTTGTCCTGGCTGTTGCCCTCGACATAGATCACCTCGATGTCGGGGGCGAAGCGGTCCAAGCGGCGGATCGCGTTCTCGATGTTGCCGCGCTCGTTGCGGCAGGGGATCAGGATGGTGACGGAGGGCGGGCGGCCGTCGATGGTGACCTCGGCGGCGGCGGGCTGCGGCCGGGCGACGACGTAGTTGCGCACGCACATCCGGCGGATGCCCGGCAAGGGCGCCAGGGTGCGGTTGACCAGGATTCCCAGCCCGAACAGCCGCTTCGGGATCAACTGGCGCCACTCGCGGCGCACCGGCTCCCAGCCGGCCAGATCCAGCAGGTTGACGATGTCGCTGGTGGACAGCCAGTTCTGCTGCCCCTGCGGCATGCGCAGCCCCAGCTTCTCCGCCACCCACAGGATCGGCTCCCAGGCGCGGGAGTGATAGCTGACGACGATGCGGGTCTTCGCGGTGGCGACCCGGCGCAGCAGGCGCAGCGTCTCCTCGATGTCGTCGAGGAAGCCGATGGTGCCCGACAGAAGGATATGGGTGAAGGGTCCCGCGATCCCGTCCAGCGTCGCCGGATCCTCGGCATCGGCGGCATGCAGCTCCAGCTCCGGGTGGCGCGTCCGTGCCACCGCGATGGTCGCCGGGCTGAGGTCGATGCCGACGCCGCGCGCCGGCTTGAGCGATGCCAGCGTGTCGCCGACGCCGCAGCCGATCTCCAGCACCGTCGCCCCTTCGGGAATCAGGAAGCGCAGGTAGGCGCGATCGGCCTCATGGAAGGCCCGGTTGCGTCCGGCCCAGCGGTCGCGCAGCGGCGCCATGGCATCGAACAGGCTGCGCACCCGTTCCTGCCGGGGAGACAGCGGGCGCTTTGCCGGCAGGCCGCCGTCGCCGGTGGCGGCGCCGGCAGCGGTGGCGGAGCGGGCGATCGTCGGGGAAGACTGGTCGGTCATCGGGTCGGATCCGTCGGAAGGGCGTCGGGCCGGGCCGGGAAGGCGGCGGGGGAGACGGCGGAAGCAGGAATTGCCTGGGGCAGGGCCGCCGCCTCGTTGCGCAGCAGCAGCCAGAACAGGCCGCCGGGCAGCGAGAGGACGGCGATCGACAGCCCGATCAGCAGCGAGACCAGGAGGGCGGCACCGGTGTCGAAGCCGAGCAGCGCGAAGCCGGCGACCATCGCCCCTTCGCGCACCCCCCAGCCGCCGAACGACACCGGCAGGGCGGCGGCGACGATGGCGGCCGGCACGATGGCCAGCCCGTCCAGCCAGCCGAGCGGCAGTCCGACCGAGCGGGCGAACAGGATCGTCGCGGCGATGGTGGCGAGATGGACGCCGATGCCGTGGCCCAGCCCGATCCAGGCGGCGCGGTTCCAGGCCATGCCGCGCATCTGCGCCGCCGCCGCCATCACCATGCCCGCAAGCTTCCGGACCACGGCCGCCTCGCGCAGGCGCCGCGGCAACGGCAGCCGACCGCCCGGGATGCCGCCCGGGATCCTGCCGGCCAGCAGCAGCAGCGCCATGCCGGCGGCCAGGATCGCCGCCCCGGCCAGTACGGTGCCGGCGACGGCGGGTGGCGCCACCTCGGCCAGATGCGGCACCCCGATCAGCCCGATCACCACCACGCCCAGCAGAGCCGTCAGCCGGTCCACGAGCAGCGCCAGCATGACCATCCCGGCCGGGTGGCCGAGCCGCCAGGTGAACCAGCCGCGCAACAGGTCGGCGCCGACCGAGCCCGGCAGGATCTGGCCGAGGAAGCTGCTGGCCATCTGCAGACGGAAGGCGCTCCAGCGCGACAGCGTGAAGCCGGCCGCACGGCCGACCGCACGCCAGCGCAGGGCCGCCAGCGGCAGGGTCAGCGCCTTGGCCGCGAAGCCGGCGGCGAGCAGCCAGGGGTCGGCGGCGGACAGGCGTCCGGCAATGCCCTGCCAGTCGGCTCCGGCAGCCAGCAGCCCCAGCACCAGAACGGTCACCGCCAGCTTGACCAGCAGGGCCCGGTGCCGGCCTGCGGCAGCCGGTATGGGCATCAAGCGCCCCGCCGGCTCCGGCGTCTTCGCCGAGCCCGGTTGGGGCGGGGCTGGATCAAGCAGAATGTGAGACATCATCCTTGCACACTAGCCGGCGTCCAGGTCAAAGAGCGCCGAACGCGCCGTTGTACCGGCTTGTGCTGTGCTTGTCACCCGTGCGCCGCCGCCTCTGCCGGAAGAGCGGCTTTCCCCGTCCTACCCGCAGGTGGTGATCCAGGCGGGGTCGAAGGCGTCCCGGCGCACCCCGGCGAGGGTGACGAACTGGTCTGGCGTGAAGACGATGACCGCCTCGCCGGCGGCGTTGGCGGCAAGGCTGTAGGCGAGTCCGGGGGCAAGCGCGATGCGGTCGCCCTCGGCGGCTTGGAAGTCGGTGACGAGGTCCTGGCCGGCGGGGCCGGCGAAGGCGAACAGGTCGGCGCCCGCCCCGCCGGTTGCCGTGTCGTTGCCGAGGTCGCCTGACAGCCGGTCGTTGCCGAGGTCGCCGAACAGGCGGTCGTCGCCCTGGCCGCCGTACAGCGTGTCCTCGTCGCGACCGCCATAGAGCGTGTCCGACCCCGCATTGCCGACCAGACGGTCGCGCCCGGCCCCGCCGGCCAACGTGTCGCTGCCGATGTCGCCCATCACCCAGTCGTCGCCCTCGTCGCCGCTCAGGAAATCCTCGTCGCGGCCGCCGTAGAGCCGGTCGTCGCCGCGACCACCATGCAGCACGTCCGAACCGGCGTTCCCGTAGAGGCTGTCGTTCCCGGCATTGCCGTACACCTGGTCAACCCCGTCCCCGCCGGCCGCCCAATCGTCGCCGCCGCCGCCCAGCAGGGTTTCATTGCCGGCGCCCCCCTGCAGGATGTCGACCCCGTCATTGCCCACGATCATGCTGGCGACCGGTGCCGCGGCGGTGGGGGTGCTGCGGATGGTGGCCCTGGCCGCCCCGGCCGCAGCCACCATGCTGGCGCCGGTCGTCACTCCGGACGATGCCGACACCGGAAAGGACACCGCCCCGCCAAGGCCGATCGCCGCCGCCTGTGCCGAGGGCAGCATGGTCGGCAGCGCGATCGCCGGCACGCTCAGGCTGGCGGTCCCCACACGGCCCCAGTCCAGGTCATGGATGCCGAGCCCGGCCGCCCCCTCCGAGGCGAGGCGGTAGTCCCCGGCCGCCGGATCGGCGAACAGCCTGGTGGTGGCGGTGTCCCCGCTGCTGCGCACACGCGTGCCCTGCACCAGATTGCCGGAAACGGTGTAGGAACCGGGGGTCCAGAATTCCCAGTAATCCTGCCCGGTTGAAGAGGCGATCGCGTTGGCGGTGATGGTGTTGTTGCCGAGCAGCCCGGCGTCGCCACCGCTCGGGACCCATTCCAGGCGGATGAAACGCTCGCGCGGGTTGGACAGGACCGCGAGGTTGTTGGTGACGGTGTTGGAATCGCCGCCGTGGATGAAGACGCTGGCCCAGCCGGTGTCCCGGATGAAGTTGTCCTGGACGGTGACGCCGTTGGCCATGTCGTCGAGATAGATGCCGAAGCTCTTGTAACGCTCGAGCCACCCCGACCCGTCGGTCGCCACCCCGCCGACACCGCGGATGTCGTTGCCGCGGATCAGGGTGCGCGTGTCGATGTTGGACCGCCCCAGCATCTCGATGGCGCCGCCGTCGGCGGTTTCGGTCATCGTGTTGTAGAGGCGGTTGTACTCCACCACCGTGCCGGTGTTGACCGTCGCGGCATCCCAATTCTTGATCGAGATGCCGTAGCGCGCGCTGTTGCGGATGTCGTTGCCCGAAATCAGCGTGTCGGCGGTGCCGTAGAGCTGGATGCCGGCGGAGTCCTTCAGCACCTCGCCGACCCCGTCGATGCGGTTGGCGTCGATGCGGTTGGCAGTGCTGCCGTAGGTGACCTTGATGCCGCTGGCCCCCAGATGCTCCATCCGGTTGGCCTCGATGATGTTGTTCGACGAGCCGGTGAGCGTCAGCGCCGTGCCGACATCGACGAAGCGGTTTCCGGCGATGGCGTTGCCGGACGCGTTGGTCAGCGTCAGCGCCGAGCCGTTCCAAGTGGTGTCGGAGAAGGTCAGGCCCTGGATGGTGACCCCATTCGCTCCGTTCAGCGCGATGAGCGTGCCGAGCCGCGCCACCACCGCACCCTGCGCCAGCAGCGCGCCGGCATCCTGGGGCTTGACCACCAGACGGCCGGTTTCAGCCTGCCAGGCGAATTCGCCGGCGTCGCGGAGGAAGGCGTCGTCGTTCAGCAGCCGGTAGGTGCCGCCGCTGCGCAAGGCGTACTTCACCCCCTGGGTGAAGCTGATGGTCCGGCTGGCCGCATCGACACCGGCAACGCCGACGATGTTGTCGGACAGCCTTTCGGTGTCGAAGGCCTGGATCATCGTTCCGGGTTGGATCCCGGAGGTCACGGCCGCCGCCATGGCTGCATCGCCGGCTCCGTAACGCAGGCTGGTCTTGCTGGCCCCTCCCGCCGCCGCCTCCAGGATCGACCAGCCGGACTTGGCATCTCCTGCCGCCCAGTCGCCGGTCTGCGCCACCTTCTGCCGCACCCCGCCTATGGAGAGGTCGAGCCCGGTCGCGGCAGTGGCGGCGGCATAGAGCCCGCCACCGATGGCGCTGAAGCCGGAAACCCGCTCGCCACCGCTGAAGACGGGGGTTTCACCGGGATAGGCCATGATGCGCACGCCGCTGTCGGCTCCGGTCAGCGTGAGGGTGCCGGACAGCCTGTAGGTCCCGCCGCGGACATAGGTGTCGCGCACGCCGGTTTCCCGCATCGCGTTTTGCGCGCGCTGCAACGAGGAGAAAGGACCATCGGTCCCATCCGCGTTGGGGGTTGCCAGACGTCCCGACCAGGCGTCGTTGCCATTGGTCGCGACGTAGAAAGCCTGGGTGCTGTCTGTCATTGCCGGATCGCCTTGTCGATACACAGGCGATCACACCGCACAACCACTTAATAAAGGGGTACAGATATCCGTTCGCGCAGGAGATTTCGTTCCAATCCTCTGTGTTATTTTCGTGATAAATTCTCGCACCATCGCACTTGTCGCTTGCCCTGTCCTGAGGGCTGTTTTCGAGCGCACCAGCACAACTCACCTTGGGTGAGCTTTGCATGGTGTTCCCCTTTGCCTGACAGCAATGCCGGCTCGCGGCGAAGCCATCGGCCGATCGATTTTTATGCGACGTCGCATAAAAATCGACCGGCCGCCTGTCACCGATCAGCCTCATCCTTATCATCCGCAGGCCACACGGCGCCTGCCCATACTCCCCTGCGGACGGTGGCGCATGACAAGGGAGAGATGGACAGATGGCGAACAGCACCCATACCGGCGGCAAGACGGTCGTCGTCATCGACAGCGGCTGGTCGCCGACCTGGAACGACCCGGCACGCGTGGTCTATCAGCACGATTTCGCCGACAAGGACGGCGACGCCCGCACCCTCACGGCCGACAGCCATGGCGCCTTGGTGACCTCCCGCATCCTGTCGCAGGCACCGGACATCGGGATCATCGCGTTGAAGGTGATGGCCGACGGCTCGGCCGATGCGGCCGGGGCGACGATCGAACAAGCCCTGCAATGGGTGGTCGACAACGCCGAGGCCTATCATGTCGTCGGCGTCAATCTGTCGCTGGCCGGCGGTTCCGCCACATCGGAAATGACCACCGCGCTGTCCGACGAGCTGGCCAAACTGTCCGCCCAGCGTGTGCTGGTCTCGGCCGCAGCCGGCAACGCGGGACAGAACGGGGCCGCCACCGACGTGTCCTATTTCGCCGCCGACCACAACAGCATCTGCGTCAGTGCATCCGGCGGCGACGGGACGATGCCAGGCTGGGCTCAGCGCAACCCCGGCATCACCGACCTCTGCGCCGATGGGACCGACATCCGGCTGACCGACCTGGCGGGGCGCACCGTGACGGTCAACGGCTCCTCCTTCGCAACCCCGGCGGTGACCGCGGCGGTGGCGCTCGCCCAGCAGGAGGCGCTGGACCTGCGTGGCAGTGCCCTGGCCCAGGATGAGTTCCTGTCGCTGGCCCGCCAGAGCGGAACGCCGATCGGCGCCACCGGCTACACCGACCTCGACACCCCGGCGCTCCTGTCGAAGATCGCCCAGCTTTACGGCCAGCCCGACACGGGCACCGACAGACCGGCCACCGTGGCCGCCGCCATCCAGGTGACCGCCAAGGGCACCGCGGTGGCAGGGACCAATGCCCATTTCACCTTGCTGGTCGACGGCAAGACGATCGGCGACGCCACCGTCGGCGCCACGGCCCAAACCCATGCCTTCACCACCATGGTGGCGGCCGACAGTGCCCATAAGGTCCAGGTCCAGTACGACAACGACACGGCCACCGGCGGGCAGGACCGCAACCTTTTCATCGACGCCGTCACCGTCAACGGCCACGCCTACGCCGCCACCGATGTGGCCGCCACCTACGACAAGGGGGCGCTCGACGGCCGTGACGTGACAAGCGGGCAGGACGGGTTGTGGTGGAACGGCACGCTGGTGGTCGCCGCCGACAAGAGCCTGTTCGCCGACCAGGCGGCCGCAGCGGCCCGGGCCGCCGAACTGCAGGCGAGCGACGGCGTGTGGCGCCATGCGGTGACGGCCGCGATGGCCGGCACTGAGGGGCAGGAGATGGTGCTTGCGACCGATTCCCTGACGAGCTGGCCGCCCGGCTCGGCTGCCGGCGTAACAGCGATCAGCCACGGCCTGTCCGGTCTCCCCGACCATGGCACAGGCCCGCTCGATGGGGCGGCGCCTTACGATCTGGCGGCCTGACGGGCACCATCCCTGCCACCGGATGGGGTCCTGTCCGAGGGAGTCCGCCCTATCCGCGACCGGACGCCGGTTTCAGGTAGAACACCGCCTGATCCCCCGCCCCGGCGCGGTTGAGGCGTTCCGAGTCCTCCTGCCATTGCCTGATCTGGGCGGGCGAGAAGATCGGCGCCCCGCTGCCCCAGCGGAAGGAGCCGTCGGCGAACAGGGGAATGTCCTGCCGGTACTGCTCGCTTCCCCAGAACTGGAACTCGTAAGAGTCGTGCGCGACGCCGACCACCCGCAGGCCGGCGCGGGCCGCGAGGATGTCGATGCTCTTGCGGGTGAAGAGATGCAGGTGCCGCGGCGCATCGAGCTGCACCCAGTCCGGACCATAGCGGCGCCACGCTTCGCAATCCGCCACCGGAATGCGCAGCAGGCAGGTGCCGGTTTGCGTCAGCCGCCGTGCTGCCGACCGCAGGCTGGCCAAGGGATCGGGGACATGCTCGAAGGAGTGGTGGAACATGATGAGATCCCAGCCGCCATCGACCTCGTCCAAGGTGCCGCGCTGGACCGTCAGGCCGTTGGCATAGTGCAGATCCTCCTTCAGGAAAGGATCGACCCCGTGCCCCCGCCGCCAGCCCGCCAAGGACAGCAGGTAGAGAAGGCGCCCAGCCCCGCAGCCGACGTCGAGAATGCGGCCGCGGCGCGGGGGGAGCACGGGCCGAAGCGACCACAACGGGCGGCGCATGTCGGCGAAGCGGACCCGCTTGGCGAGAACTTCCGGCAGGGTCAGCAGGAGCCTTGCGCGCAGACCATGGCTCCGGCGCCGTTTGGGATCCGAGAACTCCTGATCGAAGCTCCCGCTCAGGCTGTAATAGGATTCGCTGTAATAATCGGCCAGGTTGTCCGGAATGGCCTCGATCTGCAGGCACCCGCAGCCGGCACACTCAACATAGTCGAAACGGTCGCGGCGGCCGAACATCATCTCGCGCGCCGTGTGACGGCGGTTGCCGTCGCTATGGCCGCACACGCGGCACCCCAGCGGAGCCGGGAGCGCCAATGGCGGGATCACGGTCGGCGACGGAAAATCCTGAGACGGTGGCGCCCGCATCCTCATCCAATGCCAACCCGAAGGTTTCGCTCTGTGGCCGGCAGGCAAGGCCCCGAAGAAGCCTATACCTCAATATGAGAGTACCCTATAGATGGGCTCCTGCCTACCAGAGAGCTTAGACCTTTGGATGCGGCCTTATCGTTCGTGCATCGCCTCCTGGGTGCTGCGGGACAATGGCGAGAGCAGGTAGTCGGCGATGCGGCGGTTGCCGGTCTTGATCTCGGCGCTCACCGTCATGCCGGGCTGCAGTCGCGTCTGCTTGCCGTCGACGTCCAGGCTGTCGCGGTCGAGGGTGATGCGCGCGACATAGACCGACCCGCCGTCGCCGGCCTTCGGCGCCTGCTTGTCCTGCTCCTTGCCAGCCTGCTGCTGCACGGCATCGCCCGACAGCGAGGCGACGCGGCCGGGGATCAGGCCGTACTTGGTGAAGGAGAAGGCCTCCACCTTGACCTCCGCCACCTGCCCCTCCTGGACGAAGCCGATGTCCTTGTTGGGGATGAAGGCCTCGACCTCGAGCCGGCTGTCCTCCGGCACGACGACCATCAGCGGCTGGGCGCTGGTGACGACGCCGCCCACCGTGTGCACGGCGAGCTGCTGGACATAGCCGTCGACCGGGGCGGTCAGCCGCAGCAGGCCGAGGCGCTGCCCGGCCTTGGCCAGATCCTGCTCCAGCGAGGCCGCCTTGCGCTCGGCCTCGGCCAGCCCGGTGTAGAGGGTGCGGCGGAACTCCGCCTCGGTCTGGCGGCGCTGCTCGGCGTTGGCGGCGATCGCCGCGTCGGCCTCGGTCAGCTTGATCTTCTGGACCAGCATCTCCTGCTCCTGCCCGACCAGGTCCTCCTGGAGCTGGAGATACTGGAAGCGCGAGGAGGTGCCGCGCTGGGACAGTTCGTGCAGCGCGTCGGCCCGCTCGCGGATCAGCGGCAGGGTGGCGGTCAGCTTGGCGATGGTCTGCACCACCGTGGCGCGGTCGGCGACGCGCCGGGCCTGCTCGCGGTCGAGCGAGGCCAGCTTGGCGCGCTGCTCGGCGACCTGGCTGGCCAGCAATTGGCGCTGCATCCGCACGAGGTCGGGTGCCAGCCCCGCCGGGGCGGCGAAGGCGGCGCCGGGATCGTCGGCATCGGCACGGCCGTCCACCACGTCGAGGGCGGCACGCAGCCGCGCCGCCTCGGCGCGGGCCGCCGACAGGTCGGACGTGATGCGGTCGCGGTCGGCGGCAGCCTCGGTCGGGTCGAGTTCGATCAGCGTCTGGCCGGCCTTGACCAGTTGGCCGTCCTCGACCCGGATGGCGCGGATGACGCCTGGCTCCATCGGCTGGATGGTCTTGGTCCGTCCGCTCGGCACCACCCGGCCCTGGGCCACCGCCACCACGTCGACATGGCCGAACCATGCCCAGGCGCAGGCCGCGACGAAGGCCACCATGATGACCCCGCTGAACAGGCGCAGGGTGGGCGAGGGCGGCCGCTCCAGGATCTCGAGCGCATCGGGGAGGAAATCCATCTCCTCGCGGCGCCGGCGGGCCGGGCGGGGAGGGCGGGCCTGGGCCCCCGGTCCCGGCGGCGTGCCTGGGGCGTTGGCCGGAGGATTGACCGGGATCTGTGCGCCAGATCCCGCCGTCTTGGCGGCGGGAGCGGCCATCACCGCGGCGTTTGCTTTGCTCATGGCATCTCCCTCCTTCAGCCGGCGGCCCGTTCGATCAGGCCGTCACCGGGCAGGACGCCCGATGACGGCGGGGTGCCGCTGCCCGGAAGCTGCCCCATCTGGCCGCGGAACAGGGTGGCGTAGCGTCCGCCGCGGCGCAGCAGCTCGTCCGGCGCGCCGTCCTCGACGACGCGGCCGCGCTCCACGGTGACGATGCGGTCGGCGATCGCCACGGTCGACAGGCGGTGGGCGATGATCAGCACGGTGCGGCCGGCGCAGATGCGGCGCATGTTGGCCTGGATGATGCGTTCGGACTCATGGTCGAGGGCGGAGGTCGCCTCGTCGAAGATCAGGATGCGCGGGTTGGTGACCAGCGCGCGGGCGATGGCGATGCGCTGCCGCTGCCCGCCCGACAGGCTGGCGCCGCGCTCCCCCACCACCGTGTCGTAGCCGTCGGGCAGCTCGACGATGAAGTCGTGGGCACCGGCCAGCTTCGCCGCGGCGATGACGCGGGCCATGTCCATGGTCGGATCGGTCAGCGCGATGTTCTCGCGGATGGTCCCGGAGAACAGCACGTTGTCCTGCAGCACCACGCCGATCTGCCGGCGCAGCCACACCGCGTCGGCGGTGGAAAGGTCGGTGCCGTCGACCATCACCCGCCCGCGCTCGGGCACATGGAAGCGCTGCAGCAGCTTGGCCAGCGTGCTCTTGCCCGATCCCGAGGTGCCGACGATGCCGACCACCTGGCCGGCGGGGATGTGCAGCGACACGTCGCTCAGCGTCTCCGGCCCGTCATGACGATAGCGGAAGGTGACATGGTCGAAGCTGAGGTCGCCCCTGATCGCCGGCATGGCGGCGCGGCCGGCGCTCTGCAGCGGCTCGGGCGAGGTGTTCAGGATGTCGCCGATGCGGTGCATCGACAGCCGCACCTGCTGGAAATCCTGCCAGAGCTGGGCGATGCGCAGCACCGGCTGGACGACGCGGCCGGCCAGCATGTTGAAGGCCACCAGTTCGCCCACCGACAGGCTGCCGTCGATCACCAGCCGCGCTCCCAGCCACAGCACCAGCATGGTGGAGAATTTGGAGACGAACTGCACCGACTGGCTGGCGATATTGTTGAGGGTGCCGGCACGGAAGCCGGCGCGGACATAGCCGGAGAGCTGGTCCTCCCAGCGGCGCTGCATGCGCGGCTCGACCGCCATCGCCTTGACCGTCTCGATGCTCGACACCGTCTCGACCAGGAAGCTGTGGTTCTCGGCACCGCGGGCGAACTTCTCGTCGAGCCGGCGGCGCAGGATCGGCGTCGCCACCAGGCTGATGGCGACATAGACCGGGAAGGAGGCGGCGACCACCGCCGTCAGCAGCGGGCTGTACAGCAGCATCACGCCGAGGAAGACCACGGTGAACAGCAGGTCCAGCACCAGGGTGACGGTGGAGCTGGTCATGAAGTTGCGGATGGTCTCCAGCTCGCGCACGCGCGCCACGCTGTCGCCGACCCGGCGGGTGGCGAAATAGCCCATGGGGAGCGACAGCAGGCGCTGGTAGAGCTTGGATCCCAGCTCGACGTCCAGCCGGTTGGCGGTGTGGGCGAAGGTGTAGGTGCGCAAGGCGCCGAGCACCGCCTCGAACAGGATCACCGCCATCATGCCGACCATCAGCACGTCGAGCGTGCCGAGGCTGCGGTGCACCACCACCTTGTCGACCACCACCTGGAAGAACAGCGGCGTCACCAGGGCGAAGAGCTGGAGGAACAGCGAGGCGGCCATCACCTCGCCGAGGATGCCGCGGTATTTCCAGGCGACGGCGCCGAACCAGCGGGCGTCGAAGCGCGGCTGGCCCATGCCGAAGCTGCCCTTGCGCCCCAGGCAGAGCAGCCGGCCGTCCCACAGCGGCTCGAAGGCCTCGCGGTCGAGGATGCGGGTCTGGTTGGACGCCGCATCATGCACCAGCACGCGGCCGCCGCCGGCCTTGGCCAGCACCAGGACGCCGCCGTCGGGACCGGGGACCAGCGCCGGCAACGGCGTGCGCTCCAGCCGCTCCCACTTGGTCTTCACCACGCGGGCCTTGGCGCCCAGCCGATGGGCCTGGCGGATCAGTCCGGTGAGATCGGGCGTCTCGCCGCCGCAGGCGTGGCGGATGCCGTCGTAGTCGGCCGGGATGCCCAGGATGCGCAGGGCGGCGACCAGCCCGGAAACCCCCGGGTCGAGACGAGCGCCGGCGGGGCCGCCGCTGGAACCTTTGGCCAAGGAAGGCTGGCCCTCACCCAGGCCGCCCTCCTTCCGGGTGGAAGGCCCGTCCTGCGCCGCATCTCCCGGCACCCCGTCCCGCATCTGTTCCATGAGACTTCCCGGTTCCAAAACTTTAAGGAGAGGCGCCGAAAGACGGCCTCCAGCCGAAGGTGCGCATCAGGAGGGCGGGAGGCCACCCGAACGATGGGGTACTCCCTCCCCATGCCGGGGGAGTGCCCCATGGGGGCAGGCATCGCGGTGATTGCTTTTCCTGGACCGATGCGCGTCCTTGGGAGTACGCATTCGGCCATCGCCGGCCGATGGGCAGGGGTTGGGAACACCTGCGTCCTGCCGGCCGGCACCTTTGGCCTCCACCCTTGCCCAATGGATGTGCCGCCTTGCCCCGGATCGTCCCCTTGCTGCGCCTTCTGCTCCTGCTGCTGACGCCGTTGTGGCTGTCGCTGGCGGTGGATCGCCTCGGCTTGGTCCCGACGCTGCCGGCCTCGCTGTCCGGCTGGCGGCGGGCCTCCACAGCCGATACCACGGTGGCACCGCCGTCGAGCTGGTACGAAAAGGGCTATCTGGCCGCCAATCCGGATGTCGCCGCCGCCGTGCGCAACGGGGAGATCACCAGCGGCTACACCCATTATGTGCAGTTCGGCCGTGCCGAAGGGCGGGGCGGCGGCCTGCCGGGCGACCATCCCTCTCCCCGGCCGCCGGCCGCTGCCGCCGCGCCCACGCTGTCGGCGGTACCGCCAGCGGTCATCCCAACGGTGCCGCCGCCCGTGCCGGCGGCGAGGGTGGAGACAGCGGACGCCGCCGAGCCGCCGCTGCCGGCGGTGAAGCCGTCGCCCGCCCCGGCGCGCCCGCCCCAGCGCGCCGGGGACGACAGCAAACCCCTGCAGGCGACACCTGCCCGCCCGACGGTCCAGCAGGTGCAGCGCATCCGCACCGCCCACAGCGAAGCGGGGGTACGCGTCGTGCTGGACCTCGACCAGCCGCCACGCTTCCAGGCGGCGGTGGCGCGGCCCGGCGGGCGGGTGATGGTGCCGCTGCCCGGCACCCGCTGGCTGGCGCCGCCGTCGGGCTCTCTGTTTCCCAGCGCCCTGGAATACCGGCTCGAACAGAGCGGCGCCGACAGCCATCTGGTCTTCGGCTTGACGGGCATGAAAGGGACCGTCAGGCTGCTCGGCTTGTCCACCCTGCCTCCGGACAAGGAGCGCGGCCATCGTCTGGTGATCGACCTCGCCCTTCCCGCCACCTCCCGGTGACCGCCTCATCAGGCTCGCATTCGCGTGATGGTGGCGTTGCCGGAGGCCCCTCGAGGGGGAGGCTGTGGCTCGGCGCCGGCTTCCCCCCGTCCTTGGAGTCCGCGTCATGCCATGGTTCGCCGCACCGTCCACAGCGCGCCGCCAGCCGGCATGATCCGTGCTTTTCGGCAAGCGCACAGTGCTGGAAGCACTTGCCCAACCGCCTGGATCAGCCTTTCCGGCCAGAAACGCTCGACACGTCACGGCCCGTCGGACGCGCGTGACCCTCACCGGGATGGACTTCGCGACGATCCCGGGCGGAATGATTGTCGATACCCGCCGCGCCGTGGCTCCCTCCCAAGCCATGGCCCAGCCGTCCGGCGCCGTTGCGGCGGGCATTGCCGACAGCGCACAGCGCATCGTGGGCGACGTGGCCGACACCATCAAGGCGGGTGGCGGAGTCGACACGCTGGCCGGCGGCGCCGGAGCCGACCTGTTCGCCTTCCGCCGGCTCCAGTCGCGATGTCATCGCCGACTTCAATGCCGTGGACGGCGACCGCATCCGCTTGGCGGCGGACATGGCCTACACCCTACGCTCGACCGCAGTGGGGGAGGCGGTTCTCGTTTTCTCCGCCGACGACGAGGTGGTGCCGAAGGGACTGACGGCCTCGCAGGTCGACATCGCTTGGTTCGCGACATCCTGATCGGTGTGGCGAACCGCGAGGAGGGAAAAGGCGGTCCCGCTCATGACGTAGCTCATCCGGAGCTACGGCGTTCCGCACCGTCTTACGCCTTTGCCGCATTCGCTACGCCTGCAGGGCGGGCGGCTCTATGTGCCGAACGTCGGCACCGGCGAGGTGGGTTGGATCGACCAGCGCGACGGACGTTTTGAGCCGATCACCTTCTGCCCCGGCTTCCTGCACGGTCTGGCGCTGGTCGGAAACGACGCGCTGGTCGGGCTTTCGCTGCCGCGCCAGCATCGCGACGTCTCTGGCCTGCCGTTCGACGAACGGCTGAAGCAGGGGGCGTTGAGCCGCAATGCACGATGCAGGTGATCGACTTGCGGGCCGGGGGGCTGGTGCATTGGCTGAGCATCGGCGGGGTGGTGCGCGAGTTCTACGACACCGCCTGTGTGAGGTTGCCGATGGTGGTGGGCTTCGCCGACGGGCGCATCAACACGCTGATCATGCGTGGCCGTCCGCTGGACCTGAGCGAGGCGTTGGACCAAGCCCAGTAGCCTTCGAGACAAGACGGCGCCGGATGGCCGATCACCCGAGGGCTTGGCCCAGCGCCGCGACGACGCGGTCGACGTCGGCGTCCGCCATGCCGGCAAACAGCGGCAGCGACAAGGTGTGGGCGTAGTGGGCCATGGCGCCGGGCAGAGCGAGGTCGCCGTAGCGCCGGCGCCAGTAGGGCTGACGGTGGACCGGGATGTAATGGACCTGCGTGCCGATCCCCTGGGCCCGCAGCGCCGCCATCACCGCCGCGCGGGAGAGTCCGGCCGCCGCGAAGTCGATGCGCGCGGCGCATAGGTGCCAGGCCGGCCGGCACCAGGGAACCCGAACCGGCGGCCGCACCAGGGACCGGGGATTGGCGGCCAGCGGCGCCAACCGCTCGTCATAGCGCGCCATCAGCGCCCGCCGCCGCTCCACGGCCTCGTCGAGACGGCCAAGCTGGCTCAGCGCCAAGGCGGCATGGATATCTGACAATCTATGGTTGAAACCCGGCCGGGTCATCTCATAGTACCAGGGATTTGGGTCGCCATTGATATCCACCGCAGATTGTGGGTCGGCGAAGGTCTCTCCCAATCCTGGCGCGCGTATCATGCCGTGGTTGGCAAGGCGACGGACCGTGGCCATCAGGTCGCGATCGTTGCCGGTGACCGCCCCGCCTTCTCCGGCGGCGATGGTCTTGACCGGATGGAAGGAAAAGACGGTCAGCGTGCTCTCGGCACAGGCCCCGACCGGCGTCTCTCGGGCCGCCGCGCCGGCGGCGAGATCGACCGTGCCGATGGCGTGGCAGCCGTCCTCAACCACCGCCAGCCCCTCGGCCCGGGCGAGCGCGCCCAATTCCGCCATCGGCGCGCTCTGGCCGGCGTAATGGACCGGGGCGAGCGCCCGCACCCGCCAGCCGGCCGCCCGCGCACGGCCGATGGCGGCCTCGGCCTCGGCAGCTCCCATCAGGCCGGTGTCGGGGTCGACATCGGCGAAGGCGATCTCGGACCCGGTGTGATGCACGGCCGATGCGGTGGCGAGAAAGGTGTTGGAGGGCACGACCACCGCATCGCCGGCACCGATCTCCAGCGCCGCGTAGGCCAGCCGCAGCGCCGCGGTGCCGTTGGCGCAGGCGACGGCGTCCGCCGCCCCCACCCGGCTGGCGAGGGCCTGCTCGAAGGCTGTGACCGCCGGCCCCTGTGTCAGCCAATCGCCGCGCAGCACCGCCGTCACCGCAGCGATGTCCTCTTCCGTGACCGTCTGCCGGCCATAGGGCAGGAAGGGCGGTGTCCCAGCCATGAAGTTCGCCCCCCTTATCCCGGTTCGCTCAGCAGGGCCTGCAGCCTCGCCCCATCCAGCCAGTCGTCGTTGCTGTCGCTGGCGTAGCGGAAGCCGTCGGCCACCGGCCGGGCGTTCAGCCGCTCATAGGGCGCGTGCTGCCAGAAGGTGAAGGCCGGCTCGATGACGTAACGGTCGGCCAGCTCGTAGGTCTGGCGGGAATCATCCTCAGTGATCATCACCTCGTGCAGCTTCTCGCCCGGGCGGATGCCGACGATCCTCTGCGGCAGCCCGGGCGCCAGCACGTGGGCGAGATCGCCGATGCGCATGCTTGGGATCTTCGGCACGAAGATTTCGCCCCCCTGCATCATGGCGAAGCAGGACAGCACAAAGTCGACGCCATGCTGCAGGGTGATCCAGAAACGGGTCATCCGCGCATCGGTGATGGGCAGGTGATCGGTCCCTTCGTCGATCATCTTGCGGAACAGCGGCACGACGCTGCCGCGCGATCCCACCACGTTGCCGTAGCGCACCACCGCGAACCGGGTGTCGCGCGCGCCCGACAGGTTGTTGGCGGCGATGAAAATCTTGTCCGAAGCCAGCTTGCTGGCGCCGTAGAGGTTGATCGGGTTGGCCGCCTTGTCGGTCGACAGCGCGACGACGCGCCGCACCCCCGCCGACAGCGCCGCCCGCACCACATTCTCCGCACCGTAGACGTTGGTATGGATGCACTCCATCGGATTGTATTCGGCCGCCGGCACGTGCTTGAGCGCCGCGGCATGGACGCAGAAATCGACATCGCGCATCGCGAGATCCAGCCGCTCGCGGTCGCGCACGTCACCGATGAAGAAACGCAGCGTCGACGCCCATTCCTTGGGCATGCGCTGCTGCATCTCGTACTGCTTGAATTCGTCGCGGGAGAAGATGATGACCCGCCGTGGCGACGCATGGCGCATCACCGTCTCGACGAAGCGGCGTCCGAAGGAGCCAGTTCCTCCGGTGACCAGGACCGAACGTCCGTCCAGCAGGCGCAGGCCCGTTGTCAAGCCGGGGGGGGGCGCCCCGTCGGGGTCGGAGGCGGTGGGGCTGTCTCGATGCTGTGCCTTGGGATCACCGGAATTTATCGCCACAGCCGCTTTCCGTCTGTTCAAGGCGGCCTCAAACCGAAGCCACCGCGCCACCCACCCCGTCCGGACCATCCGGATCGCAGCACCACGACCGGATCCGAGAGTAGGCCTGATCGTAACCGGAGCGTTCTGACAATCGGGTTAATTCAGGATGACGGGCAGTGCAAGAGGCGTCCTGAGCGCCGCCGGAAAGAGCGGGGCGGGAATGCTCATTCGCGGCGGGGCGGCTACCGAGAGAATAGCGGTTTCAGGCATCCTCTTGCCGCATGTGCCGCCGTATCGCCCACATGCCGGTAAGGGCGGCACGATGCTTTGCATGCCATCTTGGCAGATGGGCTTGATTCGCCAGTTCAAGCCATGCCTGGGGCATTACCGGCAAGTCGGGGAGAGGCGGCGGAAATGTTTGGAGTCTTGTCGCAGGCGCGGGGACACCGAAAACCGGAACCCGATCCATTCAGCGACAGAGCTGGGCGAATTTGCGTTCCGGGATCGGCGGCGGCGACGGGTGCAGCATCAATCCCTGCTCGTCGACGTCGACCCGGGCGTCGGGATAGACGGCAAGGGCCAACTGCAGGGCCTCGATGAAGCGCTTGCGGAAATCGCGCAGCCGGCTGTAGCCGGCACCGAACTGCTCGAACACCGCCGGCCAGGTGATGGGGGTCGACCGCGGCAGGCTGTGCAGCCGGTAGGCCAGCCAGATATAGATGTCGATGCTGGTGCTGTTGTTCTGGATGTGGCGCAGGGCCGGTTCCCAGATCGGCACCGGATGAGCCTTCAGCTCACGGAAGAAGGACTCCGAGAGCAGCACGCGGTCTTCCCATAGTGCCCCCTGGTCGCCGCTGCCGCCATTGGCAGAGAAGTGGATGCCGCCCTTGACGATCGAGCCTTTCTCGAAGCCGATGCTGTGGGCATCCTCCCAGGCGAAGGTCAGGTTGCAGGCGGCGATGCGTGAGGCCTGCTCGCGGATGTCGCGGTAGGTCTGGCCCCCAACTGACAGGCCCATGCGGTCGAGCCACTCGTGCATGCTGCGGCCGAGTTCGACCTCGCGGCTGTCGGTCTGGATCGCCCGGGTCTGCAGGTAGAGCAGGATCATCCGGGCGCGGCTGCCATAAGGCACGCCGTAAAGCTTAAAGCCACCGTTGCGGACCGGCAGTCGTCCCGGCTCGATCAGCAAGCGGATCTTATGTCCACGCCGCTCCCAGGGCTGGTCATCGGGAAGACGACGATGGGGAAGTGCGGTCAGCGCAAAGCCCGAATAGGTGATGCCAAGCTCCTGGCGCTCTTCTTCCAGGACGGAAGCGGCGATGTCGACTAGCGACCGCTGATCCGGATCCGTCTGAAGCGCCTTCGCCTGGTCACGTCCAAGCTGGGTGATCAGGGTGTGTATCTGTCCCATAGCGAGCTGACCTTGGCACAACTTTGTGGGCAAGCCTATATCACGTCGGGATAGTCCCAGCAATTTGGAGTCTTGTCGCTCAGACTATTTGTAAGGTTATTTGATTCAGTTATTAGTTTGAGCGACAAGACTCCAGTGGAGACTCGCGAGTCGCGCGACAAAACTCCAGAACTGGTGCGACAAGACTCCAGCGGATAGTCCGGCTAAGCTGTGGATTTCCGGTTCATCGCGACAAGACTCCAGTCATGCCATTTCGATTCGAATCCGAATCGCCGCCGAGTCGTGTTTTTTGCGAGTCGCGATTGCGGATTGCCGTTCTCCGGGCTGAAGGATGGGGGCTGTCTGAGCGGGGAAAGCGGGAATTTGGAGTTCTGTCGCGCTTTCCGAGCTGAGAGGGCAGGGAAAGCGCCTTCTTGATGAAGGTGCCAGGCACAGGATGCGGGAGAGGGCGCGACAAGACTCCAAGGCCACGCGCCCGGGAATGCGGGTCGGAGCCCCCGGCGTTTGGAGTCTTGTCGCGGCTTTTCCCGGAAGGGGCGCTCCGGTCGGGGCAGTCTCGGAGGGGTGCTTGTGGCGGGAGAAGACGCTGGTCTATAACGAACCGCCATGGTGCTTGGCCGACAGGATGGCGCGCCGGTGTTGCGTGTCCCTCTGTACGGGGTCGGGAGCTTTCCGACGGCGCTTGCACGGCATGTTCACTCAACAGATGGCGGGCTGATGACCGGCAATTCCGCGCAGAAGATCATTCCGGTGCTGCTTTCAGGCGGCACGGGATCGCGTTTGTGGCCCCTGTCGCGCGAGCTGTATCCCAAACAGTTCCTGCCGCTGTGCTCGGAGCGCACGATGCTCCAGGACACCGCCTTGCGGGTCAGCGCCCGGTCCGGTGCGCCGCAGGCGCCGCTTGCCTTCACACAGCCCCTGGTGATCTGCAACCAGGAACATCGCTTCCTGGCGGCCGAGCAGCTGCGCCAGTCGCGGTGCGACGCCCGCGGCATCATCCTGGAGCCGGCCGGACGCAACACGGCCGCGGCCTGCGCGCTCGCCGCGCTCGCGGTGGAGGCCGATGATCCCGATGCGCTGCTCCTGGTGCTGCCGGCCGACCATGAAATCCGTGATGCCGATGCCTTCCATCGCGCGGTCACCATAGCCGCCGCCGGCGCCGCCGCCGGCCGGCTCGTCACCTTCGGCATCGCGCCGACCAAGCCGGAGACCGGCTATGGTTATATCCGCCGCGGCCATTCGCTGGACGAGGCGGACGGTGCCTTCACCGTCGCCGCCTTCGTCGAGAAGCCGTCGCTGGAGGTCGCCGAGCGTTACCTCGCCGATGGCAGCTATCTGTGGAACAGCGGCATGTTCCTCTTCCCGGTCGGCCGCCTGCTGGTCGAGCTGGAGCGCCATGCCCCGGCGGTGCTGGCCGCCTGCCGGGCCGCCCTCGCCGGGGGGGCCAGGGATCTCGACTTCTTCCGCCTGGATGCCGAGGCCTTCGCCAAGGCGCCGGCGATCTCCATCGATTATGCGGTGATGGAGCACACCGACCGTGCCGCCGTGGTGCCGTGCGAGATCGGCTGGACCGACGTCGGCGCCTGGTCGGCCTTGTGGGACGTCGGATCCAAGGACACGGCCGGCAACGTCGTCATCGGCGACGTGCTGCTGGAAGGCGCCCGCGACTGCTACGTGCGCAGCGACAACCACCTGACCGCGGTGGTCGGGGTGGAGAACGCCGTGGTGGTGGTGGTGGACGACGCCGTGCTGGTCGCCGACCGCGCCCAGGCCCAGGACGTCAAGCGCATCGTCGACCGGCTGAAGGCCGACGGCCGCAGCGAATCCTCGACCCACCGCCGGGTCCACCGCCCCTGGGGCTCCTACCAGTCGTTGCACACCGGCGAGCGTTTCCAGGTCAAGAGCCTGACCATCGCGCCCGGTTCGCGCCTGTCGCTGCAAAAGCACCATCACCGCGCCGAGCACTGGGTGGTGGTCAACGGCACCGCCCTGGTCACCCGTGGCGAGGAGCAGGTGATGATTTACGAGAACCAGTCGATCTACATCCCGATCGGCACGGTCCACCGGCTGGAGAACCCCGGCAAGGTGCCGCTGACCATCATCGAGGTGCAGTCCGGCTCCTATCTCGGCGAGGACGATATCGTCCGGCTCGAGGACGTCTACGGCCGCAACTGAGGCGCTTGTCCCCCGCGGGAGGGCCGTCCGGGGGGACGGCCCTCCCGTTCCGCTCAGGCGAAGAAGCGCCCGCGGAAATAGGCGATGGTGCGGGCCAGCCCCTCGTCGAGCGGCACCGTCGGCTCCCAGCCCATCAGTGCCCGCGCCTTGGAAATGTCGGGCTGGCGCTGCTTGGGGTCGTCCTGGGGCAAGGGCTTGTGCGCGATGCGCGAGGCCGAGCCGGTCAGCCGGATCACCTTCTCGGCCAGCTCCAGCATGGTGAATTCGCCGGGATTGCCGAGGTTGAGCGGGCCGGTGGCCTCGGCCGGGGTGTCCATGAAGCGCAGGAAGCCGTCGACCAGATCGTCGACATAGCAGAAGGAGCGCGTCTGCTGGCCATCGCCATAGACGGTGATCGCTTCGCCCTTCAGCGCCTGGATGATGAAGTTCGACACCACCCGCCCGTCGTTGGGATGCATGCGCGGGCCGTAGGTGTTGAAGATGCGGATGACCTTGATCGACAGCTGGTGCTGGCGGTGATAGTCGAAGAACAGCGTCTCGGCGCAGCGCTTGCCCTCGTCGTAGCAGGCACGCGGGCCGATGGTGTTGACGTTGCCCCAATACTCCTCCGGCTGCGGGTGGATCGCCGGATCGCCATAGACCTCCGAGGTGGAGGCCTGCATGATCCTGGCGCCCAGCCGCTTGGCCAGCCCCAGCATGTTGATGGCGCCATGCACGCTGGTCTTGGTGGTCTGGACGGGGTCATGCTGGTAATGGATCGGCGAGGCCGGGCAGGCGAGATTGTAGATCTCGTCGACCTCGACATAGAGCGGGAACGTCACGTCGTGGCGCATCAGCTCGAAATGCGGGTTTTCCAGCAGGTGCAGGACGTTGTCGCGGCTGCCGGTGAAGAAATTGTCGGCGCACAGCACATCGTGACCGCGCTCGAGCAGCCGCTCGCACAGGTGTGATCCCAGGAAGCCGGCACCGCCGGTGACGAGGACACGCTTTCTATTGAAACTGTGCATGAATTCTTGCTCTTTCACCAGGAGGGCGTGACCATTGCACAGGCCGGGGGGCGGCGGCCAGCCGGACCATCGTCATCCCCGCCTTGGCCATCCTCTCCGCCCTGAGGGGAACGGTCCGGTGCCAGGCCGGGCGACAGGAGCCCGATGGTGCCGCCTCAGCCAAGCAGGCTCAGCAGATACCGGCCATAGTCGTTTTTCTGCAGCGGCTCGGCCAAGCGGCGAAGCTGCTCGCCGTCGATCCACCCGGACACATAGGCGATCTCCTCCGGACAGGCGATCTGCAGGCCCTGGCGGTGCTGGATGGTGCGGACGAACTCCGCCGCCTCCAGCAGGCTGTCGTGGGTGCCGGTGTCGAACCAGCCGTAGCCGCGGCCCATCTGCTCGACCGACAGCCGTCCCATCTCCAGATAGGCGGCGTTGACCGAGGTGATCTCCAGCTCGCCCCTGGCCGACGGCCTGACCGCCGCGGCGATGTCGAGCACGTCGTTGTCGTAGAAGTAAAGCCCGGTCACCGCCCATTTGGAGCGCGGCTCGACCGGCTTCTCTTCGATGCTCAGCGCCCGGCCCTGGCCGTCGAACTCGACCACGCCGTAGCGCTCGGGGTCGCGCACGGCGTAGGCGAAGACACTGGCGCCGGCGGCCCTCTCGCCGGCGGCGCGCAAGAGGTTGGTCAGGCCGTGGCCGTAGAAGATGTTGTCGCCCAGCACCAGCGCGCACGCGTCGGTGCCGACGAAATCGCGGCCGATGATGAAGGCCTGGGCCAGCCCGTCGGGCGAGGGCTGGATGGCGTAGTTCAGGTTCAAGCCCCACTGCGAGCCGTCGCCCAGCACCGTCTGGAACAGCGGCTGGTCGTGTGGGGTGGTGATGATCAGGATGTCGCGGATGCCCGCCAGCATCAGGGTGCTGAGCGGGAAATAGATCATCGGCTTGTCGTAGATCGGCAGCAGCTGCTTGCTGATTGCCCGCGTCACCGGGTAAAGGCGGGTGCCGGAACCGCCGGCCAGGATGATGCCCTTCATGGTCTTATGCCCTCACGCCTGCGGCGGGTTGGTGAACAGCTCGTCGATCACGCGGTCCAGGCTGTCCTGCCACGGCGGGCAGGAAACACCGAGACGCTCCCTGGCGCGGCTGCAGTCCAGACGCGAATTGGCCGGGCGGCGTGCCGGGGTCGGA
This sequence comes from Azospirillum picis, assembly GCF_017876115.1. GTDB lineage: Bacteria > Pseudomonadota > Alphaproteobacteria > Azospirillales > Azospirillaceae > Azospirillum > Azospirillum picis. The sequence goes on from NZ_JAGINO010000035.1 coordinate 50,562, forward strand.
TAGTCGGCAGTGCCGATGGCGCTCAGACGCGGCCGCTTGCCGGTGCGCTCCTCCAGCCGCCGGAAGATCTGCTCGGCAAAACCGTGCCAAGTGGTGTAGCCGCTGCCGGTCAGGTGGTAGGTGCCCCAGGCGGTGCTGCCCGTCGTCTCGATGGCGGCGGCGATCTGCACGATGGCGGCGGCGAGGTCGGCGGCGGCGGTCGGCGAGCCATGCTGGTCGGCGACCACCCGCATCTCCTCGCGCTCCTGCCCCAGGCGCAGCATCGTCTTGACGAAGTTGTTGCCGTAGGCGCTGTAGACCCAGGAGGTGCGCAGGATGACGTGCCGGGGCGTCGCCGTCCGCACCGCCGCCTCGCCCGCCGCCTTGCTGGCGCCATAGACGCCGATCGGGTTGATCGGGTCGTCCTCGGTGTAGATCCCGTCCTTCGTCCCGTCGAAGACATAGTCGGTCGACACATGGATGAAGGGAATGCCGCGGGATGCACAAGCCGCCGCCATGGCGCCCGGGCCGTCGCGGTTGATGGCGAAGGAGAGGTCGACCTCGCTCTCGGCCTTGTCGACGGCGGTGTGGGCGGTGGCATTGACCAGCAGGGCCGGCGCATGGGCGGCGACCGCCGCCTCGACGTCGCCCGGCCGGGTCACGTCGAACGCGGGATAGGGCAGGCCGACCAGCTCGGTGCCGGGAGCCCAGGCGGCCCGCATCAGCTCGAAGCCGAGCTGGCCGTTGGCACCGAGGACGAGGATCTTCACGGCGCGGCTCCTTCGGTGAGGCCCAGCCGCTCGCCGCGGTAGGAGCCGTTGAGGATCGCCTGCCACCAGCCGCGGTTTTCCAGGTACCAGGCCACCGTCTTGCGCAGGCCGCTCTCGAAGCTCTCCTGCGGCCTCCAGCCCAGCTCGCGCTCGATCTTGCCGGCATCGATGGCATAGCGCTTGTCGTGGCCGGGGCGGTCGGTGACGAAGCTGATCAAGCGGTCATGCGGAGCGCCGGCCGGGGCCATCTCGTCGAGCAGCGCGCAGATGGCGCGGACGACCTCCAGGTTGGTGCGCTCGTTGTGGCCGCCGATGTTGTAGCTCTCGCCGATCCGACCCGTCTCCAGCACCAGCCGCAGCGCCCGGGCATGGTCCTCGACATAGAGCCAGTCACGGATGTTGTCGCCCTTGCCGTAGACCGGCAGCGCCTCGCCCGCCAGTCCCTTGAGGATCACCAGCGGGATCAGTTTTTCCGGGAAATGGTAGGGGCCGTAATTGTTGGAGCAGTTGGTCAGCACCACCGGCAGCCCGTAGGTCTCGTGCCAGGCGCGCACCAGATGGTCGCTCGACGCCTTGCTGGCCGAATAGGGCGAGTTGGGGCTGTAGGCGGTGGTCTCGGTGAAGAAGCCGTCGGGACCCAGCGTGCCGAACACCTCGTCGGTGGAGATGTGGTGGAAGCGGAACGCTTCCCGGCGCTCCGCCGGCAGCGTCGACCAGTGGGCGCGCGCCGCCTCCAGCAGGCGGAAGGTGCCGACCACGTTGGTCTGGATGAAGTCGCCCGGCCCGTCGATCGAGCGGTCGACGTGGGACTCGGCGGCCAGGTGCATCACCGCGTCGGGCTGGTGGGTGGCGAACACCCGCTTCAGTTCGGCGGCGTCGCAGATGTCGACCTTCTCGAAGGCGTAGCGGGGATGGCCCTCGGCGCCCGGCAGCGAGGACAGGTTGGCCGCGTAGGTCAGCTTGTCCACATTGACGACGAAGGCGTCGGTTTCGGCCAGGAGCTGGCGGACCACCGCCGAGCCGATGAAACCGGCACCGCCGGTGACGAGAATGCGCGTCATCAAACCACCTTGCGCCCTGTCGGAAGGGAAACGGCCAAACCGGAAAAGCCCGGGTCCCGGCAGATCGGCGTTGCCGGCGGCTCCTTATTAGAACAGCTCGGCCGCCTGCGCCAAGCGCGGGTTGTTGTGATCCTTGTCGGACAGCCGCGCCGCGCCGGCGGCGACCGGCCAGTCGATGCCGAGGTCGGGGTCGTTCCACAGCAGCCCGCGGTCATGCTCGGGCGAGTAGAGGTTGGTCACCTTGTAGATGACCTCGGTGTCCGGCTCCAGCGTGCAGAAGCCGTGGGCGAAGCCGACCGGGATCAGGATCTGGTTCCACTCGGCGGCGCTGATGACCGCCGACACATGCTGGCCGAAGGTGGGCGAGTCGCGCCGGATGTCCACCGCCACGTCGAAGACCGCCCCGCGCACCACGCGCAGCAGCTTGTCCTGGGCGAAGGGGGGGAGCTGGTAATGCAGGCCGCGCACGGTGCCGATCTCGGCCGACAGCGACTGGTTGTCCTGGACGAACTCCAGCATCAGCCCGGCCGCCTCGAACGCCCGCTTGCTGTAGGTCTCCGAAAAGAAGCCGCGGTGGTCGCCGAACTTCTTCGGGCGGATGATCTTGACCTCGGGGATGGCGAGTGCGGCGATGTCCATGACTGAAAGGCTCCTGTTGCGCCGGTTCTGCCGGCGGCGTCGCGTCCGCCTTGGTATCGCCGCTTGCCGCCGCTGTCCATCGCCGAACGCCATCGGGCGGGGCAGTGTGGCACCGGCGTGCCTCTTTCCGGGGACCGCGAAAGGGACAGCCCGCCTCGGCGGAAAAGCTTGGCATGGGGCCGGGCCGGCGGGCGATAGTCGGCGTTGATCTTTGCACCGCAGCGTGAGTGGACCGTCCATGGCCGACCTGACTTCCCGTAACACCGTGCTGGTGACCGGCGGCGCCGGCTACATCGGCTCCCATGTCGTGCTGGCCCTGCGCGACGGCGGCCGGCCGGTGGTGGTGGTCGACGACCTGTCCAGCGGCCGCCGCGCCGCCGTGCCGCCGGAGGTGGCGCTGGTGGAGGGCGATGTCGGCGACCGCGACCTGATCGCCCATGTCCTTGCCGAGCACCGGGTGGGCACGGTGATGCATTTCGCCGGCAGCATCGTCGTGCCGGAATCGGTGGAAAAGCCGCTCGACTACTACCGCAACAACACCGCCAACAGCCTGGCGCTGATCGAGGCCTGCCACCGGGCCGGGGTCGAGCGCTTCGTCTTCTCCTCCACCGCCGCGGTGTATGGCATGGCCGAGTCCACGCCGATCGACGAGGAGGCGCCGACCCGCCCGATCAACCCCTATGGCCGCTCCAAGCTGATGACCGAATGGATGCTGGCCGATGCCGCCGCCGCCCACGGCCTGCGTGCGGTGGTGCTGCGCTACTTCAACGTGGCCGGGGCGGATCCGCAGGGACGCTCGGGCCAATGCACGCGCGTCGCCACCCACCTGCTGAAGATCGCCGCCCAGGCGGCGACCGGCCAGCGGCCGGAGATCCAGATCTACGGCGACGACTATCCCACCCCGGACGGCACCTGCGTGCGCGACTACATCCATGTCAGCGACCTCGCCGCCGCCCATGTCGCCGCCCTGGTCCATCTCGAGGCCGGCGGCGACAGCCGCACCCTGAACTGCGGCTACGGGCGCGGCTATTCGGTGCGCGAGGTGCTCGACATGGTGGAGACGGTGCTCGGCCGGCCGCTGCCGACCCGCATCGGCCCGCGCCGCGCCGGCGACCCGCCGGCCCTGGTCGCCGCGACCGCCCGCATCGGGCGCGAGCTCGACTGGACGCCGCGCCATGCCGACCTGCGCACCATCGTCGAGACCGCGCTCGCCTGGGAGCGCAGGCTGGTGGCGGACGCCGTGGCCGGCTGAGGCCGGCTCAGCCGGCCAGCCGCGCCTCGACCGCCTCGCACAGGTAGTGGTACAGGCACAGATGTGCCTGCTGGATCAGCGGGGTGTGGCGCGACGGCACCGCCAGCAACACGTCGCTGAGCGCCGCCAGCCGGCCGCCGCCCTCGCCGGTCAGCGCCACCGTGCTCATGCCGTGGCGGTGGGCGGCCTCGAAGGCGGCGACCACATTGGCCGAGTTGCCGCTGGTGCTCAGCCCGAGCAGCACCCCGCCGGGCTCGGCATAGGCCTCAACCTGGCGGGCGAACACCGTCTCGTAGCTGTAGTCGTTGGCCCAGGCGGTCAGCACCGCGGTGTTGGAGCTGAGGCAGATCGCCTTCAACGCCCGGCGCTCCTTCAGGAAGCGGCCGACCAGTTCGCCGGTGATGTGCTGGGCGTCGGCGGCCGAGCCGCCGTTGCCGCAGACCAGCAGCGGCCGGCCGGCGGCGAGGGCGGCGACGATGCGCTCGATGGCTGCCGCCATCACGGTGCTGTGGATGGCGTCGCGCGTCTGGAGCAGCACCTCGGCCGAGCGCCCGATATATGCGCTCAGGGACGGGCGGGGCATGGTGGGATCAGCCATGGCTAGACTCGTTTGTGGTCAAAGAAGCCTCAAGGCGGCGGTGGGCCGGCATCCCACTCCGGCGGTGGCGGCCGGCACCTGCGGGATCATCCGGAGCGGTCCTTGCGCATGTGGTAGGACAGATAGGCTTTGGTCCGCCGTGCCGCTCCGACAACCCCCTCGGCGCGCAACGACCAGATGAGCTTTCGCGTGTGGGTGCCCAGCCAGCTGTCGCGGCGTGCCGGTGTCCGGCTGTGGAGCGGCGCCGGTGCAATGCCGGCGGTCAAGCCGAGCAGGCGCACCGTGTCGTCCACCGCGGCCGACCAGCGGTAGGTGCTGCGGACGAAGCGGTAGCACAGCAAGGAGTGCCGGCGCAGCAAGCCGCGATCATGCGCGTAGGCCTGCACCAAACTCAGCATGTCGCGGGCGGTGGCGGCCAGCAGGGGCGTCATCTCCGGATGCGCCCCGGTGTCATAGGCCAAGCCGACGGTTCCGAGGGCTTGGGCCTCCAGCAGGGGCAGGTTACAGCCCTCCCATAGGCTGGGCGAGACGAAGACGTCGAGTCCGCGCAGATATGCGGCGCGCTCGTCGTCGGTGGCGTTCAGGTGGGTGTGGATGCCGGCCGTGTGGAAGGGCTTGGCGTCCTCGGCGGTGCCGCGGCCCATGATGTGCACATCGGCATGGAGACCCGAGGCGCGCACCGCTGCGGCCAGATCGAGGAAGGACTGCAGGCCCTTGTAGCGCGCCTCGCCGCGGCCGATGCGCATCAAGGTGCCGATCCTCAGCGGCGCGCCGTCGCCGAGCGGGAAATCCTGCAGGCCTTTGCTGCCGCGGTCGGGGACATGGTCGCAGCCGTTGAAGATCCGTTGGGCCTGCGGCCAACCGATGTCGTGGGCAATGAACTCGGAGATTGCCACCACGCCGGCCAGCGCGGGATAGACCCGCTCCTGCTTGTGGCGGATGACCTCCTCGCGCATGCGGCGGTCGCTGCCGAAAAAGGCCGGGCTCGGGTCGCCATGCTCCCAGGCCCAGCAGGAGAATGCCCCCTGCAGGGCCGGCAGAACCTCGAAAAACGGTGAGGTGTGGGCAACGATGACGGTGGCGCCGACCGCCTGCGCCAGGGCGGCGATGGCCTCGGCTTGCGGCTTGACCGGGCGGATGTCGAGACCTTGCATGGTGCCATCCTGCTCGACGCAGCCGATCGTCACCGCCACGCCGCGCGAGGCCAGGCCACGCGCCAGATTGTCGATGACCACGGAGACACCAAAGCCGCGGACCATGCGGTAGCACAAGAACAGCAAGGAGGAGGTAGGGTTTGGCACGGATGTCCTACAGGGCAAAGGCGTCGACGAAGGTCCCCCAGCGGCGCATGAAGAGCTGACGGTCGGCCCAGTCCTCCGACCCCCTGGGCCGGGTCGCGTTTTCCAGATGCAGCACCGGGCCGGCGTTGAGAACGGCAGTCCCCCGACCCAGCCGCTGGACGGCCAAACAGAGCGCCACGTCCTGGCATTCGGTGCGGTAGCCCTCATCGAAGCCACCGACCGCCCGGAACAGCTCGGCGCGGATCATCAGGCAGGCCCCCGTCACCGCCAGAGACTCCCAGCTCTCGGCCGTCTGCCTGGGCAGGACGGCGCGGGCGTGCGGGTGGAAGCAGAAGCCGCGCAGGGGGCCGTCGCGGAACACATCGATGCCGGCATGCTGCACCAGGCCGTCGGGGAAGAACAGGCATAGCCCGACCACCCCCAACTGAGGCCGACACTCCAGCAGCCGGACCATCCGCAACAGGCTGTCGGGCTGGTCGCGGACGATCACGTCATTGTTGAGAAACAGTGCAGTGTCGTAGCGTGCATGGCCGAAGAACAGCTGGTTGTTGCAGCGGGAGAACTGGTAGCTCAGCCCGCGCACCACGGTGACGATGGCAGGGACCTGCTCATAAAACGCCAGCACATCGGGGTCGGTGGAGCCGGTGTCGCCAATCAGCACCTCGAACCCCAGCCCAGCCTGCGCGAACAGCGGTGCCATCGCCACCAAGCTGTCGACCAGCGGAATAATCAACTCCGGTTTGTCGAGGGTGAGGATGATGATCGACAGCCCGTGCGGTGCTGGTGCGCCCTGAAGCTGCTGCGGCTCGGCCCGCCCGATGGCGTTGGCCCGCTCCAGGTTCGTCAAGGAATAGGGAGCAAGGCAGGGGTGACGCTGCATGGTGAGGGGAGACGCTTTGCAAGACCGGCCGTGGCCATAAGATCGCCGCCTCCTTGTTTCGTCAATGCATTTCACTGCGGCTCCCGCCGCCCTCCGGCCAGGACGAGTGGACGAGAATCCGCACCGATCGAAAGGCGATGGACAAATGGGCAGGAGCCTCGATGCCCCAGGGGCTCAGATGATCTTGCGGTGGCGCAGGCTGTCGAGGAGGAGGTCGATCATCTCGTCGGGGCTCTGCTCGGCGCCCTTCAGCGTGATCTCGGGAGCTTCAGGCGGCTCGTAGGCGCTGTCGATGCCGGTGAAGTTGGGAAGCTGGCCGGCACGCGCCTTC
>NZ_JAGINO010000036.1 GCF_017876115.1 Azospirillum picis
ATGATGCCGTACACCATCGTGTAGCCGATCGCGATCAGACCGTAGATCGCTCCAAGCGAAAGGCCGTTGATCAATTGCTGTAGAAAATATTCCATGTCCTCACCCCACCTTCAGCGCGGCGCAAAGGCAGGGTGCGGCGGCACGGGCACACTCGGCACACCGATCACGCAACAGCAGCCCCCTGTCCGATACAGCCCGCCCGATCGCCAAACGGAATGCCGCATCATCCGGAATTCCGTCTATCCGCCTGACGGACCATGATTTTTCCTATTCTCGAACGCGGTCCCATGCCCGGCTAGGCCGAACGGGAGACCGTTCCCGTGACTTTTTCGGTAGTACCAGCCTGACGGATTTTTGCAAGACAGATTTGTGTTGCCCGCATGCGTACACCAACGTCCGCCATGGCGCCCACGCCGGCCGCCGACAGGCCAGCCAAGAAAAAAGCGCGCCCCCGGGATGGGGACGCGCTCTTTTACGAACCGGGAGATGGAACCGGTCAGTTCTTCGACTTGTCGACCAGGCGGCGCTCGGCGATCCAGGGCATCATGGCGCGCAGCTTCTCGCCGACCTTCTCGATCTCGTGCTCGGCGTTGCGGCGGCGGATTGCCTTGAAGGATGGCTGGCCGGCCTTGCACTCCAGCATCCAGTCGCGGACGAAGCGGCCTTCCTGGATGTCGGTCAGGACGCGCTTCATCTCGGCCTTGGTCTCGGCGGTGATGATGCGCGGCCCGGTGCGGTAGTCACCGTACTCGGCCGTGTTGGAGATCGAGTAGCGCATGTTGGCCATGCCGCCCTCGTACATCAGGTCGACGATCAGCTTCACTTCGTGCAGGCACTCGAAGTAGGCCATCTCGGGGGCGTAGCCCGCCTCGACCAGCGTCTCGTAGCCGGCGCGGATCAGCTCGGTCAGGCCGCCGCAGAGCACGGCCTGCTCGCCGAACAGGTCGGTCTCGCACTCTTCCTTGAAGGTGGTCTCGATGATGCCGGCGCGGCCGCCGCCGTTGGCCGAGGCGTAGGAGAGCGCGATGTCCAGCGCGTTGCCCGAGGCGTTCTGGTGCACCGCGACCAGCGACGGCACGCCGCCGCCACGCTGGTATTCGCTGCGCACGGTGTGGCCGGGACCCTTCGGCGCGATCATGAACACGTCGAGGTCGGCGCGCGGTTCGATCAGGTTGAAGTGGACGTTCAGGCCGTGCGCGAAGGCGAGGGCGGCGCCCTGCTTCATGTTCGGGGCCAGATCGTCACGGTACAGGTCGGCCTGCAGCTCGTCCGGGGTCAGAACCATCACGACGTCGGCCCAGGCGGCGGCTTCGGCCGGGGTCATGACCTGGAAGCCGGCGGTCTCGGCCTTCTTGATGGTGGCCGAACCGGGGCGGAGCGCGATCCGCACGTCCTTCACGCCGCTGTCACGCAGGTTGTGGGCGTGGGCATGGCCCTGGCTGCCGTAGCCGACGATGACGACCTTCTTGCCCTTGATCAGGTTGACGTCGGCATCACGATCGTAATAGACGCGCATGGAGATGGTTCCTTGAATTCGCAACGAACAAAGACAGAGTGCGTTTCCTGCGGCGGATTACTCCATTGAGCAAAGCCGCCCGTCAAGGGAAACAATCGCTCGACCGGGCGGCCGTACGCAGAGCTTCCTTACGTTTCCGCCGCCCCGATCTTGCACAGATTACCAAAGCCCGTTTCCGGACCGCTTCAAAAAGCCGTCGGCCCCTTCGACATGGCGACCACGCCGGTGCGGCTGGCCTCGACGAGGCCGAGCTGGCCCATCAGACCGACGAAATCGTCGACCTGCTCGGTGGTGCCGGTCAGCTCGAAGACGAAGCTGGTCAGGGTGGCGTCGACCACCTTGGCCTTGAAGATGTCGGCCAGCCGCAGCGCCTCGATCCGCTTGTCGCCGGTGCCGGCGACCTTGACCAGCGCCAGTTCGCGCTCGACCGCCGGGCCTTCGTCGGTCAGGTCGTGGACGCGGTGCACCGGCACCAGCCGGCCGAGCTGCGCCTTGATCTGCTCGATGATCATCCTGGTGCCGGAGGTGACCAGCGTGATGCGCGACAGGTGGTCGGCGTTGTTCACCTCCGCCACCGTCAGGCTCTCGATGTTGTAGCCCCGGCCGGAGAACAGCCCGATGACGCGGGCGAGCACGCCCGGCTCGTTGTCCACCAGCACGGCGATGGTGTGCTTCTCGATCATGTTCTGGTCCATGAGTCCCGGTTCCCCTTGCTCGTTCTTCCCCGGCCGGTCAGACCAGCACCATGCCGTCTTCCGGCGTGGCACTGGACGGGCTGTCGTCCGGACCGAACAGGATCTCGTTGTGGGCCTTGCCGCCCGGGATCATGGGGAAGCAGTTCTCCTTGGGATCGACGGCGATGTCGATGATGCAGGGGCGGTCGGTGACCGTCAGCATCTTCTCGATCACCTGGTCCACCTCGGCCACCGTGGTGGCGCGCAGGCCGACGCACCCCCAGGCCTCCGCCAGCTTGACGAAGTCCGGCAGCGCTTCGGAGTAGCTCTGGGAATAGCGCGAGCCGTGCAGCAGTTCCTGCCACTGGCGCACCATGCCCATGTACTGGTTGTTCAGGATGAAGATCTTGACCGGCGCGCGATACTGCACGGCGGTGCCGATCTCCTGCATGTTCATCAGGAAACTGGCCTCGCCGGACACGTCGACGACGATGGCGTCGGGGTGCGCGAGCTGGGCGCCGATGGCGGCCGGCAGGCCGTAGCCCATGGTGCCGAGCCCGCCCGAGGTCATCCAGCGGTTCGGCTGGTCGAAGGGCAGGAACTGGGCGGCCCACATCTGGTGCTGGCCGACCTCGGTGGTGATGTAATGGTCCTTGCCGCGCAGCGCCTCGCGCAGGCGCTCCAGCGCGTACTGCGGCTTGATGACCGATTCCGTGCGGTTGTAGTTCAGGCAGTTGCGGGCGCGCCAACCCTCGATCCTGCCCCACCACTCCTTCAGAGCGGCCTTGTCCGGCGACTTGGCGCGCGCCTTCCAGACGCGCAGCATGTCTTCCAGCACGGCGCCGCAGTCGCCGACGATCGGGATGTCGACCGCGACGTTCTTGTTGATCGAGCTGGGGTCGATGTCGACGTGGATCTTCTTGGACCCCGGCGAGAAGTCGGACAGCTTGCCGGTGACGCGGTCGTCGAAGCGGGCGCCGATGTTGATCATGACGTCGCATTCGTACATGGCGAGGTTCGCCTCGTACGTGCCGTGCATGCCGAGCATGCCGAGCCACTGGCTTTCAGACGCCGGGAAGGCGCCCAGGCCCATCAGGGTGGAGGTGATCGGGAAGCCGGTGGCCTTGACGAACTGGGTCAGCAGCTTTGCCGCGAAAGGACCGGCGTTGATCACGCCGCCGCCGGTGTAGAAGACCGGCCGCTTGGCGTTGGCGATCAGGTCCACCGCCTCCTCGATGCGGGCCATCTCCGCCTTCACCTGCGGACGATAGGTCTTGTGCTTGACCTCGGCAGGCGGGACGTAGGTGCCGTCGGCGAACTGCACGTCCTTCGGAATGTCGACCAGCACCGGGCCGGGCCGGCCGCTGCGCGCGACGAAGAAGGCCTCGTGCAGGGTGCGGGCCAGGTTGTCGACGTCCTTCACCAGGTAATTGTGCTTGGTGCAGGGGCGGGTGATGCCGGTGGTGTCGGCTTCCTGGAAGGCGTCGTTGCCGATCAGGTGGGTCGGCACCTGGCCCGACAGGCACACCAACGGGATGCTGTCGCACAGCGCATCCAGCAGGCCGGTCACCGCGTTGGTGGCGCCGGGGCCGGAGGTCACCAGCACGCAGCCGACCTTGCCGGTCGAGCGCGCGTAACCTTCGGCCGCGTGAACCGCGGCCTGCTCGTGGCGTACAAGGACATGCTTGAGGTCGTTTTGCTGGAACAGCGCGTCGTAGATGGGAAGTACGGCGCCGCCGGGATAGCCGAAGATGATGTCAACGCCCTGATCCTTCAGGGCCTTGATGACGATCTGGGCGCCGGTCAGCTTCTGTTCGGACATCGCTTGCGACCTTCTCATTTGGACGCCTCCTTGAGCCTCCTCAAGGGCGCCCGGTTCCTTGGACTGCATCCCGCCAGCCGCGTCGGCAGCGCCGCCGGAACAGGGTCCGGATCAACGGCTTAGCCCGATGGCTCAGGTTGGGAGCGGCAAATTAGTCAAATCTTCCGTCATAGGTCAACCCAAATCGCGAATGTTCGCAAAGGTTTTTTGCCGCAGTTTTTCCGTTTGTTGCGCGCAATTCGGAGAAGGCGCGACGTTCGGGCGGAAATGGCAAACGCCCCGCCGGCGGCTGCCGGCGGGGCGTTTGCATCACGAACGGATCGGGCCGACGGCGGCGTGCGCCCCGGCCCCGGCTTGGCGACTCAGCGGACCGCGACGTCCGCCTTCGACGGCACGGCGGCGACCTTCTGCTTCGGCTTCGCCGGCGCGGGGGCCTTCGCCGGCTTCGCAGTCGCCGGCTTGCCCGCCTTGGCCGACGCGACCTTGGCCGTCGAGGCGGCGGGTGCCTGGGCGACGGCGTAGGTGTCGGGAACGCTCACGACCTTCACGTCGCACAGCGGCTTGCTCGACATGTACATCAGGCCGGCACCCTTCTCGTCCGAGGTCAGGGTGCGCAGGTCCTCGGCGGTCAGATCCTTGGCGGCGGCCGAGCGGTCGACGAAGTTCGCGCAGTATTGCGGGATGCCGATGGTGGCGGCCCGGCGGCTGATCTCGTTGGCGAGCTCGGTGCGGTACATGTCGAAATTGCGGGTGGCGTTGCCGCCGGAGGTCCGCTTGTAATAGCCGATCATCGCCGCTTCCGAGTTGGAAAGCATGGCGCGGTTCTTGACCGAGAAATCCTGGTAGAGATCGAACGGCTTCTTGTCCGGCACCACCGTGCGGCAGGTCAGGCCGACCACCATCATCTCGGTGTGCATGCGGATGAGCTGCTCGGCCGCGTGCTCACTGCGGTTGTAGCAGGCCGGCGCCTGCGGGGCACTGGCCTTGGCCGGGCGCGCCTTGGCAGCGGGCTTCGCAGCCTCCTTGGCGACGGCCGATCCCGCCGTTGCCGGCAGGGCGAGCAACGCGCCGAGAACGGCGACGCCGGTGAGGGCTTGGAACGAAAGGCGAAGGGCAGCGCGCTGGCGACTCATCAGTGACTCCGGTGGCGCGGTGTGTCTGAACGGGAGGAGGCGACCTTCTACCCGAACGCCAAGGCCGGTCAACGGGAATTGCCCGATGCTTGCGATTTGTCCCATCACCGCGGCGCGGCTGCCACGGCGCCACCACCTTTGCGGTGCGGCGCATGGCTGGACGGCACACGGCCGGCGACGCTATGGATGGGCCACCATCGACGGACGGAATTCTCAGCATGGCGGGCACAGCGCCTGATTACGACGGCGGCCATCGGATCGGCATCGACCTCGGCGGCACGAAGACGGAAGGCATCCTGCTCGACCACCAGGGAAGACAGGTGGCGCGCCACCGGGTTCCCACGCCGCGCGGCGATTACGACGGCACCATCGCCACCATCCGCGCCCTGGTCGACCGGCTGGAGGGAGAGGCCGGCGGGCCGAGGGCAACGGTCGGCCTGGGGATTCCGGGGGCGATATCGCCGGCGACGGGACTGGTGAAGAACGCGAATTCGACCTGGCTGATCGGCCGGGACTTCCGCGGTGATCTCGCCGCGGCGCTCGGGCGTCCCGTGCGGATCGAGAACGACGCCAACTGCCTGGCGGTCTCGGAAGCGACCGACGGCGCCGGGGCCGGCTGCGGCGTCGTCTTCGCGGCGATCCTCGGCACCGGCTGCGGCGCCGGCATCGTCGCGCACGGCCGGGTGCTGGGCGGGCGCAACGCCATCGCCGGCGAATGGGGCCACAACCCGCTGCCCTGGCCGACCGATGCCGAGCGGCCCGGACCGGCCTGCTACTGCGGCAAGAACGGTTGCCTGGAAACTTACGTCTCGGGCCCGGCGGTGGCCGCCGACCACGCGGCCGTCACCGGCGAGCGGCTCGACGCCGCGGCGATCCTGAAGCGTGCGGCATCGGGTGGCGATCCCGCCTGCGCCGCCACCGCCGGACGGCTGGTCGACCGGCTGGGGCGCGGGCTGGCGGCGGTGGCCAACCTCCTGGATCCCGACGTGATCGTACTGGGCGGCGGCCTGTCGAATGCGGAGCTGCTCTATGCCCGCCTGCCCGACGCAATGGCGCGCTGGGCCTTCACCGACCGGCTCGACACGCCGGTGCGCCGCGCCCGCCATGGGGATTCCAGCGGCGTGCGCGGTGCAGCGTGGCTATGGCGCCCAGGGGAGGCCCCGGCAGCGTCCTGACAAAAGAGTACGGAGAGGGACGCCCGCAGTGAGCGGCGGAGCCGGCGGGCCGATTTCCGTCCGGCCCGCCGCCTTGCATGGGATCAGGGGCGCTGCACCGTGCGGGGGGCCGGCGGCGGATCGGCGCTGCGCGGCGGGGCGGCCATGCGCTTGGCCGCCGCGGGGTCGACTGCGGGCGGCGTCAGCGAATGGGTGTTGGAATAGTGGCGGGTCGTCTGCTTCACGTCGGTGCCGTACCGCTGCATGCCGGCACGGAACTCACCGTTCTTGCCGAGGGCCCCCCAGTGGGAGGGGGCGGGGCCGGGAACCGGCTGCGCCTGCTCCAGGTTGCGCAGGTAGGGACCGGTCGGCACCATCTCCTTGTAGACCCAGGGATCGTATTCCTGCTTCTGGGCGTGGGCCGGCGACGTCAACGCCATCACCGTCAGGGTGGCGACGGCGGACATGGTCAGAGCGGCGTGGGTAACGCGGGGCATAGAACAGGCGCCTTTCGTCCGGAACGGATCGGAAGGGACAGTCGAGCGGAAAGCGGCCGCGCCGTCCATTGCGCAGCCGCATTACCCATGCCTGCGCCGGCATCACCCGTGCGGGGCAGCCCGCCCCTCCCCGCCTGTCACCACCGGGCCGCCACCACTGGGCCGCCCTTATCGCGACGCCGCCAGCCGGTAGAGGGTCAGGTGCAGGCGCTTGCCGGTGTTGTAGTTGAACCCGGAGAAGTCCGTCAGCGCCAGCGGCGGCATCGTGCCGAGGCTGTCGAGGAACGCCGCCGTCTCGCGATCCTCCACCAGCGCCAAGCCGCAGGCCGGGCTTTCCCTGAGATGCGCGGCGGCTCCGGCGCCATGCACCAGCTTCGTCGGCGTGCCGAGCAGGAAGACCAGGCTCGGCTCCGAATAACCGGCGGAGGCGACGACGCTGTCCGGACAGGGTGCGCCCTGCGCCACCGCACGGGCCGCCTGCCGGCTGATCCAGACGCCGTCGATCCCCGGCAGCACGACCGCATAGGTCCCGGCATAGAGCATGGCCGCCGCCGCGACACCGGACGCCAGCCCGGTCCGCCGCTCCCCCCGCAGCACCGAGCGCAGCGCGAGGGCGAAGAGGCCGCCCACCGCCGGCACCATGGCCGCTCCCAACGGATCGATCCGCCGGTCGACCAGCCACGGGATCACCGCGACCGCCAGGACCAGCGCGCCGAACCCGAGGCTGCCGAGCACCGCGGCGGCGACCGCCAGCCAGCGGCGCGGCCGCTCGCGGCTGCGGTCGAAGGCGCCGAGCAGCGCTGCCGCGGCAAGGGCGGCGATGGCCGGGAAGACCGGCAGGGTGTAGTGGAGCAGCTTGGTCGGGACCGCCTCGAACACCAGCCAGCTCGGCACGATCCAGGCGATGCTGAAGCGCACGGCATCCAGCCGGCGCCGCGCCCAGGCCCAGGGAACGGCGAGCAGCGCCAGGAAGGACCAGGGGGCGAAGGTGACCCAGAAGGTGCCGAGATAGTAGCCGGGCGGCAGTCCCTTGCCCTCCTGCCCACCCGACACCTTGCCCAGCATGTCGTGGCCGACGGACTCGGCGAAGAAGGCGCCCTTGCTCTTGATGGCGATGGCGATCAGCCAGGGGGCGGCGATGGCGACGACGATGCTGATGCCCGCCAGCGGCTTCAGCCGCTTCAGCCACCCCGCCTCGCGGTCCCACAGCGCCAGCACCAGCGCCGTGCTGCCGGAGACCAGCAGGACCATCGGCCCCTTCACCAGCACGCCGACGCCGGCGGCGATCCAGAACACCAGCGGCGGCCCCCAGGCCGCCCGGCCGGCCGGGGCCGGCTGGCGCCGGGTCAGGTAGAGATGCGCCAGCGCCCCCTGCCCGATCACCACGGTGGCGAGCAGGACCGCGTCGGTCTTCGCCATGCGTGCCTCGACCCCGAGGACGACGCAGGACGCCAGCATCAGCCCGGCGATGAAGCCGGCCGGGCCGCCGAACAGCCGCGCCGCCGCCCAGGCAGTGGCGAGGACAGCGAGAATGGCGCCGAGGACCGACGGGATGCGGTAGGTCCAGATCACCTTTCCGGTTCCCGCCGGCACGCCGCGGAGCGCGTCGGTGGCGGCCGTGGCGGCGCTCTGAAGCCAGTAGATGCCGACCGGCTTTTTATAGCGCGTCTCGTCCTGGAAGCGGATGTCGACGAAGTTGCCGCTGTCCAGCATCTGCGACGAAGCCTGGGCGAAGCGGGATTCGTCGCGGTCGAAGGGCGGCAGGACGGTGAAGCCCGGCAGGAACAGGACGGCGGCGATCAGCGCCAGCAGTGCATAGGCCCAGACCGGCAGGCGGCCGCCCGGCAGGTCCGCGGAGACGGGCAAGGTCACGATTTGCTCGGCACCGCGTCGCCCTGTCCCAGCGACTTCTTGTGGGTCCAGACGAAATAGACGTTGCGGGCATAGATCACCAGACCCATCCCCTGCCCCAGCATGAAGACCGGATCGAAGCGGTAGAAGGCGTAGGCAAACAGCAGGGCGCCGCCGGCCAGCGAGAAATACCAGAAGACCTCCGGCACCACACTGCGGCGCGCCTTCTCGCTGGCGATCCACTGCAGCACGAAGCGCATGGTGAACATGAGCTGGGCGAAGAAGCCGATGCCGACCCAGACCAGGTCGGTGGTGCTTTGGCCCTGGAACCACGCTGCGGCGCGCTCAAGCATAGGATGATCCTGTCCCGTAGGGGTCGTGTGGTGCGGTCAGAGCCGTTCGGAAACCGGCGACATCTTGGTCCGCCGTTTCAGCCAGTAGACGCCGAGCAGATCGACCACGCCGATCAGGCCGCGCCGCCAGTTGTTGTATTTGGACACGCCGCGTTCGCGCGGGCGATGGTTCACCGGCACATACGCCACCGGGTGGCCATGGGCGCGGAAGAGCGCCGGCAGGAAGCGGTGCATCGCCCCGAAGAAGGGGAGGTCGAGGAAGGCGTCGCGCCGGAACAGCTTCAGGCCGCAGCCGCTGTCGGTGCAGCCGTCCTGAAGGAAGGACTGGCGGACGGCGTTGGCGACCTTCGATGCCCAGCGCTTGGACAGGCTGTCCTGCCGCTTGCGGCGAATGCCGCCGACCAGGACCGGGGACCCGGCCCGGCCCGCGGAGACCAGCGCGAACA
The DNA here is from genome assembly GCF_017876115.1 of Azospirillum picis. Classification (GTDB taxonomy): domain Bacteria; phylum Pseudomonadota; class Alphaproteobacteria; order Azospirillales; family Azospirillaceae; genus Azospirillum; species Azospirillum picis. Next base: position 9,447 of record NZ_JAGINO010000036.1, read on the forward strand.
GCGCCGGGATGTCGGCCGGATCGTTCTGGCCGTCGCCGTCCAGCGTCACCACGAACTCGCCGCGCGCCGCCTTGACCCCGCTGCGCACGGCCGCGCTCTGGCCGGAACGCCGGTCATGGCGCAGCAGGCGCAGGCGGCCGGCCGCCACCACGGGGGCAAGGCGCGCCTGGGTGTCGTCCTCGGACTCGTCGTCGACGAAGATGATCTCGTGGCCACCGACCGCCGCCAGCGCCCGCTCGATCTCCTCGAGCAGCGGCAGCACGTTCTCGGCCTCGTTGAAAACGGGGACAACGACCGACAGCCGCACCGGCTGGCCGCTCTCCGGATAGATGCTCACGGTTTGCCATCCCATTCACCAAACGGGCGGCAAATTACTCTCGCGGCGCGGCGAACGGTAGCGGAAAAGGATGGGACCGGAGCGGGGACTTTCCCCACCCCGGCGGCAGCCTCGCGGACCACGCCGGCCGCGGGATGCACATCCCGCCGGAAGCGGACGGGCGGAGACTCCCGGTGGGCGCCGCGGCCCGGCCGGAACTCCCCGCCCGCCTGCCGGACCGGGACGGTCCCGGACTCAGCCCTTGCGGCCGTCGAGCGGCAGCGGGACGTAGCGCAGGTCGCCGCCGCGGCTGACCAGCATCAGCAGGGTCTTGCGGCCGGCCTCGCGCGCCTTGGCGATGCGGCTGTCGAGGTCGGCGGGGGTCGCCACCGGCTCCTGCCCGGCCTCGACGATCACGTCGCCGAGATCGAGGCCACGGTCGGAGGCGGCGCTGTCGCTGTCGACCTCGGTGACCACCAGCCCCTCGATGTCGGCGGCGATCGAGAAGGTTTCGCGCAGGCCGGGGGTGAGCGGCGCGATCTTGAGGCCGAGGGCGGTGCGGGTTTCCTCCGGCTGCGCCGAACGGGGAGCCCCGCTCGACCCGGCCATCGCGACCTGCTGCGGCTCGTCGCGCAGTTCGCCCAGCGTCACCTGCATCGACCGGGTCTCCCCGCCGCGCAGGATGGTGACCGGAACGGCGCTCCCGATCCCCGACGAGGCCACGAGGCGCGGCAGCTCGCGCATCTGCGTCAGCGGCTTGCCGTTGAAGCCGGTGATGACGTCGCCCTGCCGCAGGCCGGCCTCGGCGGCCGGGCTGCCGGGCGAGACGCTGGTGACCAGGGCGCCGCCCCCGCCGTTCCCGGCCTCGGCGTCCATGCCCAGGCTTTCGGCGATGTCCGGCGTGATCCGCTGGACCTGGACGCCCAGCCAGCCGCGCCGCACCTTGCCGCTGTCCTTCAACTGCTCGACGATCGGCCGCGCCAGCGACGACGGGATGGCGAAGCCGATGCCGACGGAGCCGCCGGTCGGAGAATAGATCGCGGTGTTGATGCCGATCACCGCCCCCGAGGCATCGTAGAGCGGGCCGCCGGAGTTGCCGCGGTTGATGGCGGCATCGGTCTGCAGGTACTCGTCATAGGGGCCCTGCTGGATGTCGCGGGCGCGCGCCGACAGGATGCCTGCGGTCACCGACCCGCCGAGACCGAAGGGATTGCCGATCGCCACCACCCAGTCGCCGACCTCCACCGTGCCGCTGTCGCCCCAATGGGCGGCCGTCAGCGGCTTGTCGCTCTCCACCTTCAGCAGCGCGAGGTCGGTCGGCGCGTCGGCCCCGACCAGTTTGGCCGGCAGCTTCCTGCCGTCATGAAGGGTTACGGAGATCTCGGCCGCGTCGGCGACGACGTGGTTGTTGGTGACGATCAGTCCCGTGGGATCGATGATGAAGCCGGAGCCCAGCGCCATGCTGGGGCCACCGCCCTGCGGACCCTGCCCATCCTCCTCCGGGCTGCTCCCACCGCCGCGCTGGCGGTTGCGGAACTCACGGAAGAACTCCTCCAGCGGCGAGCCGGGAGGCGTTTCCAACCCTTCCGGCGAACGGCCTCCACCCGGCGAGGCACCCTGCGGCGCCTGGGTGCTGGAGATGTTGACCACCGTGTCGATCTGCGTCCGGGCAAGGTCGCGGAAGGACGGCGGCGAGTAGGTCCGGCTGGCGTTGGGCGCCGCGGACGCGTCCTGTGCGGCGGCCGTCCCGGCCGCCAGCATCGGCAGCGGCAGCAGGGCGGCCCCCGTCAACAGCGCGGACAGCGCGGCCGCGGGAAGGCGTCGGGTGGAGGAAGGCGAATGCGGCGCGGGCGCATGCGGCATGGACGGTCTCCGCCGATACTGTTTGGGACCAGAGGCGGCCGGTTTGACGGGCCGGCCGGACCCATTTCTGTTGGCAAAACGCATCACCCCCTGCCCGGGGTCCATCGCGTTTTTGAAAAGATCCGCAAGGCGGCATTTTTTAAAACAGCCGGCCCTTTGCAAACCCTCAACCAGACGTGGCGATCCGCCGGTAGCGGCCGGCACAAAATCACGGCCCCGTGCAAAGTTATGCTGGCATTTTTGAGAAGAGTTTCCGATATTCGTCCATACTGAAAACATCGCCCGCCAGCGTGAAGCCCGATGCAGCCGACGCACGCGCCCGCGTGGTCCCGCGTTGGAAAGCTGCGGTCCGGGTGGACATGCTGACGAATGACTGAAAATTCACTTTGGCAACCGAGCGACATAATGAACTCAGAAACCGGGAGCGAACCGGAGTCTCCCAAGAAGCGTGGGCGCATTCCGCAGTCGGCATGGCCCCAAATTCTTGATCGTTACCGCAGCGGCGCGACGCTGTCGGCCATCGCGCGCGAGTTTGAATGCACGCCCAGCGCGATCTCCTACATCATCAAGAAGGCAGAGGCGGCAAGCGGCCAGGGTGAATTGAAAGTCGGCGACGCCGATGCCGCCGGTGACGCCGAGGCGGCCCCGGCCCCCGCTCCGGTAGCCGAGGCGGCCCACGAGGCGCCGGCACCGGAAAGCGCCCCCGCGGCGGACGCTCCCGCCGCGGCCCCGGCTTCGGGTTCGGGTTCGGCCGATGCCACCCGCCGCGAGGGACGGCCCATCGGCCGCACCGCGCGCACGACACTGACCCGCGCGTCGCGGACGGAACCGGCGGCCGATGCCGCTCCGGCCGCCGAAACCCCCGCTCCCGCGGCGGCGCCGAGCGAAACCCTGCGCCTGAGCCGCCCGGAACCCGCCCCGGTTCCCGTCGCGACCCCGGCTCCCGCTCCCGCCGTCACCGCTGCGGCTCCGGCCGGCACGGACGCCGCGGCACCTCGCGCCGCCGGTCAGCCGACGCCGCCGGTGGATGCCGTGGAAGGTCGTCTGCGCGACACCGCCAAGGCCTGCATCTCCGCCTACCGCAATTGGCGCCAGCAGCCGAGCGAAGGCACGATCCAGTCCTTGTCCGATACCGTGCATGAGCTGCGCAAGGCTCTGGCGCGGGTCGAGATCGACATGTCGGCCAGCCGGCGCGAGGAGCAGGCGATCCGCCCGATCCCGATCCCGGCACACCGCACATCGCGCCGGCCTAACTGACCGGGTTTCGAGCGTCCGCGAGCGACGTCGATTTGAAAAACCTCCGCCCCGCTCCCGGGGCGGAGGTTTTTTTTGGACGTTCGAAGCTTAAGCCCAGCCGTTCACAAAAGGGCTTGACGCCCCCCGGGCGAGCGGCTACTCCTCTGCGCCCCGGCGGAAGGGTGGCCGAGTGGTTAAAGGCAGCAGACTGTAAATCTGCCCGCGTACGCGTACGCTGGTTCGAATCCAGCCCCTTCCACCATACCGGGTCCAATCGACGGGACCCGTCGCGCCGGCCGGCGATCAGGGCCGGTTGCCCCCCGATACAGACCATGCGGAACGGTGCGCCGATCGGTCCGGCCGCTACAGCGGTGGCGGCTCCGACGGAGTGACCCTGGGAAAGCGCAGGATGAAGGCCGTTCCTGCACCGTCCGTGCTGTCGAGGCGCAGACGCCCGCGCAGGTTGCGTGTCACCAGCGTATAGACGATGCTGAGCCCCAGCCCGCTGCCGCCACGCTCCCGGCTGGTGGTGAAGAAGGGCTCGAAGACCCGCCCCTGCACATCGGCCGGAATGCCGCGGCCATCGTCGGCATAGACCAGCTCCACCTCGGCGCCCACCAGCGTGACGTCGATGTCGAGATGCCCGCGCTCGCCCGGAGCGTAGCCGTGCAGGATCGAGTTGAGGACGAAGTTGGTCAGGATCTGACCCAGGGCACCGGGATAGCTGTCCAGCATCAAGCCTTCCGGACAGTGGACGGTAACGGCATGGCCGCTGCGGCGGATGCGCATGCCGATGCTGTGCAGCACCTCGTGGATGTAGTGGCCGAGGTCGAAAACGCGGCGTTCTTCGCTCGACTGGTCGACCGCGACTTGTTTGAAACTCTGGATCAGGCGGGTGGCCCGTTCGATGTTGAAAAGCATCAATTGCGTCGCCTCGTCGGCGACGTCGATGAAGTCGGCGAAGTCACCCCGCCGCAGGGCACCGTCCTGGTAGAGACGGCGCAGGGTGCGCGTCTTCTCGGCCAACAGCGAGGCACCCGTCAAGGCGATGCCGACCGGCGTGTTGATCTCGTGCGTCACCCCGGCAACCAGCGATCCCAGCGCGGCCATCTTCTCCGCCTGGATGAGCTGGACCTGCGCCTCCTTCAGGTCCTGAAGGGCCTGCTCGGCCTCCTCCTTGGCCGCGCGGACGGCTTCGGCGGCACGGACGCTTTCGGTGACGTCGGTATGGGAGCCGACGATGCGGAACGGCCGGCCGTCGCCGCCGGGCACCGAGATGGAGCGGGTCTCCAGATACACCGTCCCGCCCGCCCGGTGGCGGAACCGCTGCAGCAGGCGGCTCTCGGTCCGGCGCCCCGCCGCCACCTCCTCCATCATGGCAAGCGCTTCGCTGCGGTCGTCGGGGTGGATCAGCGTCTCCCAGCGGCGCCGGCTGTTGTCCGCCTCCCCGTCGCCATAGCCCAGCAGCCCCCACCATTGCGGCGAGAACCACACCTCCCCGGTGCGCAGGTCCCACTGGGAGATGCCCTCGCGGGCCGCCCGGATCGCCAGCTCGAACAGTTCGCGGCTGGCGGCCAGTTCGCGCTCCGCCTGCTTGCGCTGGGTGATGTCGGTGTAGGTGGTGACGAACCCGCCGTCCGGCAGCGGCAGGGTCACCGTCTCGATGACGGCGCCGTCGGGCCGGACCCGCTCGTTGTAGAAGGGCCAGGAGGCCTTGCGGATGTAGTCGAGCCGTTGTGCCACCAGCTCTTCGACATCGCCGGCGCCGTAGCCGCCCTGCCGGGCGATGTGTCGGACCACCGCTTCATAAGGCTGGCCATGGCGCGGGAAAGCCGGGTCGATGGAAAGGAGCTCGAGCACGCGGCGGTTCCAGGCCACCAGCCGCAAGTCGCGGTCGAAGGCCATCACCCCCTGGCTGAGGCAGTCGAGGACGAGACTCGTCCTCGCCCAGGGGCCATCCGCTTCGGCCGCGGGCACGGATGCCGGGGCGGCCGGACACTCGACTGCCGTCAGCAGGCGTTCGTCGGCGGTTCCGTCGCCGAGAGCGAGCGTCAGTGCCGCCCGGCCGGACGGCTCCCAGGTCACCGGACCCCCGCGGCGCAGCGCGGCAAGCCCCGCTTCGCCGAGCGCCCCGATCAGCAGGCCGGCGAGAGTCGCATCGGCGGGAGAACCGAAGCTGGCGGAGAATGCCGCGTTGGCCCACACCAGACGGTCGTCGGCATCGAAGCGGGCGAATCCGGTAGCTCCCATGCGCCTGGAGTCCTCCCGAGGATCGGGCCGGCGGGCGTGGATGGGAAACACCCGTATCCTCCGGCACCTTTGGCGACCTTCCGCCCCATTCTTGTCTCTTGCCGTTTTCCGGGCAAGCGCCATTGCGCGGGGGTCCGGGCCGGTCCGTCGGCTCAAGCGCCCTCCAAGCACCCTTGAATTCGCCCGCCCGCACCGCCTAATCCTGCGCCGACGGCTTACCAAGCAGCCAAGGCATTGGCGGGAAAGGGACTTGCAGGATGTCCGATGTCACGGCCTATGGGAGCCTGTTCCTGGTGGCGCTCGCAGCCGCAACGATTTTCCCGGCACAGTCGGAGATCCTGCTGGCCGGCCTGCACGCATCCGGGAATTACGACGACGCCATGCTGATCCTCGCGGCGACGGCCGGCAACGTCGCCGGTTCCACGGTCAATTGGGCGCTCGGCCGCTACCTGATGCATTTCCAGGACCGTCGCTGGTTCCCGGTGCCCCGCCGTCTGGTCGAGCGGGCGACCGGCTGGTACCAGCGCTTCGGCGTCTGGTCGCTGCTGCTGGCATGGGTGCCGGTGATCGGCGATCCGCTGACGCTCGTCGCCGGCATTCTGCGCGTCGATCTGCGCCTGTTCCTGCTGCTCGTGACGATCGGAAAGGCTGCACGGTACGTATTGCTGATCGTCGCCATTTAATACTGCTTGTTTTGAAAATAATATGTGTGCTTACGCAGGTGAAGGCAAAACAATTTTCTTGTCTGCGAACAGGAGGAGGCAGTAATAACCAGCCCGGTAGGCGCACCCTTCGCACCCGCGAAAAGCCTTAGTAATTCGATGGCTTTTCAAAATACGGATGTTTTTGACCGAGGTCAAAGGCCGTGCTGTGCAGGTCGATTATGCTCCGCACCAATGTGGAACCGGAACCCAGGCGCATCGACATGCCAGACGGAAGCATCGTTCAGCCGGAAGCCGCCAAACCGGCCAAGCTCCAGCTTTTCGAAACCCAGAAGAAGATCCATCCGAAGGCGGTCAAGGGCCTTTATCGCCGCCTGAAAACCATCACCTTTTCGGTTCTGCTGGCGCTGTTCTTCATCGCCCCCTGGATCCGGTGGGAACGCGGTCCCGATGCGCCGGCCCAGGCGGTGCTGTTCGATCTGACCACCCCGCGCTTCTTCCTGTTCTGGATCGAGATCTGGCCGCAGGAGATCTATTACCTCACCGGCATCCTGATCGTCGCAGCTCTGGGGCTGTTCCTGGCGACGGCCCTGGCCGGTCGCGTCTGGTGCGGTTTCGCCTGTCCCCACACGGTGTGGACCGACCTGTTCGTCTGGATCGAGCGGACCTTCGAGGGCGACCGGGCGGAGCGCATCCGCCTCGACAAGCAGCCCTGGACCGCGCGCAAGATCCTGCGCAAGGCCGGCAAGCATGCCGGTTGGATGGCGCTCAGCCTCGTCACCGGCTTCGGCTTCCTGGCTTACTTCACCGATGCGCCCACCCTGCTGCGCGATCTGGTCACCTTCGAGGCCAGCTACGAAGCGGTGAGCTTCTTCGCCATCTTCGCCGGCATGACCTACATCATGGCCGGCTGGACCCGCGAGCAGATGTGCATGTACATGTGCCCGTGGCCGCGCATCCAGAGCGCCATGCTCGACGAACATTCGCTGGTCGTCACCTATCAGGCCGACCGCGGCAACAACCGTGGCCCCAAGCGCAAGTCGCAGAGCTGGGACGAGCGCCGCGCCCAAGGGTTCGGCGACTGCATCGACTGCGGCCAGTGCGTTCAGGTCTGCCCGATGGGCATCGACGTGCGCACCGGCGAACAGGCCGACTGCATCAACTGCGGCCTGTGCGTCGACGCCTGCGACAGCATCATGATCCAGCAGGGCCTGCCGACCCGTCTCATTGCCTTCGACTCGCTCGCGGCCCAGGACACCCGCGCCGCCGGCAGCACCTACAACTGGCGCCTGATCCGTCCGCGCGTGATCGTCTACGCCCTGCTGATGCTGGTCATCGGCGGCGCCATGGCCTGGAGCTTCGCCCTGCGGCCCAGCCTGAACATCACGATCCTGCGCGACCGCGCCCCGCTGTTCGTGACGCTGTCGGATGGCTCGATCCGCAACGCCTACACCTTCAAGGTCGCCAACAAGACCCGGCAAAACCGCGCCTACACCCTCAGCGTCGACGGCATCGCCGGTGCCGAGATCAAGGTGATCGGCGAGGCGGAGGATGAAGGCTCGGCCCACACCGCCGCCCTGTCGGCCGACGCGGACAGCGTGGCGACCTACCGCGTCTATGTGACCGCCCCCCGCTCCGCGGTAACGGCCGCCTCCCTGCCGCTGACCTTCCGGCTGGCCGATACGGCCAACGCCGACAAGGACAGCCGCGACAGCGTCTTCATGGGACCGGCGAACTAAGGGAAGGCCGTCGCGACAACCTCCGGGAGCCCCCGCCCGGACGGCCCGCTGGCTAGGGCAGTTCGGGGACGGGGCCGGGAGCCGGGCTTCCGTCGCCTTGCCGCCCGCCGCCTAGCCGCCGCCCTTCGCGGCCCTGGACGCAGACGGCCGCCGGTTCGGCCTACCGCCTTCCGCACCTGCACGCAAAGGGAGACCATCCGCATGGACAGTTTGCGGATGGGGACTTGCCACTCACCTGACTCCCGAACGAGGAACGGGCAGCCGGAAGGCCAAGCAGGACTTCCGCACCCGCGCGCTCCAGCCGGTAGAGAGGTGAGCGAGCCATGCTTTTCGATTTCGAACCGTCGGGCATCAACGACACCTATCTGCGCCTGACCCGCAACGGCCTGTCCTGCATCGTCGCGCCCGCCGGGGTGTGGAACGGGCTGCTGCGCGTCAACTACATCGTCGCCGGCGCTCCCGGCGGCAGCGAACCCCACATGGTCTTCCGCAGCCTGGACGTCGGATGGGACGACGGCCGCTTCTGCTGGAAAGGGCGCGCCGCCCCGGTGATGACCGGCTCGGCGATGGTCGACATCCTGCTGGACCGCGGCCTGGTCACCGAAGCGGAGGCCGAGCGGCTGCTCTTCGGCATCAACACCCCGGCCGCCGGCGCCTCGTCGGACGAAGCGCTGATGATCCGGGCGATGCTCAGCGGCTGCAGCTTCACCCCGGTCTACGAAAATCAGCCCCTCGGCGGCCAGCCGCCGGTCGTCGTCGGCTTTGCCCTGCGCACCCTGTCCGATCCGGGGGCCTACATGCTGGAGGCGAAGGGCGGGATGCCGGTCCTCGACGGCGACGCGCGCGACGCGCTGCGGCGGCAGGTCGGCGCCGTCCTGTAGCGCGGCGCGCCCTCCTTCTTTGGTCGCAAACGGGCTGCAACGGAGCCCTATCCACGACCTATGGTATATAAATTAAACCTTCGGGCGATGGAAACTGTCACAGAGTAGGGACATTCTTATTGCACCCGCTCACAGGAGCAAAGACCACCGACTTCGATCTTCCGCGCGAGAGAGCCGCCCCGCCATGACTGCCAGACTGTCCAGTGCCAGACTGTCCGAACGCTGCACCTCCCTGTTCGGCCGCGCCCGTGCCGCATGGCTGGCACAACCGCTTGCCCGGCGGTTGGCGGCACGGAAAGCCGGCGGGCGCAACCGGCTGTCGATGGAGTTGCTGGACCTGGAGCTGTTCCGGGTCGACATCGGCGGATAGCCCCCACGCTGGCCAGCATGTTGCCGACGGACGGCGCTATTGGCCCAGCAGAGGCTCGTAGCGCTTGTCGGTCAAGGTCTTCATGAAGGCGACCAGCGCCTTGACGCGGCGGGTGTCCAGCGCCGGCGCGGATTCCAGTTCCTTGGTCGACAGGTTCGCGGCGATTTCGGGCGGCCCCCACGGCTTGCCGGTTTCCAGGTTGATCGCCGCCTTTTCGGTCCTGTTGTTGTAATGGTCGTAGAAGCGGACGACCGTCTCCAGATCCTTGAACACGCCGTTGTGCATGTAAGGGCCGGTCACGGCGACGTTGCGCAGGGTCGGCGTCTTGAATTTGCCCTCGAAACGGGCCTCGGTCGCCGCCGGATTGTCGCGCAGGCCGCGGTCGACGAATCCCGGCTTGCCGGACGCGGCGCGCAGGGACGGGTTCGCCGGGACGCCGATGTTGTGGTGTTCGTAATTGCTGAAGGTTTCGCCCTCCGCCGCCGGCATCGCCTTCAGCTTGTGGCACTGGTTGCAATTGGTGAACTGGGTCGAGAAGAACAGGGTCATGCCCAGATCCTCCTCCGCCGTCATTTTGTAGTCTCCACGCAAATACCGGTCGTACTTCGAATCGAAGGGCGAAAACAGGTCGGTCCGCTCGAAGGCGGCCAAGCTGTCGGTCATCGCGTCGAAGGCGCGCCCGGCATCGTCCAGCACGCCGGCGCCATAGAGCGCAACGAAGGCCCTCGCGTAATCCGGGTTCTCGGCCAGACGCTCGCGCACCTGCTCCTTGGAGGCCATGCCCATCTCGGCAGGGTTCAGCGGCGGACCGCCGGCCTGCTCCTGCAGGGTGGCGGCCCGGCCATCCAGGAACTGGCCGCCGACCGGCTTTCCGTCGGCCCTGACATGGAAGGCCGGGGCGAACTTCGCGTAGCTGGCGGTCGGTGCGTTGCGGTCGCCCACCGACGTCCCATTGTCGCCGACCGAAGCCGCACCGCCGGCTCCGCCGGTGCGGGGATCGGCGAAGCCGAAGGACGGGTTGTGGCAATCGGCGCAGGACTGGCTCCGCCGTGCCGACAGGTTGGAGTCGGAAAACAGCGCCTCCCCCAGCTTCTCCTTCGTCGCCAGCCCGTCGGCTGCGGCGCCGGCCGGCAGTCCGGCGATGGACAGCAGGGCAAGGGTGGTCAACGGAACGGCGGCCATGGCGATGGCCATGGCACGGGTGGCGGTTGGGCGGATGGCGGGCATGACGACGCTCCTGGCAGCGGCCGGCCGAAGAATGGCGGATATCCGGGACGGGCATCCGGGAGGGCCGGCGCCTCACTCTGTGCGTCGAAGGTTAACCAGTAATGAGAATCACTATCAACCCGGTGGGACGAAAGGTCGCTGCGCTCCCCGGCGCCACCTCCTGCGGCCGGGATCAGGCCCGGCCGGAGCCATCTCCTTCGGTCAGCAGCCGCCGGATGGCATTGACCAGCGGCTTCATATGGAAGGTCGAGTCCGGCGATACGGCGACGGTGCCGCCGGCGGCAACGACCGCATCGGCCACCACGGGGCCGACGGCGGCGATGCGCGTCCTGGCAAACCCCTCACGGAAGGCGTCGGCAAGGCCGCAGGCCTCGGCCACCTCCTGCAGGCGCCGCACCTGCGGGGAAGCGGTGAAGGCGACGAAATCAATGCGGCCGGCCGCCATGTCACGGATCGCCGCCTCGACGGACCCGGTCTCCGAATCGTTGGCGTAGCGATAGGGCGTGACCGCCCACGGCGTGCCGCCACGCGTCCGCACCGCCTCCAGCAGCGGCTCGTTCGGGTTCCCGGGATAGAGCTGCACGCCGACCCGGCGCCCGGTCAGATCCTCATCCGCCAGGGCGGCGATCACGCCGTCGGTGGTCGGTGCCGGTGCCGATTTGAAGGGCGCGCAGCCGATCTCCCGCAGGGCCTTCACCGGCTTCGGTCCGCGGACGAAGACCCGCGTCCGCCCGATGGCCGCGATCACGTCGGCCTCGCGCTCCATGCCGCGGGCGACCGTCATCAGGCGGCGCAGCCCTTCGCCGGTCAGCAGGATGATGTCGTCGAAGCCGCCGGCAAGCAGCCGGTCCAGCCAGTCCCGCGCCGGCGACGGATCGTCCAGGTCGAGGATCTTGACCATCGGGCAGCGGATCGTCTCAGCACCATGCTGCTCCATCATGCCGGCGAAGAGGTCGAGGTCCCGGCTTTCCGGCACCAGTATCCGCTTCCCTGCCAGATCGCCGCCCTGTGAGGCCATGTCCCCCGCTCCCCGATTGCGCCTGCCCGAGGTCGCCAGACTAGCAGCAGGCGGCGGGCACGGCCACAAGGCGTGGCGGCTGGCGGAAGAACCCTCGTCCATGCAGGGCGGGGGCCCAGAGGCCGGCGGAGCGCCGCCGGCTTCGAACGTCCGGGTCATGCCGCAAGCGACCCCATTCGCACCGGCCCGGCAAAAAGTCAGGCAGTGGACAATTTGCCCATCCCGAAATCCGCCTGCAGCGGAACGATGGACAGTCTGTCCGGTCGTCTTGTTCCAACCCATTGATCCGTATGACCAGCGGACGTTGGCATCGCCTTTGCTGAAGGCGTCCCCGGCGCGGGATCGCCCCGGTGGTCCCGTCCCCCACGCAAAAGAACGAAGCCGGAGAAAGCACCTCCATTCCCGCCTGTTCCCAACCGCATTTCCTGAGCCGTGAAGGCACGGTGGCGGGAGTTGGCCTCAACCGGTGGCTGGTGCCGCCGGCGACGCTGGCGATCCGTCTCTGCATCGGCATGTCCTACGGCTTCTCGGTGTTCTGGCTGCCGTTGTCGCGCGTCCGTGGCCATCGTCCGCGGCGACCATGCCGCCGGCCGGGTCCGGATGAACCGCACGGACCTGCAGCAGGTGCTGATCAATCTGTTCGCCGACGCCATCCACGCCACGCCCCACGGCGGCACCCTGTCGATCAGCAGCGCCGTCGGGGCCGGCGCCCGCTTCATCATCCTGTCGCCTGCCTGAACCGCGTGCTTCAGGCCCCCTGGCCGCGCCGGCAGTGCAGAAGACTGAACAGGCCGAAGGGCGGCAGGGTGCGGATGCTCTCGATCGCCAGCCGCGATCCGGCCATCATGCTGTCCAGCGTGAAGTCGGGCCGCCAGCCGAGCTTCTTCGACAAGGGAGACAGCCAGCCCTCCACCGCACGCCGGACGCCGGGCCGCGGCGCGGCGAAATGGTTGACGATGACGATGTCGCCGCCGGGTTTGCAGACGCGTTCCAATTCCGCCATCGTGCCCTGGGGATCGGGCACCACGGTCATCACATACATGGCGACGACGACATCGAAGCTGCCGTCGGCGAAGGCCAGCTTACCGGCATCCATCTCCAGCAGCCCTTCGACATGGTCGAGCCTCTCGCGGGCCACCCGGTCCTGTGCCACCTTCAGCATGTCGGTGGACAGGTCGATGCCGACCACGCGGTTGTCCTTGCGGTAATCGGACAGCGACAGGCCGGTGCCGACTCCGACCTCCAGGATGCGCAGGCCGCCGCGGCGGTTCAGCCACTCGACTGCCGCATGGCGTCCGGAGGCGAGCAGCACCCCGAACACCCGGTCGTAGAAGCCGGCGTAGCGGCGGTAGGCGGCGCGAATGGAGTCGGCATCCATGGTAACGGTCTCCCCGGTCCTGATGTCCGGGCCGCGTCGCAAGCGGCCCGAAGGTCACGTTCAAGCCTGTGGCCGCGCACCATAGCGGGCTTTCGGCCGTCATGAAAGTGACGCAAACAACAGGCTCCGTTCTTTTTCATCACGTGCCGCGACATTCATTTGGGATATGTCGATCGACGGTTTGTTTGTCTGTTTTTGATTGATCGTTCAGTCAAAGTAACTGGAGCGGGGACAGCGGACCGGGAGAACTCCGCCGGAAACTCCTCTCCTATGGCCTCAGGTGGCGCCGTCCGCTGTGCAGCCGTGCCATCTCGATGGATTCGCCCGGATTTCCAGGCTTGCGCAGGTCCTTGACCACCGCCAGCACCGCGCCGCCCCGCTCCACCTCCGCCACGACGGCGCCCTCCATCAGTTCGTCGCAGTTCTCCTGCGTCGGGGCGATGAAGAAGTCAGCCCTCGTCCAGTCCCCGACCCAGCGCAGGTTGGCCGGCGCCACCTTCTCGAACGAGATCGGCTCGGCACAGACCGCGACGCTGTAGGTCCGGTGGCGGTGGCTGCGCGCCTCCTCGTCGGCGATCAGTTCGGACAGGTCCTCCACCGCTTCGGGCACGCTGTTGGCCCAGTAATCCACGTCGTAGCGGCGCGCCGCCCCGGCGACGCCGCCGACCAGTTCGTTGAAATAGACATATTCGTCCGGGTGGAGCGCCTCCAGCTCCGCCCCCTCGCGGACCAGCAGCAGGGCCAGCGCGAAGCTGGCGACCGCGGCAAGCGAAAGCCCCCGGCCGCTGCGTTGCGAGACGCCGATCCTCCACGCCCCTGCCCGTACCAGCAGCCGGTCCAGCCCAAGGCCGCCGAGCACCGCCAGCGGCGGCAGCACGAACAGGAAATGCCGGATGGCGGTGTAACCGGGCGCGTGGGTCACGGTGAACCACAACACCGGGAACAGCGCCGCCAGCGCCACCAGTGCCAGCCCCATCCCCGGCCCTGACGGGTGCGCCCACCCGTCCCCCTCCTTCGGCCGGCCGCGGCGCAGGGCGGACGGCAGCGCCAGCAGACCGAGCAGCGCCCCGGCCAGCATCACCAGCGGCAGCTTGATCGCGAGGTACCAAGCCAGGTACCCGCGCGGCACCTCGTACATCCAGTATTCCGCACCGCCCAGGGTGGTGCGGATCGGGTAATGGAAATGCGAGAAGTCGGCGAGCGCGCGCAGGGGGTTCAGGGGCTCCAGCACCGCCCAGGGCCAGAAGGCCGCCATAAGCCCATAGGCGACCGGCAGCGCCGGCAACAGGCGCAGGAGAATGCCACCACACCGCCGCAGCCGGCCGGCTGCGCCGTGCAGGCCGCCGCGGATGCCGCCCGGCATCCGGCCCGCCAGCACCCAGCCTGCGATCATGGCGACGGTATAGCCGGCGACCAGCAGCGCACCGACCCGGATGCCCAGCGCCAGCCCGACGATGGCGCCGAGCCCGAGCACCGTGCCCTGGCGCGGCCGCGGCAGTTGACCGGAAAGCCGGACCAGCAGCGCCAGCGCTGCCGCCATCAGCACGGCGAAGGGCACGTCCTTGGTATGGTTGAACATGCCGCCATACCACGGGCCGCACAGCGCCAGCAGGGCTCCGGCGAGGAAGCCGGCCCGCGGCCCGCCCAGCCGCCGGCCCAACCCCCAGGCGACGGCGATCCCCGCCACGCCGACCAGCGCACACAGCAGGTGCCGGGTCTCATACGGATCGAACGGCAGAAGCGGCACCAACGCCACCGCCGCCATGTCGAACAGCCCGCCATAGAGAAACAGGTTCTTGTAGGAGAAGGCCGCGTCGTCGGTGAAACCGCTCCGGTACCAGTCGATCAGCTTGGCGCCATAGACATGCTGCACCTCCTCGTCGTTGGAGATGCCGTAATGGCGGAAGGTCATGGCGACCAGCAGCAACAGGGCCAGCAGACCGGCCCCGGCGGCGGCATGCCACGGATCGCACCGAAGCCGCCGCATCGCCGAGCGAAGGCGGCCCGTCATGGCCGGGCGTATCCGGTCCTCAAGCAGTTCCATCCCCACCGCCCGTGATCCCCGCTCCGCTCAAGCTTCTGGCACGACTTGCTTGCGGACCCCGCAGAAATCCGGAAGACGCCCGGCCGTCCCGCCCGGCGCGCAGGCAGGAAGCCCCGAATGCCGGCGCATGTCATGTGAATTTGCTGCAATGCGACGGCGGCGGATGGAAGGCGCCATGCCATCGGGCGGAACGCCTTCCCCCCTTGCCGCAGCGCGCCTGCCGACAGGCGGACTTCTGCGACCGCGTCGGAGCATCTCAGCGGAACATGGAGCAGTCACCCGATTGAAGTCGAGGATTCCCGGCAGGATACTCCGATGCGACACAATGGCACGGCAAAATTGGGGGATTTCCGTACAATATTCATGTGATCCGGCCAAGCAGCGAAAGGCGGGATCGACCCGCCGCGAGGTGGTGCATTATGTCGGGATACTTATTCTCAATTCGCGCCAAACTGTTGATCCTGGTCGCAACGGCCAGCCTCTCCTGCCTGGCCGTTGCCGCGGCCGGACTCTATCTCGGCTACAACCGCATGTATCAGGACCGCGTCGACGCCCTGCGCTACATGGTCGAGGCCGGACACAGCATGGCCGCCCGTTACGAGGACGAGGTCGCCGCCGGCCGCCTGTCCCGCGCCGAGGCGCAGGATCGCTTCAAGGACGCCTTTCTCGCCATCCGCTACGGCGGCGCGGAATATCTCTTCGCCCACACCTACGACAGCATCGGCTTCGCCCACACGAACAAGGCGCTGATGGGCAAGGACGTCTCGGGCATCAGGGACGCCAGGGGCGTGCCGGTGATCCCGGCGCTGGTCGCCGTCGTCCGTGCCCAAGGCGAGGGCACCTACGCCTATGACTGGCCGCGCAGCGCCGGGTCCGCGGAGACGGCGGTCAAGCTTGCCTATGTCAAGGGGTTCGAGCCTTGGCGGATCCTGATCGGAACCGGCGTCTTCATCGACGATCTCTGGGCCGAGTTCCTGTCGCAGCTCTGGACGCTGCTGGGCATCATTGCGGCACTCGCCCTGCCGGCGATCCTGCTTCTTGCCTTGGTCGGCCACAACATCATCGCCACCATCCGCTCGCTTGCAGGGCGGACGCGGGCGATGGCCGACGGCGACCTGACCGTCGACTTTCCCGAGAGCGCCCGCGGAGACGAGCTGGGGGACATGGGCCGGGCGATGACCGTGTTCAAGGGAAATGCGCAGGCACGGCTGCGGCTTGAGGCCGAACAGGCCGAGCTGGCGCGGCTTGCGCAAGAGGATAAGCGGCGCGCCCTCGCCGACCTGGCCGACCGTTTCGAGCAGGCGGTGGGCGGCGTGATGCACGCCGTGGTCACGGAAACCGTTGGCATGGAGGGCCGCGTCCAAGACGTGGCGCTGGCGGCCGAACGGACCGGCCGGCTTGCCGGCGATGTCGCCGCCGCCACCGGGCAGACCAGCGCCAACGTCCAGACCGTCGCCGCGGCGACCGAGGAGCTGACCGGTTCCATCGGTGAGATCGGCCGGCAGGTCGGCCAGTCCTCGCACATCGCGCAGGAGGCGGTCGGCATCGCCGAACGCGCCGACGGCAAGGTGGGAGGCCTGGCCCGAGCCGTCGAGCGGATCGGCGCGGTCGTCGGGCTGATCAATTCCATCGCCAGCCAGACCAACCTGCTGGCCCTGAACGCGACGATCGAGGCGGCCCGCGCCGGCGAGGCGGGCCGCGGCTTTGCGGTGGTGGCGAACGAGGTGAAGGCGCTGGCGACCCAGACCGCCAAGGCGACGGACGACATCGCGACCCAGGTCGCCGACATCCAGTCGGTGACCGGGGACGCCGTCGGCGAACTGCGGGAGGTGGTCCGCGTCATCGGCCGCATCAACGAGGTCGCCGCATCCATCGCCTCGGCGGTCGAGGAGCAGGGCGCGGCCGCCCGCGAGATCGCCCGCAACATCCAGCAGGCCGCCCGCGGCACCCAGGCCGTTTCCGACAGCATCGGCAGTGTGAACGATGCCGCCAGCCAGAGCGGCACGGTCGCCGGGGAGGTTCTGGCCTCTGTGCGGCAATTGTCCAGCCACACCGAGGCGCTGGGGCAGGAGGTGGAGCGTTTCCTCACACGCGTCCGGGCGGGTTGAGGGCAATTGCCCGTCGGCGGTCGCGGCCGGGGAGCCTGCTCCCCGGCCTCAAGCGGGCTTTAACTGATTGACGTTGACTTCCCCCCTCTCCCCGTGGCGGAATCGTTCGCCTGGGAGATTGTCCATGTCCGAACCGGGTCGCGTCTATGGGGTGTCGGAATTGGCTGCGGAGTTCGACCTTACACCGCAGGCCCTGCGCTTCTACGAGGAAAAGGGACTGCTCGCGCCGCAACGGGCCGGCGGACGCCGGGTCTTCACCCGCCGCGACCGGTCAAGGCTGATCCGGATCCTGAAGTTCCGGCGGGTCGGCTTCTCCCTCGACCAGATCGCCGACTGCCTGTCCCGCCACCGCTCCGGCCGGCCGGTCGCCGCGCAATGCCGCGACGGCCTGCGGAAGATCCGCGCGCGCCTCGCAGATCTGGAGCGGATGCAGGCGGAAATCGCCGATGTGATGGCAGAGCTCAAAGCGATGGAGGCCGATGCCCAGTCCCGCCTTGCCGCCTGCGAAAACATCCGACCGGGGCGACGATCCAGCGATGGGGCCGGATGAGGAAACGGGCCGGGAAAACCGGCCGGGACGCAGAACAAGACAGATGAACGGGGAGTGAAACGGGATGCTGCGCGGAATGATGATGAACGAGCCGCTGCTGGTGACGTCGATCCTGCGTCATGCGGCGCTCTACCATGCCGACACCGAGATCGTGTCGCGCACCACCGAAGGGCCGATCCACCGCTACACCTATGCCGAGGCGTGGGTGCGGGCGCAGAAGCTGGCAAACGCGCTTGCCGCACTCGGCATGCAGCCGGGCGACCGCGTCGGCACACTGGCCTGGAACGGCTTCCGCCATCTGGAATGCTATTACGGCATCGGCGGCTCGGGCATGGTCTGCCACACCATCAATCCCCGCCTTTTCCCCGAACAGATCGCCTACATTATCAACCACGCGGAAGACCGGCTGCTGTTCACCGACCTGACCTTCATCCCGCTGCTGGAAGGCATCGCGCAGGAGCTGGCCGGCCTGAAGGGCATCGTGGTGATGACCGACAGCGCCAACATGCCGCGATCGAGCCTGCCCAACCTGCTGTGCTACGAAGATCTGCTTGCCGAGCAGCCGGACGCCTTCGACTGGCCGCTCCTGGACGAGAACACCGCCTGCGGCATGTGCTACACCTCGGGCACCACGGGGAACCCCAAGGGCGTTCTGTACAGCCACCGGTCCTCCATCCTGCACGCCATGGCGGCCTGCATGCCCGACGTGTTCGGCCTGTCGGCGTCGGACGTGGTCCTGCCGGTGGTGCCGATGTTCCACGTCAACGCCTGGGGCGTCCCCTATGCCGCCCCGATGGCCGGCGCGAAGCTCGTCTTTCCCGGCGCCAAGCTCGACGGCGCCAGCCTGTACGAGCTGTTCGAGGCCGAGAAGGTCACCAACAGCGCCGGTGTGCCGACCGTCTGGCTCGCCCTGCTCAACTGGATGGACGCGACCGGCAAGCGGCTGACCACGATGCGCCGCATCGCCATCGGCGGTTCGGCCTGCCCGCCGGTGATGATCCAGCGCTTCAAGGAGACGGGGGTCGAGGTCCTGCATGCCTGGGGGATGACGGAGACCAGCCCTCTCGGGCTGGCGAATACCCCCAAGGGCAAGCACCGGGATCTGGACGCCGACGGCACCCTGGCGCTGGCGTCGAAACAGGGGCGGCCGATCTGCGGCGTGCAGTTCCGCGTCGTCGATGCCGATGGCCGCGACGTGCCACGCGACGGCGCCAGCTTCGGCCGGTTGCTGGTCCGGGGGCCGACGGTCTGTTCCGGCTATTTCGGGGTGGCCGACAGCCCCGCACACCAGGCGGTTCCGGGCTGGTTCGAAACCGGCGACGTGGTGACGATGGATGCCGACGGCTATGTCCAGATCGTCGACCGCACCAAGGACGTCATCAAGTCCGGCGGCGAGTGGATCAGTTCCATCGACCTGGAGAACATCGCCGTCGGCCATCCGGCGGTGCAGGAGGCGGCGGCGGTCGCCGTGCCGGACGAGAAATGGGGAGAGAGGCCGGTGCTGGTGGTGGTGCCGAAGCCCGGTGCCAGCCTGACCAGGGACGATCTGCTGGCGGTCTTCCAGGGCAAGGTCGCCAAATGGTGCATCCCCGACGACGTCCGCTTCGTCGAGGCCCTGCCCCATACGGCCACCGGCAAGCTGCTGAAAAGCCGGATCCGCGAGATGGTGACCGGCGCCCCGGCCGCCTGAAAGACGTTCAGGGCCTCCCGGCGGCAGCGCGGGAGGCCCTGGATTGTCCGGCTCGACCCTCGGGCGACGGGCGGCGCGAGGCCGCCGTCGCGGCTGCGCCGTTACAGCGGCGCCAGACCCGCCATCATCTTGTCCTTGCGGTCGGCGTAGACCCCGCCCAGTTCGGCGGCGCGGCCGTCGTCGAGATAGTCCTTGGCCTCCTCGAACAGCTCCTCCTCCTCCTCGTCGAGGTGGTGGCGCACCAGTTCGCCCAGCACCTGGAGCTTTTCCGACCAGCCGCTGTCGGTGGTCTTCATCGCGTTCAGTTCGTCGAGCAGCCCGTTGATCAGGTGATGCTCGTTCAGCCCCTCGATGGTTTCGGACTTCGCTTCCTTCGCCTTCCTCAGCGAGGCATAGAACACGTTCTCCTCGACCTTCGAATGGGCCCAGAGTTCGCGCTGAAGCTCCTCGAACACCGAGCGGCCGCTACCATTCGCCTTCTCGGTCTTGTCGAGCAGGCTGCGGATGAGATCGTGGTCGCTCTTGATACGGGCAAAGATGTCGGCGTCGGTCTTGCGGGCCATGTCGGCTCCTCGGCAGTCGTTGAAACGGTCTGCCAGAAGAACCCCGCCACGGCGCGACTGTTCCCTTGCCGTCAGCCCTGCGGGTGCGCCGTCATGAATTCCTGCAGGGTGTGCATCAGATCCACGGCATGGGCGGCGCGGCCACGGGCACAGGCATCCGCGATGTCGTCGGCGATGAAGTGGGCGATGCGGCCGGGGCCGCCAGGGCAGTGGGCAAGGCAGTGCCCCATCTCCACCGCAACCATTTCCGGCAGATGCTCGTGCTCGGCGATCGCGTCGATCTCGGCTTCGGTCAGGTCGCTGAGGGCGATGCAGTCGATGATCGTCAACATGGCGCGTTCCTCCCCCGAATGGCCGGGCCGCCCTGCGGGCAGGGCGTTCCGCTCCGGCTGGAACGGCCCCGGCTGGAACGGCCATCGCCGCGCGGAGCCCCTGGCCGGGAACGCCGCGCGGAAAGGATCGATGGTACGCCTCAGTGAGCCATCAGGACCGGCAACCCGGCATGGTTCAGCACATAACGCGTGACACCTCCGAGGATCATTTCCCGCACCCGGCTGTGGCCGTAGCCGCCCATCACCAGCAGGTCGGCGCCCAGCTCGGCGGCTTTCTTGGTGACCGTCTCGCCGACGGGTTCGGATCCCGGATGCAGTATGGTTAACTCAGGATTAACACCTTGCCAAGCGAGATAATCGGCCATGCGACGTCCGGCCGCGGCATCGGTGGCCGAGGTCTCGGCGGTCAGCACATGCGCACGGTCGGCGCTGCGCAGGAACGGCAGGGCTGCGGCGACGGCACGGGTGGCCTCGACCTTGCCGTTCCAGGCGACGGCGACGGTCCGGCCGATCTCCGCCGGGATGTCCTTCGGAATCAGCAGCACCGGCCGTGCCGAGCCCAGGAGCGCCGTCTCCATGGTGGCGTATCCCTGGGTGTCGGCATCGATCGAGGTGTGGGCGCAGACGATCAGGTCGGCCAGCCGGGCCTCGGCCGGGACAATGTCCTCGATCCGGCCGACCACGTCGCGCCAGGCTGCGGATGGCGCCTCGACCCCGCCGGGGACATCGCGCAGTTCGAAGCCGGCCGCCGCGACGGCCTCGTCGAAATGGCGCCGGGCAGCGGCGCGGTGGCTGTTCGACTCGGTTTCCGCCGCACGCATGATCTCGTCGACCATGGCCCCCGACATTCCCTCTCCCAGCATCGGCACCGCGTCGCGCGGATCGAGGCGGACGAAAAGGCCGACGAGGTGGGCGTCGAAATCCCGCGCCACCATCACCGCCCCCTTCAGGGCGACCGGATCATTGTCACTGCCGCACAGCGGCACAAGGATGGTCTTGTAGGTCATGGACTCCTCCCGGACCGGTTGGATCGGCCCTGTTTCGCGCGGCGCCCGCCCGCCCCCTCGGCGGAGCGGCCCGGCGCCACCAGTCTGCCCCGGGTCGTCGCGGCCTGCCGTCCGGGGCGGGGACGGCGGCCGCCGGCGCGCTGCCGACATCCTTGATGTCGTGCGCGCCGGCCTCACGCCAAGCGGTTTCGGGCTGCACGGCCCTGGATCCGGTCCAAGCCCGCAAGGGCATCGCCGAGCACGTCCGCCGCAGCCTTCCCGGCATCGAGGCGCATCCAGTCGATCGTACCCACATCATAGGTTTCCTGGCGTTGAGCCACGTCAGCGGTGGCGTCGGACGCATCGTTGCGACGATCGGTCACACGCGTGACCCGGGCCGGGAGCGGCGCCTCCAGCCAGAAGCCGTCGAACCGCACGCCCGCCGCCAAGGCGACCGCTGCGATGCCCGCGCGCTCCTCCGGCCGGGCGCTCACCGCATCCACAACCGCCGCCTGCCCGGCTGCGAGCACCACCGCGGCACGGCGGCACAGGCCGTCATAGACGCGCTCCGTAACCGCACGGGAATAGCCGCCCTCCTCCAGCCGGTCGGTGTCGGCCACGCCGCACAGGCGCTTGCGCAGCACGTCGCTGCGCAGAACCACCGCACCGGGCGCCGGGCCCAGGCCGGGCGCCATCCCTTCCGCCAGGCGCGTCTTGCCGGCGCCCGACAGGCCGCCGACGGCGACCAGCCGGGCCGGCTCAGGCTCCAGCACCGCCAGGGCAAGGTCCAGGTAGCGGCGCGCCTCCTGTCTGGCCTCCTCCTGCGCGCCGGCGGTCTTCACAGCGTCGCCCTGGCCGGGATCGCGCTTCGCACCGGCGTCCAGCACAAGCGCCGCGGCCAGCACCTTGGCCCGCACGGCGGCACGCATGGACAGGAACAGCGGCAGCACCGCCAGCCCGCCGTGATCGTCGGTTTCCTCCAGGTAGCGGTTCAGCACCACGTTGGCGAGCCGCCGCAGCCCGCGGCTTTCCAGGTCCATCAGCAGGAAGGCGAGGTCGTAGAAGACGTCGGCGACCGCCAGGGCCTCGTCGAACTCGATGGCGTCGAAGAGCGTCGGCTCGCCATCCAGCAGCACGATGTTGCGCAGGTGCAGGTCGCCGTGCCCGTGCCGCACGAAGCCGGCGCGCCGGCGTTCCTCCAGCAGCGGACCGTGACGGTCGAGGGCGGCCGCCGTGAGGCGGGCCAGCCTCCCCACCGTGGCCGGCGGGAAGAGGGCCGGCGAGGCGCGCAGCTCCCCGATGTTGCCGTCCGCCACGGTGCGCATCGCCGCAGCACCGCCGCCATCCGGACGCGCCGCCGCCCGGGCATGGAAGCCGGCGATCCGCTCGGCCAGCCGGCGCGCCAGGGCGGGCGTCAGGGCACCGCCGCCAGCCATGCGGTCGAGCAGCGCGTCGGCGGGAAAACGCGTCATGACGACCAGCCAGTCGACCGGCTCGCCGTGGACATCGTTGCCATTGCCATCGCCGTTGCCATCGGTCCCGAAATCCAGCGCCAGCGCCCCGTCGGCCCCGCGGCGGACCGCTGCAAGCCCCCGATAAAGGCCCGGCGCGGTACGGCGGTTGACCGCAAGCTCCGCCGCACAGGCGGACCGGCGCTTCTCCACCGTCGAATAGTCCAGATAGGGGTAGCGCAGCGCCCGCTTCAGCTTGAGCGCCCGGTCCCCGGCCAGGAACACCATGGCGGCGTGGGTGCCGATGCGCTCCACCATCTCTCCGCCATGGGTTCTCCGGTCGCCGAGGAAGGCGATCACCTCCTGCTGGTTCGGGTCGGCGTGAAGCGGTGTCATGGCCCGATGCTAGCAGAATTTCCGGCGGCAGCGCTTGCGCTTTCGTGGTTGAATCCAGCCTTCGGATACCGACATCCTAAGCAGGTTTTCCGCACTCCGCCCAGAGATGGGCAGGTTCGGAAAACCTGCAAAACCATGGAGGCCGCAGGGCTGTCCAGGTCGGCCTCCGGCCCGATCCGGAGAGCCCCGCTTAGAGGTAGCGCCAATACCCCATGGGACGGTGGCACCGTCCCTTCGTTATCGTGCCCGACAGCATATGGTGGAGTCGCCGCGTCGCCGGGGGGTGTCCGTGAACCGCCTGTTGAACCATCAGTCCAGAGGCCCGGGGCCGTTCCTTTTGGGAGCGTTGCTGGCCATCCTGTTGCCGGCAGGCGCACAGGCGATCGACGCCGAAGGCCGGCTCGGCGACTGGGCGGTCGGGGGACTGGCCTACGGCGTGCAGCAGCAGCCGGACAACAGCCTCGGCATCCTGAACAGCAAATTGCGGCTCGGCGGCTCCCTGGTGCCGCAGCTCGAACCCTACGCGGCCATCCGCCCCTGGATCGGGCCGAGCACCGGCAGCAGCCTGACCCCGACCGACGCGATCCCCGGCCTCGCCGGCGGCGCCTTGTCCACCGGCCTCACCGGCATGATGGGCGGCGTCCTGATCGACGTGCCGCTCGGCTCCTTCATCTTCACGCCCAGCGTCGGCGCCGGCAGCCTGCCATCGGCCCGCCGCGAGGGCGCCCCGACCACGGAGTTCCGGTCACAGCTCGAACTGGGATACGAATTCGACAACAAGTCGCGATTCAGCATGGGCTACAGCCGCATCGTCAACGACGCCGCCGCGGGCGATCCCGCCGCCGGTACGAACAACGTCTTCGGCCTATATTACCGCTTGCCTTTCGGCGGCCCATGACGCCGCCGCAGGATACGGGACATCCTGTCGCGGCATCTCGGCGGGGTGAGAGGTCCGCGCCGATCGCGTCTTAACCTCATCTTAAACATGATTGCCTCAAGTGGACGCGGACCGAACGCTCCCCGGGGAATCCACCATGGCCACCAAGCGCAAGACCGCCGCCTCCGCCGCTCCCGCCACAGCACCTGCCGCAGCCCTCGAAACGCCCGCCGAAAGCT
Source organism: Azospirillum picis (assembly GCF_017876115.1). Lineage (GTDB taxonomy): Bacteria > Pseudomonadota > Alphaproteobacteria > Azospirillales > Azospirillaceae > Azospirillum > Azospirillum picis. Next base: position 33,623 of record NZ_JAGINO010000036.1, read on the forward strand.
GGGCCGACATCATCCTGCGGACCAACTTCGCGCAGGTCGAACAGGACAGCATCGTCCTGCTGCAGGCGGCCAGCACCCTGCTGGAGGCCGACACGCCGGAGAAGGTGAACGTCGCGCTGGACCAGAACCTGAAGCTGTGGATCGCCATCAAGACGGTCCTGCTGAACGGCGACTGCCCCGTCGAGCCGGAGGTGAAGGCCAACCTGCGCAACCTCGCCCAGTTCGTGGTCTCGACCACGATGCTGGCCACCCAGGGCGCGATCGAGGCCCGCAAGCTGGTGTCGCTCGCCCGGCTGAACATGAACATCGCCGAGGGGCTGCTGAGCGGCCAGCGCAACCGCATGGTCCAGGAGCGCGCCTACCAGATCTGGGAAGAGGAAGGGCGCCCCGACGGCCGCGGGGACGAGCACTGGCTGCGCGCCGAGTCGGAAATCACCGGCCTTTTCAAAGTCTGAGCCCCGGCAGCCCGCGGACCGCTTTCACAGGGCCGCCATACCGGGTCGACATGACCGCCCGCGTCGCGACACCGTGACGCGGGCGGTTCCGCTTGATAGGTTGGGATTACCGTGACCGTCCCTCCGCAAACCCTCTCCAAGCCGCACCGGCGCATCGACAACACCCCGCTCGGCATCGCCGCGATGCTGACGTCGGTGCTGTTCTTCTCGGTCATGAACGTCCTGGGAAAGGTGCTGATGGAGCGCTTCCCGGTGACCGAGGTCACGTTCTTCCGCAGCATGTTCGCCCTGATCCCGGTCTGCCTGGCCATCCATTTCGGCAAGGGTTTCGCGGTCACGCTGCGCACCCGGCACGGGCTGGGGCACATGGGACGCTCGCTGATCGGGCTGACCTCGATGATGGCGATGTTCTGGTCGTTCCACCTGCTGCCGCTGGGCGACGCCATCGCGCTCAACTTCGCGGCACCGCTGTTCCTCACGGCTTTATCGGTGCCGCTCCTGAGCGAGAAGGTCGGCATCCACCGCTGGAGCGCCGTGCTGGTCGGCTTCGTCGGCGTCCTGATCATCGTCCGGCCGAGCGGCGACGTGCTGAAGCTCGGCGCCATGGTGGCGCTCGGCGGCGCGATGACCAACGCGCTGGCGATGATCGCCATCCGCCAGCTCAGCCGGACCGAGCCGCCGGACACCATCGTCTTCTATTTCACCCTGCTGACCACCGTATTGCTGGCGCTGACCCTGCCCTTTAGCTGGACGACGCCCGATCCGCTGTCCTGGCTGATGCTGCTGGCGACCGGGCTGTGCGGCGGATGCGGCCAGCTTGCGCTGACCCGCGCCTATTCGCTGGCGCCGGCCGCGGTGGTGGCGCCGCTGAACTACACCTCGCTGCTGCTGGCCGTCACCTTCGGCTGGCTGCTGTGGGGCGAGGTGCCGACCGGCACCATGGCGGCCGGTGCCGCCGTGGTCATGGCCAGCGGCCTCTACATCCTCCACCGCGAGACGCGGCGGCGCGTGACCCCGAGCGAACCGCCGCCGCCCGGCGGCGGCTGAGCGCAAGGCGCCCACCGGCGCGGTCCCGCCCGACGCACGCCCGCGGGCAATGCCTCCCCGGCGCCATGGCCCCCGGACCGCCGCCTTACTTTCGACATTGCGAGGTGGTCGGCTGTACCATCGCGCCGGTGGGCAAAACCGGTCCGCCGCGCCTATATGAGTGTGGCGCATCCAGGCCAGCCCGGTGGTCCGTACCATGAACCGGCGGCTTTTCGGCGCGGATGGGGGCTGCATGAAGCAGGACGAGCGGCGCGGCGGACGATGGACGGCCGAAGGACGGGCAGCCGGAAACGCGGCTGGCCGGACGCATCACGACGCGGTGCCGGAACCGCGCTTCCGTCTGGCACAGGCACGCGCGGCCCTGCTGTGGGAGCGGCTGGGTCCGGTCCTGTGGGCACCGCTGACCGTGCTGGGGGCCTTTCTCGCCCTGGCCCTGCTGAACCTCCTGCCGAACCTGCCGGGCTGGCTGCACGGCATCGCCCTGCTGCTGGTCGCGGTCGCCTTCCTGCTGTCTCTCGGGATCGGCATCCGCCGCTTCCGGGCTCCGGCCGGGGACGAGGCCCGCCGCCGGTTGGAACGCGACAGCGGCATCGCCCACCGCCCGCTGCACACGCTGCGCGACCGCCCGGCCGGCAACGACCCGATGGCGCAGGCGCTGTGGCGCCTGCACCAGGAGCGTGCCCGCGCCGCCATGCGCGGCCTGCGCGTCGCCTGGCCCGGCACCGAGGTGCCCTCCCACGACCGTTACGCCCTGCGCGCGCTGGTGATCCTGCTGCTGGTGGTGGCGGGGGCCGCCGCCTGGGGCGACTGGCGGCCGCGCCTGACCGCGGCCTTGACGCCCCGCCTGGACAGCGGTGCGGCGACGGCGGCGGCCACCCTCGACCTGTGGGTCAACCCTCCCGACTACACGGGGCTGGCTCCGGTGTTCCTGAAGACCGGCTCGCAGAAGACCGAGGCGGAGAAGGCGGGCGGCGCGAAGCCCGATGCCGCCGGCGTCGCCGCCGACCAGCCGGTGCAGGTGCCGCAGGGAAGCCTTGTCCTGGCCCGCGTCACCGGCGGCAACGGCACGCCGACGCTGGAGGCCGGCGACCAGAACGCCGCCTTCGAGGTCGTCGATTCCTCCAATTTCCAGATCCAGAAGCCGGTGACCGGCGGAACCCGGATCGCCGTCACCCAGGGCGGCCGGACGCTGGGATCCTGGCCGATCCAGGTGGTGCCCGACCGCGCGCCGATCGTCGCCCACGCCAACCCGCCCTCCGCCGGCGAGCGCGGAGCCCTGAAGATCGACTATGCGGCCCGTGACGATTACGGCCTGACCGAATTGAAGGCGCAGGTCCGGCTCGCCCCGGAGCCGGCCAAGCCGGAAGCCTCCGCCAAGCCGGGCGCCGGCAAGCCGGACGCCGCCAAGCCCGGCGCCGTTCCGGACGATTCCGTGCTGGAACTGGCGCTGTCGCTGCCCGGCGTCCGGCCGAAGGAGGCGCACGGCGCGTCATTCCAGGACCTGACCGCCCATCCCTGGGCCGGGCTTCCGGCGACCGTGCGGCTGGTCGCCACCGACGGCGCCGGCCAGACCGGCCGGTCCGAGGACGCCACCGTCACCCTTCCGGAACGGACGTTCCATCATCCGGTCGCCCGCGCCATCATCGAGCAACGCAAGATCCTCACCCGCAACCCGCAGGACTCGCGGGTGGACGTCGCCCGCGCGCTGGCCGGGATTTCGGCACGGCCGGGAACCTACGGCGAGGACATCGTCGCCTTCCTGTCGCTGCGCACCGCCGTCGCCAGGCTGATGCTCGACCAGAGCCCGGACTCGGTCCCCGCGCTCCAGCAGCTCTTGTGGGAAACCGCGCTGCGCATCGAGGACGGTGGCCTGTCGCTGGCCGAAAAGGACCTGCGCGACGCCGAGAAGCGGCTGTCGGAGGCGCTCGACAAGAACGCGCCGGACGAGGAGCTGAACCGGCTGATGGACGAGCTGCAGGCGGCGCTCGACAAGTTCCTCGACGCCATGGAACAGCGCATGATGGAGGCGCTGCAGCGCGGCGAGCAGATCCCGACCGTGCCGCCGGAAATGGCCGACCAGATGACCGACCGCAACGACCTCCAGCAGATGCTGGACCGCATGCGGGAGATGGCGCAGACCGGATCGCGCGATGCCGCCCGACAGATGCTGTCGCAACTGCAGCAGATGCTGGAGAACATGCGCTCCGGCGCCATGGCCCAGATGAACCAGCAGCAGAACGGCCAGCAGCAGAACCAGGCTTGGCAGATGATGCAGGAGTTGCAGAAGCTGACGCAGCAGCAGCAGCAGCTTCTCGACCAGAGCTTCCGCCAGTCGCAGGAATCGATGGACCAGCAGCAGGGCGAGCAGGACCCGCGCAACCGTCGTCCCGGACAGCGGCGCAACCAGAACGGCCAGATGTCCGGCAGCCCGACCATGCAGAAGCAGGCCGAGCAGCAGGAGGCCCTGCGCCGCCAACTGGGCGACCTGATGCGCCGCATGGGCGAGCAGCAGGGTGGCGACATCCCGCAGCCGCTGGGCCGCGCCGAGCGCGCGATGCGCGATGCCGGACAGGCGCTCCAGCGCGGCGCCCCGGGCGCCGCCGTGCCCTCGCAGACGGAGGCGATGGAGCAGTTGCAGCAGGGCATGCAGGGCATGGCCGAGCAGCTCGCCCAGCAGATGATGATGGGCCAGGGGCAGGCGATGATGGGCCAGCAGGGTCAGATGCCGCGCCAGGGCCGCGGGCGCGATCCCCTCGGCCGGCGCCCCAGCGGCATGGGCATGCAGGATTCCAACGACGTGAAGATCCCGGAACAGTCGGAGCTCCAGCGCGCCCGAGAGATCCTGGACGAACTCCGCCGGCGCTCCGGCCAGTACGGCCGCCCACAGGAGGAACGCGACTACATCGACCGCCTGCTCAAGCAGTTCTGATCACCGCCTTCCCGTGGCCCTCCCCGGCCGCGCGGCCGGGCGGTTAATGGCCGGACGGCTTCCCATGCGCCGCCGGTGCGGCATGCTTCTCCGCCGGTGCCGCCGGTGCCGGTGCCGCCGCGGGGGCGTCGGCGGCATGTCCACCGGCGTCCGCCCCGGCGGGCGGCGTGGCGAAGGTGATGGTCAGCTCGGTCACCGGTCCGGGATCGGGCTGGCTGTGCTGGAAGGTCGCCGTCGCCCCCGGCGCCAGCACCTTGTCCGACAGGTGCAGCGCCCAGCTCCGCAGCGGCTTGTGGTCGGCCCCGATGGTGACGGCGTAGAGCGGCGGCAGCTCGCGCTCGTCGCCGGTGCTGTTGACGACCTCGCCGCTCAGTTGCAGCACGGCCTTGCCGTTCTCCAGCGTCTGCCCCGAATGGATGTTGCGCAGTTCCAGCCCCGCGCCGGGGGGCTCCACCGGCAGGCCCACCGTCTCGTAGAGCAGGGCCGCGGCGGGCCACCCCCGCACGATCTGCCCGCGCGCCAGGTAGGCCGCCGCCGCCGTCCCGGCCAGCAGCACGCCGAGCAGGGCGAACCCGGCCACGGTGCCTTTCGCCGGCTTGCCGCGCGGCGGCTTCGACGCTTTCGCCGGCTTGGCCCTGGCCATCGACGGCATGGGCCGCATGTCGGTCGGCGCGTCGGCCATCACCGGCTCGGGCTCCGCCGGCTCCGGCATCTGGCGCCAGACGTGGCCGCACCGGGCGCACTTGACCTTGCGCCCGTCGGATCCGACCGATTGGTCGGGAAGGGTATAGCGCGTTGAACAGGTCGGGCAGGTAACGATCATCGCGCCGTCGCTGGAAGGTTGCCCGTTGGCTTATAGATAGGAGCGCCGCATGGCGCAACGGGGGGAACCCTTATGGCGCGGCGCTCCGTCCCTCCCCGCCGGCGGCGGACGGAGGGACGGGGTGGCCTGCCTCACATGCCGCCCGGATAGTTCGGCCCCCCGCCGCCCTCCGGCACGACCCAGTTGATGTTCTGGGTGGGGTCCTTGATGTCGCAGGTCTTGCAGTGCACGCAGTTCTGCGCGTTGATCTGCAGGCGCGGGTCGCCGCCGTCGTCGTTGCGGACGATCTCGTAGACGCCGGCCGGGCAATAGCGCTGCTCCGGCGCGTCGTAGAGCGCCAGGTTGACGGTGATCGGGACCGACTTGTCCTTCAGCGTCAGGTGCGGCGGCTGGTCTTCCTCATGGTTGGTGTTGGAGAGGTAGACCGACGACAGGCGGTCGAAGCTGACCTTTCCGTCCGGCTTGGGGTAGGCGATCTTCGGCGCCTCGCTGGCCTTCACCAGAGTGGTGTTGTCGGCGTGGTGCTTCAGCGTCCAGGGCGACTTGCCCTTCAGCGCCGTCTCGTAGGCGGCATTCGCCAGGCCGGCCCACAGCCCCTTCTGGAATCCGGGACGGATGTTGCGGACCGCGTACAGCTCCGGCCAGACCCAGGACTGCTTCAGGCGCTCCGGATAGGCGATCACCTCGGGACCATTGTCGGGCGGGTTGCCGGCCCCGCCGGTCAGGTGGTCGAACACCGCCTCGGCCGCGACCATGCCCGACTTCATGGCGGTGTGGTTGCCCTTGATCTTCGGCACGTTCAGGAAGCCGGCACCGTCGCCGATGATCAGGCCGCCGGGGAAGGTGAGCTTCGGGATCGACTGGAAGCCGCCTTCCGACAGGGCGCGGGCGCCGTAGGCCAGACGCCGGCCACCCTCGAAGGTCGGGCGGATCGCCGGGTGGGTCTTGTAGCGCTGGAACTCCTCGAACGGGCTCATGTGCGGGTTCCAGTAGTCGAGGCCGACGACGAAGCCGACCGACACCAGATTCCCTTCCATGTGGTAGAGCCAGCTACCGCCATAGGTCTTGGGGTCCATCGGCCAGCCGATGGTATGGACGATCAGGCCCGGCTTGGACTGGGACGGGTCGACCTCCCACAGCTCCTTGATGCCGAGGCCGTAGGTCTGCGGCTGGCAGTCGCGGCGCAGGTCGAAGCGCTCGAACAGGGTCTTGGTCAGCGAGCCGCGGCAGCCTTCGGCGAAGATGGTCTGCTTGGCGTGCAGCTCCATGCCGGGGGTATAGTTGCCGGTCGGCTCGCCGTCCTTGCCGATGCCCATGTCGCCGGTGGCGACGCCCTTGACCGCGCCCCGGTCGTCGTACAGCACCTCGGCGGCGGCGAAGCCGGGGTAGATCTCCACCCCCAGCTCCTCGGCCTGGCTGCCCATCCAGCGGGCGAGATTGCCCAGGCTGATGATGTAGTTGCCGTGGTTGTTCATCTGCGGCGGAGCGAAGGGGGACTTGTAGGCCTTCGTCTCCGTCAGGTAGAGGAAACGGTCCTCGCGCGCCGGGGTGGTGAGGGGCGCCCCCTTCTCCTTCCAGTCGGGGATCAGCTCGTCCAGCGCATGCGGCTCGAACACGGCGCCGGACAGCAGGTGGGCGCCGACCTCCGATCCCTTCTCGATCACGCAGACGCTCAGCTCCTGTCCCGTCTCCACCGCGCGCTGCCGCAGGCGGATCGCCGCGGCCAGGCCCGACGGGCCGGCGCCGACGATCAGAACATCATACTCCATGACCTCGCGCGGTTCGCGTTCCATAACCAAACTCCCCCACCGGCTTGTTTTGCTGTTCGTTCCCTCGGGATGCCCCGGTATCGTTCTCGGGGGCGCGTGCTTGTAGCACAGTTTGCGTCGCACCCAAATCGGGTATCGGCACATGAAAGACCACACGATCTGTGGTAAGGTCAAACGATGATTGACGTATGCGACATCCTCGACGCGCTGCGCTGGCATGCCGACATCGGCTGCGACGAGGCCATCGGCGACGAGCCGACGGACTGGGCGGCCCTGACCGCCCGCATGCCCGTGCGCACGGCCCCCGCCGCCGCCGGCCGGGCGGCCGGACCACTGCCGTCCGGCAGGGCCGTCCCGGCGGCGGCTCCGCCGCGTCCGCCCGCCCGCCCGCCGGCGTTCCCCGAGTCGCCGGACCAGCCGCTCGGAGCCAGCGAAGCCGGCATCCACGCCCGCGCCCGTGCTGCGGAAGCCGGGTCGCTGGAAGCGCTGGAGGCGGCGCTGCGCGCCTTCGACGGCTGCCCGCTGAAGGCGACGGCGATGAACACCGTCTTCGCCGACGGCAACCCGCAGGCCGCGGTCATGCTGATCGGCGAGGCGCCGGGCGAGGACGAGGACCGGCAGGGCAAGCCTTTCGTCGGCGTCAGCGGCAAGCTGCTCGACCGCATGCTGGCCCAGGTCGGGCTGGACCGCGGCGCGGTCTACATCACCAACATCCTTCCCTGGCGCCCGCCCGGCAACCGCAGCCCGACCCAGGCGGAGATCGCCGCCTGCCTCCCCTTCCTGGAACGGCATGTCGAGCTGGTGAAGCCGCGGCTTCTGGTGGCGCTCGGCGGCGTTTCGGCCAAGACCCTGCTGAACCGCGCGGAAGGGATCACCCGCCTGCGCGGGCAATGGCGCAGCTACGAAGGGGCCGGCGGCGCCATCCCGCTGATGCCGATGCTCCATCCGGCGTACCTCTTGCGCAATCCTATCGCAAAACGGGAGGCGTGGCGGGACATGCTTGCCTTGAAGCAAAAGATCGAGGAAGAAGGCTTAAAGTAATCGCAAGTGAAGAGGAGACGCCGCGGCGCCGTCAAAATCGTTCGTATGAAACGACGGGAAGCGGAACGCAAACGTCGCTGAGTTGGCTCCGGACGCATCTTCCCAACGGGCTAGAGCCTTTTTCCCACGCTCTATAACCCATTGTTTGCACTCGCGAATACCAGCGCCGTCACATTCGGTGCGAATCCGTTGCTTGCGGTTCGCTCGGACGTGCGTTATGCCGTTGCCATGCTCCGGATATTTTGCAATGCAGCATACCGGGCCGCGGATGCGGTCCCGCTGCGGCGGAACCTTCTGGGGGTGCTGGGCCTCGCGGTGGCGTACACCCTGGGACCCGACGGCGCCGTCGGGCTTCGGCCCGCCTGCGCCGCCCTCATCATCCACGCGCCGGACGGTCATGCCGTCGTCCCGCCCGGCCCGGACTCCGTCCCCGACCCGTCTTTCCCGCCCCTGGAACAGGGCGCATCCCCCGACCATGAAACCACCGCCGGAGCGGCACCCGGTGAGCCGGAGGCGACGGACGCCGCCGTTCAGGCCACGCCCGATGCGGGCGACCCCGAAGCAGCCGGCCCCGGCGTCGCGATCGCCGACATGCCGCTCCTCCTCGCGACCGACGCGTACGCCCGGACTGTGCAGCTTGGCGAGGAGGATGCGGAGCGCTACCGCCGCATCTTCGCGCTGCAGGAGCGTGCGGACTGGAGCGGCGCCGACGCGGAAATGGAAAAGCTGACCGACCGCCGGCTGGTCGGCTACGTCCTGCGCCAGCGCTACCTCCACCCCGACCGCAGGGCCGCCTACGAGGAGCTTGCGCGCTGGATGCAGGAGTACGGCGACCTCGCTGGAGCCGAACGCATCCACGGCCTGGCGCAGAAACGCCAGCCCGCCGGCCAGCGCGCGCCGAAGCCTCCGCGCGGGGCGGAGCGCGTACGCCTCGTCGGCTCGCTGGAGCGGCTCGGCGGCCTGCGGACGGTGGCGGCCGGCGACGAGAGTGACGGCGAGGACGGGGACAGCGTCACGGTGGCGCCGCGCAGCCGCACCGTGACCCGCGCCCGCAGCGACCGCGCCGCCGTCGCACGGGTGGAGGAGCTGCTGCGCGGCGGCCGTACCGCCCAGGCGCTGAGCCTGCTCGGGCAGGACGATTTCGGCGGCAGGCTCGATCCGGTGCAGTATGACGCCACCCGGTCCCGCATCGCGGCGGCGCTCTATTATTCGGGTGAAAGCGCCCAGGCGCTGACCCTGGCCTCGGCCAGCGCCGCACGCTCCGGCGAGATGCTGCCGGAGGCGCACTGGATCGCCGGGCTCGCCGCCTGGCGGATGCAGCAGGTCGACCGTGCCGCCCGCCATTTCAGGGCGATGGCGGAGGCGGCTCCGCGCTCCCCCTGGAAGGCGGCGGCGGCCGACTATTGGGCGGCCCGCGCGCTGACCCGGAAGGGCAAGACGGACGAGGCGGCGGCGCATCTGGCTGCCGCCGCCCGTTATCCCCACACCTTCTATGGCCTGATCGCGCTGCGCACCCTCGACCGCCTGGGCGAGGTGCGCTGGCAGGCCCCGGACCTGAGCGGGCGGCAGCTCTCGGCACTGGCCGCCACGCTGGCCGGCGCCCGCGCCATCGCCCTGATGCAGGCCGGCCAGCGCGAGCTGGCGGGACTGGAGCTGCAGCGGGTCGACCCGCAGGGCGACCGGCTGGTCGAGCAGGCGATGGTCGCGCTGGCCGACCGCGCCGGCCTGCCCACGCTGTCGCTCCGGCTGGGCAACGCGGTGGCCGGACCGGACGGCGCACCCTACGCTGCGGCGCTCTATCCGCTGCCGTCCTGGAAGCCGCGCGACGGCTTCGCCATCGACCGCGCGCTGGTCTTCGCGGTGATGCGGCAGGAATCGCGGTTCGACCCGCGGCTGGTCAGCTCCGCCGGGGCCACCGGCTTGATGCAGATCCTGCCCTCCACCGCCCAGCATGTGCAGGAGCGCAATGCCGACATCGGCCGCGAGGATGCCGGCCGCGACGCCCTGTTCGACCCGGCCCGCAACATGGAGCTTGGCCAGCGCTACCTGTCCGAACTGCTGGGCATGCCGGACATCGACGGCAGCCTGTTCCTGGCCGCCGCCGCCTACAACGCCGGTCCCGGCACGCTGCTGCGCTGGCGGCGCGACCTGTCCGACATCTCCGACCCGCTTCTGTTCATCGAGAGCCTTCCCTTCGGCGAGACGCGCGACTATGTGGAGAAGGTGATGGCGAACTTCTGGATCTACCGGCTGCGGCTGGGCCAGGAGACCGCTTCGCTCGATGCCGTCGCCGAGGGCAAGTGGCCGGTCTACACGGCCGTCGAGGCGCGCCGGACCCAGGTCGCGGCGCAGCCGGACATCCTGCCGCCGGTGAAGCCGACGGCGCCCGTCGCCTCGCCGACGACCATGCCGGCCACCATGCCGGCGGCGACCACGCCGGCGGCAGCACCGCCCGCCGCCCCGTCGCCGGACGCCTCGCCGCCGGACGCGGGGCCGGCCGCAGGGCCGGTGGCGGAGGCTGTCGCGGAGGTGCCAGCGGCGTCCGAGGCTTCGGCGGGAAGTTCCGCGGCAGCGGAACAGCCGTCGGGCGGCTCGTCGCCAGAGCCCGTGGCGGAGCAGGAGGACGCCGTCCCGATACCCTGACCGCCGGCAGCCCCCACGGGCGCCGGTCCGACCAACCGGCCCCGACAGGATATGCCCGCCGCCATGCCGAAGATCGACGAAAGCCGCCCCTTCCTTCCCGTGAACATCGCCGTGGTGACGGTGTCGGATACCCGCAGCGCCGCCGACGACCGCTCCGGCGACGCGCTGGCCGAGCGTATCGCCGGCGCCGGCCACAGGGTCGCCGCCCGCGCCATCGTGAAGGACGACATCGCGGCGATCCGCGCCCTCGTGCAGTCCCATGTCGCCGACCCGCAGATCGACGTGGTGCTGACCACCGGCGGCACCGGCGTCACCGGCCGCGACGTGACCCCGGAAGCGGTCGAGGCCCTGTACGAAAAGGCGATTCCCGGTTTCGGCGAACTGTTCCGCCAGCTCAGCTACGCCAAGGTCGGCACCTCGACGATCCAGAGCCGGGCGACCGGCGGGGTGGCCAACGGCACCTACATCTTCGCCCTTCCCGGCTCGCCCAGCGCCTGCCGCGACGCCTGGGACGACATCCTGGTCTGGCAGCTCGACAACCGCCACCGCCCCTGCAACCTCGTGGAGCTGATGCCGCGCCTGCGCGAGCATCTGGCGTGAGCGTCACGGGCATAGGAGTCATGGGCGTGAGCACGACTGGTTTCGACCCCGGCGCCCTCCATGCCGCCCTGACGCGGCTGCCGCGCCTGTCGGACCTGCCGGCCGACGCGCTGGAGCCGATGCCGCTGAAAGGCGTGGCGCACGACCATGTGCGGTTGCGCGGCCGCCGGCTGGTCGCCCGCATCCCGCGCTGGAGCCAGCTCGACCTCGACGCCTGGACGGCGCTCGAACGCCAGGCCGCCGCCTTCCGCCGGGCGGAGCCGTCGGGGCATACCCCCCGCTTCGCCGGCCTCCTCCCGCCCGGCGACGGGCTGCCGTCGGGGGCCCTGGTGGTCGGCGAGGTCGAGGGGCGCCCGCCCGTCCTGCCTGCCGACATGCCGGCCATCGCGCGGGCTTTGGCCGCCCTGCACCGCATGGCGCCGCCCGACCTCTACGACCCGCTGCCCGCACCGGCGGACCCGGTCGCCGCCCTGCTGGCCCAGGTCGAACGGCAGGCGGAATGGTTCGACCGCGCCGGCCTGTCGCCGCAGGCCCGGGATCTGGTCGCCCACGAGTTGGCGGCGGCCCGCGCCGGCGACCTCGACCCGCCGGCGGGAACGCCGGTCCCGCTGACCGCCGTCGGCGTCGATGTCCATCCCGGCAACTTCCTGATCGACGCCTGGGGCAAGGCCTGGTTCACCGACCTGGAGAAGCTGCAATACGGCCATCCCGGTGCCGACCTCGCCCATGCCAGCCTCTACACATCGACCAAATGGGATCCGGCCGTGGATGCGGAACTGGCGCGGGAGGACGTCGCCGCCTTCCAGGACGCCTGGGCGATGGCCGTGCCGGGCGACCTCGCGGACGAGGTGCGGCCCTGGCTGAAGCCCTTGCGCCGGCTGGTCTGGCTGCGCACCTTGTCGTGGATGGCCCGGTGGTCGGCGGAGGGCGCCGCCCTGTCGCCGGGCATGCCGGAGCCCTTGCGCGACCATATGGATGCCCACGCCGCCGACATCCTGCGGCCGGAGCGGATCGAGCAGGTGCGGCGGGAGTGGCGATAGGGGACGGGGCCGGCCGTGACCGCCGCGGGACGGGAGATGGATTCCCTTGCCCCTGCGGTGCCGAAAGTGATGGGATAGGCTCCTTGGAACACAGGGTGACCAGAGCATGACGAGTGTCCGAAACCGGCTGCGGTCGATCTCCCTGGCAGCCTTGATGCTGTCCGCGCCGCTGGCGTCGATCCCACTGGTGTCGATCCCCTTGGCCTCGTTCCCGTTGGCGGCCGCCGCAGCCGGACAGCCGGGAGAGGCGGCGGCCTCGTCCACCGGCAGCTATCTTGCGGGCCGTTATGCCCAGCACCAGGACGACTGGACGGCCGCCGCACGCTACACCGCCGAGGCGCTGGCCGCCGATCCGGACGATCCGGCCCTGCTGCGCCGCAGCTTCCTGCTGCGTCTGGGAGAAGGCCAGATCGACACCGCGCTCGGCTATGCCGGCCGGCTTCTGGGCGACCAGGGCGAGCCGCAGATGGCCCTGACCCTGCTCGCCGCCGACGCTCTGGCGAAGGACAAGCTGGACGAGGCCGACGGCTATGCCGCGAAGATGCCCTCCGACGGCCTGGGCCGTTTCGTCACGCCGCTGACCAGGGCCTGGCTGGCGGCGGCCCGCGGCAAGACCGACGATGCTCTGGCGGCACTGGAGCCTCTGGCCTCGGTCCAGGGGTTCGGCGCCCTCCATGCCCTGCATGCCGGCCTGATCCTCGACCTCGCCGGGCGCAGCGACGAGGCGGCGGCCCGCTATGCCAAGGTGACGGACACCGACGCGCCGCTGCGGGTGGTGCAGATCGTCGGCAACTTCATGGACCGCACCGGCCGCAAGGAGGAGGCGCGCCAGCTCTACCGCACCTTCCAGGCCGGCAATCCCGACGGCCTGCTGGTCGAACCGGCGCTCGACGCGATGGCGCAGCTTCCCGCCGATGCCCGCCCGGTCCCCGACGCCCGCTCCGGCCTGGCGGAGGCGCTGTTCGACCTGGGCAGCGCCCTCCACCACGAGAACGCCGACGAGCCGGCGCTGCTGTTCGCACGGGTCGCCCTGCATCTGCGCAACGACCTGCCGCTCGCCCATCTGCTGATCGCCGACATCATGGCCTCGCGCGACCATCACGACGAGGCGCTGGCGGAATACCGTGGGCTGGAGAAGGATCCGCTGCTGGGCTGGACCGCCCGCATGCGCGAGGCCGACAGCCTCGCCCGCATGGACCGGACCGACGACGCCGTCGCCGTCCTGAAGTCGCTGTCCGCGGACCGGCCTGAGCGCACCGACGCGGCGATCCGGCTCGGCGACGTCTATCGCTATGCCAAGCGCTACGACGAGGCGATCGGCGCCTACACCACCGCCCTGCAGCGCATCGGCGCTCCGGAGGAGCGACATTGGCCGCTGCTCTACGCCCGCGCCATGTCCTACGAGAAGACCGGCCAGTGGGAGAAGGCGGAGGCCGACCTGCAGGCGGCGCTGGTGCTGAAGCCGGACGAGGCGTCGCTGCTGAACTTCCTCGGCTATAGCTGGATCGACCGCGGCCAGCACCTCGACAAGGCCAAGGCGATGGTCGAACGGGCGGCCGAGCTGCGCCCGCGCGACGGCTACATCGTCGACAGCCTCGGCTGGGCGCTCTACATGCTCGGCGACTACGACGGGGCGGTCACCAGGCTGGAGCGGGCGGTCGAGCTGAAACCGGCCGATCCGACCATCAACGACCATCTCGGCGACGCCTACTGGCGCGCCGGCCGCCGCAACGAGGCCCGGTTCCAGTGGACGCGCGCCCTGCGCAGCGCCGACGAGGATACCGACAAGGCGGCGATCCAGGCCAAGCTCGACAAGGGCCTGCCCGAGCTCAAGGCGGCGGCCAAGCAGTAGGGAACGGGCCGCCGGTCTCAGCCCGGACCGTCGATCCCCGCCCGCAGCCCCAGCCGCGCCAGCTTCTTGTAGAAGGCGGCCCGCGAGATGCCGAGGGACCGCGCCGCCTCCGCCGCCCGCCCGCCGCTGGCGGCCAGCGCCCGTCCAAGCAGGGCGCGTTCGAAGGCGTCGAACGCCTCGTCGTAGCCGGGCGGCGGTTCCGCCGGGACGGAAGCGGGCACCGGCGGCAGGCTCCCGGCAGCCGCCGGTGCCGCGGCCTCCAGCGCCGGCAGCGCTTCCGCAAGATCGTCCGCGGTCAGGCGGCGGTTGTCGGTCAGCAGGCAGACCCGCTCCAGCACGTTGCGCAGTTCGCGCACGTTGCCGGGCCAGCGGTGGCGGCCCAGCGCCTCCGCCGCCTCCGGACTCAGGACGCGCAGCGGCAGACCGGTGCGGGCGGCGATCTCCTGCAGGATGGATTCGGCGATGGCCTCCAGCCCGCCGCCCATCTCGGCCAGCGCCGGCAGGCGGATCGGCAGGACGTTCAGCCGGTAGTAGAGGTCGGGCCGGAAGCGTCCGTCACGGATCCGCCGTTCCAGATCGACGTTGGTGGCGGCGATCACCCGCACGTCGACCTTCACCGGCCGGTCGGAGCCCAGCGGCTCGATCTCCTGCTCCTGCAGGGCGCGCAGCAGCTTGGCCTGGAGGCCCAGCGGCATGTCGCCGATCTCGTCGAGGAACAGGGTTCCGCCGTCGGCGGTCTTGAAGCGGCCCTCGCGTCCGCGCCGGTCGAGGCCGGTATAGGCGCCGGGCACCGCGCCGAAGAACTCCGCCTCCAGCAGCGTTTCCGGGATGGCGGCGACGTTGACCCCGACGAAGGGTCGGCCGCTGCGGGCCGACAGGCCGTGGATGGCCTGGGCGATCAGCTCCTTGCCGGTGCCGGTCTCGCCCAGCAGCAGGATGGGCGCGTCGCTGCGGGCGGCGAGACGGGCCTTGCGCTTGACCTCCAGGCAGACCGGGCTTTCCCCGACATAGCTTTGCAGCGTGTAGCGCGGCTGCCGCCCCTCGTCGAGCCGGCGCTTGGTCGCCGCCAGTTCCGCCTCCAGCCGCGACAGCTCGGCCAGCAGCGGCTTCAGCCGGTGCAGGCTGTCATACAGCACGAAGCCGACGGCGCCGATCACCGTGCCGGCATCGTCGGTCAGCGGAAAGCGCGACACCACCAGCCGCTGCGTTCCGAACAGCATCAGGTCGAGCAGGATCGGCTGGCCGGTGGCCAGCACCTGCCGCAGTTGCGACTGGGGGATGATCTCCTCCACCTCGCGGCCGATGGCCAGCGCCGGATCGGCGATCCCCAGCATGCGGGCATACTTCGCGTTGATCCAGACCACCCGCGCGTCGCGATCGACCGCCACCGTGCCTTCCGACTGGGTTTCCAGCGCCTCGAACAACGAGGGCATCGCCCGGCCGCGCAGCAGCGCCACCCCGTATCCGACGGCTTCCGCACCGCCCTGCCGGCCCGTCCCTGCCTCCGCCACGCCGCCCGTTCCTCCCCGCCGCCCGTCTGCCCGTCCACCCGTTATCGGCAGCGGCGCCGGATTCCGCAATCCCGGATAAGGCCGCCCGCACCGGGCAGTTCCATCTTGCCGCAGCCCTCTTGCGCGGCCCCACCCGCACGGTCCATCCTTGGCCAGCCCCCGCCCCACTCCCGCCGGCGGCGGGACGCCCCGACCTTCAGGACCTTCCTTGCCAACCGCACGGCCATCGTCATGCTGACCCTGCCCGCCGCCCTCCTCCTGGCGGCCGTGATGGCGACGCTCTGGACGGCCTGGCGCAGCCGCAGCCTCCCGTCCTTTCCAGGCTGCGGCAATTTCGTGCTGATGCAGCTCTCCGCCTCCTGGTGGGCGACGGCGGCGGCGGTCGAAAGCATCGTGATGGCCCCGGCCGACAAGCTGTTCTGGGCGGAGATGGCCTGGATCGGCATCGTCGGCGCTCCCAGCTTCTGGACGCTGTTCATCTGGTCCTACATCCAGGGAGAGCTGCCGGCGCGCTGGCGCCTGGTACCGGCGGTCGCCGGGGCCGCCACCTGGGTGGTGGCGCTGACCAACGACGCCCACCACCTGATGTACACGGCGACCAAGCCGGTGAGCGGGACCCCCGGCGCAGCGCTCGTCTACGACCACGGCCTCTGGTTCTTCGCCACCACGATCTACCTGTACGTCTTCATGGTGATGAGCGTGGTCGTCACCGCCGGCGGCATCCGCCGCACCTCGCCGGCCCACCGCACCCACTATCTGGGCTTCCTGGTGGCGATGGCGGTGCCCTGGCTCGCCAACATCGGCTATGTCACCGGCAACGCCACGCTGTTCGACCTCGACCCGACCCCCTTCAGCTTCCTGGTGATGGGAGCGGTCTTCTATTGGCTGATCACCCGGCGCCGCCTGTTCGAGCTGCTGCCGGTCGCCCGCGACGTGCTGCTCGACGCGGTGCCGGACCCGGTCCTGGTGCTGGACGTCGAAGGAACGGTGGTGGAGGCGAACCCGTCGGCCTGCGCCCTGATCGGCGGCGCCCCGACCGGCGGGCCGGGACGATCGCCCGTCGGGCGGCGCCTGTCGGACCTTCCCGGCATGGCCGCGCTGGCGCGGCTGGGCGTGCCGGCGGAGGCTCCGCAAGCGATGGCGCTTGCGCTGGACGGCCCCGACGGCCCGCGCAGCTTCGAGGTGACGCGCGTGCCGCTGGGCGCCGGCCCGCGGACCGTCGGCTGCCTGCTGATGCTGCGCGACGTCACCCACCGCCGGCGGGCCGAATCGCGGCTGGAGGACACCATCCGCCGGCTGGACGGCGCCCGCCGCGAGGCGGAGGAGGGTCTGGCCGCCGAGCAGCAGGCGAAGCAGGCGCTGAGCGGCTTCCTGTCGATGGCGGCGCACGAGTTCAAGACGCCTCTCGCGATCATCGACGGCGCAGCACAGCTCCTGCTGCTCGATGCCGAGACCAAGGCGCCGGCCATGCTGCCGCGGCTGGAGAAGATCCGCCGCGCCGTCCGCCGCCAGGTCAACATCCTGGAGACGTGCCTGGCCGACGACCGGTTGAACGACCCGTCCTTCGCCCCGCGGTGTGACCTGCTGGACCTGCCGGCCCTGTTGCGCGCCGCCGTGGCTGCCCAGGCCGACGCCGCGCCCGGCCGCCGGATCGAACTGGCCCTGGAAGGTTGTCCGCCGCGGATGTCGGCGGACGGTCCGCTGCTGGAACTCTGCGTCCACAACCTCCTGAACAACGCCTTGAAATATTCCGGCCCGGAGGGCGCCGTGCTGCTGGCCGCCCGCGGGCGCCACAAGGCCGGCGGGACGCCCCATCTGGAGCTGTCGGTGTCCGACCGCGGCATCGGCATACCGCCGGCCGAAGCGGCGCGGATCTTCGACCGCTTCTTCCGGGCCACCAACACCGGGACGACGCCGGGAAGCGGGGTCGGGCTGAACATGGTCCGCCGCATCGCCGCCCTGCACGGCGGCACCGTGGCCGTCGACAGCCGATTGGGGGAAGGCAGCACCTTCACGCTCACCCTGCCGCTCGGCAAGGACGAGGTGCCGGCCGCGGTACCGGTGCCCGGAAACGCCACGGGCGCCTCCGGCTGAGGCACAGGCGCCGACGGCCGTCCGCTCAATAGCGCGGCAACAGTCCTTTCAGGTAGGAAACGTCGGTTCCCGACGGGCGGCTCACCGGCACGCCGACATCCAGGACATCGATTGCCCGCGGCGAACCCGCCCCCCTATCGATCTGGCCGCCGTCGATCTGGTAGATGCCGGCACCGACCGCCTGCCTCCGCCCGGCCCCATAGAGCGCCCGCATGCGGTCCGCCTCCCCACCGAGAGCGGGTCCCGAGCGATTTTGATCGGGAACGGACAGATAGGGCAGAAACGCCGCGTCCTTCTCCGAGAAGTCGGGGTCCGCGGACACGGAACGGGAGGACGGCAGGCCGGCCCGCTCCGACAGGATGGCCGCGGCGTCCTTCTCGCCGATGCCCCGCAGGGCGGCATCGATTCCATCCAGATCGACGCCGAGGGACTTCATCTTGTAGGCGGCGTCGCCCTCCTTCCTGGTGTAGAGCAGCCGGGAATCGGCGCCTCCACCCGCGAAGAGTCCCACCAGGCCGCCCTGCCCCTGCGCCAGCAGCGGGTTGAGCTCGCGCGCCGCCAGGGCGGCCGATGCCTCCTGCACTCCGTCCTGGCTCAAAGCGGACTTCAGCTTGTCCATCAACGAGGAGCGCCGCTCCAGCGTCGCGCCGAGCGCGTCGCGCAGTTCGTCCGGGCCGGCGTTTCCCCCCGCCAGCAGTTCGGCGTGGTCATTGGCGAACATGCGCTGGGTAGCGCTGACGGCGCTGCTGCGGGCCTGCTTCAGGCGCTGCTTCAATGCGTCATGGACCTCCTCGCCGCTCATCTTCCCGCTGTCGACCAGATCGACGAGCTGGCTGCGCTGCTTGTCGGAGAGCGCGTCGAAGGCGATGAGGGAGTCGCCACGCAGCGACTTCCCGAGCTCGCTCACCGACACTTTGTCCTCGACCGCGGCTCCGGCGACGGATGAACGGGGCTGTGTCGGAACTCTGGCTGCCGCATAGGTCCCGGACAATGCAGCCGATGTGGCAGAAATGCTTGAGATGGTCATTCGAAGGTCCCCCGATGGCTTTGCAAGACTTCCTCCGCCCGAGGCCGCAACCGGGCCGCTTCGCCTCCCTCGGCCGGCACCGCCAGGCCGACCGCCCCCTGCCCGCCGTCCTTGCGCTCTGGTTGAGCGCGAACCGTCGGCCGTCCCCTGTGTCGGGACTCATCACCTGGCGCCGCCATCACTCGCGATGCCACTTCCTGAATACAACAACCTTTGGGCGATTTCCACCGGCATCGGCTTGCGGGCCGCGGTGCCGCTGCGACCCTTCGTCCGATCCACCCGGCGGGCTCGGGAAACCCACCGCATTCGGGGCGGCGCACTGCCGCCCTGCGGGTGCGCCATGGCGGTCATGCCCGGCAGATTGATCCGTCCGGGAGATAGTTTCTTGCATCGATTGCCGGACAACGGGAATAATCCCGCTCCCTCAACCTGGACCCAGGCAACATGAGCGATCACGACCCAACCATCGTCCGGCCGGACCCGACCCCCCGCGTCCCCCTGGCCCTCGAAGAGGTGCTGGTCGCCGTCACCATGGCGGTGGTGGCGCTGATCACCTTCGTCAACGTCGTGGTGCGCTACCTGACCGACGTCTCCTTCGCCTTCACCGAGGAGTACTCCATCGCGCTGATGGTCATCCTCACCTTCCTCGGCGCCTCGGCGGCGGTGGTGAAGGACCGCCATATCCGCATCACCTTCGTGACCGACAAGCTGTCGCCCGCCAACCGGCACCGCGCGGAACAGTTCGCCATGCTCTGCATGGCCGCGATGTACGGGCTCCTGGTGGTCTACGGCGCCTGGGCGACCTGGGACGACTACCGGTTCGAGGTGACGTCGCCCGCGCTCGGCCTGCCGCAGTGGATCTACACGATCTGCCTGCCGGTGCTGTCCCTGGCGGTGCTCGCCCGCACGGTCGGGCGCATGATCCGCATCCACCGCGGCACCGAACCGCTCGAAACCGGACATTTCCCGGAGGAGGAGCCGTGATCTCCATCCTCCTGTTCGGGTCCTTCCTGGTCATGATGCTGCTCGGCGTGCCGATCGCCGCGGCGCTGGGCCTGGCCGGCACCGCGGCCATCGCCTCCGCCCATCTCGGCGTCATTTCGGTGCCGACCAGCGTCTATACCGGCATCGCCAAGTATCCGTTGCTGACCATCCCGATGTTCGTGCTGGCGGGCACCATCTTCGACCGCTCGGGCGTGGCGCAGAAGCTGGTGCGGTTCGCCACCGCCATCGTCGGCCAGGGGCGCGGGGCGCTGGCCGTCATCGCGGTGGTGGTGGCGATGATGATGGGCGGCATCTCCGGCTCCGGCCCGGCCATCGCGGCGGCGGTGTGCGGCGTGATGGCGCCCAGCATGATCCGCGCCGGCTATCCGCGCCCCTACATCGCCAGCACGATCGCCGCCGCGTCGGCGACCGACATCCTGATTCCGCCGTCGGTGGCGCTCATCATCTACAGCGTGCTGGTGCCCGCGGCCCCGACCACCTCGATGTTCGCGGCCGGCATCATTCCCGGCACGCTGGCCGGGCTGGCGCTGATCCTGCCGACGCTGTGGCTGGCCTGGAAGCACGGTTTCGGCGCCAGGCTGTCGCACGAGCCGCGCCCGCCCTTCTGGCGCAGCCTGTGGGACGCCTCGCTCGGGCTGTTCGCCAAGGTCATCATCCTCGGCGGCCTGCGCCTCGGCATCTTCACGCCGACCGAGGCGGCGGTGATCGCGGTCGCCTACGGGCTGCTGCTGGGCATGGTGGTCTACCGCACCGTCAAGGTGCGCGACCTCTTTTCCATGCTGGTGGACGCGGCGGAGATCTCGGCCATCATCCTGACGGTGATCGCGCTGGCCGGCGTCTTCGGCTGGGCGCTCAGCACCCTGTCTGTGATCGACCCCATCGCCGATGCGATCATCCACTCCGGCCTCGGCGAGTACGGCGTGATGGCACTGCTTGTGGTGCTGCTGACCATCGTCGGCACCTTCCTCGACGGCATCTCGATCTTCATCATCCTGCTGCCGCTGCTGGTGCCGATCGCCACCGCCTATCACTGGGACCTCACCTGGTTCGGCGTGATCCTGACCCTGATGATCGCCATCGGCCAGTTCACCCCGCCGATGGCGGTCAACCTGATGGTGGCCTGCCGCATGACCGGCTGTTCGATGGAAAGCACGGTGCGCTGGGTGGTCTGGCCACTGATCACCATGCTGCTGGTGGTCGTCGCCGTGATCGCCTGGCCGGACCTGGCGCTGTGGCTGCCACGGCGGATGGGGTTCTGACGGGCTCCGGCCTTCCGGTTTCGGTGCGGTCGGGGGGGGGGGGGGGGCCGCCCCCCCCCCCCCCCCCCCCACACCCCCCCCCCCCCCCCCCGCGGGGGGGGGGGGGGGGCGGGCCCCCCC
>NZ_JAGINO010000037.1 GCF_017876115.1 Azospirillum picis
GCTTTTTAACCGCATCTTCATCGACGGATCACGGTCGGTGACATATACGCACGTCCTGATCGGGTGGCGCCTGCCTGATGACAGGCAGGCGCTCCTTTCATGCGTGGATGTATTTTAGGCGGTCAGGCGCGCACGCTCCACCGTTACGCCGGCGTCCAGAAGCACCCCGGCGCGGCTGAAGCGCAGAAGGTGCAGCGGGCAGCGGGCGACGCCGGATTGCTGATAGAGGATGGTGGGGCGAGGCTCCAGCCGGCGGCGTCCCGCGCCGGCGGCGTTCCAGACAGGCACGGTTTCCTCTTCAACGAGGCCGGCCCACCAATGCACGTCCCATAAGGACAGGCACGCCAGCCGCATCAATGTGGCCATGGGGTGGAACAGCCCCCGCCCCCGCCAATGGGGCGCAACCCATCCGGAAGTTACGAACGCCGTTCGCCCCCGCGTGTCGAATGCGGCTTCCGATGCGCAGAAGCACCATTCGTCCGGGGGTGCAGTCCCAAGGTCATGGAAGGCGGACAGGTCCCCCAGGCGCTCGCCAAAGCTCTTGGCGGTGCAGTCCAGAAGGATGGCGCCCTGTGTCGCCACGATGTCGCCGGAGCTGTCGACGGCACCGATCCAATGGGCAGGTGCGGAGTGCGGGTGGGGCAGCAACGGGAACCACGCATTGACATTCCTGGCGTTCACACGCTCCAGGCCGCCCCAATCGCTCGACAGGAACAGGCGCACCCCCTTGCTTTCCAGCCGGTTTTGCAGGGCAGCGAAGGCGTGCGGCACGCAAGCCGGCAGTGTGCCGGCGTTGATCCCGGCGTCGTCGGACAGCGCACGGGTGATAACAACGGTCATGAGATGCCTCTCGTTTTGAGTGCAAAAAGCCAATCGGCGCGGAGCGAATGCCCCGCGCCGATTGGCGTCTCATGATCGTCTGCGCGCGGTCATACCCTGCACAATACGCAGGGTGCAATCCGTCAATTCGACGGATTTAAGCATTTTCAATGCTTTACAGTGATTTCGAAGTGCTTGGTCCAGGTCCGCATAGCCCAAAACCTCCGCCACGTCCTTGCCGACGAACCACGGATCTCCGTCGATTTGGAACGCGCGGATGCCCTGCCCTTCAAACAGTGGCTGCACTCTGGAAGGGCCGTCATTCCATGAGCGGGCGGGGCTAGCATTAGCATTCCCAAACGTAACGAATCGCTACGATTGAGCTTTTTCAATGCCTTGCAGATCAAGGCTTTGCAAGAAAGCCTCTCTCTTGAAGCCATTCGGTGAGGATCTTCTCGCACAGTGAGGAGACAGAACGCATGTCAGCCTTGGCGGCTTGTTCCAAGGCTTCCTTGACCTCGGGCTGAACACGAAAGCCGAGGGGGTGCGTCTTAGCCATGTAGGAAAACCTCATACAATGTTGTTGACGATCATCAACATCGTATGAGAACGTTGGAGAGTTGGCAACAACGAAGCGGCCCGGCGGGGAAGGTGGTGCTTTCCCGCCGGGCCTAACCTCAAGCGCCGGAGACACCCGATGCTCAAAGCTAAACGCTATCCTACCACATCCCTGCCTCGTCGCGCGCTGCTGACCGGCAGCGTCCAGGCCGCCGCTGGTGGCCTCCTCGCCGCTCTGGCCCTTTCAGTCAGCCGCTCGGGCGCCGCCAGCCCTGGCCCCATCGAGCGGTTGGAGGCTGTGCGCGAAGACTTGATGGCCCGTCTGAACCGAGAGCGCGACGAGGCCAGGTTCAACCGGCTGGTGGCCGACCTTGCCGCAACGAATGACCAGATCGCTGCCGAGCCGGCGACCGGCCCCGGCGACGTGGCGGCCAAGCTGCGGGTTCTGCGCGAAGAGATGCTGTCCGGCTCGGCCGACGGACTCGCGTTGCCGACGCTGGACACTTGCCTCGCCATCCTGGAAGGAGCCGCAGTATGACCGCCGCCACTCTGGAAACACGCCTCGCCGCTCTGGAGATTGATGCCGCTGTGGTCGCGTCGCAGGATGAGTACGACTCCGCATGCGTACTGGCGGTTGAGTTATCCGCCGGTCACAGATACATCATGCAGCCGATGGAAGCCGGAATGCAGATCGCCCGTTGGGCCTGAGAGGTAGGGTCATGACCGATATCATCCCCTTCGATTTTGATGGCTTGAACGTGCGCGTCCTCATGCGCGCCGAAGGCGAGGCATGGTTTGTTGCCGCCGATGTTGCAAAGGTTCTGGAAATCGGCCGCACTGACGATGCTGTGCGACGTTTGGACGAGGATGAGAGGGATGCGGATACTATCCGCACCCCCGGCGGCGACCAGAAAATGGTGATCATCAACGAGTCCGGCCTCTACAGCCTGATCCTGACCAGTCGGAAGCCGGCTGCGAAGCGCTTCAAGAAATGGGTCACTGCCGAAGTCCTGCCCTCTATCCGTCGCACCGGCCGGTACCAGATGCCGGCGGCGGATGAGGCGTTGGACGACGACGCGACGCCCGCCGTCGAAACCGACTATCCCGGCCGGGCCGAGCAGGAATACCGGATCTGGCTTGAAATGGTGCGTGAAGCCCGGCTGGTCGCCGGACGGGAAGCGGCTCGCCGCATGTGGGCACGGACGCCGCTGCCGCCGCTCGGCCTGGACGCGGTGGAGCCGGCAGCAACGGATGTTGAGGCGGCCGAGCGGGCGGCTGAGTGCCTGTCGCATCTGCTGCGGCGTTCTCCGGCCCCGCCGACGGGGTGGGACGGCCGGTGGCATGGCATGTTCCTGGCCACCCACGTGGCGACCGGCCGGCAGTGTCTGGTGATCGCCAACCAGCACTCGGCGTTGGAGCGGGTCTTTGCCGCCACGCCATGGGCCAATAGCGGGTGGCGGGCCGTGCTGGCGCGCTTGCCTGGGATCCTGCAAGACCAGCGGGTGGTGCGGTTCGGGCCGAGAAGCTCGCGGGCAAGCTGGGTGCCGGTCGAGCTTCTGCCCGACCAGCCGGCGGTGCCGTGATCCGTTGGAGGGTGGCGGCGCCGGCCCGCGCGTACGCCATCCTGCCGCCCGACCTGCCCAGCGGGTCGGGCGTCGTCTATGCGGTTCTGTTCTCGAACGATCTGGTGAAGGTGGGGTATTCGTCCAAGCCGCGGCGGCGCGTCGCTTCGGTCGTGTCCGAAATGGACCGTCACCACGGCGCCCGGCCACTGATGATCGGCTGCACCCCGCCCTTGCCCAACGCGGCGTCAGTCGAGGCGATCCTGCTCGCCCGTCTGGCGCCGCCTCTGCTTGGGCGGGAATGGTTCGGCGTGCCGGCCTTCGAACGCGTTCCCAAGCTCCTGGCGTCGGTCGAGGCGAACGCGCCGATCGGGCTCCCCATGCTGGACGCCGTCAGGCAGGTTGCCGCCGTGCGGCGGCAGAAGGGAAAGCGGGAGGCGCAGGCGGCGTGGCGGAGATTGGGTTTGCCTGCCCTTTAGGCAGGCAAACCGGCGATTGCGCTATCGGTGGCGGTACGGCCCGATCAGTAGCCACGTCGCCGGCGCGTCGTAATGGTAGTGCCGGCAGCTATCCGCCCCCGTCGGCCGGGGCGGCCGGCAGGTGGCCGGCGGATCGTCGAAGTTGGCGCGGTCGGGCGAGCGGCCGAGGTGGTGGAGACAGGACACTCGGGCCGGGCAGCCCCAATCGCCGCAGAGTGGGCGGGTCATGATCAGCCGGCGCCACAGCAGGGGCAGCATCCGTCGGTGTCGACCAGGAGGTGGGCGCCGCAGTCGCCGCAGCGATCTTCCGGGGCGAGCGACAGCATGTCAGGGGCAGGCGCGCGGCACCGGTCGCCGGCAGTGGCGGGATGATCACAGCCGGGGACGGCGCAGGGCATCGCGGCGATGGTCGTATCGGTCATGGAGGCGTCCTCAAAACGCAAAGCAGCCGCTGCCGGAAAGCTTGGCCAGCGATTCCCTGCAGCGGTTGCAGTGGCGATGGTGGGGGCCGTCGCTGGTGATGGTCTGATGGCACCGCATGCAGGGGCGCTGCCGCTTCGCCGGCGCTGTCGCATCCTCAACCCGGGGCAGGTCGAGGATGCGGGCGCCTGAGGTTGGATAGATGCGGTTGGCGCCCTTCTCGTGCCTGATCTCGACCAGGCCGCGGTCGGCAAGATGCCGGCTCCGGAGGCGGCCGCCCTCGGCCGACAGGTTCATGGCCTCGCCGAGCTGCACCGATGTCATCGGCCGGCCGGCGTCATGGTAGGCGATCACCAGGGCGAGGGCGCGCCGCAGGTCGCCCTCGGAGACGAAGGGGCCGGCCATTACGCCGCCTCCGCGCTGCAGGTGGTCAGGCTGGCGAGCCAATCCGTGATGATTTTTTCAACCTTGTCGGCCGGCATCGGCATCCCTTGGATGCTGGCCACGCCATCATGGAAATAGGTGATCCGATAGAGATCCGGATCACCATTCTCCTCATTGTCGACCGTGTCGCAGGTCAGGCCGAGGAGGGTGGGGCCGGCGCCGCGAATGGTAATCTTGGACTGGCCATAATCCGGGTGGCGGGGCAGGGCGTCGGCGAAGCTGTCAAGAAGCACGCCAGACAGGTCGGCATGCTCGGAGATCACGAAGGCGAAAGTCTGCAGCTTCACCGGCTCCTTCTCCTCCTCCTCCTCCTCGATCTGGCTGTCGTCGAACAGCTGGTCGATCGCCGCGTCGGCCTCGGCCGGCTGGTCGACAAGCGGCGCGGCCGGCGCCGGTGGGTGCCCGACGCTCTGCAGCCACCCGCGCATGACCGAGGCCATTTCGTCCGGAGTGGCATCGCCGTGCCGTCCCTCGATTCCGATGATCCAGTATTCGCCCGGGCAGGTCTTCGCCGCGTCGAGCAGCAGGCGGGCGCCATCGGCGGCGAGGTAAATCTCGGGCTTGCCGAAATCCGGATGCTGGGGCAGCTCCGCTGCTACGAAGTTCACCAGGTGCTGGAGCTCCAGAGTTTTCGCTTTGATCCACCGCACCGTTGCCGTTGTTGGCTTGCTCTTGGCGGCGTTGATCGCGTCGACGATGTCGAGCTGCTGCGGCTCCGCCGCCTTCGGCGCCAGGTGCGCGGCAGCGCGGAGGCTGGCCATGATCGTCTTTTCAGGCGCGAAGGTCATTTCCGCCGGCACAAGTCGCACATCCTGGTCGGCGACGTGGCGGGCGATGGTATCGCGCAAGTCGGCGACCTTGTAGCCGGCCATAGTCTCCTCGCCGATCGGCAGGCCATAGCGGCGGTTGGCCTTGCACCAGGCGTTGATCTGGCGGGCGAGGGCGAGGAGGTCCGCGCGCTGCAGCTTGGACAGATAGTCCGCGTCGATCCGCCAAGCTTCGGCCATGTCGACCTGATAGCGCCGGGCCGCCATGATCGCGAGGGGGCGGTCGCCCAGCGAGGGGCCGTCGGCCCCGTACTGCGCCCAAGATCCGCAGCGGGAAGCGACCAGGGCGTCGAACAGATTGGCGACCTCGACGTCGGATAGCTGGCCGATCGCCTCATAGATGCCGGCGCGCGGCTTAAGGTCGACCTCCTTGTATCCCGGCCTGAAAGACAAAAACTGTCCGTCTCTACGGTCCGGATCAAGCGTATCGAAGGCAGTGGGGCCGAGGCGGTCCCGCCAGGCTTGCAGGTGCATGGCCACTTCCGGAGCGACTGCGCGGCCTTCGGGCCCGGTGCTTTCCGTCCGGATCTTCGCGATCGTCCCATCGCCGAGCAAGGCGACGATGGCCATCTCAAGGGCGGCACGATGCCCGGTCCGCAGGATCGACGATTGCAGCGCCACCGTCTTGCACCGATGGGCATGCTCGCGCCAGCTGGTGCCGATCGCAGCGACGGCGTCGCCGGAGGCCTTCGCCTCGGCCTTCGTCGGCACCGGCGGCGCCTTGCCCCGGCACACGCCTTCGACGATTTCGACGGAGAGGTCGGCGCGGACGGCGATCACAGCCCCATGCACGGCAGGGTCGGCGCGGCCCCACATCCGGTCGAACCCGTAATCGGACGAGATGAAGTAATTGCCCTTCTGCTTGACCTGCTCGACGAAGGCCCATTGCCGGGCGAGCTCTTCCGCTTTCGCCCCGATCGCGGCGGTCTGCAGCTCGCGGAACTGCTCGACATCGGAAAAGCGCTTGGTCTGGCTGTGCTGGCCACCGACGGTGTATTCGCCCGTGTAGAGGTTGAGGTCGAAGATCGCCTTGGAGACCTCCGGCAGCCCTTCGGCGATGCGCCGCTTGATCTCCTCGCCGTTCTCATAGCCGACGTCGCCTTTCTCGATCGCCTTGACGATCCCCTTGCGCTCGGCCGGGGTCAGGCGCACCAGGATGCGGGCGGTCTCCATGTTGATCGTGCCGGCGGCGAACAGCGCGCGGGTCTCGTCGTCGAGGCCGGTGGCGATCTGGATGCGCAGCTCCACCCACCGCTTGGTTTTGCCGTAGGCGGCGGCGATCTCCTCGGTGCTTTTGTCGCGCTGCCGCAGCAGGGAAAAGGCGTCGCCTTCCTCGAGGGGATGCATGTCCTGGCGGTTGACGTTCTCGGCGACGGCGATCTGCAGCAGCTCCAAGTCGCCGACGTCGCGGCGGATCACCGGCACGCGATGGTCGGGCAGCCGGTCGAGCGGCCACCGGCCTTCGGCGAACAGCTTTTCCAGGGCGCGCAGGCGGCGGCCGCCGATGTAGACTTCGCGCGCCGACGGGATGTTCTCAAGGTAGTCGACGGCTTTGCGGGCGGTCAGAGGCTGCAGCAACCCGTTCACGGCGATGCTGTCGGCGAGCTCCGCGATCTCGTCCTCGGGGAAGCTCTTGCGAGGGTTAAGCGGGCTGGCGATCAGCGCTTTGATGTGGATGAGCTCGACCTCTCCGGCGGCCGGTGCCGGCGGGGCGACGGAGGGCTGCGCCGGGGCTGGCGGCGGTGCGTCGGGGAGGGGCGCGGATTTCCTGGCGCCGCGGGTGCGGGCAGCTGGCGCAGGGGTGCTTTCCGCCGTGAGGGCGGGCTCGGCATGCAGGGTCATGGCGGAGGCCTTTCGGATGCTCGCTTGCTGCGAACGGCGTTCGCGAGTAAACACAGTGTGAACTATCCGAAAGATTTGTCAACGCAGTGTTGACTTTTTACCGATGGGGTCGGTGGAAACTGACCCAACAGGGGATTGTCGGAAACGCACGGAATGCGTTTCCACGTATGCGGGTCTGGCGTAGATCGCCGGGAACACGAACGAATGTGAGCAGGATTTGCCGCCGCCAGTTGCCTTAGCTGACTGGATCGTCAGTCCGGCATAGCCGCGAGTTTCTCGGCGATCTGGTTGGTCAAAGTGTACGGCAGTTGCGCCGGGTTTCCCTTGTAAATCCAATCAAGGGAAATGTTGAAGCGATCGGAGAAAGCCAACATCGGCGTCAGGTCAGGGCGCCTGTTTCCGGCTTCGTACTGGGACCAAGCTTGCTTTGTTACACCAACCATCTCCGCCATTTCACCCTGTTTCGCGCCCAAAGCCTCTCGGGTCGCGCGCAAGCGGCGACCGATTTCTTGTCGGCTCTGGAGTGGGTGGCGGGGCTGGTAGTTCACGAACGCACTCTGCCCCAGCCCCTTTGGCGTGTCAGTCAACGCCGCGACCCTCTTGACGCAGTCAACGCAGTGTGAACTTTATTGAGCGAACGAGGTACCAACCCCGAGGCTCTATGTCGACGTCCCTCCTCAAAATCGCAAATCCGCAAGCCGTGAAGGGCGACCCTGCCGGCGGGGCGCTGGTCAAGGCCTTGGGTGTCAGCGTCGTCGCCGCCGGCCTTGGGGTGACCGTGCCCTGTGTCAGTAACTGGGTGCGCCGCGGAGTTCCCCGTGCGCACCGCTTCTTGGTGGCGCAGATCGCCGAACGCAGAGGTTTCGCGGTGCCGGACGGCTTCCTGCCCACCCTGGCGGGAGACAACGCATGCGCATGACCTCGCCGGCATTAGGGCGCCTTGGCGATCGGGCCGCCCACCTGTTCCGTCGGCAGCCCGGCGAGGACGTGCAGCTCCTGGATCATCGCCCAGAGGGCGAGCCCATCGTCGGGGAAGTCGTTGATCAAACCGGCCAGTCCGTCAATGACGAGACGGGCGCGATCCTGGCGGGAGAGGGTGAGGGGGGCGACCATGTCGGGGTGGCTCCGGCAGTTGACACGGAAACCGTGGATCAGCGCGGGCGCGAAAGCTTGTGGAAAGTCGGACTGCCTTTCCACAACAGGGTCGAGCTCGCCGGCGCCGTCGAGCGGGTGACCCGCCCGGCGGCCCGCCTGATCAACCGAAACAAGCCGGAAAGCCTGTCCTACGCCATGACGGCCGCGGTCAACGCGCTCGGCGTCAAGGAAGTCTCCGAAGTCACTGGCCTGTCGAAGTCGGCGGTCTATGCCGGCTGCGATGCCAGCGACAGCAGCCGCGGGTTCCCGGCCCTCCCCTTTGAAACCGTCCTCAAGCTTTCGGTGATGATGAATCGGGTTGGCGGCCGAGGCGAAGTCTTCGCCCTCCCGTTCCTGCTGCGCTCGGCCGAGGCGCGGGCACCGGTGGCGCACTCCGCGCACCTCCTCCATCAGGCCTCGCACGTCACGGCGCTGTACGGCCGGACGGCTGCCGCGCTCTGCAAGCTTTTTGACCGAGCCGAGAATGCCCACAGGCCGGTACCCCTCGACCCCCGGGAGCGGGACGAAGCGGTGGCGGCAATCGACGCGACGATCGAGGGGCTCACTGCCCTCAAGTCGCAGCTGCTGACCAGCACATGCCTCCCGCCCCTTTTCCCGCTGCCCATGCAAGCCGAGGAGACCGAGCCATGAATGCCCTTACCGTCGAACAGCGTTACAACCTGCTGTGCATCGCCGATGTTCGTGTCGCCACTTTCCGCAGCGTCGACGACCTGGTCGCCGCAGCACGGCAGTTGGAGGCTTTCGTTGTCAATGGCGCGGCCCCAGTGGCTTTCCTTCGCGGTCCGGGAGAGGTGGTGGCCGAGCGTGGCATCGACCTGGAGGACCTCGGCCTCGGCAATGAGGGTGCCGCGCGTGACTGGCTCCCCGAGCTCGAACCGGGTGAGCCGGGCCGGACCTATCGAGATCCACTAACCGAAGCGCGCGCACATCCTGTTTCTGCCGACGTGCCGGTGATGTCATCGCCGGATCAGGGGCAGGCTACTGATCCGCTGGAAGCGATATTCGCCCAATTGCAGGCGGCAGTCGAAAAGGGACTGCCCTGTCCGCGAAATGTCGACCTTGGCGAGCCTATCGGCCTTTTCGGCGGTCCCATTGTCGCCTCGCTGGTCGGCAAGCTGCGCGACGACGGCCGCATCGAAGTCGAATCCCGCGGGTGCAAGCGCCGCGTTGCCATTGGCGGTCGCTGGACGTTGTGGACGGGTGAAACGCCCGTCTCGGCCGCGCCGGCGTCTGATCCGCTTGAAACCGCTGTCCTTTTCCTGCGGTCGCGCGGCTTCACGGTGGTCAAGGTTTTCAACGATTGGCTGCTCAATGACCGCGACGTGACCCCGGCGGAGCTAATCGCAAAGGCCGAGCAGGTCCGGACGCGCTCGCCGAATTCCAAAACGGTATAGGAACACAGTTGCGTAATACGCGCATATGTACCCAATTTAGGACATACAGCCTATTTCAGGGAGGGTGCGGGATGGCTGGGTTTGTTCGGGATGCGGCCATGGTGGCAGCCGATGGCTTGGAGCGGATGCCGAATCTGCGAATGATCGATTATCTCGCCGGTTATGCCGCCGGCTCGGATGCCATGGCCTCGGGTGTCGTCGATCTGCCGAACAACGCGCCGCGGTCGCGGTGGTGGCGGTTCGGCTGGCTGGTCGGTCGCCTCGCCGCACGCGAACGGCGTTCGCCCGCCGACCTCGGCCGCTTCCTGCGGTCCTGCGGGCAACCCATCGAGGCGAATCCTTGGCTGCGCGACACGCCCTCGGGCATGGCCTTCGAGGAGGGGTGGCGGGCATGACCGACAGCGAGCGCGAGCTGATGATGGCTGTCAATGCGGTGCTGCTGTCCGGCAAGCGGCAGGTCGAGCTCGAGCGTGCGCGGCTGCAGGCCGCGGTCGACGCGCTGACCGGCGAGGGCCCCGCCACCCTGCGCGTGCTGCGCGAGCGGGCGGTCGACCTGCTGGCCGGCCGCGGCGACCTCGCGGCGCTGCGCGTGGCTTTGCTGGCCTATGCGCAGAGCGTGACTGAGACGATCCGGTCGCAGACGGCTTTCCGGCCGTCGCGGACCGTGGTGCCGACCAGCGCCGCCGTGATCGCTGGCCTGATCGAGGATTGAGCGATGGCGGCCGCGGGCTTCAGCGAGATCGATGCGCGGATCGCCGCCTTCGTCCTGATGGAGGCTTCGGGCCGTCCGGTGGCGCAGCTGTGGGCGGCGCTGCTGCCCTATCTGCCGCGCCGCGAGGCCCGGCGCCGGCGACCGACGTGGTCAACGGTCCATGACCGGCTAAGCGACCTGCTGCTGTCCGCATACCTGCTCGACCAGGCCGGCGAAGCCTCGCCCCGCCACGACACCACCCGCCTGCTGATCGTTTTCCAGGGAGCCCATTCATGCGCGCCTATGGCCTGACCCCGCGGCAGCGCGACTGCCTCTATGCCATTGCCGAAATGACCCGGGCGACGGGCGTTTGCCCGACCTATGCCGAGATCGGCGCCGAGCTCGGGCTGGTCAAATCCAACGTCCACCGCCTCGTGCATGGCTTGCGCGAGCGTGGGTGGGTCGAGGTCCTGCCCAACCGCAAGCGGTCGATCGCACTGCTGCGCGAGGTCAAGGTCGAGGATGACCATTTCGCGTCGTATGAATGGTCGCTTGCCCCCGACCTGCCGGCGGCCGGGTGACGCCATGAGCTACTCGCCCGCATTCCTGTCGGAGCTGCGCGCCCGGACGTCTCTGGCCGAGCTGGTGGCCAAGCGCCTGCCGCTGACGCGGGCCGGCCGCGAATATCTGGCCTGCTGTCCCTTCCACAATGAGAAGACGGGCAGCTTTACGGTGGTCGAGGAAAAGGGCTACTGGCATTGCTTCGGCTGCGGCGCCAACGGCGACGCGATCGCGTTTTTGATGCGTCATGACGGCCTGGATTTTCAGGTGGCCGTGCGGCAACTCGCCGAGGATGCCGGCATGATGGCCGGGCCGGGCGTCGAGCGGAAGCCGCTGCGCCCGATGGCGGCGCGGCCGACGGTCGAGGAACAGGCCGAAGAGAAACACAAGAAAATCCGCCGGGCCGTCAGGCACTGGCGCGCGACCAGCGAGGCCGCCGGCACCGCGGTCGAGACGTACCTGCGCGAGGCACGTGGGATTGCACTGGACCGCATCGGCGGTATCCCGCCCACGATCCGCGCCTCGCGGGAGCTTGCCTACCAGTATTCGACGCCCGGCGGCACCGACGGCAAGCCCCGGCCAACCCGCGTCCTCGGCACATGGCCGGCAATGGTCGCGGCCATGTGCCTGCCGAGCAAGCGGATCGTCGGCGTGCATGTGACCTGGCTGGCGCCCGACGGGTCGGGCAAGGCGCGGATCCCCAATCCGGAGGCGCCCGGCGAATTCCTGCCGGCCAAGAAGATGTTCGGGTTGTCGGCCGGCGCCTCGATCTGGCTGGCGCCGGTGTCCGGCCCGGCGCTGGGGTGGGCCGAGGGAATCGAGACCGGGCTGTCTGTCCGCGTCGCCTGCCCCGAGCTGCCGGTGCATGCCTGCGGCAGCCTCGGCAACATCAGCGGCCGGGGCGACCCGACCCGCCGCGGCGCCCCGCATCCGGACCTGCCCGGGCGCTACCTGCCGACCCCATACCCCGATCTCGGCGATGCTGGCCTGCTGCCGCCGGAGGGCGTGCGCCGGATCGTCCTGTTGGAGGATGCCGACGGCAAGGATCCGGCCGCTACGGAGGTGCGCTATGAGCGCGCCGCCCGGCGCCTGGTCGCGCGGGACTATGAGGCCCTGCGCGCTACGCCGCCGACCGGCATGGACTTCAACGATTTGCTGATGCACGGGGAAGCGGCGTGAGGCGCTTCCGGCCGATCGACCTGCGGACCTCGGGCGCCGTCGCCGGCGCCATCCTGCACATTCGACCGGACGTCGAGCCGCGGGCGCTGCTGCTGCTGTGCGCACGGCTTGCCTTGTACCATCGGGACGTGCCACGTGCGCGCCGGCGCCTGCTCGACGCGGCGATCGACGCGACGGCCGAGGACCTGCGGCGCGCCGAGCAGCTGCTCTACACCTTCCTGCTGCGCGGCTGCGACGTCACCCTGCCCGGGTGGGCGGCGGCCGCTTTCTCCGCCTTCCTGGCGCGCTCGCCCTTCGGACCCGCCCTGCCCCCTCCTCACCCCTGGCTTGCCGAGGAACGTGCCCGTCGGGCGCGTGTCGCGGCCAATCGCTCCACCCATGGAAGGAAACGCGCATGACGCCCACCGCCTCCACCGCCCGGGCCGACATTGTGGCCGAGCGGATGCGCCAGCAAAGCCACGAAGGCTTCACGCCGTCCGAGGACGACCAGTATGTCCGCGGCGAACTGGAGCTGGCCGCCCTTACCTACATCCATCAGGCGGAGACCCATTTCCGGCTTCCGGAGGCGGCCTATCGCGCCACCAAGTCCGGGGCGCTGTGGCCATGGGCGGAGTCCCGGTGGAGGCCGCACTCCGTCCGGCACGACCTGGTGCGCGCCGGCGCCCTGCTGCTGGCCGAGCTGGACCGCCGGTTCCGGGCCGGGCAGACGGACGGCTGCTTGCTGCTCGCCGATGCCATCGATCGGGTGGTCGTGCGCATCGACCGGTTCGAATATGGCGGGCCGCCGATCCCCTGGACCTCGCCGCATGAGTGCCTGTTGCTGCTGGTGCTGGCCGGGCCGGTCGACCTGACCGAGGCGGACGTCGCGGCCTGGACGCAGGGGCAGCGGGAAGAGGCCGCCGACTGGTCGGCCAAGGTCTACGCTGTCGGCGGCGATCTGGCGGCCGCGCCTCCCATGCCGGCCTATGTGCGCATGAAGACGCCGGACGAAAGCCGGGTGATCTGCGCGAACTGCGGCCATGTGGGTCCGAACCCGCCGGCGCCCGCCCTGAGTTGCTGTCCGGAGCGCAGGCCGGTGCCGATCGACAGCGATGCCGGCCGGGTGGCCGCCTACACGTTCGAGCCGGCCGCGGTCGACCTGGTGGGCGAGCTGCGCCTCGGCATGACCCGCCTCGCCGCGATCAAGGCCAAGGCCGAGGCGCAGCGCCGTCATCGACTGCCGTTGTGAGGAGTGGTGATGCCCGAGTTTTTCCTACGCAGGAATGACCCGCTACAGCCGATCTATGCGCTCGACGTCGCTGCCGGCCGGTGGTGGATGGTCGCTTCGCGCATTGGCGTGATGCCGGAGCTGGGTGGCGCCCTGCCCGATGGAGGCGCCCGGTTCCGATCCTCCGCTTTCGAGCAGGTCTGGCCGAAGGCGGAGGCGGATGGGGTGGTCACCTACACCCGCGCCAAGCCCACGGAAGCGGCCGACGCATGACCGGCCGCGCCCCCTCCGACCCCCGCGAGCATTGGTGTGCCGCAGGCTGTGGCCGGTGGGGCGCGTGGGGGATCGGGCCGACCTGGTGGTGTGCCACCCATCGGCCGAAGGCCGAGGAAGCGCCCGCCGAGGCGGTCACCAAGCGAACGACGTTCGCAGAAATTCGAAAGCAAGGGAGCTTGTTTTGAGCGTCAATCCGCAAGCATCGCCGTCCGCCGGCCCCGCCTTGCGCGTCGTCTCCGGCGGCTTGGACGCTGTGCGCGCCGTCGTCGAGACGGCGCAGCCGGCGGTCTTTGAGGATGATGAGGATGATGAGGGTGGCGGTGGTGGCGGTGGTGGCGAACCGCCGTCCCGCCGGGCCGATCTGGCCGATTGCCCGGTCAAGCCGCTCGGTCACCACGATGGGACCTATTACTTTCTTTCGCCGACGGGCGAGTTGCGGTCGATGAAGGTCCGAGACTTCTCGGCTAACGGGCTGCTGTCCCTGTTCAGCGGCGATCAGAGCTGGATGGTCACCAACTTCCAGCGGCTGGACAAGGACGGCAACCCGATCAACGATTTCATCGTGCGGGGCGTCGTCGGGCATCTGATCCGCATCTGCGAAGCTGTCGGGCTTTTCGATCCTGGTTTGCGCCTGCGCGGTCGCGGGGTGTGGCCTGGAGGTGCCGGGGAGGATGGCCGGCCGGTGTGCGTCCTACACGCCGGCGACCGCGTCGCCCGCATCGCCGGCGGCGTCATGGAGTGGCACAGGGCGGGCTATTGGGAAGGGCGATCGGTCTACCCGGCGCGGCCGCGCGTCGACGTGCCGGACTTCAACGATCCGGCCTCGGCCGCGGACGGCGGGCGGATCGAGGAGCTGCTCGGCCTCTGGCGCTGGGAAGGCGCTGCCGATGCGATGCTGCTAACCGGGATCATCGGTGCCGGTCTCTTGGGGGGCTTTCCGGACTGGCGCGCACATGGCCAGATCGCGGCCGCCCACGGGTCGGGCAAGTCCGAACTCTGCAAATTCATCGCCGGCGTGATGGGGCCGCAGGCCGAAGGCTTCAATTCGTATTCCGAGGCCGGCCTGCGCCAGGTGCTGGCCGACGAGGCGCGTGTCGCCATCCTCGACGAGGCGGAGAGTGACGGAGGCGGGGCGATGCAGGCAGTCGTCGGGCTGATCCGGCGGATGAGCGGCGGCGCCGGCGCGGACATCGTGCGCGGTTCGCCCTCGGGCGAGGTGAAGCGATACACCGTCACGGGTGTGGCGCTCATGGCGGGCATCAATCCCCCGCCCCTGGCGCCGCAGGATAGGAGCCGCATCTTGCGTTTCGACCTGGCCAAGGTCACCAGCGATCCCGAGGCCGCGGCGCGGGTCGACGCGGCCGTCGCCTGGGCACGAGCAAATTCCGCGCGCCTGCGCGCCCGGGCGCTGCTCGGCGCGCAGCGCTACTCCGCGAGCTGCAAAGTCTTCCGTGCCGCGCTGATCGGGGCGGGCTGCGACGGGCGCCAGGCCGACCTTTTCGCCGCGGCGCTTGCAGGGCGGGACCTCCTCCTCCATGATCACCCACCCGACACAGACAGCATTGCGGAGCTGCTCAGTCCCCTGCGACCCCGAATAAACGATCTTCGCGCAGCCGATGCCGAGGACAGCGATGGCCAACAGTGTTGGCACCATTTGCTGGGTCACATCCCCGACCATTGGCGATCAGGCACGCGAACAACCATCGGCGAGTTGATCGCCGGCGCCCGCGAGGAGCCCGGCGGACAAGGCGAAAACGACATCGCCTTGCGCACCTACGGCATGCGGATGATCCAGCTTGAGGGCGGAGGATCGGCGCTGCTGGTCGCCAACAAACATCCGGGGCTGACGCGCATCTTCCACGGCACGCCCTGGGCTGGCGGCGGGCATGCCGGCGCCCTCAAGCGCCTCGGCGAGGGGGTGGCCGCTCACGACAAGACGGAGCGGTTCGCCGGCCCGTCGGTGCGCTGCATGCGCGTCCCCGCTGACCTCCTTCCAGAGCGCGACTGGGGTGTAGGCGTGACAGCGACACAAAAGCGTGACAGCGACGTGTCACGCCTATCTGACTGATATTCCATCGAATTTCGCAGGCGTGACGGCGTGACAGCCCCTGCGACCCCCTAATAAGAGTGCCGCGTGCGTGCAAGCGCACCCGTGAATTATGGAGGGGTTTTTGCCTGTCACGCTGTCACGGTTAGAGAGGTTTACAATGCAATCAATGGGTTAGACGTGACAAAGGGCGTGACAGAAAGCGTGACAGCGTGACAAGGGCTTGGCAAAGGGAGTGCGGGTGATGGAAACGGGGCGGAAGGCTGGTGGCGTGCTGGTGGTGGAGCGGGGCGACGGGTCGGCCTTCGCCCGGGCGTTCCTGCCGGCGATCGTGGAACTGGCTGACCACGGGCTGCGCGGCGACCGGGCCG
This sequence comes from Azospirillum picis, assembly GCF_017876115.1. Taxonomy (GTDB): domain Bacteria; phylum Pseudomonadota; class Alphaproteobacteria; order Azospirillales; family Azospirillaceae; genus Azospirillum; species Azospirillum picis. The sequence goes on from NZ_JAGINO010000037.1 coordinate 15,833, forward strand.
CGGTGCTGGAAAGTCTGCGCCGCATCCGGACGGACCTGCGGCTTGAGCGAACGGCGTTCGACGCCGCGGACATCGGCGACGTGGTCGAAAAGCTCGACCTCGTGATGCAGCGCGCGGTCGCCGAGGCCGAGGCCGAGCGGGCCGGCCGGCCGGCGAAGATCGATATCCTGCAATGCCTGCGCACCGCCGGGACGATCAGCCACGCCGAGTATCTCGCCGGGCTGGAGCTGCGGGCGGTCGGCGAGGCGATCGACTGCGCCATCGGCGGGGCGCCGGCGATCGATTACACCCGCGAGCGGGTCGACGGCGGCAAGGGCTGGTCCGAGCCCGAGCTCGCGGGCGGCGGCGTTCATCACCCGGCGGCCAAGCGCGTGCTGGAATGGGCGCGGTACGTCGACGCGAATTCGCCGCCGGTCGGCGGGCGGAGCAAGCGGACCCCGCTGCAGGTGATCTGGACGGCGGTCGGCCGGAACGTCCCGCTGCGCGACATCGACCGCACCAGCGGCTGCCGGAAGGGTACGACCGCCAAGGTGGTCAAGGCCGGCCTCGGCCTCTACGTTGCGATGGGCGGCGCCAGTTGCCAAAATGTTCTTGACACTCGGGGGTAACCCCGAATAGGGATTAGACAGTCGTGGAAATGCGCCCGGCGGTGGAAACACCGGCCGGGCTTTTTCATGGCCGCTTCTCCCAATCACCGGATCACTCGGCCGGCTGAAGGCTGCCGCCCTCGGCCGGCCACCCCTTTGCGTTTGGGTCCTTCCGGGAGATGGGACAATAGGGCCATCAAAGGACCGCGGTCTGGCCAGTGCGCATGTTGCCGACAGATGCAACACCCCGTTGCGCGCAACGCCGCCCGCAACACACGGCAACAGCAGACACAACAGGGGCCGCCATGGAGACCACGGAGGGCGAGCAGTACCTTGGCGTGCGCGAGTTCGCCGCCGCGTACTCCAGCGTCGTTGGCCGCAAGGTGCACCCGAGCACCATCACCAGGGCGGTCCAGGCCGGCCGCATCCAGAAGCGGGACGATGGGAAAATCCCGCTGACCGCCGGGCTGCGGGCGATGGAGGTCAACACCGATCCCGTCGCACAACTCGGCTTCCAGGTGCGCGACAGTCTGCCGTTCGACGAAGCGCCGACGCACACCCCGTCGACCCTGACAGCTTCCCCGGGGGGCGCGGGGGCCGCGCCGACGGGCAGCATCAACGCCATCAAGACGGCCGAGGCCGCGATCCGGCTGCAGCAGGCGCAGCTTGATCTCGCCGAGCGGCAGGGGGCGGTGGCGCTGGTCGATCCGCTGAAAGCCGCCTTCGCTCGTCAGCTCGCCGGCATGGTCGGGCAGATCGAGGTGGCTCTGCCCGACCTGGCGCAGCAGCTGGGCGACCAGCTCGGCTGCGAGCGGCACGAGGTCCTGGTCGAGCTGCGCCGCTGGTGGCGCGACATGCGGGTGTCGATGGCCAGCACGGCGCGGGCGCAGGGCGAGGCCCTGCCCGACCTGGTGGTCGATGCCTCGGCCGATCCGGCCGACGATGACGCCGCGGACGATGACGAGACGACGGAGACCGCGGAATGAGCGCTCTGCTTCCCGCCACCGCCAATCCGGACAAGGTGGCGCGGCTGACCTTCGCGGCGGTGATGGAGCCGCCACCGCCGATTGATCTCCACAGCTGGGCTTGTGGCAACGTCGTGTTCGGCAGCGACAGCCCGTCGCCCGGCGCCTACAACCCGGCCGCTTACCCTTGGAACGAGCCGATCCTGCACGCGCTGGGCCCGGACGATCCCTGCCAGGAAGTGGGGTTGAAGAAAAGCATTCAGCTCGGCGGCACGGTGCTGGCGCAGATCTTCATCGCTGCCAGCCTCGACCAGGATCCCGGGCCCTGCATGTTCGTCCACCCGGTCGACGCCAATGCCAAGCGGTTCGTGAGAACGAAATGGCGGCCGTTCATCCGGAACATCAAGCGGCTGTCGCGCCTGCTGCCGGAGCGCAGCCGCGACGCCGGCGCGAGCCTGGACTACCAGGAACGGGCCGACGGCCGCGGCTTCGTCCAGCACTCGGCGGCGACCTCGTCGTCGGCGCTGTCGCAGGTGTCGATCAAGCGCCAGGTGCAGGACGACCTCGACAAGTGGCAGTCTGACGGCACCACCGGCGATCCGGAGCACAACGCCACCGGCCGCTGCGAGGCGTATCTGCGCGCCGGCACCGCGAAGATCTTCAAGGTCGGGAACCCGGTCTTGAAGCACAATAGCCGGATCCTGCGCGGCTGGAAAAGCGGCTCGCAGGAACGCTGGCATTGGGAATGCCCGCACTGCCAGATCGTCCACCCCCATCTGGAATGGGAGCCGATGCGCGACGCCGCCGAGGCCGACCGTCAGCGGTTCTGCGACGAGGGGATGAGCGAGGAGGACGCGCGGGAGGCCGCGGCGGCCAACGCGCATATTCCGTGCGCCGGCTGCGAGAAGCCGATCCGCTTCGCCGACTGGCTGCGGCTGAAGGGGACCGGCTGTTTCGTCGCCGAGAACCCCCGAGCCCTGCGGCGAAAGCGCTGGTTCTACGTGTGGTCGGCCTTCGTCGATTCCTGGTCGACCATCGTCCGGAAATACTGGGATGCCAAAGGCAACCCTGAAGCGGAGCAGACTTTCCTGAACGAGGTGGTCGGCGAGGGGTTCGAGGCCGCCGGCGAGGCGCCGCCTTGGGAAGCGATCCGGGATCGGGCCCACAAGATCGGCCATGATCTCGGCACCATCCCGGAGGGCGGCTTGATCCTGGTGATCTCGGTCGACTGCCAGGGCGACCGCGTCGAATGCCACGTCAAGGCGTTCGGCGCCGGTCTGCGGCGATGGACGGTGTTCTATAAGGTCATTCCCGGCCATATCCGCGAGGAGACGACCCGGGCCGGGCTGGACGCGCTGTTGGAGCAGACCTGGCCCAACGCCTTCGGCCACCGTCGCAAGGCGGAGCTGCTGGTGATCGACGCCGGCGCCTACAAGGCCGACGTCGAGGGCTGGGTGCAGCGCCACAGCCCGAAACGGGTGTGGATGGTCCGCGGCTCGAAAGACCAATTCGCCCCCGACCTGGTCATGCTCCAAAGCCGCAACCAGCGCCGGGCCGCCCGGGCCGTCACCGGCCGGGCCGCCCATACCATCCAGTTCGTCGGCGCTGCCGTCATCAAGGGACAGCTTTACGGGTGCCTGCTGAAGGACGACCCCCTGGCGCCGGGCTACTGCGGCTATCCGCGCGGCCTCGACGACGAGTTTTACCGGCAGCTCTGCTCGGAAAAGCGGGCGAAGCGCAAGGGGACCGAAAACTGGTTTTGGGATCGCGTCTACACCGCCAACGAGGTCCTTGATACCGAGGTCTACGCGCAGGCGGCCGCGGTTGCCCTCGGCTGGAAGCGCAACACCGACCAGCGCTGGGAGGAGCTGCGCCAGCGTTGGGAGACGCCGGCGGACCCGACCGGCCAAGCCGACCTGTTCGCCGCCCCGGCCGCCGATCCGGATGAGGGTGCGCCCACCCTGCCGGAGGCGGAGGCTGCGAACGCCGTTCGCCCCCCTGCCCCGCCCGCGCCGCCGGCCGTGCTTACGCTGGCCGACCGCTTCGCGGCGCTCAACAACGACGACGAGGATTGACATGGCCCTGATCCCCGAGGACGAGGAGCGGCTGCGCCGCTACCTGAGCGAGGCTCGCGACGCCCTGCACCGTGTCAGCATCGGCCGCCAGAAGGTGCAGGTGCGGGCGGATACCGGCGAAACCGTGCAGTACAGCCCGGCGACCGTGAGCGATCTGCGCGCCTACATCGCGGATCTGGAAACCCGGCTCGGCATCCGCTCCGGGCGCGGCCCGATCCAATTGGCGTTCTGATCATGCGGCATTTCCTGGGGGTGGACGGCGCGCCGATGGTGGCGGCGCCGCGCACCATGCGTGCGGCGGCCGCGGCCTATGCCGGCGCCGACCGCCAGTCACCGGAGCTGCAGGACTACCGCCCGTCCTATGGGTCGGCCGACGGCGATCTGCTGCCCGAGCGGCGCGACTTGGTCGCCGGCGCCCGCGACCACGGCCGCAACGACGGCTGGATCACTGGCGGCGTGCAGCGCCTGGTCGACTCCGTGCTGGGGGCGGCGATCCGCGTCCAGTCGCGGCCAGACCACCGGGCGCTGGGCATCAGCGTCGAGGAGGCGCACGAGCTCGGCCGGCAGATCGAAACCGCATACAAGCGTTACGCCAACCATCCCGGCCGCTGGGCCGACGCCACCCGGCAGACCAACCTCGCCGGCGTCTTCGGCCGCGCGTTCCGCCACCGCGTGGTGGATGGGGACTCGCTGGGGGTGGTGCAGTGGCGCGAGGGCGGGTCGCGCTATTCGACCTGCCTGCACGTCATCGATCCCGACCGGCTGTGCAACACCAACGACGGGCCGGACACCGACATCCTGCGCGCCGGCGTCGAGCTCGACGCCGACGGGGCGGCGGCGCACTACCATGTTCGCCGGGCCCATCCCGGCGACGCGCTGTTCGCCAGCACGGCGCTCGATGCCTGGACCTGGGACCGCCTGCCACGGGAAACACCGTGGGGGCGCCCCATCGTCATCCACGACTATGCGGTCGAGCGGGCCGGTCAGCACCGGGGCAAGCCACCGCTGGCGGCGGTGATCGACAAGCTGCGGATGATCGGCAAGGCCTCGAACCTGGAGCTGCAGACGGCGGTGCGCGATGCCCTGATGGGGGCGTTCATCACCTCGCCTTACGATCCGGAGATGGTTGAAAGCCGGCTCGGCGACCAGCTGTCGCAGTACCAGACCGACCGCTTGAGCTTCCACGAGCGGTCGCGGATCAAGATGAACGGCCTGAATGTGCCGGTGCTGTTCCCGGGCGAGCAGCCGGTCCTGCTGGCGCCCACCCGGCCGAACTCGGGCTTTCCCGGCTTCCTGCAGGCCTTCTTGCGCAACATCGCGACGGCGCTCGGGCTCAGTTACGAGCAGCTGTCGCAGGACTGGTCGGGGGTCAACTACAGCTCGGCGCGCGCGGCGCTGCTCGAGGTGTGGCGGGGATTTGCCGCCCGGCGGGAGGAGTTCGTGCAGGGGTTCATCTTGCCGTTCTTTTCGGCCTGGCTGGAAGAGGCCTTGGACATCGGCGACGTGGTGCCGCCGCGCGGCTGCGCCTCCTTCTGGGACGAGCCCGCCGGATGGCTCAACAGCACCTGGATCGGGCCCGGCCGAGGCTGGGTCGATCCGGAGAAGGAAGCGAAGGCGGCTGTCCTGCGCCTGCAGGCCGGTCTCTCGACACTGGAACGCGAATGCGCCGAGCAGGGGCTCGACTATGAGGAGGTCCTGTATCAGCGCAAGCGCGAGCTCGACCTTTTCAAATCGCTCGGGCTGCCGGTGCCGAGCTGGGGCGAGGTCAGCCAATTGATGGGCGCCGCGTCCTACCCCTCCTCTTCCGCTCCGGCCGAAACCGCCGACTGATCCCATCGGAGCCCGCATGTCTTTTTCCCTGTCGCCGTCGACGGGCTTGCCCCCGCTCGGCCAAAGCGCGGCGCTTGTGGCGCCCGGCCTCTGGCGCAAATTCGAAGCGGCCTGCGCCATCCGCGACGATCCCGCCTTCGCCGAAAAGGCCGCGGCGTTCGAGGCCGCGGTCATGAAGCGCCGGCGCACCGCTTTCGAGGAGTATGAGGGGATCGCCATCATCCGGATTCAGGGGATGCTGGTGAACGGCCTCGGCTGCCTGGACCCCTATTGGGGCATGACGGGATACGACGGTATCCAGGCCAAGCTGGCGGCTGCGGTCGCCGATCCGGAGGTGCGGGGCGTCGTCCTGCTGATCAACTCCGGGGGCGGCGAGGTGTCGGGCTGTGCGGATACGGCCGACGCCGTGTTCCGCGCCCGCGCTGCCAAGCCGATTGTGGCGATCCTGAACGAAGAGGCATACTCGGCCGCCTATTGGCTGGCGGCGGCGACACAGTCGATTGCGGTGCCGCGAACCGGTGGCGTCGGGTCGATCGGCGCTGTCGGCCTGCACATAGACGTTACCGAGGCGCTTGATAAGGGCGGCCTGACGGTCAGCGTCCTTCGCGCCGGCGCCCGCAAGGCCGAGACGATGCCCTATGAGCCCCTGAGCGATGCCGCCCGCGCGTCCTGGCTCGATTGGCTGGAGGCGATCCGCAAGCTTTTCGTCGCCGACGTTGCCCGGTTCCGCGGCCTGTCGGTCGCCGACCTGATGGCGACCGAGGCACGCACCTTTCCCGCCCTCACCGGCGAGGCGCTGTCCACGCGCCTCGCCGATGCCGTCGCCTCGCCCATCGAGGCGTGGCAGGCCTTCGCCGGTCGCGTCTGACCGGCTCACCCCTAGGAGACCCCATGGCAAAGCCGTTCAACTTCTCCGCCATCTTCGGCGGCGGAAACAAGCGCGTTCGTGCTGATGGCACCAGGCGCGCCCGCGCCGAGGAGCAGCAGGACGAGACCGTCGTCGAGGAGCAGCAGGACGACACCACTGCCGAGGATCAGCAGGACGATACCACGGCGGAAGACGAGACGCAGGACGACACCACGGCAGAGGATGGTCAGCAGGACGACACCACCGTCGAGGACGAGCCGACGAAGGAGACCCCGGCCGAGGCGCGGGCCCGGGCCCGCGAGCGGACCCGCATCGGCACCATCATGACCTCGGCCGCCGCCCGCGGCCGCGTCGAGGCGGCACTGTCGATGGCGATCAACACCAGCATGTCGGCCAAGGCAGTGATCCAGCTGCTCGGCACTCTGCCGGCCGGCGCCTCGGCCTCCGCCGGTGGCGGAAACCCGTCCGGCGACCGCGGCGGACTGGCCTCCCGGATGGCCGGCCTGGGCACCGGCGCCGTTCCGCCCGATCGCGGCGCCGGCAATGGCCGGGCGGAGCGTTCCACCCCCCTCACCTTCAAGGAAATCCAGGCCAATCGCGCCGCTCGGGCCGCAGGGCGGTCGGGCGGTGCCGCGGTGCCCGGCCTGCCCCGGCGCTGACCCTCCTCCTCCCATCCTTTGAGGACCATCCATGACCATCATTAGGGAAGGGCGCTATCCCGGCGAGTTCATCAAGTCGGAAGGCGCCGACGGCATCAGCCGCGACGTTGTCACTCTGGCCAGGCACAGCGAGATCTACCAGTCGGGCACCGTGCTCGGCCGTCTCGATGTGTCGCGCAAATTCACCCACCTCGACCCTGCCGCCGACGACGGCTCGCAGACGGCCGTCGCCGTCCTCTACCAGGACCGCGACGCCACGGCGGCCGACGTCAAAGGCGTGGTTATCGCCCGCGTCGCGCAGGTGAAGGACGCAAGGCTGGTCTGGCCGGACGGCATCACCGACACCCAAAAGAAAGAGGCGATCGACGATCTCGACGCCCGTGCCATCGTCGTCCGGAGCTGACCGCCATGGGCAACACCGTCATCAATCTGTTCAAGAACAAGCTTTTCTCGACGGTGGCGCTGACCGACGAGATCAACGACCGGGATTTGGTGCCCGATCAGATCTCGTCGCTGGTGCCGTTCGAGGAAAAGTCGATCATCACCACCTCGTTCATGGTGGTGCGCAAGGGGCATAGCCTGTCCCTGGTGCCCTTTTCCGAGCGCGGTGCGCCCGGCAAAGAGTATGTGAGCGACAAGCGGGACGGCATCCTGTTCGACAGCCGCCAGCTCCGCCAGGAGTTCACGGTGACCGCCGACGAGCTGCAGGACGTCCTGCTGTTCGGCTCGATGGGCGAGCGGCTGGAAGCGCTGCAGGACAAGGTCCGCGAGCACCTCGACGATGTGCTCGATGACGAGCGCAACACGATGGAGTACCACAAGCTCGGCGTCATCAAGGGCCAGCTGATGGACGTCGACGGCGTCACCGTCCTGGAAGACCTGTTCGACAAATTCGGCGTCGACCGGCCGGATGACATCAGCTTCACGGCCGCCGAGGGCAAGCTGCGCGAGCACTGCACCAACGTCATCCGCGCAATTCGGGCGGGCGCGCAGGCGAAGGTCGACGAGGTCCATGCCTTTTGCGGCAAGAATTTCATGGACTACCTGTACAGCCACCCGGACGTGGTGAAGGGGTACCAGTATTACCGGGACAACGAGCGCCTGCGCGACCGGGCGGCCTATGTGCCGCTCGACTTCGGCGGCATCCAGTTCGAGGAATACACCGGCTACACCGAGGACGTCGAGTTCGTCGCCGACGGCGATGCCCACTTCTTCCCGCTGGGGTTGAGTGGCGCTAACCCGGCCAGCGGTGCCACGCCGGCGTCCCGCCTGTTTCAGCAGCGTTGGTCGCCGGCGCCGTTCTTCTCGCGGATCAACAGCCCCGGCATCCCGCACTATGTCCGGGTGTTCTTCGAAAGCGGCGACGATCCGAGCTGGGTCAAGTTCGAGATCTCCAGCTATCCGACCTTTTTCTGCCGCAAGCCCCGGGTTCTGGTGCGCGGCAGGAAGGCTTGAGCCATGTCGACGGCGAACGAGGTCGTCGACGAGGTCTATGACGAGTTCGGCGAAGATGCCGCGTTGACGACGGCGGACGGAACGACGGTCCCCGTCGTTCGCGTGCGGCGCGTGGCGGCCGAGCATGGGCAGCAGCCGTTCGCGCGAACGACGTTCGCTCTGTCGGCAAGTCGCGCAAGCCGGGCGCTCGCGGTGCAGGTCCGGCGCCGCGACCTTGCCGGCCACGACCTGGCGGGGGCGGTGTTGGTGCTGGCCGACGGCTCCTATGACGTCGGGACTGCAGAGCCGGTCGGCATCCATGGGATCGAGATTCGTCTCCCCCTCACAGCGTTGGCGGGGTAGGCGATGCCGGACGATCCCCTGCCCTGCAGCGAGCGCCTCCTCGCCGCCGTCGAGGCGGCGCTCGCCGGCCTCACGCTGGCCGGCCAGCCGGTGCCGGTCGAGCGTGACCGCGTCCTGCCGGTCACCGAGGAGGATATGCCGCGCCTGGTGATCTACCAGGACGCGGCCTCGACCGATCAGACGGTGCTGACCGACACCGATACCTGCCTGCTGACCCTGGCGGTTGCCGGCTATGTCAGCTTCCCGCCGGCGGCGCAGGCCGATCGCCAGGGCGCCCGCCAGGCGGCCGAGGCGGTGGCCCGGCGGGCAGCGGCGACGCTGCAGGCCCTGGTCCATCAGCGGCTGTGCGGCGGCGATCGCCCCGGCGACCTCGCCTTTGCCGTCGAGATCCGGCCGGCCGGCACGCCGCCGCCCGACCGGCTGATGGTCTGGCAGGCCGACCCCGGCCGCGCCTTCACCAGCCTGTTCGAAATCGAGTTCGACACGCCGACCGGCGACCCCTTCACCTTTTTCTGACGGAGCAGCTCCATGAGTTTCCGCACCCGGTCGCAGGTGCTGTTCGGGGCGGTGCAAACCGCGCCCTACACCGCCGCCGCGATCACCGCCGCCGATGCCGTGCGCGTTTCCAACCTGACCACCGAAACGCCGTTCGACGTCAACGAGACCAACTATCACCAGGACTCGACCAACACCGCCGCGCCCGATGCCGGCGGCGGTTATGCGTCGTGGAAGTGGGGCCGCAACCTCACCGGTTCCGGCGTCGTCGGCACCGCCCCGCGCGAGGACTGGATGCTGCGCGGCGCCGGCCTGGAGTGCCGGCAGGTCTCGGCCCTGGCGGAGACGGCCGCCAGTTACAGCACCGTCGGCGGCTTGCCGACCCTGGCGTTCGCGGATGCGGCAACGCCGCTGACCAGCAACCCGACCGGCGTGGTGATCGAGATCACCGCGGGCAAGGGCGCCGGGCAGCGCCGCGTCGTCGTCGACTATGACGAGGACACCGATACGGCAACGCTGTCGGCGCCGTTCGGCCTCGATCGCCGCGGCAACGCCGACGCCAGCCTCGTGCCCGACGCGACGTCGCGCTATGCCATCCCGGCCGGGTGGCTCTATACGCCGCGCCTCGATGGCTATGAGCGGGTCACCGCCCATGCCTACAAGCGCAACGCCGCCGATTCCACCAAGTCGCGGCGCAAGCGGATGACCGACGCGGTGTTCAGCTTCTCGATGACACTGGAGCCCGGCAAGCCGGTGTCGGTGTCTTACCAAGCGCGCGGCGTGCTGGCCGGCAAGCCCGAACCCGCCGCCCTGCCCGACGACATCGAGTATGGCCCGGAGGCCGGCACCGCTCCGCCGCTGCTCGGCGCCGACGTCGCCCTCGGCGGCCGGCCGAGCGGTCGCTTCTCGCAAATGACCTTCGACCTCGCCGCGACCCTCGACCAGTTCGGCGACGCCTCGGCGGCTCTGGGCTACGACGAGGGCGACATCACCGAGCACAAGACGGGCGGCAAGATCACCCTGGAAATGCTGGCGCTCGACGAGGTCGATCACCTGGCCGACTTCCTGACCGGCACACCGCGCCACTTCCATGCGATCTGGGGCAGCGCCGGCAACGGCTTCGGCTTCTGGTCGGAGATCAAGAAGCAGGGACCGACCGATGAGGACGTGCGCGGCCGTCAGGCCGAGGGCGTGGCCTTCCGTTCCCACCGCCCGCAGCGGTGGTTCACCCTCCACGCCTTCTGAGGGCTGCCATCATGAAAGTCTTGCGCAAGGCGGGGGAGCCGATCCTGGTCCCCTCCGCCGATTTCCCCGGCCGCGTCTACAAGCTGCATGTGCCGAATGCCTTCGAGCGAACGCAGCTGCGGGTCAAGACGCTGTCGCTCGGCGCCCGCTCGGCCGGGCCGCTGGAGCTCGCCCGGCTGATGAAGGAGGCGATCGGCTCGATCGGCCTGCAGCCGGAGAGCGAGGCGGCCCTGGTCGAGCGGGTCGACGCGCAGGTCGCGCGCATCACCGCCTTTTGGGAGCTCGGCACCACCCTGACGGTCGGGGTCACTCCGGAGCAGACGGAGGCCTTCGTGCGGGCGCATGAGGAGATGCAGCGCGGCGAGGTCGACCTCGCCGAGATCGCCGGCGTCCTCACCCGGGCCGACACCCCGGCCTGCCGCCGCTTTGCCGCCTCCTACGCCGCCGAGCAGGTGTTCGTGGCGCTCTGGGGGTTGGCGAGCTGGCAGCTGCTCGCCGACGGCTGGGACAACGGGCCGTTCGCCTTCCCGGCCCGGCCGGCCGGCACCGACCTGCTGCAGAGTGCGGTCGACGCGCTGTCCGACCGTGATTTCGAGCGGGTGGGATGGGCGGTTCGCGCGGCGATCCAGCCGTCGGAGGACACCGCAAAAAACTCCGTCTCGCCGTCGTCTGGGCCCTCCGGCCCCGACTCTTCGACGGCGGCGAGTGCGCCACCCCCGACGACCCCCTAGAGGCCGATCCCTGGCGCCTCCCCTTCATCGGCCTCCCCGAGCTCCGGGTGCACCCGGCGCATCTGGTGGGGCCGGAGGAGGAGGCATTGCTTGAGCTATGGATGGCCTGGCGCGGCCGCCGCGGCGTCGTCGCCGGCATGGGCAGCGTCGCCGACCTGCCCGGCCACCCGACGCTGCCGTTCGCCGGCGGGCTCTACGACCAGCCGGCGATCGTCCTGGCAGCCCTCGACATCATGGATGCCGCCGAGCGCTCGATTCCCTCGGGGGACCTCGGCGAGTTCTGAGGAGACCCGCAATGGGCGACGGCGATTTCCGTGAATGGGTGGGCGAGGTCAAGCAGGACCTCGCCGCCGGGGTGACGGCCAGTGTGCACGAGCTGGTCGACGGGGCGGCCGAGCGGCTGCGGGCGCAGCTGTCGGCCGCCTTCCCCGGCACCAATGCCGCCTCGATGGTCGGCAGCGTCTATTACCCCCGCGTCGGCATCAGCCTCGATCCGGCGGGCATGGTGATCGCCCGCGGCGCCCGGGCCCATGCGGCGATTTCGGCCTGGGCCGAGGGCGTGACGATCCGCAGCGCCGACGGCTTCTGGCTGGCGATCCCCACCCCCAGCGTCCCACGCTCCGGCCGGGGCGGGCACCGCCGCATGACCCCGGGCGAAGTCGAAGCAATGTATGGCCGGGCCCTGCGCCTGGTGCCGAGCCGCGATGGGCGCAGCGGCCTCCTCTACATGGATTTCCTGACGCCGGCCCTGTCCGGCAAGGGCTACCGCAGCGCCACCAGCCGCCGCGTCGCCGCCGGCCGGGCGGCGCAGGGGGTGCTGATGTTCGTGCTGACGCCACAGGCGCGCCTGCCGCGGCGGCTCGATCTCGATGCCGCGTTCGCCGGCGGGGATGACCAGTTTTCCGAGGGATAGGCGATGCGTGAGTATCTGTTTCAGGTCCGTGGCCAGGGCGTTGACGAGCTGCGCCAGCAGCTGGAGCGCATGGCGGCCGACGGCCAGACCGCGCTCGATCGCCTGTCGTCGGCCGCCAAGGTGCTCGACGGCGTCGCCGAGGGCGGCGCGCGCGTGGCCTCGGCCTCGGCCTCGGTCGCGAACGGCGTTCGCACCATGGCGGCCGAGACCTCGACCGCGCTCAACACCCTGGCCGGCACCGCGCCGGCGGTCTCCGCCACCGCGGCGCAGATCAAGGCGGTCGATACCGGCGCGCGCGCCGCCGGCGGCGGTCTGCTGGCGCTGTCGGCCGGAGCACAGGCGGCGACCGGCGACGCCGCGGCCCTCGGGCAGGCCATGGGATCGCTCGACCGGCTGGTGGTGGTGCAGGCCGGCAATGTGCAGCTGCTGACCGACCAGGCCGGCAAGGCCTCGACCGCGCTTGTCGCCGTCGGCCAGGCCGGGACGACGGCCGGCACCGGCCTGGCCACCGTCGGCGAGGGCATGGCCGTGGTGGCGCAGGGTGCCTCGGGCGTGGCGCGCGCCGCCGACAGCCTGGATATCCTGGCAGAATCGGCCGGTTCGACCGCGGCGGCCGTCGACAACAGCGTGTCGATGGTCAAGCTGTTCGGCTATGCCCTGGTGACCTGGGCCGGTGGCGCCGTCATCGACAATGTCTTGACCCATATGGAGCGCCTGCGCGGCGCCACCGAGGATTACCGGGCCGAGCTGGAACAGACCGCCGAGGCGCAGAACTCGGCCAGCCAAGCCCTTGTCGGCTTTGCCGAGCATCAGGCCAAGATCTCGATCGCGCGCTACGCCCTGGAAGGGCTTGGCCTGGGCATGGCAAGCGGGATTCTCACGCTGGCCACCCGCATCAACCTCTATGTTGCCGCGGTCGCCGGCCTGATCGAGATTGCCGGCAAGTCGGTGCATGCGGCCGACGAGCTGGAGCAGGCCAACGCCAGTCTCGCCGATCGGCTGACCCGCACCGGCTACACCGCCGGCCTGACCGCGACGCAGATCCAGGCGCTTGCGCTCGCGCAGGAAGGCCTCACCCGCCAATCGGCGATCCAGATCACCGGCATGGCCGAAAGCCTGACCGGCGTGCGCAGCCTGACCGCGGAGACATTCCAGCCTGCGCTCAAGGCCCTGCAGAACCTGACCAGCTACATGAAGGGCGATGCGGCCGCCGCGTCCAAAGCCCTCGCCACCGCACTCGACGCCCCGCTCACGGCGACGTCGGCGCTCGAGGCGGCCGACATCCGTCTCGACTATCAGCAGCGCGAGGCGATCCGCTCGTTCGAGGCGCTGAATGACCGGGTGGGCGCGCACGGCGTCATCCTCGCCGCGGTCAACGACCAGACGCACCACGCCGCCGAGGCGATGGACGAGACCGAGCGGGCGAACAAGCGCCTGTCCGATAGCTGGACGCACTTGAAGGAGGCGATCGGCGCCGGTCTCGGCGAGCTCGGCATCAAGGCGCGCGAAGTCGGCTCGATCATTTCCAGCCTGATCCCATCGATTCCGTTCGGGGATTGGGTTGCCGATTTCAATGAGAATCTCGTCGGCCACCTCGGCACGCTGCCGTTGGAGACGCAGCTTGAGCGGGCGACCAAGCGGCTCGAAAAGGCGCAGGCCGACCTTGCCACCGCCACCAAGTCGTACGAGACCGACGGCGGCATGATGGCATTCGACATGCTGCAGGCGGCCGAGAACAGCGTCGCTGTCATGACGCAGCGTGTCGAGGCGATCCGCGCGAAGATCGCCGAGGCGCCGCCGGCGGACAAGCCGGCGGCCGACGATGGCGCCGGCCGGGCCGAGCGCGATCGCAACGCCGAGCTGCTCGCCGGCATCACCCGTGACCAGTCGCAGGCCTTCGAACAGCTGGTACCGCCGTCGGCGGTGGAGCGGCTCAAGCGCATCAACAGCGAGCTTGAGACCACCCGGACCAAGATCGGCAACCTGCGCAACAAGGACGGCTCCAACGCCGACGCCGTCGCCGCGCAGGTGGCGCAGGCCGAGGCGATCGCGGCGCAGCGTGCGGCCAAGCTGCTCGAAATGCCGAGCAAGGGGGATGAGGCCGAGCGGATCAAGGCGGTGCGCGATGAAGCAAGCCGCCTGGTCACCGCCACCCGGCAGCTTGCCCGTGAGGACGGCTCGAACGCCGGCGTCATCACCCAGACGGTGCAGGCGATCGAGAAGGAGCGCGACGCCAAGGTCGCGCTGATCCGCGAGGAGAACCAGGGAAAGGCGAGCAAAAAGGACCTGGTCGCCGTCTCCGATGCCGAGGCGCGCGGTGCGCTTGCTCTGGCTGCGGCGACGCTGGAAGGCGTTGACGCGGCGATGCAGCAGGCGGCGGCGAACGAGGCGCACAAGAAGGCGCTCAGCGACAGCACGGTCGCCGAGGATGCCCTGCGCCGTGCCCTGCTCGAACGCAAGGCGGCCGAGACCCTGCAGGGCGGGGCGCAGGAAGTGGCGTCGCTGACCAAGCGGGCCGACGGCCTGGCGCAGGTGGCGGCGGCGGCCCGTGATGGCGCGGCCGCCGAGGCCGACGTCGAGCTGCAGGTCAAGGCGGCCGCCTTCGCCGAGGAGAAGCTCGCCGCCGCCCGGGTCGCCGGCGGCGGCGTCTTCCTCGATCTCGCCGAACGCGAGATCCTCGCCTATGACGACCTGCTCAAGCGCGAGCAGGACCTCACCCGGCAGCGCGAGGTCAACCGGACGATCGCCGCCCGCCAGGATGCGCTTGATCTGGCCCGTCAGGAGCTGGCGCTGCAGGACCTGTCGACGGAGGCCAAAGCGGTGGAAATCGCCCGGCTGACGGCGATCAACGACCTCAAGAAGTACGGCAACAGCTTGTCCGCCGAGCAGCGGCAGCTCTACGTCGACACCGCGGTCGCGCAGGCGCAGCAGCAGCAGGCGGCGCAGGCGATGCAGCGGATTGCCGAGACCGCCAAGGGCTATTGGAACGACGTTCGCGGTTACATTGTCGACGGCCTGACCGAGGCGACCAAGAGCGGCGGAAAGGCCTTCGACGACCTGTGGGACGCGGCGCGAAAGGGGCTCCGGCGTTTCCTGATCAATGCCGCCCTCGACATGGCCGGGCAGAAACTGGTGTTGCCGGTGATCACGCCGTTGGTCGGAGCGGTGTCCGGCGCCGGTGGTGGCCAATCGCCGCCGGTCACCATCGGCGGGCAGAGCTATGTCCCCGTGGGGCAAAGCGGCTCCGGGCTGATGGGGCAGGGCAGCGGCGGGCTCACCGTCGGCAACGTCTTCAGTCAGGCCTCCGGCGGCTGGCTCGACCGCCAGCTCGGCGGCGGCATCACCAGCGCGTCCAATTGGCTCAACACCACCGCCTATGGCGGCAGCGCGCCGACGGCGGAAATGATGGCCGGGATCGACGACGTCGGGCAGCTGGGCTATGCGGCCGATGCCGGCGGGGTCACTTACGGCGACATGCTGGGCGGTGCCGGCTACGGCATCGGCGCCATCATGAATTTCGCCAACGGCAACACGGTTGCCGGCATCGGTCAGACCGCCGCCGCGGTGATGAGCTTCATCCCGGGGCTGCAGGTCGCGGCCCCATTCGTGGCCATCGCTGGCCAATTGTTGGGCGGGTTGTTCGGAAAGGATCGGGGTCCGCCCGCGGCTGCGGCCGCCGTGCAGTACAACAATTCCGACCAGACCTATGCCGCCTCGGCGACCGACAACGAGGGGGATGAGCAGCAGGCGAAAGAGCTGTTGTCGTCGATCGACGCGGCGACCAGACAGTTCGTGACGATCCTTGGCGGCAGGACGGCCGGCGAATTCGGGGTCGCCGTCGAGGCCAAGGATGACCGATACCGCGTGCGCGAAGGCGGCGCCGGTGGGCAGCTCGCCGGCTCTTACGACACCCTCGATGAGGCGGTGATCGCCGGCTTCCGCTACAACGTTAGCCAAGGGCTAATCGAGGCCTCGGATGAGGTCCTGAAGGCTGTTCAGAACTCGACGTCGAAAGACATCAACGAGTTCATGAAGGACGTCGCGCTCGGCAAGAGCATCGCCGACGCGACTGCCGGCCTGAAGGATCTCGACCAGTCGCTCGCCGGTGTCGCCGCCCGGGCGAAGGAGGCGCAGGCCTCGCAATACAAGGCGGTCGACGCCGAGCTCGAACGGGCGCAGGGGCTCGGGCTCGGCGACAATTACCGCTCGATCCTGGAGCACCAGCTGCGCTCGACCTTCCTGTCGGCCGGGCAGAGCTTCACCAGCGTCGAAATCGCCGAGGCGCAGTATGCGGCGCAGACCGAGGCGACGGTCGAGGCGGTCAAGCGCTGGAACCTCTCGATCACCGAGGCCGAGGTGCGGGCAGACGCCGCGGCGAAGGCCGAGCAGCGGCGCACGGCGGCGCTGCAGAGCTATCAGGAGCAGCTCAACAGCGCCAAGGGGATGGATTGGCTGAACAGTCTCACCACCATCGCCGACAGCGAGGAGACGGTGCGCCGCAACCTCGCCGCCGTCGGCGTGGCGGACGCCGCCGCCAAGGCGACGGAGCTGATCACCGAGCAGGCCAAGTCGGTGCTACGCGGACTCGATTCCGATGAGCTCAAAACGGCTGCCGGGCTGCTGACCGGCAGCTTCGGCGAGCTCGCCCGCTCGATGCAGGCGACACAGGAGGCGGCCGACAAGACGAAGGAGGAGCAGACCGCCAGGATCGAGGCGCTCAAAACCGAGGCCGACGCCTTGCGAACGGCGGCGCAGCGGGCGCGTGAGGTCAGTCAAGCGCTGACCGAACGGCGTTCGCAGAGCCTGATCTCGGGGCCGGGGGTCGATGCCGGCACCGGGTTGACGGAGGCCGAGGCGCAATGGGCCGACCTGCTCACCCGCTACAATGGTGCCACCGGTGCGGAGCAGGCCGACCTGGCGCAAAAGATCGGCGAGCTCGGGCAGACATTGATGGAGCTGTCGGCGCGGGCGAACGGCGGCAATGACGCCTATTACGCCGAGCGGGCGCAAATCCTCGCCGTCTGGCAGCGGGTGGCGGCCGAGCAGGCCACCGCCGCCGATACCGGCGACCGGCAGTATCAGGAGATGGTCAAGCAGACCGAGATCCTGACGCAGATCCGGGACGGCAAGGCGGGGGCGAGCGTCCCGGCCAGCAACGCCGGGCCCGGGGAGTACCGTGGCGAGGCTGGGCATCAATACAAGTGGGTGCAGCACCCCGACGGCAACTGGTCGATTGAGACCTACGAGACCGGCGGCGTGATCGGCAACGGCGTGTATGGGCGGGATTCGGTGCTCGCCTATTACGCCAACGGCCGGCCGGTCAAGCTGGCCGGCGGCGAGGGCGTGCTGACCGCGGCGGCAACCGCCGGGCTCGGCGGCGCCGATGGCATCCGGGCGCTCAACCGCGGCCTGCGGCCGTCGGTCTGGGGTGAGGGCCGGATGGCGACGTCCACCACGGCCGACGATGGCGGCGGCGTCGCCCGCATCGTCGATGCCATCGGCAGCGGCCACCGCGCCCTTGCCGATCGCTTTGAGGAGATGATCGACGTGATGCAAAACGTGTGGACGGCCCTGCAGCAGGGCAACCGGCAGCAGGCGCGCGCGGCGGCGTACGGCCGCTTCGAGGCGGTGATCAAACGGTGAGCGGCGCCGTGGTGTGGCTGGTGGAGGCGGAGCCGGAGGCCCGCCTGACCGGCGATCCCGTGCCGCTGCGCCTCGGCACCCGGACCATCACCTTCCCGGCCGACGATCCGGACGCGCCGAACCGCCGCTATGACGGTCGGCTCGACATCGCTTACCGGATGAGCTGGCAGGCCTACGGCGACACCCTGCTCGGCGGGGTGTCTCTCGCCGTCGCCGGCGGCTTCAGCTTCAAGGTGGACGACGACCTGCACCGCTCCGGCCGCTTTGCGCTGTGGCGCCGGTGCCTGTGGGACGGCCGGGCGGTGCGGACGCTGCGCGGCCGCGACGGCGACCCGTACGCCGCCTACCAGCTGCTGCAGAGCGGCCAGCTGCGCGGCGACAACAGCTGGGGCAGCAGTCAGGTCACGGTGCCGACCGCCGACCCGCAGCAGCTGCTGACCGCGCGCTTCGCCACCCCGACCTATGCCGGCACCGGCGGGCTGGAGGGGCCGGCCACGGCCAAGGGCAAGGTGAAGCCGCAGTTCATCGGCGTGGTGCGCTGGATGGAGCCATACCGTCCTGATCCGAATGTGACGTGCTGGCACCTCGACCCGGTCAACGGTGTCGCCGAGGTGCTGGAGGTCCTCGACGGCTGCAACCCGATCTCGGCCGCCACGGCCTATCCGCCGGCTCAGGGCAAATGGTGGGTCGACAAGGCGGCCGGCGTGCTGTGGTACGGCGGCGAGCCGATCCATCAGCTGCGGGTGAGTGCCCGCAGCGGCTTCGCCGGCGGCGCCAGCACCGCCGGCCCGCTGTTGGCGGCGGTACTGGCGCGGGCCGGGGTGGAAGGCCTCGATCACGCCGCGTTCGCCACCCTCGGCGCCACGGCGGTGATGGGCTGGCCGGTCGATGAGTCGACCACCTGCCGCGATCTCTGCGACCGCATCTGCGCCAGCTTCATGGGCGGGGTCCGAACCCGGCGTAACGGGGTGGTCACCCCCTACAAGCTGGCGCGCCCGGCGGCGACGGTGGCGACCGATCCGGCGATCGGCGCGCGCATCCTGGCCGCCGCCGTCGACCCTGAGAACGGACCGACCTGGAAACCGGATGCAGTGCCGCCGAGCGAGATCGTTGTGCGCTATCGGCTCAATGCCGGCGGAGCCATCACCCCCGACCGCATGGCGGCAAATGCCCCGGCGGACAACAAGGCGTTCGGGGCCGAGCTGTGGCGCAGCGTGCGCCAGGCGACGCCGTCGGCCGACCGCCACCCGCTGGCCGAGCCGCTGGAGATCGACAGCGGCCTCGACGATCGCGCGGCGGCCGAGGCTTTGGCGGCCGCGATGGCGAATTTCTACGGTGTAGAGACGGAGGATATCGACGTGCCGACCACGGCCGACCTTTCGACAGCCGACATCGCCGGTCAGGCGTGGCTGTCCCTGCCCGCCCACGGCATCGATGCCGGCGCCGGGCTGATCCTGCGCTTGGAAGAGGACAGCGAGGGGCGGCAGACCGTGACGCTCCGTCGCTGGTTGTGACCGATGGCGCGCGCTGATCATTGCCTGTTCCTGTTCGACAACCTGGTCGACAAGGCGACCGTCACCGCGTCGAGATCGGCGGTGTCCGATGAGGGGGTGGCGCTCGACCCGTCCTGTGTGCAGTCGCTCCGGCCGTCGGAGTTCTGGCGCGGGGCGGGCCCGATCGAGCATTTGCAGGCCGATTTCGGCAGTCCTGTACCGCTCAGTCACGTCATGGTCCTGGCGCACAATCTCGGGGTCTCGGACGGGCTGCGGATCCGCGTCGGCAACGACGAGGGCCTCACCGACCCGATCGACGATCGGACCGTACCGCCCTGGGAGACCAACACGCCGTTCGGCTTCGGCCCGTTTGGCATCAATCTCGGCGGGGCACCGCAGCAGGCCTCGGCCGGCGCGCCGGGCAACGCGTTGGTCACCCTGCCGGCGCCGCGCGCCGCCCGGTACCTGCGCGTCGATCTCGACCGCCAGGCCGGCGGCACGGTGCAGGTTGGCCGGCTATTCGCCGGCCTCGGTCGCCAACCGGAACGTAACTTCGCACTCGACTACGAATGGGAGTGGGTGGACGCGGCCGAGCACCTGCAGCCGAACGGCGATCTCTTCATCAACAGCCGCTCCCGGGTCAAATACCGCCTCTGGCGGCTGACCCTGCCCGGGCTGGCGGAGAGCGAGGCGTTCAGCTGGTGGGATGACCTGGCGCGCGACGTCGCCCGGTCGGCCGACCTGGTCGTCGTCCTTTTCCCCGGCCGCGCCGACAAGCCGCAGGCGCGGACCATCATTCACGGCGTGCCGACCACGAACATCCGCACGCGCGGCAGCCGCGGTCGGCGGCTGTCGTCGGCCATCGAAATTCAGGAGCTGGTGGGATGGCAACAACCCCTGTGAGGGCGGCGCTGCAGGCGCTGCTCGCCAAGTATGGCAAGTATGAGGACTATCGCACCCCATTCGAGGACCTGTTCGGCGCTGTCGCCGACGAGATCGAGGCAGTGCCTGCGGTGGCCGCTGAAACGGCACAAGCGGCAATGGAGGATGGATCTGGCTTGCTGCAGCAGTTTCTGGCTGCGGCGCAGCAGGCGCTAGCTGATGGGCAGTCAGCAGCTGCGGCAGCGGCGGCTAGTGCCTCTGCCGCAGCAGGGGATAGGGGGGCGGCGCAGACGGCGTTAGCCGGAACCGAAGCTGCTCGTAGCGCGGCCGCCGGCTATGCGACGCAGGCGCAGCAGTGGGTGGGCTCGGCCTCGAATGTCGTCATCGCGGCCCTGTCCAAGCAGGTGCTGGCCGCCACGACGCTCGTGGACTGCTGTGTCTACGACACCCGGCAGGACACCGATGGCGGCGCCTGGATTGACCGCTGCGGCTGGACCAGCTGGGAAAACGAGCTGCTGAACACGGCGAACAGGGGCGCCCGGCGGAAATTCCCGGTAGTTGCGCTGATCGTCGCGGAGCAGACCAAGCTCACGATCTACGATGCGCTTGACCTTGATGCCAACGGCGCGCCGCGGATGTGGATGGTGGTCGGCAATAGCTCCGGTCTGAATTTCGGCCCAGGAAGCTACCCGGCATCCTGCGTCACCGCGAAAAACGGGCACATTTACATCGGCACCGCAGGGACGGCCGGCGCGGGTCTATACGACGTTTGCTTTACAGCCGACCTGATTACCCGAAGGTTTGCGAGCGGGGCATCGCTCCGCCAAGCCGGGCAGGGCATCGGCACGCGTAACGTCTCGGTGGCCGAAACAATCGTAACCGGCGCTCAAGGCATTGTGAACGCCAACGTCAACGGCCTCGACTGCCGCGTCCTCCCAGGCGCCCCGCTGGATGCTGCCGGTCTCCCTGTGCCGACTGTCGCGGTGGCAACTGCCGGCGGTGTGTCGGTGATCCGGCACGATGGGAACGTCTGGGACATCACCTACGCAAGTGGATACTCGAAGGTAGCGTTTATCTCCGACAACCGCATAGCCTGCTCTCGCACTTCTCAGGGAGCTGTGTTTTACGGTCCAGTTCCGACCTCCGACATGACTGAGTCGGCATGGCGGCAATACTACATTGACGGTGGAACTAGTTCTATCCGAAACATCGCTAACTCCTTCGTTAGTACAGTTTCTCCTGGCGCCCTTGGTCAAACGTCTGGCCTAACCTTCCTATCCGAAGACATCACCACTCCGGCCAACGGCATGGTGGCCTATGCCACCACCTCCTACGCCACAGGCTGGATGCCGGGCGACATTCGCGGGGCGTGGCTCTGCGATGGCGCGACGGGCGCGATCACCGGCTCGACGGAGCTGGTCAGCAATGGCACGTTTACGACGGACACCAGTGGGTGGACCGCAGAAAACGCCATCATTGCATCTGTTGGCGGGAAGCTGGAGGTTACAGCAACCGCGAGCAGTGGTGCTCCGGCAGCCGTCACGACCATCGCAGTTTCCTCCGGTTTGACGTACACGGTCAGCGTAGAACTGGAAAAGGTCAGCGGCAGATCATCTCCTGTGCTGCAAATAGCCGGAGCGCCTGTATCCAGCGTCACTTCACTGACGCAATCCACTACCGGGACTGTAATGGTTTCGACAACCTTTACCACTATTTCTTCTGGCTCCGTAAGTTTACGGTTCTACGAGGGCAACGCATCTGCGCCCGCCGGGCTATCGTTCCGAGCGGATAACGTGTCTGTCAAGTCGGGCGAGCTTATCGCGAATGGTGGTTTTGACACTGACACCAGCGGATGGACGGCCCGCAACGGAGCGGCGCTTTCTGTGGTATCGGGGCGCCTGCGCGTAACGTCACCGGGTACCTCCGGGGCGGGGGCTTACCGCACCTTCAGCACCACGCCCGGCCAAACCTACACGCTTTCGTTCGATTACGTGGCTGGGAACGTCAATTACTACTATGTCGACGTGACCAACGCGGATCAGTCTGCGCAGCTTGCCCCTGCGGCAACCGGTACATCTACCTCGGCATCGAGCGCCATTACCTTCCAAGCCACCACAACACAGTCGGTGGTGCGGCTGTTCACGACGACAGTCTCGGGCCAGTACACCGACTATGACAACGTGTCCTGCCGCCTCGCCACCCCTGACCGCAGCTATCGCGGTAAAGGGCTGATCGTCAACGGCACCTTGCAGCGCAATGCCGTCAACGGCGGTGACGTGGTCGCGTGGTCCGGCTTTAACGCCAACAACTCCCTGGAGCAGCCGGCAGGTAACCCGGATCTGAACTTCGGGACGGGAGATTTCTATGTCCGGGCTTGGGTGAGTGCCGGCGGGCTTGTGGACCGCTTCCTCTCGATCCTTGATCCGAATGGTAAGGGCTTTGCAGTCGGTACGGATGGCGCGGGCAATTTTGCAGCCGTCGTCACCCCGGTGTCCGGCGGAACGCTCGCTTTTGTGTCCACTGCTCCGCTGAACGGCGCCAACTTCCGACAGGCGATCCTCTGCCGGCGTGCCGGCGTGCTGGAGCTATGGGCGGACGGCACCCCGGTCTACTCGGCCCCCAACAGCACGGACCTGTCTATTCCGGGCGCAGTCTTGAGAGTTGGCTGCCTGACGCCGGGATCTGGTGATTGGGACGGCAAAATCGCCATGGTAGGCATTGGTGCCTACGCTCCCAGCCCGGCGCAGATCGCCAAGATGTACGCCGACGAGCGGGGGTATTTCGACCAGGGCGCCAAAGCCTTCCTGGGAGGCACGTCCAACGCCGTGCAGTCCCTGTCTTTCGACGATGCCACCGGCAAACTGGCTGTGGCGACCGGCGACGGCGTGAGCGTGTTCGCCGGGCTGCGGCGGATCGATTACAAGGACGCGGCGGGTGTGGCGGTTGGATCGGAACTGGTCACTAATGGCAGATTTGACACCACCTCGTCCGGATGGTCTGTCGGTTCGGCAGGCGCAGGTTCATATTCCGCGGTCAGTGGTGAATTGCGGAGTGTGTCTAGCGGCGTTGCCGGATATCCAATGTTCCAAACAATTTCGGTTACTCCTGGGAAGACGTACCTCTTTTGTGGTCAACATCGTGTCGGCACCGCTCCGGTTTCGCGGCTGCGAGTACGAGACGGAGCTACTGCCACAGTCCTGATTTCTGTTGATACCTCTTCAACTTCCATGGTGGACGTGATTGCGGCAATTACGCCAACACAGTCCTCCATTACCGTTGAGCAAGGCTTCGTCGGCACGCCGGCGAGCGGTCAGACGATGTTCTTGGACAACGTGTCCGTTCGTGAACTCGGCGCCATCTCCAACGACAACATCAAAGCCGTTTCCCTGCACGGCGACACGCTGCTGATCGGCACGTCGGCCGAGGCCGGCATCATCACGCAACAGATCAACGGTCGTGAGCAGCTCGCGGCGCCCCGGGCCCTGCCTCCCCCCAACAACGACCCCACTGCTGGCCTCTCCTACCGCCTGGATCAACTCGCCCGCATGGCCGCGCTCGGCCAAGTCGGCAACAAGCTCTGAGGATTTCGTCCTATGTCCAGCATCCTGAATACCCCTCTGGAATATGGCTTCCCCACGGAAAACCTGACCGCCGGCAATGGCACGGCCGCGAAGATCGTGGTGGATTGCCTGCCGGCTGGCGTTGCCGCGGCGATTGCCGGAGAGGTGGCTCTGCCCGGCGAAAACGCCGTCCGACAGCGCATCCGCCAGGGTGGCGGGCGTGTCATTGGCGGCAGCGTGTCCAGCTCGGACAGCGTGGCCAAGTCGCTGCTGATCTACATCGGCGAGCGCCTGACCACACAGGACTTGAGCAATACCGGCACGATGGCGCTGACCGCCAGCACCGTCACCCGGCAGACCGGCAGCTTCATCGCCGATGGATGGACAGTAGGCAATGCCTTCATGCTGTTCGGCCCGCCTGCCGCTCGTAACGTGGGATCGGCGACGCAAGCCAACACGGGCCTGCTGACCGTCATCACCGCTGTCACCGCCACGACGCTGACGGTTAATGGCGCGCCCTTCACGTCCGACGCCGCACTGCCAGCCGGCGCTCGCCTGTTCCGGGTCTCCCAGCGCACCCGCCGGGCCATCGCTCCCTCGGCTGGCAATGCCGACGCCACCCCGGCTGTCCCGCTCATGGGCGGGACGCAGGACCCGGCGACAGCCAGCCTGCCAGATACGGGTTGGGAATTGGGGCAAAACAGCGCGTTGATCGTCGCCCTGGTGGCTGCGCTGTCGGCTTTGCCGGCGCGATTGGACATCATGGCCGAAGTGGCGCTCCGCTGATGGCGCAGGACTTTCTGACCGGGCTACCGCGAGCCCCGCAATTGGTCGGGCTTCCGGCAGCCAGCAAGCAGGATGGGGGCGCCAAGCCCCCTGTAGGCATGTTGTTCTTCCTGCTTGGCGTGGGCACGTGGTCCCCGCCCACGGCAGGCATCTACGAATTCTTCGGCTGCGGCCAGACTGGCCTCGATCAACAAGCCGGTTCGAGCTACGGCAGAGGCGGCATCGCGGGACTTGGCATAAGGAGGTTGGCATGTGTCACTTCCGATCAGATCAATTACGACACCACCAGCGTTTCCCGCACTGTTACTGTAGCCGGCTTCACCGCAACAGGTGGCACAGACGCATATTTTAACGGGAACATGAATAACGGCACCAGCGGCACAGTAACGGGAATATTCACGGAAAACTGGTCCGGTTATGACGCGGCCAGCATCCCGTCCAGTAAGTGGTGGTGGGGTCTCAGCGGTGTGCGCACGGTGACCCCCTTCGCCGCGGTCCGGTATTTTGGCCCAACATGACGGAGGCCCCCATGTACCTACAAATCACCTTGCCCGAGCGGACGCCGCGCATCGGATCGCCGGTCCCGCTGCCCGACTGGCTGACCGCACTCAACCTGTCGCCAGCCGAGCTGGCTGACCTGACCGACCGAGGCTATCCCGACACCGGCTATCTGCTGGTGGTCGATGCCGCCGCTCCGGAATCTCCTGCTGGGCATGTGGTAGAGCGGGCCGGCTGGATTTTGGAGGCGACAGAGGCGCGGCCGAGGTGGCAGGAACGGCGGCTTTCGGCAAGCGAGCTTGCCGCTCGTGCCGACCAGGCCGCGGCGGCGGCTGTCGAGCGGATCAACAGCGAGGCCGGCGCCGAGCGGGCGAAATACATCACTGTCACCACCGGCCAGGAAGGAACCTACCTCGCCAAACAGGCCGAGGCTGACCGCTTCATCGCCGGCGGTGACGGGCCGTTTCCCTACCTCGATTCCGAGGCCGCGGCGCTTGGCGTGCCCGTCGATCAGGTCGCCGGCGACGTCGCCGCGACGGCGGCGCAATGGACAGCAATCAATGCCAGGATCGAGGGCGCGCGACGCGGTGCCTTGGTGCGGGTGGAGCGGGCGCGGGTCGCCGGCGACGCTCTGGCGATTGACGCAGTTTTCCCGGTGGCTTGGCCCGCCCAATAGCCGGCGAGACAACACTCCAACTCTGACCGATCAGGCGCCCATAAGGCGCCTTTGTCATATCCGGAGGCATTATGATCTTTGATCTCTGGCCGGCGCTCGCCGGCTGGCTGACCGCGCTTGCCGTTCCGGCGGCTGCGGTCGTCCGTGTCCTGGTCGACAACGCGATCGCCGCGACCGCCGTGTCGATCGTCCTGCTGTTCGCCTGCCGGGAGCGCGGTACCGAGCATTCGTGGCTCGGTACCCAAGGAGCGCGGGCGCTCCTATGGGGTGTGCCTGTCGCCGGCGTCGCCTGGTGGCTGGCGCCGGCGCTGCCGATCGAGGTGCTCGCCCGGGTGTGGGCGGCCGCCACCCTCGGCATGGTGCTGCTGCCACAAAGCGCCGGGCAGAACCTGGAGGAGACGTCCGCGGCCTACCCGGCCAGCTGGACCGCTAAGATCCCGCGGCCACAGAAGCTCGGGTACCTGTGGCTGGCCGGCATGGGGCGCTTGGCCTTCCTGTCGATTGCCCTGCAACCGTCGCAACTGCTGCCGCCGCTGTGGGTGGTGCTGGGTGGCTTGGCCATGCCTGCCGGCTACCTGGTGGCCATGGTGATGCCGGCGCTGCCCTGGCGCTTCCGGACGGCGCAGGAATGGGGTGAGGGGCTCTACGGCCTGCTCCTCGGCCCTGTCCTCACCGTCGCCTTACGCACATGACCTCTTAGATGGAGACCATCAACATGCCGGTCGACGATCTGAGCCGCTCGCTCGGCCGGCTCGACGCGAGCGTCGAGGAGCTGGTGCGCCAGTCGCGCGCCCTCTTCACGAGGACCGATGAAACCACCGCGCAAATGCACACCGTCGCGGCCACGGTCGAGCAGCTGCTCACCGCAGTGGGCGAGCTGAAGAAAGACGTCAAGGAGCTCCGCGGCGCCCGCGACCGCGGCCGCGGGTTCCTGGCGGCCGTGACCCTGATGGGCGGCGCCGCCGGCGCGGCCGCGACCAAGCTGCTGGCGCTGCTCACGGCGCATTGACGCTGCGAACGCCGTTCGCAGTCCCTCCCCTCCCCTTCAAACTGGAGCAATCGTATGTCTGAGACGACGATCGCGGCGCCGGCGCGCGCCGAGGCCGACCTGGCGGATCTGGTCCGCCACTTCGAAGGCCTGCACCTGAGTGCCTACCGCTGCCCCGCCGGCGTGCCGACCATCGGTTATGGCCACACCAAGGGCGTGCGCATCGGGCAGGTGATCACCGCGGCCAAGGCCGAGGAGTACCTGCAGGCCGACCTTGCCGAGGCGCGGGCGCAGGTCGACCGCCTGGTCACGGTGCCGCTGGCGCCGCACCAGGCGGTCGCCCTGACCAGCTTCGTTTTCAACCTCGGTGCCGGCAACTTCACGAGCTCGACCCTGCTCAAGAGGCTGAACGTTGGTGACGCCGCCGGCGCCGCCGAGCAATTCGGCCGCTGGGTCTATGCGACGGTCAACGGCAAGAAGACGCAGCTGCCCGGGCTGGTCTCCCGCCGTGCGGCCGAAGTGGCGATGTTCCAGGGCGCTCCCTGGCGGACGGCCCTGGCGGCGCCGATGGCGCAGGCGGTCGAGGAGGCGCCGGCGATGAAGCCGCTCGCAAAGTCGCGCACGGTGCAGGCCGGTGGCGTCGGCCTGACGATCGCCGGCGTCACCGCGGCCGCGCAGCAGGCACGGGAGGCGAGCGGGGCCGTGCGTGATCTGGTCGACTGCCTGCCCGACCTCGGCCTCAACCTGTCGGCGGGATGGGTCGCGGCGGCCGTCCTGGCGGCCGTGGTGGGCTACATGCTCTGGCGCCGGCGGGATGATGCCCGAAAGGCGGTGCTGTGATGCTGGGGGCGCTGTGGGCGCGCTGTGCGCCTTACGTCCTGGGGGCGGCCGCCGGCCTGGTCGCCCTCGCCTCGCTGCTCGGCGCGCAGCGCCGGGCCGGCCGGGCCGAGGCGGTGGCCGAGATCAACGCCAAGACCTTGGAGGTGCTGCATGCACAGGATCAGGCAGCGGCTGCCGCTCCTCGCGGCCGCGACGCTGTCGCTCGCCGGCTGCGCGATAGCGGGTTCTGACACCGGCGTCTGCCCGGTGCCTGTGGTCTACAACCGCGAACAGCAAGCCCGGGCGGCTGACGAGCTGGACAGCCTGCCTGTCGGCTCGGTGCTGGCCCTGATGATCGAGGACTATGGCCGCGAGCGGGCGAGGCTGCGCGCGTGCGGTCGGTAGATTCCCAATCAGTAACGGCCGAGCCGCTCGGCGGGCTTGGCAATCGGCGGGCGGCTGGGGTGGAGGAGTAGACCGCCCTCCTCCACCTCAACCCGGGCATCAGGATAGGCGGCAAGGGCATCGCGCAGGGCGTCGGAAAAGCTCGGCTTGAAATGCTTCTGCAGGGCAAAGCCGGCGCCGAATTGCCCGAACAGGGCGGGCCATGAAACGGCCGTCGGCTTGGTCAGCACATGGAGGCGGTAGGCCAACCAGATATAGACGTCGATCGCCAAGCTCTTGCTGCCGATGTGCTGCAGGGCGGTTTCCGATACCGGTACGGGATGGTCGACCAGCGAGCGGTAAAAGGCCTCGTTCAGGACAACGGTTTCCTGCCAAAGCATCGGCTGCGCCTCGTTTAGCGCGCCGGCAAGGCTGAATTCGCTTTCGACGAAAGACCCGTTGGTGCGCAGCTCGCCGCCGGCGGTGTCCGTGAAAAACGTAAGGCGGCAGGCGCCGATGCGTCGTGCCTGTTCGGCCACCAGGCGATAGGTGGCACCGCCGGTGTTGGCCATGCCCATGGCCGTCAGCCACGCCCGCATGGAGCGGCCAAGCTCCACCTCGCGGGACTGTTGGCGGACCGCCTGCGTCTGCAGATAGATCAAGATCATCCGGGCTTTTGAGCCGTACGGAATGCCGATCGCCGAGCCGTCACGCTCCCGGCCGCTCTCGACATGGAGCGTGACGCGGTGACCGTCCCGGCGCCAAAGCGTCTCCTTGGTCTCTTTGTGCGGCAGGGCCGTCAAGGCAAAGCCCGCATGGCAAATACCGAGGGTATCCGCTGTCTCGGCGAGCATGGCCGCAGCAATATCCAGTCGCTGGCGGTCGCGCTTGTCGGTGACGAGCAGCTTTGCAGCGTCGAGGCCGTGGGTCTGGATCAGGGCGCGAGCATCGATCATCGGTGGATTTAGCCTGCCGGTTTGGCAACTGGTCAATTGGGAATCTACCGACTATGGGAATCTACCGACCAACCTATTTGTAACTATTAGTCTTCTTATTTGCTTGGTCGGTAGATTCCCTGGGATAACCCCGGTTTTGGCGAGTCGTGGTCGGTAGACTCCCAACCCTGGTCGGTAGATTCCCAACTCGTAAGATGGGGTGGCGGGACTTATCCCGAGGAATCTACCGACCGAAACCGCCGGCTGTTCGGGTCTGTTGGCCGAATCGACGGCGTGGTGCGAAGTTGGGAATCTACCGACCAGCACGTCGTAACGCCTGCGTTAAAGCGTGCTGGCGTGCTGTCACGCCTTGCGCTTGCGGTCTACGCGGCTG
Organism: Azospirillum picis; assembly: GCF_017876115.1. Lineage (GTDB taxonomy): Bacteria > Pseudomonadota > Alphaproteobacteria > Azospirillales > Azospirillaceae > Azospirillum > Azospirillum picis. The sequence continues at coordinate 45,056 of NZ_JAGINO010000037.1, forward strand.
GTGACTTCGGCCGCAAGGCGATCGTCATCAAGGTACAGGTCGACCATCGCCTCAAGCAGGTCGACGTTGTCGACCTCCAGATCAAAGGCGCGGCGGCCGAAGCGGCGTGCGAGGTCCTTTTCGACGCGGAAGTTGAACGGAGTGTCACGCTTGCGCTTTGGCTCGACTGGCGCGGCGGCCGGCGCCGGAGCGGCGGGTTCCTCGAACAGGGCGCGGGGCACGTCGGTCTCTGCAGGCGGCGAGCCCTTGCGGTTGCGAGGCGGGGGCTTGGGGATGCTCATGCTTCGTCCTTCGTGTTCTCGGTGATGTGCTCGGCCATTTCGTCGGCAAGGTTCTTGGCAGCGATCCGTAGGGTGAAGTGGGTCGCCTCGCCCGCCGATCGCCCGGCATCGTGAGCAAGCCGGTACCCTTGGCGCTCCGACAGGGTGCGGGACAAGACCTTGTAGCCGGCTTGGCTGATGTAATCCCGGGCGTCGTCGATCTCGCGGGCGCTGTCTCCTGTGCGTGCCAGCACGACAGCAAGCTTGCGTGCTGGCACGCCTGCTTTCTTCAGTTCATGTGCGAGGCGTACCGTTGGGGCAAGGTCATCGTTGGCCAGCCCGGACGGTAGGAAGATCGCGTGCGAGGCCTGCGCGAGCTCCAAGGTCAGGGTGTCGGCGAAGCCGCGACCGTCGCAGACCAGCATGTCGTAGTGCGCCGCCTGGGAGAGTGCTTGCGGGACGCCGGCGAACCCCTGCACCTCGATCTCGGGCTTTCGCCCGTTCTCCATGCGACGGGCGCCCCATTCGGTGGCGGTCTTCTGTTTGAGGTCGAAGTCGCAGATCTTCACCCGCCACCCTGCCGAGGCGTAGGCGTGGGCGAGCAGCCGTGCCATGGTGGTCTTGGTGACGCCGCCCTTCTGTGAGAGACAGCTAACGATGATGGCCATTGGACCCTCTGCGGTGCGTTACCGCGTGCTGGCACGCCATCATGACAGCACGCCAGCACGCCAGCGTTATGGCGTGCTGGCGTTATAAGCCTGACCTTGGGCTTTGCGCAACGGGAAACAGCGTGCGGTAACGCTGGCGTTCTGGCGTGCTGGCGTTACAGCGTTATAGCGTTCCGTCGTCGGGTTCGGCGGCGGCGCGGTAGTAGGCGGCGACATAGACGCGGACGACGCTGGTGAGGTTGACCGGCGGCTTCCCATCCGGGCCGCGGGCGATCTGGTCGAGGTGGGAGAGCAGGGCGGCGACGCTGTCGAGGCCTTCGCGGGCGGCGATGGCCTCCAGCCCCTCCCACATGACGGGCTCCAGGGCGACGCTGGTGCGGCGGCCGTTGAGGCGCACGACGCGGCGGACCGGGGCGGCGGTGAGGTCGACGGCGAGGCGGACGGTCCTGGCGGCCTTGGTGTCATCGGTCATGGGCACAAGAGATAGCGCGCCCGGGCGCCGCGGCGCGCCTGGGGGAATCCCGCACCCTCGCCTTGTCCGCGCCGGCCCCACCCCCCTCGCTTGCGGTTGTATGGCTTGGTTTTCCATATCGTCCCTTCGGTGCCCCGGTTGTGCCATACGGATCAAGGGCTTAGCCGGGGTGGGGATTTATCGCCTGTCGCCGGCAGGGTGGGGCGGTCCTGGAGAAGGAATCGTCTCCCCTTGACTCAACATCTAGGGCCCCGAGGCCGCGAACGCCGTTCGCCAAAGGACGAGTCGCGCCGACGGGCGCCCGCCCCCCTACGAGAGAATATCATCCACAGGGAACCACCTGTTACGGAGCCACCCGCGTCTCATTGCAACCATGCTCCGAAGGGGTTAATTGATGGTCCGGGTGTAACGCCTTTTGGAGCGCGTCGTGAGCGAAGACATCAAGCTTGTTGAAGAAGTAGAGGTCACCCAAACTGTAAAGCGCGATGGCCGTGATACGTGGTGGGTGCCGGCTGCAAAATTCTCGGTCGCTTTCACGGGTGCGGTGTCCCACCCCCCGGTGATCCTGGATTGGGATACCAAAGAGTCCCTCAGCGAGGCCGAGGTGGTGACGATTGCTCGGGCGGCCCGCTGGGCCCTGGCCCGGCGCCTGCACCCCGCCTTGCGCGTGGAGCCGGCCGAGATCAAGGTCGTGAAGGTCGAAGATGGCTGGAAATCGACCGTCCGCTGGTCTCTGCCCAACGGGCCGAGCCTGACGGTCACCGTTCCCAGCTTCGGGTCCCTTGAGGATGTCAAGGACGCCGCCCGCAAGCTCCTGGGAGAAGCCATTCACAGCCTGTCCCCCGAGGCGCACGATCGGTTGCGCAGCGGGGAGCAGTCGGCGCCGGTGCCGGTCAAGCGGCCGCTTTGGATGACGGAGCTGCTCCTCAATCCCTCGGCCGTGCCATAAGCCGGCCACGCGACCGCCGGATCCGGACCGCGCCCTCGCCGCCGGCCTCCGCCTGGAGGTCGTCCACATCGGCGGGGCGCTCCCCACCGAAGGCGTCCTGTATGAGGGGCCCTGGCCCTGGCCGAACCGGGCGGAGTGAGCCGTAGCCGCGGAAGGGCGGTCAGGCAATATGCGCGGTAAAAATTCGGAATTTACGGCGAGATTTCAAACTAAGTGTCTGGAGTTACAGGAATATTATCTTTTCCTCGCTCTCGGAAAAGCGAGAATAGGGCTTGCCACTGCCAACATGTTGAACATATTGTGCAGGGACCACGGTGGCGTGGGGTACCAGCCCACGCCACCCGGTCCGGTCCTTACTGCATCAGATCAAGGATTGCCTTGATCAGCTGCAGCGTGAGGACCAGGAGTTTGAGGATTTGCTCAATCATCCTCAGTCTCCTTCTCAGCTGTGGTACGGGCGGCGGCCTATCCGCCGCCCCGCCCCACCCGATGTTTATAGCCGAAAAAGCGGCGCCGAAAAAACGCTAAATTTGCCCCTTTACCACATGTTGTGCGTTTTTCCGCGCAACACGCTACATCTTGTGTCCCATCTTGCCGCTACCGCGATGGCTCTCCACAACATGTAGGCGACACCCACAAGGTACCGCCTACATGTTGATTTGAATGCGCACAAGATGTGGAATCAATGCACCCAGGGCTGCTTTTTGCGAACGCCGTTCGCGCCCTCGACGGGGCGCAAACGGCGTTCTATTGTTGTTCTCATGCCGGAGCCGAGCCCCAAAGCCCAACCGCCCATCCTCTACGGGCCGGACTGCATCGAGACCCTGCGCCGGGCCGGCGCCGAGTTCATTGAATTTTGGTGTGTCGGCGGGCGCGCCGACGGCCGCAAATGCGAGCACCGCAAGGCGGTTCGGATCTCCGACATCATCGCCAAGCTCGGGCCGGAGATCTCGCTGATCATGCTCGCGCGCAGGGCTCGGTGCGAGCGCTGCGGCAAGCGCGGCTGCCACGTCCAGCCCTCCGCGCCGATCAGCCGCGTCTCCTACGGCTACCGCGACTGGCTGCGCGGCGAAATGGAGCGCTGCCAGCAATTTTTGATATGGGCCCGCGAGCAGCTCTAGCGGGGCAGGGACAAGTCGAACCCGAACCACTTGCGGGACAGTGCAGCCGTCGTGCCGTCGTGCCCGGCCGCCTCGATCGCCGCGCTCAAGCGCCCGGCCAGTGGGTCGCCCTTGCGCACCGCGGCCGCCGCGCCCTGGCCGAGCGGCCCGCCCGCCATCAGCGGACCGGCCGCCGCGATCGGCTGGCCGGCCTTGACCATCGCCTCGACGCTGCTGCGCGCGGTCAGCACCGCATCAAGCCGGCCGGCCGCCAGATCCAGAGCGGCGTGGTCGGCGGTGTCGTAGCTCCGCACCGTCGCCGACCGGAAAAGCTCCGCCAGCACCCGGGCATGCGTCGTCGAGATCTGGACTCCCACCCGCTTGCCGGCGAGCAGGCGGTCGATCGCCGCGAGCGCCTCGGCCGCCGCCGGCGTCGGTGCCGCCAGGTCGATCCGGTCGAGCTGGGGCAGGGCGGCCGCCAGGGGTGATCCGGACCGGACCGCGAAGGTGCCGAGATCCGCGGCATAGGCCGTGCTGAAGTCAACCACCCGGGCACGCTCGGCCGTGATAGAGACCGCCGCCATCACCGCATCGTACCTGCCCTGCTGCAGCCCGGGCAGGATGCCGTCCCAATCCTGCGCCACGACGTCGCAGTCGGCTTCCATTCGCCGGCACAGGTCGCGGGCGAGGTCGATCTCGAACCCCTGCAGCTGCCCGCCGGCGTCGACGGCATTCCACGGCGGGAAAGCGCCTTCGGTGGCGATGCGCAGGGTGTCGGCTGTCGCCGGTGCGGCGGTCAGCAGGGCGAGGGCGAGCAGGGCGGGGCGCACCATCATGAGCATGCTTGGTTGCAGTCCTGTAACAAGAGGCGGGAATCTCGATGCGAGACAAACCCGCCGCCTGTTCTTAAGGTAGCAAAAGGCAGAAGGAAATAGCCCGCATAAGTATTTATGTCGGGGGCAGGATGCGAGGAAGCGAATGGATGGCGGGTGCGACATGACCGGGGGCGAGTGCAGGGGCGGGGCGGCGTTCGGGGCGGCGCTGCGACGCTTGGTGTGCGGGCTGCGCGCAGGCGCCGCCACCGATGATCTGGTCGCCGCCTGCGAGGCCTCCATGGCGGCGCTGCCGGTGCGGACCCTTGCCGATGCCGCCGGCGTGCTCGCCGTCGAGCTCGCGGCACTGGAGGCCGAGGGCCCGGGCAAGGTCTGGCGCATCGCGGCCGTCGGCTCGGTGCGCGACCTCCTGGCGGATCTGGCGCAGGCCGGCGCCGCCGCGGCGCTGCTGCCTGCCGGCGCCGACCAGGACCTGCAGCAGCTGCAGGCCGGCTGGCTCGCCCTGGTCGCCGACGTCGACGCTGCCGGCGGCGAGGACCTCGCGGCAACCCGGGCGGCCTGGTCGGCCCTGCTCGATCTCGCCGACGCGGCGCCGGCCGGCCTGTCCGGGATCCTGGTCAAGCTGCAGGTCCTGCTCCGCCTACTCGATGACACAGCGGCCGATCCGGAGGCGCCGGAGCGCCGGCTGCTGACCAGCACGATCGCCGCGGTCGAGCAGTTGGAGGTTCGGGCGAGGGCGGTGGCCGGTCATCAGGTTGACAACCTTTTGATGGAACTGGCCGGAAAGACCGTGGTCGACGACGAACCCGCTCCATCCGCTGTGGCCGCCGGAGCAAAGGCAGCCGGCATTTCGCTCGATGCGGCCACGATGGTGTATCGCTCGATGGTGTCATTTTACCGCCAGATGCGGGGGGTCGGATGACTGCGGTGTTATCGGATTCCGGCGCCCGCTCGCCGTCCATCCTTCGCCTTGGTCGCGATCTTGTCTCGGCCCCGGCGATCGTCACCGGGTTGGGCGATCCGGAAAGGCGCCCGGACGATGATGCGAACGTCGAAATCCATCGGCAACCCTTGCGCTTCGCCGCAGACTGGCAGTTGGAAATCATCAGGAAGTGCGAGCAGGAAGGGGTTACGCCGTCGCTTGTGGCGTGGCTCAACTCGACAGGGCTGCTGAAGCGATGCGTCTATCTATCGTCGGCGGAGCCCACCGGTGATCTTCTGTTCCGCTACATCGGGGAACCGACACAGCGGTATCTCGGTAGAAAGTGGGCAGCGGAGCAGATCGGAAAGCCCGACAACGCACCGAACCGGAATCTTGAAGAGGGTGTCGGCCCGCAATACCGCGAAGCCATTGATGGCCAAGCTCCGCTTTTTAACCGCATCTTCATCGACGGATCACGGTCGGTGACATATACGCACGTCCTGATCGGGTGGCGCCTGCCTGATGACAGGCAGGCGCTCC
>NZ_JAGINO010000038.1 GCF_017876115.1 Azospirillum picis
GTGGTTGGGGCGCCGTGGTGCGGGCGCGGGGGTTGTGGCTGGGGGGGGGGCGCGCCCCCCCCGGGGGGGGGGGGGCGGGGGGGGGGGGGGGGGGCGGGGGGCGGCGGGCGGGGGGGGGGGGGGGGGGGGGGGGGCGGGGCCCCCCCCCCCCCCACCGCACGCTAACCGCAGGCCCGCTCCACGTCGCGGCTGGTCAGGTGCAGGCTGTCCCCGGCATCCAGGCCCCGCCGCCTGATCTTCTCCGCCGCCGCGCGGTCGAAGGCGTCGCGCCGGGCAACGGCATGCGCGAGGCAGTCTTCCGGCGCCGGATCCCGCCGCCCCAGCAGGGCACGGAACGCCAGGCGGTGAACCGCACACCAGCCGCCGTGCCCGGCCGGGCGGAAGACCAGCGCGTCGATATCGGACCGCCAGACCGGGCCGTCCGCCGTCATTCCCGCAGCCCCAGCCGCCGGGCGAGGCGGAACAGGTTGCTGCGGTCGAGCCCGAGCGAACGGGCCGCCTGCGCCCAGTTGCCGCCATGGCGCTGCAGCCGGTCCTGGATCAGCCGCCGCTGCACCTCCTCCGTCGCCTCGCGCAGAGGCAGCACGCCGGGCAACGGCACCAGCGGCGGCGGCTCCGCAGCCGGGGTTGCCACGGCAGCCTCCCCGTCTTCGAGGCCGAGGTCGACCGGCGTCAGGGTCAGGACGCCGCCGTCGGGCGGGCGGGCGACGCGGGCACGGATGGCGCCACGGCCGATGGCGTGCTCCAATTCGCGCACGTTGCCCGGCCAGGGATAGACGAGCATGCACCGCTCCGCCCCGGCCGAAAGACGCAGGTTGCGCAGGCCCAGCCTGGCGCGGTTCCGCTCCAGGAACAGGCCGGCCAGCCGCAGGACATCGGCACCGCGGTCGCGCAGCGGCGGCACGCGCAACGGATAGACGCTGAGCCGGTGATAGACGTCGGCACGGAAGCGTCCCTCCCGGACCTCCGTCGCCAGGTCGCGGTTGGTCGCGGCGACGACCCGCACGTCGACGGTGATGTTGCGGTCGGAGCCGACCCGCTGGATTTCGCCGTTCTGCAGGGCACGCAGCATCTTGGCCTGGGCCGCGGCCGGCAATTCGCCGACCTCGTCCAGGAACAGGGTGCCGCCGTCGGCCAGTTCGAACTTGCCGCGCCGGTCGGCCAGCGCGCCGGAGAAGGCGCCGCGCACATGCCCGAACAGCTCGCTCTCCACCAAGGCCTCGGGCAGGGCGGCGCAGTTCACCTGTACCAGCGGCCCGGCCGAACGCCCCGACCGGGCATGCAGCCGGTGCGCCACCAGTTCCTTGCCGACCCCCGTCTCGCCCAGCACCAGCACGACGAGATCGCTGGCGGCCACCGTATCGATCTCGGCCAGCAGGGCCGCCATCGCCGGGCTCGCGCCGGGAGGGGCGAGCATGTCCGCCCCCGCCCGGGGATCGGCCGGCTGCTGCTCCGCCTGATGGTCGAAGGCCGGTGGCCGCATCGTCGCCTGCCGCACCGCCGCCGCCCGGCTTTCCACCGTGGCGGCCAGCGCCTCGGCCAGCCGTGCCCACGCGGCGATCGCCTCCTCCCAGCCGTCGAAGCGGCCAGCGTTCAGCGCGTCCAGCGTCAGGACCCCCCAGGGCCGGCCGTCCACCGCCAGCGGCGCCCCGATGCAGTCATGGACATGCAGGCGGTCGCCCTGGTCGGGGATCAGCCCGTCATAGGGATCGGGCAGGTCGCAGTCCGCCGGAAAGCGCAACGGACCGGCTGCCCCCCCGGCGATTGCCCGCAGGCGCGGGTGGTCATCCAGGGGGAAACGACGGCCGAGCGTGTCGGGGCTCAATCCCCGCGTGGCAAGCGGCACCAGGAGCGCCTCGTCCCCTCCTCCGGCCCCCTCCTGCCCTCCACCCGCTCCGCCCTCGTGCCGCAGCAGGGCGCAGGCGTCGCAGGGCAGATGCCGCACCATCAGGTCGAGCAGCAGCGGCCACAGCCGCGCCGGCTCCTCCAGCGCCCGCAGCAACGTCGCCGCCTCGTCCGGCGCAAGCGCCGTTGTCGGAATGACCGCACCGTTGTCCATCCGACATCATACCCCTGGCGGTCATTCCGACAACAGCATCGTCGGCCATCGCGGAATTGCGCGCTGCGTCGCTTTGGCACAGGGCTTGCCATCCCGTTGCGACATCATGACGCGCAAAAGGAATGTTCCCTTCATGCTGACGCCCAACCAGATCGCCGTCATCAAGGCCACCGCCCCGGCGGTCGCCGCCAATGCCAACCGGATCACCGGGACCTTCTACCCCCTGATGTTCGAGCGCTTCCCCGAAGTCCGTTCCGTCTTCAACCAGAGCCACCAGCGCAGCAGCGCCCAGCCCGAGGCCCTCGCCAACGCCATCATCGCCTACGCCTCCAACATCGACCGGCTGGAGGTCCTCGGCCCGGCGGTGGAGGGCATCGTGCAGAAGCATGTTTCCCTCAACATCACCCCCGACCAATACGAGATCGTCGGGACCTGCCTGATGGAGGCCATCGGCAAGGTCCTGGGCGAGGCGGTGACGGCCGAGGTGGCGGATGCCTGGGGAGCCGCCTACTGGCAGCTCGCCCGCCTGCTGATCGCCGCGGAAGAGCAGGAATACGCCCGCAAGGCGGCGCTGAGCGGAGGCTGGCGCGGCGCGCGGCGCTTCAAGATCGTCGAGAAGACGCCGGAAAGCACCGTCATCACCTCGTTCCGGCTGGCGCCGGTCGACGGCGGACCGGTGATGGACTTCCTGCCGGGCCAGTATCTCGGCCTGCGCCTCGCCGTCGGCGGCGAGACGGTGCACCGCAACTACAGCCTGTCGGCATCACCCAACGGCCGCGACTACCGCATCTCGGTGAAGCGCGAGCCGCATGGGCTGGTCTCGGCCTTCCTGCACGACAGCGTCCAGGTCGGTGACATGCTCGATGCCTACCCGCCGGCCGGCGAGTTCGTCCTGCGCGACGGTACCGGCCCGCTCCTGCTGGTCACCGGCGGCGTCGGCCAGACCCCGGCGCTGCCGCTGGCCGAACAGGCGCTGGCAGCCGGCCGGACGGTCATCTATGTCCACGCCGCGCTGAACGGCTCGGTCCATGCCTTCCGCGGGCAGGTCGACCGGCTGGCGGCTCTCCACCAGTCGTTCAAACCGGTCTACTGCTATGCCGATCCGCAACCCGGCGACCGCCCGCACATGACGGGCCTGCTGGATCGGGACCGGCTGGCGGCACTGCTGCCCGACGAAGACGGGCTGCACGCCTACGTGGTGGGGCCGAAGCCTTTCATGGCTGCCGTCATCCAGGCGCTGACCGCCCTCGGCCTGCCGCCGTCCTCCATCGTCCACGAGTTCTTCGGCCCGCGCGAAGCCTTGGCCTGAGCCCCTGCCGCGTCCCCGTTACCGCCCGCCTGGCCGGTCCGCTCGTCGGGCCGGCCCGGTGCTCTGCTACCGGTGGTCGTCGATGATGTCCCCAGCATCGGTGCGGCAGGTGCGGAAACGGCGCGAGTCGATCATATCCTTGCACCTAGGGGTGCGGAATGCGCTGGGATTTCGCAATCAAGGAGAGAATCCTTAACATACGGCATAGGCCGTACAGTTTGGATGCCGGCCATCCGCCTTGTCTTTCGGATGAGCCTGGAACCGGCAGCCGGCGTGACGCTGTGAGATCTGCCGCCTCACGGGAAAATTGCGGAATGCCCTTATTTCTTTCTTAGCAAATTCTGCGCTTACCTGACCATGGGTCTGTAACAATATTTACAATTTTCCGCTTTTTATCGGCGATCCGCCCGACTTCGGTCGCGCGGCGGCCGGTCGGAAGGAGTCCCGGCCGCAAGGCCCGGGGGGCGTTGATCGAACCACGTCTGCGGCGAGAGCCGGAAGGGCCGGCCGCACGGGCGTGCAAGGCTGTGGCATTGGGCGCGGACCGCCTGGTCCATGCGCATGGGGAGGACGGGATGTTTGACAGGAACCACGGGAAGCCCTCGTCGACAGGCAACGGCACGGCGGGCAACGGCACGGCGGGACGGCCGGCAAGCGCATGGTATTCGGGCCTGCGCGGAAAGCTGATGATCGCCGTCGGCATCGTGCTGTCCGGCACCCTGGTGGCGGCCATCGTGGCGCTGACGGGATACGCCAACGTCCGCAAGACGATCGACGTGATCGTCGGCCAAGCGGTGCCGGCCATGACCGAAGCGATGGGCGTGGCGCAGCAGGCCGAGCGGCTGGTGGCGCTCGCCCCGGCCCTGACCTCCGCCGACACCGCCGAGGCGCGCGAGGCGGTGTCGGCCCGCATCGGCGCCGCGAAGGACGAGTTCAATGCCCGCCTCGCCAAGCTGAGGGCGGGCGGATCGGCCGGCGCCGGGCTCGCCGCCATCGAGGAGGCGTCCCAGGGGCTGCTCGGCAGCCTCGTCGAGCTGGACAAGGCGGCGGCCGAGAAGGTCGAGCTGGCGTCCCGCCGCCGGGCGATGATACCGAAGGTGATGGCGGCGGAGGCCGAGATCCAGAAATTTACCTCGCCCTGGCGGTCCGTCATGAACAACGAGGAGCAGCAGGCGCTTGCCACCCTCACCGAGCCGGACACCACAGAGGCCGCCATGCGCGAGGCCGGGGCGACGCTGGTCCGCACGCTCGCCCAGAAGAAGCCGCTGAACACCGTCGTCGACGAGGCGGCGAACCTCCGCAACATGCTGATGGAGGCGGCGGAGTCGGCGGACGACCAGAAGCTGACGGTCATCGAGACCCGCAGTTCGGTCGCGCTGGCCAACCTGACCTCCGCGGTCCAGGTGCTGCCCGAACGTCTGGCCGCGGTCGCCGGCCAGCAGGCCACGCTGCTGGCCACCCTGTCCGGCGGCGACGATTCGCTGGTCGGCATCCGCCAGAGGGAGCTGACGATCCAGGCGCATTTCGCGACGCTGCTGGAAGGCAACCATGCGCTGGCCGCCAAGCTGTCGACCGAGATCGCGGCCCTGGTCGATGCGCAGAAGGGCGGCATCGCCGAGGCCAGCAAGGCCACGGCGAGCATGCTCGACAACAGCCGCCTCACCCAGATCGTCGTCGCGGGGGCCAGCATCCTGGTGTCGATCCTGGTCGTCTGGCTCTATATCGGCCGGGTCGTCATCGGCCGGATGATGGCCTTGAAGACCGGCATGGGCAGGATCGCCGCCGGCGACCTCGACGCCGACATCGCGCTGGACGGCCGCGACGAGATCGCGGAGATGGGAGCGGCGCTGCGTGTCTTCCGCGACACCGCCCGCGAGGTGGAGAGCGCCCGCGCCGCGGCCGAGGAGGAACGCCAGCGCGCCGCCGGCGAGCGCCGGCAAGCCATGCTGTCCCTGGCCGACCAGTTCGAGAACGGCGTCAAGACGGTGGTGGAAACCGTGTCCGCCGCGGCCACCCAGATGCACCAGACCGCGGCCGGCATGGTGACGACCGCCGACGATACCTCGCGCCAGGCCGGCAGCGCCGCGGAGGCGGCCGAGATCGCCTCCGTCAACGTCGACGGGGCAGCCTCGGCGGCACATGAGCTGTCGCAGTCGATCGGCGAGATCTCGCGCCAGGTGACCGAGTCGGCGACCATCGCCGCCAAGGCCGCCGGAGAGGCCGAGCGGACCGATGGCACCATGCGCGACCTGAACGAAGCCGCGAGCCGGATCGGCGCGGTGCTCGACCTGATCTCCGACATCGCCGGCCAGACCAACCTGCTGGCGCTCAATGCCACCATCGAGGCGGCGCGCGCCGGCGAGGCCGGCAAGGGCTTCGCCGTGGTGGCGCAGGAGGTCAAGCAGTTGGCCAGCCAGACCGCCAAGGCGACCGACCAGATCGCCGGCCAGATCGGCGCGATGCAGACCGCCACCAACGAGGCGGTCGGCGCCATCCGCTCGATCGGCCTGACCATCGGCCGGCTGAACGACATCTCCGCCAGCATCGCCGCCGCGGTGGAACAGCAGGGCGCCGCCACCTCGGAGATCGCCCGCAACGTCCAGCAGGCGGCAGGCGGCACCGCTCAGGCCTCGCAGAACATCGGACAGGTCCGCACCGCCGCCGGCCAGACCGGCCGGTCGGCACAGGAGGTGCTGTCCGTCGCCCAGGAGGTCTCCAGCCAGGCCAGCCACCTCCAGGAGCAGATCGACCGCTTCCTGCGCCAAGTGCGGACCGCCTAGGCGCGGACTGCCTGATCCCGGCCCCGCTCCCCCGGCTCCGGGCCCCTGCCCGGGGCCGGGGTGTGGGCCGCCGCCTTGCCCCTTCATGTAGTCCCGCTCCACTTGTCCTCTCGACATGCGTCCCGAAATGTAGTAAAACTACAAAAATTCGGAACCTATCCGTCAAGCCGACATGCTGGACACGATCGCCTCCTCCCTGGACCGGCTGCGCCGCGCCGAAGCGGCGGTGGCGCGCACGGTTTTGGCCGACCCCGAGGCCACGGTGCGCGACAGCCTGGCGCAGCTCGCCGCACGGGCCGGCGTCAGCGAACCGTCGGTTCTGCGCTTCTGCCGGTCGTCCGGCTTCGACGGCTTCCAGGATTTCAAGATCGGCCTCGCCAGGCATCTGGCGGCATCGGCGGTGCTGGAGCAGGCGGCCGAGCGGCCGGCCCCCCTGGTGCGCGACCTGGCGCCGGGCGACAGCGTCGCCAGCGCCACGGAAAAGGTGCTGAACCGCGCGATCGACGCTCTGGTGCGCCTGCGCAGCCGGCTTGACGCCACGACGCTCGAACGGGCCGCAGCGGCCCTGGCACACGCGGCGCGCGTGCAGATCGTCGGTGCCGGCGCATCCGGCGCCGTGGCACTCGACGCCCATCACAAGCTGTTCCGCCTTCTGCCGCAGGTCGCCGCCAGTTCCGACGCGCATCTGCAGGCGATGGCGGCGGCGACGCTGGGGCCGGGCGACGTCCTGCTGGCGATCTCCAAGACCGGCACCAGCGCCGAGATCCTCGATGCCGCGGCCATCGCCCGCGACGGCGGGGCGACGGTGATCGCCATCACCGCCTCCGCGACCCCGCTCGCCGAGCGTGCCGACATCCGCCTGACCGTCGACGTCGACGAGGACACCGCCGTCCATACGCCGATGGCGTCACGCCTCGCGCAGTTGGCGCTGGTCGACGCGCTGACCGTCGCGGTCGGGCTGCAGGCGCCCCCCGGCCTCGACCGCCGGCTTTCCCGCATCAAGGCCGTTCTTGCCGGCCATCACCGCGCGCCGGTCCGTCCGGCCGCCGCTTCCACCTTGGTTCCAGAGGAATCCTGATGTCTGCCGCTCAATCCCCCGCCGAAGTCCTCGACCAGCTCGTCGCCTACGGCGTCGTCCCGGTCATCCGCAACAGCTCCGCCGATCTGGCGCGCACCGCCGTCGGCTGGCTGCGCGAAGCCGGCTATGGCACCTTCGAGATCACCATGACCACCCCCGGCGCCGTCGGCCTGATCGAGGAGCTGACGGCGGAGGGCGGCGCCCTGATCGGCGCCGGCACCGTGCTCACCGCCTCGGCGGTCGCCGACGTCGTGAAGGCGGGCGCCCGCTACGTCGTGTCGCCCTGCGTCGTGCCGAAGGTCGCCGCCGCCTGCCGCGACCATGGCGTCGCCTGCCTGATGGGCGCGCTGACCCCGACCGAGGTGCATGCCGCCATCTCCGCCGGTGCCGATGCCATCAAGATCTTCCCGGCCTCCACCGTCGGCCCGGCCCACATCAAGGCGCTGAGGTCGGTGTTCCCCGGCGTCCGCTTCGTGCCCACCGGCGGCATCGACGCCTCGACCGTCGCGTCCTACGTCGCGGCGGGCGTGGCCTGCGTCGGCGCCGGCGGCAAGCTGGTGGACGAGACCCTGGTCAAGAAGGGCGACCGCGAGGCCATCCTGGCCGCCGGCCGCCAGTTGATGGACGCCTACCGCGCCGCCAAGGCGGGCTGAGACGGCGTGGCGCCCTGGCGCGAGCCGGGGCGCCGCACGCCCGACCGGTCCGCAGCCAAGCGCTACACACCCAGGCGCTACACTCCGGCCAGCGCCGCCTGCACCGCGTCCATCGCCGCCACCCCGCGGGCGAAGGCAGTCTGCGCGGTGCAGGCGAGATCCTGCGCCTCCGCCCGCCGGCCCTCGCGCATGCCGTCCTCCACCGCGCGCATCAGGCCGACGAAGGCGGTCAGCCCGAAATGGCTGGCCGCCCCGGCCAGCCGGTGGGCGATGTCCTCGATGTCCTCGTCGGGGGTGTCGGCGGCGGCCAGCCGCGGCAGGCCATCCTCCGCCGATTCCAGCAGCAGCCCGCGGATGGTGGAGAAGCGCTGGGGGCCGAGCGACCGGATGTAGCGTTCCAGGATCTCCTCGTTCACGTCCTCCTCGACCACCGGCGGACGGGCGGGCGGGGCGGCGGCCTCCTCGTCCTCGGTCTCGATACCGTCCGTTCCCGTCCGGGCCGCGATGGTGTTGGACAGCAGGTGCATCAGCCGCTCCGGAAAGATGGGCTTCTCGATCACCGCGTCGATGCCGGCGGTGAGGTAGCGGGCACGGTCGGCGGCGAAGACGTTCGCGGTCACCGCGACGATCGGCACGGCGGCGCGATCGGGATCGGCGAGCACGCGGATGCGGCGCGCCACCTCCGGACCGTCGATGTCGGGCAGGCGGATGTCCAGCAGCACCGCGTCGAAGCGCCGCCTGGCCGCCAGCTCGACCGCCTTCTCGCCGGTTTCCGCCACGGTGATGCGGTGGCCGGCATCCGACAGCAGGCCCAGCGCCACCTCGCGGTTGATGGCGTCGTCCTCGACCAGAAGAAGGGCCAGCGACCGCACGCGGCTGATCGGCAGCAGCCATCCCGGCCGGGCCGGCAGGGCCGGCTGCTCCACCCGCTCCAGCGGAATGGTGACGGTGAAGACGCTGCCCAGACCCACCGCGCTGTCGACGCGGATGCTGCCGGTCATGGCGTCCAGCAGGTGGCGGACGATGGCCAGCCCGAGCCCGCTCCCGCCGAAGCGCCGTGCGATGGTGGCATCGGCCTGCTCCAGCTTCTCGAAGATCGCCGCACGGCGCTCCGGCGGCACGCCGATGCCGGTGTCGCGCACGGCCAGCCGCAGCATCTCTCCGGACGCGGACTGTTCCGGAGCCGCTTCGATGTCGACGCGCAGGTCGACGCCGCCACGCTCGGTGAACTTCACGGCATTGCCGATCAGGTTCACCAGGATCTGGCGCAGCCGCTGGCGGTCGATCACCACCTGCTCCGGAACGTCGGGGGCGATGGCGAGATCGAGGGCGATGCCCTTCTCGTTCGCCAGCCCCTCGACCGTCGCCAGAACCTCCTCCAGCACCGGCAGCAGGGCGCAGGGCGCAGGGTCGAGGTCGAGCTTGCCGTCCTCGATCTTGCGCAGGTCGAGGATGTCGTTGACCTGGTCGAGCAGCCCGTGGCCGCATCGCATGATCGACTGGGCGTAGCGCCGCTCGCCGGCCTCGAGCCGGCCGGTCAGCAGCAGCCGGCACAGGCCGAGGATGCCGTTCAGCGGCGTGCGCATCTCGTGGCTGACGGTGGCGAGGAACTCGGTCTTGGCGGCGTCGGCCCGCTCCGCCCGCTCCTTCGCCTGGCGCAGCTCCTCGCGGGCGCGGCGCGACGCGGTGACGTCGTTGGCGACGCAGATGATGCGGCAGCGGCCGTCGCCGGACCATTCGAAGGGGTGGCGCTGCAGGGCGAACACCGCGGTTTCGCCATTGCGGGTCAGCGCCAGTTCCTCCACCCCGAGCGAGCGCATGGCACCCGGATCGCCGCCGGCCAGCGCCCGTCCGGCCTCCGGCCCCAGCACCTCGGCCAGCGGCCGGTCCTCGATGTCGGCGCGCCGAGTGCCGAAACGATCCTCGGCCGCGCGGTTCCACAGCACCACCCGCCCGCTGTCGCCCTCCAGCACGTAGAGCACGCTCGGCACATTGTCGATGACGGCATCCAGGAAAGCCCGGGTCCGGCGCAGCAGATCCTCCGCCTCGCGGCGGCGCGTAATGTCGACGACCGAGCTCAGCAGCACCTCCTCGCCCTGGAACTCGAACGAGATGCCGGACAGCAGGCCCCACAGGCGCCGGCCGGATTCGGTGACCAGCTCCGTCTCGACGTCGAGGGCCAGGCCGCTGCCGAAGACGTCGCGCACGAACGCCTCGCGCGCCGCCGGGGCATGCCAGACGCTGGCGGCGGGCCGTCCCAGCAGGTCCGCGGCATCGGCCACCTCGAAGAGGTCGGCGGCCCGCCGGTTGACGAAGCGGATCTGCCCGTCGGCGCGGCCGGAGATGACCAGCGGCACCGGCGCGGCCTCCAGCACCGTGCGCAGCCACTGCTCGTTGCGGCTGAGCGCCGCGCTCTTGTCCTCGGTCTCCTGGATGTAGAAACGCAGCGCCCTGGCCAGTTCACCGATCTCGTCGGCACCGGTGGCGGGCACCTCGGCGCGGCCGCCGCCGGTGCGGTCGCGGATCGCCTCGCTCACCGCCCACAACCGCGCCAGCACCTTGCGCCTGACATACAGCACCGACAGCACGATCCCCAGCACCACCACCCCGGACGAGGCGAAGAACAGGCGGGTGTAGATGGTGGACACCTCAATCACCTGCTGGCGGCTCTCCTCCGCCGCCTTCGTCTGTTCGACGAAGATGCCGGTGTTGAGGCCGGTGTTGACCAGCGACACCTGGTTGGCGCGGTCCACCAGTCCGGTCAGCGCCTCCGACGCCTGCAGGTCGGCCTGGCGCTGTCCGAAGACGGAACGGTCGCCCTCCACCACCGCCCGCATGCCCTCGGTCAATCGGGCCAGCCGCTCCGCCACCTCCTCTCCGGCGGCGCTACCGCCGGGAAGCGTTTCCGCCAGGGTCTGGAGCTGCGCCGCCGCCGCCTCGGCCAGCCGCGTCAGGGCGAAGCTGTTTTCCACCTGATGGACCGAGGCGACCAGGAACAGCAGCCGCTCCGCCCGTGCGAGCCAGCGCTGGATGGACGCATCCTCCACCGCGCGCAGGCCCGTCTCGCCCAGCGCATCGGCCATCCGGCGGACGTCACGGTCGCGGTCCGCCAGCGCGCGGCGGGCGGCGATGCGGACGGAAACCGTGCGGTCGATGGCATCGCGCAGCCGCAGGATCTCGTCGCGCTGCTGCTTCAGCCCGACGATCCTGGGCGCTTGGCGCCCGTCGGAGACCTCCATCTCGGCCAGCAACCGGTCATAGCCGTTGAGCTGGTCGGATAGGCCCTGGTTGATCGTCTCGCGTCCGAAATTATCGTTGGACAGAGCCAGTTGTTCCAGGGTCCGCATGATGCGTTGGTGCTGGCGTTCCAGCTTGGCCGACGCGACGACCGCCGGAAACTGCTCGGACGTCACCTTGGTGATACCGGCATGCAGCCCGTCGAAGGCGATGTAGGCGCCGAGCCCGATCAGGCAGGCGACCAGCCCGTTGAAGGCCAGGGCGCCGAACAGCCGGGCACCGACGCCGATCCTCACCACGCCCGCCCTGTTGCCGCCAGCCATTCCGCTTCCGTACCTCGCCGATCCGGTTCCCGGCCGTTTGCGGGACACCGTGCACAGCGTATCATAGCGCCGCCGCCGGATAAGGGGCGGGATAAGGTCGGGGCGGGGAAAGGTGCGGGTATGGGAATGAAGCCGGTCGTCGCCGGATTGGCGCTGCTGCTGGTCCTGGGCGGGACCGTGCCGGTGGTGCATGCCGACATGGTGACGGCAGCCGAACCGGCGTCCGACCGCCCGGTCCTGTCGGAGATCGAGCGGCGGGGCGTCGTGCGCTGCGGCGTGTCCTTCAATCCCGGCTTCGCCGCCAACGACGATGCCGGCCGGCCCGTGGGCTTCATGGTCGACCTGTGCCGGGCGCTGGCCGCCGCGGTGCTGGGCAAGGCCGACGCCATCGAGATCCGCCGCCTGTCGAAACCGCAGGAGTTCGCGGCCGTCGCCGCCGGCGAAGTCGACGTCTCCTTCGCCCAAACCTCCTGGACGATGACGCGCGATGCCGCCTACGCCGTCGATTTCGGGCCCCCGGTGTTCCACGACGTCCAGGGCATCGCCGCGTGGCGCCGTCCAGGCGGCGGCTCGGCGCTGGAGGGCGGAGAGCTGACGGTCTGCGTGCCGGCGGGAACGACCACCCAGACGACGATGGAGGCACTGGCCGGAGGCGGGAAGCGGATATGGCGGCTGCGGAGCTTTCCCGGCTGGCCCGACGCGCTGGAGGCTTTTCTCGGCCGTGACTGTAACGCCATCAGCGCCGACCGTGCCATGCTGACCACGGCGCTGCATGCGCTCGATGCGTCCCGCAACCCGCAGGGACAGTTTCCAGCCAATTCCCTGGAGATCACCGACGCGCCGGCGGCGGCGCGTGAACCGATCGCCCCGCTGACGCCCAACAGCGACCGGATGTGGATGGCGGCGGTGCGCTGGACCATCTATGCGCTGATCCTGGCCGACGACGCCGGCGTTACCGGCTCCAACGCCAATTTCCAGCGCATCACCGGCAGCAGCGAGATACGCCGCCTGCTGTCCGGCCTGCCCGACGTGGCGGCGAAAGCGGGCCTGCGCCCGGACTGGGCCTATCAGGCGATCGTCCAAGTCGGCAACTACGGCGAGATCTTCGAGCGCAACCTCGGCGCCCGTTCGCCCTACAAGCTGGACCGCGGTTCCAACCGGCCCTGGACGCAGGGCGGATTGCTGTACGTTCCGGTCTTCCAGTAGCCGACGGGCATCCCGGCGCCGGGCGCCGCCGAAACCCGCACAAAAGATTAGTGTACTTGGGTACCGTGGGCCTCGCGACCCCGACCATGGTCGGGGGTGACCAAAACAGTTTGTATAGCTCACAATCTGTTTCATAAATTATGAGCTGCGCCCGGTCACCTGTCCGACCGTCCGGCGCCGCTCGCCAAAAGATCCCCACCGGAAAATCGACCATTCACTTGGGAGGGTGAAGACAATGGCCTATGCGGCTTCGACGGCGGATGCCGTCCGACCGATGACGGGTGAGGAGAAGAAGGTCATCTTCGCATCGTCGCTCGGGACCGTGTTCGAGTGGTACGATTTCTATCTGTACGGTTCTCTCAGCGCCGTGATCGCCGCGCAGTTCTTCTCGGGCGTCAACCCGACGGCGGGCTTCATCTTCGCCCTGATGGCCTTCGCCGCCGGCTTCGCCGTCCGGCCGTTCGGCGCGCTGGTCTTCGGGCGGCTCGGCGACATGATCGGCCGCAAGTACACCTTCCTCGTCACCATCCTGATCATGGGCCTGTCGACCTTCATCGTCGGCATCCTTCCCAACTATGCGTCGATCGGCATCACCGCCCCGATCATCCTGATCGCCCTGCGCCTGCTGCAGGGACTGGCGCTGGGCGGCGAGTATGGCGGCGCCGCCACCTACGTGGCCGAGCATGCCCCGCATGGCCGGCGCGGCAACTACACGTCCTGGATCCAGACGACCGCGACGCTGGGCCTGTTCCTGTCGCTGCTGGTCATCCTGGGCTGCCGCGTGGCGCTGTCACCCGAAGCCTTCAACGACTGGGGCTGGCGCATCCCGTTCCTGATCTCCATCGTGCTGCTCGGCATCTCGGTCTGGATCCGGTTGATGCTCAACGAATCGCCGGCCTTCAAGCGCATGAAGGACGAGGGCAAGCATTCCAAGGCACCGCTGACCGAATCCTTCGGCGAGTGGAAGAACCTGAAGATCGTCCTGCTCGCCCTGTTCGGCCTCGTCGCCGGCCAGGCGGTGGTCTGGTACACCGGGCAGTTCTATTCGCTGTTCTTCCTGACCCAGACGCTGAAGGTGGATGCCCAGACGGCCAACCTGATGATCGCGGCGGCCCTGCTGATCGGCACCCCCTTCTTCGTGATCTTCGGTACGCTTGCCGACAGGATCGGCCGCAAGCCGATCATCATGGCCGGTCTGCTGCTGGCCTGCCTGACCTATTTCCCGCTGTTCAAGGGCATCACCCACTACGCCAACCCGGCGCTGGAGGAAGCCATCGCCACTGCCCCGGTGGTGGTGGTCGCCGATCCCAACGAGTGCTCGTTCCAGTTCAACCCGGTCGGCACCAGCCAGTTCACCAGCTCCTGCGACATCGCCAAGAGCGCCCTGGTGAAGCGCGGCATCCCCTACACCAACGAAGCCGCCCCCGCCGGCACCGTCGCCTCGATCAAGGTCGGCAGCACGGTCATCCCCGGCTATTCCGCGGCGCCGCAGGTCAATTCCACCGTGTCGCTGGGCCATGCCCCGGCCACCGCCCCCGCCACCCCGACCGACGCCAAGAGCGCCGGCGCCGCCTTCGACAAGGGGCTGGGCGATGCGCTGAAGACCGCCAACTATCCGGCCAAGGCCGATCCGGCCCGCATCGACACGGTGATGGTCGTCGCGCTGCTGACGGTGCTGGTCATCTACGTGACCATGGTCTACGGCCCGATCGCCGCCATGCTGGTGGAGATGTTCCCGACCCGCATCCGCTACACCTCGATGTCCCTGCCCTACCACATCGGCAACGGCTGGTTCGGCGGCTTCCTGCCGACCACCTCCTTCGCCATCGTGGCGGCGACCGGCGACATATACTCCGGCCTCTGGTACCCGATCGTCATCGCCGCCGCGACGCTGGTGATCGGCCTCCTGTTCGTCCGCGAAACTAAGGACGTGGACATCTACCAACACGATTGAGACGCGTATCGCTCGAGCGGCTGGGTCGCACATGATGGACGGGCGGAGAGGGCCAACCTCCTCCGCCCGCTTCGTATGGACCGGCTGCACACCGCCCAACGCGAACGGGCGGCATCCCCGTCTCTGTGGTAGGCTCGATCGCTCAGGCAGAGAAAATCAAGAACGGGATGCGGAAAGCCCCATGGAAAGCTGGTTCATCCTGGCCGCGTCACTTGCCTATCTGCTGTCGCTGTTCGCCATCGCATGGTACGGCGACCGCACCAACCCGCATGGAAGCGAACGCCGGACGCCCTGGCTCTACGCGCTGAGCTTCGGGGTCTACTGCACATCCTGGACCTTCTACGGCGCCGTCGGGCGGGCGGCGACCGGGGGCTTCTACTTCCTGCCGATCTACATCGGCCCGATCGTGATGATCGGGCTGGGATGGCCGATCCTGGCCCGCATCGTGCGCGTGGCCAAGTCGGAAAATGTCGTCTCCATTTCCGATTTCCTGTCGGCGCGCTACGGCAAGAGCCGCGGCCTGGCGGCACTCGTCACCATCGCCGCGGTGATCGGGCTGCTGCCCTACATCGCACTGCAGTTGAAGGCGATCAGCGTCAGCTTCGAGATCCTCGCCGGCTCTTCGATCGGCGCCGACGTCAACCAGATGCCGGGCGGAACGGCGCTGCTGGCGGCGCTGCTGATGGCCGCCTTCGCCATCCTGTTCGGCGTGCGCAGCGTGTCGGCCAACGAGCACCATCGCGGACTGATGATGGCGATCGCCGCCGAGTCGGTGGTGAAGCTCGCCGCGGCGCTGGGGGTCGGCGGCGTCATCGCCTTCGCCATTTTCGGCACCCCCGCCACCTTCTTCGACGCCGCCGCGCGGCATCCCGGCTTCCTGGAGCTGATCCGGCTGGACAGCATCGGTGCCGACTGGTGGGTGGCCTGCCTGCTCTCGGGACTGGCGATCCTCTGCCTGCCGCGCCAGTTCCACGTCGCGGTGGTGGAGAACACCCATAGCGGCGACGTGCGCTCCTCTGCCAGGCTGTTCCCGGCCTATCTGGTCGCCATCAACCTGTTCGTGCTGCCGGTGGCGCTGGCCGGGCTGCTGCTGTTCCCGGACGGCACGACCAACGCCGACACCTTCATGGTCTCCATCCCACTGACCCAGGGCTGGCCCTGGCTGGCGCTGGCCGCCTTCATCGGCGGGCTGTCGGCCGCCACCAGCATGATCCTGGTGGAGATGGTGGCGCTCAGCACCATGATCTGCAACGACATCGCCGTGCCGCTGCTGATGGCGCTGCGCCCCGGCGACCGGCGGCTGCGCGACGACCCGGCAGGGATCCTGCTGCTGGTGCGCCGGTCGGCGGTGATCGTCCTGGTCCTGCTGTCCTACGGCTGCTATCGGCTGATCGGCCCGGCCTTCCCGCTGGCGACCATCGGCATGATGAGCTTCACCGCGGTGGCACAGTTCGCACCGGCGCTGCTCGGCGGGCTGGTCTGGAGCCGCGCCAGCCGCAGCGGCGCCTTCGCCGGGATCTGCGCCGGCTTCATCGGCTGGGCCTACACCATGCTGCTGCCGTCCTTCGCCGACGCCGGCTGGCTGGCGCCCAGCGCCCTGCGCGAGGGACCCTTCGGCCTGACCGGCCTGAGCCCGATCGCGCTGGCCGGCATCGCCGGCATCGACCCGCTGACCAACGCCGCGCTGTGGAGCCTGGGACCGAACCTGCTGCTGTTCGTGCTGGTGTCGCTGCTGACCCGCCCGTCGACGCTGGAGCGCCAGCAGGCCGCCCGCTTCATGAGTCTGCGCCACGCCTCGGACGGCGAACCGCACGGGCCGCGCGGCGCGACGCTGGCCGACCTCCACGACCTGGCGGTGCGCTACGTCGGCCAGCCGCGTGCCGATGCCGCCTTCCGCCGCTTCACCGGGGTGGAGGACGGCGACCTGCAGACCGCCCTGCTGATCCGCACCGACGGCGAGGCGATCCAGTTGACCGAACGGCTGCTTGCCGGCGCCGTCGGTTCGGCGTCAGCCCGCGTGGTGGTGGCGGGCCTGCTGTCCGACCGCAGGCTGTCGCGCACCGATGCCCGCTCGATCATCGACGAGGCCTCGCGGGCCATCCTGAAACAGCACGAGCTGTTGCGCGCCACCATCGAGAATGTGCCGCAGGGCATCGCGGTGTTCGACGAGGATTGGCGGGTGGCCACCTGGAACAACCAGTTCCTGGTGCTGCTGGAGCTTCCCGACGGCTTCGTCCAGGTCGGCACCTCGCTGGAGGAGATCGTCGGCTTGATCGATCGCCGTGGCGAATACGGCCGCAACGGCGAGATCGAAACCCTGCTCGCCCGCCGCTCCGATCCGCGCCGGCGCAACAGGCCGGACGTCTACGAGCGGGTCCGTCCCGACGGCACGGTGCTGGAGATCGCCACCAACCCGATGCCCGGCCCGAAGCCGGGGGGCGGCGGTTTCGTCGCCGTCTACACCGACGTCACCGAGCGGCACCGTGCCGCCGCCGCCTTGCGCGAGGCCAACGAGTCGCTGGAACGCCGCATCGGCGAGCGGACCCGCGCCCTCTCCGAGGCCAAGGCCGAGGCCGAACGCGCCAACCGCGGCAAGACCCGTTTCCTGGCCGCCGCCAGCCACGACCTGCTGCAGCCGCTCCACGCCGCCCGCCTGTTCCTCTCGGCGCTGTCGGAGCGCAACGGCGACACCGCCATCCGGCAGATCGACGCCTCGTTGCGCTCGGTGGAGCAGATCCTCGGCGACCTGCTGGACGTCTCGAAGATCGACAGCGGTGTGGTCAAGCCGAACCCGGTGCCGATGCGCATCGACGAACTGCTGAAGCCGCTGGGCGAGGAGTTCACCGTGCTGGCAAGCCGACACGGGCTGGGGCTGCGGGTCGTGGAGTGTTCGGCGACGGTGCGCAGCGACCCGACCCTCCTTCGCCGCATCCTGCAGAACTATCTCGCCAACGCGGTGCGCTACACCCGCACCGGACGCATCCTGCTGGGCTGCCGGCGCCGCGGCGCCTTCCTGTCGATCGAGGTGTGGGACACCGGCCCCGGCATCCCCGAGCACAAGGTGCCGGAAATCTTCATGGAGTTCCGCCAGCTCGACAACGAGATCGACGAGCGCGGCAAGGGCCTCGGCCTCGGCCTCGCCATCGTCGAGCGCCTCGCCGGCATCCTCGGCCACACGGTCCAGGTGCGTTCGAAGGTCGGCCGGGGCAGCGCCTTCTCGGTGCTGGTGCCGCTGACCGACGAGCCGGTGGCCGCCCGTGCCGTGGTGGCACGCCCGCGCGGCCGCGACCTGCGCGGCGTGCTGGTGCTGTGCCTGGAGAACGAGCCGGCGATCGCCCGCGCGACCGAGGATCTGCTGTCGAGCTGGTCCTGCCGCGTCGTCACCGCGGTCGCGCCGGACCTCGCCCTGGCGAAGCTGGACGGCCGCACCCCCGACGTGATCCTGACGGACTACCACCTCGACCGCAGCCTGACCGGCGTGGAGGCGCTGCGAACCCTCCGGGCGACCCTGGGCAGCGACATCCCCGCCGCCGTGGTCACCGCCGACCGCGACATCTCCGTCCGCGAGGATATCGAGGCTGCCGGCTGCCGGCTGCTCTACAAGCCGGTGCGGCCGGGTGCGCTGCGTGCACTGCTGGGGCAACTGCTGGCGGAGGGCCAGCGGATGGCGGGGTGAGGTGCTTTGCCTCCACCCTGACCCTCCTCCACTCTCACGCTACGGCATGTACAGATGTTGCGTAGCAGCGGGAAAAACCCTCGCCCCCCTGGCGAGAGGGAGGGGACCCATGCGAAGCATGGGGAGGATGAGGGGGCCGCCGTCACTCCACCGGCGGCGGCGGGGCGGCGGACAGCGCGAGCTGGCTGGCCAGCACGGCGGCCTGCGTCCTGGTCAGCACGCCCAGCTTGCGCAGGATCGTCGTGACGTGCGCCTTCACCGTCGTCTCGGCGACACTCATCTCGTAGGCGATCTGCTTGTTCAGCTTGCCTTCGGCGATGCCGGCCAGGACGCGGAGCTGCTGCGGCGTCAGGGTGGCGGCCCGCTGGGCGGGGTCGGGGGCGTCGGTCTCCGGACCGCCATTGATCTCCGGAAGCCACAGCTCCCCATCCAGCACGGCATGGATCGCCTCGACGATCTGGCCGTTGGGGGCGGATTTCGGGACGAAACCGGACGCGCCATAGTCGATGGCGCGCTGGATCGTCACCGGATCCTCCGACGCCGACACCACGATCACCGGGATCGCCGGGTGCTCGGAGCGCAGCATCATCAGCCCGATCAGGCCGCTCATGCCCGGCATGTGCAGGTCCAGCAGGATGACGTCCGGCGGGTCCCCCGCGTCCAACTGCGGCTTGATCTGATCGAAGCGCGACGCCTCCAGGATGACGGCACCTGGAATCCCCTGCCCGATGGTCTGGGTCAGCGCGGTCCGCATCAGCGGGTGGTCGTCGGCAATCAGAATACGGTTGGACATGGACAATCCGGGTTTAAAACCATTCCTCCAGTATCCTCTTGCGGCCGCCCGTTGACAACTGCGCCCAATGCCGCGCGCCGATCTTTCTCAGGGGTAATACCAGTCATGCGAGCAGGCGGGGAGCCCCTCATCCGTCGGCGGACGGAAGGGCGCCGGCACTTGTCCGTTCGTGGATGGCTTGACGCCGGAAGCGGTAGAGTTCGGCCGGGCGCCCGCCGGTCTGGCTTTCGTACCGGCCGGTCGGTTCGACGAAGCCGCCGGAGATCATCAGGCGGCGGAAATTCTGCTTGTGCAGCCTTTCACCCGACAGCGCCTCCACCACGAGCTGGAGTTGATGCAGCGTGAAGGCCGGCGGCAGAAGCTCGAACACGATGGGACGGTAGCGCAGCTTGCCGCGAAGGCGCTCCAGCGCCGTCGCCAGGATGCGGCGGCCGTCGCGCGCCATCGGCCGGCCAAGCGCGCGCGGCATCGGCCCGCCGACCTGCGCCGCCGGATCCATCCGCGCGGCGAGGTCGCGGTCGCGGAAGGACTCCACCACCAGCCCGGCCTCGTAGAGCAGCTCATAGCGTTCCAGCACCCGCTCCATGTCCCAATCGGCGCCGTCGAGACCGAAGGCCATCCGGGCGCGCTCGGCCCGGCGCAGGCGCGTCCCCTCATCCGGCGACGAGGCGATCCACGCGGCGAGCGCCGGGGCGATCACGCCATCCAGCAGCGGCGGCCGGTGGTCGCGCCAGTCCTCCCATGGGAAATGCTCGTAAAGGTCGCGCCATTCGGCCGAGGCGTCGCCACCCAGCGGGCCGTCACGCACCAGGGCGAGATAGCCGACCACCACCGAGCGCGCCCCGCCGAACAGCTCATGCGGATCGCGATGGCGGTCGCCGAAGGTGTAGAGCTGCTCGACGTAACGCAAAGCCAAGCCGGACAGCCCCTCGGCCACCGCGCGGACGCCGTCCTGAAGGGTACGGAACCGCTCGGGATCGAAGGGCGCTCCGGGCAAGGCGTCGCGATGCGGCAGCGGCTCGTCGCCGCGTCGGTGCGCCTCCGGGACCGTGAAGCCGCTGCGCACCGTCACGACGCGTGGCGTCCCGCCGGCCACCGCCACGATGGCGACCGCCAGGCCGAGCTGGAGCGGCTGGGTCACGGCAGGCGCACGCTTCTCCCTCTCCCCCCCGGGGACGAGGTCGGGACGAGGGGGAAACGCAGCGGAGGCTTTGCAGGATTTTCGAGGTGTAGTCCCCTCACCCTGCCCCTCTCCCCGATGGGGAGAGGGGACTTGAGCGCCGGGAGAGGGGATGCCGCGATCCGTCCGCTCACCGCTTGTCGAGCGGGACGAACGAACGGGAGGCATGGCCGGTGAAGAGCTGGCGCGGGCGGCCGATCTTCTGTGCCGGATCCTCGATCATCTCCTTCCACTGGCTGATCCAGCCGACGGTGCGGGCCAGCGCGAACAGCACGGTGAACATGCTGGTCGGGAAGCCCATCGCCTTCAGGATGATGCCCGAGTAGAAATCGACGTTCGGATAGAGCTTCTTCTCGATGAAGTATTCGTCCGACAGGGCGATCTTCTCCAGCTCCATGGCGATTGCCAGGTGCGGTTCGTCCTTGATGCCCAGGCGGTCGAGAACCTGATAGCAGGTTTCGCGCATGATCTTGGCGCGCGGGTCGTAGTTCTTGTAGACCCGGTGGCCGAAGCCCATCAGGCGGAAGCTGTCGTTCTTGTCCTTGGCGCGGCGGACGAATTCGGGGATGTTCTCGACCGAGCCGATCTGGTCCAGCATCTTCAGCACGGCCTCGTTGGCGCCGCCATGGGCGGGACCCCACAATGCCGCGATGCCCGAGGCGATGCAGGCGAACGGGTTGGCGTGCGAGGAGCCGGCGAGGCGGACGGTGGAGGTCGAGGCGTTCTGCTCGTGGTCGGCGTGCAGGATGAAGATCTTGTCCATCGCTTCCGACAGGACCGGGTCGACCTTCCATTCCTCGCACGGCGTGCCGAACGTCATGTAGAGGAAGTTCTCCGCGTAGGACAGGTCGTTGCGCGGATACATGAAGGGTTCGCCGACGGTGTACTTGTACGCCATAGCCGCCAGCGTCGGCATCTTGGCGATCAGGCGGTGCGCGGCGATCTTGCGCTGCACCGGATCGAAGATGTCGGTGCTGTCGTGGTAGAAGGCCGACAGGGCGCCGACGACACCGCACATGATGGCCATCGGATGGGCGTCGCGGCGGAAGCCGCTGTAGAACTTGGTAAGCTGCTCGTGCACCATCGTGTGGTAGGTGATGGTGCGCTCGAAATCGGCCTTCTGCTGCGGGTTCGGCAGTTCGCCGTTCAGCAGCAGGTGGCAGACCTCCAGGAAGTCGCAGTTCTCCGCCAGGTCGGCGATGGCGTAGCCGCGGTGCAGCAGGATGCCTTCGTCGCCGTCGATGTAGGTGATGGCCGAATCGCAGGCGGCCGTCGAGGTGAAGCCCGGATCATAGGTGAAGTAGCCGGTCTCGGCGTAGAGCTTGCGGATGTCGATCACGTTGGGGCCGGTGGACCCGCCCAGCAGCGGCAGCTTCAGCGTCTTGCCGGTGGCGTCGTCGGTCAGCGTGACGGTGCCGACCTGGGTCACATCGCCGTGCGGCGTGTGCTTGCTCGATTCCATGACCTTCTCGCACTCCTTGCTGGCCGGATGGCGGGCGACGCGCGGCCTCCCGCTGCCGGACCTTGTGGTTGGCCCGTCGTTTTCTGCGGCCGTGGCGCCGATGGCATCCGGCCGTCTTCTCCCGGTCTCCGATAGGGCGGTTTCCGATAGGGCGGACCGCAGCGGAACACGCACCCGTCCGCGTCGTTGACTCTTGCGGAAGATAGCAGAGGACATCATGACCGACACGCCCCAAACACGCACCCCCTCCGAAGGAATGCCCTCTCCGGGGAAGGCGTCCGACGCCCCGGCGCCGGGTTCGGCCGACCATGACCGGACCTCGGCCGGACAGCGGTCCGACCGCGAGGATCTGCGCAAGACGCCGGGCGACGGCACCCTCCAGGATGCGACCCCCGCCGGCCTGTCGTCGAAAGAGCTGCGCGAGCGCGCCGAGGACACGGAAGGCTCCGCCCAGCCCGGTACCGGCTGAGGCGGGCATGGGCTGAGCCGGGCATGGGCTGAACCGGGACTGGCCTGAGCCCGCTCCGCGGCTCACACGGCCGGCCGGAGCCCGCCGACAGCCGAGCCGACGCGCTCGCGAAGGCAGTGCTCCAGCCGGCCGGCCTCGCGCACCAGCACCGGCAGCAGGCGGCCGGCCTGTGCCCGGTCGCCGTTGCGGCAGACCATCTCCATGCGCCATGCCAGGTGCATGACGCCCATGCCGCCGAAGCTTCCGGCCAGGCTGGAGAGGTCGTGGGCATCCGCCGCCAGCGCAGTCAGGTCGACCGCGTCCACCGGCGAGCCCCCATTCCCGGATCCCCCATCCCGGGATATGGCCGAAAGCCGGTCGAGCCTGCGCGACAGGTCGGCGAGGAAGCTGCCGACGATCGGCACCAGATTGTCGGCACCGATGGACGCCACCAGGTCGGCCATCACCGCCTCGTCCAGGATCTCACCGCCGGTGCCGCACGCCCCGTCGCCGTCGGCCGGCCCGGCGCCGATCCTGCCCGGCGTCTCCGGGCCGTCCACCCCCTGGCCTATCCAGCGGTCGAGGGCCGCCAACAGTCCGGCCCGGCTGATCGGCTTGGTCAGGTAATCGCTCATGCCGGCGCGCAGGCACAGCTCGCGCGTGCCCGGCATCGCATCCGCGGTCAGCGCGATGATCGGCAGCCTCGCCAGCCCGCCGCCGCGGGTGCTGCCGAGGGCGCGGATCGCCTGCGCCGCCTCAAGGCCGTCCATGCCCGGCATCTGGACGTCCATCAGGATCAGGTCGATGCCGCCGCGCGCGGCCGACGCCACCGCCTGCTCGCCGTCCTCCGCCAGCTCGACCTCGTATCCCAGCCGTCGCAGCAGCGTTGCGGCGAACAGTTGGTTGGTCCGGTTGTCCTCCGCCAGGAGGATCCGGCCGCTGCGCGGCGCCTCCCCGCGCCTGGCATCGATCGGTGCCGCCGGAACCGCCACCGCCGTATCGGACCCGAACAGCCGGACGAGGCAGGATTCCAGCGCGCTCTGGCGCAGGGGATGGACCAGGGTGGCATGGGCCAGGGCGCAAGCCCCCCCGCCTTCGGCCTTCGCCGCCGGTCCCAGCGCCGTGACCAGCACCCGCCGGGTGGCGGCCAGGACCGGGTTGCCGGCGATTGCCGCCACCAGCGTGTTGCCGCCCATGCCCGGCATCGTCTGGTCGACCAGCACGACGTCGAACGGCACCCCCGCCACCGCGGCACGCGTCAGCCGCTCCAGCGCATCGACGCCATTGTCGACCGCGTGGCATTGCGCCCCCAGGCTGTCCAGCATCGCCGCGACGACACGCCGGTTGACCGCCAGGTCGTCGACGACCAGGGCGCGCCGGCCCGACAGCGGCCGCTCGGCCGGCGGCTGGGCCTCGTCGGAGAGCTCCAGCGGCAGGTCGACCTGGAACCGGCTGCCGACGCCGGGCGTGCTCTCCACCGCGATGCTGCCGCCCATCAATTCCGAAAGCTGGCGGCAGATGGCCAGCCCCAGGCCGGTGCCGCCGAACTTGCGGGTGATCGACCCGTCCACCTGCTGGAACTTGTTGAACAGGCTGGGCAGGGCTTCGGCGGCGATGCCGATGCCGGTGTCGGTGACCGTCACCCGCAGCATCAGGTGCTCGTCGGTGCAGTCCAGCGCCTCGAGTTCCACGGCGACCGAACCGCGGTCGGTGAACTTCACGGCGTTGCCGACGAGGTTCACCAGGATCTGGCGGATTCGGGTCGGATCGCCCATCAGCGTGCGGCGCAGCAGCGGGTCGATATAGAAGCCGATCTCGATGCCCTTTTCATGGGCGCGCGGGGTCAGCAGCTCCACCACCCCTTCCACGAGGTCGGCGGGATCGAAGGGCAGGGTTTCGATGGAGACGCGCCCGGCCTCCAGCTTGGAGATGTCGAGGATGTCGTTGATGATGGTCAGCAGCGCATTGGAGGAGCTGCGGATCGCCCGGGCGAACTGCCGCTGCTCGTCGGTCAGCGGCGTGTCGAACAGCAGCTCCGTCATCCCCATGATGCCGTTCATCGGCGTGCGGATCTCATGGCTCATCGCCGCGAGGAATTCCGACTTGGCCTGGGTCGCGGCCTCCGCCTTGGCACGCAGCGCGTCGGCTTCCTCGCGCGCGGCATCCAGCCCCTCGGCCAGCGCGCACATGTCGGCGGCCTGGCGCTGCAGCTCCGCCTCGAATCTCTTCTGCTCGGTAATGTCGGTGCGGGTGCAGACCAGCGCGCCGCTGGAGGTCCGGTTCTCCACCACCAGGATCCAGCGCCCGTCCGGAAGCTCGCGCTCGAAGGGCGCACCGGGGTTGCGGTGCTGGGCCAGCTCGGCCTGGATCCAGGCCTCGTCGTTGCCGCCGTCGGGGTTGGCGCCGAACTCGCCGTTGGCGATCGCCGCGCGCAGGATCTCCTCGAAGGGACGGCCGGGGGTGAGCAGCGGTGCCGTCAGCGGGTGCGCCCGGCGGTAGCGCTGGTTGCACAGGATCAGGCGGTCGCCGGCGTCGAAATAGGCCAGCCCCTCGGGAACCGCCTCGATGGCGTCGTCGAGGGTCTGCTTGGCGAGGCGGAGCTCCGCCTCCTCGCGCTTGGCCTCGGTGATGTCCTGCACGACGCCGAGCAGGCCGGCGGGGTAACCGTCGCTGCCGGCTTCGGTCACGCCGCGCACGAAGACGTGGCGCAGTCCGCCATCGGGGCGGAGGATGCGCGCCTCGACCGAGAACCCCTCGCCCGTCTCCAGCGCCCGCTCGACCAGGGCGGCCATCATCGGCCGGTCGTCCGGATGGTAGATGCCGCGCGACAGTTCGGCGGTCGGCGGCGTCTTCTGCGGCGGCAGTCCGGCGATGCGGTAGACCTCGT
This sequence comes from Azospirillum picis, assembly GCF_017876115.1. Lineage (GTDB taxonomy): Bacteria > Pseudomonadota > Alphaproteobacteria > Azospirillales > Azospirillaceae > Azospirillum > Azospirillum picis. Next base: position 25,046 of record NZ_JAGINO010000038.1, read on the forward strand.
CGGACCAGCGGCGCGCCCCGGTGACGAGATCCATGTACCAGTGGCCGAACTGCCCGACCTCCTCGGCGAGGTTGAGCAGGCGGGAACGGTCGTGAAGCTCGGCCTCCGCCCGCTCGCGCCTCGCCACCTCCCGCCGCAGCTCCAGTTCGTCCACCACGAGCTGGGCAAGCTGCGACAGGGTTTCCGCCTCGCGGGCGTCGAGGGCCGCGCGAGGCCGGTCGTCGATGACGCACAGGGTGCCGAGCTTGTGCCCGCCGACCACCAGCGGAGCGCCGGCATAGAAGCGGATGTTGGGATCGCCGGTGACCAGCGGGTTGCCGCTGAAGCGCGGGTCGAGCGTGGCGTCGGGCACCACCAGGATGCCGTCGTCGAGGATGGCGTGGGCGCAGAAGGCGAGGTCGCGGTGCGTCTCGGCGACATCGAGGCCGATGCGGCTCTTGAACCACTGCCGCTCACGGTCGATCAGCGAGACCAGCGCCATGCGCGTGCCGAAGAAATGCCGGGCCAGCTTGGCGATGTTGTCGAACCCGGGTTCCGGCGGGGTGTCGAGCACGCAGTAGGATTGGAGGACCGCCAGCCTCTCCCGCTCGTCCCCGGGGACCGCAGCCGGGGCCGGCCCCTTCCGGCCTCCGGCCGTCCCGACGTCCGGTCCCGCCTTCATGCCGGCCTCTCCTCGATGGCTTTGTCCGCCGCGGCATGCTCCCCGGCGGCCTTGTCGCCGGCGGCGCGCCACTGCTGGAGCTTGCGGTAGATGGTGGACGGGCTGATTTCCAGCATCAGCGCGGCCCGCGGAACATCGTCGCCGGCCAGCCGCAAAGCCTTGCGTATCATCTCCCTCTCCATCCGCCAAAGCGGCAGAACGGCATCGGCGTCATCCGCCTCCCCGGTCCCGCTGGCCGGGGAGGACGCCACCGGCGCATCGCCGGCCCCGGTGCCCGGGGAGGATGCCGCCGGCCCCATCGACGGCAGCATGTCCAGCGTGACCTGCGGGCCGTCGTTCAGCACCACCACGTTGCGGACCACGTTCTGGAGTTGCCGCACGTTGCCGGGCCAGTCATGGCCACGCAGCCGCGCCTCGACATCGGGGGCGAAGGAGGACAGGGCCTTGCCCTCCTCCCGTGCGTACTCGACCAGGAAGGCCCTGGCGATGTCGATCACGTCGTCGCCACGGTCGCGCAGCGGCGGCAGCGCCAGCGGGATGACGTGCAGGCGGTAGTAGAGATCCTCCCGGAAGCGGCCGGCCTGCACCTCGGCCAGCGGATCGCGGTTGGTCGCGGCGACGAAACGGACGTCCACCCGCTCCTCCCGGCCGCTGCCGACCGGCGTGACAGCACCGGTCTGCACGAAGCGCAGCAGCTTGCTCTGCAGTTCCACCGGCATCTCGCAGATCTCGTCCAGGAACAGGGTCCCGCCGTCGGCAAGCAGCGCCGCTCCCGGACGGTCGCCCGTGGCCCCGGTGAAGGCGCCCTTCACATGGCCGAAGATCTCCGACTCGAGCAGGTTCTTCGGTATGGCGGCGCAGTTCAGGGCGATGAAGGCGCGGTCGCGCCGCGGGCTGGCACGATGGATCGCCTGGGCCGCCACCTCCTTGCCGGTGCCGCTCTCGCCGGTGATGAAGACGTTGGCGCGGCTGGCCGCCACGCTCTCGATCATACGGTAGACCGCCTGCATCTCCGGCGAGCTGCCGATAAAGCCGTGGAAGCTTCCGCGGTCGAGATGCCTGCGGTATCCCTCCACCATCCGTGCAAGCGTCCGCCGCTCCAGCGCATTGCGCAGCGTCAGGTTCAGCCGGTCGGCGTTGAACGGCTTCACGATGAAGTCGAAGGCACCCAGCCTCATCGCCTCCACCGCCAGGTCGATCGAGCCGTGGGCGGTGATGATGACCACCGACACGCTGGAATCGCGGGCCTGCAGCGCCTGAAGGACCTCCAGCCCGTCCATGTCCGGCAGCTTCAGATCGAGGATCACCGCATCGGGCGGCTGCGCCGCCGCCGCGGCCAGCGCCTCGCCGCCACGGGTGCAGTGCACCACCTCATGGGCGTCGGCGCGCAGGAACTCGATATAGAGCTTGGCGAGCGGGACCGTGTCCTCGATCAGCAGGATGCGGCGCTTCTTGGGGACGGACACTGATCGGCACCCGGACGGTACGGAGGGACGGAAAGGGCCTTTCGCGGCGAACCGGCGTCGAGGCGGTTGGCCGCAAAGGATTGTACCCCGTAACGAACCATCCCGCCATAAGGCGGCGCCCCCGGGGGGCGAGCCGGCGGGACGGCACCGCTCCCCCTTCGAAGGAAAGGCGCGCATTTTGTCGCACCATTACTCCTTGTGCGGGCATTTATTATCAATGTACCTCTTATGAGCGTGTTAAAGACGAAGACACGCTCGTTGATTGCATCCAACGCGACAATCATGGAGAGAGACGATGAAGCTCGAGAAGCTCGACGCCCAGACCCTCAAGATCACGGCTCCCCAGGGCACCACGATCGGTGACGCCCTGACGCCGGAACAGCTCCTGGCCGATCTGGTCAAGTATGTCGGAAGCCCGACCGCGAAGGCGATCCAGCCCCGCTGCGCGGTGTGCATCGCCGACTGATCCGGCGAATGGGTCGTTCGGGTTGTCCGGCCCGAATGACCGGGAGTGCCTGCGAGGGGCAGCGTTCACCGACGCGCATCGCGCCGTCGCCCCGGTGGACGCTGTCCTCCCCGCCGGACCCAATGGCTTGCACGACCGCAGCGAAGCGGCATGCGCCATCGCCCTAGACCGCGAACCCGACAGGTGCAGGATGGGAATCAAGCTGTCGCGCTACAATCTGGAGGTTCCGGACGACGGCGGCGTCTTTCTTTTCAACACCTACCGCGGCACCTCGGTCCGCCTTTCCGCCGAACAGATGGCCCTGATGAAGGAGGTCGCCGGACGGATGGGCGCCGATGGTGCCGATGCCGGCGAATGGTCGGCCGTCGTCGGTTTCCTGGTGGAGAACGGCTTCGCCGTGCCGGGCGACGCCGACGAACTGGCCATGGCCGTCGAGAAGTACGACACGACCGTTTCCGATGCCTCGTCGCTGTCGCTGGTGATCGCGCCGAGCCTGAAATGCAACATGAAGTGCTACTACTGCTATGAGGACAAGAGCAGCGAAGGCGCGCTCGACGCGGAAGACCTCGACTCGCTGCTCGCCTTCATATCGTCGCGCCTGACCGCGAACGGCACCTTGGGCATCACCTGGTTCGGGGGCGAGCCCCTGCTGTCGAAGCCCTTCATCACCAGGGCCGCCGATGAAATCCGCAGGATCTGCGACGCCATGGGCGTCCGCTACGCGTTCCGCATGGTGTCGAACGGCTATTTCCTGGATGCGGCAACCGCGGCGGAGTTGGCCGCCTGCGGCATCACGTCGGTCCAGGTGACCTTCGACGGCAGCCGGCAGGAGCACAACCGTGTCCGCAGGTCGAGCCTGGACCACCGGCCGGGAGAGCCGTCGTTCGACCGGATCGTCGAGAACATCCGCTCCGCCAGCCGGCACCTCCGCATCCTGGTGCGCGTGAATGTCAGCCGGATCAACATCGACCAGGTCGATACCCTGCTGGAGCAACTCGCCGCTGCACAGCTTCAAGACCACATCTCGAATGTGTATTTCTACCCGGTGTTCAATTTCAATGTATCCGATGAATCGACGAACTACGTTCCAAAGGAAAAGATCCATTTCACCATGACGGATTTCGCCCGGATGGAGCGAAATCTGATCGACATGGCGACCGGGCGCGGCTTCAAGGTTTTCGTGCCGCTGATATTCGAAGCGGGCTATCTGGGCTGTTACGCGTCCGTCAGCAACGGCTTCGTCATCGACCATCGGGGACGCATCCTGAAATGCGACCATGAACTGGGTGGCGGCGGTGCGGCGCAGACCACCATCCGAGATTTCACCGGCATCGAGGACGACGACGAGCTGCGCAAGTGGAGCGCCAAGCGGCCGGAGAGCAATCCGTCCTGCCGGGACTGCGTCTTCCTGCCCCTGTGCTACGCCCATTGCCCGCACAGCAACCTGGCGCTGCCCGACCAGCCGCCGCGCTGCCCCAGCTACAAGTACAACTGGAAGGACGTGTTCCCGATCTATCTCCGCGACCGCACCCCGGCATAGCGCAGCCCTGCCGACACCACCGGCCACGACAACGCCCGCGACCGAGCGGGGGAGGAGGGAGGACCATGGAAAGCCGATACGCATTGTCCGGCAGCGAACAGCCGCGTGCGCAGGATGCCGCAAGGGTCGGCGCACCGGCGGCCGACGAGGTCGTCCACGTCACCGTCTATGTGCGCCAGCCCGCCCCCCTGCGCAGCCTGCTGTCCGGCCTTGCGGAAACGCCGCCCTCCGGCCGCCTGGCGCGCCGCGACTTCCTGGCGCGGTTCGCCGCCGACCCGCAGGACCTCGACAAGGTCGCCGCCTTCGCCCGAACGCACGGGCTGCAGGTGGACGGCGTCGATGCGGGCAAATGCCTCGTCAGGCTGTCAGGTCCGGCGTCGGCCGTCGGCGAGGCGTTCGGCGTCGAACTCGCCCTCTTCGCGAAGGGACGCTTGCGCTACCGCAGCCATGTCGGCGCGGTGCGGCTTCCCGAGGACCTGAAGGACATCGTCACCCTCGTCGCCGGGCTGGACAACCACCCGATCGCACGGCGCCTCGCCACCGTCTCGCCGTCCGATGCCGGCGCGCCGCAGCCGGGTTCCATCGCCCAGTACACCGCACCGGAACTCGCGGCGCTCTATAGGTTTCCGGACGGCGACGGCGAAGGGCGCTGCCTCGGCATCATCGAGCTGGCCGCCGGCTACCTCGAAACGGATCTGGACGCCTATTTCGCGGCGCTGGCCATTCCCAAGCCCGAGATCGTCGCCGTCGGTCCCAACGATCCCGGAAGCGTCGAAGCCCCCAGCCACGGTTACGGCGAGGTGGTGATGGACATCGAAGTCGCCGCCGCCGTCGTGCCGAAAGCCAGGACGGTGGTCTATTTCGCGACGGAGAATTCCCAAAAGGGATTCATGGAGGTGCTGCACGAGGCGATCCACGACGCGGCCAACGCTCCCGAAGCCATTTCCGTCAGTTGGGGCGAGCCGGAGAGCGAATGGAGCCGGGCCGCCGCCGACCAGATGCGGCGGATCATCGCCGAGGCGGCGCTGCTCGGCGTCACCATCTGCGTCGCCGCCGGCGACGAAGGGGCGTCCGACGGCACCGGCGACGGCCACCTTGCCGTCGACTTCCCCGGCTCGGTACCCGAGGCACTGTGCTGCGGCGGCACCCGGCTGGTCGCCCGGAACGGACGGATCGAGCAGGAGATCACCTGGAACGACCCCTGGTGGAAGCTGGCAACCGGCGGCGGCGTCAGCACGCTCTTCCCCATGCCGTCCTACCAGGCGCAGGCCGGGATCCGGCCGGTGCCGGCACCTCCCGCCGCGGTGCAGCCGACGGGCACCGCGGGGCGGGCGGTGCCCGACGTGGCGGCCAACGCCGATCCGATGACCGGCTACCGGCTGTACATCCTGGGAGACTGGCACGTCAGCGGCGGCACCAGCGCGGTGGCTCCGCTGTGGGCGGCCTTGGCCATTCGGCTGAACCAGGCGCTCGGCGGTCCCGTGGGCTTCCTCAACCCGATCCTCTACGGCCTGCCGAAACCGTCTGCGGCCGCCGCCTTCAACGACATCACCGAAGGGGACAACGGCTTCTACCAGGCCCAGCCGGGCTGGGACGCCTGCACCGGGCTCGGAAGCCCGGACGGCGCCGGCCTGCTGACCGCGATGGCGGGGAAGATGGCGGCGAAAGGGGCCTGATCGCCTTCGTATTCCCGTGGCCGAAACCCCCACCGCCAACGGCCCGGCACAATGGAAAATGTCCCCTCGACTGAAAATGTCCCCTCGACAGCCCCCAGGCACGAAGGTAACGCGATGAACGGCGAAAGCAATGTTCAGGTCCTGCTCATCGTTCCGCCATTCTATACCTATGGCCACCCCAGCCTCGGCACGGCGGTCCTGAAAAGCGCGCTGGCGCAGCGCGGCATCACCTCCCGGGTCCTGTATGCCAACGCGGCATACGCCCGGCAGATCGGCCTGGATTTCTACCGGGAGATCATGTCGGTGGTGTCCCCGGACGAACTTTATCAAGAGCAGATCTTCTCGCGAAGCGCGCATGGCGACTTCGCCCCGAGCCGGCCGGCCGAGACGCACGGCGGCAGCTTCTACAGCCGCTACTACCAGCTCTTCAGCCATAAGAAATCCAGGCTGACACCACAGGAACTGGCACAGGCGATCGACGGGGCGGAGGCCTTCCTCGACCAGGCGGTCGCCGAGATCGCCCAGTCGAGACCGGCGATCGTCGGGCTCAGCAGCCTGTATTCCCAGGTCAACGCATCGCTCGCGTTGGCCAAGGCGATCAAGCGCGCGCTCCCCGAAACGGTCGTGGTGATCGGGGGAAGCAACTGTTACGGGGAGATGGGCGAGGAACTGGCCCGCCAGCCTCACCTCGACTATGTGTTCGACGGCGAGGCCGACGTCGCCTTTCCGGACTTCTGCGAACGCCTCCTGCGGGACGGCGACCGTCCGGCAGAAAAGCTGATCCGCTGCCTTCCGGTCCAGACGCTGGAAGAGTTCGACATCCCCGACTATTCGGACTTCCTGGAGCAGTTCGCACCGGAAGAGCGCGACATCTTCCTCTATTTCGAAACCTCCCGGGGATGCTGGTGGGGCGTCAAGAACCGCTGCCGCTTCTGCGGCATCAGCTATGACGGCATGGCCTTCCGCACCAAGTCCGCCCGCAAGGCCGCATCGCACCTGAGCGAGATCAGGAAGAGATACCCGGAATACACCCTCTTCTACGGCTGCGATTCCGTTTTCCCGAACTCCTACTTCGACGACTTCTTCCAGGAACTCGGCGACAGGGGCTTCGATGGCACCGTGTTCTACCAGATCAAGCCGATGTTCGATTTCGACAAGCTGAGCAGGATGAAGGAGCAGGGAATCACCATCCTGGGCCCGGGCATCGAATCCCTCTCCACCAAGCACCTGAAGATGATGAAGAAGGGAACGACGGCAGCGAGAAACATCACGGTGCTGCGGAACTGCAAGGAGATCGGCATCGAGGCGAAATGGAACCACCTGGTGGCGCTGCCCAACGATTCCGCCGACGACTACCGGCAGATCGCCGACCTGATCCCGCTCCTGCAGCACCTCGATCCGCCGGTGATCACGCCGATCTACATCCAGCGCTTCAGCCCCTACTTCGACCAGCGGGAAGACCACGGGATCACCGACATCCGGCCGATGGAAGGATATCTGAAGTCATTCCCGCCCGGCATCGACCTGATGAAGCTGGCGTACAACTTCACCGGGGACATGGCGTCCGACATCCGCGGCCGGCCGGAACTGCTGGCCCGCTTCATGCTGGAGATCAGGAAATGGTATGACCGCTGGAGCGCCCGCCCGGCGGAACTCGTGGTCTATCGGGACGGCGGCCGGCTGCGCATCCGGGACACCCGCGACTGCGCCGTCGACGAGGTGGTGGACATCGACGAGGCGGATCTGGACCTTCTCCGCTCCTACCGCAGCTTCCGTCCGAAGGGAGACGCCGGACAGCAGGTCGATGCGCTGGTGAGGCGGGGGTTCATCGCCGAGATCGACGGCGGATTCCTGACCCTGGTCTGCGGCACCCACGGCATGGACGCGCCCGTCCTGCAATGAGCGGGGCGGCCGGCGCTGACCCGCCGGCAGGGACGGCGGGACGGCGGGACGGCGGAGGCGCCCCCTCCCCGGCCCTCACACCCCGTTGTCGATCAGGTCGGTCCGGCCGATCCGCCGCAGCGAGACCTGGACACGGGCGTTGTGCTCGCGGATCTCGCGCAGCGTGTGCAGCGTGAACTCCACATGAGCGTCCGCCGCCGCCTGCGCCGCGGCCGCGTCGCCGGCCAGCACGGCATCGGCGATGGCCAGATGCTGCTGCAGCAGCAGGTCGCGCACGCCCTGGCGGGAATACAGATCGGCGCGGTTGTAGAACACGTCGTTGCGCAGCAGGTCGGACAGCGTGCGCATGATGTGCAGCATGACGACGTTGTGCGCAGCCTCGTAGATCGCCAGGTGAAGGTCCGCGTCGGAATCCGCTTCCTCCGAGCTGTCGTCCTTGCCGTGGGCGGCCTGCATGCGGGTGACGATGGCGCGGATGGCGTCGCGGTCGACATCGGTCGCCCGCTGCGCCGCCAGCCTGGCCGCCTCCGCCTCGATCGAGCGGCGGAACTCCAGATAGTCGAAGGACGCGTCCGGCTTGTTCCGCATCAGCATCATCAGCGGATCGGTGATCTGCGACAGGAAGGTGGCGACATGGGTGCCGGTGCGGCCGGACACCAGCAGGCCGCGCTCCTCCAGCTTGGCGATGGCATCGCGCAGCGACGGGCGCGACACATCCAGCTTCGCCGCCAGTTCACGCTCGGCCAGCAGTTTCTCCCCCGGACGCAGGGCGCCTTCCAGGATCAGCCGCTCCAGATGCTCGGCAATGGCATCGGCCAGCTTGGCCGGTTTTATGGTTCCCTGCATCGGATCGGCGATCCCTCCCGCACGTCTTGGCGTCCCTTCAATACCGGTGACCGGCACACCCGTCCAGAGGCCGCGGCCCGGCCGTACCCCCGCCGGTGACACCCCCCTACCAAAGTTGGTGGCGCGGCAAACGATTCACCCATTGCACGATATGGTCAAATCTTTTATCCAACGCACACCGTATGGATAAGAGATGCCCACCGGCTGTCGTCTGGCAAAGGGAATTCCCCGGGACAGCCGCGCCGGGCAAGGGCATCCGCAAGTACCGGGAAAGGACGGACCAGCCCTGACCAAGGGCGCATCCGCGCCGCCGCCGGGGCCGAAGGCTCCCGGCGGCGGTGAACGCCGCTGCATTGCCGCTCGTCCGGCCGAACCCGTGCCGCCGCTCGATCGCGGCATGGAGGGCACGGATGCGCCGTCAGGATGCGGACAGCCGTCCCGGCACACCGTTCGGACCGACATCACGTCCCCCGAGAAGAGGTCCCCGAGGATGAGCTGGTCGCAAGTCTATGACCCGATGAACAACATCTGGCTGTCGACCGCGTTCGCGTCGCTGCCGGTGCTGGTGATGCTGGGCGGTCTCGGCATCTTTCACATGAAGGCGCACCGCGCGGCGCTGCTCGGACTGGCGACCGCGCTGCTGGTGGCCGTCGTCGTGTTCGGCATGCCGGTCGCGATGGCCGGCAAGACCGCGCTGCTGGGTGCCGCCTACGGCCTGCTGCCGATCGGCTGGATCGTCATCAACATCATCTTCCTCTACCACCTGACCGAACAGCGCGGGCAGTTCAAGATCCTGCAGGAGAGCATCACCGGCATCACCAACGACCGGCGGCTCCAGCTCCTGCTGATCGCCTTCTGCTTCGGCGCCTTCTTCGAGGGGGCGGCCGGCTTCGGCACCCCGGTCGCGGTGACGGGCGCCATGCTGATCGGGCTGGGCTTCACGCCGCTGGCCGCCTCGGGCCTGTCACTGATCGCCAACACCGCGCCGGTTGCCTATGGCGCGCTCGGCACGCCGGTGCTGGCGCTGGCGGCGGTCACCGGGCTGCCGCTGCTGGACCTGTCGGCGATGATCGGCCGCCAGCTTCCCTTCTTCTCGGTGCTGGTGCCCTTCTGGCTGATCGTCGCCTTCGCCGGCTGGCGCGGCATGATCCAGATCTGGCCGGCCATCCTGGTCGCCGGCGTCTCCTTCGCCGTCCCGCAGTACCTGGTGTCGAACTACCACGGCCCCTGGCTGGTCGACGTCGCCGCCGCCATCGTCTCGCTGGTCTGCGTCACCCTGTTCCTGAAGGTCTGGCACCCCAAGGCGATCTGGCACACCGCCGGCGGCGCGTCGGCCCTGACGCAGGGCGTCGGCGCCGCGGTGGTCGAGGGCGAGGCCCGCGGCAGCCACGGCTACAGCGCCGCCGAAGTGCGCCGCGCCTGGATGCCCTGGGCGATCCTCAGCGTCGTCGTCTTCCTGTGGGGCATCCCGGAGGTCAAGACCTTCCTCGACGGCCTGTCGATCTTCAAGTTCCCGGTCGACGGCCTGCACAACATGGTGATGCGCGTGCCGCCGGTGGTGGCGGCCCCCCATCCGGAAGCCGCGGTCTACACGCTGAACTGGCTGTCGGCCACCGGCACCGGCATCTTCATCGCCGCCGTCATCTCCGGCGTCCTGATGGGCTACTCGCCGCTGGAGATGGTGAAGACCTACGGCCGCACCCTCTACGCCATCCGCAACTCGCTGCTGACCATCTCGGCCATGTTGGCGCTGGGCTACACCACCCGCTATTCCGGGCTGGACACCACGCTGGGCCTCGCCTTCGCCAACTCCGGCTTCCTCTACCCGTTCTTCGGCACCTTCCTCGGCTGGCTGGGCGTGGCGCTGACCGGGTCGGACACGGCGTCCAACGTGCTGTTCGGCAGCCTGCAGAAGGTGTCGTCCGAGCAGCTCGGCCTGCCGCCGACGCTGATGGCCGCCGCCAACAGCTCGGGCGGCGTGATGGGCAAGATGATCGACGCCCAGAGCATCGTCGTCGCCGCCGTCGCCACCAAGTGGCACGGCCACGAGGGCAAGATCCTGCGCTTCGTCATCTGGCACTCGCTGGCGCTGACCGCGCTGGTCGGCCTGCTGGTGATGGCCCAGGCCTATCTTTGGCCCTTCACCGCGATGGTGATCGGCCGCTGAGGCGGCTCGTGGCCATCAACCGCTGAACAGCTCGCGGGACCGGTCGCCGAGGCCGGTCCCACCCGCTCCATCCTCCTTCCCCCCTCCAGCAGGAGCCGCCGCCGATGCTGCCCGCCCCCTACGACCGCGTCCTGGCCGAGCTTGCAGCCGTCCTTCCCGCCGCCCGGCTGGTCACCGACCCGCTGCGCACGCTGGCCTACGGCACCGATGCCAGCTTCTACCGGCTGATCCCGAAGATCGTGGCGCTGGTGGAGACGGAGGAGGAGGTGGTGCGGCTTCTGCGCATCACCCGTGGCCACAAGGTGCCGGTGACCTTCCGCGCCGCCGGCACCAGCCTGTCGGGACAGGCGGTCAGCGACAGCGTGCTGGTGGTGCTGGGCGACGGCTGGCGGGGATGCGCCATCTCCGCCGACGCCGCCACCGTCACCCTGCAGCCTGGAGTGATCGGGGCCGAGGCGAACCGGCGGCTGGCGCCGCTGGGCCGCAAGATCGGCCCCGACCCGGCCTCGATCGCCACCGCGAAGATCGGCGGCATCGCCGCCAACAACGCCAGCGGCATGTGCTGCGGCACCGCGCAGAACAGCTACCGCACGCTGGACTCGATGCGGCTGGTGCTGGGCGACGGCACGGTGCTCGACACCGCCGACCCGGCCAGCCGCAGCCGTTTTTCCGACAGCCATCGCACCCTGCTCGGCCGGCTGGCGGAGCTCGGCGCCCGCACCCGCGCCGACGAGGCGCTGACGGGCCGCATCCGCGACAAGTTCCGCATCAAGAACACCACCGGCTACAGCCTGAACGCGCTGGTCGATTACCAGGATCCGGTCGACATCCTCCAGCACCTGATGATCGGCTCGGAAGGAACGCTGGGCTTCATCTCGGCCATCACGCTGCGCACCGTGCCGGAGCATCCGCACAAGGCCAGCGCCCTGCTGTTCTTCCCCGACATCGCCGAGGCCTGCCGGGCGGTGGCGCTGCTGAAGGCGGCGCCGGTCGACGCGGCGGAACTGATGGACCGCGCCTCCCTGCGCTCCATCCAGGACAAGCCGGGCATGCCGCCGCAGATCAAGGGCTTCGGCCCCGACGTGGCGGCGGTGCTGGTGGAGACCCGTGCCGGAAGCGCCGCGGCGCTCGACGCCAACACGGCGCAGATCGCGGCGGTGCTGGCCGGCTGCGTCACCATCGGCGACACCGGCTTCACCACCGACGCCAAGGCCTGCGACGGCTTCTGGAAGATCCGCAAGGGACTGTTCCCGGCGGTCGGCGCCATCCGCCAGACCGGCACCACCGTCATCATCGAGGACGTCGCCTTTCCCCTGCCCCGGCTGGCCGAGGCGACGCGCGAGCTGCAGGCGCTGTTCGTCCGCCACGGCTACCACGAGGCCATCATCTTCGGCCACGCGCTGGAAGGGAACCTGCATTTCGTCTTCACCCAGGCCTTCGACACCCAGGCGGAGATCGACCGCTACCGTCGCTTCATGGACGACGTCGCCGTGCTGGTGGTCGACCGCTATGACGGTTCCCTGAAGGCCGAGCATGGCACCGGCCGCAACATGGCCCCCTTCGTCGAGATGGAGTGGGGGCCGCAGGCCTACGGCCTGATGAAGGAGATCAAGGCTCTCTTCGATCCCGAAGGGCTGCTCAATCCCGGCGTCATCCTGAACGGCGACCCGGAAGCCCACCTGAAGAACCTGAAGCCGCTTCCCGCCGCCGACCCGCTGGTCGACACCTGCATCGAATGCGGCTTCTGCGAGCCGACCTGCCCGTCGCACCGCCTGACCCTGTCACCGCGCCAGCGCATCGTCGGCCGCCGCGAGATGGCCCGGCTGGAGGCGGCCGGCGAGGATGCCGGGCGCCTTGCCACCTTGCGTGACGCTTACGATTACCAGGGCATCGACACCTGCGCCGCCTGCGGGCTGTGCGCCACCGCCTGCCCGGTCGGGATCGAGACCGGACTGCTGGTGAAGGCGCTGCGCGGTGAGCGCCGCGGCCCGCTGGCCCGCAAGGCCGGCGCCCTGGTCGCCGACCACATGGAAGGCACGCTCGGCCTCGCCCGCACCGGCCTGCGGCTCGCCGACCTCGCCCGCCGCTCCGTCGGCCGGGGGGTGGCCGAAACGACGGCCCGCGTCCTGAGCGGCGGCACCCTGCCGGCCCTGCCGCACAGCCTGCCCACCGCGGCGGCCTTCGCGCTGAAATCGGATCCGGCGGCGGGCGACGGCCGCCCGACGGTGGTCTATGCGCCGAGCTGCGTCAGCCGGACCATGGGGCCGGCGGCGACCGACCCGCAGAAGCGCCCGCTGCCCGAGGTGGTGGAGGCGGTGATGCGCAAGGCCGGTTTCCGCATCCTCTATCCGGAGGCCGCCGACAGCCAGTGCTGCGGCATGCCGCTGGAGAGCAAGGGGCTGATCGAAGCGGCCGACGCCAAGGCCGACGCCATGCTGGCCGCCCTGGCCAGGGCAAGCGACGGTGGCCGCCACCCGGTGGTGATGGACACCAGCCCCTGCACCCTGCGCCTGAAGAAGCGGCTGACCGACGGGGGGCTGCGCATCCTCGACGTCGCGGAATTCCTCAGCGAGTTCGCCCTGCCCCGCCTCGACATCGCGAAGACGGCGGAACCGGTGATGCTGCACCTGACCTGCTCCACCCGCCGGATGGGGCTGGACGGCGCGCTGACCGCGGTGGCGAAGGCCTGCGCCGAGACGGTGGTGGTGCCGCCGGACGTCGGTTGCTGCGGCTTCGCCGGCGACAAGGGCTTCACCACCCCGGAACTGAACGCCCACGCCCTGCGGCACCTGCCGGCCGCGGTGCCGGCGGGCTGCGCCTCGGGCTATTCCACCAGCCGCACCTGCGAGATCGGCCTGTCCGACAAGGCCGGCGTGCCCTACCGCTCGATCGTCTATCTGGTCGACGCCTGCGCCACGGCGAAGGCCCCGGTGAGCGGGCGGGTGGCGGAGCCGGCCTTTTAGGCCAAGCATTGCCCCCTCCCCAACGGAGGGGGCACCCGCAGCTCAGCCATAAGAAACGCCTTGTGAGGAACCGCCCATGGACCATCAGCCCGCGCCCACCAAACCCAGCCGCGTCTATTATTTCGGCACCTGCCTCGTCGACCTGTTCTTCCCCGACGCCGGGATGGCGGGGATCGATCTGCTGCAGTCCCAGGGGCTGACCGTCGTCTTCCCGCAGGGACAGAGCTGCTGCGGCCAGCCCGCCTACAATTCCGGTTACCGCGCCGAAGCGCTGAAGGTCGCGCGCGCGCAGCTCGACCTGTTCCCCGGCGAGGACCCCATCGTCGTGCCATCGGGCTCCTGCGCCGGCATGATGAGGAAGCACTGGCCCGACCTGTTCCGCGGCGAGCCGGACGAGGCCAAGGCGGTGCAGGTGGCGGCGCGCGTCTGGGAGCTGACGCAGTTCCTCGTCCATGTGCTGGACGTCCATTTGACCGACAGGGGCGAGCCGCTGCGCGTCACCTGGCACGCCTCCTGCCACGCCCAGCGCGAGATGGGGGTGGTCGAGGAACCGAAGGCGCTGCTGCGCCAACTCGCCAACGTCGAGCTGGTCGAGCTGAAGCGCGAGAAGGAATGCTGCGGCTTCGGCGGCACCTTCGCCGTCCGCCACCCGGAGATTTCCGCGGCGATGGTCGGCGACAAGCTGGCGGACATCGAGGGCACCGAGGCCGCCCGCGTGGTCTCCGGCGACTGCGGCTGCCTGCTGAACATCACCGGCGCCCTGGAAGCCGGCGGCAAGCCGGTGCGGGGCCAGCACATCGCCCAATTCCTGAAGGAACGTATCCATGGCGCATGAGCCGACGGACTTCGCCGCCGCCTCGCGGGCGGCGCTCGCCGACCCTCAGTTGCGCGGCAACTTCCGGCGCGCGATGGATGGGCTGACGGGCAAGCGCGCCGCCCAGTTCCCCGACCCGGCGGAATGGCACGGCGTCCGCGCGCTGGCCGCCAGCGTCCGGCTGCGCGCACTGGCCAAGCTGCCCGAACTGCTGGAGAAGCTGGAGGAGAACTGCACCCGCAACGGCATCACCGTCCATTGGGCAGCCACCACCGACGAGGCCAACGCCATCGCGCTCGACATCCTGCATCGGGTCGACGCCCGGCTGGTGGTCAAGGGCAAGTCGATGGTGACCGAGGAGATGCACCTGAACGCCGTCCTCGAAAAGAACGGCATCGAGGTGCTGGAAAGCGACCTCGGCGAATACATCGTGCAGCTCGACGGCACCATGCCGTCGCACATCATCATGCCGGCGATCCACCTGAACACGAAGCAGATCGCCCATCTGTTCAAGCGCAGGATCAAGGACGCCGAGAGCCGCGAGGACGCCGCCTACCTGACCGACCTCGCCCGCCGGGTGCTGCGCGCCAAGTTCGAGGCGGCGGACGTCGGCATGTCCGGCGTCAACGCCGCGGTGGCGGAGACCGGCACCCTCTGCCTGATCGAGAACGAGGGCAACGGCCGCATGTGCACCACGGTGCCGCCGGTCCACATCGCCTTCATGGGTCTGGAGAAGGTGGTGGAAAAGCTGGAGGACGTGCCGCCGGTCATCAGCCTTCTGCCGCGCTCCGCCACCGGCCAGCCGATCACCACCTACGTCAACATGATCTCCGGTCCGCGCAAGGCCGGAGAGAAGGATGGCCCGCGCGAGGTGCATCTGGTCATCCTCGACAACGGCCGCTCGTCGATCTACGCCGATCCGGAGCTGCGCGACACGCTGCGCTGCATCCGCTGCGGCGCCTGCATGAACCACTGCCCGGTCTATACGCAGGTCGGCGGCCATGCCTACGAGGCCCCCTATCCCGGACCGATCGGCAAGATCCTGGTGCCGCAGATCGAGGGGTTGGACAAGCGCGGCGCCCTGCCCCACGCCTGCACGATGTGCAACGCCTGCGTCGAGATCTGCCCGGTGAAGATCCCGATCGTCGAGATCATGGGCCGCCTGCGGGTCGAGGCGGTGAAGCCCGGCGGTGCGGTGAAGGACGCCGGCGCCAAGGCCAGCCGAACGGAGGCGATGGTGTGGAGCGGCTGGGCGGCGATGAACGCATCGCCCACCGCCTACCGCATCGCGACCGCGGCGATGGGCAAGCTCGGCAACGCCGCCCCCTCCTCGCTGCCGCTGCTGAAGGACTGGACCAGCGTCCGCAGCAAGCCCCGCTTCGCCGCCCGCACCCTGCACGACCTCGCCCGCGCCAAGGGGATCCCCGATGCCTGACGCCCGCAACTCGATCCTGGCGACCCTGCGCGCCAGCCGCGACGCCCATCCGCTCACCCCGCCGGCGTCGGACTTCGCACCGATCGACGCCAAGCGCTGGGCGCCCGAGGAGCGCCTCCCCCGCATCCGCCGCCTGATGGAGGCGGTGCATACCGAGTTCCTCGACGCGACCGAAGCCGACTGGCCGGCGGTGCTGCGCGGGTTCCTGGCGCGCGAGGGCGTCGGTACGCTGCTCTACGCGCCGGCAACGGACGCGGGGAAGAGGCTGGTCGAAGGGTGGGGGAAAGGCCCTCTCCCGCCCCGGGAGAGGGAGGGGACCCATGGCGCCAGCCATGGGGAGGGTGAGGGGCATGCCGGGCATGGATCGCCTGATCCTTGCGCCGCCCCTCACCCTTCCCAAGCTTCGCTTGGGCTCCTTCCCTCTCCCGGGACGGGAGAGGGAGAGATGGTGCGCCCCACCCTGATCCCCTACGACCGGCCGATCGAAGACCTCAAGCCCCGGCTCTTCGGGTCGATCGACGCCGGCCTGACCGACAGCCGCGGCGCCATCGCCGAGACCGGCAGCCTGATCCTGTGGCCGAGTGCCGAGGAGCCGCGCAGCCTGTCGCTGGTCCCGCACATCCATGTGGCGCTGCTGCGTGCCGACGCGCTCTACGACAGCTTCCGCCAGGCGATGAACGAGCAGCGCTGGGCCGACGGCATGCCGACCAACGCGCTGCTGGTGTCCGGCCCCAGCAAGACCGCCGACATCGAACAGACCCTGGCCTACGGCGTCCACGGCCCGAAGCGGCTGGTCGTCCTGGTGGTCCATCCATGACCGCGCGCCCGGCCATGGAGCCGGCGACCCGGCTCTACGAGGCGATCCTGCACCTGCGCCGCCTCGGCCACCGGGTGGAGAAATGCCAAGGGCGGCGCCGGCGTCACCGGCTCGATGGAGCCGAGATCACCGACGCCGCCCTGCTGGAGCTGGCGATGACCCGCGTCCGCCGGGCGGCGCGGGTTTCCCGCTACGATCAGGCGGGACGGACCGCGGCCGGACGCTGCACCGCCACCGACGCCTTGCGGCCGTAACGCTCGACGCTCAGCCCGTCCATGTCGATCTCCGTCCGGCGGCCGCTGACCAGGTCGGCCAGCACGCGGGCCGAGCCGGCCGACATCGTCCAGCCCAGCGTGCCGTGGCCGGTGTTGAGGTAGAGGTTGCGGACATGGGTCGGTCCGAGGATCGGCGTGCCGTCCGGGGTGTTCGGGCGCAGGCCGGTCCAGAACTCCGCCTTCGACAGGTCGCCGCCCTTCGGGAACAGGTCGCTGACCACATGGTCCAGCGCACCGCGGCGGCCCTGGCGCAGGGTGAGGTCGAAGCCGGCCAGTTCCGCCGTGCCGCCGACGCGGATGCGGTCGCCGAGCCGGGTCACGGCGATCTTGTGCGTCTCGTCCATCACCGTCGATTCCGGCGCACCGGCGGCATCGGTGATCGGCAGCGTCAGCGAATAGCCCTTCACCGGATAGACCGGCAGGTCGATGCCCAGCGGCTTCACCAGCTTGGGCGAATAGCTTCCCATGGCGACGATGTAGCTGTCGGCGGTCAGCGTGCCCTGGTCGGTGACGACGCCGGTGATCTTGCGGCCGTCGCTCTCCAGCCCATGGATCGACACGCCGTAGCGGAACGCGACGCCGAGCTTGGCGGCATGGTCGGCCAGCTTGTTGGTGAACTGGAAGCAGTCGCCGGTCTCATCGCCCGGCAGGTGCAGGGCGCCGACCAGCTTGTCCTTCACCAGCGCCAGCGCCGGCTCGACCGAGGTCAGGCCGTCGCGGTCGAACAGGCTGAAGGGTACGCCGTACTTCTCCAGCACCGCCATGTCGTAGCCGGCGGCGTCCATCTGCTTCTGGGTGCGGAAGACCTGCAACGTGCCCTGGGTGCGCTCGTCATAGGTGATGCCGGTTTCGGCGCGCAGCGCCTTCAGGCAGTCGCGGCTGTATTCGGCGACGCGCACCATGCGGCTCTTGTTGAGCTGGTAGCTCGCCTCGTTGGCGTTGGCCAGCAGCTTCAGGCACCAGGACCACATCGCCGGATCCAGCTTCGGCCGGATCACCAGCGGCGAATGCTTCATCATCATCCACTTGGCAGCCTTCAGCATCAGGCCCGGCGCCGCCCAGGGAGCGGAATAGCCCGGCGACACCTCGCCGGCATTGGCGTAGCTGGTCTCCAGCGCCGGCCCGGCTTGGCGGTCGACGACGGTCACCTCATGCCCGGCGCGGGCCAGATAGTAAGCCGTGGTGACGCCGATGACGCCGCTGCCCAGAACGATCACGCGCATGAGACTGGCCCCCGAGGGATGGATTCGCTTGCAAAGGGTTTCGCAAGGGACGTGCCAACCGCGGAAATGGCGGATTTGCTGCGCTGCGGGGTTTCGGGAGTGTGGCAGGGTGTACGCCAATGTTTACAGCAGGGTGGGTTCCCACCGAAAGATCGGCGCTATACGGAGGATTCCCAGCGATTTGATCGCATTGTAAAGAATTTGATACACCGTATCGATTTGTGTACAGTGCCGGCTTATGCCGCCACCCCCACCCCCCACCACCCCGCCCCCCATCAACCCCGCCCCATGCGCATCGAAGTCACCTTCGCCGACCGTGTCGGCATCGCCCATGAGATCCTCGCCGTGCTGGCGATCCGCCGCCTCAACGTGGTGGCGGTGGAGGTCGATCCGCCGCTGATCCACATCGATGCTCCCGGCCTCGATCCGGCGACGCTGCCGGCGCTGTCCGACGCGCTGCGGACCATCCCCGGGGTGCAGGCGGTGGCGGCAATCGACATGCTGCCGGGCACCCGGCGGCGGCTGCATCTGGATGCGTTGCTGGCCGCCCTCCCCGACCCGGTGCTGGCGGTCGACCGCGCCGGCCGGGTGGTGGTGGCCAGCACCGCCGCCGCCGAGGTCGCAGGCGTGGCGGAGGCGCGGCTGGCCGGCCTCGACATCGGCGAGCTGTTCGCCGTACCCGGCCTGACCCGCGAGTTGATCGACGGCGGCTTCCGCATGTCCGGGCGCGAGGTGACGCTGAGCGGCCAGCCCTTCCTGCTGGAGGTGACGCCGATCGTCGATATCGGGACAGCCGGCGCCGTCATCACCCTGTTCACCCCCTCCCGCCTCGGCGAACGGCTGGACGCCCTGCAGAATTTCGACGAGTTCGGCTCCGGTGGTGGCTTCGACCGCATCCTCGGCGAATCACAGCCGGTGCGGGCGCTGAAGGCGCGCGCCGTCCGCGTCGCGGCGATGGAGGCGCCCCTGCTGATCCTCGGCGAGACCGGCACCGGCAAGGAGCTGATCGCCCATGCCTGCCACCGTGCCAGCCCGCGCCGCGACAAGCCCTTCCTGGCGCTGAACTGCGCCGCCGTGCCGGAGAACCTGGCCGAGAGCGAGCTGTTCGGCTACGCCCCCGGCGCCTTCACCGGGGCGCAGCGCGGCGGCAAGCCGGGGCTTCTGGAGTTGGCCCACGGCGGCACCGTGTTCCTCGACGAGATCGGCGAGATGTCGGCCTACCTCCAGGCCAAGCTGCTGCGCTTCCTCAACGACGGCAGCTTCCGCCGGGTCGGCGGCGAACGCGAGCGCAAGGTCGACGTCCGCGTCGTCAGCGCCACCCACCGCTCGCTGGAGGCGATGGTCGCCGACCACAGCTTCCGCGAGGACCTGTTCTACCGCCTCAACGTGCTGTCGCTCAATGTGCCGCCGCTGCGCGAGCGCGGTGACGACATCCTGCTGCTGGCCCGCCACTTCATCGTCCGCGCCTGCGCCCAGGCCCGCCGCCCGCCCTGCCGCCTGACCCCGGCGGCGGCCTCCGCCCTGCTCGCCAACCGCTGGCCCGGCAACGTCCGCCAGCTTGAGAACGTCATCTTCCGCGCGGTGACGATGAGCGACGGCGGGGCGCTGGACGTCCCAGACCTCGAACTGGCCGGCGCCGGCATGCTGCCGGCCGATGTCCCGGCGGAGGAGGCGGCGAGCTGGGAAGAGGCGGTCGAGGGCTTCGAACGGACGCTGCTGCGCCGCCTCTATCCCCGCTTCCCGTCGAGCCGCAAGCTGGCGGCGCGGCTGGCGACCTCCCACACCATGATCGCCAACAAACTGCGGAAATACGGCATTCCCGAGCGGTGATGCGACAGGTCGCCGCGCCCGGATTCGCGCGGGGCTGACGCATGCGACAAGACATCGCGGTGCAACAGGAAACCGTGTAGAACATGTTGCACATGCGAACCATCGCACGAACAAAGGGGATAAGAGCCAATGGCCGAGAGCATGGGGATCGAAACGGTCGGCGTCATCGGTGC
Source organism: Azospirillum picis (assembly GCF_017876115.1). GTDB lineage: Bacteria > Pseudomonadota > Alphaproteobacteria > Azospirillales > Azospirillaceae > Azospirillum > Azospirillum picis. Next base: position 45,300 of record NZ_JAGINO010000038.1, read on the forward strand.
CGGCACCATGGGCAACGGAATTGCACAGGTCTGCGCCATCGCCGGGCTGACGGTGGTGATGACCGACATCTCCGAGGAGGCGGTGCAGCGCGGCCTGTCGACCGTCGGCGGCAGCCTCGACCGCTTGGTCAAGAAGGAGAAGATGACCGCCGCCGACCGCGAGGCGGCGCTCGGCCGCATCACCGCGACGACCGACAAATCCAAGCTCGCCACCTGCGACCTGGTGATCGAGGCGGCGACCGAGAACGAGGACCTCAAGGTCAAGATCCTGAAGGACCTCTGTGCCTCGCTGAAGCCGGAGGCGCTGGTCGCCACCAACACCTCGTCGATCTCCATCACCAAGCTGGCCGCCGCGACCAACCGTCCGGACCGCTTCATCGGCATGCACTTCTTCAACCCGGTGCCGCTGATGGCGCTGCTGGAGCTGATCCGCGGCATCCAGACCTCCGACGACACCCACGCCAAGGCCGAAGCCTTCGCCAAGCGCGTCGGCAAGGCGCCGATCACCGCCAGGAACAGCCCGGGCTTCGCGGTCAACCGCATCCTCTGCCCGATGATCAACGAGGCGATCTTCGCCCTTCAGGAGGGGCTGGCGACGGCGGAGGACATCGACGCCGGCATGAAGCTCGGCTGCAACCACCCGATCGGCCCGCTGGCCCTGGCCGACCTGATCGGGCTGGACACCATGCTGTTCATCATGGACGTCTTCTACGACGGCTTCAACGACCCGAAATACCGCCCCGCGCCGCTGCTGAAGGAGATGGTCGACGCCGGCTATCTCGGCCGCAAGTCCGGCCGCGGCTTCTTCGACTACAGCAAGCCGGCGAAGTGACGCCGGGCCGTGGAGGGCCGGGCATCGCCCCGCCCTCCACGGGTTTCCCGCGACGGCTCCGGCAATCCCGGACGTCGCGGCCCCGGGTTGCCGCGTTCCGCCACCACGAGGTCGCCATAGGGGCTGTGGGCGGCGAGGCGCTCGACCGGATCGCCGCGGTCCTCGATCCAGGCCATGGCCGGCGCCCCGGCCAAGCCCGCCGCCACGCACGTGCCCGGACGGCCGCCGCCATGTCCTCCACCGGACGGGTCGGCGCCCGCTCGGGCTTGGGAACGGCGCCCGCCGCCCAGGACGGTTCGTGCCAGGCGGAACCGTGAAGCGCGGTCGCTCCGGCCCCGACCATGCGACCGAGCGCCAGGGCCGTGGTGAGCGCCGGGTAGGAGGTGGGATCGTCGCCCACCGGCACGAGCATCGAACAAATGTCCATTCCCGCCTCCCGCCGGCATCGTGGCATCATCGCGGCACTTGGCCCGGAGCCTCCCGGCATGATCGGCGCCGGCGCGGCGAGGCGCCCTAACCCCGGTTAGGATGCCGGCCAACGGGACGATTGAGGCAGATTCCCTGGTCACGGTGCTGACCGGCACCACCCTACCGATCACCCCTGTCCAGATTCTCCGGGTGAACATGGTGACCGCGGTGACGCTCGGCCTGGCGCTGGCCTTCGAAGCGCCGTAACCGGGCGTGATGGGCCGCCCGCCGCACCCGCGCGGCGAGCCCATCCTGCCAGCGGCGCTGCTGCGGCGGATGCTGCTGGCCCTCGTCCTGCTGGTGGCGGCGAGCTTCGGCTTCTTCCACCTCCACCGCCTGCACGGCGACGCCCTGGCACGCACCATTGCGGTCAATGCGCTGGTGATCGGCGAGATCTTCTTCCTGCTGAACGTCCGCGGCCTGCATGCCGCCAGCTTGGCGGCGATCATGGCGGGCAGCCGGCCGGTCTGGCTGTCGATCGGTCTGATGGCTGTGCTGCAACTGGCCTTCACCTACGCCCTGCCCCTGCAGTCTCTGTTCGGCACCGCCGCGGTCGACGCCACCGGCTGGGTGGCGATGACGGCTGCCGGCGCCGCGCTGTTCCTGGCGGTCGAAGCCGAGACGCGAATTGCAGGCAAAGGGCGACTCGGGCGGCCAGGCACCCAGTGAGCCGTGCCACCTGTCGTGCATGGGCGTGTCCGCGCACCGACCATGCGGACATATAGTTTCCGGAACGCCGATGCGGATGCAATTCCCTTAAAGGTTTGGATTCGAACGTTTCTTTAACGCCTTACAATTATCTTCCGCCGGGAAATACCACGGGCGCACCGCTTCGCCGCGACCGCCGCTGCATCGACCGGAAGCAGCCGCGGCCACCGGATGCGCGGGCGGCCGGCCATTCAATTTTGAAAGCAAAGGCCATGAGGCTGCTTGAAAACCTGACGATTCGCGTGAAGCTGATCATCCTCGTCTCCGCCTCGCTGCTGGCGCCGCTGGCCATCATCGTGGTCAGCAGCGGATTCGCCCACCAGCGCATGGTCGACGACCGCATCGGGACCATCCGTGCGGTGGTCGAGATGGCGGTCGGTATGGCCAAGGGCCTGGATGCCGAGGTGCAGGCCAAGACGATCAGCCGCGACGACGCGATCGTGCGCTTCCGCAACGCCGTGCACGCGATGTCGTACAATGGCGGTGCCGACTACCTGTTCGCCTACGACCTCAAGGGCATCGCGGTCGCTAACCCGTCCAACCACAAGGCGGTCGGAACCGACCGCACCCAGTTGACGGACAAGGCCGGCAAGTTCTTCGTGCGCGAGATCATCGACACGATGCAGAAGCAGGACAACGCGATCATCGAGTATGCCTGGCCGAAGATGGGCTCGGACGTCCCCCTGGCGAAGACCAACTATGTGCAGCGCTATCTGCCGCTCGGCCTGATCGTCGGCTCCGGCGTCTACACCGACGACATCGATGCCGCCTATCAGACCTTCCTGGTCCGGCTTGGGTCGATCGCCGCGGCGCTGGTCTGCGCCCTCGTTCTGATCGCCATCCTGATCAACCGCGACATCGTGCGCTCGCTGCACACCCTGCGCGCCAAGATGACGTCGCTGGCCGCCGGCGATCTCGCCGTCACCTTCCCCGAAGCCGCCCGGCGCAACGAGATCGGCAGCATGGCCCAGGCCCTCCAGGTCTTCAAGGAGAACGCCGAGGCCAAGGCCGAGCTGGAAGCGCGGCAGTCGGAACTGGCCCGGCGCACCGAACTGGAGAAGCGGCAGGCAACCGCACAGCTTGCGGATCACTTCGAGAAGACGGTCGGCAACCTGATCCACGATGTCGCCCAGGAAGCCGAAGGGATCGAACTGCGCGCCCAGGACATGGCCCGTGCCGCCGACCAGACCGGCAACCTGGCAGGCGCCGCGGCGTCGGCAACCGAACAGACCTCGGCCAACGTGCAGACCGTCGCGGCGGCGACCGAGGAACTCAGCAGCTCCATCGGTGAAATCAGCAGGCAGGTGGCGGAGTCGGCGCAGATCGCCGGGGAAGCCGTGGCGAACACCGAACGCGCCAACAGCAAGGTCGAGGGGTTGGCAAACGCCGTCGAACGGATCGGCGCGGTGGTCGAGCTGATCAACTCGATCGCCAGCCAGACCAACCTGCTGGCGCTGAACGCGACCATCGAGGCGGCGCGCGCCGGGGAGGCCGGCAAGGGCTTCGCCGTGGTGGCCAGCGAGGTCAAGCAACTGGCGAGCCAGACCGCCAAGGCCACCGAGGACATCGCCACACAGGTTTCAGCCATCCAGAACGAGACCGCACAGGCGGTTCAGGAGATCAAGGGCGTCGCTGTGGTGATCGGCCGTGTCAACGAGGTCGCCGCGTCCATCGCGTCGGCGGTCGAGCAGCAGGGGGCGGCGACCCGCGAGATCAGCCGCAACGTTCAGCAGGCGGCGCAGGGAAGCCATGAAGTGTCGTCGAGCATCGTGGGCGTGAACGACGCCGCCAGCCACAGTGGCAAGACGGCGTACGAGATGCTGGAATCGATCCGCCAACTTTCCGTCCAGGCCGACGGGCTGCGCGGCGAGGTCAGCCGCTTCCTGTCCCAGGTGCGGGCCGGCTGATCCGGACGTCTAGAGTCTGTCTGGTGCCAGTTGAAGCACCAGACAGACTCCAAGCTTTTGGTTTTCCGTGTGAGTCACGGTTCAAGCGATACCGCCTGAAACGATCACACTCTAGGAACCGCCCGGAGCGCGATGCGTTCCGGGCCGGTGCCGGCCGCTCTTGCGGGATCTCCGGCACCGGTTCATCCGCAGCCCACCCGCCCCCGTCCGTCCGGACCACGACGCCGCCGACCCGGCAGCGGACCGACGATCTTGACCACGAGTGTCAAGGCGGGCTCCCCGCCACCGGGGACGGCCATCCACCGCTTTGCAGCCTGCCCCCCTTCCCGGTCCTGCGACCTTCCAGCGGCCCTGCTCGGCCCGGCTCGGCAATGACGGCGCAGCGATGAGGATGCCCGGAACGACGAACGCCCCGGCCATTTTGGGCCGGGGCGTTCGTCGTTGATCGAAGATGATTGCGCAGCGTGTATGGATTTTGGCGTCTCTTGTGCCTGAGTGACCTGGCGGCGACCTACTCTCCCACATCTTAAGATGCAGTACCATCGGCGCAGAGGCTTTTCACGGCCGAGTTC
>NZ_JAGINO010000039.1 GCF_017876115.1 Azospirillum picis
CGTTCCGGCAGCGCCTGCAACAGCGCCGGGGTCAGCAGGCCCAGCTCGATGCCGATCAGGCCGAACGCCAGACCGTTGGCGGCCAGCGCGAAGGCGACCGGGAAGCCCAGCAGGAGGAAGACGATCAGCGCCAGGAACATGAGCGGCGCCAGGTTGGCGGTAAGCACGTCTGCCATGGTCGGGTTCCGATGCGTCAGGAGTGGCTGTGCGTCGCGCTGCCGGGTTCGTCGGTGACCCCGGCAAGGAAGGCGACGCGCTTGATCAGCTCCGACAGCCCCTGCACGGTGAGCAGGAAGAAGCCGACGGGGACCAGCAGCTTGGCCGGCCAGCGCACCAGCCCGCCGGCATCGCTCGACATCTCGTGGGTAACGTAGCTGTCGTGGAACATCGGCCAGGCCAGGCACATGATCAGGATCGACATCGGGAACAGGAAGAAGAGGATCCCGAAGACGTCGACCGCCGCCTGGGTGCGTCTGGAGAAGCGGCCGACCACGATGTCGATGCGGATGTGTTCGTTGCGCAGCAGCGTGTAACCCGAGCACAGCAGGAAGATCGCGGCGAACAGGTACCATTGCAGTTCGAGCCAGGCGTTCGAACTGGTGTTGAGGCTGTAGCGGACCACCGCATTGACCGAACTGACCACGACCGCGGCCAGGACCAGCCAGTAGACGAGCTTGCCGATGCCGTCGTTGAGACGGTCGATGGCGCGCGACAGGGACAGGGCTGCGTGCACCTTCCGGGGTCTCCTGTTGGAGCGTGTGAGGGGTGCGGCCGGCCGGGAGCGTTCGCGCCCCGCCGGGGTGCGCGTCGGACGCCTCGCGGAGGGCCGCGGAGGAGCGTTGGGCTTTCGCCTATCGACCGGCGAACAGCCGCCTGATGCGGCCGGCGACCACCGATACCAGCATCGCCAGCACGTTCATCTCGGCCGGTTTCACGGCCTGAGGCGGAATGCCGTCTGCGCCGGGTGCCAGCGAGGCCGACAGGTTGGCGGCGAAGGTCTCGGCCATGCGGCGGACGAAGTCCTGGACCAGGGCGCCGCGCGAGAATTGCGCCAGCGTTCCGGTCAGCCTGTAGCGGATGGTTACCGCCACCGTCGTGCTGTCCGGCCGTTCGGCCGCGGCGACGCGGTAGACGACCTCGCCGGCGGCCTGGGAGCCGCTGCCGCTGTCGCGCCCGGCGCCCGTCACCCGGCCGGTGCGCGCCGGCTCGTCGCGCCGGACCGTGCCCTCGCCGGCGAAGCGCGCCTTGATCGGGCCGAAGCGCACGCTCATGCGGCCGGTGAGCGCCTCGCCCTCCAGCGTCTCCACCTCCGCCCCGGGCAGGCAGGAGGCGACGCGGCGGACATCGCCCAGCGCCTCCCACACCGCGTCCGGCGTGGCGGCCACGGTGATGGACTGGTCGATGGCCGTCCAGCCGGCGCCATCGCCGGCCGTCGTCGCGGCGGATGCGCCGAATGCCGCCGCCGCGGGTGCGGGTGCCGCGGACGGGCGCGCGGCGGACCGCGGCGCGGTGGCGGCCATCGCCGGCTCGGGCAGGTGGACCGCCGCTGCCCGGACGGGGGTTGCGGCCGGCGGGGCCTTGACCTGCGGCGCCTTGCCCCGGCACACGCTGCCGACTGCGGCGACGATGCCCATGTAGCCGGTGCAGCGGCAGAGATTGCCGCTCAGCTCCTCGCGGATCGTGCGTTCGTCGGTCTCGCCGCAGCGCCGGACGATGTCGCGCGAGGTGATCAGCATGCCCGGCGTGCAGAAGCCGCATTGCAGGCCGTGATGCGTCGAGAAGGCTTCGCGCAGTTCCTGCATGGTCGGGTCGTCGTCGAACCCTTCGACGGTGCGGACGCTGGATCCGTCGCAGGCCGCGGCGAAAGCGATGCAGGACCGCTGCGGCCGGCCGTCGATCTCGACGGTGCAGGCACCGCACACGCCCTGCTCGCAGCCCAGGTGTGTGCCGGTCAGCCCGACCGTTTCGCGCAGGAAGTCGGCCAAGTGCTGGCGCGGCTCGATGCTGGCGGTGAAGGGTTGGCCGTTGACGGCGATGGTGACGGAAACCCTGTTCATTTCGACCCCAATTCGGCAAGCGCACGGCTTACGGCCGTGTGGTGCATCTGGCGGAAGACGGCGTCGTGGTCGGCAAGGCGCCGGTCGATCTCGTCCTTGAGGACGCCCTTGAGGACTGGGGCAAGATCTGCGGCGGCCTCCGGACTGGACCGGCCGAGCGCGGCTGAGGTCTCTTCCAGCAGGATGGGCGTGCGTTCGATGGCGCCGCAGACCACGCGGACCAAGCCGCGGTCCGGATCATGCAGGACGGCACCGATCGCCTTGGCGAACTCGCCGGTCTTGCGGCAGATCTTGTGGTAGGCCCAGCGGCCCCGGCCGGACAGCTTCGGCAGGATGAAGCCGCTCAGCAACTCGTCGTCGCCGAGTTCGGTGCTGTAGCCGCCGAGCATGAAGGTGTCGATCGACGCCTGCCGCTCGCCGTCGGGGGCATGGATCAACAGCCGCGCGTCGAGGGTCAGCAGGGTGGTGATCCAGTCCGCCGCGGGGTCGGCGTGGGCGACGCTGCCGCCGATGGTGCCGCGGTTGCGGACGGCGCGGTAGGCGATGCCGTGCGCCACGGACGGCAGGAAGCCATTGGTGATGTCGGGCAGGGCGCCGTCCTCGATCTCGGCATGGGTCCACAGGGCGCCGATGACGAGGCGGTCCTCCGTCTCCTCGACCCGGCGCAGTTCGGGCACATGGCGCAAATCGACGACCCGGGCCGGACGGGCCAGCCGCAGGTTCAGCATCGGCCCTAGGGAGCAGCCGCCGGCCATCGCCTTGGCATCGCCGCGGCCGTCCGCCAGGGCGGCCAGAGCGTCCTGCACGCTGCTGGCGCGGTGATAGTCGAAGACGGGGGCCTTCATGCTGCATTCTCCTGCCCGGCCGACCTCCGGCCCCTCGCCGCCAGGATGGCGGCCAGGATGCGTTCCGGCGTGGCCGGGACTTCGGTCAGTTCCGCGCCGAGCGGCGCCAGGGCGTCGTTGATGGCGTTGACGATGGCGGCCGGCGGCGCGATGGCGCCCCCTTCGCCAACCCCCTTGACGCCGTGCGCGGAGTAGGGCGACAGCGTCTCGAAATGGTCCATGCGGATCGATGGAAGCTCGGTCGGACCCGGCAGCAGATAGTCGAGAAGCGTCGAGGCGAGCGGCTGGCCGAGGTCGTCGTAGGGGCTCTCCTCGAACAGGGCGGTGCCGATGCCCTGCGCGGTGCCGCCATAGGCCTGTCCCTCGACGATCATCGGGTTCACGCGGCGTCCGCAATCCTCCACGATCACGTAGTCGAGGATCTCCACCATGCCGGTCTCCGGATCCACCGCCACGACGGCGGCATGGGTGGCGTAGGAGAAGACGCCGGAGTCGACGGCGGGCTTGTAGGCCTCCGTGGCCTCCAGCCCGCGGCTGTCCACGTCGGTCGGCAGCAGGTCGGGCCGCATGTACCAGGCGAAGCCGACATCGGCGAAGGCGATGCTGCGGTTGCCGGCGAAGATTCGGCCATCTCTCAGCTCGACCTCCTCCGGCGCGCATTTCATCAGGTGCGCGGCGATGCGCCGGACCTGCCCCGCCACCGTCTGCGCCGCCTTGGAGGTGGCGCCGCCGGACATGACGATCCCGCGCGAGGCGTAGGCGCCGGTGGAATAGGGGGTGGTCGCGGTGTCTCCCAGGGTCACGGTGATCCGCTCGATGGGGATGGTCAGGATCTCGCTGGCGACCTGCGCCAGCGTCGTCTCCAGCCCCTGGCCGATGGTGTGGATGCCGGCGCGCACCTCGACGCCGCCGTCCGGCGTGATCTTGACGCTCGCCTGATCGTAGCCCGGGATGACCGACAGTCCCCATGAGCTGAAGACCGTCGTCCCGTGCGCGGACTGCTCGGTGTAGGTGGCGAAGCCCAGGCCGATGTGCCGGCCGTCGGGCTCCCCCGACCCCTGGCGGGCGCGCACCGCCTCCATCCCGATCATCTCGCGCGCCCGCTGCAGCGACGCCGGGTAGTCGCCGCTGTCGAAATGCTTGCGGGTGACGTTGGTGAAGGGCATCTGCCCGGCGGTGACCAGGTTCTCGGCGCGCACGTCCACCGGCTCCCGCCCGACGGCGCGGGCGATGGCGTCGATGGTCAGCTCCATGGCGAAGCAGACGCCGGTCCGCGCCACGCCGCGGTAGGGCGTGAAGGCCGGCTTGTTGGTCGCCACGGTGTAGGTCTTGCAGCGGTAGGCCTGGAAGTCGTAGGGGCCGGGCAGGTTGCCGGCGATCTGGGAGGGCTCCAGGCAGGCGGTGAAGGGCCAGACCGAATAGGCGCCGGTGTCGACCATCACCTCGGCATCAAGGCCGAGGAGGCGGCCCCGCTCGTCGGCATAGGCGGTGACGCGGTACTGATGCTGGCGGGTGTTGGCGCCGGCGGTCAGGTGCTCGCGCCGGTCCTCGACCCAGCGGAACGGCGTCTTGCGGGTCAGCGCCAGCCAGGCGATCAGCACCTCTTCCGGCTGCAGCACGCATTTGTAGCCGAAACCGCCGCCGACGTCCGGCGGCGCCACGCGGATGCGCGACTGGTCCAGCCCCAGGCATTCTGCGAGCCCGGTGCGGATCATGTGCGGAACCTGGGTGGAGGTCACCACGACGAGCTGGGACGCCTGGTAGTCCCAGTAGGCGAGCACGCCCTTGCCTTCCATCGGGTGCATGCACTGCCGGGCGGTGCGGTACTCGCGCGTGACCTTGACGGGGGCGGTGCGCGCCACCTCGTCGACGCCGCTGTCGAAGCCGCTTTCCAGGAACAGGTTGTCGGGCCACTCCTCATGGACGCGCGGCGCATCGGGCGCCCGCCCGGCCTCGCTGCTGGCGATCACCGGCAGCGGGTCGAACTCGACCTGCACGGCGTCGCACAGATCCTCAGCCTCGGCGCGGCTCGCCGCCACCGCCATGACGACCGGCTCGCCGACGAAGCGGACCTTGCCCGATGCCAGCGGCCAGTGCGTCGACTCCTTGTAGCCGGGGATGGTGGAGCGCGTCACGATCGGGCTCAGCCCGGCAAGGTCGTCGACCGTGTAGACCGACCCTTCAGAACCCGCCGGTCTGGTGATCGCGACGATGCGCGCGTGGGCGTAGGTGCTGCGCAGGAAGGCGACGTCCCGCAGGCCCGGCATCCTGATGTCGCCGACGAAGCGCCCGCGCCCGATCAGGTGGCGGGCATCCTCCTTCCGGCGCACGCGCGCGCCGATACCGGTGTGGCTCATGACCCTTCGATCCCCATCGTGATTGCATCCCGGCTGCCGCTGGCTTTTTTCTCAGCCGTCTCTTCTTCGTGGCCGCTCCGGAAATCCGGCCATCGGCGCCCGGCACGCCTCCCGCCACCCTTCCTTCGCCTTCGCGGCGAGGTCGCAGCGGGAACAGGCCGGACGCGGATGGACGTCTCCAGAGCGGCGGCTAGCCCTTACGTTGCGCCGTGTAGCGGTACGAGTCGAGCTGGTGTTCGGCCAGCGCGAACCACGAGTTGGACGAGTCGTTGAAGGCCTTCCAGGAGTCGTAGATCCTGGCGAAATCCGGGTTGCTGTCGACGTTCTCCTTCAGGACTTCCATGCTCGCCTTGTAGCAGGCATCCATGACGGGGCGCGGGAAGGCGCGGAGCTGGACACCCATGCCGACGAGGCGGCGCAGCGCCTCGGGGTTCTTCGCGTCGTACTTCGCCTGCATGAGCAGTGCCTGCTCGTTGGCGGCCGTCTCGAAGGCGACTTTGAACGGGTCCGGCAGGTTGTTCCAGGCGGTGGTGCTGACGAGGCCGGTGATGGCCGCCGATCCTTCCCACCATCCCGGCGTGTAGTAGTATTTCGCCACCTTGGCGAAGCCGAGCTTCTCGTCGTCGTAGGGGCCGATCCATTCCGCCGCGTCGATGGTGCCCTTCTCCAGGCCGGTGTAGATGTCGGAAGCGGCGATCTGTTGCGGCACCACGCCGAGCTTGGTCATCACCAGCCCGCCGAAGCCGCCGACGCGGAACTTCAGGCCGTTCAAGTCCTCGACGCTCTTGATCTCCTTGCGGTACCAGCCGCCCATCTGGACGCCGACGTTGCCGACCAGGAAGTTGACCAGCCCGTTGCGTCCATAGAATTCGCGCAGCGCATCCATGCCACCGCCATAGTGCAGCCAAGCCGCGTGCTGGCGCGCGTTCAGGCCGAAGGGAAGGCCGCCGTCGATGCCGTAGGCGGTGTTCTTGCCGATGTAGAAGGAGGCCAGCGTATGGCCGCATTCGACGGTGTTGTTCTGGACGGCGTCCAGGACTTGGCCGGCGGGAACGAGTTCACCGCTGGCGAAGGGCCGGATCTCGAACTTGCCGTCGGTGAGCTGGGCGATGCGCTGGCACATCGCTTCCGCCGAGCCATGGATGGTGTCGAGGCTCTTCGGCCAACTGGTGGCCATGCGCCAGCGGACCTGCGGCGTGCCCTGGGCCAGGGCGGGGGCGCTGACGGTGCCGACGGCGAGGCCGGACACCGCCGTGGCGGTGAGGAAAGCGCGACGTTTCATGTCTCTACCTCGTCCCTGTCGTTTGTTCGTCGGTGTCGTTCTTTTTGATTTCTTGGATTGGCGCATGCGGCGCCGCCGTCCGGCGCCATGATGCCGGGCCGTGGCGGTGCAGAGCGGCGGGCCGCGGCCGGTCCCGTCGATGGATGCCGTCAGCCGATGCCGGTTCGTCGGAGAGGGAGTTCACGCCATGGACGGAAGGGCCGGAGGAACCATGCGCGCAGCCGGGCAGGGCGGCGCCGGCGGCCGCCTGTTGCACGTTTGCGATGTATGGGTGTCCGTCTTGCCGCAGTCACGTGTCCCTCTTCCAGGAGCGATGCCGTGTGCGCCTTCGGTCCGGCACTGGTCATGGAGGTCCACATCCAGCGCCAAACATGATGGTATACTGACTAATTGTCGCACCCCCGTCAACGCCTTTTGAAGACGTTTTTCTGACGACACCGGTCGGCATTCAGCAGCGTTTCCCAGGGCGCGGCGGGAAGAGGCATCGTGGTGGACGCCATATTTGGGCGGATCCGGAAGATGGCAGCGTCCCAGGGGAAAGAGGTTTTGCTCTGTGCAACCTCATATATGCCGGCAGGGATCGACGGTGATCGGCGGGCACGGAAGCGGAGCGCGCCGTGCCGCGGCCGGAGGGGCCGCGACGCCGGGGCGGTGTCGGGCAGACGGGTCAGGTGGGCCGGAAGATGGCGCGGCCAAGATGGTTGTTGCCGTCGACAAGGCGGATCAGCATGGTCAGGAAGGCGTTGCGCTCCTCGGGCAGCAGCGGCTCCAGCAGGCGAAGCTGCGCCCTCTGCATGGCGCCGTACATCTCGCGCGTGATCCGCTCGCCTTCCGGGGTGAGGCGGGTCAGCACCATCCGCTTGTCTTCGGTGCTGCGGCAGCGTTCGATCAGGCCGCGCTTCTTGAGCCGGCTCAGCACGTCGGCGACGTTCGTGCGGTCGATGCCCAGTTCGCGGCCCAGCGAGTTCTGGTCGATGTTCGGGTTTTCCGCCAGCGAGGTCAGCAGCCCGTACTGGACCGGAGTGATGTCGAACTCGGCGCATTCCTCCAGGAACAGGGCGTAGTGGATCTGGTGCAGGCGCCGCACGAGATAGCCGGGCCGCGCCCATAGCGGCATGTGGTCGATCAGCAGGTTGATCGGCGATTCCTCCGCCTCCGGCCGGGCGGCGGGAGCGGTTCGCTTGCTGGCGTTCTTCTTGAGTTCGGACATTCCGGTACCGTTTCTGCATCAGTGCATTGGAGGGGCGGGCCTGTCGTGGCTGTGGTGCCGTGCCGGTATCGGTGGCGGCATGCCCGATCCGATGGAACCGGTCGTGTCTTCCCGTCGCTGGTCGTTCGCGGCCGCTCCAACAAAGGAGACTATACCCCGCATCTTGGCGCCCGACAAACGGGCACTTCGACCAAATATGCGGCACAACCTCCTATAAGAACGACGTTTTTCCGGGAGGAACGGACAGCGAAGGGTGCAGGTTACGAAATTCATAGATAGTCAGTGTACCATCACATTCCTCTTGCCGGGGCATTTTATGTAGGTATACTGATCATTATCAGAACAATGAGGAGGTCGACCGCCATGCCCTGGCTTCAAGTGGCATCGTCGGGCGATGTGAAGGAGACCGGCGCCCTCGGGGTCGACGTCGAGGGCACTCCTGTCGCGCTGTTCCGGGTGGACGGCGCCGTCTATGCGACCCACAACATCTGCACCCACCAGTTCGCGTTCCTGTCTGACGGCTATGTCGAGGACGGCTGCGTCGAATGCCCTCTCCACCAGGCGCTTTTCGACATCCGCACCGGCAGGGCGATGTCGGCACCGGCCAGTGCGGACCTGCGGACCTTCGCTGCGAAGGAGGAGGGCGGCCTTGTCTTTGTGGATCTGACACGCAGCGCCGGCACGGTGGCCGGCGAGCCCCATCAGGAGCCTGCCGGCGAGCCGGGGGCCGCCGCAGAGGCTGGCGAGCGTCTGGTCATCGTCGGGGCCGGCCAGGCCGGCGCCCGCGCCGCCGAGGCGATGCGGCAGGCGGGGCATGCCGGCCCCATCCTGCTCATCGGCGACGAGGCGGAGGCGCCGTATGAACGGCCGCCGCTGTCGAAGGAGCTGCTGCTCGGCACGGCGGACCGCGAGTCCATCCGCGTGCTGCCGGCGGACCGTCTGCCCAGCTTGGGCGTCGGCGTCCGCCTGGGCTGCCGCGTCACCGCCATCGACAGGACTGCCCGGACGCTGTCCCTGTCGGACGGGTCGGCCGTGAACTACGACAAGCTGCTGATCGCCACCGGGGCGCGGGCGCGGCGCCTGTCCGTTCCGGGCGCCGACCTGCCGGGCGTCCACCATCTGCGCACCATCGCCGAGGCCGAGGCGCTGGGGGCGGCGCTGAGGGCGGCGCGCCGGATCGTCGTGGTGGGCGCCGGCTTCATCGGGCTGGAGATCGCCTCCGCCGCCCGCAGGCTCGGTGCCGAGGCGACGGTGCTGGAGCGCGCCGACACCCCCCTGGAGCGGCTGCTGCCGCCGGCCGCTGGCCGGGTGCTGCAGTCCCTGGCCGAGGTGCACGGCGTCGCCTTCCGCTTCGGCGTGGAGATCGCCGCCATCCGCCGCGACGGCGCCGGGTTGCGCGTGGACTGCGCGGACGGCACGGCGGTGGCGGCGGACGCCGTGGTGGTCGGGATCGGGACCGAGGCCAACCTGGAGCTGGCGCGGGACGCGGGGCTCGCCGTGGACAACGGCATCCTGGTGGACGGGGAGGGGCGGACCTCCGACCCTGCCATCTTCGCCGCCGGCGACGTCGCCCATTATCCCACCCCGATCAACGGCCGCCGCTGCCGGCTGGAATCCTGGCAGCACGCGCAGGAGCAGGCCATCGCCGCCGGACGGACCATGGCGGGACAGGCGACCACCTACGGCCGGACGCCCTGGTTCTGGACCGACCAGTTCGGCCGCAACATCCAGATGATCGGGCTGCCGTCCCGCGACGCCACTGTATTCGTCCGCGGCACGGCGGGCGAGGCGGGCTCGGTGCTCTACCTGCTGGAGGGCGGGACGCTGTCGGCGGCCATCGCCTTCGACGATCCGCAGGCCATCCGTGACGCCCGTGCGCGCATCGAATCCGGTGCGCCCGTCGACGCCGCGTCCCTCGGCGCCGTTCCGCTGCCAGCCGCGACATCCGCATCCGCATGCCCCGGCGCGCCATCGGACTGCGCCGCATCCGGCGCCCCCGCAGAGGAGTCCCAGACCATGGCTGAACCACAGCCGAGCTTCCGCTGGCCCGAGGAGGGGCTGACCCGCATACCGGACTGGGTCTACACCGACGAGACCATCTACCGCCGCGAGGTGGAGCGCATCTTCCACGGCCGTAGCTGGAACTACGTGGCGCTGGAGGCCGAGATCCCCAACCCCGGCGACTATGTGCGGTCCAACGTCGGCCCGACGCCGGTGGTGGTCTCCCGCGCCGAGGACGGCAGCATCAACGTCTTCGAGAACCGCTGCGCCCACCGCGCCGCCGAGTTCTGCCGCTCGCTGCGCGGCAACGCCAAGGAGTTCGTCTGCCCGTACCACCAGTGGAGCTACGACCTGAAGGGCAACCTCGTCGGCGTGCCCTTCCGGCGCGGGGTGGACGGCAAGGGCGGCATGCCCAAGGACTTCCGGGCGCAGGACCACGGGCTGACGCAGCTTGCGGTCACCACGCACCGCGGCGTCGTGTTCGCCTCCTACGCTTCGGACATGGAGCCGCTTGCCGACTATCTCGGCCCCGACATCATGGGCGAGTTCGAGGCGACCTTCGACGGCCGTCCGCTGAAGGTGCTCGGCTACTATCGCAACACGCTGCCCGGCAACTGGAAGCTCTATCACGAGAACTTGAAGGACCCCTACCACGCCACGCTGCTGCACACGTTCCTGGTGTCCTTCGGCCTGCTGGTGGCGGGCAACCGTTCGCTGATGCTGTGCGACGAAAGCGGCCGGCACGGCGTGATGGCCTCGGCCAAGAGCGACGGGAAGAACGTCAGCCAGGAGAACAAGAAGGAGATGCGCGCCTACCAGGAAGGCATGGTCCTGGAGGAGCCACGCTTCGTCGATTACCGGCCGGAGTTCGACTCCCCCTGGTCGGTCACCATGATGACGGTGTGGCCGAACATGATCGTGCAGCGCGAGATGAACACGCTGGGCATCCGCCAGATCGTTCCCACCGGCCCGAACGAGTTCATCATGAACTGGACCATGTTCGGCTTCGAGGGCGACGACGACGAGATGCTGCGCCACCGCCTGCGCCAGGGCAACCTGATGGGGCCGGCCGGCTTCCTCGGCCTGGAGGACAACGAGGCCATCAAGTACGTGCAGGACGGCATGAAGAACGTGCCCGACGGCCGGCACCTTGTGGCGCTAGACCCGGCGACGGAGGCCGGGACCTCCGACACGCTGATTTCGGAATCCGCCATCCGGGCGATGTACCGGCATTGGCGGTCGGTCATGGATGTGTGAGGAGCCGGCCATGGACAGCATCTTCAACGCTTCCGGTTCGCGGACGGACCAGCTCCTGCTCCGTGCGGAGATCGACGATTTCAACACCGCCTACGCCGGCGCCCTCGATGAGGGGCGCCTGCAGGACTGGCCCGGCTTCTTCACCGACGACGCCTTCTACCTGATCACCTCGCGCGAGAACCATGACGCCGGCTTGCCGGTCGGGCTGGTCTATTGCGAGGGCGCAGGCATGATCCGCGACCGTGCCTTCGCCATCGAAAGGACGGCGATGTTCGCGCCGCGCTACCTGCGCCACATCGTCGGCACCGCGCGGCTGCTGCGCGCCGGCGACGACGGCACGGTCGAGTCGACCGCCAATTACCTGGTTCTGCAGACCCTGTTCGACCGTCCGGAATCGACGATCCACCAGGTCGGCACCTACATCGACCGGTTCCGCCTGATCGACGGCGTCCTGAAGCTGCAGGAGCGCCGCTGCGTCTACGACAACCTGCTCGTCCCGAACGCGCTGGTCTACCCGGTCTGACGGCCGGCCCGCGGGAGCGGGCTCGAAAAGGACGCGGGGCCGCGATGCGTTCCGTCGCACGGCCCCGCCAACAAACGCACAAGAAGAGACGACAGGTGAGGTTCTAGCCATGGCGACCGCGCGCGGCCCCGGCCGCGCTCCGCCACAGCCTGGGAGGGTTATCGTGACGATAAGCTCCGCAAACGAACTCGGCGCCGCACGCAGCGGCGCGATGACGCGGGAAGAGCGCAAGGTCATCTTCGCATCGTCCTTCGGCGCTCTGATGGAGTGGTACGATTTCTACATCTACGCGGCACTCGCCGTGTATTTCGGCGCCTTCTTCTTCCCGGCGGGGAACGAGACCGCGGCGTTCCTGGCCAGCCTGGCGACCTTCGGCGCCGGCTTCCTCGTCCGCCCGGTGGGCGCCCTGCTGTTCGGGCGCCTCGGCGACCGGATCGGCCGCAAATACACCTTCCTGGTCACCATCCTGCTGATGGGCATCTCCACCGTCGGTGTCGGCCTGCTGCCGACCTACGAGCAGATCGGCATGGCGGCGACGGTGCTGCTGGTGCTGCTGCGGCTTCTGCAGGGGCTGGCGCTGGGCGGCGAGGTAGGCGGCGCCGTCACCTACGTCGCCGAGCATTCGCCCGCGTCCAGGCGCGGGCTCTACACCAGTTCGCTCCAGACCACGGCGACGGTCGGCCTGCTGCTGTCGCTGCTGGTCGTCTATCTGCTGAAGTCGATGATGACGGAGGAGGAGTTCCGCGCCTGGGGCTGGCGCATTCCGTTCCTGGTGTCCTTCCTCATGCTGGTCGTGTCGGTCTACATCCGCACCAAGCTGCATGAATCGCCGGTCTTCCTGGCGATGAAGGAGCGCAAGACCACGGCGCAGTCCCCCATCCTGGAGAGCTTCACCCGCTGGAAGAACCTGAAGAACGTCCTGCTGCTGCTGGTCGTCGCGGCGGGGCTCGGGGCGATCTTCGGGACCGGCCATTTCTACACGATGTTCTTCGTGAACCGGACGCTCCACGTGCCGCTGGAGGTGGTGCACCTGTATGTCGGCGCCGCCCTGGTGATCGCCACGCCCTGCTACGTCTTCTTCGGCTGGCTGTCGGACCGCATCGGGCGCAAGCGCATCATCCTGCTGGCCTGCCTGCTGGCGGCCCTGACCACCCAGCCCATCTTCAAGGGACTGACCGAGGCCGCGAACCCGGCGCTGGCGCGGTTCCAGGAGACCGGCGGCGTGGTGCTGCGGGCGGGCGACTGCCACGTCAACCTGTTCGCCGCGCCGGCGACGGAGTGCGACCGGATCAAGGGCTACCTGACCGACCTCGGCGTCGCCTACACCCATGTCGAGGAAAGCGGCGCCGCCGCAACGCTGGCCATCGGAACGCAGTCCCTCGCCGGCTTCGACCGCGACGGCATCCGCCGGGCGCTGGTCGCCGCCGCATGGCCGGAGCGGGCCGATCCGGACGCCATCAACCGGCCGCTGCTGTTCCTGTTCATCCTGCTGCCGATCCTCTGCCTCACCATGGTCTATGGCCCGATGGCCGCCTTCATGGTCGAGCTGTTCCCGGCACGCATCCGCTACACCTCGCTGTCGCTGCCGTTCCACCTCGGCTCCGGCTGGGTCGGCGGCATGCTGTCCTTCGTCGTCAGCGCGATGAACGTGTCGGCGGGGAACATGTATTACGGCCTGTGGTACCCGGTGGTCATCACCGCCGCCGCCTTCGTGATCGGCGTGCTGTTCGTGCCGGAGACGCGCGGCCGCGACCTCCGCCTTTGACCCCGCCGGACATGGCGGGCTCCCCAAACATGCCGTCCGTCTCCGGCGGATGGAAAAACCGAGAGGGATTGACGTGCGGACCAGCTTCCGTATCGGCCAGATCGTGCCGAGTTCCAACATCACCATGGAAACCGAGATTCCGGCGATGCTCGCCGCGCGCCAGCTCATCCGGCCGGAGCGCTTCACCTTCCACTCAAGCCGCATGCGCATGCGCCACGTGACGAAGGAGGAACTGGCGGCGATGGACGCCGAGTCCGACCGTTGCGCGCTGGAGCTCAGCGATGCCGGCGTCGATGTGCTGGGCTACGCCTGCCTCGTCGCCATCATGTCGATGGGACTGGGCTACCACCGCCAATCGGAGCGGCGCCTGGCCGCGCGCGCGCAGGAGAACGGTGCGCCGGCCCCGGTGGTGACCAGCGCCGGGGCGCTTGTCGACGCGCTCGGCGTCATCGGCGCCAAGCGCATCGCGCTGGTCGCCCCCTACATGAAGCCGCTGACCCGGATGGTCGTCGAGTATATCGAGGCCGAGGGCGTGGAGGTCGTCGACTGGGTGGCGCTGGAGATCCCCAACAACCTGGACGTCGCCCGGCACGACCCGGCCAACCTGCCGGGGATCGTGCGGGGCATGCGCACCGCCGATGTCGATGCCGTCGTGCTGTCGGCCTGCGTGCAGATGCCGTCACTGCCGGCGGTCGCCAAGGTCGAGGCGCTGACCGGCAAGCCGGTGGTCACCGCGGCGGTCGCGACGACCTATGCCATGCTGAAGGCGCTGTCGCTCGAACCGGTGGTCCCGGGCGCCGGCGCCCTGCTGTCGGGCGCCTACGGGGGAGACCGCGGGATGGAGGACGCGGCATGACGGGACGCCGGCTGCTCTACGGGGCGAACGTCCACGCCAACGGCATCCGCCAGCATTACCTGCGCTACGGCGGTACCGGGACGCCGCTGATCCTCGTTCCCGGCATCACCAGCCCGGCCGTGACCTGGGGCTTCGTCGCCGAGCGGCTGGGCGAGCGCTTCGACGTCCATGTGCTGGACGTGCGCGGGCGCGGCCTGTCCGAAGCCGGGCCGGAGCTGGATTACGGGCTGGATGCCATGGCCGACGACGTGGCGGCCTTCGCCGCGACGCTCGGCCTGCGGGATTACGTGCTGCTCGGCCACTCGATGGGCGCCCGCGTCGCCGTCCGCATGAGGCGCCGCCATGCCGATGCCGCCCTCGGGCGGATCCTGTTGGTCGATCCGCCGGTCAGCGGTCCCGGACGGCGGCCCTACCCGGCGCAGCTCGGCTGGTACATCGATTCCATGCGACTGGCGCGCCAGGGCGCGGATTGGCAGGCGATGCGTCCGTTCCTGCCGGGCTGGAGCGAGGAGCAGCTCCGGCTGCGCGCCGAATGGCTGCACACCTGCAGCGAGGAGGCTGTCACCGCGACCTACCACGGCTTCCACGACGACGACATCCATGTCGACGTCCCCTACCTCGACGTCCCGACGCTGCTGGTGGTCGCCGGCAAAGCCGGCGTCATCCTGCCCGAGGACGAGGCGGAGCTGCGGACGCTGCTGCCGTCACTCCGGGTGGAGCGGGTGGAGGGGGCCGGACACATGATCCCGTGGGACGATTTCGGCGGCTTCTTCGCCGCCATCGACCCCTTCCTGGACGCGGCGCAGCCCGGCCGTCACGATCATCGATAAGGAAAGGCTGCCATGGCAATCAGTGACTTCGACCTGATCGAGGCGTGGCGGCAGGTGCTGAGCCTGTCGCGGCTTCAGGCCGGCCAGACGGTCACCATGCTGACCGGGCCGGACACCAATCCCCAGACGCTGCGGACCGCTGTGGTCGCGGCGCGCGGGCTCGGCGCCACGGTGTGCCGGCTCGACCTGCCGCCGCTCAACGGCGAGAAATCGCTCAGCCGCGATCCGCTGGCCTATGTCGGCACGACGCCGCTGACCGGGAATCCGGCGGCCATGGCGGCGCTGAAGGCGAGCGACCTCGTGCTCGACCTCATGCTCCTGCTCTTCTCGCCCGAGCAGCAGGAAATCCTGGAATCCGGCACGAAGATCCTGCTGGCGGTCGAGCCGCCGGAAATCCTCGCCCGGCTCGTCCCGACGCCGGAGGACCGGGAGCGGGTGGAGGCCGCCGCCCGCCGCATCGAAGGCGCGCGCGAGATGCGCGTCACCTCGGCGGCGGGCACCGACCTGCGCTGCCCGATCGGCCAGTATCCGGTGGTGCGGGAATACGGCTTCGTCGACGAGCCCGGCCGCTGGGACCATTGGCCGAGCGGCTTCCCGCTGACCTGGCCGAACGAGGGCGCCACGGAGGGCCGGATCGTCCTGGACCGCGGCGACATCCTGCTGCCGATGAAGTCCTACCTGCAGGCGCCGGTGGAGATGACCGTCGAGGCCGGCTACGTCACCGCCATCACCGGCGGCCTCGACGCCGACCTGCTCAACGACTACATGGACTCCTTCGGCGATCCCGAAGGCTACGCCATCTCGCACATCGGCTGGGGCCTGCAGCCCCGGGCGCGCTGGTCGACGCTGTCTCTCTACGACCGGGAGCAGACCATCGCCATGGATGCCCGCGCCTTCGCCGGGAACTTTCTGATTTCCCTGGGGCCGAACACCGAGGTCGGGGGCACGCGCAACACCCCCTGCCATATCGACATTCCCATGCGCCGCTGCACGGTGGCGCTCGACGGCGCCGAGGTCGTGCGCGACGGCCGGATCGTTGCCGAGGAGGTGGCACCATGACAGCACCGGTTGCATCCCGCGAGGAGGACGATGCCGTCTACCGCCGGCAGGGGTTCGGAACGCGCCTGGGGCTGACCGCCCCGTTCGGGCTGCTCATCGTCGATTTCGTGAACGGCTTCGCCGACCCCGGCTCCTTCGGCGGCGGAAACATCGCCGAGGCCATCCAGGCCACCACCGGGCTGCTCGCCCAGGCGCGCGCGCGCCGGTGGCCGGTCGCGCACAGCCGGATCGTCTTCGCCGACGACGCCAGCGACGCCAACGTCTTCAGCCTGAAGGTGCCGAGCCTGCTGAAGCTGACCGAGCAGTCCCCGCTAAGCGCGATCGTCCCGCAGCTCGCGCCCAGGGAGGGCGAGCTGGTCGTCCGCAAGACGGTCCCCTCGGCCTTCTTCGGCACGGGGCTCGCGCCCTGGCTCACCCAGCGCGGCGTCTCGACGCTGGTGGTCGCGGGAACCACGACCAGCGGATGCGTGCGCGCCTCGGTGATCGATGCGATGTCCTTCGGCTTCCGGCCGGTCGTGCTGTCCGACTGCGTCGGCGACCGTGCCCTGCCGCCGCACGACGCCAACCTGTTCGACATGGACCAGAAATGTGCCGACGTCATGACGATGGCGGCGCTGTTCGACGGGCTCGGCGGCGAGGTGGGGGCGGAACGGACGGGGTGAAGGGGCGGACGGGCGGTTGCCGCTTGACGGGCGGCCGCCGCCCGCTCATGTCCGGGACAGGGCGCCGCCCGCAGGCGCCGGTTCCAGGGAGGCTACGCCCATGGTCCATCGCGCCGCCGCCGACGATCTCGCCACCCACAGCGTCGTCAACCAGCCGCCTGACTATGCGCCGCGCGACCTCTGGGCCGGCGATGCGGCCCTGCGCGAGGCGGTCCTGCGCCATGGTGGCGCCGGGGCCGGCGACCTGCCGGCCGCACTGGGAGCCCTCGCCGGAAGCGCCCGGGTGATGGAGCTGGGCGAGCTTGCCAACCGGCATCCGCCGACGCTGCGCGCCTTCGACCGCTACGGCCGCCGTGTCGACGAGGTGGAGTTCCATCCTGCCTACCACGAGCTGATGGACTTGGTGGCGCGGCACCATGTCCAGTCGATCGCCTGGATGCCGGAGCGGCCCGGCGGCCATGTGGCGCACGCCGCCATGGTCATCCTGCTGACCCAGGCGGAGGCCGGGGTGCTGTGCCCGGCCGCCATGAGCTACGCGTCGGTGCCGGTGCTGCGCCGCCGGCCCGACCTTGCCGCGGAGTGGCTGCCGCGACTGCTGTCCGGCCGCTACGACGGCCGCTGCATCCCGGCCGGCGAGAAGGCGGGCGCCACCATCGGCATGGCGATGACGGAGAAGCAGGGCGGTTCCGACGTGCGGGCAAACAGCACGCGTGCCCGGCCGGCGGGCGGTGGAAACGGCGGCGGGGAGGGGGGCGAATACCTGCTGACCGGCCACAAATGGTTCTGCTCGGCCCCGATGTCGGACGCCTTCCTGACGCTGGCGCAGACGGACCGCGGCCTGTCCTGCTTCCTGGTGCCGCGCTGGCGTCCCGACGGCACGCGCAACGTCTTCCGCATCCAGCGGCTGAAGGACAAGCTGGGCAACCGGTCGAACGCCTCGGCCGAGATCGAGTATGACGGCACCTCGGCCTGGCTGGTCGGCGGGGAGGGGGCGGGCACCGCCACCATCATGGACATGGTCCACCATACCCGGCTCGATTGCGGTGCGGCCGCCGCCGGGCTGATGCGCGCCGCCGTCGGACGTGCCCTGCACCACACTGGCCACCGGTCGGCCTTCGGGCGCCGGCTGATCGACCAGCCGCTGATGCGGCAGGTGCTGGCCGACATGGCGCTGGAGAGCGAGGCGGCGACCGCGCTGGTGCTGCGGGTCGCGCGCGCCTTCGACCGGGCATCGGCGGACCCGGCATCCCGCGCCTTCGCCCGGCTGGGGGTGGCGGTCTGCAAGTACTGGGTCACCAAACGCTGTCCCACCCTGGTCTACGAGGCGCTGGAGTGCCATGGCGGCAATGGGTATGTCGAGGAGGGCGACATGCCCAGGCTCTACCGCGAGGCGCCGCTGAACGCGATCTGGGAAGGGTCGGGCAACGTCATCTGCCTGGACGTGCTGCGCACCCTGCAGCGCGAACCGGCGGCGCTGGCCGCCCTCGAGGCCGAACTGGCGGCGGCGGGCGGCCTCGACGGACGGCTGGATCGCTGGATGGCGGATACGCGCGCGCTGCTGGCCGCCGGCACGTCGCTGGACCTGCAGGCGCGCCGCCTGGTAGAGCGCCTGGCCCTTGCGCTTCAGGCCGCCGAACTGCTGCGCCACGGCCCGCCGGCGGTCGCCGACGCCTTCTGCGCGAGCCGGCTGGGCGGCGACTGGGGACAAGCCTTCGGCACGCTGCCGGCCGGCGTGGACAGCGAGGCGATCCTGGCCCGGGCGGCGGGATAGCCCAGCTCATCCCGGCCCCGCGGCCTTGGCCTTGAAGACGTCGAGGGAGGCGCGCCGTGACGCCGCTGCCGCATCGTCATGGCGCCTGCAACGGCATCGTCAGCGTCACCCGGGTTCCGGCATGCTGTCGGTCATGTTGCAGCAGCGCGCCCAGGCTGGTCGCCATCGCCTGGATGATCCGGGTGCCGAGGCCGGTACCCTGCGGCGCGTCGGTCTCGGAAAAACCGACCCCGTCGTCCTCGACGCTCACCGACAGGTGCCCCCCGGCTGCAATCGCGCTGACGCGGATGCTGCCGGCCTGACCCTGCGGGTAGGCGTATTTGCAGGCGTTGGTGACCAGTTCGGTCACGATCACCGCCAGCGAGATGGCCTTGTCGGTCGGCACCGGCACGGCGTCGGCGACGATCACGAAGGGATCAGGGCGATCCGACGCGATGGCGGCGCGCATCTCAGTCAGCAGCGTCTTGAGGTAGGCGTCGATCCGGACGGAGCGCACGTCACCGGAGGTGTAGAGGCTCCGGTGGATGCCGGCGATCGCGGTGATGCGCGCCTGGGTCTCCTCCAGCGCGGCGCGTGCCCGGGTGTCGGACAGGCCGGACTTCTGCATCTGCACGAAGGCGGCGACCAGCGCCAGGCTGTTGGCGACGCGATGGTTGACCTCGCGAAGCAGCATCTCCGCGCGGTCGCGCGCGATGCGCACCTCCTGCTCCGCCCGTTCCCGTTCCCGGCGCAGTTGGGCCCGTTCCAGGGCCTGGTCGATCGCCGCCACGAGCAGGTCGAAGAATCCCTCGCCGACCTCCTTGGGGACGTAGTCGTCCGCCCCGGCCTTCAGCGCCGCGACGGCCACCCGCGTGTCGCCGGCGCCGGTGACGTAGACCACGGGCGGCGCGTTTTCGCGGGACAGCAGGGCCGGCAGGATGTCCAGCCCGGTCGCCCCCGGCATTTCGTGATCCAGGCCGACCGCCATGATGCCGCCCTGCTGGAGCCGGGCCAATCCCTCCTGGCCGTCCTTGGCACACTCCACGGCGTAGCCGCGCCGCTCGAGCTTCCGTTGCACCAGCCGGGCCATGGCAACGTCGTCGTCGATGTAGAGGATGCGGACAGCCGGGTCCGTCATGCTTCCGCCCCGGGAACCTGTATGACGGAGAAGAACAGGCCCAGTTGCCGGATTGCCGTGGCGAAGCTCTCGTAATTGACCGGCTTCGTGATGTAGACGTTGGCCCCCAGGTCGTAGCAGCGCTGGATTTCCTGGCGGTCGTCCGTGGTGGTCAGCACCACGACGGGAAAGCGCTTGGTGTAGGGGGTGGCCTTGACCTTGGCCAGGATGTCGACCCCCGTCATGTCCGGCAGGTTCAGGTCCAGCAGAATGAGAAGCGCCCGTCCCATGCTCGCCTGCCCGCTTCCGTCCGGACCGAGCAGGTAGGCAAGCGCGCTGGTGCCGTCGGTGAACGGCACGATCTCGTTGGTCACGCCGGCACGCCGGATGTTCTTCTCGATCAGCCGGGCATGCCCCTCGTCATCCTCGATCATGACGATGCAAACGGCTTGCGGGTCATGCGTCATGAGCGGTGTTCTCCGGGGACAGGGTTAGAATTTTGGGTAGGCTTATGCGAAAGATGCTACCCTGTCCAGGCACCGAATCTACGCCGACCTCGCCCTGCAGACGCCGCACCAGCGCCCGGACATTGGCCAGCCCGATCCCCTCTCCGGGACGGTCCTGCACGCCGGAGCGGCGGAACAGCTCAAAGATGCGTTCGTGATCCTGCGGCGCGATGCCGCGCCCGTTGTCCTCGACCTCGAAGGTCAGGCGGCTGCCGTCGTCCCGGGCGCGGATGGAGATCCGGCCCGTCCTCGCCGGATCGAGATACTTGATCGCGTTGTCGACCAGGTTGCCGAACACCTGCTCCAGGGCGAGGCGGTCGGAGACGATCTGCGGCAGGGGACCGGCGATGTCGATCACGCACCCCAGCTCGCTCGCCTGGTGGCGGACGCTGGCGGCCACGTTCTCCAGAAGGACCTGCATCGACACTGGTTCGGGGTTCAGCGTCCGGCTGCCCTGGCGCGACAGGGCGAGGATGGCGTTGATCAGCCGGTCCATCTTCGTCGTGGAGGCGCGGATGAAGGCGATGGCCTCCGGCAGATCCTCCTTCACCGCCCGGCGCGCTTCCGATGCGATGGCGTCGTCGCCATCGGCCGGCTGGCGGTCGAGGTGGGCGCTCACGCTCGCCAGACCCGCCTCGAACTCGCTGGTGAACCCCATCACGTTGACCAGGGGCGCGCGCAGGTCATGGCTGACGATGTAGGCGAAGCGCTGGATCTCGTCGTTGGCCCGCTGCAGGTCCATGGTGCGGTCCGAAACGCGCTGCTCCAGGGAATCGTTGAGGGCCTGGATCGCCTGCTGCGCCTGCACGAGGTCGCGGGTGTACTGCAACGCGATCCATACCGCGGCCCCGACGACCAGCAGGATGAACATTCCTCCCAGGTTCGCCACCCAGAGCGACTGCCTGGCTTGGCTGTTCATGGCTGCAAGCTGGGTGTCGAGCTGGGCGTCGGCGGGGGTGATCAGGTCGCCGAGCGAGCGCCTGGCTTCGTCCATCAGCCTGAGGCCGCGACCGGTGCGGACGATGGCGAGCGCTTCGTCCCTGCGCCCGGCCTCCATCAGTTCGATCGTCTGCGCCAGTTCCTCCCGCTTGTCGGTGGCCAGGCTGGTCAGGCGCTCAACGATGCCGATCTCCTCGGGGTTGCCTTCGACCAGTCTGCGCAGCGTGGCGATGGTCCTGTCCACCGCCACGCTTGCCGCTTCGTAGGGTTTGAGATACTGGCGGTCTTCCGTGAGCAGATAGCCGCGCTGCCCGACCTCGGCGTCCTGCAACTGGCTGAGGAGAGTGCCGGCGGCAACCCGCAGGTTGGTCGTCCGCCCGACCGACCAGGAATATTGCCGCGTGCTTTCCGCCAGCCATCCCGACATCGTGACGATGCCCAGCAGCGTCAGGGCACCGGCGAGAAGCATCAGGAGGGTCCGACGGGTGACGGTGGTGCTGGATGTGTGCATCGCGGACGGCGGATTTCGGCGGGATGATCAGGATCCTCTACCGGTTCACCATCCCGATTGCAATCGGAAGCTTTGGATAAGCCCGAGTTCTGCCACATCGGCATATCATCGTATATCTTGGGATCTTCATTCCTGGCGAAGACATGCCGAGACGAGGACCGGCTTCCGGTGCCGGCCGGCAAGTAAAAGGAGGGGGCTGGTCCGCCGGACCGGGCGGCGTCGGCAGCGAGGGCGGGCGTCGTCGTCTTTCAGGCGAGTGACGGACGGTCGGCACGGAAGGGAGCCGCGTCCACAAAGGGGGCCTCGCCGCAGATCATGTCCGCGATCATCCGGCCGGTGACGGCGGCGAGCGTGAGTCCCTGGTGCCCATGGCCGAAGGCGAACCAGAGACCGGGATGCCGCGGGGCGGGCCCGATGACGGGGAGCATGTCCGGCATGCAGGGGCGCAGGCCCATCCAGGGCTCCGGATCGATGCGGGCGCCGAGCGGGAACAGGGCGCGGGCGACCGGTTCCGCCCGTTCGAGCTGGACGGGCGTGCGCCGGGCGCCCGGACGGGCGAATTCCGCCCCTGTGGTCAGGCGGATGCCGCGTGCCATCGGTGCCAGGACATAGCCGTGCGCCGCGTCCAGCACCGGCCTGCCAAGCGTGACGCCGCTCGCCAGTTCGTAATGCATGTGATAGCCGCGCTTGATCCCGAGCGGCAGGCGGTAGCCGAGCGGGTCGACCACCTCGCCCGACCAGGCGCCCATCGCGACGACGGCCGCCGGCGCCTGGACGGGTCCGTCCCTCGTGTCGACGGACCAGCCTGCTGCGGCCGGCCGCAGCGTCCGCCCGTTTCCCGTCAGGAACCGGCCCCCCAGCCGCTCCAGCGCCGTCCGCCAGGAGTCGACGAGACGTCCGGGATCCGTCACCGCCAGCGGGTCGGTGTAGTGCAGGGCGCCCGCCAGATCGGGATCGAGGTCCGGCTCCAGGAGCCGCAGTCCAGCGGAGTCGAGGGGAACGGACGCCACCCCGAACTCGCGCGCCAGCTCGGCGGCCTGCCGCAGTTCGGCGTCCTGCTGGCGCGCCGTCCGGAACAGCTTGAGCCAGCCGGTCGGCCGCAGCAGGGCGGCGGCGTCCGCTTGCTCGGCCAGCCGGCGCGTCTCGGGCAGGCATTGCCCGATCAGTCCGGCATAGGCGCGGGCTGCCCGGACGTGCCGTGCCGGATGGGAATGGTGCCAATAGCGCGCCAGGAAGGGGGCGAGGGCCGGCAGTGCGCGGGCATGGTAATGGGCGTCGGTCTGGCGGTTGGCCGCATAGCGCAGCAGGGCGGCGAGCTGGCGCGGGAAGGCGTAGGGATAGGCGGCCTCGCGCTGGATCAGCCCGGCATTGCCGAACGACGCCTCCCGTCCCGCGGCACCCCGGCGGTCGAGGAGCACCGCCTGCCGTCCGCGCATCTGCAGGTGCAGGGCGACGGCGGTGCCGACCACCCCCGCGCCCAGCACCAGGACGTCGGCCTTCATCGCCGGGCCTCGGCGGGCACGGGGTCGAAGGGCCATTTCGGGCGCATGATCTTGCGGAACGGCAGGCCGGTGATGTCGGACGGAACGGCACCGGGGGCGTCCACCATGATGATGCGCGCGGCGATCGGCGCGTAGGCGGCGCGGAAATGCTGCGACGACTTCACGACCACGAGCTTGCGCCGGGCGGGATCGCAGCCGAGCTGCGTGAACAGGTCAAGGCCGAAGGCCTGGCACCGGAAACTGGTCAGCACGACCTCGACCCCCTGGCTGGCGACCAGGACGCAGTCGCCGAGCTTGGCCGGCGTGCCGGCGAGCCCCGTCATCACCATTCCCGTCCGGCAGGCTCCGACCTCCCAGACCCCATCGACCGGGTCGCCGGAGAGCGGGCCGACCTTGCCACCGACGCGCAGGGGCAGGCGCGCGCCGACGCCGGCATCCATGGCGATCCGCACCGCCCCCGGATCCCACAGCGGACCCAGGCAGACGTCGGTGATGCCGCGTTGCAGGATGCGCCGCAGGATGAAGGTCGCGTCGCCCGCGGCCCCGCCCCCGGCATTGTCGCTGCCGTCACCCAGGACCACCGTCCCCGGGGTGGCGAGCGCGAGGTCGAGCGCCTCGTCGATCCCGGGCAGCGGCTCGGCGAGGGAGTCGCGCAGGGCGAACAGGTCCGCGGCAAGCCGTTGCGCGAGCGCGTCGGCGCGGCGGCCGTCCGGATCCCGTGCGGCGTCGCTGTAGACCAGGAGCTTGGTCCCCATGTCGGGCGTGTCGCCCCAGGAGAATCCGTGGACGACGGAGATGGAGACGATCCCGTCCCGGCCCTCCAGCTCCCTCACGCGGCCGAGGAAGCCGCGGGCCGGCTCGCGGGTGGTGTGGAGCAGGCCGACCATGCCGGTGTCGGCGACGGCGGCGCGCAGCCGCAGGCGCCCGTCGGAAAGCGCGGCACAGCGGTCGACCAGTTCCATCGCCCGCTCGGCGATGTCGGTGTGCGGGTATTCCTTCCAGCAGATCAGGAGGTCGGCGTTGGCCACCATCGCCTCGCTGAGGTGCGTGTGCGGGTCGAGCGTCGCGCCGATCACCGCGCCCGGTCCGGCCAGGGCGCGGACGCGGGCGAGAAGGTCGCCCTCGCAGTCGTCATAGCCGTCGGCGACCATCGCGCCGTGCAGCCCGAGCAGCACGATGTCGACGGGAAGGGCCGCCCGCAGATCGTCGAGCAGGGCGTCGCGGAGGGATTCGTAGGCGGTCCGGGTCACCAGCCCGTTCGGGACGGCGGCCGCGACCAGCCCTTCAAGCAGCGTCCAGCCATGCTCCGGTCCGACCCGGCGTGCGGCCCACAACGGCCCGCTGTGCATCTGCATGGCCTCGGGGTGCTGATTGGCCGGAAAGAAGGCCCGCTCGTGAAAGCTCGACACGCCGGTCGGCATCGGCCCGAAGGTGTTGGTCTCGGTCGCGAGCGAACCGGAGAAGACGCGCTTGCCGCTCATTTGCCGAGCCTCCCTGCGGCGGCGACGGACACCTCGGCGGCCGGCCCGCCGGACCGGCGCAACGCCAGGAGCAGAAGGCCGCCGAGCGCCAGCCCGGCCGCGATGGCGCTCAGCCCGCCCTGGAGCGATCCGGTGGCATCGCGCACCGCGCCGATCACCGTGGGACTGAGGAAGCCGCCGAGCAGGCCGATGCTGTTGATCAGGGCGATGCCGCCGGCCGCGGCCGTGCCGCGCAGAAGCTCGGCCGGAATGGTCCAGAACACCGTATACGCGGCATAGGTCGCCGCCGTCGCCACGGTCAGGGCGGCGAGCGAAACCGGCAGGTTGCCGAGCGTGCTGCCGGTGACCGCCAGAGCCGCCGCGGCGATCAGGCAGGCGCCGACGCTGTAGCGATAGCGCTCGCCCTTGCGGTCCGAATGGCGCCCGACCAGCACCATGGTGACCACCGCCACCACGTAGGGTGCGCTCGACAGCAGCCCGATGGTCATGGTGTCTTCGACGCCGCCGGCATGCAGCAGCGTGGGAAGCCAGAAGCTGACGGCATACAGGCCGGCGATCATGCAGAAGTAGGACAGCGCGAGCCCGTAGATCCGCGGCGTGCGCAGCGCATCGCGGAACCGGTGCTGGTGGCCGGCGACGGCGTCCGCCGCCAGCTCGGCTGCGATCAGCGCCCGCTCCCGGGCATTCAGCCACGGCGCCTTGTCCGGACCGTCGCAAAGGCAGAAGAAGAGGACGATGCCGACGAGGACGGTCGGCAGCCCTTCCATCAGGAAAAGCCATTGCCAGCCGGAGAGCCCCAGGCTGCCGTCGGCCCCGGTCATGATGAGGGTCGCCAGCGGGCCGCCGACGATGCCCGCCATCGGGCCGGCCAGCAAGACGCTCGCCATGACCTGTCCGCGGCGGCTGCGCCCGTACCACAGGGTGAGATAGTAGAGCATGCCCGGCCCGAAGCCCGCTTCGAACACCCCGAGCAGGAAGCGCAGGATGTAGAAAGCCTGTTCGTTGCGGACGAACACCATGGCCGCCGACGCCAGGCCCCACAGGAGCATGATGCGGCTCAGGGTGCGGCGCGCGCCGATGCGGGCCAGCAGCAGGTTGCTGGGGACCTCGAGCAGGACGTAGCCGAGAAAGAAGATGCCGGCGCCGAACCCGTAGGCCGCGTTCGAGAAGCCGAGGTCGCTCTGCATCTGCAGCTTGGCAAAGCTGATGTTGACCCGGTCGAGATAGGCCAAGCCGTAGGACAGGATGAGGATCGGCAGGATCCGCCAGCCGACCTTGCGGAAGACGGCATCCTGTTCCGCCAGGGCGCCGTCCGCCCGGGGTTCGCCGGGCAGCCTTGTCGTCGTCTCCAATCGGGCCTCCATGTGCCGTTTTTTGTTCTGATGAGTGAGCATCAGTGAGACTGACGTTGCTTACAATGACGAAAAATCCGATGATCCGTTGTGATCCGGTCAACGATCCGATCAATGATCCACCGCATGGTCGTGTGCCTGATGCCTCTCGGCCCAAGCAGCAAGCAGCTTTTCTACTTCATGGCGGTTCTGCGGACCGGGTCGGTCCGCGCCGCCGCGGAGGAGTGCAATGTCGAGCCCTCGGTGATCAGCCGGCAGGTCGCGAACCTGGAGGCCGAGCTCGGCGTTCCCCTGCTGCAGCGGCGCGGCCGCGGCGTGGTCCCGACCGACGCGGCCCGTCTGGTCCTGGACTATTGCAGGGAACGCGGCGCCGGCGACGACGCGTTGCGGATGCGGCTGGCCGAACTGGAAGGACTGAAGCGCGGGCACCTGCGCATCATGGTCGGGGATGGCCTTGTCGACGCCTTCATGGACACCGTGCTGCTCGCCTTCTGCCGGCACCACCCCGGCATCGAGGTGGCGGTCGAGGTCGGCGGCGCGAGCGACGCCGTCCGGGCCGTCGCCGAGGACCACTGCCATTTCGGCTTGGCATTCTCGCCGCCCGCGAGTGCCGCGGTGCGCGTCGTCCGCCAGCGGCCGCAACCGGTCCGCGCCGTGATGGCGCCCGGTCACGCCGCGGCCGCCCTGCCGGCGCCGCTGTCCCTGCCGGCGCTCGCCTCCCACGCCTGCGCGCTCGCCGCGCCCGGGACGGGGCTGCGGGCGCTCGTCCAGACCGCGACCGATGCGGAGGGGATCGAGCTGCGTCCCTGTTTCGTCGCCAACACGGTGGCGCCGCTGAAGCGCTTCGCCCTGGCCGGGCTCGGCGTAACCTTCCTGTCCGCCCACGCCGTCGCGCCGGAACTGGCCGCGCTGCAACTGGTCGCCGTCCCCATCGCCAACCCCATCCTGGAGACGAGCCGGGCCTGCCTGATCGTGCGCGAGGGGCGGGCGCTTCCGCCCGCGGGAAGCCGGCTGATCCAGCTTTTCGACGATGCCGGGTTCTTTCAAAACCCCGCGGCGGGCGGGAAGGGGAACGACCGGCTTTAGAGTGTGATCGCTTCAAGCGGTATCGCTTGAAACGTGACTCACACGGAAAACCAAAAGCCTAGAGTCCGTCTGGTGCTTCAATAAGCACCAGACGGACTCTATCCCTCGCGGGGGCGCCCGTCCAAGCTGGAGAAATGGGTGAGCGCCGGCCCGGCGACTTCCCGCAGCAAGTCGACGAAGCGCTCCGCCGCCAGCGGCAGAGAGCGGTTGGCCTTGCGGATGAAGCCGATCCTGCGCACCAGTCCCGGCGTATGGATCGGCTCGACCAGGATGCCCTCGCAGGACGCGGCGTCGACCGCCGATTCCGGCAGGACCGATACGCCGAGCCCCGCACGCACCATTCCGACCGCCGTCGACATGTAGTTCGCCTCGCAGGACAGGCTGATCTCCAGCCCTTCCTTCTCCAGCGCCCGCTCGATCAGCGAGCGCACGCTGGTGCCGCGTGCCGTCAGGATCAGCGGGAAGGCCGCGACATCCTTCAGCAGCAGCGGCCGCCGGCCGGCCAGCGGATGGTCGGTGGGGAAGAAGGCGCACATCCGGTCGCAGAGGAAATCGGTCACCTCGACGTCGCGATCCGGCCCGACCCGGCTGCCGATCCCGAAATCCACCTCCTCCGCCTTGACGAGCTGGATGATCCGCTCGGCGACGACGTCGCTGACCTTCACGTCGATGTTGGGGTGGGCGGCGGCGAAGCGGCGGATGGCGATCGGCAGCAGCCCGGCGGCGACCGAAGGCAGCGTGGCCACCGACACCGATCCCCGCCGCAGCCCCGCCAGATCGTGGCTGGCGCTCATCACGGCTTCCAGTTCGCTCATCACCCGCTGCAAGGCCGGCAGCAGGTCGCGGCCGGCACGGGTCAGCACCACCTGGCGCTTGTTGCGGTCGAACAGCCGGACGCCCAGGCTTTCCTCGAGCTGGCGGATCTGCACGGTGAGCGCCGGTTGCGACACATTGACCTCCGCCGCAGCCTTCGTGAAGCTGCCGAGCCGCGCCACGGCGACGAAAGCCTTGATGTGTCTCACTCCCTGCAGCATGGCGCGCCTCTCATAAAAGAAACGGATTACCGTGATATAGCAAATTCATTTCCCTAATCTTATTGTGCCTTCATACGATGTCAATCACGGACGCTGGTCCGCCACTGAACGGCAAGACGGCAAAATCATAAGACGCTTCGCGACCGGGCCACTTCGGTAAAGGGAAAGAAATTTCCTGAGAAAGCCGGAGTAGATTCCGCGAAGGGGAGCGGTTTGCCGCCGGCCGTACCGCGAAACCATTCGCACAAGGCGAAAAAAGACAGCCCAAGAAGAACATAAACAATAACACTAGACATAGCGGAGGTCCCATGCTCGCCATACTCGGCTTGATCACCATCGTGGTTTTGCTGATTGTCATCATGACGAACAGGATGTCGCCTCTTGTCGCGCTGATCGCTGTGCCGATCATCGCAGCGCTAGCAGGCGGCTTCGGTCTCGAAACCAGCAAGTTCATCATTTCCGGCATCCGCGCCATCGCGCCCACCGCCGGCATGTTCGTCTTCGCCATCATCTTCTTCGGCGTCGTCACCGATGCCGGGATGATGGATCCCATCATCGACCGCATCCTGCGCGTCGTCGGTACCCGGCCGGCGCGCATCACCATGGGCACGACCCTGCTGGCCCTGCTCATCCATCTCGACGGATCGGGCGCGGTCTGCTTCCTCATCACCATTCCGGCGATGCTGCCGCTCTACGAGCGGCTGGGGATGGACAAGCGCATCCTGGCGCTGTGCGTGTCGATGGCGGCCGGCGTCAACTTCCTGCCCTGGACCGGCCCGATGATCCGCTCCGCCGCGGCGCTCAAGGTTCCGGTGACCGACATCTTCAATCCGCTGATCGCGGTGCAGGGCATCGGGCTGCTGTTCATCTTCACCGTCGCCTTCCTGCTCGGCAAGCGCGAGGAGCGCCGCCTCGGCCTCAACACGGCGACCGCCGGCGTCGGCGGCGACGGCGCCCCGGTCGGACCGGCGCCGCGCGTGCTGACGCCGGAGCAGATCAAGATCCGCCGCCCGAAGCTGTTCTGGGTCAACCTGATCCTCACGCTCTTCATCATGGGCGTGATGATCGAGGGGGCCGTCGACCCGGTGGTGATGTTCATGATCGGCACCGTGGTGGCGCTGATGATCAACTACCCCGACGTCAAGATGCAGAAGGAGCGCGTCGACGCCCATGCCAAGGCGGCGCTGATGATGGCGAGCATCCTGCTGGCGGCCGGCGTCTTCACCGGCATCATGGGCGGCACCAAGATGCTGACCGCCATGGCCCAGTCCGCCGTCGCCTTCGTCCCGCCGGACATGGCCCAGCACATCCCGTTCGCGCTGGGCATCCTGTCGATGCCGCTCAGCCTGCTGTTTGATCCGGACTCCTACTATTTCGGCATGATGCCGGTGATCGCCGAGGTCTATAAGACGCTCGGCGGGGACCCGATCCAGATCGCCCAGGCGTCGGTGCTCGGCCAGATGACCGTCGGCTTCCCGGTCAGCCCGCTCACCCCGGCCACCTTCCTCGTCGTCGGCCTGTGCGGCATCGGCCTGGGCGAGCATCAGAAATTCTCGATCCCCTACCTCTTTGCCGCCTCCGTGGTCATGACCATCGCCGCGGCGATCCTCGGCGTCATCCCCTTCTGACCCGCCGGGTTCCAGCGCACACAGGAGCACATCATGAAGACCATCCGCATCGGATCGGGCGCCGGCTACTCGGGCGACCGCATCGAGCCGGCCGTCGAACTGGCAGACAAGGGCGACATCCAGTACCTCGTCTTCGAATGCCTCGCAGAGCGCACCATCGCCATCGCGCAGGGCGCCAAGCTGAAGGATCCGGCCAAGGGCTATGACCCGCTGCTGGCCGAGCGCATGCAGGCCGTCCTGCCGCTGTGCCATGCCAAGGGCATCAAGATCATCACCAACATGGGGGCGGCCAACCCCGTGGCGGCGGCGGCCAAGACGCGGGAGATCGCGCAGTCGCTCGGCCTGCGCGGCCTGAAGATCGCCGCGGTATCCGGCGACGACGTGCTGGAGACGCTGAAGTCCGGCAGCCACCGCATCGAGGAAACCGGCGCGCCGGTCTCCTCCATGGGCAACACCCTGGTGTCGGCCAACGCCTATCTCGGCGCGGCGCCGATCGTCGAGGCGCTGAAGGCTGGCGCCGACGTGGTCATCACCGGCCGCGTCGCCGACCCGGCCCTCTTCCTCGCCCCGCAGATCGTCGAGTTCGGCTGGTCGATGGAGGACTGGGACCGGCTGGGCAAGGGCACCGTCGTCGGCCACCTGCTGGAATGCGCCGGGCAGGTCACCGGCGGCTACTTCGCCGATCCCGGCGTCAAGGACGTCGCCAACCTGGCCCGGCTCGGATTCCCGATCGCCGAGGTGCAGGAGGACGGCGGCGCCGTCATCACCAAGGTGGCGGGGTCCGGCGGCGCCGTGACCACGGCCACCTGCAAGGAGCAGTTGCTCTACGAAATCCATGATCCTTCGACCTACTTCACCCCCGACGTGGTCGCCGACTTCTCCAAGGTGACCTTCACACAGGAGGGGCCGGACCGCGTGCGGGTGGCCGGGGCCGGCGGGCGCGCCCGGCCGGAGACGCTGAAGGTCTCCGTCGGCTATCTCGACAGCTACATCGGCGAGGGCCAGATCTCCTATGCCGGTCCCGGCGCGCTCGCCCGTGGCCGCTTGGCGCTGGAGATCGTGCGCGAACGCCTGAAGCTGACTGGCGTCCAGACCACCGAACTGCGCTTCGACCTGATCGGCGTGAACTCCATCCACGGCGATGCGCTTTCCACCGCCGGCGGGCAGGAGCCCTACGAGGTGCGGGTCCGCGTGGTCGGCCGCACCGACAGCCTGAAGGAGGCGGTGCGCATCGGCAACGAGGTGGAAACCCTCTACACCAACGGCCCGGCCAGCGGCGGAGGCGCCACCAAGTCGGCCAAGGACGTGGTCGCCATGCTCTCGGCCCTGCTGCCGCGCGACCTGGCAAAGCCCGCCATCGACTATGTGGAGGCCTGACATGAAACTCCGTGACATTGCCCATTCCCGCACCGGCGACAAGGGCGACATCTCCAACATCTCCGTCATCGCCTTCGACGAGAAGGACTATCCGCTCATCGAGGCCGCCGTCACGCCGGAGCGCGTCAAGGAGCTGTTCCGCGAGGTCGTGCACGGCGAGGTCGTACGCCACGCCATTCCCGGCATCGGCGCGCTGAACTTCGTGATGCAGAAGGCGCTCGGCGGCGGTGTGACCCGCTCGCTGGCGCTCGACGCCCATGGCAAGTGCCTGGCGTCGGCGCTCCTCGACCTCGACATTCCCGACCGCGCGGCCTGACCGGCCGCGGCAGAGGGCGGCGACCCGGCGTCCCGCCCCGCTGCCGCCCCTTCCGGCTTTCAGAAAGCCTTCACCAAAAAACATCCACGGGCGCAAGCCGCGCTCCACCGGCCGCCGCATTGCCGCGGAGGCCGACGGGGGACGGCTGTGCCGAGCGAGGATCGTCATGAAGAAACTTGTCAATCTCGAGGACGCGGTCTCGCGCATCCCCGACGGAGCCGTGCTGATGATCGGCGGCTTCATGGGCGTCGGAACCCCGCCCCGCCTGATCGACGAGATCGTCCGCCAGGGCAAGCGCGACCTGACGGTGATCGGCAACGACACCGCCCGCCAGGGCGTCGGCATCGGCAAGCTGGTCGCCGCCCGGCTGGTCCGGCGCGTCATCACCAGCCACATCGGCACCAACCCGGAGACGCAGCGCCAGATGATCGCCGGCGAGACCGAGGTCGAGCTGGTGCCCCAGGGAACGCTGGCCGAACGCATCCGCGCCGCCGGCTTCGGCCTCGGCGGCGTGCTGACCCCGACCGGGGTGGGCACGGTGGTGGCGGAGGGCAAGCGCACGGTCGAGGTCGACGGACGCGACTTCCTGTTGGAGCCGCCGCTGCACGCCGACTTCGCGCTGATCAACGCCAAGCGCGCGGACTACCGCGGCAACCTCGAATTCGCCCTCACCGCGCGCAACTTCAACCCGCTGATGGCGATGGCCGCAAAGACCGTCATCGCGGAGGCCGACGACATCGTCCCGGTGGGCGTCGTGCCGCCCGACGCGGTCGGCGTGCCCAATGTGCTGGTGGACTATCTGGTTGCCAAG
This sequence comes from Azospirillum picis, assembly GCF_017876115.1. Taxonomy (GTDB): domain Bacteria; phylum Pseudomonadota; class Alphaproteobacteria; order Azospirillales; family Azospirillaceae; genus Azospirillum; species Azospirillum picis. Next base: position 32,115 of record NZ_JAGINO010000039.1, read on the forward strand.
GAGCGGTCCCATGGATGACAAGACCCTGATCGCCAAGCGCGTCGCCCTGGAATTCAAGGACGGCGACCTCGCCAATCTCGGCATTGGCCTGCCGACGCTGGTGGCGCGCTATCTTCCGGCCGGGATCGACGTCTTCTTCCAGTCGGAGAACGGCATCATCGGCATGCAGGCGCTGCCGGAAGACGGGGCCGCATCGGCGGACCTGACCGATGCCGGTGGCAGCCCGATCGGCGCCATTCCCGGTGCCGCCTCCTTCGACAGCGCCATGTCCTTCGGACTGATCCGTGGCGGCCATCTCGACGTCACCGTGCTCGGCGGCCTTCAGGTGGACGAGGAGGGGCATCTCGCCAACTGGATGGTTCCCGGCAAGATGGTTCCCGGCATGGGCGGCGCCATGGACCTCGTGTCCGGCGCCAAGCGGGTGATCGTCGCCATGACGCACACGGCCAAGGGAGAGCCGAAGATCCTGAAGCGCTGCACGCTGCCGCTGACCGCGGTGCGCCGGGTCGATCTGGTGGTCACCGAGATGGCGGTGATCGAGCCGACCGACCGTGGGCTGGTGCTGCGGGAGGTCGCTCCCGGCCGCTCGGTGGCGGAGGTCGTCGAGGCGACCGCGGCCGAGCTGATTGTCCCGCCCGACGTCGGGACGATGCCGGTAACGGCCTGAGAGCCCTGAATTTTCATCGCGGAAGGCCGCTGCCGCCGCGATCCGCCAGATGGAACCACGACCATGTCCAATCGCACGACCGTCACCGTGACGGTCCCCGTCACCATCGAGATCTCCGTCGAACTGCCGGCGGGACCGCAGGCCGCTATCGTGGCCGATGCGCTCGCCACGCAGGCGGCTGAGCATTTCGCCCATGTCAGCCAGGCGCAGATCCGTGCCTTCAACGAAGTGAACCGCATCCATCGGGCCGGGGCGGGCACCGTGATCGCGGCACACAGCAGCCTCGCCGGCATCGGCAAGGCCGCGGCTTAAAGGGAGCAAGGACCATGACCGAGATTGTCATCGCCGGTGCGGCCCGCACCGCCATCGGCAGCTTCAACGGGTCGCTTGCGGCGGTTCCCGCCCACGAGCTCGGCGCCGCCGTGATCCGCGAGGCGCTGTCGCGCGCCCACACCGACGCCGCCGAGGTGTCGGAGGTGATCCTGGGCCAGGT
>NZ_JAGINO010000040.1 GCF_017876115.1 Azospirillum picis
ATCGAACCCGCAACCGTCATCGCATGGTCGGCGTGGAGGCGATGCCATCAAGCGCTCGCCTGCCAAGCCCACCGTACAAAAGCGCAACTGTAATGTTAGAGCGCCTAACGAAACTGGCGCGGAGCTGTTGGGAGGGGTATGGCAGCCCCTCTTGTATCCGACGCCCTTTGGGCCATCGTTGAGCCGCTGATCCCGCCTGAACCGCCCAAGCCGAAAGGCGGACGGCCGCGGCTGGATGATCGCGCCGCGCTGACCGGCATCCTGTTCGTGCTGCGCACCGGCATTCCTTGGGAGTTGTTGCCCATGGAGATGGGCTGCGGCTCGGGTATGACGTGTTGGCGCCGGCTGCACGAGTGGCAGCAGGCCGGCGTCTGGGAACGGCTGCATCGCGTGCTGCTCGACCGGCTCGGCTACGCCAACGCCATCAACTGGGATCGCGCGGCGGTGGACAGCGCCAGCGTTCCGGCAAAAAGGGGGGCGAGGAGACCGGCCCAAACCCGACGGATCGCGGCAAGCCGGGTTCCAAGCGCCACATCCTCGTCGATGCCAACGGCATCCCGCTCGCCCTGAAGATCTCGCCAGCCAACCGCCACGACAGCAAGCTCCTGGAGGCGCTGGTCGATGCCGTGCCGGCGATCCGCCAGTGCGCCGGCCGACCACGACGGCGCCCGGCCAAGCTGCACGCCGACAAGGGTTACGACTTCGCCCACTGCCGCCGGGCGCTGCGCCGGCGAGCGATCATCCCGCGCATCGCCCGGCGCGGCATCGAGAGCAGCGAACGCCTGGGGCGGCACCGCTGGGTGGTCGAGCGCACGTTGGCTTGGTTCGCCCGCTTCCGCCGCATCGCCGTCCGCTACGAACGGCGCGCCGACATCTTCACCGCCTTCCACCACATCGCCGCCAGCCTCATCTGCTGGCGCTTCGTCCAGAGATGGTTCTGTTAGGTGCTCTTAGCCCGCTTGCCCAGGATCAGCGTTTTGCTGCGGTCGTCGGTCGCCACCGACACGCCGCCGATGGTGATGCCGGCGACCTCCTTCTGCCACCGCAGCTCGGTGGCGGCAACTTTACGCGCGGCCTTCACCTCAGCGAGCGGGATCGGCTCCACGTCCCACACACGCCGGATACGCCCATGCTCCGGCTCCGGGTAATCGGTGTATGTCGATGCCTGCCGCTGCATGCTGGCATCGATCTTGGGGACCTGTTCAAAGATCGGAAGATCGGTCATGGCTCACCTCACGGCAGATAGGCGAAGCCCGACGGCGCGGAGTAGCTCCAGGCCGAGGGGGATGTGCGCAAATTGCTCGCGCCGCCGCTGCCGCCGAACGACGTGGCAATATACCGGGCAACGCCAGTCGTGGCAGTGAAGGCGGGGTTAGCTCCAGATGCCGGATCACCGCTGGACTGCCAGATGCCATTCTTCGAGAACCAAAGCTTTCCCGTAGCGGTGTCGAAGGCCACGCCAATTACATCGCCCGTGGCGAATGTCGCGCCAAAACCCACCCCAGACCCGCCATTGAACTTCTGCCCAACATTACCGTACCCATACCCGCCACTCGTTGAGCCTACATAGCCGGTCAGGATGGCTGCGGCATCGGTAATGCCAACCACCAGAGAACTCCCGCCAGTGGTTACATATTCCTCCCAATAGAACTTGCCGGTCGGGATTGATGGCGCCGCCCTCACTATGTTGTCGCCACTCGCCGTCGAGGCAGCCGTCAGGTTCCCGTTGCTGAGTGTGATCGAAGCGGCCTTATCTGACGTGCTCCACGCTGTACCGCTATACGGCGATGCCCCCAAGGAGTGCCATGTGGTGCCGTCGCTTACAATAACGGTCCACTGCTTTGCGGACAGGAATAGTTGCAAACCACCGGAATTTGAAACGAGGACTGCGGAAGAACTTGCGCCCTCATTCGATATGCCGACAGTGAAACCGCTTGGAAAGCCTGTCGCGCCGGGAAGAGTGACGGTCAGAGAGGCCGCGCAAGCGATGAGGGCTTTATCGTCGGCGGTCGTCAGGGTGCAGTTGGCCGACTTGGTGAGCACGGACGCAAACAGGCTTGGGGTTGCAGGCGCTACCAGCGCGCGCCCCGACGCGCGGTTGTAGCTCACGCACCTCCAGGAGCCTGACCCGAGGCTTTCGAACTCGGCCGTGTCGCCCGCCGCCGTGACGATGCTTGCCCCGCCAGGAAGGATCAGAGACGCGGCGTTGTGTGTCAGGGTCAGGGCGGCGGAAAAGGTGACGTACCTGCGGCTGCCGGACTGCGCCGTTCCGAGCGCCGTAATCGTCGCGGTCCCGGTGATGCGGACAGCGTTGCCGGCCGCGGTGCCGATGTCAGTGGTCGCCGCGGATGCCAGGGTAACGGCGGTCTCGTTGATTGCGCCCGCGGCATTGCCCCCGGTGATGCCGCCGGTTGCGCCTGTATCTCCCTTGTCACCGGACCGCATAAAGCCCAAGGCCACGGGATCGCCGGCAGTAAACCCGCCAGGGCCGGCGACGTAAAGCACCGGCACCTTGCTGTAGCCAACGCCTGCCGTCACCGCTCCGGTCAGGGCGAACAGCACCCACTTCGACTGGTCGGAGCGATGGGCAATGCGCAGCAGCCCCTTGATAGAGGACGTGCTGTCGTCGAATAGCCCGATCACCGCCGATACGTCGGTACCCAGCGCGTCGGCAGTCGAAATGAAGAGCTTCGTCGTGGTGGACGCTGTCGCCGCGTTGCCTCGCAGCTTGCCGGTGCCAGGGTTGGCATCGGCAGTGCCTGCGTCCCATCCGGCGATGAAAGCCGGGACGGCGCCGCCAATGCCGGCGGCCCGGTTCGTCATCTCGCTGATGACGTCATCCCAGAACGTGTCCCAGTTCTCGGCATACTTGTACCCGTCGTCCCCGGAGAAGTCGGAGAAGGTCCAGTCGGTGCCGTTGAAGGTCGCCATCAGATCAGTTCCTCGGCGGTGATGCCCCAGCCGTAGCGGCGGGGTTTGGTGGCGGTGGTGGTGGTGATGCCCGTGGTATCGGTCAGGGCCGCGTAGATGGTCCGGCGGAAGCGCACGGCCGGGGCATCATCGGGGTCGTAGACCAGCAGGAAGTCGCCGGACTTGCCGAGCTGCCGATCGATCTCGAAGCCGGTCGTCATGGCATCCCGCTCCGTCATGTGCTCGAAGGTGATCGACACCTCGCGGTAGCCCGGCAGCTTGCGGACGATCCGCCGGCCGCCGCGGGTCCGCCGGGCTTCGCTGGGATCGCTCGGCTTGATCTTGACGCCGAAGGCCATGGACTGCGTCCAGACTTCGCCGGCCATGAAGCGCCCGGCTTGGAGATAGCCGGCGGCGTTGTCGACATCCGACAGGTATGTGAAGAGATAGCGGCCATAGACGGTCGACGGCGCGACATGCAGGTCGACCAGCCCACCGGGATAAGCCTCGGTGTCGATGCCATCGAAGGGGAAGGCTCCGAATGGCCGGGCTCCCCATACTTCGGTTGGCGTCCGCATCCGCTGCCAGCCGGTGTCATAGACTGGGGTGCCGGCGTTGGTCGGGCTGTTGGTTACGACGTGCCGACGGCGGGCCACCGTGCTGCCGTTGTGGTTGAGGATGGCGAACATGCTCAACGGCGTCAGCCGACCAAGGTCGCACCGCCACCATGTCGAGGCTTCCGCCGTGTCAGCGGAGCGGGTCAGTTCCATGACGTCCTGAGTGGCGAGGTTGCCGAGTGATAGACCACCCGTCTCCACCCAGGACCCGCCGGTATAAGCCCCGGCGTCGGTCGGCTTCTTCCACAGCACATGCAGCGGCTTCATCCCAGCACCGTCAGCTTCATGGTTTCGTCATCGGCATCCCGCTCGATCTCCAGCACCAAGCCGAGCCAACCGGCAGAGAGGCCATAGCGGGAGTCGGTCAGGCGGATCGTGTGGCCGACCGTCAGGCCGGGGGTCAGCGGCACCACCGCCTCGAATGCCTTGCGCTTGGCGGCATGGAGCGTCAGCCGCCTGTCCCGCTCGGCGATGGCGTCCGCCTCGGCGTCGAAGAGGGTGTTCGCCTCTTCATCGGTGGCCAGCAGCGAGGCTTCAGCGGCGGCGGCGTTGGTCGCCACAGCGGTCCAACGGTATTCGTTCTGGAAGGCTTCGGCGTCGGCCGGAGTGACGTTGACCCGGTCGAGGTCCGACGCGGTGAAGGTCACGCCGAAGGGGCGATAGCCCAGCTTCAGCGACTTCATTCGGCGGTCCACCGACCGCGGTGTCAGGTCGATGACGTCCCTCTCGCCGAAGACGAAATCGGCGGTCGTGGCCGGTCCATCGTAGCGCCCGAGCGACAGCAGGCGGTCCTCGCCGAACCCCCAATAAGCTCCGACCGAGTCGGCAAGCTGGTCGATCACCTCGCGTACCTTCGGCACGCTGGAGCCGTCGCACCAGTAACTCAGCACCGCCGGCTGCAACGTGTTCATGGCGGTGAAGGAGGCATCCAGCAGACCGGCACCCGTCACCGTCGTCATGCTGGTGACCACATGGCGCACCAAGTCGGCGAAGCGGTAAATCCAGGCGCCGGACACCCGCACCCCCTCGGCGTCGATGGTGAAGCGTCCATCGGGATCCTGACTGAGCCGGATCAGCCCGGCCGCCTTGGCGGTGGCGACGTTGTTGCCGGTCAGCGGGGCGGCGACCAGCGCCGCGTAGGACGCGTAATCGCCGACCGGTACCGGGTAGGCGACGCCCTTGTCGCGGGCTGCCAGCAGGGTGGAGAAGCCCAGCGGGTCGACCATGTAGACGTTGTTGATCGCGTCGATCAGCACCGGCTCGATCTGCCGCCGCCGACCGATCAGCCAGGGCTTGTCCCGGCCCTTCAGTTCGCTGGTGCCGTCGATCCCACCCGCCCCGCTGAACTGCCCCCGGCTCGCCGGCACGTCCAGCAACACCAGCAGGTCGCGGAGCTGGATTTCGATCTCGTCGCCGGGCACGAGCTGTTCAGCGGCACCCGAGAAGAGCACGGTGAAATCGGCCAGTGTCGGCCGCTCCAGCGGGGTGTAGCGGATCTCCACCAGCCGCCCGTCCCAGTCCAGATCGGACAGCCAGTCGAGGCCGCCGTCGTCATTGGCAAGCGTCGCACTGCCGAAGCTGGTCTCGGAGAAGCCACCCACCGCGGAGCCGTCGAACAGCGAGCGGCGAACCTGCAACGGCGTCTCGATGCGACGCACGAAGTAGGTGTTGGACGGGCTGTCGCCGGGCTCGGAGGTGAAGCCGAGGTCGGAGAAGAAGAGGGGCCGCACGGCGCCGAGGGTGGCGTCGTACGGCTCCACGCGCATCAGGTAGGGCATGGGATCACCCGTTTACGGTGCGGCGTTGACCGACCGGGCTGGCGGAGCGGTCGAGGCGCTTGGCAAGGCTGGAGATAGCCGACACCGTCTCGTCGTCGCCGTCCTCAATGGCGCCGAGGATACGCTCCAGCACCGCGACGGCCCGGTCGAGCCGCTGCTCCAGGCCGGCGGTGTTGATGACGATCGGCGGAATGCTGGGTGCACGCAGCGCGGTGACGTTGCCGGACCACCGGTCGTTGGCCGCCCGAAAACGCCGCGCCATTGCCATGGACGTCTCGTGCGGATAGACCCGCTCGCCGCCGGCCATCCGTACCAGTTCCGGTCCACGCTCGCCCACCCAGGCAAGGCCCGGCGGAGCGGAGTCGGTCCCCACCGCGAAGCCGTTGATCCTCCACGCTTGGCCCATCTGCGTCAGGATTTGGCGAGCGAGCGCCTTCGTCTCGTCCGATTGCGTGACGATCCAGCGCTGCCACGCCCCGGTCCCGAAATCGCCGGTGTACCCGGTCTGCAGTGCGAGCTGCTTGTTGGTCTCGACGCTTTCCGCCGCCCCCCAATTGCGCGGTGCGAGCAGAACCAGCGGCGCCAGGGCTTTGAGCATCTCGGTGTGGCTCTGCTCGGCTACGGCCTTGAGATCGGCGAGGGCACCGTATTGCCGCTGCCCCATGCTGGCGGCTTCGGCGCGCTGTCGCTGCAGCTCCGCCAGCATGCCGTTCGCCGTCTTGAGCTGGTCCTGGGCGGTATCCACCCCCTGTGCCTGGAGACCACCGAACTCGGCGAAGACCTGCCGCACCCGGTCATAGTCGCTGGTGTCGGTCGAGCCATAGAAGCCCTTGGCGAGCTGCACCAGCGTCGGCCCGAGCTGCTGCAGGGTGGCCATGGCCGCCAATTTCTCAGCCTCGCTGGCGGTCGCATCCTTGGCCGTGGTGTATGCCGCCTCGAACTGCCGGCGGGCTTCGGCCAGCCGATCCCTGGCATTCAGCGGGCTGTTGTCGTTCACCGCCAGGGCGTCATAAGCCTCCCGGAACTTCTGCACCGCCTCGGCACCTGCCTGGAGGCTCTCGACCAGCGCCTGCTGTGCGCTGATCTGCTGGTCGTAGGCGGCGAGAAGATCGGTTTGCGCCAACTGAAAAGCCTTGGTCGCCCGCTCGGCCGCCTGCACCTGCTGGAGCAGCGTCGTGTCGTAGCCGTTGGCCTTGGCCTGAGCCAGTTCGACCGCTTGCTGCTGGTCGAGCGCGGTCAATCCCGCCATCCTGTCGTTGCCGATCGCGGCGTACATCCGGCTCTGCAGGTCGGAGGCGTAGGCGGCCTGTTGCGCCACCCGCTCAGTCGTGGCGGCATTGTCCTGCCACGCCTGGGTCAGGTACCCGACCGCAGTGGTCAGCTGGTCTGCCGTCAGGTAGCCCTGGGCGAATGCGTCGGCCAGCGTGGCATAGGCGTCCCGCTCGGCGTCGATGGTCAGCGTGCCCTTGCGCGCCGCATCCTCCACACCGGTGATGGACTTGGCCAAGCCGGCGATGGCGGCGTGCGTCTCGTCCAGGCCGAGGCTGCTCAGCCGGTCGAGCGCGTCCATCTTGTACAGCGGGTCGACCAGCTGCTCGATGGATGCGGCACCCTGCTGCCGCACCAACCCGATGGTCTTGTTGTAAGCGTCGACAGCCTTTTGCGTGTAGCGGACCGCCAAACCCGAGATGTCGGCCGCGGTGTAGCCCAGCGCCTGCAACGCCGGCCTGAACTGCTCGAAGTTGATCTCGGCCTGCTTGGTCGCCGCGGCCATGCCCTGCAGGGGGTGGATGGCAGGGCCGAGCCCCATCATCGCCTCGATGCCCTTGCGGGCGGCAGCGGTCAGTTCGCCTTCGGTCGCCAACCCCAACTCGCTGGCCTTGTCGCGCCACTCGACGATGTTGGTCTTAACCTGCTCACCGATTGCCTTGGCGTTTTCGGTGAAGGTCTTCAGCAGGTTGTTCGTCGGGTCCAGGCTCGCGTTCATCACGTCGAGCTGCTGGCGGAAGGTCGAGGCGAAACCCAGGTCACTGGCCAGGCCCTCGGCCGTGGTGGCCTTGGAGGTGTCCAGCGCCTTGCGCACGTCGTCGTTAGCGCCGGTCAGCTGACCGGTGCTGATCAAGCCCTTCAGGCTTTCGCGCATGTAGAAGGCGATCGCCTCGCCCTGGTCGGTGAACTCGGCCCGCTGCCCGGCCTTGTCCCCAACGGTCGGGGTCACATACCACTTGCCGCCCTTGGCGAACTGCTGCAGCAGGGCCGTGTTGGCGCCGTCGCCCCCGGTGACCTTGGCGCCGATCCCGCCGACCACCGTGTTCATGGCAGCCGCGACGGCATCGGTCACCTGCTGCATCTGTGCAGGATCGGCACCGTTGTCGGCCAGGGCCTTGTCGCTGCGAAACCCGCCCTTGCCGTCCAGGACCACGTTACCGGAACTGTTGGGGCCGACCGTCTTCTTCGCCGTCCCCAACAGCCCCATGATGCCACCGACGACGGCACCGATCGCAAGACCGATGGGGCCTCCCATGGAGCCAAGGGCCAAGTAGGAGAGGTAGGCGGACCCTGCGCCGAGCGCCGCACCCGACAAGCCGCCCACGGCCTTGCTGTTCGTGGCTGTGCCGAGCATGCCGCCGAGCATGCCGCCGAACGCGCCCGCTCCGGCCGCGCCGGCGTAAGCGGACAGGCCAGTCCCGGACGCAACACCTCCCGCGGCGCCCCCGGATGACCCGGCAGTGACCGTCGGCGATGCCGTGACGGCCAAGCCTGGATTTGCCGCCTGCAGCATCGCGGTCTGCGATGCCAGCACCTCGGCCGACGGCGTCAGGACCGTCTGACCGGCAAGCGTCGTCGCAGGGCTCCCGATGCCGAACGCGCTGTAGCCGACATTGTCGATCAGACCGCTGACACCGCCTGACCCGCCGATCCCCAGCTTGTCCATCGCCCAGCCGCCGGCCTTCGACAGCCCGGCGTTGGTCAGGCTGCCAATCAGGCCGCTGCCGTTCTGGTTGGCCCCCGCCCCCGCTGGCGCCTGGGGGCCGAACAGACCGGGCGCCGCCCCTACCACCTGGGTGACGATAGGCAGGACGATATTGGTTTCCAGCGCCGCGACGGCGATCCGCTTGAAGATCGCCTTGAACACGTCGACGATGCTGGTCGCCTTGTCCGGGTCCATCAGCCGGTCGTAGAGCGCTTCCGAGATGTCGCCGGAGATTTCCTTCGCCGTGGCCTGGACTTCCTTCAGGAAGTCGACATAGGCGCGGGTGTCGGCGATCTTCTCCTGCCACTCCAGCCATTGCCGGGCGCCGTCCTCGCCCAGTTCCGCCACCTTGCGGGCGGCTTCCTGCTGGTTGCGCAGGGTGGTCAGGGCCCGCTCGCGCACCGGCTCCGCCTGCCCCATCAGCTGCAGCTCGCGCTCCGCCAGGGCGAGGTTGTCGTTGGCGGCCCGGCGTTCCTGCTCCAGCCGGTTGTTGTCGTTGGCCGCCCGGTTCTGCCGGTAGGCCTCCATGGCGTCGTTCAGCGCCTTCTGGGCTTCGGTGCCGGCGACGGTGGCGTCGGTGCCGAGCTTACGGATCAGCGCGAGCTTGTATTCCTCCTCCTGCGCCACACGGACGGCAGACCCACCCGCTGCCATGGCCAGGGTCAAGGCGTTGGTGTTGGCCGTCTCGAGCTGCAGGCCGCGGACCGTCTCGTTGCGGACCTGAACGATGGCCGCTGCCTCTTCCCGGCGGTTGGCAGCCTGTACCGCGGCGACGTTGCCGTTCGCCTTCGCCGCCTCCTGGGCCAGCTTGGTGGCGTAGGTCGCCTGCCGCGTCGCCGCCTCACCCAGGCCGGCCGCCTGCGCCATGACCATCTGGGCATCGGCTGCCAGCAGGATGTCCTTGGCCGCCTGCCCGGCGGCGGCACCGGCTTCGGTGATGGCGACGGAGTAATCCTGCGCCGCGTTGGCTTCGGCCGCCTTCCGGTCGACGCCGCGCGCCACCATCTGCTCGACCGCTTTCTGGCGGTTCAGCTCGGCGGCCAGGGTGGCGTTGCCGGAGGCCTGCGCCTTGGCGATCTGCTTGTCGAGGTCGAGCACCTTGGCGCGGGCAGCGGTGGCGGATTGGACGCGCGCCGTCTCCAGCTCCTGCGCCTTGCCGAGCAGGGTCAGGTATTCCGGGCTGGCGGTAGTCAGCGGCGCCCTGCCCTCCTTCTCCCGCTGCTGGTTGATCTGTTGCAGGACGGTCAGGGCGGAGCGGGCGGCACCCTCCGCGACGCCGAGCTGCGCCATCTCCCGGTTCATGTCGGCGACGGCCGAGGCGACCGGGTCGATCTTCAGCTTCAGGGCGTCCATGATGCGGGTGACCTGATCCGCACTGGTCCCGTAGGTGCGCAGGAAGCCGGCGCCGGCCTGGAGCGCCTGGCCGAGTGCCGTCACCGCCTTCTCGGTCTGCGCCTGCTCGTTGGTCATCAACTGGCCGGACTGGACGGTGAGGCCTGCCTGCTTCAGCGCGTCGCCCGTGGCGGCGCTCAACCGCTGGAACGCGCTGGTCCCACGCGCCAGCTTGCTGGCCATCTCCAGCCCTACGGCGTCGCCGGTCATCTGGCTGACCGACGTCATGCCGTCGAGCACGGCGGCCGTGGCAGCCACCTCCTTACGGGCGGCGGCAAGCTGCGCCTCCAGCTTCTTCAGGCCGGCATCACCATCGCCGAAGAGGGTCGAGAACATGCCGGCCGTGCCGCCCGCTTCCGACGGATCGGCAGAGGCGCGCTGCTCGGCGATCAGCGCCTGGAGGGTCGCAACCTTCTGTGCTGCGGCGGCAGCGGCGGCCTGGGCGGCGCTCAGTTCGTTGCGCTGCTCTTCCCGCAGCTGGTTGGCCCGCTCGCGCGATGCGCCGGTCAACTCCTCGATCCGCCGGCGGCCTTCGGTCAGGGTGCGGTTGTAGGCCTCCTGCGCCTTGTCGGCATCCGAGGTCCGGGTGGCCAGATAGGTGACCGCAGCGCCCGCCGCCAGGAACGCCGCTCCCCAAGGACCACCGACCAGCGCCAGCAGCGACGACAGCCCGTCCTTGGCACGCGACAGCAGGGTTGCGGCCACGGTGGTCCGGGCGATGGCGCCGGCCTGCGCCTGGGTGGCCATGGTCACGGCGGCGGTGGTCTCCGCGACGCGCAGGTCCGCGGCGGCACGCGCCGTGCGGGCGGCGGTCAGCGCTTCCTCGGCCTGCATCAGGCGGGCGGTCTTGCCGATCGCGCCGTCGAGCGCCACCGCGGCCTCGTACTGCGCGGCGCGGGCGGCCAGATCGGCACGCGCCTTCGCGGCGGCAGCCTGGGCGGCGGCGAGATCGGCGGATGCAGCCTGTGCGGCCGCAGCAGCGCCAGCCCGCAGCGCCGCCTCCTTCTGGAGGATGTGGCCGGTGTTCTGCACCAGCTCGGTGCGGAGGGCGACCTGTGCCTGGACGAACTGCAGCCCGGCCGCCACCGCCGGCACCAGCCCGCGCGCCACATAGACACCCGCCAGGGCGGCACCCACCGTTGCCGCACCGGTGGCGACCGTCGACAGGTTGTCGGCGAGCGCGGTGATGCCTTCGGCCAGCTTCCGGGTGGCGCCGGTCGCCTCGTTGGCTTCGCCGATCGCCTTGGTCATGGCGTTGCGCAGCCGCTCCATCGACTGCTCGACGGTCGGAACGGTCGTCTCGAACTCGGCATGGATCTTCGGGATCTGCGATAGGAAGGCGTCGAAGAACTGCTTGTTGCTGATCCTGCCGTCGTTGATCAGCTGCTTCAGGCGGCTCGTGGACCCTCCAGCTTCGTCGAGGCCAGCAGCAACCGCCTTGGCGATGCGTGGCGCACCGTCCATGATCGAGTTGAATTCCTCGGCCTGGACGCGGGCGGAGCCGAGCAGCTGCCCGAGCTGCTGCATGGCGCCGGCCGCCGCCTCGGCGCTGGTACCGGAGACGGCAAGCGCCTGGGCGACGCCGCCGGAGAAACGCGTCAGCTGCTCCTGGCTGGCTCCCAACTCGCCCGCCGCCTGGGAGGCTTTGCTGTAGACGTCAACCACCGACGACATGCCGACGCCCGCCTTCTGGGCGGCGGCGAACAGTTGCTCCTGCGTCGCCTTCAGCTCGCCGGCGTCGCTCGACACCAGGCGCAACCGATTGCCGACCTGCGTCCAGGCATCGGCGTAGTCGAGCGCCTTGGCCGTCATGGCACCGAGCGTGCCGACACCGAGGATGGCGGCGAACTGGCCGAAGCGCTGGGCGATGGCGGCGGTGGAGCGGTTGACCTGCTCCATCGCACGGTCCATCCGGCTCAGCGAGGTGGTGACCGACTGTTCGGCACGCGCCACCGACTGCTCGGCCGAGCGCATGCCGCGGTCGAGCCCGGCCGAATCGGCGGTCAGCGAGACGGAAAGGCCTTCGAGTTCAGCCATGGGCAGGTTCCGAACAGGGGAAAGGCGCCGCGGCAGAACCGGGCGCCCGTCGGGACGATCTCAGCTCGTCGGCTTCCGGTAGCGCGGACTGCTCCGGAGGATGGCGATGAGCCGGTCGGCGGCTTCTTCCTCGGAGGCGGCAGGAGGTGTTTCCTCCTCCTTCGCGCCCCAAGGGTTGGTCTTCTTCAGGAAGTCGACCTTCCCGTCCAAGGCCAGCTCGATCTCCGGGATGGGGGTGTCGTAGAAGACATCCGGCACCCAGCCGAGCCAGCCGGTCGCATACCTGAAGAGCTGCTCCAGGTAGGCGTCGAGGGTCAGTCCTCGCCGTTTCCCTCGTCGTCCTCGGCATCGGAGTCGTCATTGGCCAGCATGCTGTCCGGCCGCTTGCCGCCGTTCATCAGGATGACGACGAACTCGATCAGGCTGGGCGCCAGATCGCTGATGCCGGCGGCGAAGATCTTCTCGTTCAGCCCCTTGGCCGCCTCGCCGCGGATGCCGGCACCGGCCGCGACGACGAAGGAGGCGGCGGCGATGTCCTGGCTGGCCAGGCGCGGCACCGCACCCTGCAGGCCTTCGAAGTTGGTGGAGATCGCCAGGGCGGCCCGCGGGGTGGGCTTCAGCACCACCTTCTCGCCGTTGAGGGTGATGGTGACGTTGTTGGCGGTGAGCTTGGACATGGTCGGGACCTTTCATGGATGGGGTGCCGGGGTGTCGGGAAGAAGGGCGGGCGCCGCCCCGACAGCAGTGCCCGCCCGCTCTCGGCCGAGAGAGCCGGTCAGGCGCCGGTGGCGCGGGGGCCTTCGATGATGAAGCCGTCGATGCCGACGTTGATCACGGCCTTCGTGACTTGGTTGGCGTCGCCGAACTGGTTCTTGTAGGAGAAGATCTTCGCCGGGAAGCAGAAGCGGGTCGGCTTGGCACTGGCGCCGGCCGGCTTGTCGTTCAGCTCGACCTTGATGTTGACGTTCTCGTAGCTGTCGAGACCGGCCAGCACGTCGCCCTGGCCCTCGTCCTCCGGGTTACGGGCCACCGTGATCGAGAAGGTGCCGTTGTCCAGCGCGCCCTTCAGGCGGTGGACCACACCGTCATCGATGGTGGTGTAGGTGACTTCCTGGTACTGGGCGCCGAACTCGCCGACGTCCAGCAGCTGACCGACGCGGACCCAGGTCAGCGCATCGTATTCGGACAGCGTGTCGCACTCGGTGCCGGCCTCGATAAACACGCGCATCTTTGCGGTGGAAATGGCCTTGGCCATGGGACGCTCCTTTCAGGCATGAAAAAAGCCGCCCCATGGGGCGGCTGAACTCCGGCAGGGAGCCGAAGCGGGATCAGGCGCTCAGACAGAGCGCGCGGAAGCGGATGACGCCGTGACGGGTCAATCCGTCCGGCTCGACGAAGAGGGCCTCGAAGGCGAAGCGCAGCAGGGCGAGCTCTTGGCCGGCGACGGCAAGGGATTGGTCGTGGAGCGCGGCCTTGATGGCAGCCATCATCTCCTTGGCCTCCTTGCGCCCGGCGTAGCGGCTCCAGACGTGGATGGTGGCGTCGATCTCCTCGCTATCGACGTCGACCAAGGGACCCGGGGTGGCCACGTCCTCGCCGATGGCGACATAGGGGAAGGCTTGTCCTTGCGGTACGTCGTCCAGCACCGGGACGGGGGCGAGCGCCGGCCGCAGCGCGGCGAGGATGGCGACCTGCAGCGGCCAAGAGGCGGCGCTCATGCCCCACCCCGCTGACGGGCGGCCCGCGCCAGGGCGTCGCGCACGGCGGTGCGGATCAGCTTGACGCTGGCGGCGCGATGGCGGCGGTAGGCAGGGAAGAGGAAGGGCTGCGCCGGTGCGCCGGGATGGTGGATCACGCCGCCGTCGGGCATAGGAATGTCGTGCGGTGCGGCACCGAACTCGACCAGGTGGATGTGGCGGGCCCGGCGCTTGCCCCAGGAGCCGACGCGGGCCTGCAGGCCGTTGCGGCTGATCTGGAGCCGCAGCTTCCGCTTCAGCTCGCCGGTGGCATAGAGATGCTCGGGGCCGGGCGCAGCGGCCAGGGCGTCGGCGTAGATCGCGGCGCCGGCCTGCGCGACGGCCTGTACGACGCCGGCCTTGATGTCGATCGGCAGCTTGCGCAGCGCGGCGCGCAGCGACCTGCCGCCAGAGACAGTGCTCTTGGCCATCAGAGGGCAACTCCCGCTTCGGCGTCGATGATCATAAAGGCTTCCCTCCGGCCGGCATCGGCGACGAAGCGGATGTTGTGGGCCTTGCCCTGCCAGACGATCCGCATGCCGGTGTCGAGGCCGGCCCGGCGCCGGACCTTGAAGCGCATCATGGTGGCGGCTTCGACCTGCTGGGCCTCGGCGCGCTCGCGGCCGGAGACCGGCCAGACCTGCGCCCAGACGGTGGCGACCGGCGTCCAGGCCTCAACCGATCCGCCGCCCTCATCCGGGACGCGGGTCTTCGCCTCGAGCCGGATCCGTTGATCGAGGTCGCCGGCACCGGTGGTCTTCATGCGAGGGTGATCCTGCGGTAGGGGGCGAGCAGCCGCTCGACCGTCGGGTTCACGGCGTGGGTGGCGCCGATGATGGCGCCCTCGCGGACGGCGTAGAGGTCGCCCAGGATCAGCAGGATGGCGACCTTTACCGAGGCCGGGACCGGCACCTCGGCGCCGTCGGCGTCGCTCCAGGGCACCGGCCGGTTGAGGTGCTGCGCGGCGGCATCCTCGGCCGCCGCCAGCTTCAGCGTGATGTCGGCGTCCTCATCCGCACCGTCGACGCGCAGATGGGCCTTCGCCTCGTCCAGGGTGACGATGGGCATGGGCATTGCCTCCGCGGCGAGAGGGCGGCAGCGCCCCCTCATCCTGGTCAGACGGGCGGGTTGGCGGTCGGGAACATCGCCGGGTGGCCGAGCAGCGCCACCGCCGAGACGAAGGCGTTGCCGGCGTTGCTCGCTGGCGTCACCGTCAGGCGCACATAGCGCTTGATGCCGACGTAGCCGATCTTGAACACCTTGCCGTCGTCGGCGGACGTGAAGCTCGCCAGCCCCTCGGTGCCCAGCAGGTCGACGTCCGGCACCGCGGCGGCGTCGGACAGGTTGGCGGCATTGCCGTGCTCCACCAGGACCGTGAAGGTGGCGTCGGCATCGGCCAGGGCGCCGGTCAGGATCAGGAACGTCAGGCTGCCGTAGCCCAGCACGTCGATGATCTGGGAGACGACGGGGGTGTTGTCGGCGACGGCATCCGCCGGGGAGATCGCCCGCTTCGGGGCGATGCTGTTCATCAGGTCGCGCATGGAAGGGCCCTCCTTCAGGCCGGGAAGAGAAGCGGCGGCCCGGAGGCCGCCGGGGATCAGGCCGAGACCTTCATCAGCTTCATGGCCTCGAAGTTCTGCACCCCGCCGCCGGTGCGCTTGGTGGTGTAGAACAGGATGTTCGGCTTGCTGGTGAAGGGGTCGCGCAGCACCCGCACGCCGATGCGGTCCAGGATCAGATAGCCGCGCTTGAAGTCGCCGAAGGCGATCGGGAAGGCGTCCGCGGCGACGTCCGGCATGTTGTCGTCGTCCACCACCGGGTAGCCCATGAACGACGCCGGCTCGCCGGCCAGCGCCGACGGCTGCCACAGGTAGTTGCCCTGGCCGTCCTTGAACTTGCGGATCTTGCCGACCGTGGCGTCGTTCATCAGCCAGGAGGCGTTCTGCCGGTAGCCACGTTTCAGCGCATAGATCAGGTCCAGGAAGGCGTCCGACGGGTTGGAGGCGGCGAAGCCGTCCGCCTTGCCGGAGGTGACGAAGCCGAGCTTGCCCCAGGCGTAACCGGCGTTCGCCACCTTGTCATAGGACAGCAGGCCGCGCGGCTCATCGACGCCGTTGCCGCTGATGTGGGCGGCGCCCTCCTGCTCGGCGAACTCCACCGACACCTCGTCGGCCAGCCACTGCTCGATGTTCATCGAGGAGTCGTCGAGCATGGTCTGGGTGGCGGCCGGCTGGGCGTACAGCTCCTTCATGCCGAACTCCAGCCCGATCAGGCGAGGCGTCGCCGTCTCGGGCCGGCCGCTGTTCTCGCCCACCCAGCCGCTGGTGGCGCCACCGACGTTCACCAGCTTCTTGTAGCTGGCGGCGCCGATCGGCCGGACGGTGGCGATGGAGCGCATCGCCGACATGGTGCCCAGCACCCGGTCGATGGCGCTCTCCATCTGCGTCGGGACGACATAGCCGCCGTCCGGGTCGGACTGGGTGGTCAGCTTCGCCTTCACCTCCAGGTCCCGCAGGTTGGCGTCGGCGCCCTTGCGGAAGAACTGGTTGAAGGCCTTGGCATGCTCGGCGCGGGCCGGGTCGTTGTCGCCGCCGCCGGTGCCGTTCAGCTTCAGGGCGGCAAGCTGGGCGTTGGTCTGGTCCAGCGCCGACTGCATCTCGGTGATGGTGGTGTTGATGCGCTCGACCTTCTCGGCCTGGACGACATCGCCCATACCCTTGCGGATGTCGGCGATCTGCTTGTCGTTCTCGGCCTTGAACGCCTCGAAGGCGGTCTTGATGCCGGTGACCAGCGCGACGGGATCGTTGGCGTCCGCGCGCACGGCCGCAATGCCGCGGAACCGCGACATGGAAACGTGGTTCATTTGGGCCTCTCAGGGCTTGATGGTGGAAAGAAGGTCCGCCAGGGAGGCGGCAAACAAGCCAGCGCGCGGCGTGGCAGAACCGGCAGCGTCGTGCATGCCGGAGGCTTCGCGTAGCATGGAGCGCCGCTCTGAGCGCGGTACCCCCTGCTTGGCGAGAAGAGCGTCGATGCGGCGGCGGGCTGCGATCTCGGGTCGGATTGAGGCAGATGCGGCGGGCTCTGCCATGTCGTCCACGCCGTCGGCGAAGCCCTTGGCGACCGCATCACCGGCGCCCAGCCAAGTCTCAGCGTCCATCATGGCCGCCACGTCCTCCCGTTTCTGACCGGTCCGGGCGGCGTAGATGTCGGCCATGGCCGTATCGAAGGGCTCAAGGACGTCCGCCGATGCCCGCATGTCATGGCGGTTGCCGACTGCAACCGCCCAGGCGTTGTGGATCATCAGGAATGACCCGGCGCCCATGCGGATCTCGTCGCCAGCCATGGCAATGATGGAGGCCGCCGAGGCGGCGTAGCCCATGACCTTCACCGTCACCTTGGCGGGATGCTCGCGGAGCAGGTTGAAGATCGCCAACCCCTCGAAGAAGTCGCCGCCGGGCGAGTTGACGTTGACCGTCACGTCCCTCTTGCCGATGGCCCGCAGGGCGCCCGCCATCCGCTTCGCCGTCCAGCCTCTGCCGGTCCAGGTATCCTCGCCGATCACGTCGTAGAGGCTGATCGTCGACGGATCATCGGCCTCCGCTGCCATCGGCCCGCCCGACCAGCGGGCGAGCGCATCGCTGGGGGCATCCCAGGACAGGCCATCAGGCCGGTCGAACGCTTGAACGGCCGGCAGGTTACGGAGCGACATTGCGGTTTTCTCCTGCGCTGATGAGGCCGGCGCCATCGGGGTGCGCTCCCAGGCCGACCGACTCGCGGACCTCGTTGACTTCCATCCACGGCCGCTGTCCGCCGGCGCCGAGCGCCTTGGCGAAGAACTCGGCCTGGTCCTTCAGGGTGCCGCGCAGCAGCTCGGTCTCGTCGAAGTCGAAGAGGAACGAGCGCCGCTCGACCAGGGACAGGCACGACCGGGTCAGCGCCTCCTCCCAGGCCTTGAACCAGGGCGCCAGGCCGTAGCGGACGAACAGGATGCCCAGCTGCTCGATGCCGGAGCCCCAGCTGGTGTCATCCATGCCGAGCAGCGGGCGCGGCACGCCGAAGACGCGGGCGATGTCCTCGACCAGCGAGGCGCGGGCCTCGATCAGCTGGGAGTCCTTGGCGGTGTTGGCGAAGGGCTTCGCCTCCATCCCCTCCTCGGTGATGATCCACTTGCCGGCATTCTCCGGGCCGGCATGGATCTCGGTGAGGGAGTCGCGCAGGAACTTCTTGCCCTCTTCGCCCAGCTTGCCCGGGTGCTTGAGGTTGCCGCCGACCATCATGCCGTTGCGGAAGATGCGCTCGGCGGCGCGGCCGGCCTGCAGGGCGATCGAGATGGTCTCGGCCGCCTTCTGCACCCGCGACACCCCGGTCAGCCCGTCGACCGACAGGCCGCGCAGATGCAGCACGTCCTGCGCGGCGTAATAGCCGATCGAGCCGTCATCGCGGGTGATCTCGTAGCGCACGGTCAGGTCCGGCAGCTGCTTGACCAGCACCCGGCAGGGATCGACCGGGATGAACTGGGTGATCTTGGAACCCGTGCGGACGATGACGGCATAGGCGTTGCCGTGGATCAGCACCCGTAGCTGCATGAGCTGCTTGAACTCGAAGGCGGTCTGCCAGCTGTTGGGCTGGAACTGCAGCAGGTCGAACAGCGGATGGCCCTCGGCCTTCTCCAGCGCCCCGCCGTTCTTGCGCATGACGTAGGTCGGCAGCATGCCGATGCTGCTCGACACCAGGTCGACGCAGCGGAACACCGCCGGGTTGGCCAGCGCCTGGTCGACGGACACGGTGACGGCCGGCAGGGAGCCGGTGCGCAGGAACTCCAGCAGGGCCGGATCGTTCAGGCCGGTGAAGAGCTGATCGCCAGTGGCGCGGGGGAATGCCGACTTGCCGGCTCCCTTCACCACCGCCTTGGCGTGCTTCCGCTTACCCATCGGCCCCTCACATGATCAGCAGGCCGCGGGTCGTGTAGACCGACGAGCCGCCCTTGGCTGCCGGGTTGGTCGCCATCAGCGCCACGGCGTTGAAGCTGCTCATCAGCGGGTCGATCTTCGCGGAGCCGCTGACCTGCTTGGTGATCGAGATGGCGTTGCCCTGCTGGACGATGCGGGCATTGCCGACGCACCAGGCCATCATCGGCCGGCCGCCATGAACCGCGGTCTTCGAGGCCAGCCGGCGCTCGGCCGTCTTGATGGCGCCATTCAGCTTCCAGCCTTGGCTGATGCCGATGATCCGCTCCAGCGCGATGCCGCGCCCGGTCAGCTCGTCGACGATCTCGCCGATACCGGCCGCGTCGACGCCGATGCCCTGGTCAGCCAGCAGGCCGGCGCCCTCGACCTGCATGACAACGTCGGCCAGCTCGGTCACTGCCTGGGCGGGATCGTCGACGATGGTCAGGTCCCCCTCCTTCTCGAAGTCGAGGAGGCGCGGCGCGATCTCCTTGCGGCGATCGAGCACGATCCGGTGCGCCCAGGCGCGGTGCCACATCAGCCAGCGCCGGGTCTCCCGGCAGCGGCCCAGCACGGCCAAGCCCAGCAGGTCGTCCAGCCCGCCGCCGTCGATGCCGACCACCACCACCTCGCAGCGGGCGAGGATCGCCTCGAGCGTCAGGTCCGCCTCGCCGCAGGCCTCCCAGAAGTCGGCACCGGCCCAGCGGTCGGACCCCATGTTCATGCCGACTTCGACGTTCAGGTGCTTCGAGAGGAAGCCGCGAACGGACCCTTCGCCGCCCAGCTGCGCCTTGCCGTACTCGTCGAGCAGGAACTCCTCGTCGACCGACGCCCCCATGTTGGGGTTGGTGACGTAGAAGTTTTCCGGCCGGAGATGCGCCTTGGCCTCCAGCATCGCCTTGGGGAACTCGTAGAGCACCCCCAGCGACTTCGTCGCCCGGAGCTTGCCGTCGCGGATGTCGCGGAAGCGGGCCAGCCACTGCTTGAAGACCCCGGCCGGCGGCTCCTCCCCCTGGGTGGACAGGGCGATGACGAAGCCCTCCGGCCGACTGGTCAGCCCGCCGCGGGCCTCGCGCAGCATCGCCTCGGCGTTCGCCCGCGTGCCGAAGACGTGCAACTCGTCGATCAGCACCCCGGTGGCCTTGTTGCCGGTGACGACGTCGCTGTCGGCCGCCAGGATCCTCAGGGTCGCCCCGGTGGTCCGGTGCTCGATGGTCTTGAGGTGCGGGATCGGCTTGAGGATCTCGAACAGCTCCGGATCGGCACCGATCATGGCCATCGCCGGATCGGCGGAGTTCTGGGCGATCTTGATCGTCGGCGCGATGATGATGAACTCGGCGTTCTGCCGCCAGTTGCGCAGCAGCGCCGTGACCATGATCCCGGCCGCGGTGGTCGACTTGCTGTTCTTCTTGCTAATCAGCAGGAAGAACTCGTTGATCAGCCGCCGGCCGGTCTCCGCGTCGTAGGCGCCGAACACCGCGCCGACGAAGTCGAACACGAATTGCCGGCACGCCTCCTCCATCGTCGGGTTGCCGGGGACGTCGACGAGCTTCAGGGCGCGGAAGATCTTCAGCGCCGCCTCGGCCTCTGCCGAGAACAGAGGCGGGCACGGGATCAGCGACTCGCGGGCGACGATGCGCCGTTCCCAGTCGGGGCATGCGGTTGTCCACTGCATGCGTCAGGCCTTCGTGTTGTCGACGGCGAGGCGCGGCGGCGCCGGGGGAGCGAACTTGTTGCCGGGCTTCGCGGCTTCCTGCGCCTTGGCCTTGGCCTCTTCCTTCTTGCCGCCGCCGATCCCGACGCCGGAAACCTCCTTCGCCACCGCCAGAGCCTGCATGATCGTCTTCAACGTCATGGACCGGGCCGGCAGGGAGATGGCCTTCAGCATCGCGGCGCGGCGCCGCCCGTTCTCGTCGTCGGCCGTCTCGACCTCGATCAGCTGCTCCAGCTCGCCGACCTGCGACGTGATCATGTCCAGCTCATCCAGCATCCGGCCGGCGATCTCGCGGGCGTGCTCGACGTGTTCCCGACGCTCGGCGAGGTGCATAGGCCGCGCCATCTGGTCGATGGGCGGGAGGATTTCAGCCACCGGCAAGTGCACACCGGAGTGCGCACGTTCGTGCGCAGTGCGCACCCATTTTTCCTTGTTCGCGCGGCTCCGGATGGCGCTTTCCGACACCTCGAAACGCTCTGCAATCTGGCGATTTGACAGCTTTCCGGCCCGAAAAGCGGCCTCAATCGCTACCCAATCGATGTCTTTGCGTTTCGCCATGGCGGGTCGTGCGCACCGCAAAGTGCGCACCTCAAATTCATCCGGAGGGGAAAAAAACTCTGAATGGGGGGATGCGCGGTCCGCCGGTCGGCCGCCTCCCAGACTTTCGACCACCCCCCACCCCCAACGCAACCGGCGTGCCAGTTGGGGCGGCGGGTCAGCCGCGCGCGAACCCCTGGTCCTTGGCCGTCCGTCCCGAGTGGCAGGGCTTGCACAGGACCCGCAGGTTCGATCGCTCCAGCCGCAGGTCCGGCCGGTCGGTGATGCTCTCGATGTGGTCCACCTCGGCCACAGGGGTGGTGGCCGTGGCCTCCCGCTTGCGCAGCACCACGATGGTGCGGCACGCCTCGCAGCGGCAGCCCCGCTCGATGACCACCGCGTCCCGCAGCTTCTCCCAGTCGCGGTCATAACCACGCTGGCGGGCCGAGCCGCGGGTCTCGTCGAGACGACGCTTGCGGTCCTGCTCGGCCTGCTCCGACGGCATGGGCGCCACGGCCTTGCCGCTCCGGACATCCAGGATGGCCAGGGGCGAGCGCAGGGAGCGGAGGCGCGGGGCCATGGATCAGCCCTGTCCGCCTGGGAGCTTACCGGCACGCCACGCCAGCAGCGTCTTCAGGATCTCGCTACCCGCGTAACCCGCACAGGTCCCGATGCCCGTCGCCGTGAGAGTATCGGCGTTCATCTGCTGCGCAACTGCGCCGGCGGCGATGGTCAGTGCCCCCATGGTCGGAAGGTCCAGCACCACCATGCGCACCAGACCGCGCCACCCGCTGTTGCGGGCTTCGCGGGACCAGCGGGCGACCATGCCGGCAGCGACTCCAACGGCAGTGGGGGCAAGGGACCGCGCCATCTGGGCGATGTCGTGTGCGGCTGGATCCGGCATTGTTCCTCCAATCGCCGATACAGCCGGCAAGATGGGCGAGGTGGCGGTGTAGCTGTTGCCAGCCCCACCGCCACCTCGTCGGGCTCGGTCCGCGGTTCAGCCCGCCGGAGCGCAGATGCCCTCATTACCGAAAACAGGTCATGCGCAGAGATTTCCGTGCAGGGCGACAGCTCACGAAAAACCCGCCACGGTCGATGACCGGGCGGGTTTGCCTTGGGCATACCATCCTGAAACCGTAACAGGCCGACAGTGCAGTTTTCCGGTGCGTCAGCGGCGTCCGCCGGACCGTGTGCCCTATGTGGCTGTAACAGGTACCGCGCGACGATTTCCGACCTACTCCGCCGCCATCAATCCCGACCGCTCGACCTGCACGCCGGCCACTGCGCACCGCGCCCGCGCGGTGGCGACGTATTCCGGATCCATCTCGATCCCGATCACCTCATCCCATCCGGCGCGCAGCGCGCTCGATGTGCCCAGGGGGCCGGACATTGAGCCGGAATTAGGCGATGGGCTTGCCATGCTTGCCGATAAGGCAGAGGACGGTGAGCGGGTCATGGAACTGACCGACGTCGGCCGCGCCGCGCTTGCCCGCCACAGAGGAGAGGCGCCATGGCCAAGAAGCCTACCATCGAATCCGGCATCGGCTTCACAGAGGTGGAGAACCTGCTGCAGGGCATTGGGCGGGACGTCGACAGCCTTCTTCAAGCTGGCGCTGCGACGGACGATGTCATGACGATACGGGAGGCGTAACCATGAGCCTGTATCATCGCGGGGCATTGTGAGCCCATGATGGCGCGAGCTGGTTGAGCCTATAGACATCTTTACGACTTCACATCATCATTTCCTCTCGCTATGAGGAGTGAGGCACTATGTCGTATAGATATACCGCTACTCTCGTCGCTCTTATGAGCGCAGTCTCCGGATGCACCGGCACGGTCTGGACTGAGAACCTCGATCCTGACCGGCACCGATTGGTCGGTGAGAAGATCGAGGGCGTTTACGTTTACCCACCCGCACTCTTCAGGGAAATATCTGAGACTAGGGTAGCTGTTAACGAAGATGGAAAGATCGTTGGGCGCGCAGAGAACAACACATGCATCCCAATTATCACATCAAAAGCCACTATTCTCCCTGACTTCCAAAGGCTCCAGAGGGTATTCTATAAGCCCGGGTTGCTAGATACCAGCAGCTTTGGGGTTACGCTGGAAGGCGGGATGCTTACCGGCATCAACAGTGCAAGTTCCCCCGATCAGGGAAAGACAGTTAGCAATGTTGGCGCCACAGTCGCTGCGTTAGCCACTGCCGGAGTCCTCGCGTTAACAGAGGGAAGAGAAGTTGGAGCTTGCAATAGTGGCTCTGTAATTAAAAGCTATGAGCGTATCACTATGCCTCAATAAGAGGATAGTTATGCATCCCGCCTGATGGCGCGGTGAGGCAGTTAGCCCGTGAGTATATCGCCGCCAGGCCCAAGGAAGGCCCTTAAATGCACACCGATTTATTCGGGCACGCCGAGAACTCTGCCGCCGTTTACGCTGCACTGCAAAAGGATGCTAAACGCGATGCCTCCAAACTACGCTGGGCAAATTTGATTGCAGCGGGGTTGTTCGGCGCTGCGCTGTTCCGTGGCGCCCATGATGGGTGGATGTTCCTCGTCGGCGGCTTGGTGGTGGCGCTCTACACGCTCAATGTGTTCATCGACAGTAGCAATCGCAACTTCGCCATGCACGTCATTGACTGGATGGAGGGGCGGGAACGCGAGCGGAAGGCGGACGCCGAGCAAAGCGTGATGGACCGGTATCTGGGGGATCGTCCGTGACAGACAAATGGGTCCGCATCATGGCCGACTTTTCCAGCGAGGGCCTATGGGATCGTGATGGCATCATGATGGACCGGGAGGACCTTCCGATCAGTCCGGAGCTGTCGGCCCGGCACCTCGCTTGGTGCGATCGCTACGAGTTCAACGATCTCTACGAAGGCAAGGCGACCCCATCCTTCGATCTGCCCGGCTTCGCCGCTGAGGGGTTGGCAATCGCTAAGGCCATCAAGGCTGAGCTGCCAGACTGGACTGTCATCTACTTCGATGAAGCCAAGGCATACAGGACCGTAAAGACGGTCCCTCGATCTGAAGTCGAATATGAGGTGACTGGTTCATGAGCGCCGACACCCACCCCGGCCTCTACGAGTTCTTCACCCACTCGGATTGCGACGGGGCGATAGGGCTGAACATGTGCCGCAAGGTGGCGGATGAACTTGAGACGCTGCTGCCAGATATCGAGAGCGTTGCGCCGCCGGACACTGGTCACATCCCTAGGGCAGGCGGGTACGTCGAAGTGACGAAGCGCTTCATTGCCAGATGCCGCGCTGCCGCTGATGCTGGCGAACCGCTCACGTTCGGCTAAGCGCCAGCCCAGGCGACCCGCCTCCGTGGCATCGATGTTCGCCGATCACCTCCCGCGCCGCGCCGGCTGCCTTGTCGATTGCCTTGGACACGTCCAGCGACTTCGGGATCCCGGACCCGTAGAACCAGCCGGGATGGTGCGTATCGCCGCTCAGCGACCTGATGCAGTCCCGCACCTCGAAGCCCGCCAGTCGCAATGCAAGTGCTATCAGGTCCATCGACCGCGTGCCCGCGAACACCAGCGCGTGTCCTCCGGGCCGTAGGACGCGCAGCACCTCCCGCCAGCACTCCGGGCCAAGCGTCCAGGCATCCCACCCGCGACCCATGAAGCCCCGCTTGCGCGGCCGGCACGGCTGCTCAGCCCGTACGGTGGGTCGCACAGCACCGCATCCACCGACGCATCGGCGATCGTCGGCAAGCAGTCCAGCACGTCGCCCGTTAAGATGGTGGCGCCCAAGCTCAGCCTCCGATAAAATTAAATCCGCCCTGGATTCCTCCGGGCGGGTTAGCCGTGGTCTCTCATAAATTTAACCGGTGAGCTAAACGGATTTTCGGCAGGGCTTAAGTTAAGCTGGATGATAACGCCGACGGCCCTTGTCATCCTTGGCGCCAGATCCCGGAGGCGCCCAGCGGGCGGCGGGGTGGTGAATTACCGGATTTGTTTCGGATTTTCTTCGGGTCCAAGATCCGAAGAAAATCGGCCGCGTAAGTTGTTGTATTACATGTGTTTTTTATAGTCTCTCCTATTTTCTTCTTTTCTTCGGCACCCCCCACTTCCCCTCTCCACACCCCAAGAGAGGGCACCCCACCCCATGGACCGCCCGAAAAAGATGAAGAAAATCGCCTCACCCCCTAATGCATTGTTCTGCAAGGCAGATTCGGCCTAATTTCCAACCCGAAGAAAATACCGTCAGTAAATAGTAAATGGGACTGGGCGAGGCCGGGCCATGAGGGCGGCATCGGTTACGCCACCACCCTCAAAACCGTCTTGGGTCGCCCCCTCCCGCCGTTGCGCGTCGTCGCCTCCTCTATCTCGCCGGCAGCGGCAAGATCGTCCAGAATGCCACGACGCACCCGTGGGTCCACATCGCACATCCGCTTCGTAAATTCGGCCATAGGGATCCCATCTACCCCGGCGGCCTCAATTAGTCGCCGCACCTTCTTCACCAGCGCTTCGCGCGGCCCGTCGGCGACGCGATGCTTAACCTGTTCCGCCAACCGCTCGGCGGAGTGTCCCACCAGCGCCAGACCGTATCGGGCGTCCTCCGCCGTGATCCGCGGCGCGATCGGGTCGCGGCTGATGGCCCGGATCGCCGCGACCTTGTTCGCATTCTCGCGGAGCCGGCCATACAGGTCCCGCGCCGGATCCGCCCCGGCAAGCTGCTCATCCTGCCAATCCTCGGCATCGTCCAACATGTCGGTGGCGGCCGGGTCGGTGGTGACGATGGTGTACGTCGGCGCGATGTCCGCCCGCGTCGCCATGACGCCAACCAGATTGCCTGCCCCCTCGGGCTTGGCCCCGGCGTGATGCTTCATCTCCTCTAAGAGCCACCCGGGCGGAGTCGAATCGGCGATCTTGGACTGCCGCGCCGCGCGCCGCGCCGTGACGACAATAAAGCGGTTTAGGAATCCATCGACAACGGATTTGCTGGACAGAGTGTTGAACACGCCGTCGGGCGTGGCGGTGCAGTACAGGTTGAGATGCGGCTCCATCACGTCAACGCGTGCTATCTTCGCGTCGGCATACTCGGCCCCCAACATAGCCCCGCTGGACGAACTATACGCCTGCAACAGCTTCTTCTTGATCCCGCTGCTCTGCTTTTCCGTGGCGATCCGCTGCAATAGCTCGTCAAACTCATCCCATTGTGCAAGGCAGCTTGGCCGCTCGGCCAGCGCGCGCATGACGCCGCTGCCGGAATGCACGTCATCGCCAGCCAGCAGCCGCCCCAGCCCGGCGGACATGAACAGCTTGGTGATCAGCTTCCGGCTATGGTCTTTGCCGGCCCCCGTCTGGACCATGCCGAGCGTGAACAGGTTGGTGCGGATCTCTGTGTCCGTCTTGTATCGCCGGCCATACACCGCTCCCAGCGCCGCTAGTACATTCAGGATGGCAAGCTCAGGCTGAGGCTTTCGGGCCGTCCGGTTGATCCAATCCACCATCACCCCCCCGATGCCGCCCAGGTCGTAGCATTCCGGCGGTAGGATGGGGTCGGTGTCCGCAGGCGGGGCTGGTTGCGTCTCGGTCGGTGACGCCACACCAGTCCAGGTGGATGGAGCGGGATCCTCCATGACCCAATCGTCTTCTCCCCGATCGGCTCCCGCCGGTAGCTCGATCAGATGCACGCCATTGCCCCGGTTCCTGGCAGCGCGGTTGAGCGCGTTCACGCGGATCGCCGCCAGATCGAAGACGTGGTCGAAGGTGTATCCGTGGTCGCGCGCCATCAGGTACAGCGCCAACGGCGATCCGCCGCCCTGGAGGCTTCGGTACTTCCGGCGCGCCACGTCGTCGTCATGCTTCTTCGACCGGGCCGACCACTCGACGAAAGCGTCCTCACCGGCGTCGCCCACCGCGGCCTTCACCTTCGAGCCGACCGACAGCCACTCGTCATAGTGCAGGTCCTGGTTCGGAATGGCGTTCAGGTAGTCGACCACCTCGTGCAGCGCGACCTCCGTCCCGCCGTCGGCGGCCAGCCGCTGCGTCCACTCGCGCGCCGCGACCTCCGTCACGTCCGGCAGCCGCAGCGACACCTCGTCCGTCTCGCCACGGTAGACGCCGCTCCGGCGCGGCAACGGGTCACGCACGCCCGGGCCGAGAATCGGCGCGGCGATGTAATGGGGCTCGGCCGCATTGTAGAGCGCGGCGTCGATGTGATCCTGCTCGCGCGCCCAGGTGCGCAGCTGGACGTCGTTCAGCGGACGGTCCAGCCAGAACCAGAGGCGTGCGTTCAGCGTGTCGCCCTTGAAGCCCTGGCCGCTCGTCCACTGCCACCAGCAGCTGGCAGGCTCGAACTCGTCGGGTAGCCGGCCGCGCAGGTACTCAATGGCGTCGTCCGGGTCGCTGACCGGGTCGGTCCCGGCCGGCATGGGCACCTTGTCCATGTCGATCGCCAGCCACCGGCGCGGCTGCACGCGGAAGGCCGCCGGCTGCATGGGCTTGGAGATGCTGGTGCGCCGGACCGGGTATTCGAGGCTCCAGGCTCCGCTCGACGCCCCGCGGATCACGAACGCCTTTGGGTTGGCGCTGTTCTCCTGCAGGAGGGCAGCCAGGTCGTCGAAGCTGTTCACCGGCACTTCGCGGGCCATGAACCACGTTCCGGCATCGTAACCGTCGATCACGGTGCCCATGGCTCCCGGGCCCAGCCGGATCCGCTTCGTGGCCCGGTGTTCTTCGGTGCATTCGAGAATGGTGACGGTGTCGGCGGGTTGGGTCGGAGGGGTGACCATGGGAAATCCTGGTGCGGATGCGGGGTGGTTTAGCGCGCGGCAATGAGCGCTTCGAGCGCCTCAATGCCGCGCGAGACGATCCGGATGCCGAAATCGGCGTCGTCCTGCCGCATGATGGGTTCCAGCGGATCGGCGGCGATCGCGCGAATCATGGCCAATTTCAGCGCGTTGGTTTCGGCGTGCGCCCACAGCGGGCCACGCCCCCGCCACGCCTGCCGGGCGTCGGCGAAGGCATCGGACGCATTCGTTCCGGCCCGCACCACGCCGCCTCGTGCCAAGCGGCCGTGCAGGTGCAGAGCCCGTGCTACCTCGTCCGGCAGATCGGCGGGGACATCGGGAGGTTCGTCGTCCTTGCCGCTGGCAGCGGGAACGAAGACGAACCGTGCCAATAGTTCGCGCACCCACCATCCGCGCGCCGTGTCCCGAGACGCGATGGTCGCCCCCGATTTCAGGTCGGAGGTATCAGCCAGAAAAAGAACCGAGTCGCGCCCGAAGGTGGGAGACCATTCCGCGACAGCCTGTGTGTAGATGTCGGCCTCTGCTGACCGACTTGTTCTGGTGGCTTCTTCGAATTCGCGCCACACCGACAGTTGCGCACGTGGCGGCTGCCCGGCGGGGATTGCCGCGTTGAGTGCGTGGGTCACTGTCGCGATGTGATCCAGGGCATCGAAGTCCGTCGTCGTGCCGAGCGTGTAAATCTGCGTGGTGATGCGGTCATCGCCGAAGTAGCGACCGGCATACAGCGCGCCGAGCACCGACGCGGCGGCCAGGGTCGACAGATCGGGAGCCCATGCCACCGGTACAGTTGCTGTCATCCAATCTGCCAGCACCCCGCCGATGCCGTCCAGGGTGGAAACCTCTAAAGCTGTCTGAGCGGAAACCTGCATATTATTCCCCCCTAGGCAAAGATCCGGCATTCACGCCGAAGGGGCGTGTTGATGTTTGCGCAAATTTTTGGGTTAGATAAACTTTGTTAGGCCGTCGACTTGACGAACAGCGCTTCGATTTCCTGACGACGCCAGAAGCGCTTTGCACCAATCTTCGTTCCTGGTGGGAATTTTCCATTCTCGATTAGACGGTAGAGCGTCGAAATAGAGCCGACAATTCCTGCGGCAACTATTTCCTCCTTTTGGATAAGATCGCCACCTAAGGCATGCATCGCGACACCTCCAAACATCGTGCGGAGCGGCTTGTTTAAAGATAGCTGGGAGAGGATCGGAGTAAATGAGAATTTAATGGATCAGCGCAGATTTTCTCCAAGCCATTATGAAAGGCTGTCACAGCCAAGCTTTCTTCGGGACTTTCGTCATTACGTCATTACGTCAAGAGCGCACTTGCTCTTGGATCTCACCTTACTCAGCCCTTACTACTCACCGCGATCCGCCGCAGATCCTCAAGCGCCGACGCCACCATTGGCGCCGCGTCCTCCTCGGCAACCGCAAACTCAAGCTTAGCTATGACACCGGCCAGCCCGGCGGCGGGTATGCGCTCTAAGGCGTCCGCATGATCGCTCACTGTCGCGTCTATCATATCGGACAGGCGGATCTCGCGGAGCCACTCAGGATCCCCATGCTCCACCCCGTCGGCTCTGCCGGCGGCCTCCAGGGCAAGCCGGCGCATTTCAGCGCGGGACTGGGCGGCGCGAGATTGGCGGCGCAATTCCCCAATCGCGTCGATCAGATTGAAAATTGCCTGATCGCCTCGAGCCCCTTGGACCGCGGACGGGCCGGGTGCCAGCGGCAGGACCGAGGCGATCAGCACGGTCCTGCGATTGGGTAAGGGGGTGGCGTCGCGTGAATCGGTCATGATTCAGCTTCCTTCAGCGGCAATGTCGATTCGGTTGGCCGGTGCAGCTCACGCGGTGGCGTGATCCATCACCACCTCAACGATATTCGTTGACTCTAGCTCTGGTCAACGAAAAACGTTGACGCCTTCAGGTGGTCGTTGGATCATGGACGCCATGATTACACCGGAGCAAAGCCGCGCCGCCCGCGGCCTTCTCGACTGGACCCAGCAACAGCTCGCCGACGGAGCTGGCGTCGGGTTGAGCACTGTCCGAGATTTCGAGAAGGGTCGACGGACGCCAACTGCTGCCAACCTGCAGGCGATCCGCACCGCCCTGGAGTCGGCCGGCGTGCTGTTCATTGCAGAGAACGGCGAAGGGGCCGGGGTGAGACTGAAAAAGCGATAAATCACCCGTTGGCCTCCTTCGACAAGGGCGCCTTCGACGTGGGTCACGCCACCGGGCGCCCAGCGCTGCCCGCTGGTGGCGGCCATGCTGGCGGTGCTCAACACGGTGCCGGACAGCGTGAAGGGCGTCACCTACCCCTCCCATGTCCGCGAGTTGCTGACGCGTGGGCTGGAGGCGTCAGGGCTGAAGGTGGTGCGGGGTGCCGACGGGATGTTTGCGTGTACGTACACGCATAGCTAAACGAAAAGCGCCCCGCGATCGAAAGCCGATCGCGGGGCGCTTTGCTATTTGTTTGGTCCTACAGTTTGATCAAGCGCTTATCTGCGCCATCACTGCTGCTCGCAGCTGCGGCGACGGCGTGCCCGTAATGCCGCAAACCTGCGTCAGATAGTCGTCGACGGTCATGGCGCCTTGGCGGAGGAGGGCAACGCACCGCTCGCGGTGTGCACGTATGGCATCCGCTTTGGATCGTGTCGTCATCTCACCCATGATCAACTCCTACACACATCGCAGTACCAGATAACTGTCGTGGGGCAAATATAGTTCCTCACCCGCCATCTCGTCAACAGCAATGCCGATATCAGGTCGAGGATTTGCAACGAATGTTTGCTTGTAGTATTCATGAAGATTTTCATCATTCCCAACAGCAAATACCACCCTTTGCTCGTGTAACTCCATAAAGCTCAGCGTTGCACTTGTCACATGTGAGAAAAGAGCATTGATCGAGCCGCGGGTATTCCAGCGTTTGCCGAGATCAAGATCCTTCTGCGTCGTTTTTGCGAAGTCCCTGGGAGGTCCGTCAAGGTTCGGAATCTGATTGAAGGCATTATCGAACTTGATGAAAAACACGCTCGCTGTGGGTTGCCAGCCATATTTCTGACCAATGTGCAGACAAATATCGTCGTTAGCCTTTACGCGCTCTGCTGTCCAAACATAGGGATTGCCACCAGCTTCAAAGCTGGTCCGGATAAGTTTGCCATCACCCTCGGGATCAACCCAGCTATATGAGGTAGAGGGAATGCGCGAGATAACAGGCTTGTATGAAACGTTCGTCCTTGGCGCCACTTATTTTAGACTCCGAAGCATCATCCCTCTATCGACACAATCTACCTCCGATCCCTCTCTACTGGTACCCCTTCAACCGCATGCACTGGCTGATGAGCGACGATCCCTCCACCCACTACTTTGGCAGTTCTACTCCCGCCTGCGCGGGACGAGCCAGCACCGACAACATGGACATCGGATCGGCGCGGTCTGATGAATGTGCGCGAGG
>NZ_JAGINO010000041.1 GCF_017876115.1 Azospirillum picis
CCGCAACGTCCAGCAGGCCGCCTCCGGCACGCAGGAGGTCTCAGGCAGCATCGTCCAGGTCAATCAGGCCGCCGACGAGGCCGGCAGCGCCGCCGACCAGGTGCTCACCGCGGCAAGCGAGTTGTCGCGCCAGGCAGAGATGATGCGACGCGACGTCGAGACCTTCCTCGGCGACATCAAGGCCGCCTGACCGCTTGGCAGCAGCAGCCCCGCCGCCGAACAAGCCGTGCGGCGGGGCTGCTGCTGCCGCTTGGCCGGCGGCCTGCCCCGCGGCTTGCCGGGTGGTGCCGCCTATCCCTGATACCCGACCTTGTGCCGGTGCAGTTCACCCTTCTCGCGCAGGCGGTCCACCCACACCGGGGCACGGCCCTTCTTGACGCCGGCGGTCCAGACGTCTTGCGGCTTCTCGGGGTTCCGGTAGGTCGCTCCCTTTTCGGGCGCTTCGAGGTCCGCCCTGGCCGGCTTGCTGGTGTCGGCGCTCCGCACCGCCTGCCGCATGTCGGGGAAGACGTCTCCCAGCGACAGGTTGAGCTGCTTCAGCCGCAGTTCGACCTCGGCCTTCAGGCGCTCGACCTCTTCACTCTTGCGCCGGTCCAGCTCGCTGCCGATCCATTCCTGCAGTTCGAACAATTCCTGCACGCTCAATTGCGTGCACAACCGGAAAATCTCTCCCATTTGACCGTCGCCAGACATGATGCCCTGTTCCCAAGCGCAAAAAGGTTCGAAGACTATAAGCAGATTATCAACGGCATGAACCAGATAAATCCCGATGGTCGCCTCTCGGGCCGTTACCGGAAGACACAGTCATCCATGCCATGTCGACCTCCGCCCCAAAAACCGAAGCACCACCAGCCCATAGAAAAAGCCCCGCGGCGGGGGCTTTTCTCTGTTCGGTCGATGTCGGCGCCGGATGGCGACCCCAGCAGGGCTCGAACCTGCGACCTGCCGCTTAGAAGGCGGCTGCTCTATCCTGCTGAGCTATGGGGCCTTATTCGAACCGGCGCTCGTCAGGTTCAGAAGCGCGGACGGTCGGTGCGGAAGTTGTCCGCATAGTTGCGCGGACGGAAGCGATGGACCGGCGCATCCTGCACCGTATAGCTCCAGCCCTTGCGCTCGGCGAAGGCGATGGCCTCCTCCTTGGTCTCGAAGGACAGGCGCACCTGGTTCAGCGTGTCGCCCGAGCTGGTCCAGCCCATCAGCGGCTCCGGCCGGCGCGGCGTCTCGATCTCGTAATCCAGCATCCAGCGGTGAGTCTTGGCCCGGCCGGACTGCATGGCCGTCTTGCTCGGCTGGTAGATCCGGACGTTCATGGCTCGCTCGTCTCCCATTGTCTGCATCGGCGCCGCCCGCGTGCCGGGAGCGCGATTAAACCTGCGGCGATGGTCGGGGCGCCCGGATTCGAACCGGGGGCCTCCAGTACCCAAAACTGGCGCGCTGACCAGACTGCGCTACGCCCCGTCGCCGCGATGTGAGATACACGAACGCCACGCCCACGGCAAGCGGACGGCGCACTGCCGCGCCGCTCTTTCTGCATATTGGCGGCACCGGCGGCCCCTCATGCGTCGTTCGGTCGCCCACCGTCCCAACCAACAGCGTTCAGGGTCCGTTCGTTGCCCCCTCCTCCCGCTCCGTCAGTCCGCATTGCCCTGTTCCTTCCCGACCTGGACGACCGCCCCGGGCGGCGTGCCGCCGTCGATCTCGCCGGCCGCCTGCTGGAAGCCGGGCTGGCGGTCGACGCGGTGGCGCCGATGGGCGGCGGGGCTCTGCGGGCGGCGCTCGACCCGGCGATCGGCCAGATCGACCTCGCCAAACGGCATGCGGCAACCTCTGTCCTGGCGCTCGCGCGCGTGGTGGCCGAACGGCGGCCGGCCGTTCTTGCCGTCCCGCGGGAAGCCGCCTGGATCGCCAAGCTGGCGGGGCGGCTGGCACGGACGGGCGTGGCGGTGGTCACGCTCGCCGACGACGTGTCCTCGGACCTGTCCGCTATTCGTGCCGCAGCGCCTCGATGGGGTTGAGGCGGGCGGCGCGGCGCGCCGGGTAAAGGCCGAAGAAGACGCCGACCACCCCGCTGACCGCGACGGCAAGCACCACCGAATCCAGCCGGATCAGGGTCGGCCAACCGGCCAGTGCCGCCACGCCCGCCGCGGTGGCGATCCCCAGCACCACCCCGACGGCGGCGCCGATCAGCGACAGGGTGGTGGACTCGATCAGGAACTGGATCAGGATGTCGCGGCGGCGCGCGCCGATGGCCAGCCGAAGCCCGATCTCCCGCGTGCGCTCGGTCACCGACACCAGCATGATGTTCATGATGCCGATGCCGCCGACCAGCAGCGACACCGCGGCCACCGCCGCCAGCAGGAAGGACAGCGCCCGCGACGAGGCATCGCGCGTTGCCGAAACCTCCGACAGGTCGCGCATCCAGAAATCGTCGTCCTGGTCGGTGATCAGGCGGTGACGCTGGCGCAGCAGGTCGCGGAGCTGCGCCTGCGCCTCGGCCATGTCGGAACCGTCGCGCATCTTCACAACCATGCTGTGGATGAAGCGCGGATTGCTCTTGGCCATGCCGGGGATGTTGCGCTTGGCGGTGGACAGCGGCACGAAGATGACGTCGTCCTGGTCCTGCCCCTGCGTGTTCTGACCCTTTTCCCCCAGCACGCCGACCACGGTCAGCGGAGTCGAGAAGACACGCACCGGCTGGCCGATGGGATCGCCGCCGCCGAACAGGCTCCGCACCACCGTCCGCCCCAGCACAACCACCTTGTTGGCCTGCGCCACGTCGTCGTCCGACAGGCCGCGGCCGGCCTCCACCGTCCAGTCGCGCGCATCCATGTAGTCGGGGGTGATGCCGAACAGCACGGTGCCCCAGTTCTGGTTGCCGGCGACGATCTGCAAACCCCAGCGCACCGAGGGAGCCGTCACCATCACGTCGGGGATCTCGGCCAGCACCGCCAGCGCGTCGTCCTCGGTCAGCGACGAAGCGGTGCCGGCGCCGAGCTTGACGCCGCCGCGGGCGATGCTGCCCTGCCCGACCAGGATCAGGTTGGTGCCCAGGCTGGCGATCTGCCGCAGCACCTGGTCGCGCGCCCCAGCGCCCACCGCCACCATGGCGATCACCGCCGCCACCCCGATGACGATGCCCAGCATGGTCAGCGCGCTGCGCAGAGGGTTGGCACGCAGCGAGTCCAGCGCCGCGCGCAGGGCGTCGAGCGCCGTCATGCCGCCGCCTCCGGCGCCTGCACGAGGTCGGCGGTCAGGCAACCGTCGCGGAAATGCAGGACACGGCCGGCGAAGCGCGCCACCTCAGGCTCGTGCGTCACCAGCACGATCGTGATGCCGCGCCGGTTCAGCCGCTGGAACAGCGCCATGATCTCGATGCTGGTGGCGGTGTCGAGTGCGCCGGTCGGTTCATCGGCCAAGAGGAGCAGAGGCTCGTTGACCAGGGCGCGGGCAATGGCGACGCGCTGCTGCTGGCCACCCGATAGCTGGGTCGGCCGGTGTCCCGCCCTGCCGCGCAGCCCCACCGCCTCCAGTGCCGCCAGCGCCCGTTCCTCCCGCTGGCCATGCCCCACCGCGGCATAGACCATCGGCAGTGCCACGTTGGCCAGTGCCGTCTGGCGTGGCAGCAGGTTGAAGGATTGGAAGACGAAGCCGATGCTGCGGTTGCGCAATGCCGCCAGGGCATCGGAGGACAGCCCGGCGACCTCCCGCCCGTTCAGCCGGTACTGGCCGGCATCCGGCCGGTCCAGGCAGCCCAGCAGGTTCATGAATGTCGACTTGCCCGAGCCGGACGGCCCCATCACCGCGACGAACTCGCCGCGATGGATGGCGACGGTGACGCCCTCAAGGGCATGCACCGTCTGCGGCCCCATCCGATAGCGGCGGGTGAGCGCCTCGACGGCGACCAGCGGGGCAGCGACCGCCGCTGGATCGCTCTGGGCACGGTCAGAATCCAAGGCGCGGCCCCCGCCGGCCGTCGCGGTCGGGCGCCAGGATGCCGGTGATGACTTCCTGGCCGGCATGCAGGT
The DNA here is from genome assembly GCF_017876115.1 of Azospirillum picis. Classification (GTDB taxonomy): domain Bacteria; phylum Pseudomonadota; class Alphaproteobacteria; order Azospirillales; family Azospirillaceae; genus Azospirillum; species Azospirillum picis. The sequence goes on from NZ_JAGINO010000041.1 coordinate 4,026, forward strand.
TTCCGCCCACCACCTCGGTGAAGCTGCCGTCGCCGATGCCCAGCCTGACCGGCACGCCGACCGGACCGCCACTGCCCGGGCCGCCACTGCCCGGACCGGGGACCCAGACGGTGCGGGTGCCCTCCGCCGCCTCCTTGGCCGCGGACGGGGGCGCAGCCAACGCATCGAACCGTTCGCGCTGCGCCGGGTCGAGCAGGCCGGAGATCCGCTCCAGTGCAGCCTTGCGGATGGCATTCGCCTCCACCCGCCGGCGCTCGGGATCGCCGGCCTCGCCGTCGAGCGCAGCGAAACGGTCGCGGGCCTCCTCCACCAGCGCCGCGAGGTCGCGGCGCTTCGCCTCGTCGAGCCCGAGCCCTTCCATCGCCCGGCGCGCCAGCGCCTCCAGCTCGCGGGCGCCACGGCCGCCATCCGGCCCGCCGGTGGTCGGTGCCGGCGCCTCGCCGCCGGACGGCTGAACGCCCGGCGGCCGGAAACGCAAGGCGGCATTGGGGATCTTCAGTGCCGCCGGCCGCTCGTCCACCGTGATGCGCAGATTGGCCGTCATGCCCGGCAGCAGGCGAAGCTCCGGATTTTCGACGGTGATGACGACAATGTAGGTGACGACGGTCTGGTCTTCCTTCGGCGCCAGCCGCACCTGGGTCACCCGGCCATTGAACCTCTCGCCAGGGAAGGCGTTCACGGTGAAGCGGACCGGCATGCCCTCGCGGACCCGGCCGATGTCGGCCTCGTCGATGTTGGCAAGCACCTCCATCTGCCGCAGATCCTGGGCGATGGTGAAGAGCGTCGGCGCCGCCAGGCTGGCGGCGACCGTCTGGCCGGTGCTGACCGCACGGTTCACCACCACCCCGTCGATCGGCGAGCGGATGACCGATCGGTCGAGATCGACCCTGACCAGTTGCAGCGCCGCCTCGCGCTGGGCCACCTGGGCGCGCGCCACCTCCACCTGAGCGGCGGCCACCGCCTGCGATGCGTTGGCCGACGCTTGCGCCGCTTCCGCCTGCCGCTTCTGCGCACGGGCGGCGACGAGCTGCGCCGCCGCGCTGTGGGCAGCCGTCTCGGCCTTCTCCAGGTCGGCGGCGGCGACGACGCCCCGACCGCGCAGTTCCCGGCGACGCCGAAAGTCGCGGTCGGCGTCCTGCCCGGCGAGATCCGCACGCAGGATTTGGCTGTCGGCGTTGGCGACGCTGGCCCCGGCACTGGCCAGATCGGCGCGCGCCTTGTCGAGCGAGGCCTGCTGCTGCATCAGTTGGGCGCGGGCGGCATCGACGTCGGCACCGGCCTGGGCCAGCCGCGCCGCCAGTTGGTCACCGTTCAGCCGCGCCAGGATCTGCCCGCTGGTCACCCGGCTGTTGAAGTCGGCGTAGAGTTCGGCGATCTGGCCGGAAAGCTGGGAGCTGACCTCCACCGTGACCAGCGCGCTCATGGTGCCGGTGGCGGTGATGGCGCTGGTCAGCGGCCCCTGCTCCACCCGGGCGAGACGCCAGGCTGGCGCCGGCTCCGCCCGCGCCAGCACGACATAGGCGGACAGGCCGGCGGCGGCGCTCAGCGCCGCCCCAACCAAGATTGCCGCCCGCCTGCCCATTCCGGCCCCTCCGCGCTGTCCCCGGCGCGATGAAATCTTGGGAAATCCGGCGACAGCTTACGCCAAAGTCAGGGGCAGGTGGGCGGCTTTCCGCGTCACTTCGCGATGTCGGGGGAGACCACGCGGTCGCCGGGGTGGACGCCCAGCCGCGCCGCCATGCCGCCGTTCAGTTCCAGGATCGCCTTCACCGGGCCGTCGGAATTGACGGAATCGAGCGAGCCCGGCACCGCGCGCTCGTGGATGTTCACGATGCGCCCGTCGGCGGCGATGAACAGCATGTCCAGCGGAATCAGCGTGTTCTTCATCCAGAAGCTGGCCTGCTGCGTCCGATCGTAGACGAACAGCATCCCGGCGTCCGCCGGCATCGACTGGCGGAACATCAGCCCCTGCGCCTGCTGCTGCTGGGTCAGCGCCAGTTCCACGTCGAAGCGGAACTTGCCGCCGCCCGCCGTCTCGATGGTCAGCTTGGATTTCTGGAAGCTCTCCAGCGCCGCCGCCGGAACGGCGGCCACCAGCAGCAGGAGCGTGACCACCACGCCCCGAAAAGTCCGACCGATCATCATGCCTGTCCGTGAAGCTGGACCCGTCCGGGTCCGGGAGAGGGGGCATTGAACCACCGCCCGGCTCCCGCACCAACTGAAGCTTGCGCCCTGGCCGGAGCTTACGCCTTGGCCAGCCTGTCGAAGGCCTGGAGCTTGGCGAGCAGGGTCGGCATTTCCGCCAGCGGAACCATGTTGGGGCCGTCGCTGGGGGCGCAGTCGGGGTTCTCGTGCGTTTCCATGAAGACGGCGGCGACGCCGACGGCGATGGCGGCTCGGGCCAGCACCGGCACGAACTCCCGCTGGCCGCCCGAGGTGGTGCCCTGCCCGCCCGGCTGCTGGACCGAATGGGTGGCGTCGAACACCACCGGGAAGCCGGTCTCCGCCATGATCGGCAGCGCGCGCATGTCCGACACCAGCGTGTTGTAGCCGAAGCTGGCACCGCGCTCGCACAGCAGGACCCGTTCATTGCCGGACGCCACCAGCTTGGCTGCGACGTTCTTCATGTCCCACGGCGCCAGGAACTGGCCCTTCTTGACGTTCACCGCCCGACCGGTCTGCGCCGCGGCGACCAGCAGGTCGGTCTGGCGGCACAGGAAGGCGGGGATCTGCAGGACGTCCACCGCCTCGGCGACCGTGGCGCACTGGCCGGGCTCGTGCACATCGGTGATGACCGGACAGCCGAACCGCTCGCGGATCTCCGCGAAGATCGGCAGCGCCTTGTCCATGCCAAGGCCGCGCGCCGTGCTGATCGAGGTCCGGTTGGCCTTGTCGAAGCTCGACTTGTAGATCAGGCCCATGCCGAGCGCCCTGGTCATCTCCACCAGCGCGGAGGCCGTCTCCAGCGCATGGTCGCGGCTTTCCATCTGGCAGGGGCCGGCGATCAGCACGAAAGGACGGTCGTTGGCGACGGTAAGGTCGCCGATCTGGACGGGGCGCGGCGTGGTCATCGGGGTGCTCCAAAACAAAACGGGCCGGGGCCGCCAGGGGCCGGGCGCCTCTGCATCCCATTAAATCAGGGGACGGTCAATGCGTGGCGGACTCAAGGCTGAGGAGCGTGTCGACGCGGCGGGTGCCCCCTCCCCCGCGACCCGGCGGACCTTCGCTCCACGAAGCGCGGGGGGAGCCGGGGCGGGGAAAGGCGCCGGCGAAGGTCCGGCTTCATGCCAGATGCGTGCGGAAGAACTCCACCGTCAGCCGGTTGGCCTCGTCGGCCGAGGCCTGGTCGTAATGCTCGCCGCCCGGGCGGGCGAAGGCATGGTCCTGGCCAGGATAGACCTTCGCCGTCACCCACTTGTTGTCCTTCACCCCGGCCAGCAACGCATCACGCTTGTCGGGACTGGAAAACTTGTCGTTCTCGGCAATGTGCAGCAGCACCGGCGTCTTGATGGCGCCCGCCTCGCCCAGCAACCCCTCCAGGCCGACGCCGTAATAGCCGACGTTGGCGTCGGCGTCCGACCGCTCCGCCATCAGGAAGGCCAGGCGGCCACCCAGGCAATAGCCGACGCTGCCGGCCTTGCCGGTGCAGTCGCCCTGCACGCGCACCCACGCCAATGCGGCCTTCAGATCCTCGATGGCCTTGTCCTGGTCCATGCCGTTCATCAGCGCGAAGGCCTGGTTCCATTCCTCCTGGGTCTTGTCGGTCAGTTGCACTCCCGGCTTCTGCCGCCAGAACAGATCCGGGCAGACCGCCAGGAAGCCCTGCGAGGCGTACCAGTCGCACAGCTCGCGCATCACCGCGTTGACGCCGAAGATCTCCTGGATCACCACGAGCCCGCCTGCCGGCGTGACCGCCGGCTTGACGACGTAGGCGGCGAAGCGGCCGCCGTCGGCGGCGTCGATCATGACTTCGGACATTGTGCCCTCATCCTCCCGGTTAAGACCCGCACGAGATATGGAGCGGAATCGCGAACGCGCACCCGCCCGATCGTCAGAAGCCGACATTCAGGCCGACGAAGCCGCCGTAGTCGCGCCGGTCCCGTTCGCCGGCCCGTGCATTCAGGCCCAGCGTGCCGGTGACCGCGTCGGCCAGCCGAAAGGAGGCACCGGCCGTCATGTCGACATAGCTGCGGTCGGGCCTCGCCACCGCCACGTCGTAGGCGAGCGTGGAGATGCTGCGGTTCTCCACCGTGATGCTGCGCGTCCCGTCGCGGAATTCCCGGTTCAGCGTGACCTTGGCATAGGGCAGCACGCGGCCGAGGTCGTAGGCAGCCTGATAGCCGACGCTGCCGACCAGCGAATTCCGGGTTTGCGACCGGTAGCCGAAGCCGAACAGGCTGTCGTCCTCGCTGAAGCCCTCAACGTTCACATGCTGGTAGCGCAGGCCGAGCACCGGCCCGTGGGTGAGCCCGCCGGTGGTGAAGTCATACCCGCCCTCGACGCCGATCGACGCGTTGATGCCCTCGGTCTCGCCATCGGTCGAGTGGTCGGTGCCGTTGATGGTCACGCCGCGCCGCAGGTCGTAGTCGGCGAAGCCGAAAGAGCCGACGCCGCTGACGAAAGCGCCGCCGGCTCGGTAGACGCCGTAACCGCTCAGCACATACTCCCGCTGCCTGTAGTCGCCGCCGGTGGAGAAGTTTCCGCGATACCGCGACGCCGTTCCGGCGACGCCGAGCAGCAGGTTCTCGCCGAACCGCTTGTCGACGCCGATGCTGACGGAATAGGGCGTGCCGCGCACCCCCGCCTGCCCCCCGGCCCCGAGGTCGCCGACGCCGTCCGCGGTCAGGCGGCCGACGCCACCGCTGATCCAGGCGCCGGCCTCGCCGGCCTTGCGGCTCCACAGGCTGGTCGCCGCCTGCGCCAGGATGGTTGCGGTCAGCCGGTCGCGGGTGTGCAGTGGCGATTCGGCGAGTTGCGCCACGTTGCCGGGCGCGGTCAACGCGTTGAGCACGAAGTCCGACACGGCACGGTGCCCGGCCGTCGTCGGGTGCACCCCGTCGGCGAACAGGTGGCTGGCCGCCGCGCCGGGCGCCACCAGGGTGGCGGGGGTGCAGAGCAGCGAGGTGCTGGTCGTGCAGGCGGGCGACGTGACGTTGGCGAAACCGAAGGCCGCGGGATCGGCAACCGCCGCCCGCAGCAGCGAGAAGGTGTCGATCGGGATGACGGAAATGCCGGCATTGGCGAGCCCCAGCGTCACCAACTGGTTGTAGCCGCCGACCAGTTGCGTGATCTGAGCCGACGCCGCCGGACCCTGCGAGCGCCCGAAGGGCGTCGAGCCGATGTCCGGCACCGTCGGCACCAGGATGGTCGTCGCTCCCGCTGCCCGCAGCCGCGCCACCTGCGTCACCAAATCGGTCGCCGCCTGGGTCACCACCGCCTGGGCCGTCGCCGGGTTGCCCAACGCGGTGAAGATGTCGTTCGCCCCGCCCCAGACGGTGTAGAGCGCCCGCGGATCGGCGCGTCCGCCCGACGTGGCGAGATAGCCCGCGATCTGCGCCGCGACGCTCGGGGCCAGCGCCGTCAGCCCGGTCGGCGGATAGCCGACCGACGTGGCGACCCGCGCCCCGCCCATCGCATAGTCGGTGCCGCCGCGCACCGCCGTGACCGCCGACGTGCCGAGCGCACCCGCAAGGTTTTCGGCCCAGACCGGCCCGGGATTGGTGGTGAACTTGCCGCCGGACGGCAGCAGCGGCTGGAAGGTGCCGCTGTCGGTCAGGCTGTCGCCGAAGAAGACGGTGGAGGAATAGTCCGCCGCGATGGCCGGGGCGGCCACCATGCCAGCCATGGCCGCTGCGATGGCGACGTTGCGCGCGCGCTTCATACCCTGTCCCCCGATCAGGTTGTTTGCGTCACAAACGATTGCCGGATCGTTGCACGGGGGTTCCGCTGGCGCAAGCGGGATGACGTATGGGGAAAGGACAGGCGTCGGGAGCGGGGTTGCCCCCTCCCCGACCCTCCCGGACCTTTGGCGGTGCAGGCGACTGCCGCCGCTTCGCTCAAGGCCCGCTCCCCCGCTCTCGGTCGACCGAAGGTCGGTCCGACAGCGGGGGAGGATCCGGGAGGGGGATGAAGGTCCTTAGACCAGCCGGCTCTGGTCGATTGCCGCCTTGATGAAGGCGGTGAACAGCGGATGCGGCTCGAAGGGCTTCGACTTCAGTTCCGGGTGGAACTGCACGCCGATGAACCAGGGATGGTCGGGGATCTCGACGATCTCCGGCAGCTCGCCGTCGGGCGACAGGCCGCTGAACCGCATGCCGCAGCGCTCCAGCCGCTCCTTGTAGTAGACGTTCACCTCGTAGCGGTGGCGGTGCCGCTCGGAGATGTCGGTGGTGCCGTAGACGTCCGCGACCTTGCTGCCGTCCAGCAGCTTGGCCGGATAGGCGCCGAGCCGCATTGTGCCGCCGAGATCGCCGGCCTCGCCACGGCGCTCCAGCGTGTTGCCACGCATCCATTCGGTCATCAGGCCGACGACCGGGTTGCCGGGCTTGCCCAGCTCGGTCGAGCCGGCATCCTCGATCTTCGCCATGTTGCGGGCAGCCTCGATCACCGCCATCTGCATGCCGAAGCAGATGCCGAAATAGGGCACCTTGCGCTCGCGCGCGAACTTGGCCGCCCGGATCTTGCCCTCGGTGCCGCGGGAGCCGAAGCCGCCCGGCACCAGGATGCCGTGGACGTTCTCCAGCCGCTTCACCGCCGCGTCGTCGTCCTCGAAGATCTCCGAATCGATCCAGTCGAGGTTGACCTTGACGTTGTTGGCGATGCCACCGTGGGTCAGCGCCTCGGCCAGCGACTTGTAGCTGTCGAGCAGGCTGATGTACTTGCCGACCACGGCGATGGTGACCTCGCCCTGCGGCTTGCGCACCCGGTCCATGATGCGGGTCCAGCGCGACAGGTCCGGCTCGCCGTCGGTCGGCAGGCCGAAATAGCTCAGCACCTGGGTGTCGAAGCCTTCCTCGTGGTAGCTGATCGGCACCTGGTAGATCGAGTCGACGTCGAGCGCCGCGATCACCCGCTCCGGGCGGATGTTGCAGAACAGCGCGATCTTCTTGCGCTCGTTCTCCGGAATCGGGCGGTCGGCGCGGCACAGCAGGATGTTGGCCTGGATGCCGACGCTCAGCAGTTCCTTCACCGAATGCTGCGTCGGCTTGGTCTTCAGCTCGCCGGCGGTCGGGATGTAGGGCAGCAGGGTCAGGTGGATGTAGAGGACGTTCTCCTGGCCGACCTCGTTGCCGAACTGGCGGATGGCCTCCAGGAAGGGCAGCGATTCGATGTCGCCCACCGTGCCGCCGATCTCGATGAGGACGAAGTCCTCGTCGGTGGTGTCGGCGCGGATGAACTCCTTGATCTCGTCGGTGATGTGCGGGATCACCTGGACGGTGCCGCCCAGGTAATCGCCGCGCCGCTCCTTGGCGATCACGGTGGAGTAGATGCGGCCGGTGGTGATGTTGTCGCCGCGCCGTGCCGCCACGCCGGTGAAGCGCTCGTAGTGGCCGAGGTCGAGGTCCGTCTCAGCCCCGTCGTCGGTCACGAAGACCTCGCCGTGCTGGTAGGGGCTCATCGTGCCGGGATCGACGTTCAGGTAAGGGTCCAGCTTGCGCAGGCGCACCTTGTAGCCGCGCGCCTGAAGAAGCGCCCCAAGAGCCGCCGACGCCAGACCTTTGCCCAGCGAAGAAACGACGCCACCGGTGATGAAGATGTAGCGAGTCATGTCCGTCCGAAGAGCTTGAGAGCTGTTCCATGTCCCCGAAGGGTCGCCGCCGTAACATCGCGTCGCGATCGTCGGCCCTCAAAAGAAAGAGGCGGCTTCGGGGAGGCCGCCTCGCTGTTCGCTCGCACCCGTGCTTGGGGTCGATCCCGTTACTGGGACACCGGCGGCGCGGGTTGGGCAGGCGCGGCCGGCTGGGCCGGAGCCGAGGGCGCCGAGGTGGCCGGCATGTTGTCGATGATCGACGCCGGGCGGGAATGGCCGCCGGCCATGATCGCCAGGACCACGCTGGTCGCGAAGAAGCAGGCGGCCAGGATGCCCGTGGTCCGGGTCAGCAGGTTGGCGGTCCCGCGGGTGCTCATCATGCCGCCCATGTTGCCGCCGCCGATGCCGAGCCCGCCGCCTTCCGAGCGCTGGATCAGGATCACGCCGACCAGCCCGATGGCGATCAGCAGGTGGATGACCAGAATCACCGATTCCATGCGAAGCTCACCCCACACCCATCCCAAAAATCGAATAGCGCGCCACAGGCCGTCTCAAGGGCCCGTGGCGCGCGCCCATTGTTTGTACCGCGCCGGCGCGCGATATGCCAGCGCCAAGTTGCTAGCGGCACGCGGAAGCGATACCCCAGAAGTCCTCGGCCTTCAGCGACGCGCCGCCGACCAGCGCACCGTCGACATTCTCTACCGCCATCAGCTCGGCGGCATTGCCCGGCTTGACCGAGCCGCCATAGAGGATGCGGACCTTGGCGGCGTCGGCGATCCTGCCGTCCAGCTCGGCGCGGATATGGGCATGCATTGCCTTGACGTCACCGGGCGTGGCCGTCTTGCCGGTGCCGATCGCCCAGACCGGCTCGTAGGCGATGACGGTGTTGTCGGCCGTCGCCCCCTCGGGGATCGAGCCGGCAAGCTGCCCCGCCACCACGGCGTCCGCTTGGCCGGCGTCGCGCTGCGCTTCGGTTTCGCCGACGCATATGATGGCGACGAGGCCCTCGGCCAGGGCGGCGGCTGCCTTGGCCTTCACCACCGCGTCGGACTCGCCGTGGTCGGCCCGGCGCTCCGAGTGGCCGAGGATGACATAGCGGCAGCCGGCATCCGTCAGCATCGTCGGCGCGACGTCGCCGGTGTGGGCGCCCGAGGTCTTGGGCGCGCAGTCCTGGCCACCCAGCGCCAGCGGGCTGTCGGTGATCGCCTCCCCCACCGGGAACAGCAGCGGGAACGGCGGGCAGACCAGCATGTCGAACGCCACCGGTCCGGCGCCCTTCAGCCGCCCGGCAAGATCCGACGCCAGGGCGAGGCCGTCGGCCTTCAGCCCGTTCATCTTCCAGTTTCCGGCGATCAGTTTGCGGCGCGCGCTCATGGTCGTTTCCTTCTTATGCTGGTCTTGTGGAACCTTGGACCTCTCGTGCCCATGCCCATAGCAAGCCCGCCACGGAAATGCCACCCAGCCAACCGGCGCCCCCCGGCTGGCGGATGGTGGGGGCACGGCACCGGCATGGTGCGTTGAACAATCCCCCAATCGGATTAGGATCATTCAAAGTCGTTGGCGAAACCCCTGGCGAAAACCCTGGTCCCCCGCTCCCTCTCCACGCTTCTCGCGCCGAAGGCCGGACACATGAAGAACTTCTCGGATCTGACGGAAAAGGAATTGCTGGCACTGGCCATCGCCCTGGAGGAGGAGGACAGCCGCATCTATGACGAATTCGCCCATGGGCTGGCCGACAGCTATCCCGACACGGCGAAGCTGTTCCGCGCGATGGCGTCGGAGGAGGACGGCCACCGCCACCGCCTGCTTGAGCTGTTCCGCACCCGGTTCGGCGACCACATCCCGCTGATCCGCCGTCAGGACGTGAAGGGATTCGTCGAACGCAAGCCGGTCTGGCTCGCACGCCCGCTCGGTCTCGACACGGTGCGGCGGCAGGCCGAGCTGATGGAGGCGGAAACCAAGCGCTTCTATGCCCGTGCCGCCCAGCGGTCCCAGGACGTCTCGATCCGCCAGCTCCTGGGCGACCTCGCCGAGGAGGAGCGCCGGCACGAGGCCAAGGCCGAGCGGCTGGAGGCCCGCTTCGTCTCTCCCGACGTGCGCGAGCGGGAACATGAATCCGAACGCCGCCTGTTCGTGCTGCAGATCATCCAGCCGGGCTTGGCCGGGCTGATGGACGGCTCGGTGTCGACGCTGGCACCGCTGTTCGCGGCCGCCTTCGCCACCCAGGACAGCCATGAGACCTTCCTGGTCGGCCTCGCCGCCTCCATCGGCGCCGGCATCTCGATGGGCTTCGCCGAAGCCCTGTCCGACAACGGATCGCTGACCGGGCGCGGCAGCCCGTGGCTGCGGGGCGTGGTGTGCGGCGCCATGACCACGCTCGGCGGGCTGGGCCACGCCCTGCCCTACCTGATCCCCAGCTTCTGGACGGCGACCGCCGTCGCCATCGCCGTCGTGGCGGTTGAACTCGCGGTCATCGCCTGGATCCGCAACCGCTATATGGATACGCCCCTGCTGTCCGCGGCGTTCCAGGTGGTCGTCGGCGGCCTGCTGGTGTTCGGCACCGGGATCCTGATCGGCAGCGCCTGAACTCCCCTCGCTGAAAGCCGGGACGGCGCATGAGCTTGCCCTTGTAACCGGTCGTACGATTGTTTATGTCTGAGTTGCTGTCCTAATTAGAACAAATCGAACCGATCCCGTCGCCATGGCTGATCTGAAAGCGGGTGTGAACCAACTCTTCCTCCGCGAGGAAGAACTCCGCACCGGAATGGAGCTGCTGTTCTACGCCTACCGCGAATTCACCGCCGAACCGGATGAAATCCTGGCGGAGATCGGCTTCGGTCGTGCGCATCACCGCGTCATCTATTTTGTCGGCCGCTACCCGAAGATCACCGTCTCGGAACTGCTGGGCATCCTGAAGATCACCAAGCAGAGCCTGTCGCGCGTGTTGGGCGAACTGGTGCGCCAGGGCTTCATCGACCAGCAGACCGGTGCCCGCGACCGCCGCCAGCGGCTGCTTGAGCTCACCGAGAAGGGGGTGGAGCTGGAGCGCCAGCTCTCCGAGACGCAGCGCCAGCGCATCGCCCGCGCCTATCGGATGGCCGGCGCCGAAGCGGTGGAGGGCTTCCGCAAGGTGATGATGGGGATGCTCGACGAAGGCGACCGGGCGAAGTTCATACCACCGGTCCCGCCGGCCCGACTCGCGGCGAAGCGCTGAACGGCGACGCCGTCCCCGCGGGCTCCCGACAGGGCCGCAACGCCTGCCGATCGTCTCCGGCTCTCCCCCGCCTTTGCGGGGGAGAGCGTTGGTCCGAACCTGCGATGCTCCTACTTCCCGTGGGGTGCGGGCGCCGGGAGCGCGGCGGCAAGAGCGGCCGTCAACCCTCCGGCTTCGCCTGGGCCGGCACCGACGGGGCCGGCACCTGCGGCTTGGCCTCCCCATCGTTGCGGCGCCGGAAGCTGCCGCGGCGGTAGACGACGTTTTCCGACGCGCCCGGCGGGCACCGCACGATGGTGCCGCCCTTCTCCAGATAGGCCTTGGTCATTTCCGCGAGATCCTGAGAGTTCAGATCCCGGGGAAGATTGGGCCTGTTGTCGTCGGCCATGATCGAGTGCTCCTGTTGTCGTTCGGTCCCGCGACGGAGGCCAATGGGATCTTAACAGTCCAGAGCCCTCGATGGGGCAGCCATTTATCCGCCTGCCCGCCATGCGCACCCCAGATGCACCCCCTGTTTCACATACGGGGAGCCGCGCTATAGTCGCGCCATGACCGAAGACATGCCGCATATCCTGGTCGTCGATGACGACACCCGACTGCGCGAGCTGTTGCGCAAGTATCTTGCCGGCAACGGCTTTCTGGTCAGCACGGCGCGGGACGCCGCCGACGCGCGGGCGCAACTCGGCGGCCTTGCCTTCGACCTGCTGGTCCTCGACATCATGATGCCGGGCGAATCGGGGCTGGCGCTGACCGAATCGCTGCGGCGGGAACGCGATGTTCCGATACTGCTGCTGACCGCCCGCGACGAGCCGGACGACCGCATCGCCGGGCTGGAGGCGGGGGCCGACGACTACCTCGCCAAGCCCTTCAACCCGCGCGAGCTGCTGCTGCGCATCAACTCGATCCTGCGCCGCCAGGCCGCCCGCCCGCCGGAGCCGGCGGCACCGTCTGCGGCACCGGTCAAGCTTGGCCCGATGATCTACCTGCCGGACCGTGACGAACTGCGGGCCGGCGACGAGGTGATCCGGCTGACCACCGCGGAAGCCAGCCTGCTGCGCATCCTCGCCACATCGCCCGGCGTGACCTTCACGCGCGAGGAGCTGACGGAGCGCAGCAAGGTCGCCGGCAACGCCCGCACCGTCGACGTCCAGGTCACCCGCCTGCGCCGCAAGATCGAGGCCGACCCGCGGGAACCGCGCTACCTGCACACCGTGCGCGGGGAAGGCTACGTGCTGAGGCCCGATCCGTGACCGCCGACACCGGCTCCGGGCCGGCCGGCACGGCCGTGGCCGACGCCGCCGGAACCGCCGCGGCGCGGCGGGCGGAGCGGCGGCGGCGTACGCCCCTGGTGAAGCGCTTCCTGCCGCGGACGCTGTTCGGCCGGTCGCTGCTGATCATCGTCACGCCGGTCATCCTGGCCCAGGCGGTGGCCACCTGGATCTTCTACGACCGGCACTGGGACACCGTGACCAACCGGCTGGCCTTCGCGGTGGCCGGCGACATCGCCACCGTGATCTCGATGCTGGAGCGAGACCCCTCGCCGGCGGGGCTCGACTGGGCGCTGGCCACGACCGCGCGCACGACCGACCTGATCGTCACCCTGGAGCCGGGGCAGACCCTGCCCACCAGGAAGCAGAAGCTGAGCGGCCTGCTTGAGCGCACGCTGGGCAAGGCGATGGACGAGCGGGTCGCGCGCCCCTTCACCATCAACACCCGCGTCGCCCATGAATGGTACGAAATCCGGGTACAGATGCCGGACGGCGTGCTGTCGGTGATGTCGCCGGAGCGCCGCCTCTTCACCCCCACCAGCTACATCTTCATCCTGTGGATGGTCGGCAGCGCCGTGGTGCTGTTCGCGGTCGCCATCCTGTTCATGCGCAACCAGATCAGGCCGATCAAGCGCCTGGCGGTCGCCGCCGACGCGCTCGGCAAGGGCCGCGACGTCCAGAGCTTCAAGATGGAAGGGGCGACGGAGGTGCGGCAGGCGGCCTCGGCCTTCCTGCTGATGCGCGAGCGGCTTCAGCGCCAGGTCAACCAGCGGACCGAGATGCTGGCCGGCGTCAGCCACGACCTGCGCACGCCGCTCACCCGGATGAAGCTGGCGCTGGACATGATCGAGCACCCCGACCTCGACGCCGAGGTGGAGGAGCTGAAGGCCGACGTCACTGAAATGGAGATGATGATCGAAGGCTATCTGGCCTTCGCCAGGGGCGAGGGGACCGAGGCGGTGCAGCCCACCGACCTGACCCGCCTGCTGAACGAACTGGCTGCCGGCGCCAGGCGCGACGGCACCGAGGTGACGCTGACCGTGCCCGATGGGCTGACCCTGCCTTTGCGGCCGAACGCCATGCGCCGCTGCATCGCCAACCTGCTGGTCAATGCCGGCCGCCATGCCGGCACCGCCTGGGTCAAGGCGGAACGGCTGGACAGGAGCGTGGAAATCACCGTCGACGACGACGGCCCCGGGATCCCGGCGGCGCTGCGGACCGAGGTGTTCAAGCCCTTCTTCAGGGTGGACAGCTCCCGCAATCTGGATACCGGCGGAACGGGCCTTGGGCTCACCATCGCCCGCGACGTCGCGCGCAGCCATGGCGGCGACATCACCCTCGACGACAGTCCCTATGGCGGCTTGCGGGCAGTGGTCCGGCTGCCGGTCTGACCGGCCTCGTCGCCGTTCCTTGCCCGTCTCCTGCCACTCGCGTCCTCAGCCGTATGGCCCCTCCCCCGCGAGTGCGGGAGAGGGGCAAGGAACGGCGACGATGGACTGGACGGGTGATTACTGGTTGGCTGCCGCGGCCACCGCGCCGGCACCGGCCAGTTCGCCGCCGATGCCGTTGTTGAGGGCCCAGATCGCGGCCTGGGTGCGGTTGGAGGCGTTGATCTTGCGCAGCAGGCTCTTCAGGTGAACCTTCACGGTGGCTTCCGTGATGTTCAGGTGGTTGGCGATCATCTTGTTGCTGTCGCCGTTCAGCAGGCAGCGCAGGATCTGCACCTCGCGCTGCGACAGGCCCTTGCGCGACACCGGCATCTCGGTGCCGTTGCCGTTGACCCGGCCGGAGATCAGCAGCGCCGCCAGATGGGTCGGGAACACCTTCTCGCCCATCATCACCAGCTTCAGCGACTGGGCCAGCGCATCGGACGACAGGTCCTTCATCAGGTAGCCGTCGGCACCGGCCTCCAGCGCATTGGCCAGGCGGCGGGTGCAGAGGTCGCTGGTCAGGATGACCATGCGGGTCTCGGGCAGCAGCGCTCGCAGGCGACGCATCCCTTCCGCCTCCTCGTCACCGCCATTCTGCAGGTCGAGAAGCAGGAGCTGCGGGCGCAGTCCGCTTTCGACCGACGTCAGCGCCTCGCGCAGGTTTCCGGCCTCCGCGACGATCTGGAAGGGTGAATCATCGAGTAGGCGCTTGAGCCCTTCACGAAACAGCTTGTTCGAGTCGATCAGAAATGCGCGCACTGTGTCCATCGTCCGCTCCCGCGTTTTTACATCGATCATGATGTCGACTGGCGTCATGCCGGATGGCTCGCCTGTGACCGTCGTAAGGACAGCTCCGACGCTTTGGCGCATCGGCGACTACCCCTCGACCGCTTGGGCATGCCGTTATTTAGGGGGAGGTTACCCCCGTGTCGCGCCCTACGGTACCACTCTCCGGAGTTAAAAGAAGAACGCATTTGGCATATGCGAAAAGCCCCGCTGCAATTGCCAGTTCCAAAGATATCACGGCAGCGAACATTGATGCACTCATACGCGTTAACTGTCCTGTTAACCACCACTTATTTGCAATAGGTCGGCTGCTGCTAACGAAGTAGGTCCGGAAAATCTCACACCGAATCTTACCTCAAAGTCTCCCCCCTCCATCGAAGGCCCTTACCCGGATGGTGATACCTTTGCTTTCGGCATAGATCCGAACGCTCCGCCGCGCTTGCGCCTTGACCGTCGGGCCGGCCCCATGTGCAGTGCGGCGGCTCCGCACCGATTTGGAGGAAGGGTTGGGTTGGCAGATCATCGGCGCCGCGATGGCCGGCTATCTGCTTCTGCTGGGCCGCAGCGCCTGGAAGCAGGGGGAGTTCCGCCAGTTCCTGCGCAGCCTCGCCATCGTGGCCGCGCTGTGCCTGCTGCTGGCAGCCGCGGTCGCCGTGACGATGTGGCTCGACGCCGCATAGCGACGGCGCTTCATCTTCGCAAAACAAAAAGGGCGCCGGCATCGCTGCCGGCGCCCTTTCTAATACCCTCCCGGTCCCCGACCGGTCCGCCGGTCAGCTCAGCGGGATGGCGACGAAGCGGAGGTCGCCCTTGCGGTCGACCAGGAGCAGGACCGATTTCTTGTTCTGCTCCTTGGCTTTCTGGACCTTGGCAGCGACGTCCTCGGGCTTGCGCACCTCTTCCTGCCCGACCTCGATGATGACATCCCCGGCCCGCAGCCCCTTCTCGGCGGCGGTGGAGTTGCTGGTCACGTCGGTGATGACCACGCCCTTCATATCGGGCTTGATCTCATACTGCTGGCGCAGCTCGGGGGTGATTGCGGTCATCTTCATGCCCAGCGATTCGACCGGCTTCTGCGCCGGTGCCTTGTCGCCGGGCTGCTGCTTGTCCTCCGGGCCGGCAGCGAGCAGGCCCTGCTCCTCCGCGGCTTCCAGTTCGCCGACCTTGACCTGCACGGTCTGGCTCTTGCCCTTGCGCCACACCTCGACCGGCACCGCCTTGTCGATGGAGGTCTCGGCGACGACGCGCGGCAGCCGGCGCATCTCGTCGATCTCCTTGCCGTCGAACTTGATCACCACGTCGCCAGCCTGGATGCCGGCCTTGGCGGCGGGACCGTCCGGGGTGACCGAGGCGACCAGCGCACCCTTGTGGCCCGGCAGTCCCAGGCTCTCGGCGATCTCCGGCGTCACCGCCTGGATGCGCACGCCCAGCCAGCCGCGGCGGGTCTTGCCGTAATCCTTGAGCTGCGCCACCACCTGCTTGGCGAGGTTGGACGGGATGGCGAAGCCGATGCCGACCGATCCGCCCGACGGGGAGAAGATCGCGGTGTTGATGCCGATGACCTCGCCGTTCAGGTTGAACATCGGGCCGCCGGAGTTGCCGCGGTTGATCGAGGCGTCGGTCTGCAGGAAGTCGTCGTACGGGCCGGCGTCGATGTTGCGCTGGCGCGCCGAGATGATGCCGGCGGTGACCGACCCGCCCAGCCCGAACGGGTTGCCGATGGCCAGCACCCAGTCGCCCACCCGCATGGCGTCGCTGTCGCCGAAGGGGACCGCCACCAGCGGATGGCTGGTCTTGATCTTCAGCAGCGCCAGGTCGGTCTTGCTGTCGCGGCCGACCAGTTCCGCCTTGATGTTGGTGTCGTCCTGCAGGATGACGGTGATCTCGTCGGCATCCTGAACGACGTGGTTGTTGGTGACCACGTAGCCGTTGGTGGCGTCGATGACGAAGCCGGAGCCGAGCGACGTCGACTTGCGCTGCGGCTGCTCCTGCTGCTGGCGGTCGAAGAAGTCGCGGAAGAAGTCCTCGAAGGGCGAGCCCGGCGGGAACTGGGGGATCTCCGGCCGTGGCCCCTGCTGGCGCTGCGGCGCGTTCTGGCTGGAGGAGATGTTGACCACGGCCGGCAACAGCTTCTCCGCCAGATCGGCGAAGCTGCCGGGGGCGTTGCGGTTCGGCGCCGCCGCCTGGGCCTGGGCGGGCAGTGCCCCGGCGGCGGCACCGCCGACGAGGACCGACGCCATGCCCCATACGATCGCGGCGACCACGGGCCGGACGCCCGCCTTCCGCGGCCGGGCCCCGGCCGCGGCCCCACGCGTGGCGGGTTCGAGTTTGGGTATGCGAATCAACGTACTCTCCTACCAGACGTCCGGCCCGAGCCACGAATGATGGCGACCGCCCCAGTGTTGGGTCAAGAGTATGGCCGCAAAATGGCGTGCCGGTCCAGTCGAGGCGCAGACATTTTCTTGGGCGGGCGCGTTTCCTGAAAAGGAATAGGCCGGGTCGAGTGCGGAACTCAACCCGGCCGAATGGTTTAGAGCCAAACGATCAACAGGACCGCCGCCGCCGGCGGCAGCCCGCCCTCACTGTGCCGGAGCGGGCGCCGGAGCAGGAGTGCCTTGCCCGGATGCCGAACCGGCCGGCGGCTGCGGAGCGGGAGACTGCGGGTTCGACCCGTTGAAGTAACGGAAGAACTCGCCGTTGGGCGACAGCACCATCGTGGTATCGCTGCCGTTCAGCGCCTTCCGGTAGGCTTCGAGGGACCGGTAGAAGCCGTAGAACTCCGGATCCTGCGAGGTCGCCTCCGCGATCAGCTTGATGGCGGTGTTGTCGCCCTCGCCGCGCAGGACCTGCGCGTCGCGCTGCGCCTCGGCGATGATGACCGTGCGTTCGCGTTCGGCGCGGGACTTGATCTGCTGCGACTGCTCCTGGCCCTGGGCGCGGGCCTCGGCCGCCTCGCGCTCGCGCTCGGAGCGCATGCGGGCGAAGATCGACTGGCTGGTCTCCTCCGGCAGGTCGGCGCGGCGGATGCGCACGTCGACGATCTCGATGCCGAAGCGCTTGGCCTCGTCGTTCACCTGCCCCTTGATGTCGTTCATGATGCGGGCGCGCTCGTCGGACAGGACGGCCAGCACCGTGACGTTGCCCAGCACGCGGCGCAGCGACGAGTTGACGATCGAGTTCATCCGCGTCTCGGCGACCGCTTCGGTTCCGGCGGTCTGGTAGAAGCGCAGCGGATCGTGGATGCGGTAGCGGGCGAAGGCGTCCACGTCCAGGCGCTTCTGGTCGGCCAGGATCACCTGCTCGACCGGCGGGTCGAGGTCGAGCACGCGGCGGTCGAGGATCCTCACCTCCTGGATGAAGGGGATCTTGACCTTCAGGCCCGGGTCCTGGATGACGCGGCGCGGCTCGCCGAACTGGAGCACCAGCGCCTGCTGCGCCTCGTTGACGGTGAACAGGGCGGAAGACGCGATGACGATGACCGCGACGGCCGCGACGGCGGTGGCAATGAGGATGCGTTTCATGATGCGTGCCTCCTCACTGGCCGGACTGCGAGAGCGATTGGGACATCGGCTGGGTCTGAGTGCCCGACCGCTGGCCCGACTGCCCACCCTGGCCGCCCTGATTGGCTGGACGCGGCGCCTGGCCGGGCTGCGGCGCGAGCTGGTTCAGCGGCAGGTAGGGCACGACGTTCTGCGCCGATCCCTCCACGATGATCTTGTTCCGGCCGCGGAGGATCTCCTCCATCGTCTCCAGATACATGCGCCGGGCGGTGACGTCCTTGGACTGCGAATAAGCGTCGTAGACCTTGCGGAAGCGCTCGGCGTCACCCTGGGCCAGGCTGACGACCTGCTCACGGTAGGCCGACGCCTCCTGCACCAGCCGCTCCGCCTCGCCGCGCGCACGCGGGATGATGTCGTTGCGGTAGGCCTCGGCCTCGTTGCGGGCGCGCTCGCGGTCGGCGCGGGCACGCTGCACGTCGTTGAAGGCGTCGATGACCGGCTGCGGCGGGTCGGCCTTCTGGAGCTGCACCTGCGTGACCTCGATGCCGGCCTGGTACTCGTCGAGCATCGCCTGCAGGAGCTGGCGCGTCGAGTTCTCAGTCTGCTGGCGGGCCTCGGTCAGCGCCGGCTGCAGGTCGGTGCGACCAATCACCTCACGCATCGCGCTCTCGGCGGCCTTCTTCACCGTCACTTCCGGCTCGCGGATCTTGAACAGGAAGTTGCCGGCGTCCTTGATCACCCAGAAGACGGTGAAGTCTATGTCGATGATGTTCTCGTCGCCGGTCAGCATCAGCGATTCGTCGGGAACGTCGCGATCGGACCGGCCGCCGCCCCCGGAGGAGCGGTAGCCGACCTCGATGCGGTTGACGCGGGTCACCTTGGGCAGCAGCACCGTCTCGATCGGGGTCGGCAGGCGGTAGCGCAGGCCGGGCTGTTCGGTGCGGACCCATTCGCCGAACCGCATGACGACGCCCTGCTCGTCGGCCTCGACGCGGTAGATGCCGCTGGCAAGCCAGATCACGGCGAGGACGCCGACGATCAGCGCCACGCCGCGCCCGCTGCCGAAACCGCCGGGGACGGCACGGCGCAGGCGATCCTGGCTGCGCCGCAGAAGATCCTCAAGGTCAGGGGGCTGCGGACCGCCTCCCCCTCCGTTTCCCCCACCCGAGGGTCGCCCCCACGGGTTGCCCGGGCCGTTGTTGCCCGGCGGAGGACCCCAGGGGCCGCCACCGCCTCCCCCACCCTGATTATTCCACGGCATCCGACTCCGTCCCCTTCTGCGGTTCATCCCGTCATGTGGAACGACAAGGCCTTACGGCGCCCGCGTCCCTTTACCAATCTCTTCCGTCGGTCCTATAGTCGCCCATACCCTTCGGCAAGGATTCCACCAACGGATATCCGCCAATATCGGGAATAAAGTGGAGTTTTCAACCATGGCGCAGATCAGCGAAGCTCAAGTCATGCAGGCGCTGAAGACCGTCATCGACCCGGACCGGGGCGGCGACATCGTCAGCCTCGGCATGTTGTCGGGCCTCGTGGTGCGCGACGGCCATGTCGCCTTCTCCATCGAAGTGGATCCCAGGCGCGGCGCGCAGGCCGAACCGCTGCGCCATGCCGCCGAGAAGGCGGTGGACGCCCTGCCGGGCGTCCTGTCGGTCACCGCCGTGCTCACCGCCCACCGCGCCGGTCCCCAGCAGGCGCCCCAGCAGGGGCATGGTCATGCGCCCGGCCAAGGGCATGGGCATGGGCACGGCGCCGCCCATGCCGATCCGCAGAAGCCGCTGGTTCCCGGCGTCAAGGCGATCGTCGCGGTGGCGTCCGGCAAGGGCGGCGTCGGCAAGTCCACCACCTCCGCCAACCTCGCCCTGGCGCTCGCCGCCAACGGGCTGAGGGTCGGGCTGCTCGACGCCGACATCTATGGCCCCTCGATGCCGCGCATGATGGGGATTTCCGGACGCCCGAACAGCCCCGACGGCAAGCGGCTGGAGCCGATGGAGAATTACGGGATCAAGGTGATGTCCATGGGCTTCCTGGTGGCCGAGGACACGCCGATGATCTGGCGCGGCCCCATGGTGATGAGCGCGCTGCAGCAGATGCTGCGCGACGTCAACTGGGGCACCCTGGACATCCTGGTGGTCGACATGCCGCCGGGCACCGGCGACGCGCAGCTCACCATGGCCCAGCAGGTGCCGCTCGCCGGCGCCGTGATCGTCTCCACGCCGCAGGACATCGCCCTGCTCGACGCCCGCAAGGGGCTGAACATGTTCCGCCGGGTCGATGTGCCGGTGCTCGGCATCATCGAGAACATGAGCTATTTCTGCTGCCCGAACTGCGGCCACCGCACCGACATCTTCAGCCACGGCGGCGCCCGCAAGGAGGCCGACGATCTTGGCATGGAGTTCCTGGGCGAGATCCCGCTGCACCTCTCGATCCGCGAGACCTCCGACCAGGGCCAGCCGATCGTCGTGTCGCAGCCGGACAGCGAGCACGCCCAGTCCTACCGCCGCATCGCCACCCGCCTGTGGGAGAAGATCGGCGGCGGCACCACCGGTCGTGCCGCCCCGCGCATCGTCGTGGAGTGAGGGCACCGCTGCCCCCTGCCCCGTCTCCCTCCGGCCGGCGGGGAGAGACGGGGCGGGGGCTCAGCCGTAGCGCCGCTGCGCCTCGACCGTCAGCCCCAGCCCGACGGAACCGAAGATGTTGCCTTCGACCACGCGGGCGCCGGGCGCCTCAGCCAGGATGGCGGCGCGGACCTGCGGCAGCAGGGTGGAGCCGCCGGTCAGGAACACGGCGTCGATGCGGTCGGCCGTCACCCCCGCTTCGGCCAGGCAATCGCGGATGCGCGTGCCGATCCGGGCGGCCAGCGTTCCGGTCGCGCGGTTCAGCGTCGGGCGATCC
Source organism: Azospirillum picis (assembly GCF_017876115.1). Lineage (GTDB taxonomy): Bacteria > Pseudomonadota > Alphaproteobacteria > Azospirillales > Azospirillaceae > Azospirillum > Azospirillum picis. Next base: position 24,872 of record NZ_JAGINO010000041.1, read on the forward strand.
ACCGGCAGCGACAAGGCGCCGTCGCCCCAGTCGAGCGCCAGTTCCGCCGCCTCGTGGTCGGAGAGCGCGATCTTGCCGCGCTCCACCGCCATTGCCAGCGCGTGGCCCTGGCGGTGCTCGACGACGCCGATCAGTCGCTCGATCTTCTCCGGCTCGGCCGAATCGCGCTGCAGGCGCTCCAGCTCGGCCATCGCCTTCGCGGTATAGAGGAAGTTGATCTTCGACCAGGTCGCCAGGTCCAGATAGATGCTCTTGGGCGCCAGCAGGCCGGCCCGCTTCATGGCGCTGCCGAATCCCAGCTCCGGCATCACGGTCGCGAGGCTGAGATCGCGGTCGAAATCGGTGCCGCCGACACGGATGCCGTCGTTGGCCAGGATGTCTTCGGCCCGGTCCGGCTTGGCCCGCCGGGCGGGACCGATGCGGACGACCGAGAAGTCGGAGGTGCCGCCGCCGATGTCGGCGATCAGCGCCAGCTCCTCGCCGGCCACCTGCTGTTCGTAGTCGAGCGCCGCGGCGATCGGCTCGAACTGGAATGAGACGTTGCGGAAGCCGGCGGCCCGCGCGATCTCTCCCAGCGCCTGTTCCGCCGCCGCATCCCCGGCCGGGTCGCCATCGACGAAATGCACCGGCCGGCCGACCACCACGTCTCCCAGCTCGCCGCCCAGCGCCTGCTCGGCCCGCGCCTTCACGAGGTTGAGGAAGGTACCGATGACGGCACGGAAGCTGATGCGCCCTTTCCGCAGAGCGGTGTCGGCGTCGATCAGGTCGGTGCCGAGCATCGACTTGATCGAGCGCATCAGCCGCCCCTCGACACCGGACACATAGGCGTCGATGGCGGCCTGCCCGATGGTCGTGCGGTCACTCTCGAAGTCGAAGAACACCGCCGTCGGCAGCGTGTTGCGCATGCCGTCGAGCGCCAGCAGCCGGAAGCCGTCGCCGCCGCGCACACCCAGCGTGGTGTTGGACGTGCCGAAATCGAGCCCGCATGCCGTCATGTCCCGCCTCCTGACCGGATGGCCGGTGCCGCCGCACCGGAAAAGGGGCGAGCGTATAACGGCTGGAGCCCGACCGATCAAGTGGCGCGAGGGAGGAAGGCCCGGCAATCACATATGACGATAATCGCCCTCTCCCGCCCCGGGAGAGGGAGGGGACCCACGAAGTGGGGAGGGTGAGGGGTGGTTCAAGACGCCAGAACCGCAGGGTTTCTTGGATCACCCCTCACCCTTCCCATGCTGCGCATGGGCCCCTTCCCTCTCCCGGGACGGGAGAGGGAGCCATATGCGATAGCCGTAGGGAGGAAGGCCCGGCGAATCAGGATGAGGCGGTTCCCGGTCCCGCCGCGCGGCGAAGGTCGCGGCCGGTCAGGTGGATGTTGGCGTCGGGATCGAGCGAGCGGGCGGTGATGCGCTGTTCCACCGCGCGCTCGAACAGCGGAAGGTTCATGCAGACCTGCTGCACCGCCTCGTCCGGCTGCGGGGTGTGGCCGACGATGCCCTGCAGGGTGCGGCGGGTGACGAAGACCCGGCCCAGATACTCCCCGACCTGCACCGGGAACTCCACGGCGTCGGCTTCCTCGTTCCAGACGGGATCCTCGGGGAATTGGAAGATGGGCATCGGGTCCTCGGGGTGGAACTCACTTCAGGACGTAGGTGATATCATAGCCGCTGCGTTTGAAGCGCGTCTTCAGCAGCGTGCCGTCGGCCGCATACCAAAGCTCGCGCTCCACGTCCCCGTCGATGCGGTGGTGAGCGGCCGGAACCGCCTTTCCGCCGGCTTCCACCGTCTCTGCGCCGACCTTGCGCGCCGCGGCCTTGTAGGGGGCGCCGTCGATCACCGACAGCAGCGTACGATGCTTCAGAACTTCGGGCGTCCACAGCGTCAGCGGCAGGGCGTCGGCCGCCACCTCCCGCGCCTTGCCGTCGACGGTCATGCGGTAGCCGCCGCCGTCGCGGGTGAGGGACATGCTGTGGGGAGTGCCGTCGTCGTCGGTGGTCGCGGTCATCGACTCCAGTGCACCGCCCTTCCACACCTCCTCGCGCTTGTGGTCGTACCTGAAGTTGATGAAAAGCACCTTCACCCGCGTCGTGGCGACGACGGTGACGCGGGTGCGGTCGCCCAACGGCTCGATGCGCACCTGCTCGGTGCCGATGGGATCCTCGCCCATCAGGATCTGGTAGGTCAGGGAGCGGGCTCCCTCGGTGGGAGTGCCGGCGGCCGAGGCGGCTCCGGCAGGCAGCAGCGCCGCGATGCCGGCGCCAGACATCAGGGCAGCGGCCAGGGTGGCGCGAAGCGCGCGGGTCATGGTCATGCGTTTCCTCCACAGAAGGGACCGGGTGCGCGGCAGCGGCCTTTGCAGCCGTCTCACGTCATTCGTCGGCTCGCCCGGCCTGGATCGGCCGGATGATCGACGACGCAGCGGCGCACCCTGGGCTTTCGGTTTTCCGTGCGGGTCGCGGTGCGGGCGGATCCGCCCGGACCGCTCTTGCCCTAGTCGTCGAGCAACTGCGCCAGCTTCATCGCCACGCCCATCGACCCTTCGACCTTCAGCTTGCCCATGGTGAAGGCCAGCATCGGGTTCAGCTTGCCGTTGATCAGTTTCTGCAGGTTCTCCGGCGAAATGCGGATGGTGCAGTCGGACTCGGCGTCGTCGCGGCTGATGCTGATCGGGTTGGCCCTGGCATCCACCCGGATCACCTCACCCTCCTTGCCCAGCAGGAAGCGGACGGAGGCGTTCAGCGTACGCAGATCCGCGCTGCGGCTGCGCATCTCCTGCAGAATGTCGTCGACCATGAAAGCGTGGCCCCTTGATTGTTCGTAGGACGGGTCTTGACACTAGGCGCGCATTACGTTTACGTCAACGTCATAACGAAAGCGTTTCAGACGCGCCCGCTGCGACGATCCGGAACGCGCCACCATCGAGGGGAGCGAAACCGATGCCCGACCCGCAAGCGCAGGCCGCCCATCCTCACTCCGCCGCCGTCTGCCCCGGACCGGCGGCGACGTCCCGGCATCCCTGGCTCGCCGGATACCCGGCCGGCATCGCCTGGGACCAGACCTTCCCGCCGATGCCGCTGCACCAGCTTTTCGAGGAGGCGGCCGGCCGCTACGCCGACCGGCCCTGCCTCGACTTCCTGGGCCGCCGCTACAGCTATGGCGAGGTGCTGGCGCTGGTGAACCGTGCCGCCCGCGGCTTCCAGGAGATGGGCGTCGGGCCCGGCGTCCGGGTCGGCCTGTGCCTGCCCAACTGCCCGGCCTACGTCATCTCCTACTTTGCGGTGCTGAAGGCCGGCGGGACCGTCGTCAACTACAACCCGCTCTACGTCGAGCGTGAACTCGAACACCAGATCACCGATTCGCAAACGGAGATCATGGTGACGCTCGACCTCAAGCTGATCTATCCGCGCATCGCCCTGATGCTGGAGCGCACGGCGCTGAAGCGGATCGTCGTCTGCCGCATGGCCGGCCTCCTGCCCAAGGTGAAGGGCGCGCTGTTCCGCATGCTGAAGCGCGGCGAAGTCGTCGCCATCCCGCGCGACGACCGCCATGTCGACTTCGACGCCCTGCTCGCCAACGGCGGAGACCCGCGGCCGGCACGCATCGACGGGCTGCGCGACATCGCGGTGCTGCAGTACACCGGCGGCACCACCGGCGTCCCGAAGGGGGCCATGCTGACCCACCACAACCTGCTGGCCAACGCCCGGCAGGTGCAGGCGTGGTTTCCCGAGGTGCAGCTCGGCCGGGAACGGATGCTGGCGGTCCTGCCCTTCTTCCATGTCTTCGCCATGACCGTTGTGCTGAACATGGGGCTGGCCTGCGGCGCCGAGCTGGTGATGCTGCCGCGCTTCGACACCGAGCAGGTGCTGAAGACGATCGCCGCGCGCAAGCCGACGCTCGTGCCCGGCGTGCCCACCATGTACAAGGCACTGCTCGGCCACCCGCAGGTCGGCCGCTATCCGATGACCTCGATCCGCTATTGCATCTCGGGCGGCGCGCCGTTGCCGACCGAACTGAAGCGCCGGTTCGAGCAGGCGACCGGCTGCGTCCTGATCGAAGGATACGGCCTGTCGGAGGCGTCGCCGGTCTGTGCCGCCAACCCGCTGAAGGGCACCAACAAGGAAGGGTCGATCGGACTGCCGCTTCCCGGCATCACCATCGAGATCCGCGACCTGGAGGATCCCTCGCGCAAGCTCGGCATCGGCGAGAAGGGGCAGGTGGCGGTCGCCGGCCCCAACATCATGGCCGGCTATTGGGGGCGTGCGGAGGAGAGCGACCGCACCGTGGTCGACGGCTTCCTGATGACCGGCGACGTCGGCACCATGGACGAGGACGGCTACGTCTTCCTGCTCGACCGCCTGAAGGACCTGATCATCTGCAGCGGCTACAACGTCTATCCGCGCATGATCGAGGAGGCGATCTACCAGCATCCCGACGTGGTCGCCGCCTGCGTCATCGGCCTGCCCGACGACTACCGCGGCCAGACGCCGAAGGCGTTCGTCCAGTTGAAGCCCGGCGCAACCCTGGGCGCGGACGAGCTGCGCAGCTTCCTCAGCGACAAGATCTCGCGCATCGAGATGCCGACGGCCATCGAGTTCCGGGACGAGCTGCCGAAGACCGCGGTCGGCAAGCTGTCGAAGAAGGAGCTGCTCGCCGAAGCCGAACAGGCGCTTTCTAAAGGAGGATGACCCGAAGTCATCAGGTTGACCCGGAGGTTAGGGGAAGCCTTACCACGCGGCGGCGGCTGTGGTACCAAGCGCCGAGCCTACTGCGCCGAACGTGAACAAAAGGTCTTCCCGGGATGGAACAGCTCTACACCGTCAACCAGCTTGCCGAGGAACTGGGGATCACGCCGCGGGCCTTGCGGTTCTACGAGGTCAAGGGGCTGCTGGCGCCGAACCGGGTCGGCAACAACCGGGTCTATACCAAGCGGGACCGTGCCCGGCTGAAGCTGATCCTCCGCGGCAAGCGGCTGGGCTTCTCTCTGGCGGAAATCCGCGAGTACCTCGACCTTTACACCGTGAACGGCGGGGTCGAGCAGCAGAGGAACCTGCTGAAGCGCGTGCAGAAGCGGCTGAAGGACCTGGCGCAGCAGCGCGAGGACCTGGAGGCGACGGTGCAGGAACTGCGGGACATCGAAACCCAGGTCACCACCAGCCTGGCCGAGCTGGCCGGCGGCAAGGCGGCCAAGGAAAGCTGACCGGGCCGCCCTGCGGCGCTCCGGTCGCAAGAGGAAGGATCGGAGCATGACGGGACGCAAGGATCTCGCCCTCATGGGCGCCGCGGCAGGAGACCGGGCATGAACCTGATCTTCCGCCTGCTCGCGGTCGTCGTCGCGGCAGTCGCCGCGACACTGCGCGGAAAGCGCATCGATCTGCTGGGGGCGTCGGCCCTGCGCTTCCGTGTCTGGCCGACCGACCTCGACATCAACATGCACATGACCAATGCGCGCTACTTCAGCGTGATGGATCTCGGCCGGACCGACCTGATGATCCGCGCCGGCCTGGGGCCGGTCATCCTGAACAAGCGCTGGCAGCCGGTGCTCGGCGGCGCCACCGTCCGCTACCGCCGTCCGCTGCGCCCCTTCCAGCGCTTCACCCTGGTCAGCCGGGTGCTGTGCTGGGACGAGAAATACATCTTCATCGAACACCGCATGGAAAGCCGCAAGGGGCTCGCGGCGCTCGCCGTCGTCCAGGGTGCCTTCGTCGGCCGCTCCGGCGTGGTTCCGCCGGCCGAGGTGCTGGCCGCCATCGGCAGCGACGCCGCCTCGCCCCCCTTTCCCGACGCCGCCGCGGCCCTGCGCGGCCAGGGCCTGTCCACCGCCTGAGGCTGACGCCCGGGCCGATCAAGCAACAAGAACCGAGAGGAGAAACGCGCCATGAAGATCCTCGTCCCCGTTAAGCGGGTGGTCGACTACAACGTGAAGGTCCGCGTGAAGGCGGACGGCAGCGGCGTCGAGACCGCCAACGT
>NZ_JAGINO010000042.1 GCF_017876115.1 Azospirillum picis
CGCGCCGAGCGCGCTGCCGCTGCGCCCGCTCTTCCTGTTCGCGTTGGACGCGTTCCCGCTGCTCCTGCTCTTCCTGTTCGCGTTGGGCGCGCTCCTGTTGCTCCCGTTCCGCCTGCTCGCGCCGAGCGCGCTGCCGCTGCGCCCGCTCTTCCTGTTCGCGTTGGACGCGTTCCCGCTGCTCCTGCTCTTCCTGTTCGCGTTGGGCGCGCTCCCGTTGCTCCCGTTCACGCTGGGAACGTTCCTGGCGCATACGTTTCTCCCGTTCGGCATTGAGCTTAGCTTCTTTAGCGATGCCTCGCCAAATAACTACCCCAATGACAACGAGGATACCAAAAATATACAAAAAATATTCGTAAATGAATCCTACGACTTTATCGATTACTCCGATGACCAGAGCACCTGCCGCTGAAGCAAGTATTATACCAAGAATTACGACAATGCATTCAAAACCGCTTAATTCTCCAAAAAAAGCGCCATGCAACGACGCAAGTGCGAAAGCCAACAATACGATCATCAATACTATGTAAGCAATGCCAGCTAAAAGTGAAAGATTTTCTATGCCGATTGATAACAGTATTGCGGCGTGCGGCATCCAGTCTACTGACATATCGGCGCTCCAGAATAATAGTTGTATTTGCATTATTACTAACGCAGTCCTAGTGAAGCGGCGCCCCCGCTGAGGTATTTCTAACCACTTCTGGCCTCAACATTTCTCGCACGATTGATGACCAAATCACACATCTGATTATCCAATGCATATTGTGTTAGAGCGTTTAACTCACCAACATTTCTTTTAAGTCTCCGAATCTTCCACCAACAATTTCGTCCGACTGGCATTAACAGCTAATGACAAGAAGAAAAATCAGCATGGCGAAAATTTTATCAATATGCTAAATTAAGTTAACCTAAAGGTTTATCTTCTTACTCCTCAATCGTTGCATATGGCGGAATTGGTGGAAGTATCGAGTGCCGTGTGGTTGTTATACCGGAACGAGCCGAGCAAACGCCCCAGCATCCATGCAGGTTCCAGCATCCCCTTGATGGTAGGGGCTTTTACAGTCTTCAGGCCACCGCACCAGTGCAAAGCGTCGGCACGACAGCGAGGCAGTCAGGCATGCCGCTAGTCCCCACTCTGGGGTCTAGTCCCTCCCATTGCTTGATCCAAACCACCCGAATCCGATAGAAAGTAGTAGGTACTTACGCGGGGTTATCGCGCGAGAGACGCAACCAAAAGCTTGCATTGCACTAGGGCGCGGTGGAGGTGACCATCGACCACGGAAGGAGTCGGACGGCCATGGCGGCGCTTGAAGACCTGACACCCAACGCTTCGGTGCGTGGCATCCTGCCCAACGGTCTGGTGACGGTGGTCAGCGTGCAGTGGCACGGATTGGCGGCGGTCGAACTAACCTACAAAACCCCGGAAGGTCGTGTCGCCAACGAACTGCTCTATCGGCACGACGAACCTCGAATCGAGGTGGTGACGGTTGGCAGGCCGTGGAGCTTTGATGGCGAGGGCGACCTCTTCCGTCTAGTGTCCGAGGCCCAGCGCATCCGTCTCGCCCATCTGTTTGATCCGGTCTTGGCGGTCCACACCTCGGTGGTCGAGCCGCTCCCCCATCAGATCACCGCAGTGTACGAGTCGATGCTGCCGCGCCAGCCCCTGCGCTTCCTCCTGGCCGACGACCCCGGCGCGGGCAAGACCATCATGGCCGGGCTGCTGATGAAGGAGTTGATCGCGCGCGGCGACTTGCAGCGTTGCCTGGTCGTCTGCCCCGGCAGCCTAGCCGAACAGTGGCAGGACGAGCTTTACCGCCGCTTCCACCTGCCGTTCGAAATCCTAACCAACGACAAACTCGAAGCGGCGCGCACCGGCAACTGGTTCCTGGAGAACAACCTAGTAATTGCCCGGCTAGACAAGCTGTCGCGCAACGAGGACGTACAGCAAAAGCTGCAAGCCCCGGACTGCCGCTGGGACCTGGTGGTGTGCGACGAGGCGCACAAGATGTCGGCCACCTTCTTCGGTGGCGAGATCAAGTACACCAAGCGTTACCGCCTCGGCCAACTGCTGTCCTCGCTCACGCGGCACTTCCTGCTGATGTCAGCCACGCCGCACAACGGCAAGGAGGAGGATTTCCAGCTTTTCATGGCCCTGCTCGACGGAGACCGGTTCGAGGGGCGGTTCCGCGACGGTGTTCACACCGCCGACGTGTCCGACCTGATGCGGCGCATGGTCAAGGAGAAGCTGCTGAAGTTCGACGGGAAGCCGCTGTTCCCGGAACGTGTTGCCTACACCGTCACCTACAAGCTGTCTGACGCCGAGGCGCGGCTCTACCAGGAGGTCACCGATTACGTCCGCGAAGAGTTCAACCGCGCCGATGCACTGGAAAATGACAAACGAGCCGGGACGGTTGGCTTCGCGCTGACCATCCTGCAACGGCGCCTCGCCTCGTCGCCGGAAGCGATCTATCAATCCCTTCGCCGTCGTCGGGAGCGGCTGGAAAGCCGCCTTCGGGAACTGGAGGTGATGCAACGTGGCGGGGAGGTCGGCAATGTGCTGTCGGTGGGCCGGATGCTCGACGCCGACGACGTGGAGGACCTGGACGATGCCCCCGACAACGAGGTCCAGGCCGCCGAGGAGGAAATCCTCGATCAGGCCACCGCCGCCCGCAGCATTGGCGAACTGAAGATTGAGATCGACACGCTCAAGCGGCTTGAAGCTCTGGCGTCCTCCATCCGCCGGTCGGGTGAGGACCGGAAGTGGCGCGAACTCGCCAGCCTGCTGACAGAAATCTTCACGCCAGTTGTCATCTCGAATGGGTTCGCCGCGGAACAGGCGCCTTACGACGCCGGTTCCCCTGAGATCGCCAAACCCACGCCGTCACCGCACCAGAAGCTGGTGATCTTCACGGAACACCGCGACACGCTGATTTACCTGGAGACTCGCATCTCTTCGCTGCTCGGACGGCGGGAGGCGGTGGTGTGCATCCATGGCGGACTTGGCCGGGAAGAGCGCAAGAAGGCCGAGGAGGCTTTCAAACACGATCCTCAAGTGCGTGTTCTGCTCGCCACTGATGCAGCGGGGGAGGGCATCAACCTCCAGCGCGCCCACCTTATGGTCAACTACGACCTACCCTGGAACCCCAACCGGTTGGAGCAGCGGTTCGGGCGCATTCACCGCATCGGCCAGACCGAGGTCTGCCACCTGTGGAACCTTGTGGCGGAGGAGACACGCGAGGGGGATGTGTACCGCAAGCTGCTGGAAAAGCTGGAACAGGCCCGCAAGTCCCTGGGCGGGCAGGTCTTTGACGTGCTCGGCAAGCTTCAATTCGATGGGATGCCCCTGCGCGACCTGTTGATCTCGGCCATCCGCTACGGCGAGCAACCGGAGGTCCGCGACCGCCTGAACCGGGTAATTGAGAACTCGGTGGAGCGTGAACACCTGCAAGACCTGCTGGAGGATCAGGTCCTCGCCCAGGACTCGATGGACGCCAGCCGGGTCTATCGCATCCGTGAGGAAATGGAACGGGCCGAAGCGCGGCGTCTCCAACCCCACTACATCGAATCCTTCTTCATCGAGGGTTTCCGGCGTCTTGGAGGCACCATCAAACAGCGTGAACCGCGACGCTACGAGGTGAAACATGTTCCAGCGCCTATCCGCAACCGCGACCGTCTGATTGGCATTGGAGAACCGATTCTGCCCCGCTATGAGCGGATTGCCTTCGAGAAGGCGTTGGTAGCACCTCAGGGACAGACCCTTGCCGCCTTTGTCTGCCCCGGCCACCCGCTGCTCGATGCGGTGATTGATCTGACCCTGGAGCGGCACCGCGACCTGCTGCGCCGGGGTACCATTCTCGTGGATGAGCGTGATCCAGGCACGAACCCGCGCGTCCTATTCACGATGGAAAGCGCCCTCCAAGACGGAGCGCTCACCCGCAGCGGCGACCGCCGCCTGATTTCCAAGCGCCTGCTCTACGTGGAAATTGATGAGGCCGGACAAGCCCGGCACATCAACTACGCCCCCTACCTCGACTTCCGCCCCCTCATGGCGGATGAGCCTGGGGTCGAAGCCATCCTCGCCCGACCGGAGTGTGCCTGGATTCACCCGGACCTGGAGCGGCAGGCGCTCGGTCACGCCATCGCCCATGTGGTGCCCGAGCATCTGACCGAGGTGCGGGAGCGCAAGCTGTCGCTGCTGGCGAAGACCGAGGCGGCGGTGAAGGACCGGCTGACCAAGGAAATCACCTATTGGGATCATCGAGCGGAGCAGTTGAAGCTCCAGGAGCGGGCCGGGAAGCCGAACGCGAACCTGAACTCGGGCGAGGCCCGCAAGCGCGCCGATGCCCTCCAGGCCCGGCTGGAAAAGCGTCTGGACGAGATTCGCCAGGAGCGCCAGATGGCGCCGCTGCCGCCGGTGGCGCTAGGCGGCCTGCTCGTCGTCCCAGCCGGGCTGATCGCGGCGATGACCGGCAAGTCCGCGCCTATGGCGGCAGCGATGGTGGACACCATGGCTGTGGCGGCGATGGCACGCGCCATCGTCATGGAGATCGAACGAGGTCTCGGCTTCGACCCTACCGACCGGGAATTCGACCGCCTGGGCTATGACATCGAAAGCCGGGTGCCGGGCACCGGCAGGCTGCGCTTCATCGAGGTGAAGGGGCGCGTCACCGGCGCCGACACCATCACGGTGACCCGCAACGAAATCCTAACCGCGCTGAACAAGCCCGACGACTTCATCCTGGCGGTGATCGAGTTCGACGGCCCAGGCCACCGTGTCCACTACATCCGCCAGCCGTTCAGCCGTGAGCCGGATTTCGGCGTCACCAGTGTGAACTACAGCTTTGCCGAATTGATTGCGAAAGCGGGTAAGCCATCATGAAACTATCCAGGATCGAGATCACCAACTTTCGCTGTTTCGAGAGCCTGACGGTATCGCTTCAGCCCGATGTGAATGTCCTGGTCGGCGTGAACGCCGCAGGCAAGACCACCATCTTGGATGCTATCGCGATCGCGCTTTATGACGTCGTGGCGGCGAATGGCGGTGGCGGCAAACGGCAGCGGCAGGCTCAGCAGACGGCCCTTCGCCCGTCCGACATCCACATTGCGCCTGGAGCATCGGATCAGATGTCCGGGCGGAAGGACCATGTTCTTTTCCGAGCCTGGGCGACCGACTTTTACCCGGTTACCGGCTTCATGACGGCAGAACGGTTGGAGGGCCATCCTGCTCTCGTGTGGCAGGACTTCATCCGGTATGCGCCACCAAATGATTTCAATTATTCATCGGGTGGTTCGGACGATCTCAACAGCTACTTCAAATCACTTTGGGATGCGGCACGAAGGGAGGAAAAGGCGCTGATTGCCTTCCCTGTTGTTGCCTATTACAGAGCAACCCGCCGGATATCTGAAATGCCGCCCCTTGGCGATATCTTCAAACTCAGGCTGGAGCGGCAGCTGGCGTTCAAGGACGCTATGGACGCTGGCTCAAGCTATCAGTCCATGTGCCAGTGGTTCTATTTGCGTGAAAACCAGGAGTTGCGTGAAAAACTGAAAACTCAAGAGATCCAGAATTTCCAATACCCTGATCTCAAGGCTATTCGCCAAGCGATCTCTAAGACATTGGAGAATGTGAAAAGGATATTTTTTAATGAAAACCCTCCGAGTTTAATGGTGGAATTTGAAAATGGCTGTGGTGCCCCACGGTCCATGGCTTTGACACAGCTCAGCGATGGGTACCGGAACCTTTTGGGAATCGTCCTCGATTTCTCAAGACGGCTCGCTCTGGCTCATCCGAACTGGGACAATCCGCTGGAGGCGCCCGGCATTCTGCTGATCGATGAGATCGATCTGCACCTGCATCCGAAATGGCAGCAGCGGATCATTCCAAACCTACAGGATGTCTTCCCCAACACGCAGATCATTGTGACGACCCACAGCCCACAGGTATTGACCACGGTACATCGTCGCAACATTACAATCATCAAAGATCAACAGCTCCACATGCCTAATGGCAGCACCTACGGCGCCGAGAGCCAGCAAATCATGCGCCAAGTCATGGGAGCGGATGGACGCCCGCCGGACAACCCGAACGCGGAGGCGATCTACGAACTTTTTGCCTTGATCAATCGGGGAGAGTTGGAAGCTGCGGGCGCAAAATGTCAGGAACTGATGTCTCAGATCGGACCGGATGATCCGACTCTTATCGAAGCCGAAACCACGATCAAGAACCGACTTTGGGAAAAGGAGCTGGGCCTGTGAAGCATTGCCGGAAATCAACCCCGGAGCCACCCAAGCTGACCGAGTTCCGTGCGGCCAATCCGCAGGCTAAGTGGGACGAGCTTCGCGATCATGCTTGCTATGGTGACATTCGCGACGCGACGCGGCGCGATCAGGGTGGTCTGTGCGCCTATTGCGAGCTTTCACTGACCGACGACAACGAGCAGATTGCTCACTTCCATCCCAAAAGCGACCATGCAGGAACTGTCAACTGGGCTCTGAAGTGGGAGAACCTCTGGCTCGCCTGCAAAGGCGGAACACAGACACATCATAACGATCCGGCCTTTTACCGCCCCCCACTGCCCGACAACAGGAGTTGCGACGAAAACAAAACAAAGGACATCGTCGATGGGCATGTTCTTTCTCCGGAAGAAGTGCCGTTGTTTCCACGCATCTTCCGATTTGAGCAAAACCCGAACGAAATCAGAATTGTTCCTGATGAAAATGGATGCGAAGAGGCGGGGATACCGATCGAGAAGGTTCAGAGAACTATTGACGTTTTCAATCTGAACTGCCAGCGGTTGGCAGAGGCGCGACTGTCCGTCTATCGCCCGATTGAGTCGACGCTCAAGAAGCTGCGGGAATCCTCGTTCTCAATGGAACAGAAGGTTGAAAAACAGCGGCAGTTCGCGGCTCGTCATTTGTCCATAGACGCAGGGCATCGCTGGCCGCGCTTCTTCACCCTTCTCCGGTGGCAGTTTGGTATGGTCGCTGAAACGCATCTGAATTCCCTTCCGTATCAAGGTTAGTGTCATGCCGGTCAGAACCCGCAAGAAGCTCATCGAAGTCGCCCTACCGCTGGAGGCCATCAACCAGGAGAGCGCGCGGGAAAAGTCGATCCGGCATGGGCATCCCAGCACGCTGCATCTGTGGTGGGCGCGGCGGCCTTTGGCGGCAGCGCGGGCGGTAATCTTCGCGCAGATGGTGGATGACCCGTCGTCGTGGCCTGACCTGTTCCCCACGCCCAATGCGCAGCAAAAGGAACGCGAACGCCTTTTCGAGATCATCAAGGCAATGGTGAAGTGGGAGAACACCACCAATGAGGCGGTGCTGGAACAGGCCCGCGCCGAGATCTGGCAAAGCTGGCGACGGGCCTGCGCCGAGAACGCCGACCATCCGCGCGCCAAGGAATTGTTCGACCGTCATGTGCTGCCCGGCTTCCACGACCCCTTCGCGGGCGGTGGCGCGCTGCCGCTGGAGGCGCAGCGGCTGGGGCTGAAGGCGCACGCCACCGATCTCAACCCGGTGTCGGTGCTGATCAACAAGGCGATGATCGAAATCCCGCCCAAATTCGCCGGGCAGCCGCCGGTCAATCCGCAATCACGAAAGGAGTTGGCGCGCGGCGGCATATGGAACGGCAAAGGGGCGCAAGGGCTGGCCGAGGACGTGCGCTATTACGGCCAATGGATGCGGAACGAGGCGGAAAAGCGCATCGGCCACCTGTATCCCAAAATCGAGATCACTGAATCCATGGCCGCCGAACGGCCCGACTTAAGGCCGCTGCTTGGCCGCCAGTTGACCGTTATCGCCTGGCTTTGGGCGCGCACGGTGAAAAGCCCGAACCCCGCCTTCCGTGACGTGGATGTGCCGCTGGCTTCCACCTTCATGCTATCCACCAAGACGGGCAAGGATGCCTTCGTCGAGCCGATGATCGAGAGTGGCGGCTATCGCTTCGCTGTCAAAGTCGGTAAGCCGAGGGACGCCGAGGCGACGAAAAACGGCACCAAGTTGGGACGGGGGGCCAATTTTCAGTGTGTTATGTCGGGTTCGCCGATCACGCCCGACTACATCAAGGGAGAAGGCCAGTCCGGGCGGATGGGGGCGCGGCTGATGGCGATTGTTGCCGAAGGAGACCGTGGCCGCATCTATCTATCGCCCACCGTTGAAATGGAGAACTTGGCGACCAAAGCAGTACCCAATTGGAAGCCGGAAACCAGTTTGCCGAATGACCCGCGCAACTTCTGGACCGTTCAGTATGGCCTGACTACCTACGGCGACCTGTTCACGCCCCGCCAACTGGTGGCGCTGACGACGTTTTCGGATTTGGTACAGGAGGCACGGGAGCGGATTAAATCCGACGCCCTGGCCGTCAGACACCTCGACGACGGCAAACCATTGGCCGACGGCGGTACCGGAGCCACCGCCTATGCCGACGCTGTATCGGTGTATTTGGGGATGTCCATCAGCAAAATGTCTGATGCCCAATCCTCGTTGTGCCGGTGGAAAACGACAATGGACCAGTCAATCGCCACCTTTGGTCGTCAATCGCTACCAATGGTTTGGGATTACTCGGAGGCAAATGCGTTCGGCGGTATGGCGGGCGACCCACTCGTGTCTCTGAAAAACATGATGCGAGTACTGGATGGAACGATGGCGACCGTTCCCGCGATAGTCTTTCAAAATGATGCGCAGACGCAAGCCTGCTCAAAGGACGCCATCGTCTCCACCGATCCGCCCTACTACGACAATATCGGCTACGCTGACCTGTCTGACTTCTTCTATGTCTGGCTGCGTCGTACTCTGCGTCCGGTCTTCCCCAGCCTATTCTCCACCCTGGCGGTGCCCAAGGCCGAGGAGCTTGTAGCGACCCCCTATCGCCATGGCGGCAAGGAAGCGGCAGAAGAATTCTTCCTGACTGGCATGACGGCGGCCATGCACCGGCTGGCCGAACAAGCCCATCCCGCCTTCCCGACCACTATCTATTACGCCTTTAAGCAGTCGGAAACCGCCAGCGATGTGGGCACCAGCAGCACCGGATGGGAAACCTTCCTGGATGCCGTCATCCGCGCCGGATTTGCCATCAGCGGCACTTGGCCCATGCGTACTGAACTTGCGAACAAGGTTATTGGCATCAAAGCCAATATGTTGTCATCAAGCATCGTCCTGGTTTGCCGAAAACGCCCCGAAAGCGCCCGAACAGTGACACTCCGGGAGTTTTTGACCGTGCTGAAGGAAGATTTGCCCAAAGCACTTGCTCACCTTCAGCGCGGCAACATTGCCCCTGTTGACTTGGCGCAATCAGCCATTGGCCCGGGAATGGCAGTCTATACACAATATAGCAAGGTGGTGGACGCCGCAGGAAAGCCAGTTTCTGTGCGCGAAGCCCTCACCTTGATCAATGAGGTGCTTGACGTTGCCCTAGCCGAACAGGAAGGCGATTTCGATGCTGACACCCGATGGGCGTTAACTTGGTTTGATCAGGTCGGTTTCAACGATGGCCCCTATGGGGAGGCCGAGGTTCTCTCGAAGGCTAAGGTTACAAGCGTCTCTGGTCTAGCCGAGGCGGGTATCGTTTCAGTGAAGCCCGGTAAGGTACGCCTGCTCCGCCCCGTCGACCTGCCCGCAGACTGGAACCCCACTACCGATCCCCGCCTGACCGTATGGGAGACGGTCCACCACCTGATCCGCGTCTTGGAGGCGGACGGAGAAACGGCGGCGGCTAGACTGGTGGCAGCCCTGGGCAGCAAGGCCGAGGTGGGGCGCGAACTGGCCTACCGCCTTTACACGATGTGCGAGCGCAAGAAGCGGGCGGCGGAGGCCATGTCCTACAACGGCTTAGTGCAAAGCTGGCCGGAAATCCTGCGCCTGTCCCGCGAAGTGCAACCCGAGCCGCCCGGCCAAGGCGAACTGCTGTAAGGAGGAGCTATGCCCAACCGCCTCTTCCCCGACGATCCCGCCCTGGCCTCAGTCTGCCACCACCGCATCCGGCAACTGGCCTCGTTCGGCTCGACGCTCAAGGTCATCAATTACCTTAGCAGCGATGTGGACCTTCCCCTGCTGCTCTCCCTTCTGCCCACGGACTGACCATCATGGCGATGACCAACCAGGACCGCCTTGCCAAGGCGCTCGACCTCCTCAAGGCTGGATTGGGGCCGTTCGTCGAACGCGAGATCGAGGCCGCGTTGAAGCGCAATATCCAGGTTCCGGCGGTGCGCGCCTTCGCCGACGACCCGCTCGCCCGCAACAGGCCGATCACCCAATGGGACGCCGCACTGTTGCTGAAGCTGATGTGGGAAGCCTGGAATGAGGTGTTCCGCAACACCCTCGGCCCCGCCGAGCGGGGGCTGGTGGGTGAAATCCGCGGCCATCGCAACAAATGGGCGCACCAAGAGCCGTTCTCTGGCGACGATACCGACCGAGCGCTCGACTCCATCTCCCGTCTGCTGACTGCTGTTTCCGCCTCCCAGGCGGACGAAGTGAGCAGGATGAAGATGGAGCTGCGCCGCCTGATCTTCGAGGAGCAGGCCCGATCCGAGCGGCGCAAGGGCGCGGGAACCGCCGTTGAAAGCCAAGTCACCGGCAGCCTGACCCCGTGGCGCGAGGTGGTGGCCCCCCACCGTGACGTGGCCAGTGGTCGCTATCAGCAGGCGGAATTCGCCGCCGATCTGTGGCAGGTGCACCTGGGTGAGGGCTCGGACGAATACCGCAACCCGGCTGAGTTCTTCCGCCGCACCTATCTGACCGAAAGCCTGAAGACTTTGCTGAAGGGGGCGGCACTGCGGCTGTCCGGGCAGGGCGGCGACCCGGTGGTGCAGTTACAAACCAATTTTGGCGGCGGCAAGACCCATTCCATGCTGGCGCTTTATCATCTGGTCTCCGGCACCCCGCCAAGCGACTTGCTGGGCGTCGATGCCCTCCTGGCTGAGGCCGAAATCACCAAACTGCCAGAAAAGATCGCACCGGTGGTGCTGGTGGGAAACAAGATTTCCCCCGGCAATCCCAGCGTGAAACCCGACGGCACCGTGGTGCGGACGCTGTGGGGTGAACTGGCTTGGCAGCTTGGCGGGGCCAAGGCTTACGCCCGGGTACAAGCCGATGATGAACGTGCTACCAGCCCCGGCGACGTGTTGCGCGAGTTGATGAACGAGTTCGGCCCCAGCCTGATCCTGATCGACGAATGGGTGGCCTATGCCCGGCAGCTTCACGACGATCCCGATTTGCCGGGCGGCAGCTTCGAGACCCATTTTACCTTCGCCCAGGCCCTGACCGAAGCCGCCAAGCTCGCTAAGCACTGCCTGCTGGTGATCAGCCTTCCAGCTTCGGACATGGCTACCTCGCCCCATGCCGTCGGCGACGACGAGGAAGTGGGTGGCGAACGGGGCCGCGCCGCATTGGCCCGTCTGCGTAACGTCATCGGCCGTGTGGAATCCTCGTGGGCACCGGCCAGCACCGAGGAAGGCTTCGAGATCGTCCGCCGCCGCCTGTTCGAGCCGCTGCTCGAGAGGTCCCAATTCGTGTCCCGCGATACGGTGGCGCGGAAGTTCCACGATTTGTATCAAGGGCAGCATCAGGAGTTCCCACCGGAATGCCGGGATTCCGACTACGAGAACCGCCTTCGAGCCGCCTATCCCATCCATCCCGAGGTGTTCGACCGCCTCTACACCGACTGGTCCACCCAACCCAAGTTCCAGCGCACGCGCGGCGTGCTGCGCCTGATGGCGGCGGTGATCCATAGCCTGTGGGAGAAGGGCGATCGCAATCCCATGATCATGCCGGGCAACCTGCCCATTGACGATCCCCGCGTCCGAGACGAACTGACCCGCTACCTATCCGACACCTGGAAGCCGATCATCGAGAAGGACGTGGACGGCCCAAGCGCCCTGCCTCTGCGCATCGACGGCGACGTGCCCAACCTGGGCAAGTTCGCTGCCACACGTCGGGTGGCGCGTACCCTCTATCTGGGATCGGCCCCCACTTCCACGGCGGCCAACCGCGGCATTGAGGACCGCCGCATTAAGCTGGGCTGCGTCATGCCCGGCGAAGCGCCATCGCTGTTCGGCGACGCGCTGCGGCGGCTCGCCACGGCGGCCACCTACCTCTACCAAGACGGCGTGCGCTACTGGTATTCGACACAGCCCACAGTCACCAAAATGGCTGAGGACCGGGCCGAGCAGTTGAAGCGCAACCCCGACAAAGTGGTGACCGAGATCGAGAGGCGGTTGCGGACCGACCTGAAATCCATGGGCGACTTCTGCCGTGTCCACCCCCTACCGCAATCCGGCGCCGACGTTCCCGACGACGTGGACGCCCGGCTGGTGGTTCTGTCCACCGATTTCCCCTACAGCAAGGGTGCGGCCAATAAGGCCGAGGCGGCGGCCAAGGCCATTCTGGAATCACGCGGTAATTCGCCGCGGCTGTTCCGCAACACCCTCGCCTTCCTGGCCGTCGATCAGACCCGCTTGCAGGATCTGGATGAGGCGATGCGCCGCTATGTGGCCTGGGCCTCCATCCTGGACGAGAAGGTGGAACTGAACCTGGACCCCCATCAGGTGCGCCAAGCCGAGACCCAGATGAAATCGGCGGACAGCACGGTGGCGGCGCGGATGCCGGAAGCCTATCAGTGGCTGTTGGTGCCGGTGCAGACCTCACCCCAGGCCGCCGTGGAATGGCAGGCGCTGCGCCTGTCCGGCCAGGACGCGCTGGCCGTGCGGGCATCCAAGAAGCTGCGCAACGAGGAGCTTCTGGTGCCGTCGCTGGCAGGAACCCGGCTGCGCATGGAACTGGACCGCATTCCCCTGTGGCGCGGCGATCATGTCAGCATCCGGCAACTGGCCGAGGATTTTGCCCGCTATGTTTATCTGCCGCGCTTGAAGGATTCGTCGGTGCTGACCGCCGCCGTCCAGGACGGCCTGGGGCTGCTGTTGTGGAGCCAAGATTCCTTCGCCTATGCCGACAGCTATGACGAGACGGCGAAGCGGTACCGCGGGCTGCGCTGCGGCAAGCAGCTTACCCTGTCTCCCGACAACCTAAACGGCCTTCTGGTCAAGGCCGAGGTGGCACAGGCCCAGCAGGCAGCGGAAGCCGCAGCAATTCCTCAGGCAGGCACAACCGGCGGCACTCCGGGAGAGTCGTCAGGCAGCGGCGCGCTAATCGGAGCGGCTGGGGACGGGAGTACATCCGGCCCTGTCACCTCGCGTCCGCTCCGCCGCTTTCACGGCACCGTCTCGCTCAACGCCATGCGGGCGGGCCGGGATGCCGGTGAAATCGCCAACGAGATTATTGCCCACCTGGTTGGCGTTGTCGGTAGTGAGGTGACCGTAACCTTGGAGATCGAAGCCCACCTGCCCGACGGCGCATCCGACCACTTGGTGCGGACAGTAACGGAGAATTGCCGGACATTGAAGTTTACCAGCCAAGGATTTGAGGAAGAGTAGACCTGGATAGCCCTCGCCGTCTTAGATACCGGTGGCGAGATGTTCGAACAGTGGCAGCGTGCGATGATCGAGCTGTAACACTGCAAGGCTGACCGAGGGCGGGCGAGGGGCTTCTCCATTGTCCGCGTTCTGGTCGGGCGCACCTTCGCCCAGCGAGACTTCGGCGCGATCACGGCGGAACTTCGTTGGGACGGTGGCAAGGGTAGAAAATCGGAGCGTCTCAGTGCCTTCGAATCGGGAGGGCGGATGGGACCCCCAGTTTGTCCGCATTCCTAATAATATTATAGAGGGATGTTGGAACCATGGGGGACCACCCTCCTTCCTGTCCACACTCCTTACCGCCGAAGTCGACCACCTCACGCGACTTGGACGACAGGCGCTGCCAGGCGCGACCATGGCCGGATGTCGAGGGGGCTAACGGCGCGCAGACCATCTGGACGAGCTTGCGCTTAGCCTCGGTGTCGGACTCGATGTAGCCGCTGGTGGTTTGAACGGAGCGGTGCCCGACAAGCTCCATCCTTCGCGCAGCGAACCGCCGACCATCGACGCCTTGAGCGCGGCGTGGGTGATGAAGGTGCGCCTGCCCGAGTGGGGCGCGCAGCCGGTGAACCCAAGCGTCCTGTAGAGGTCGAAGAAGAAACGCACCACCGAGGCCAGGGTGAGGGCACGTCCGCGCTCGGAATGGATGATCGGGTCCTCAGGGAAAGGTGTTCGCTGGTCTCAGCGTCGTAAGTATCGGCCTTGTCGGTGATCGACCGAAGAGACTCATGATGCCTAGCGCCTCTCAATCACGCGTAGCCTCGCGGCATCTGCGTACGTGTGAACCGCTACAAGATCAAGGATATGCAACGGATAAGATCTTTCGCGTTTTGAAGCGCGAAAGTGTACTTTCGAAACGACGCTAACAAGATCCCCGTTATCGAAACGGTTCGCACAAATTCCGCGTGCGCCGAGAATGATTAGACCATCCAAGTACGCACAAAATTCCGGCACTCCGCCTAGTGAGACTGTGGTCACCAGCAGATCATGCTCCGTCCTATCCAAAGCAAGAACATCATCGTTCCGGTTCATTGGGAAAGCTACTCCCAACACACAATGTGGTAGCCGTACATCGTCGAACGTTGCATCTGTTAGCGTCTGCCGACTCTTGCTTCCGCGACCTCTGATCGCCATTTTGCATAGTCTATCCACATGATAGACTTCCTCATCATTCAAAAACACTATGCCGTCCTTTCATTGCCAAACGCTGTCTGTTGTCATTTATAGATGGGACGCGGCGTGTACTTCTATGTAGCCCCCTTGTTCGAGGGGGTTGCTTCTTTGGTCCAGGCCAACTCACATCTTACTACTTAGATACGCACCGGATCATCTTTATCAAGCAGAATACCGTACTCATCGAGAATATTATTTATTTCTTCTCAAAGAAAAATTTCAATTCCACTGAACACGTTATAGTCATCGCCCATGGGCACCTAGGTGGCGGCAAGATAATTCCCGAAGGACGGCTTAAGCCGGGCATCTTGCACGCCGTAATCACGGGAACCAGCGGTCACCTGGACCTCCACCGTCTGCAAACTCAGCTTACCGCTGGGAACGGCAAGCTGATCACTTCCGGTCTGGAATCGAACTCGGCAGCGACAGAGGCGGTGCGTGTAGCCATCGACTTCCTGAAGGCAAACGTGCAGCGGGCGAGCCGTTCGGCCAAGGCCGGGGCATTACGATTACCACCTCCATGTGGTGGAGATGCACACTACGGGCACGCCAAGGGCCATCACGCTCGCCAGCTTCATCGCCTTCGCGTCAGGCATCCTCCAGAAGCTGCTGCAAAGTCAGATCGTGGTGCTCGGCGACATAAGCCTGGGCGGCAGCGTCATTCCGATAGAGAGCCTGGCCGAGTGCCTACAGGTCGCTTTCGACGCTGGGGCCATGCGCATCCTGATTCCCATGTCGAGCGCCGCCGACATCGCCACCATTCCGGCGGAACTCTTCACGAACTTCCGGACGTCATTTTTAGCGATCCCGTGGACGCGGTGTTCAAGGCGCTTGGCGTGGACTGATCCAGGTGAGACAGACGGACCTAACGGACCCGCCGAGCACCTTAGGTCAGGCACTCATTATCTGGCCCATCACCGAAGACCCGTCTGCATCGCACGGTTAAGCTGCCAAGCGCTCATCGTCATTGATGCTTTGGACCAAGACCCAAGGATTGGCCTTCACATACAAGCGCAGCCCACCCAGTGACCGCCCAAAAAGGTGCAATTGAGTGTCCTCAGGGAACAGGACCATTGGACCAGAAAAGCTTGAATGAGGATGCACCGCAGAAGCAAATTCGGAACCACTAGAGTCTGCAACGAGCACCCCGCCTGTTCCAGGCTGTGTCACTTTTGCTGTTACCGCGACCATGTTCGTTATATCATGACATGGCAACCCCTGTCGGTCTTCCGAGGTCAATCCAACACGAAGCACCTCGCTCCAATACTTCTTGGTTGTCCGCAGCCCGATACCACTGCGTTCCGCCACCAGAGCTTGAGTACACCGTCCTTGCTCCTCATAGATTGACCGGTACGTGGAGATGAGGCGGTCTTGGGTTCGCCCTCGGCGCATCTGACATACGTGCGCTTGGCCGAGCCGTTGTCGCTCCACAAGTGGAAGTGTCGAATCTAGGTTCATGACGCCACGGTATCGTCCGTCCCACCTCTCCCAGACGTACTTTCCCACACTTCGCACAACAGACCGCACTTCGCTGAAGGGGAGCGCAGTAGGGAATCCATTGTTCACATCAAGCGCCTCATCCAGAAGAGCCGCTTCAAGAGCGCTCCTCGTGTCGAAGGTATGGCGGTTTCGCCGCGCCCACTCCCCCAGAGCTTCGAAGAGCCTAGTATTTCGACCATTGCCTTCGGTTGGCCGGGCCGCGTAGGTAAGGTCGAGATTTTCAGAGAACTCCCACAGATCATAGGGCTTCTCCCGAAACGAAAACACCTCGTGGCGAGGATGGAAAGGATTCTTAACCATGAAACCTGTAAAGCTACGATCAGCGCCGATTCTGTGCAAATTGTTGGCGAGACCGGACTGCGCCGCCTTCATGAAACGTACCGGCTTCGGCTGAGGTTTGTTGGGGTCCTCCCATACTGGTCTTGCCAATTCGTACATCCAATGAGCTTTGCCTGTCTGGGAATTCATAACCACCAAATTCGGCGGTAATACGAAGTCCATCGCCTCCAGGATCGTGAGGTTGGGCACGCCTTCAGAGCACGGGTAGGGCCGATCAATGTCCACACACAGATAGTGAATCCAGCGTGGCCCATTTGGCTGTATCCGCTCAAATTTTATCGCCTCCCGCTTCGGGCGCTTGTAAGGGGAAGCGTCTCCTTTGTTATCGCACCATGGCATTGCGAATAGTTTTTTATTGAACCGCTCCACAACCGGCCTGATTTCTGGGCACCGGGTTCTAAAAGGCGGGCAGGCACCATCTTTTTTACGCATGAACAACACTCGTCAGATCCAAGGGGAACCATCTCCCTACTAGCAGCGCAAAGCCTGGTGCCGCTCCTCCTTTGAGGATACGAAACACTCACAGGCCACATCCCACTTCAGCGTGAAGCACATCACGATTCCAGAGGTTACACCTTAGGTATGCACAAGCACTATGAACCAGTAGAACATTTTTACCTTGAAATGATGCGAATTATCCCTATGAGCAAGAACCATAGTCGCGTACATATTCTTCGTGACGAAGAAGACCTCCTCTCTTTCGAAATATATTCTTAACTTTTTTTTCATCGATGCGGCCTGTTATTGTCCGAATGCCAATCTGTGGTATGTTCTGCATCATGCGAGTAGAGGTATCATAGAACGTCAATAGTCCTGTTCCCTGAGGACACTCAACTGCACCTGCGGAATGCCTCCTGCATCCAGATGCGAACGTTCCCTATAGCAGGAGGATGGCCTTGAAGCAGGCCCTCGGCTACCACCTGCACTATTTGGCAACCGTTGTGGTCGGACAACGGTGTCGCAGTGAACACGCTGGTTTCATGAGCTTGCCGCGACCTGCCGAGGAAGTGGACGCGCTTATGCGCATCATAGCGGCCCAGCACCACTTCGTTCAGCGCCGGACTAGCAGGAGCGGATCTCAGCTATCAGGATGTGCTCGTCTCAGCGGGGATGCCAGTCCAGTGCGTCGCGTAGGACATCTATGGCGGTGATGGCGCTGGCGACCCCAGTCTTGTGCTGGGTGAGCGTGATGCGCTGGCCGTCGTACTGATCCAGCGCATGGCAAGGCAACGCTGCCCCGCGCTAGGCCGTGTAGAGGTCGAGCAGGAGGGCGAGTGTAATGGCCTTATCGGCGTGAGCGGGGGACGGCGGCCACTCACAGCACTAGCAGCATCGTCATGTTCGTGAAGTTCCGCGCCGCCCGCGTCACGGCGTTCCTCCTGCGGATGAGCTTTCGCGTCATTCCTGTACCGCGGCCCAGCTCGCAGTGGCTATCTTTACAATTTTCTCTTTATGCGAGCAGACCAGGGATCTCACCCAAGGCGGATCGACAATCACCTCAGCCAAATTGAGATATTTGCAACGGTTGATTTCAAGGTGGCACTGCCCTCGCAGGGTCACCGAGTAGGTGCGCAGGTAACGGCGACCGCAGCCGTGCCATGCCCAACGCATGAAAGCGCGCGGCTTAGGCCTAAACTGCCACACCAGCTTGCCTCGATGCGGCAGCAGTACGTGGTGGCGCGTCCGGGTGAAAGGCTGGGTGTTGACGTTCTCGCGGTCGATCATGGCTGGCTCCTTCATCGTAGTCAGCATTGCGGCACGATGTTCACCCTCCTCACTGAGGTGGCCGCCAACCTTCCCCCGCGTGCTAATGGCAGAAAGGTATGACGCCGGGGTGTACATCGTCGGCGTTCGTCAGAGTCCCGGCGTAGCTGTCCGTATCGACCTCCCCGCGACAGATAGACGTTCCAACAGGTCCGTAGACGGAATACACACGGCAGCGCCTGGCTACCCGTCAACAACGCTCGGATCATGGATAGAGCAGAAGGACGGATCATACTCGCGCTGCTCACCGTGGCAGTCGTCTTCATCGCCGCCAACCATCTCAGCGCGTTCCGAAAACCGTCCCTTAGCTTATTCCTTCCGACGAAGCCCGCGCTCGCGGACGCAAGAGACGGCCCACAGTGTTTCGGAAGATCCACCTAGCAAGCTTTCCGAGCCGTAGAACTGCGATCAGCGCTGTCAATGCCCCGAACAGGAACGACAGAGCGCCAAGAACAGCGGCGATCACTGCGCCGATCATTGCTGCCGAAATCTTTGTGGCGTGAGCCACGGTCGCCAGCACCTTTTTCCCCGTGAGCCGCAACGCCCCACTCACAGGCTTCCCAAGCACCTTGGCAGCGCGTTCGGCGTTCTGGAGATCATTCACATCATCGACATGGCTCAGAACCCTGAGTGCCTTGGCGGGGGTGGTCACCTTGCTGATTTCGCCCACGGACGTGAGCACCTTCTGCACCTCGTTGGTGTTGACGGCGGCGGCATGGCGGCGAGCCGCTGAAGCGAGTTCATCAACCCGGTACCAAGATATGTCGCGAACGGCTTCGCGAAAGCCAGGCATATTGACTGCCTTGGACACGAGGCGTCCAAATTCCGCCTGGAACTTGACGGTCAGCCTGCCCATCTTCCGGGCCAGTTTCGCCAGGGAGATGCCCACCTTGGCGGGCAGAGCGCCGCCCGCCGTGACGACGGTGCCAGCGGTCATCGCGACGCCCGCGAGGGACAGCCCGAGCGTCAACTTGTCCACGGCCTCGCCCTTGATCATCCGTGATGCCTGGCCTGCGAGATCGCGGACGTCGCCCACCATAGTGAGGTCGGACGCCAGGGCGGCGGCGATCCCAACTGGGTCCTCGCTCTCGCCGGTCACGAAGCCCTTTGCCGCGCGTTTCGTCGTCCTCGCCGCTGCGCGCCAACCGGAGGTCTCTTCTGCCCAGCGCGCACGAAGGGCTGGGTCGATGGGCACACCGATCAGATCAGCGACCTCGATGTACTCCTCTGCCTGTTCGGGTGCATCCTGATCCAGGGCAGAGGCGATCTCCTTCTCCAACCGCTCGCGTGGTGCCGCTTCCCGGATCATTGCGATCAGATCGGCCCGGATGTCATCGTCGGTTGGTTGCCGGGTCGTGACGTTCAGGTACATGATGAAGCCCGCCGCGATGACAGTGGCGAGAAGCCCTATCACCATCAGCTTCCGCCCAGAACGGGTGTGGCGATTACCCCCTTGGCTTTGAGTCGCCACCTTCGTTAACATATTTCGCGCTCCCTGGCTGGAATGAGGCGCACCCACCCGTTCCCATTGAATGCCAGCGCGGGTGTCTTTCGTAATGCACGCCAAAGGAGCAATCTAAGCGCATCGGCAGCCCTCTTTCGATTTCCGGGCAACCGTCGTCGTGTGCCGACTGTTCACACAGGGCGAAGGAGATCACGATGAAGGGCAAAGGACCGGTGCTGACCCCTGGGCTGCGAATCACGCGGTATGCCGTTGGACAGTTGATTCTCGCTGAGATGAACCGCCAGGGACTGAGCCGTGCCGATTTCGCCCGGCGTCTCGGCTACACCAACATCACAAAGGGCCTGCGGCGGGTCGATCTCCTCCTTGATACGGGCGAAGAGCAGATGCTGATCCCCAAGCTCGCCAGCGGGCTCGGAATTGACCAAGCGGTTGTTGACCAAGCTGTTGCGGCGACGCAGGAGGAGCTTGCCCTTGCACGTGCGCGAGCGGCCCGACAACGCGAGGAGCGGGATCGCGCTACCTTCCATCAGTACGTACTGGTCGAGACGGATCGCCGGATTCCGGACCCGATCTTCGTCGCGGTCATGGCGTATGACGCCTTGAAGCGCATCGATCTTCCCGACGAGGTGGCACAATCCACCCTGAACGAGCGCATCGCATGGGCCAGCCGGTCGGTGAGCGCGCACCACCAGAGATGCCACGGCCACGTCACGGCATTCGGCGCGGTCACCGGCTACGCCCTGCGTCACACCTACGATCGGACCATCCTCTTCGATATCAACGGATGTGTGACCAATCACTTTGCTTCGCGCCCGGAGGAACCATGCGGTTGGATGACAAAAATGGGGAGCCGAACGCCCCGGAGGTAACCGGGGCTGAGGCCGCTCAGCAGCGCTGCGTGGACGACCATGGCGACAGCGGGTATCCGCTGTCTGTCCCATCGGCTTTGTTCACGACAGCACGGACGGTGTTCCTATACAACCATGCACAAGAACGGCCTTGACGCGCATCAGCGGTCTCTGGTCCCGATCGTTGATGCGGATCAAGTGATCCTCGACATTCAAGGCGGACAGTGCGGCGATGTCTGCCGCGCCCGGAGCATCGTCAATCCAGAACCACCCCGCCGAATGATCCAGGTCGATAGCTTCAATTTTTGAGGTTGACCAAGCCACCGCCGCGATCAGCCTGAACACGCCTGCCCATTCCTCAGGCAGCGTGGAGACGCCCAGGGCATGGCGAAACGCGCGGCGTGCTCCGTCTGCGTCTCCAGCATGCGTGCGCGTGGACAACCACCGGCAGTCAAAATGCTCCACTGCCCAAGTGAGGAACCGGTGCGCGTCTGGATCAACTTCGTAAGCGTCTCGAAGACCGGCAATGCCGGTCCGGCGACGGAGGAGGGTACCATCAATGTCGAGGTAGAGTAGCGGGCGCAGCAATCCCGAGGTGGGATGATTCTTCATACCCATTCATCATCTTCCGCGTCAGTGTCGTTGACTAAGCAAGAATGCGTTCACGCCTACTCGGTTGGCGCAACGCGCCCCCGTCCATCGGTACGGGCAGGTTCGTTCCGCCGTGATCCAGAACTGTTCATTCCATCATGGAAAACACTGTGGCCGCACGAATGGCAAAGTCGAATGCCTAGACTAAGCCGCGATAGACGGCATCCGCCGTCTGTGCGGTATCGAGAGCCGCGATGGCGGTGTCGAGCCCGTCTGGCGTAAGGTGGGGCGAGGCTTTATTCACCCGCACCGACCTCATGTAACGTTCTCAATCGTCGCTCCGAGGCGTCGTCTACAATGTCAACCGCCTTGTTCTCCTTGGTACTCCCGCCTGAGGCTTTCGACAGAGCAGGACACTCTAAGCAGCAGCCTGTATTGCACCACGCGACAACGCGGCGGACTCCGCTCCAGGTGCTGACACCGTCGTAGTTCTTCTTGAAGCGGCGCACCTTGTCGGGGTGCGGGGTGTGGCCTGGAGGCGAGCGGCGGTACTAGCCTCCTACGCGGTCACATGACGACGTAGCGTACGGCTGGTTGGCAGACCGAGCGCATAGTCGATGCCTCCGGCACGACACCAGTCCAGCACGTCGGGACAAGTTTAATGGCCGTCGGCACGCAGCAGGATTTGGGTGTGGGGCCAGCTCGCCTGAAGGGCGCGGAGCAGGTGGTATAGGAAGGCCCGGAACTCGGTCTCCTTTGGCCGCCTGGGCGCACGCAGCTCGGCGGTGACGAAGCGGCCGTTGCCGTTAATGACACCTATGGGCTGGAAGTCATACTCGTCCTAATTGGCGTTGAACAGGTGCAACTGGTGGCCGTCATGCATCGCATCGGAGGTGTCGTCCGCATCCGGTACGATGCGCTTGGGCACCCGGTGGAACGAGGCGCAGTAGAGATCGACCATGGCCTGGCCCATGCGCAGCAGAGTAAGGAGGTCCGGCAGGTTCTCCAGCCGCGAGATGGTGGCTTGCGAGCACAGGTCGCGCTCGGACGACAGGCGCTCCAGAGCCATCTTGAACAGCGGGTCGTGGCGCAGGCTGTCGGCGTCGTTGGCGTCCTCGTAGCCCGTCGCGATCGCCAGCAGGCGGAAGCCGATGATGGCCGCCAGCGAGTGCACGGGGTGCGCGTTGGATCGCGCGGGTCCTCAACAGCGGCCAGCCTATCGGCAATCCCCAGCCGCTTCTCCAACTCCCGCAGCACCAGCCCGCCATCGGAGGACAGCCGCCCGCCATCAAAACGCCTGATCACCAGCTTTCCAGCCAGGGGTGAAAGACCGGGCAGCGGCAAAGTATGATCAACCATCGCGGGGGGGGGCGCTCCGGAAACAACAGGAGTTGGCGTCAGCACCCAAATCCTAAGGCCGCTCAACGGATGCCGCTACACCCGCCAACCCTCATGAATTTTCCCGGCTAGAACTTTGGCGGCATTTTATAAGGATTGCCCATCTGCACTGTGGTTTCATAAACCTCATCCCCCTTGCTGTCATAGAGGGTGATTTCTGAGGGATTATCCCAATCAGACCACGTATGCTCGTAGACAGTGGCAGACGCCACATTTTCCCATCCATCGTACCCTAGGCTGTCTCTTGCAAACTCTTGAGCATCTTCCCCTTCCGCCTTTATGATTGTAAGCCCTTGCTTCGAGTTCCTTCTCACTGACATTTTTCCCTCCTGTTGTGTCCCGCCGTAGTCAAGGAAGTTGCCCCCAGAACTGCACGGCCCAGGCGTGGCCTCAGTGCCGCCATGATGGCCATTTTGTCAAAACCGTCCCAGATCTACGTTAATTCTTCCAGCGTGGTAGTCTCTATGGCATTCCGGACACAGAGTTACAATGTTGTTTGTTGACGCACTACCACCCTCTGAGTGATAAATCAGATGATGGCCGTGGTTGCTCTTGTCCACCTTCTGACATAATAAGCACATGCTGGCATCAAGTTCCTTTCCCTTCTTCTGTGCATTTATGTGTTCACCTGATCTTTTTTGACTCATGCTCAGCTCCTTGTATCAAGCCCGGCAGTTCCTTCTGCGGCCCCTTGACGAAAGTGCCGCGCCCCTCCGGGGCAATTTCCCCTTTAGCCTCTATCGCGTTGCGCAGAAGTTTGTCCGCCTCTGGCGGTGTAAGGTTGTCGTACTTGATCCAGAGAGCGTAGTCCCGATCCTCAGGGGAGGCATAGTCTTCATCGGCGGTCAGCGCTTCTGGACAAGTTCTAGAGTTATGTCCACTTACTCCGCATTTAGCACAAGCCATTTTCTCACCCTCAAAAAGAGCCAGCCTCGATGCCATTGGTGACGTTCTGAATACTAATCTTGTTCCCCCTAGAGGATTTCCTGGTGATAACAACCGTCCGCTCATCAACCCTTGGTACGCCCTGATCATCAAAATAGATGGTGATGATTTCTACATCCCCGTTAGTCTTTTTTACAGCAATTCGGCTGTCGGAGTAGCCGATCACCTCATCATTTTCCTCAAGTATTTCAAGAATCAACTTTTTGCTCATACTGTCCCCCTTGCTTTTCTGATTGCCCCATCAAGCAAGATCGAGCAGAACCCTACGTCGCCTGTCAAGGCAGGGTCGCATGGACCTCCTAGCCTCGGAAGCCCCTTTACGGAGTAGCTCTTGATATCGGGGCGGCGTATGAGGGCATGGGCATTAACTTGAAGGCGCGTAGCCGAACCCAATGCGCGCAGCAGAAGCCTTCCTGATCACCAGCCCCTCCTTTTTGGTGAGCGGGAGATTGCGGAAGACGCAGATCGTTGATGGTCTCAAACTCGGCAGGCAGGAGAGGGATTGGCACTATCACCGGCTCTGACTAGGAAATCCCGCTTCAACAGCGCCACGCCCTCGGAACTAAGAATTCCATCAGAATGATTGAACAGCAGATATTACATATGTTACCTGCCGTGCTGTTTTGCCGCTGCACTCAGAGCGCGTTCTGAAAAACCGTCCCTGGTCGCCTTTGCACGCCGGACCCCTTCTATTTGTAGCGGTTGGTTTCGGGGAGGAGGCGCACATGGCGTAGCGTCACCCGGTAGAATTGCAGATATCGGCGACCACAGCCCTGCCAAATCCACGGCCAGAACACTCGTGGCTTGGGCCTCGACTGCCACATCAACCTCCGTCGATGCGGCAGCAGCACGGAGCGGCGCGTGCGGGAGAAGGGCTGGGCATTCACTTCCTCGTGGTCCATTCCGGCTGGCTCCTTCATCGTGGTCAGCACCACCATATGCCAAATGGTATTCCGAGCAGGCACGTAACCGGGTTCCCGCCGCCGCCGTCGAGCGATCCATTTCTCCACCAATATGGGGCGGAGCGGTTCAAACTCGCGGCGTGCCTCGTATTATTCGTGCTCGGCAAGCCTGTGGAGAGCCGCCTCAAGCTCCTCCTTGACATCGATAAGTGGTAGCTGCGCGGTGCGGCGGACGGCGTTCCGCTGCCAAAGGTCTTCGAGAATGGCTCCACGTGCGGGGGGGCGACCATATAGGTTCTGTTTGTGGTTGCGCGGATCAATCAAGATGTACCGGAACGGACTTACATCAAACGGAGCACTGTCCAAGAGTATCAGCGTCGGCCCACCCTCGTATGACCAGTCGTACCGCCCCATGGAGGGGGGCGCTGGCCTGTACAGAAATCCCCACCATCCGAGGCTGGTTGGA
>NZ_JAGINO010000043.1 GCF_017876115.1 Azospirillum picis
AACTCGGCCGTGAAAAGCCTCTGCGCCGATGGTACTGCATCTTAAGATGTGGGAGAGTAGGTCGCCGCCAGGTCACTCAGGCACAAGAGACGCCTCCAAACACGCTGCGCAATCATCTTCGATCAACGACGAACGCCCCGGCCCAACACGGCCGGGGCGTTCGTAGTTCCGGGCATCCTCATCGCTGCACCGTCATTGCCGAGCCGGCTCGGGCGGGAACTCAGGAAACCGGTCTGGCATTGCCGACCACCGATCCTCCAGCAGGCCGCGGCTGGCCTGCCGGCATAGGATTGGATCATTCCATCACGGTATACAAAATTCTGTGAGTGGTGCCCGCACAGTCCCTGCCGGACTTGGAACTGACCGTCGTAAGGATTTTATCGCGGGTTGATAGCCGCATCGAAGCGCGCCGATTTCGGGAAAGGGATAGTATCCCTCCCCATCCCTTTTTCCCGGACAGCTATCCCTACACCAAAGTGCAAAATCTCCTCCTCTTCTGCAATTTCGAGGCAGAGGACAAGCGTGCGCTCCACCCGTTCGGTGGCTGGGCGCCTGACGGGGGAAGTCATGCTGGAAGTGTCACACTATACCGATTGCACGAGCACGCTGGTCGAACGCCTGACCCAGGCCGTGCGGGAGGTCCGGCCCGACAACCGGCTCTCGATCAGCCTCGATGGCATCGACTTCCTGAGCCTTCCGGAACTTACCGCCCTCCTCAGCGCGATGCAGAGCGCGCGGCGGCGTGGCATCACCACCGACATTGTCGGCCTCTCCTCGTCCCTTGAGTCCCTGCTGACGCTGGCGGGCGTGACATTCCACTGAGCGATTGACCTTTCGCCCGATCTGCAACGGAGGTTTGCCCGATGCCCAGAAACATCCTCGCTGTGGACGATTCGAAGGTGATGCGGGACATGGTCCGGATTGCGCTGACTGGCGCCGGCTTCTCCGTGCGCGAAGCCGGCGACGGAATCGAGGCGCTCCAGCGCATCAACGGCGATCCCATCGACCTGATCATCACCGATATCAACATGCCGAACATGGACGGCCTGACCTTCGTCCGCCACGTCCGCTCCAAGCCCGGCTATCAGCGGACGCCCATCCTGATCCTGACCACCGAGGGGACGGACGGGAAGAAGGCGGAAGGCAAGGCCGCCGGAGCCACCGGCTGGATCGTCAAGCCCTTCACCCCTGAGAAGCTGCTGGACGTCGTGCGCCGCGTCTGCCCCTGACGCCGCGTCCGCTCACGGCCCGCCACCCGATTTTGCCCGAAAGCTGCCGCCATGTCTTTTGACCAGGACATCATGGACGAACTGCGGGCGACGTTCTTCGACGAGTGCAGCGAATATCTGCTGCGCAACGAGGAACTGCTCGCGTCGCTCCGAGGTGGCATGGGCGGGGCGGAAGAGCGGGAAACCCTGGATGCGATCTTCCGCATCGCCCATTCGATCAAGGCTGGTGCCGCAGCCTTCGGTCTGCCGCTGCTGGCCGACCTGACCCATCACCTGGAAGCGGTGCTGGACCGCTTGCGCACCGGGCGCCTGGCGCTGGACGAGGTTCTGCTGGGCTTGCTGCTGCAATCGGGTGACGCCCTGGCCGCCCAGGTGGATGCCGCCCGCAGCGGCATTGGCGGAAATGCCGGTTCAGTCCATGCGATGATCGAGCGGCTGTCGGGCATCGCGATGCAGGAACCGGCAGTGCCGCCGATGCCGTCGTTGTCGGCTCCCCGCACCGTCCCGGCCGGCGTGTTGCGGCGCTGGGCCATCAGGTTCCGGCCGATCGCCTACTCCGGCGGCAACGAGCCGATGCTGATCATCCGGGCGCTCGCGCGGTTGGGGCGGCTGGTTTCGACGCTGGACCTGACGCAGTTGCCGGACATCGAACAGTTCGATCCGACGGAGCCGGTCCTGGCTTGGCGGATCGAACTCGAAACCATTCATCCGGAAGCCGACATCCGCGAGATCTTCGAGTTCGTCGAAGATGAGGCCGACATCCTTATAGAGCAGGTCGAGGGCGTGGAACGAGCCGCCGCACCGGCGGCCGACCCGCTTCCGGTGCCGGCCGAACCGCCGCAGCGGGCGCTTGCGGACTTTCCCGCCCCTCCTGCGCCGCAGAGCCCCGTCCACGAGGCGGCGCAGGGCAGCGGCAAGGGCAGCATCCGCGTCGATCTCGACAGGGTGGACCGGCTTGTGGATCTCGTCGGTGAACTGATCATCACCGAGGCGGCACTCGCCCAGGTCTGCCAGGAACTCGACCCGCGTGCGCAGAGGCGGCTGGCCGCTGTCGTGAAGGGGCTGGGCCTGCACAGCCGCAATGTGCAGGACGCCGTGATGGCGATCCGCATGCAGCCGGTGAAATCGATCTTCGCCCGCATGCCCCGGATGGTTCGCGACCTTGCCACCCGCCTGGGCAAGAACGTCGAGATCGCCACCGTTGGCGAGATGACCGAGGTGGACAAGACGATCATCGAGGAACTTGCCGATCCGCTGACCCACATGATCCGCAATGCGCTCGACCATGGGATCGAGCCGCCGGCCGATCGGATCGCCGCTGGCAAGCCGCCTTGCGGGACCATCACCCTGTCGGCGGAGAACAAGGGCGGGCGCATCATCATCCGGGTGGAGGACGACGGCCGCGGCATCGACAGGGCCCGGGTGCTGGCGCGGGCGCGATCGCTGGGACTGGTGCCACCGGATGCGGCACCATCCAGCGAGGAGGTCGATGCCCTGCTCTTCGCGCCGGGCTTTTCCACCAGCGATACCGTAACGGACGTATCCGGGCGCGGGGTCGGCATGGACGTGGTCCAGCGCAACATCCAGCGTCTTGGCGGGCGCGTCACCGTGCAGTCGGAGCCGGGGCGGGGAACCGGATGGACCATGAGCCTCCCCCTGACGCTGGCGGTCCTCGACGGCATGCTGGTCCGGACGGGGGGCGAGCTCTACGTCATCCCGCTGGCGAACATCCTGGACAGCACGAGGCCGAAGCCGGCCGACGTGCGCGAGGTGGTCGGTCACGGCACCATGGTCTACCTGCGCGGCGACTGGCTGCCGCTGCTGCGGCTCGGAGATCTGTTCAATCTTCCGACGGCGCGACGCGCACCCTCGCAGGGGATCGTCGTGCGGGTGGAGACGGATACCGCAGGCACCATCGGCCTGCTGGTGGATGAGCTGCTGGGTCAGCAGCAGGTCGTCGTGAAGCCGTTCGAGCAGAACTTCACCCATGTGCGCGGCATCGCGGCCACCACCATCCTGGGCAACGGCCGCGTGTGCCTGATCCTGGACCTGGACGATTGCGTCGCCCTTTCCCGCGCCGCCGCGTGCGATCCGCGCGATACGCCCTGTGCTGCCGGCCGCGCAGCCGAATGAACGCGCCGACGCAAATGGAAAGCAAGACCGTGATGACTACCAAAGCCGGCGCCGCCGCCATGCCGACAGCCGAGAGAACGAAACTCCAGGAGGGGCGGCCGGTCCAGTTCGTCGCCTTCAAGGTGAACGGGCATGACTTCGCCGTGGACATCATGGCGGTCCAGGAAATCAAGGCCTGGAGCGACGTGTCGTCCCTGCCCAACATGCCGCCCTACGTCCGCGGCGTGCTGAACCTGCGCGGCAACATCGTGCCGATCTTCGACCTGCGCTGCCGCTTCGGCCAGGGCTTGACCGAAGCGACCCGGCTGCACGTCGTCATCATCCTGCTCGTGCAAGGGCGCACCATCGGCATCCTGGTGGATGCCGTTTCCGACATCCTGAAGGCCTCCAGCGATCTGCTGCGCGACCTGCCGGAGCAGGGGGACGGGCGCGACGGCTGCGTCTGCGGCCTGCTGACCGCGGGTGACCGGATGATCGCGCTGCTCGACCCCGCCCGCCTCATCAACCAGTCGCTCACCGCCATCGCCGCCCACCAGGGCATCTGACCGTTACCGTCTTGCCGACCGGGCGGATCCTGCCGGACCGGCCATATGAAGGGACAACCCCATGACCATGACCAGCCATTCCGCCGCCCCGCCGACGAGAGTCGACACCGCCCTCCTTGGCACGCTGCTCGCCGGGCTCGGCTTGGCCGGCGTGGCTTCGGCTTGTCTGGCGTTGCAGGATTGGGACTGGCCGCGCCTCGTCCCGCTGGTCGCGGTCTGCTGCCTTGCCGCTGCCGGCGGAGTGGCCCTCCTGCTGGCGGCACAGCGCCGGGCGGAGGGATGCGTAGGCGCGCTCAAGGGGGAAGCGGTACGCTATGCCGCCTGGGTCGCGGCGATGCGGGCGGCGGCGGCGGGCGAGACACCGGACACCGATTCCTTTTCCGCCGAACAGGCCACGGCAGTGAGGGACGTGACCAACCGTACCCTGGAGGCGAGGCGCCTGCGGGCCGCCCTGCACAACTGCCAGACCAACATCATGGTCGCCGACAACAATCTCGACATCATCTATATGAACGAGACGATGCTGGAGATGCTGCGGACCGCCGAGACCGATATCCGCAGGCAGATGCCCGACTTCCGCGCCGACAACCTCATCGGCCGGAACGTCGACGCCTTTCATCGCCATCCAGGCCACCAGCGTGGCGTCATCAAGGACCTGCAGGGCGCGCATCGCGCCCAGGTCGAGATCGGCGGCCGTTCGTTCGGCCTGACCGCCAGCCCGATCCTGGGCGCCCGTGGCGAGCGGCTGGGGACGGTGGTCGAGTGGGAGGACCGCACCAACCGCCTGGCCCGCGAACGTGAACAGCAGCGGATCGCCACGGAGAACGTCCGCATCCGAGCGGCCCTGGAGAATTGCCAGACCAACGTCATGGTGGCCGATGAGAACCTCGACATCGTCTACATGAACCGGACGATGGTCGAGATGCTGCGCAATGCCGAGGAGCAGGTGGCAAGGCAACTGCCCGGCTTCAAGGTCGACGGGCTGCTCGGCTCCAGCATCGACCGCTTCCATCGCAACCCGATGCACCAGCGGACGATGCTGGCGGCGCTGACCGGCCGCCATCAGGCGGCGCTGCCGATCGGTGGTCGCGACTTCGTGCTGATCGTCAGCCCGGTGTGGGACGACCGCAAGCAGCGGGTCGGCACGGTGGTGGAGTGGGCCGACGTGACGGCGCAGAAAGCCATCCAGGCGGAGATCGGCGAAATGGTCCAGGCGGTGTCGCGCGGCGATTTCTCCATGCGCCTGGACCCCGCCGGCAAGCGCGATTTCCAGCTCGTGCTCGTGGAGTCGCTGAACAGCCTGTG
This sequence comes from Azospirillum picis, assembly GCF_017876115.1. Lineage (GTDB taxonomy): Bacteria > Pseudomonadota > Alphaproteobacteria > Azospirillales > Azospirillaceae > Azospirillum > Azospirillum picis. The sequence continues at coordinate 5,213 of NZ_JAGINO010000043.1, forward strand.
CGAACGCGTGGAGGCGGCGATGGAGGACATCGGCGAACTGTTCAGCGTGCTTGCGGAAGGCGACCTGACGCGGCGCGTGCGCGGCGACTACGAGGGCCTTCTGAAGCAACTGTCCGACGATGCCAACATCACCACCGGCCGGCTTTCCGACACCATCCGCCGCATCATGTCGTCGAGCACCGAGGTTGCGGCGGCTGCCGACGAGATCGCCAACGGCGCCGTCGACCTCGCCGAACGCACCGAACAGCAGGCCTCCAATCTGGAGGAGACCGCCGCGGCCATGGAGGAGATCGCGTCCACCGTCAAGACCAATGCCGAGAGCGCCCAGCAGGCAAACCAGCTCGCGCTGGGAGCGCGTGACGTTGCCCTGCGCGGCGGCAACGTGGTGAAGAACGCGGTCAGCGCCATGGGGCAGATCGCCAGCTCGTCGCAGCGGATTTCCGACATCATCGGCGTGATCGACGAAATCGCGTTCCAGACGAACCTCCTTGCCCTGAACGCGGCGGTGGAGGCGGCTCGCGCCGGCGACGCCGGAAAGGGCTTCGCCGTCGTGGCGCAGGAGGTCCGCACCCTGGCCCAGCAATCGTCCGACGCCGCCAAGGATATCAAATCGCTGATCATGGAAAGCGGCGGCCATGTCCGGCAGGGCGTGGAACTGGTCAACAGCGCCGGCGGCCAGCTCGACGAGATCATCACATCGATCAAGCGCGTTGCCGACATCGTCTCGGAGATCGCGGCGGCCAGCCGCGAGCAGACCGTGGGGATCGACGAGATCAACCGGGCCATTTCCAACATGGACCAGATGACCCAGCAGAATTCGGCGCTGGTGGAGGAGAGTGCGGCGGCGTCGCGCACACTGCAGGAAAGCTCGGCCGGCCTGCTGGCGCTGGTCGGCGTCTTCAAGATCGGCGATCTGCCTGCCCAGGCCGACCCGCCCCGCGGCGGCCTGGGCAGGACGGCGCCGGCGATGCACAAGCCCGCCGCCGCCCGGGTGAAGCCAGCGCCGCTTGGCGGGCAATCCGGCGGACATTCGGGACGCCCGGCACGCGCCACGGCGAACGGACATGCGGGCGGCTCCGTGGACTGGTCGCAGTTCTGACGGCGGAAGGGGCGCAGGTCCGATGGTGCAGGCATCCACCGCGCCGCTGCGTCTCAAGGACGCCGACTTCCGCTTCATCGCGGAACTGGCCTGCCGGCGTACCGGCATACAGCTTAACGCCGGCAAACGGGATCTGGTGCAAGCCCGCCTGGCCAAACGGGTGAGGGCGCTCGGCCTGTCCGGCGTGTCCGACTATGTGAAGCTCCTGCGCTCCCCGCGGGGAGAGGAGGAGATGACGAACCTGATCAGTGCGCTGACCACCAACGTCACCGCCTTCTTCCGCGAGGAGCATCATTTCCGCCATCTCCACGATCAGGTGGTCGTTCCCTGGCGGGCGGGCGGTTGCGGACGGCTGCGGCTGTGGTCGGCCGCCTGTTCCACCGGAGAGGAACCCTACTCCATGGCCCTGACGCTGTTGAAGGCTGTGCCGGACGCTGCGTCGCATGGAGCCCGGATCCTGGCGACCGACCTGGATGGCGTGGCGCTCGGCCGGGCGCGAACCGGGATCTACCAGGCTGCGGCAGTCAAGTCCGCGGTAAAGCCCTCGTTCGGCTATGCGGCCGGACGGCATTTCGTCAGCGCCGGGCCGGCGGAGGTCCGCATCGGACCGGAGGCGCGCGACCTCGTCGCGCTAGGGCAGCTCAACCTTCTGGAACGCTGGCCGATGCGCGGCCCGTTCGATGCCATCTTCTGCCGCAACGTGATGATCTATTTCGACCAGCCGACCAAGCTGTCGCTGTGCAGGCGCCTCGCGGCGCTCCTGCGGCCGGGCGGCTTCCTCTATATCGGGCACTCCGAAACGCTGTTGGCACGCGATATCCCGCTGCGCCCGATCGGCGGAACCATCTACCGGCGCATTGCCGGAGAGGAGGATGCCTGATGTCCGATACGGCATTCGCGACACCTGTCCGCGTCGTGATCGTCGATGATTCCGCACTCGTGCGGCAATTGCTGCGCACCATCCTGGACGGCGATCCGCGGATCCAGGTCGTCGCCACCGCCAGCGATCCGCTCCAGGCCCGTGCCGCGATCAAGGAAACCGATCCGGACGTGGTGACGCTCGACATCGAGATGCCGCACATGGACGGTCTGTCGTTCCTGGAAAAGATCATGACGCTCCGGCCGATGCCGGTGGTGATGATCTCTTCGCTGACCAGCCGCGGTGCGGAAACGACGCTGACCGCCCTGGAAATGGGGGCGGTCGACTTCGTCCAGAAGCCGGCCGTCGACCTGAGCGTCGGCTTGGCCGACTTGGCGCGCGAGATCACCGACAAGGTGGTGGCCGCCGCCGGTGTCAAGCGGCGGCTCTCCGCCCGCTGTGCGGCTCTCCGCCCATCCGCCGGACCGGCGGCCACCGGTGGCCCGGCACCGGTGCCGCTCAACTCCTGCGCCGAGCGTGCCGTCGTCGCCATTGGGGCCTCCACCGGCGGTGTCGAGGCCCTGCGCGAGGTGGTCTCGGCGCTTCCGCCCGGCATGCCTGCCGTCCTGATGGCCGTGCATATGCCCGCCGCCTACACCGGCCGCTTCGCCGCCCGCCTCGATGCCCTGAGCCCCCTGGCCGTCAAGGAGGCGGAGCATGGCGAGTCCGTGCTGCCTGGCCACGTCTACATCGCTCCCGGCGGACAGCATCTGGAACTGGCCGGTGCCGAAGGCGCCTACCGGTGCCGCCTGCACCGGCAGGACAAGGTGCAGGGTCACCGTCCGTCGGTCGACGTCCTGTTCGGATCGGTCGCCGCAGCGGCAGGAAGCCGGGCCGTGGGCGTGATCCTCACCGGCATGGGCCGGGACGGTGCCGACGGGCTGAAGCGGATGCGCGATGCCGGCGCCAGGACCGTCGGGCAGGACGAACGAAGTTGCATCGTCTACGGCATGCCGCGAGCCGCCCGCGAACTCGGCGCCGTGGAGCGCGAGGTGCCGCTCCCGCGCATCGCATCCACGCTGGTCGGGCTCCTCGCAGGGCTTGGCCGCATTGGCGAACACCCCCCATCGGGGTTGTGAGGGCGGAGGCGTGAGGGCCGGAGAAGCAGGATTGTGAGGAGATGACATGAGGGACGGCATTCTCGATGGGCGACGGATCCCTGCCGATCCACCTCCGCCGGATCATGTGCGTATTGCCACGGTCGATCTTGCGATCGGCGCGCTGTCGGGCGAGATGGGCCGCACCTCGCAGATCATCGAGGACGGCATCAACAGCCTGAGCGCCGACTTCGAGGCGTTGTCGGCCCTGGCCGTCCGTCAATCGGAGGTGCTGGAACGCATCATCGACCAGACCCGGCGGATGACGGTCGGCGACGAGGTGGTGGGCTTCACGGAGATCATCGGCGAACTGGCCGAGACCTGCGCCGTGGCCATCCGGCGGGCGGAGCGCCTCACCGGCGGTGCCCGGGCCATGCTGGACGTCTTCGAAGCCTGTGCCGCCACCGTCGGGCGGGTGGAGCAGATGACCGGCAATATCGATCGCCTCAACAAGCAGACGGTCATGCTGTCGCTGAACGCCAAGATCGAGGCATCGCGGGCCGGCGAGCACGGGCGGGGTTTCGGCGTTGTCGCCGACGAGGTGCGGGACCTGTCCCATTCCATCCATTCGGTCTCCACGGCCATCCGCCAGGCCGTGGCGGAGATGGACCGGGAAATGCGCGCCGGCATGGGGCGGGTCGATGCGGTGCTGTCGGACCATCAGGGAGGAGATCTCGACCTCGACCGCATCGGCGTGATCGGTGCTGCGTTGAGCGGTCATACCGCCGGCCTGGCCGGTTCCGTCGCACAGTCAGCGGAATGCTCGCAAGCGATTGGCCAGACGGTGCCCCGGATCATGTGCAACCTTCAATTCCAGGACCGCGCCAAGCAGAGGATCGAGAACACGGTTACGGTGCTGTCCATCCTTGGTTCGGCTCTCGGTTCGGTCCTCGGCACGGCCAACGGGATTCCCGGCGGGGTAACGGGTGCGGCGGCAGCCGACCGCGATTGGATTGAAAATCTTCTGCGCCGTATCACCCTTGCCGAGATGGAGGAGGCGCTACGCCTGTCGCTCTTGGGAGAGGTGAGCAGTCAAAGCCGGAGTGATGATGTGGAATTGTTCTGAGATCACCGCCCTGGGGAGCGCGACGGGAATGAAGATCCACCGAAGGATGCCGGAATCCTGAATTTTCACGTTTATTGCCTACGAGAATTCTACTGAATGTTTTTCGTCGCAGACCTTCAGCCATTTCAAAATTTCAACTGCTCATTCGAGAGGCCGGTTGCGTCCTTGGTAAGTCCTGATTTCCTGGCTCTGGAACGCGCACAAGTTTGGTTGTGGAGGGCGTGAAGAGTCTTGCCAAACACGACTTTTTAACCATTCCACCACTATCTTCCCGCCACGGAGAAGAGGCCCCGGGGCAGTGGTCAAGGGAGAGTGAGGGTGAGGATTCTCGTTGCCGACGACCATCCTCTGTTCCGCGAGGCGCTGGAGCTTTCGATCGGCTTCCAATGGCCCGACGCGGAGTTCGTGTTCGTCGAGACGCTCGATGGTGAGGTGTTGGCGGTCACCGGGGTCCTCGGGCAGGTCTTCGACCTGATCGTACTGGATTGGAATATGCCGGGCATCGGTGACAGTGACCCCATCACGCGGTTGCGCGAGTGCGGAGTGCGCGGTCCGGTCGCGGTGATGACTGGTGCCGAACGCCCGGCCATCGCGATCGAGGCGTTCCGGAGCGGTGCCGCGGCCTTCCTGCCGAAGACCACGCCCCGCCGTGTTCTCGGCCCGTCCCTGAAGGTGGTGATGGAAGGGGGAACGACGGTGCCCGCGGAGATCCTCATGGCCCTCGCCGGCGAGGACAGTCTGGGTGCCGCCGATGACGACGGGGCGGACGCCGATGGCCCGGGGGAACAGGCAGCGCTGACCGACCGCGAGCGGGACGTCTTCAGTCTTCTGTCCACCGGAGCCACCAACAAGGAAATCGCCCGCCAGCTCGAATTGGCGGAGGTGACGGTGAAGTTTCATACACGCCGCATCTTCAAGAAGCTGGGCGCGCGCAACCGTGCCGATGCGGTGCGCCGTGCCCAGGAGATCGGCCTGCTCGACGGAAGCGGACCTTGACCCAGCCTCTCGATACGGCTTCGGCAGGCGTCTGCCGGCCGGAGCCCTTCTGATAAACTGCCGGACCTTTCATGCCCTATTCGCACGTCACCACGGAAAGATCCGTCAACTCCCTGTCGAAGAGGTTGATCCGCAACGCCGCCATCACGGCAACGGCCCTGATGCTGGCGGTATTCGGCGTTGCGCATTGGACCGGCGCCGACATGCTCGACCGCATCGCCGGGGCGCAGGATGAGGCTCTGGCCCATGAGGTGGCGGAGCGGGTCGCCGTTCTGCGCTCGCAACTCATGCAGAAGGTCGATGTGCTCAGCGCGGCGGTGGCCGCCCACCACGAAACGCCCGGCTTCGGCGATTCCGCCCTCGACGCATTGCTGAGGCACAGCTTCGACTCCCTGACCGAATTCGGCCGCCTGTGGGTGGTTGCCCGTCCCCTGGAACCGGGTGCCATGCCGCCGCTCGCCGAACTGGAGGGCAAGGCGACGATCCTGGCGCGGGACGGGGCAGGGATGGTGCGGGCGGCCACGCTCGACAACAGCGATTACGACCTGATCCGCCGGGCGGTCGAGACGGGCCGCAGCCAGCTCGGGGCGGCGCAGGCCAGCCCGTCGGGACCCTTGCCCGGCAGGTTGTCGACCGTCGTGGTGCCGGTGGTGGTCGGCCGGGAGGTCGCTGGGGTGATCGGCTACGACGTGCGGATGATGAACTGGATCCGCATCGGGGAACAGGTCGAACCCACCCTCCAGCCCGCCGGCGTCGGTTTGACCATCCTGTCGCGGACCGGCACTTACCTCTTCCATCGCGACAGGTCGCTGATCGGCCGTCCGCTGTCGGCAGGCGCCGGCACCGATCGCCCGGTGGCGGCCGATGAGGCCGAGGCGCTGCGCTCCGGCACCACGATTTCCCATAGGCGCACGTCATCGTCGGGCGCCCCATACCGGCGCATCGGGCTGCCCGTGCCCAACCTGGGCGGTGAATACCGGCACTATGTCCTGCTGGACACGCCGCTGCCGCCGACAGCGCTGCTGGACATGCGCATGGCGGTGTTCGGACTGTTCTGCCTCGCCGCCCTGACGGTGTTCCTGCTTCTGCTGGGCCGGATGGTGCGGCGGATGGTCGGGGTTCCCCTGGAGCAGATCCATACCGGCATCCAGCGGCTCGACCGCGGGCTCGACGAGGTCACGCTCCCTGCCGCCCTGCTGGAGCGCGCCGACCAGATCGGCGACATCGCCCGGGTGATGGAGGCGTTGCGCCGGTCCCAGGGAGAACGCCGGGAATTGCGCGAAATGGTCATCCGCAACGCCCGCGACGTCGAGCGCATGATCTCGGCCATCGATGCGGCGCTGGACATGATCCTGGTGTTGGACGCCGAGCAGACCATCATCTATGCCAACCAGGCGGCCTGCGCGATGGTTGGCGCGCGTGATCCGGACGATATGCTGGGCCATCGGCTGAGCGCACTGGAGGATCCGAACACCACGCTGCGCCGGGCCGAGCTGCGGGTGACCGACGCCCTGGAAAGCGATGGCTTCTGGGAAGGCCTGTTCGAGAATTACCGCACCGTCTTCGGCGAATGCGTCCAGGCGATGGAGGTGCGGTTCACCCGGCGTCCCAACGGTGACATCGTGGTCATCGGCCGCGACGTATCGGCCAGGCATGCGGCGGCCAGGGAGAAGGCCGATCTGGAGCACCGTCTGTCGCAGCAGGACAAGATGGATGCCGTCGGGCGGCTCGCCGGCGGAATTGCCCATGACTTCAACAATCTGCTTGGCGCCTTGACCGGCTACGCCGACTTCCTGGTCTGCGATCTGCCGGCGGGGAGTGCGCAGCGCGAATATGCGGACCGCATCCGTCGGGTGTGCGGCCGGGCCAAGGATATGGTGCAGCAGATCCTGGCCTTCTCGCGGTCGGGCGAGGCGGTGCTGGTGAATACGCGGCCGCGCCAGATCCTGAACGACGTCGCCATCCTGCTCCGCACCAGCATCCCCTCTACGGTGGCGCTGAAGGTCGACGTTCCCGACGATCTGCCCGAGATCTGTGCCAACGCGACCCAGCTCGTCCAGGTTCTGGTGAACCTTGCCATCAATGCCCGCGATGCGCTGCCCGAGGAAACCGGCAGCATCACCGTCAGCGCCGGTGTGTGGAACGGCGAGGGCGATCCCGCGTTCGGCTGCGGGGCCGGGTGGGGAAGCTACAAGGCCTTGCCGCCCACCGGTGACCAGGCCCACGTCATGTTCGAGGTCGCCGACAACGGCAGCGGCATGAACGAGGAGGTGATCGTCAAGGCATTCGACCCCTTCTACACCACCAAGGAGCAGGGAAAGGGCACCGGGCTGGGACTGGCGGTCGTCATCGGTATCGTCAAGGCCCATGGCGGCGGGCTGGTGGTGTGCAGCCGCCCGCACACCGGCACAGTCCTTCGTGTCTTCGTTCCGGTCGGCAATTGCGAAATGCCGGCGGCGGAGGAGGCGGAGCCGGTCGACCTGCTGCAGCTCCGCGCGCGGCGGCGCTGCCGTGTCCTCGTGGTGGACGACGAGGGGGACATGGGCGACATGGTGTCGGTCGGGCTGGAGCGCGTCGGCCACGAAGTGGCGGTCTGCGATGATCCTCAGGACGCGATCGACGCCTTTGAGGAGGATCCGGACGCCTTCCACCTCGTCATCACCGACCAGACCATGCCCGGCATCAGCGGCGTGGCCCTGATCCGGCGCCTCAAGGCGCAGCGCCCGGATCTGCCCTGCATCCTCTACACCGGCTACAGCCGCCTGGTGGATCAGTCCACGGCTGCCGCAGCCGGCGCCGACGCCTTTTTCCTGAAGCCGGTGCAGATGTCGGTTCTGGCCGAGGCCGTCGAACGGCTGCTGGATGCCGCGGCCGAAGCCGCCGGCGAAACCGACCCAGGCTGTGACGGCACGTCCGCGTCCACGATCTTCTGAGCTGCCGTCCCGAAGGCGCCGCTCGAAATCCGTCCGGTGTCGTATTTGCTCGGGTTGGCTCAGCTCAGGAGGGGGGCGCAACTCCTTCCCGACATGAAAGGGAGATCGCACGCAGGACATTTCGCCCGGCATCCTGTCCGGCGTTGTTGCGCGACCTCGTCTCCCAGTCGGCGCCGGCGTGGTGAACGGCCTCGGCAGCCAAGGCGCATCGGGTGTGAAGGGTTTTCCCCGTAATCAGGAGATCCCGGCGCAGGACCTCGCGACGCGGCCTCCGGGACTGTTCCGATCGGCGATTTGCGAAATCGGCAGCCGGATTGTCGTCGCGGCAGGCAAGCGATGCGGGATCGCGTCCCGTCCGGAGCGGAGGGCATCGTGCAAGGGCCGGCCATGCCGGTACGGCATCCGCCTCGGTGGACAATACGCCGTTCACCGCCACCGCAATCCGCCCGAAACCGGTGACACGGCGCCCCGGACCGCTGGCACGGCCTTCCCCGTCTCGTGCCGCGGCCGTGCGGCCGCGCGCGGTTCCGCCGGCTGCTGCGGAACTCGATTTCAGCACAGCCATGTCCGGATGGTCTCCGAGGCGCTGTCCTCGGAGTTGCATGCCTGCGGCAGGGGGCGGTCAGCCGGTGTAGTGCAGGATCAGCCGGTTGATGCCATCCTTCCGCTCGAACCGGACGGTCGGGAAACACTGCAGCAGCAGCCAAAGGCCGCGGCCGTTTTCCGCGAAGAAATCGGGCGGATTGGCGGCTGCCTCGACCGCGGCTGCATTGAGATCGCGGTCGGAGGCCACGCCATCGTCTTCCAGCACCAGCAGGACGCCGCAGCCGTCCGGGCGGCAGGACAGGCTGATTGTCCTGTCCTCGCGCCCTTGGCAGGCATGCTGGACGATGTTGTTGGCGGCCTCGGCGAGGCCGATCTGGAGCCTGACCAAGCCGTCCTCGCCGAAGCGCGCGGCCAAGCTCCGGCAGAGCCCGTCGGACAGCAGGGGGACGTCCTCCAGGCGGCTGGCGATTGCCATCTGGAAAAGCATGGGTTCTGGATCCGACGGCATATCAGCCGGCAAAGCTGGCAACTGCGTCATCTCGTGATTTCCGAACGGTAAGGACCTGGTCCATCCGGGTGAGGGCGAACATGGTCTGAACGGCCGGCTGCAGTCCGCAGATGACCGGCCGGCCATGCTTGTTGAGGCGCTTTACCACCGATACCAGCGCGCCGAGGCCACTGGAATCGAGGAAGGTCACGTTGCTGAAGTCGATCACCACGCGGTCGGGATTCCCCTCGATCTGCTGAAGGAATTCCTCGCGGAAGCGTACGGCCTGAGCCGCGTCCAGCCTTGGCCCCGTGACCTCCAGCACCAGTACGGAGTCGATGATGTGTGTCTTGAGCATCGAAGTCGATCCTGTTGTGGCGATGGAATTTTATGACGAGTGATGGCGGGCGGGGGTGGCGAAGGTTTCAAAGGCGACGATGGAGACGTCGTCGTCGAAGCTGCCGCCCTGGTGCCAGCCGTGCAGCTCGGTCTGGATGGCCGCGATCATGCGGTCGAGCGATGCTGTGCGCGTCAGTTCCAGCACCTGATGCAGGCGATCCTGACTGTAGAGGGTCCCGTCGGGCGCCGCGCATTCGGTCACGCCGTCCGAATAGAAGAACATGCGGTCCCCCGGCTCCAGCCGGACCTCCACCGTCTCGTAGTCGGCGTCCGGGAAAAGCCCGACCGGGAAGCCGCCGTTGCCGACCGCGACCGGCCGTCCCCGCAACGGCAGCACGACGGGATTGGGATGTCCGGCCTGGCAGAAGCGCAGGACCCTGCCGTCGCGGTCCAGGATCCCGCAGATCATGGTGAAGTAGTCGGAAATGCTGTCGTCGCACTGGAACTGGCGGTTCAGGTCGGCGACCACGGCATCGGGTTGCCGCGGCGTGCGGCCGTCGTCGCGTTCGACGAAGGCTTCCGCCGTCAGCAGCCGGCACAGCATCACCGACATCAACGCCGCCCGGGCGCCATGGCCTGCCACGTCCAGCACATAGAACGCCACCGAGCCGTCCGGCAGGACCTGGTAGTTGTAGACGTCGCCGGAAATCTCGGTGGAGGGAGTCAGCGCGGCTGCGAACCGCGCGACCCCCAGATCCAGCGACGGCTTCGGCAGAAGGCTCCGCTGGACACGGGCGGCCGCCTCCATGTCCTCCTGAAGGCGGCGGTAGGCGGTCCGCAGCTTCTGGTTCGTCTGGGCCAGCAGCGTGTTGTTGCGCTGCATCCGCTGCTGCAGGGTGAGGATGCGTTCGGCAACCCGCAGCCTGGCGGCCAGGGTCTGCATATCCACCGGCTTGCTGAGGAAATCATCGGCACCGGCCGCCATCGCCTCGAGGAAGTTCTCCTGTCCCTGCCTGGCCGTCAACAGCATGACGTGGATGTGGTTGGGCCGCGGCAGGTCGCGGATGCGCCGGCATAGGTCCACACCCGTGATGCCGGGCATCATCCAGTCGCTGATGACCAGGGAGATGCTGGGGTCGGCCCGCAAGGCCGCCAGCGCCTCTTGGCCATCGGCGGCCGGAACCACCTCGTAGCCGAGCCGGACGAGCCCGGCCGCCAGCATGTCCCGCATGCAGGAGCTGTCGTCGACGCAGAGGACACGCAGTCTGTTAGGCATATGCGTTGGTTGTCGCGTTGTGGTGCAGGGGATCGTCCAGGGGTGTCGTATGGGTTCCGTCGCTTGGGAGGGCCGCCAGCAGATCGGCTTCGAGGCTGAGGCCTCCCAGCGCCCCCGATACCCCGTCCAGGGCATGGTCGAGGAGCCCGGTGGTTCCGCTCAACACCGTGGAGGTTACCGATCCGGCCACCCCGACGTCCAGCGTGATCGCCTGGTGCGCCAGGTCGATGGCATGTCCCGCACCGTCGAGCAGGTCGACGGTGACCGAACGGCTGCCGCAGTCGTCCGACGGATCGAGACGGATCGCCTTCAGCACCGACTCATAGACCGAGGCCGAAGCCTGGCCGCTCAGCGTCAGCGTATGGGACGAGGCGTCGTAGCCGCCGCCGGTAACCTGGATGCCGGTCCCGGCGATGACAAGGTGGCCCGAGGCGTCGGTCTCGGTCCGCAGGCCGCCCAGCGTCAGCAGGTCGCCATCGTGGAACCCCCCTTCCAACGAGACCGTGGCGCCGGTCACCAGTTGCGTTCCAAGCACCGACAGGCTGAGCGACGGGGCAATGGCGACGCCGGTGCCGAGGCCGAGAGCGAGGCTGTCGCCGAGATCCGGCAGCACGGTGACATGCAGGGAACCGGTGGTCTGTACCGCCGCCAGCCCGGCGACCTCGGCGGAGGCCGTTACGGTCAGGGTGAAGTCGTCGAGGCTGTCGGCAGGCGGGGTCAGGCGCAGACCGAGCAATTGATCGGCGTGCAGCGTCCAACTGCCATCCTGGTTGTGGATGCCGGCCGACAGGCTGGCGCCCACCGGCAGCCCGGCAACGGTGAGGTTGACCGTTGCCCCGAGGTCGAGCCCGGCCAGCCCGACCCCGATGTCCAGCAGGGCCGATCCGTGTTCCAGCACCGTCAGGCCGGGCAGCGACAGATGGGGAAGCTGGAGTTCGGGCTGGACGTGCACGGTCAGGCTGGCGCTGGCCTCGGCCAGAGACTGGTTGCAGGGACCGATGCTGCCGTCCAGCGCATGGGCGGTGACGGTCAGGTGGAGGTCGCCGGAGAAGCCGCTCGCGGTGTGCAGCTTCAGCCCGGCGAGCTGGGCGGCGGTCAGGGTCCAGCTACCGTCGCCGTTGTTCAGGCCGGCCGACAGGCTGGCGCCGGCCGGCAGCCCCGCGATCGTCACCGACAGCACCTCCGAACCATCGGTGTCGCGGAGGGCGGCGCCGATGGTGAGGGCGACATCGTGGCCCTGGTGCCCGCTGCAGTCGGCGACCGTCAGCAGCGGCACGTCGGCCACCGGCTTGACCGTCACCGCGAGCGACCCGCTGGCCGATGCCGGGGCGGCGGTGCCGTCCTTGGCAGTGGCCGTCACCGTCAGCGACAGGGTGCCGGCGTAGTTGGCCGGCGGCGTCATGGTCAGGCCGACCAGGTCGGCGCTGGTGAGGGCGTAGGTGCCGTTGCCCAGCGAGGTGCCGTGGTTGAGCGTTGCCCCGGCGGGCAGGCCCGAGATCTGCAGGCCGGTGATGGTTTCCGACCCGTCGATGTCGCCGGTGGCGATGCCGATGGCCAGAGCGATCGGGCTGTCCTCGGCTCCGATGGCGGCGGGAAGCGCCAGCAGCGGCGTATCGGTGACCGGTGCGATGGTGACGGTCACCGGCTTCACCGTCACCCCGACCGCACCCAGCAGTTCGCTGGCAACGGCGCCGACGGTCAGCGAGATCGTGCCGCTGAAGTCTGGCGGCGGCAGGATCGCCAGCCCGCTCAGCTCTGCCGCGGTCAGTGTCCAGGTGCCGGTGAGCGGGTTGACATGCCCGGCGCTGAGCCGGCCGCCGGCGGGCACGCCGGCGACGGTAAAGGAGAGGGATTCCGAACCGTCGAGATCGAGGAGGGTGCCGGAGATGCCGAGCGGGATCGGCTGGTCCTCGGTGCCGTTGATCGTCGCGCCGACGGTGAGCGTCGGCAGGTCGGCCACCGGAGTGACATGGACAGCGAGCGTCTTGTTGATGGTGACCAAGCCACCGACCAGCTTGACCGTGGCGCCGAGCTGGAAGTCGCCGGAGTAGTTGGCGGGCATGTTCAGCGTCAGGCCGCTCAGCAGGCTTGCGTTGATGTTCCCGGCGCTGACCACGACCCCTCCCGAGGTCAGGGTGGCCCCCGCCGGGACGCCGGTGAGCGACACGTTGGCGATGCTGCCGAGGTTGAGCGACAGCAGCGTCTGGCCGATGTTGATGCCGACGTCCTCGGTTCCATTGACCGCCACCAGCGAGGCCAGGGTGGCGAGAAGGGCGGCGGTCGGTGCCGCGACGCTGACGGTCAGCGCCTTCTGGATCGAGGCGACGGCGCCGTTCGCCTCCTGCGACACGGCGGTGACGGTGACCGGCAGGCTGCCGGAGAAGCCGTAGGGCGGCGTCACCGTCAGGCCGGCGATCTGCGAGGGCAGTACCGTCCAACTGCCGTTGCCGTTGTCGATGCCGGCGGACAGGTGGGCGCCGGTGGCGACGCCGATGATGTAGTGGAGGTGTTCGGTCCCGCTGGTATCGGTCAGCGCGCCGGCGATGTTGAGCGGGATCGCCGAGGCATAGGCACCGGCCGAGCCGGACACAGTCAGAGTCGGTGCGTCGGCGACGCCCACGACATGGACGCCGAGCGTCGCGGAGACGCTCGCCCCGAGCCGGCTGCCGCCGAGGTTGACGGTGGCGCTCAGGGAGTAGTCGCCCGAGAGGTCGTGTGGCGGGATCAGGGTGAGGCCGGCCAGTTGCGCCGGCGTCAGCAGGTAGGAGCCGTCGGCCAGCTTGACGCCGGCGCTGAGGGCGGCGTTGCCGACCCCGGTGACGACCACCGAGTCGATGGTGGCCGAGCCGAGCAGGGCGGTCAGGCTGCCCAGCAGGTTCAGCGCCACTGGCGTGTCCTCGACACCGGCAACGACGCCGAGGTTGAGGGCAACGCCGGCGGAGATGCCGCCGCTGCCGGACCCGGTCACGGTCACAGGCACGTGCACCGCCGCGCTGGCCGCACTGTTGCCGTCGGCCTCGGTGGCGACGGCCCGCACCGTCAGGTCCATGACGCCCGTGTAGTGACACGGGGGCGTGATGGTCAGGTTGGCCAGTTGGTCGGCGCCGACCGTCCACACGGTGAAGCCGCCGGCCGAAGCGGTCAGCACGCCCTGCGACAGCCGAGCCCCGGAAGGGATGCCGGAAATCTGCACCGACACCGTCTCGGAAAGATCGATATCCCGGCTGACCGCCGACAGATGGAGCGGAATGGCGGTGTCCGCCACTCCGGTGGATGCCGCGGCCGTCAGCAGCGGAGTATCGGCGACGCCGGTCACCGTCACCGGCAGGGAAAGGCTGGTGACGGCGCCATCGCCGTTCGCCTCGACCGAGCGGCCGGTGACCGACAGGGTGAAGGTGCCGCTGAAATCCCTGGGCGGGGTGATGGTCAGGCCGGAGAGCTGGGCGGCGGAGAGGGTCCAGGTGCCGTCGGCGTTGTGGATGCCGGCCGAGAGCGTCGCACCGGTCGGAACCCCGGCAATCGTGACGCTGAGGGTCTCCGAACCATCGATGTCTGTCAGGTGCGCAGCGATTGTCAGGCCGATCGGCTGATCTTCGCGGCCATAGGCCGGCAGCAGGGCGAGGCTGGGAGCGTCGGCAACGGCGCCCACCGTGACGGTGAGCGTCTCGGTGTAACCGGCCTGGGTGCCGTTGACCGACGCCGTCGCGGTGACCGTCAGGTCGAGGCTGCCGGAGAAATTGGCGGGCGGAGTCAGCGCCAGGCCGGCGAGCTGTGCCGGAGACAGCGTCCAACTCCCATCACCGTTGTTGGTGCCGGCCGAAAGCGTGGCACCGCTGGGAACCCCGCTGATGACGATGCTGAGCACCTCGCCGGCGACCGGGTGGGTCAGGCTGCTCGAAAGGGTGAGGGCGATCGAATGGTCTTCGACGCCAACGACGTCGACCACCGACAGGGTAGGAGTGTCGGCTTGCGGCGCGACGGTCACCGTCAGGAATGCCGTCTGGCTGGCCTGGGTGCCGTTGACCGAAGAGGTGGCGGTCACCGACAGGTTCAGCGTACCGGAGAAGTCGGCCGGAGGGGTGATGGTCAGGCCGGAGAGCTGGGCAGCAGAGAGCGTCCAGGTGCCGTTTCCGTTGTTGACGCCGGCCGAGAGAGTGGCCCCGTTCGGAACGCCGCTGATGACGACGCTCAGCGTTTCACCCGCCACCGGAGTGTTCAGGCTGCTGGAAAGCGTCAGGGCGATCGGCTGGTCTTCGATGCCGGCCGCATTGAGCACCGACAGGTTTGGTGCATCCGCTTGCGCGGCGATGGTGACGGTTAGCGGGACCGTCTGACTGGCCTGGGTATCGCCGTCCAGCGCATGGGCGGTGACGGTCAGGTGGAGGTCGCCGGAGAAGCCGCTCGCGGTGTGCAGCTTCAGCCCGGCGAGCTGGGCGGCGGTCAGGGTCCAGCTACCGTCGCCGTTGTTCAGGCCGGCTGACAGGCTGGCGCCGGCCGGCAGCCCGGCGATCGTCACCGACAGCACCTCCGAACCATCGGTGTCGCGGAGGGCGGCGCCGATGGTGAGGGTGACATCGTGGCCCTGGTGCCCGCTGCAGTCGGAGACCGTCAGCAACGGCACGTCGGCCACCGGCTTGACCGTCACCGCGAGCGACCCGCTGGCCGATGCCGGGGTGGCTGTGCCGTCCTTGGCGGTGGCCGTCACCGTCAGCGACAGGGTGCCGGCATAGTTGGCCGGCGGCGTCATGGTCAGGCCGACCAGGTCGGCGCTGGTGAGGGCGTAGGTGCCGTTGCCCAGCGAGGTGCCGTGGTTGAGCGTCGCCCCGGCGGGCAGGCCGGAGATCCGCAGGCCGGTGATGGTTTCCGATCCGTCGATGTCGCCGGTGGCGACCCCGATCGTCAGGGGGATCGCGCTGTCCTCGTTTCCGGTGGCCGCGGGCAGGGTAAGGACCGGTGTATCGGTGACCGGTGCGATGGTGATCGTCACCGGCTTCACCGTCACGGCTTGCCCGCCCAGCAGTTCGCTGGCAACGGCGCCGATGGTCAGGGAAATCGTGCCGCTGAAGTCCGGCGGCGGCAGGATTGCCAAGCCATTCAGATCGGCGGCAGTCAGCGTCCAGGTTCCGGTCAGCGGATTGGCGGTACCTGCCGTGAGCCGGCCGCCGGCGGGCACGCCGGCAACGGTGAAGGAGAGCGTTTCCGATCCATCGAGATCGACGAGGCTGCCGGAGATGCCGAGCGGGATCGGCTGGTCCTCGGTGCCGGCGATCGTCGCGCCGACGGTGAGCGTCGGCTGGTCTGCCACTGGATCGACATGGACGGTCAGGGGCTGGTCGAGAGTGATCAGGCCGCCGAGCAGCGTGACGCCCGCCCGGATCTGGAAGTCGCCGGAATAGTGGGCGGGCAGATGCAGGGTGAGGCCGCTCAGCAGGTCGGCGCTGATGTCGTTGGCATTGATGTTCACCAGACTGCCGGACGACAGGGTGGCGCCGGGCGGCAGATCGGTGATGCCGACCTTGGCAATGACTCCGAGGTTGAGCGACAGCAACGCCCCCCCGATGTTGATCCCGACGTCCTCCGTACCGATGATGGCCGGCGGGGGAACCAGGACCGGAGCCGCGACATCGACGGTCAGGGATGCCTGGGCATAGGCGGTGTCGCCGTTCACCTCCTGGGACACGGCGGTGACGGTGACCGGCAGGCTGCCCGAGAAGCCGTAGGGCGGCGTCACCGTCAGGCCGGCGATCTGCGAGGGCAGCACCGTCCAGGTGCCGTCACCATTGTCGATGCCCGCAGACAGGTGTGCGCCCACCGCAACGCCGATGATGTAGTGGAGCGTTTCGCTCCCGCTGGTATCGGTCAGCGCGCCGGTGATGGTCAGCGGGATCGCCGAGGCATAGGCACCGGCCGAGCCGGACACAGTCAGAGTCGGTGCGTCGGCGACGCCCACGACATGGACGCCGAGCGTCGCGGAGACGCTCGCCCCGAGCCGGCTGCCGCCGAGGTTGACGGTGGCGCTCAGGGAGTAGTCGCCCGAGAGGTCGTGTGGCGGGATCAGGGTGAGGCCGGCCAGTTGCGCCGGCGTCAGCAGGTAGGAGCCGTCGGCCAGCTTGACGCCGGCGCTGAGGGCGGCGTTGCCGACCCCGGTGACGACCACCGAGTCGATGGTGGCCGAGCCGAGCAGGGCGGTCAGGCTGCCCAGCAGGTTCAGCGCCACCGGCGTGTCCTCGACACCGGCAACGACGCCGAGGTTGAGGGCGACGCCGGCGGAGATGCCGCCGCTGCCGGACCCGGTCACGGTCACAGGCACATGCACCGCCGCGCTGGCCGCACTGTTGCCGTCGGCCTCGGTGGCGATCGCCCGCACCGTAAGGTCGATCACTCCATTGTAATGCAGCGGCGGAGTGATGGTGAGATCGGCCAACTGATCGGCACTGACCGTCCACACCGAGAAGCCCCCGGTGGAGCTGGTCAGCAGGCCATGAGACAGCCGTGCGCCCACGGGTACACCGGCGATCTGCACCGACACCGTCTCGGAGAGATCGATGTCCTGGCTGACCGCCGACAGGTGGAGTGGGATGGCGGTATCGGACGTGCCGCTGGAAGCCGACACTGTCAGCAGCGGAGTATCGGCAACGCCGGTCACCGTGACCGGCAGGTCGAGGCTGGTGCTGGCGCTGTCGCCATTTGCCTCGGCCGAGCGTGCGGTGACCGAAAGGGTGAAGGTGCCGCTATAGTCCCTCGGAGGCGTAATGGTGAGGCCGGAGAGCTGGGCGGCGGAGAGGGTCCAACTGCCGTCGCCGTTATCGGTTCCCGCGGAGAGGACCGCACCGGTCGGAACACCGGCGACGGTGATGGCGAGAGTTTCCGACCCATCGGTGTCGACGAGCTGTGCGGCGATGGTCAAGCCGATCGGCTGATCTTCGGGGCCGTATGCCGCCTGCAAAGCGAGGTTCGGCGCGTCGGCTTCCGAAGCGACGGTGACGGTCAGCGCTTCGGTGTGGCTGGCCTGGGTGCCGTTCACCGAGGAGGTGGCGGTGACCGACAGGTTCAGCGTGCCGGAGAAGTCGGCCGGCGGCGTGATGGTCAGGCCGGAGAGCTGGGCGGCGGAGAGCGTCCAGGTGCCGTCACCGTTGTCCGTGCCGGCCGAGAGGACCGCACCGGCAGGCACGCCGCTGATCACCACGCTGAGCGTCTCGCCGGCCGCGGGGCTGGTCAGGCTGCTGGAGAGGGTCAGGGCGATGGCTTGGTCTTCAGTGCCAGAGGCGTTGGTGACCGAGAGGTTCGGCGCGTCGGCTTCCGGAGCGACGGTGACGGTCAGCGCTTCGGTGTGGCTGGCCTGGGTGCCGTTCACCGAAGAGGTGGCGGTCACCGACAGGTTCAGCGTGCCGGAGAAGTCGGCCGGCGGCGTGATGGTCAGGCCGGAGAGCTGGGCGGCGGAGAGCGTCCAGGTGCCGTCGCCGTTGTCGGTGCCGGCCGAGAGGACCGCACCAGCAGGCACGCCGCTGATGGTGATGCTGAGCGTCTCGCCGGTCACTGGAGTGGCGAGCGAAGCGGTGATGCTCAGGGCGATGCCATGATCTTCGCT
>NZ_JAGINO010000044.1 GCF_017876115.1 Azospirillum picis
AGCCCCAGCAGGTCCTCGACCGCGACACCGGACATGGCGACCTCCCAAAGCCTGTTCAACAGGCGGGAGGACGCTCTATCGCAACTGTAATGCTAGGTGCTGTTCGAGGTCATCGTAATCCTAATCGTGCTGGTGGCCTCGGTGCAGTTCGGCGGCGAATGGCTGTCGCGGCGGGTCGATCATCGCCGGTGAGGCCATCGCCGGTAAAAAGACTGCCGGTCGCCCCTATCCCTGCCAGCGGTGGGACAGGATGAAGCTGTAGCGTTCGGATCTGATGTGGAAAACCGAACGGTCGGCACAGCCACCGCCGACGAAGACGGAGCGGCGGTCCATCACCAGCACCGGCGCGCCCGCCGGCAGGCCGAGCGCCGCCGCAACCTCGGCATCGGCTGCCGCCGCCTTGACCTCGATGTCGGCACCGCCGACCGGCTTGCCGGCGATGTCCTGCAGGATACCGTAGATCGGCCGGTGTCCGGCCGCCTGCCAGTCGACCGACTCCAGGGCCGGCGGCAGCAGGCTGCGGCCCAGCGCCACCGGCTCGCCATCCACCAGATGCAGGCGGCACACCTCCAGGCAACGGGGACCGAAATCCTCCCGCAGTTCCGGCAGCGTCGCGACGATCCGCGCCGACAAGGGCCGCATCGTGGCGTCCAGCCCCTGCAGGCGAAGGGATTCGTGGAAGCTGCGCAGGCGGTCGAGCGGATGCTGGACGCGCTTGCCCGCGGTGAAGGTGCCCTTGCCCTTGCGGCGCTCGATCAGCCCTTCCGTCTCCAGCCGGTCGAGCGCCAGCCGGACGGTGACCCGGCTGACGCCGAAGCGGGCACCGATCTCGCTTTCGGTCGGCAGCCGTCCCGACGGCTCGAACAGACGGGCGGCGATCTCGTCGCGCAGCCGGTCGGCGATCTGACGGTAAAGCGCCGTCGCATTGTCTCGCACCAGCGCCACCCTGCCCTCTCCCCTTCATTGACTGGACCGATCGGCCAGCGGACGCCGCCTTGATGCCACCGGCGACGGGACGGCTCAAGCCCGCATGCCCTTACGACACTGCCTGCGTGAATCCGTCCGAATTCCCTAGTTGCCACATATTGTATTATATGTATTATATTGTATTAGCTGGCTGGATTGGTTGATGCAGGGGAAAACACGGAAATGAAAAGTGGAATTCTCGCCGTTCCCCGCGCGCTCCCTTGTGCCGACCAACAGGACGGCGCGCCGCTCCCGCCCGGCGGCGCCGCCTTCCACGTCGACGGCGTGGATTTCGCCTATGACGGCGCACACCCGACGTTCCGGTCCCTGGCACTGACCGCCCGGCCTGGGGAGTTCGTGGCGCTGCTCGGCCCGTCGGGCTGCGGCAAGACCACGCTGCTGAACCTGCTGTCCGGCTTCCTGCCACCCGACTCCGGCCGCATCACCATCGACGGCGAGACGGTGACGCCGGAAATGCCGGCGCTCGGCTATGCCTTCCAGTCGCCACAGCTGTTTCCCTGGCTCAACGTGCTCGACAATGTCCGCTTCGGCCTGCGGATGGCTGGCCGGCTTCCGGATACGGAACAGCGGGACAAGGCTATGGCGGCGCTGGCGCTGGTCGGGCTGGAGGCGGCGGCTGGCAAATTCCCCCACCAGCTGTCGGGCGGCATGCAGCAGAGGGTGGCGCTGGCCCGCGCGCTGGTGCTGGAACCGCGCCTGCTGCTGATGGACGAGCCCTTCGCCGCTCTCGACGCCATCACCCGCGCCACCCTGAACGAGGAACTGCTTCGGCTGTGCGGCCGGCTCGGCCAGACGGTCCTGTTCATCACCCACGACGTGGAGGAGGCGGTGTTCCTGGCTGACCGCGTCGTGCTGCTCGGCATCGCCCCGGCCGGCATCCACAGCGAACTGGCCATCGACCTGCCCCGCCCGCGCCGCCTGCGCGAGACGCGGCGGCTGGAGCGCTTCACCACCCTGACCGACACGCTGCTGGAGCGGATTTCCGCCATCGTCGCCACGGCCTGAGCCGCGGCCGGGACTATCCCCTGCCGGCCCCCGACCAAAAGGATTTCACGCATGAACCGGATGTTCGCCGCGGCGCTGTCCGCCGCCCTGTACGGCTCCATCGTCCTGCTCGCCGGCATCGTCCCGGCCGGGGCCGCCACGACGGGCGACAGCCGGCCGCTCCGGGTCGGCTGGGTCTTTGCGATGGCCAACGCCCCGGCACTGGTCGCCGACCGCAAGCGCTTCTATGCCGAAGAGGGGCTGACGGTGGAGGCCAAGCCCTTCGGCGACGGGCCGGTCATCCAGCAGGCGCTCGCCGTCGGCGAGCTGGATGTCGCCTATATCGGCGCGCCGCCGGTCTACCAGTGGGCGGCGCGCGGGCTGGACAGCCGCATCCTGGCCAAGGTCAATTACGGGCAGGCGGCGGTGATCGCCAACAATCCCGCCATCGCCAAACTGTCCGACCTGCGCGGCCGCAAGGTCGCCGGGGTGGCGCGCGGCAGCGGGATGGACGTGCTGCTGCGCGGCGTCGTGCTGAAGGAGGCCGCCGGCCTCGATCCCGACCGCGACCTGTCGGTGATCTCCATGCCCGTCGGCAACATGAACGCCGCGCTGGACGGCGGCACGGTGGACGCCGCCTTCACCTGGGAACCCTTCATCAGCCAGCAGGTGCTGCGGGGTGGTGCCCAAGGGGGCGCGCATGTGCTGTTCGACGTCAACCAGGCGCTGCCCGGCTATCCATGGTACGTGGTGATGGCGCCGAAGAAGACGCTGGCGGAGCGGCCGGACGATGTGGTGAAGCTGCTGCGCGCCCATGCCAAGGCCATCGCCTGGCTGTCCGACCACCCGGCCGAGGGCGACGCCCTGATCGCCGAAGCGTTCAAGCTGGAGCCGGTGAAGCGCCCCGACGGCACCGAGATCGCGCCGGCCGCGGTCGCCGCCGAGGCGCGCAAGCGGCTGGGCTGGTCGGACCGGCTGGAGGACAGCGACCTCGCCTTCATCCAGCGGCTGATGGACACCTCGCTGGCGCTCGGCTTCATCCCGACGCCGATGAAGGCGGTGGACATCGTCGACAGCTCCTATCTCCGCCGGGCGGGCCGCTGATGCGGACCCGGCTCTACGGCTGGGCGGCCTTCCCGGCGCTGCTGCTGGTCTGGAGCGCCGCCGCCTGGAACCTGCCGCCCTATGTCCTGCCCCAGCCCTGGGCGGTGGCGGCGGAGGCGGTGCGCTGGCTGAACAGCGGCCAGCTCGCCGCCCATGTCGGCGCCAGCCTGCTGCGCGAGGCCGGCGGCTTCGCCGTCGCCGTGGTGGGGGCACTGGCACTGGGTCTGGCCGGCGCGCTGTCGCCGGGTTTCCGCGCCTTTTCCGCCCCCCTGACCGGCCTGTTCATGGCGATCCCGCCGATCGCCTGGGCGCCCTTGTCGATGATCTTCTTCGGGCTGGGCTATGTCGCCATCACCATGGTGATCGTGGTCGCCGCCCTGTTCCCGATGGCGGTGACGGTGCAGGAGGGCTTCCTCGCCATCCGCAACGGCAACCTGCGCGCCGCCCGCGTGCTGGGCGCCCGCCGCTGGCAGCTGATCCGCCATGTCTATCTGCCGGCCTCTCTGCCCTTCCTGACCGCGGCGCTGCGCATCGGCTTCAGTCAGGCGTGGCGGGCGCTGGTGGCGGCCGAGATGCTGGGCGCCTCGCAGGGGATCGGCTGGATGGTCGCCATGGGCGGCCAGATCGGCAACGCCACCCAGGTGCTGCTGGGCGTCGCCATCATCGGCATGACCGCCTGGATCACCGAAAGCCTCGTCTTCCGCCGCATCGAGCGGCGCTACCGCCACTGGCACCTCGCCTGACCCGAAAACCCACAAAGCCGGAGGAACCGCCGCCATGTCCAAAGCCACGCAGCCTGTCCGCCACATCGCCCCCGTCGGGCTATACGAGCGCAACAAGGACCGTCCCTTCCTGGGATCGACCAGCTGTTCGCACCGCCGGCTGGTCGCCGGCGAATGGACCGAGCTGCAACTGGTCTACGAAGTCGGCGCCTCGGGCCTCGCCGACGGCGCCGGCATCAAGCTGGCGATGAAGTTCTATTCCGACTGGGCACTGTTCCAGACCAGCGACCCGCAGGCCGCCAACTACGTCTCAGCGGAGTATGAGGCCGGACCGCTGGTGCCGGGGCAGAGTCCGGCGACGATCCAGGCGCTGAAGGTGCGCTTCGACCAGAAGGGCCACGAACGTCCCTATCAGAAAGCCATCGTCATCGACGTGATCGACGGCTACCTCAATCCCGGCGACCGCATTGTCATCCGGCTCGGCGACCGCCGGCGCGGCGGGCCGGGCACGCGGGTGCAGAGCTTCGTCGAGCAGGGTTTCCGCTTCCGCGTCTTCATCGACCCGCTCGGCAGCCAGAAATACGCCGAGGTGCCGGGCGATTGCGTGCTGGACATCGTTCCCGGCGCGCCCGCGGCGCTGCGTCTGGTGGCGCCGCGCCTGACCGCGCCCGGCCCGGCCAGCCTGATGCTGCGCGCCGAGGATGTCTGGGGCAACTGCTGCACCGACGGCACCATCGACGCCGCCCTGACCCTGGCCGGACCGCAGGGGGAAACCACGCAGCGACTGACGCTCTCGCCCAACTCCGATGCCGGCCCCGACGCTTACGGCTGGCTGGTCCATCGCGAGGAGGTTACGCTGTCGCAGGGCGAATGGCGCATCGCCGCCACGGGGGACGGGCTGGTCGCGGCGGAGGCCTTCGTCACCGCCGAGGATGGCGTGCCGCGGGCCTTCTACGCCGACCTGCATGTCCATTCCAACGACACGGTCGGCACCAACGACACCGCCTACAACCTGTCCTACGGCCGCGACGTCGCCGGGCTGGACGTGCTGGGCTACACCGCCAACGACTTCAACGTCACCGAAAAGGCCTGGAGCGAGGCGGTCGGGCTGATCGACCGCTTCAACGAGGCCGGCCGCTTCGTCTGCTATCCCGGCACAGAATGGTGCGGCAATTCGGCGGTGGGCGGCGACCACAATGTCGTCTTCCTGCGCGACGGCGTGCCGCAATTCCCCACCGACAGCCGGGGGCAGCCGGTCCGCTCCTTCGAATGGAACGAGTCGACCCGCGGCAAGCTGCGCCCCGGCGCCTGGCCGCTCGACGATCTCTATGCCGCCTATCAGGACGACCCGGAAGGCCATCTGCTGATCCCGCATGTCGGCGGCCGGCGCTGCAATCTCGACTGGCACCATCCCGAACTGGAACGGTTGATCGAGATCGGCTCCGCCTGGGGCCAGTTCCACTGGGTCTATGCCGAGGCGCTGGCCCGCGGCTACCGGCTCGGCGCCTCGGCCAGCAGCGACGAGCATCAGGGCCGCTGCGGCGGCGGCGCGCCGGCCACTGCGGTGTTCGGCGCGCGCGGCGGGCTGACCGGGGTGCTGGCCGACCGGCTCGACCGCGCCACCATCGGCCGGGCGCTGCGGTCGCGCCGGACCTTCGCCACCACCGGCGAGCGCAGCTTCGCCAGCCTGCGGCTGGGTGACCGCTGGATGGGCGAGGTGGTGCAAGCCTCGGCGGAGGATGCGCTCGACTACCGGCTGCTCGGCGACCGCGGCTGGGAAAGCCTGCGGCTTTACGACGGCGAGACTCTGCTGTGGGAGCGCGACCTGCACCGCGAACTGGGATTGTCGGAGCGGCGCATCCGCCTGCGCCTCGGCGGCGCCCGCATCAAGGACCGCTACCGTGGAGCCTATTGGAGCGGCGGCATCACCGTCACCGGGGCGGCGGTGCAGCGGGTCGAGCCCTTCGGCTTCGACCATCCCGAACAGGGCTGCTGGCGGCAGGACGCCACCACCGTGGCTTTGCGCACCGTCACCCATGGCGATACTGACGGGGTGGAACTGACGCTGTCGCGGCTTGCCGGCACTCGCATCCGGGTGCATCTGGACATCGGCACCTATGTGAAGGTCGGCAACCCGCTGACGCCGCCGCCCAACCCGCATGCGCCGGAGGCCGTGCTGGAGATCGACGGCGACGCACTGCTGGATGCCGCCCGCTTGCCCACCGGAGCCGTCAGCCGCCTGCTGCCCGGCACCGAGCTGGAAGTGACGGTCGAACGCGTCACCGAGGCGCCTTTGCCCCGCGACCTCGCCGGCCGCATCCCGCTGGCTGGGCTGGGACTGGCGGCGGACCGCGAGCACCCGCTGTTCCTCACCGCCCGCCAGCGCGACCAGTCGCGGGTCTGGACCTCGGCGCTGTTCCTGACGCTCTGATGGCCTCAAGCCGCAACCCCGACGCGTCGGGATTGCGGCTTCGGTCAGCCCTGTTACGCCTCTGCCAGTGCCTGCTCCAGGTCGGCGATGATGTCGTCGGGATGCTCGATGCCGACCGACAAGCGGACATAGCCGGGGGTGACGCCGCTGGCGATCTGGTCCTCCGGCGACAGTTGGGAATGCGTCGTGGTGGCTGGGTGGATCGCCAGCGACCGGGCGTCGCCGATGTTGGCGACGTGGTAGAACAGCTTCAGCGCGTCGATGAAACGCCGCCCCGCCTCCGCCCCGCCGGCCAGTTCGAAGCCGACCAGCCCGCCATAGCCGCCCTTCAGGTAGGTGTCGGCCCGCCGCCGCGCCTCGCCCTCCTGCAGGCCGGGGAAGATGACCGACGTCACCTTCTCATGCGTCTTCAGATAGTTCGCCACGAGGCTGGCATTGGCGTTGTGCTGGCGGATGCGCAGCGGCAGCGTCTCCAGCCCCTGGATCAGCTGGAAGGCCGATTGCGGGCTGAGTGCGGCGCCGATGTCGCGCAGCAGGGTGACGCGGGCGCGCAGCGCATAGGCGATGGGGCCGAGCGGTTTGGCCGCCTCCGTCCAGATCGCGCCGTGATAGCTGGGGTCGGGCTGGGTCAGCAGCGGGAAACGGGCGGCATGCGCCTCCCACGGGAAGGTGCCGCCGTCGATCAGCACGCCGCCGATGGTGGTGCCGTGGCCGCCGATGTATTTGGTCGCCGAATAGATCGTCACCGCCGCGCCATGGTCGAAGGGCCGCACGGTCAGCGGTGCCGCGGTGTTGTCGACGATCAGCGGCACGCCCAGTTCCAGGCCGATGTCGGCGACCTCGCGGATCGGGAAGACGTTCAGCTTCGGATTCGGCAGCGTCTCCGCATAATAGGCGCGGGTGCGGTCGTCGGTGGCGCGGCGGAAATTCTCCGGGTCGGCCGGATCTACGAAGCGCGCCTCGATGCCGATCTGCTTCAGCGTGTTGGCGAACAGGTTCCAGGTTCCGCCATAGAGGTCGGTGGAGGTGACGATGTTGTCGCCGGCCTGCGCCAGATTCAGCACCGAATAGAAGGACGCCGCCTGTCCGGACGCCACCGCCACCGCCGCCGCACCGCCTTCCAGCACGGCAAGCCGCTGTTCCAGCACCTCGACCGTCGGGTTGGTGACGCGGGTGTAGATGTGGCCCAGTTCCTGAAGCGCGAAGAGGCGCTCGGCGTGGGCGGTGTCCTGGAACTGGTAGGAGGTCGTCTGGTGGATCGGCACGGCGACGGACCCGGTGACGGGATCGGCGCGGAAGGCGCCGCCATGGACGGCCAGGGTTTCGAAGCGCGGCGTACGGACGGTCATCGGACGGTTCCCTCTCTCAATTTCGATATCGGCCGGCGTTCGCTATCGGCGGCCGTCAGGCGGAGGCGTCGACCAGATCGGCGTAATGACGGCGCGCCACGTCGGGGTGGGAGCGCAGGCGGCTTTTCAGCGTGTTCTCCCCCACCGAGCTATAGAGCGGGTTCAGCGGGTCGCGCTCGGGACCGCGCGCTTCGGCGACGAGATCGTCGGGCAGCGGCAGCACCGGCACCCGGACATCCAGGCCGGCCCCCAGGAAGAAGGCGGTCGACAACCGGTCCACCCCTGCCGGCGGCGTCACCACCCGATGCACCGCTGCGCGGAAATAGCCGTCGGTCGCCAGTTCCAGCAACTCACCGGCGTTGACCACGAAGGTGCCGGCGACCGGCGGCACATCGGCCCAGCCCCCGTCGGTTTCGACCTGCAATCCGCTCTGGCGGTGCTGGAGAACCAGTGTCAGCAGGCCGCTGTCCTTGTGCGGCCCGACGCCCTGCCCTCCGGCATTATCGGCGGGGGCATCGGCAGCGGGAACCGCGTCATGGCCTGGATAGCGGATCAGCTTGACGAGCTGAGTCGGCTGGTCGGTCAGGATGGGATCGAAGGCATCCTCCGGCAGGCGCAGGGCCACCGCCACCGTCGACAGGATGCGGCGCGACACCGCGGTCAACTGGTCCTGGAGGCGCAGCACCGCCGGGCGCAACTCCGGCAGGGCCTTCGGCCACTGGTTGGGACCCTGCAGGCGGACCCAGGGTGGCGAGTCCGGACCTTGGGGCAAGGCCGGCCGTTCGGCGCCGACGTCCACTTGCTCGCGCCAGTCGGCCAAACCGCGCGTCCGCTCCCAGCCGGCGCGGGTATAGCCGCGGAAATGGGGCGAATTGACCATCTCGATGGACAGCTTGTCCTGCTCCGGTAGGGCGAAGAAGCCGCGCGAGAGGTCGAAGACGGAGTCGATGAAGGCCGGATCGACCCCGTGGCCGGTCACATAAAAGGCGCCGAAGCGGCGGATCGCCGCTCGCAGTTCTGACAGGAACAGGGCGCGATCCGCCGCAGCGCCGTCCAGGCGGGCAAGATCGAGAAGCGGTAGCGGCGGCCGCTCGGCCGAAGAGGGAAGCGCGGTCACAGGACTCTCCTTTGCGGACATGCGTTGGGGAACGCCCGCTTGCATGCCGCGATATGTGAAATCGATTTTGTGGAAGCTGGCGCGGCCGCTCAGTCGGTGCGGCTGCGCGCCTTCAGCCAGGTGCCGCGCATCTGCGCCCAGAGCCGGCTGACCGGTGCCTGCGGCGTCGGCGCGTCATTCACGGCACACATCCCCAGGGCTTCGGGAAGCGGGATCCAGACCATGGTCTGTTCGGACGCTGCGAAGGCGGAGGCCCGGCGGGCCGTCTGAGGATTGGCCATGATAGCGTTCCAGTACAATGACTTGGGAGGTTGGGACTTAAGGATTGGCACGGCCTCCGAGGTCACGGGGCTCCGGACGGCTCAGCCGTTTCACATCCGATCATTACGTGAATGACTCTTATTGTCTACTATATTTGTGGATTTTCAGGTGCGGAAAATTCGCTATTAACATATTTTACCCGCTAATTGTAAAATTTTTACGAAACCGTTGACAGAGCAATTTTCCTATCTGTTAATTAGGGAATAAGCGCTTCCCCTTCGCGGCTGCCCTTCCAACCGCCGGTCCGCAAACGGATCCGACAGGTCGGGTGCCCTTTCGCTGCGGCGCTCCGCGTCTTTGACAAAACAACAAACTCATTGCGGGAAACCACCATGCGCACTCCTTCGCAGGCTCCTTCGCGTCCGGCCTCCCGGAGCGGCCTGTCGCCGCGCTTCCTGATCGCCGGCGCCCTCAGCCTTGCCATCGGCTTCGCACTGAGCGGTGCCGCCAAGGCCGGTCCCACGCTGGACGCGATCAAGGCACGCGGCAGCATCAAGGTCGGCGTCGGCACCCAGCCGGGCTTCTTCGCCCCCGACAGCAACGGCCGCTGGCAAGGCTTCTTCGTCGATTTCGGACGGGCGCTGTCCATCGCCGTGTTCAACGATCCGGACAAGGTGCAGTTCGTCTCCTCCTCGCCGCAGCAGCGCCTTCCGGCCCTGCAGTCGGGCGAGTTCGACATCCTGCTCTCCGGCGTGACCCAGACCTTCACCCGCGCCACCAAGCTGGGCTTCCATTTCGGCCCGGTGGTCTTCTATGACGGCCAGGGCCTGCTGGTGCCGAAGAAGCTGGGGGTGAGCAAGGGCAAGGACCTGAACGGCGCCACCGTCTGCGTCCAGACCGGCACCACCGGCGAGCTGAACATCACCGACTTCTTCCGGCAGAACAAGATCGCCTTCAAGCCGGTGGTGATCGAGGAAACCGCCGAGAACCAGAAGGCCT
This sequence comes from Azospirillum picis, assembly GCF_017876115.1. Taxonomy (GTDB): domain Bacteria; phylum Pseudomonadota; class Alphaproteobacteria; order Azospirillales; family Azospirillaceae; genus Azospirillum; species Azospirillum picis. The sequence goes on from NZ_JAGINO010000044.1 coordinate 9,955, forward strand.
TCTCCAGCGGCCGCTGCGACGTGCTGACCCAGGACGCCTCCGATCTGGCGATCACCCGCACCCAGCTCCCCAAGCCCGACGATTACGTCCTGCTGCCCGAGCGCATCTCGAAGGAGCCGCTGGCGCCGGCGATCCGCTACGGCGACGACCAGTGGCTGGAGATCGTCAACTGGGCGATCTACGCCACCATCCAGGCGGAGGAGCTGGGCATCACCCAGGCCAACATCGACAGCTTCCTGACCAGCGGCGATCCGACGGTCCGCCGTTTCCTGGGCGTCGATCCCAGCCTGGGCGAGGCGGCCAAGCTCGACCCGAAATTCGCCTACACCATCGTCAAGACCGTGGGCAATTACGGCGAGATCTTCGAACGCAACGTCGGGCCGGCGACCAAGGTCGGGCTGGACCGCGGCTTCAACAAGCTGTGGACCCAGGGCGGCCTGCTCTACGCCCCGCCCTTCCGGTGAGCAGTCCCGTGCCGCCCGGCGCCCTGCGCTCCGGTCCGGTCGCCGCGGTCACCCTCTGGTGGGGTGGCCGCAGCGGCCTTCAGGCGGCGATCCTGGCGCTCGTGCTGCTGGGCGGCTTCCTTCTCGGCTCCAACACGTTGGCGAACATGGAGCGCTTCGGCATCACGCCGGGTTTCGCCTTCCTCGCCCGCCCGGCGGGATTCGAGATCGGGGAGGCGCTGCTCGACTACCGGCCGCAGGACAGCTACGCGCTCGCCCTGCTGGTCGGGCTGCTGAACACCGTCAAGGTCGCGGTGGCCGGTTGCCTGATCGCCACCATCCTGGGCGTGCTGCTGGGGGTGGCGCGGCTGTCCGGCAACGCGCTGCTGTCGGGGCTGGTCCAGGGTTATGTCGAGCTGGTCCGCAGCACGCCGCTGCTGCTGCAACTCTTCTTCTGGAGCGCCACCTTCCAGGCGCTGCCGACGCCACGCCAGGCGTTGAATCCGCTGCCGGGTATCTTCCTGTGCAATCGCGGCATCCAGTTGCCGGCCTTTGTTGACGGCCGGGCGGGCGGATGGATGCTCGCGGCCATCGCCCTTGCGCTGGCGCTCGCCCTTGCCGGGACCGCGCTGCGCCGCCGCCTGGGACGGCGGGATGTGCCGTCGGTGGCCATGATCGCGGCGGCGGCATGCGGCCTGCCCGCCGCCCTCCTGCTGTCGTCGGGCGTGCCGTTGCAGGTCGAGCTTCCCGAACTCTCCGGCTTCAACTTCAGCGGCGGGACGACGGTGTCCCCGGAATTCTCCGCCCTGCTGGTCGGGCTGGTCGTCAATGCCGCCGCGATGATCGCGGAGATCGTGCGCAGCGGCATCCAGGCGGTGCCGGCCGGACAGTGGGAGGCGGCGCGGGCGCTGGGCCTGCCGCGCCGCCGGATCATGCGGCTGGTGGTTCTGCCCCAGGCCATGCGGGTGATCGTGCCGCTGCTGACCTCCAGCTATCTCAACCTGACCAAGAATTCGAGCCTCGCCGTCGCGATCGGCTTCCCGGATCTGGTCAGCGTCATCAACACCAGCGCCAACCAGACCGGGCAGGTGCTGGAAACCATGGCGATCATGATGGGCGCCTATCTGACGGTGAACCTCGCGGTCTCGGCGGCGATGAACCTGTACAACCGCCAACTGGCGGTGAGGGGGTGGCGATGACCGACGGCGTTCTGCAAAGCACACAGCCGCTGCCCCCGCCGTTGAACCGCCCGCCGCCACGCTGGCAACGCTTGTGGGCCGGCCTGTTCGGCACGCCCCTGAACGCGACGGTGACGCTCGGCTGCCTCGCCCTTCTTGGTTGGGCGGTGCCGCCGCTGCTGCGCTGGACCCTGCTGGATGCGGTGTGGGTGGGGCCGGCCGACCGATGCGTGGACGCGGCCGGCGCCTGCTGGGCCTTCATCGGCGAGAAGCTGCGTTACATCCTGTTCGGCTTCTACGACCAGGACCGGCAGTGGCGCCCGGCGGCGGCCGACGCCATCCTGCTGGCGCTGGCCGGGGTCAGCGGCATGCCGCTGTTCTGGCGGCGGGCGACGCTGGGGCTCTGGATCTTCGGGCTGGCCGCCACGCTGGTGCTGCTGACCGGCGGCCCCGCCGGGCCGGCGGTGCCGACCGAGCGCTGGAGCGGCCTGCCGGTGAGCCTGCTGCTCGCCATCGTCGGGCTGGTCGGCGCCTTCCCGCTGGCGGTGCTGCTGGCGCTCGCCCGGCGCAGCGGCATGGGCGGGGTGCGGACGCTGGCCGTCCTGTTCATCGAGGTGACGCGCGGCGTCCCGCTGATTGCGGTCCTTTACGTCGCGACCCTGCTGCTGCCGCTGATGCTGCCCGCCGGCGGCGCCATCGACAAGCTGCTGCGGGCACAGATCGCCATCATCCTGTTCGTCTCGGCCTATCTGGCCGAGATCATCCGCGCCGGCCTCCAGTCCATCCCGGCGGGTCAGTATGAAGCCGCCCAGGCGCTGGGACTCGGCTACTGGCAATCGATGCGGCTGGTGATCCTGCCGCAGGCGCTGCGTACCGTGATCCCATCCATCGTCAATTTGGCGATCGGCCTGTTCCAGGACACCACCCTGATCATCGTCATCGGCCTGTTCGACCTGCTGAACACCGCCCGCACCGCCGCCAAGGACCCGGCATGGTTCGGATTCTACGATGAAGCCTTCGGATTCGCGGCGCTGGTCTACCTGACGGTCTGCGTCGTCGCCTCCCGCTACAGCCTGTGGCTGGAGCGCCGGCTGCGGCGGTGAGGTCTCGCTCCGATCAGCGTCCGCCCGATAGGTCGGGATCACCGCCACCCACCTTTGTCAACCCTGCGAACCTTGAACTGGACAGCCCCGACCATGAGCAACCTTTCGATTGTCGGCATCGCCGGCAGCCTCACGACGCCCTCCAGCAGCCGGCGGTTGGTCGACCTGACGCTCGCGCAGATCGGCCAGCGGATCGCCGGCAACAGCCATGTCATCGACATCGCGGCACTCGGCTCCCTCGCAGTCCACAGCCGGGAGGCCGCCGACGAAGAGCTCGAAGCGGCACTCCGTGCCGTAGAGGAAGCGGACCTGATCGTCGCCGCCACTCCAGTCTACAAGGGATCGTACAGCGGCCTGTTCAAGCATTTCGTCGATCTGCTCGACTACCGCTCGCTCGTCGGCACCCCGGTCGGGCTGCTGGCCACCGGCGGAAGCGAACGCCACGCATTGGTGGTCGAGCACCAACTCCGCCCGCTCTTTGCGGTCTTCCAAGCGCAGGTCTTGGGAACCGGGCTGTTCGTGACCGCCAAGGACATGGCCGACGGCAGGATCACCGACCCCACAGTGCTGTCCCGCTTCGAGCGGTTGATCGACGAGGCGGTCGATGCCTTGGCCGCGCGCTCGACGGCCAAGGAGCGAACCGCGGCATAGGACATGGAGGGAAAGTTCAATGGACTGATCGCAAACGACAAATTCCGCCGGTCCCGCTCAGGGCGACTTGCTCTGAGCTGGTGACGACTTGCCGTGCGCCTGGATTTCACGCAACCGGGTGTTAGCACCGTTCCCGATCCGAACGCCGAACCAGCGGTCGGCGGGAACAACCTGCCAGCCGACGCCGCGTTGGCCCGTGCCGGATTGCCACAGCCGCCCCTTGGTCTCGAGAACCGCCACGCCGTCGGCCGCCCCGGGCTTGCCTCGTGCCGGAGGATGGCCGCCTTGCGCTGGATGCACTCGACGCGGCGGCACTGGGCTGCGGGGAATTCCGGGCGGTGTTGGAACCGTTCGACGCGCGTTCAGCACGCCCGGGCGGTTGCCGCTGAAGCGTTGCAGCATCACCTTGCGGCGTTCTGAATTCCGGCCGCGATCCAGCGTTCATCCATGCGACAGTGGCCATCACCGAAAAACACCGTTTCGGCATCGAAGGTTTTTGGGCAGGCTTGCGGCAACGCTTTGGTGAAACTTGAGGAACAGCAGATGATCGGGACGGTGGCCGGGCTGGATGAACTGACGGCCGAGATGACGACGTGGCGGCGTGATCTGCACGCCCATCCGGAAACCGCCTTCGAGGAGCAGCGAACCGGCGATTTCGTTGCGGAAAAGCTGGCCTCCTTCGGGCTGGAGGTGCATCGCGGCCTCGCCAGGACCGGGGTGGTTGGCCTTTTGCGCAACGGCGACGGCCCGATGGTCGGCTTCCGGGCCGACATGGACGCGCTGCACATCCATGAGGAAACCAACCTGCCCCACAGCTCGCGCAATCCGGGACGCATGCACGCCTGCGGGCACGACGGACACACGGCGATGCTGCTGGGCGCGGCACGCCACCTGAGCGAACATCCGGATCTCTTCCAAGGGACCATCGCGTTCATCTTCCAGCCCGCCGAGGAGAATGAAGGCGGCGGCCGGGTGATGGTGGAGGAAGGGCTGTTCGACCGCTTCCCCGTCGAGAAGGTCTTCGGCATGCACAACTGGCCGGGGCTGGAGGTCGGCCGCATCGCGCTGCGCCCCGGCCCGCTGATGGCCGCCTACGACATCTTCGAGCTGACCCTGACCGGCAAGGGCACCCACGCCGGCATGCCGCATATGGGGACCGACACGATCATGGTCGGCAGCCAGATCGTCTCCGCCCTCCAGACCATCGCCAGCCGCAGCGTCCACCCCATCGATTCGGCCGTCGTCAGCGTCACCCAGTTCCACGCCGGCGATACGTGGAATGTCCTGCCGGGTACCGCCGTGCTCCGCGGCACCGTCCGGACCTTCCGGCCGGAGGTTCAGGATCTGGTGCAACGGCGCATGGGCGAGGTTGCCACTGCCATCGCCGCCGGATTCGGAGTCGAGGCCGTCCTGCGCTACGAGCGGCGCTATCCGCCCACCACCAACAGCGCCGCGGAAACCGAACTGGCCCGGCGGGCGGCGGCACGCGTGGTCGGAGAAGAGTCCCTGGACCTCGATCCGATGCCCAGCATGGGCGCGGAGGATTTCTCCTTCATGCTGCAAAAGCGGCCCGGCTGCTACGTCTGGGTTGGTGCCGGGCCATCGGACCAAGGCCGCAACCTGCACAGCCCGCACTATGATTTCAACGATGCGGTGCTGCCGGTCGGCACCAGCTATTGGGTTCGGCTGGCGGAAACCGTCCTGCCGAAATGATGCAGGCCATGTACATGCGTCCCGATTTCCCGATCAGGACGCATGACATGAAAAAATTTCCGCGAAAAAATCTTGGGAATTGCGTACGTGTGTCCATTGTCCCATAGTTCGGCGGGAAACGGATGGCCCTAACTCCAAAAGGGGATAAGGGCATAGTGGATTTCAGCCGAACAGGGACGGGCGCGACGTGACGAACCAAGGGGCACATCAGGCGGCGGGCCAGGCGCAGGACATTCCGGGCCGGGGCGGCATCTGGCAGCGTCCGGATTCGCTGTGGGAAGCCACCGCCCCGCCGCCGCCCGTCCTGCCGGCGTTGCAGGACGGCGTGCAGGCCGACGTGCTGGTGATCGGCGGCGGCTTCACCGGGCTTTCCGCCGGTCTGCATGCGGCCGAGGCCGGGCGCCGCGTGGTGGTGCTGGAGGCGTCCGAGCTGGGACGGGGTGCCTCCGGCCGCAACAACGGGCAGGTCATCCCGACGCTCACCCGCCCCGACCCCGCCGACCTCATCGACCGCTTCGGTTGGGAGAGCGGGGAACGCCTCGTCGGGCTGATCCGCGACAGCGCCTCCACCCTGTTCGATCTGGTGCGCCGCCTCGGCATCGACTGCGCGGCGGAGCAGACCGGCTGGGTTCAGCCGGTCCATTCGCCGGGCCGCATCAAGATCGCCGAGCGCCGGGCGACGCAATGGGGCAAGTTCGGCGCCGATGTCGAGCTGCTCGACCGCGCCGCCGTCTCCGCCATTCTCGGCACCGATCTCTATTTCGGCGGCTGGATGAACCGGACCGGCGGGCATATCAACCCGCTGGCGCTGGTGCGCGGGCTCGCCGCCAAGGTGGTTGCGGCCGGGGCGGCGGTCTACGTCAACTCCCCCGCCCTGTCGGTGCAGCGCCGCGGCGACTCCTGGGTCGCCCGCACCCCGCAGGGCATGGTGACCGCCGACTCCCTGGTGCTGGGCACCAATGGCTATGCCGCCACGATCTTCCCGGAGATCCGGACCGAGGTCGTGCCGGTCCTGTCCTGGCAGATGGCGACCGCCCCCCTGGGCGACAACGTCCGCAAAACCGTCCTGCCGGGCCGGCAGGCGATGTCGGACACCCATGGCGACCTGCGCTTCATGCGCTACACCGCCGACAACCGGCTGGTGACCGGCGGCGCGCTGCTGAACCCGGTGAATGGGGCGGAGCGGCTGAAGCGCATCGTCGGCGCCCGCCTGGCGGGGATGTTCCCGGCACTGAACGGCGTCGGCTTCGACCATGTGTGGAATGGCCGGATCGCCATGACCACCGATTACTTCCCTCGTGTCCACCGGCTGGGGCCGAACGGCTTCGCCTGGGCCGGCTGCAACGGGCGCGGCGTGGCGCTGTCGGTTTCGCTGGGACGGGAACTGGCCCGCGCCGCCATCGGGCAGGACCCGAAGGATCTCGCCCTGCCCTTCACCGCACCGACGCCCCTGCCCTTCAACGCCCTGCTGCAACGCATCGGGCCGTTGAAGATCCTGCAATATCGCTGGAACGACGCCCGCGAAGTCTGATCGAGGAGACTGCCAGCATGTCCGACAGCCCCGACTACCCCACCCTTCTGCGCAATGCCTACGCGATGCGCGCGGCGTCCTACGCCCACATGTTCGATGTGCTGCGCGAGCGTTTCGGCACCGAAACGGCGCTTGAGGTGGGCCAGGAATCCACTCGCCGCCTCGGCGAGGCGATGGGCGTGAAGTTTGCGGGGCACGGTCCCGATGACCTGAGCGGCCTATGCCATGCCTTTCTCGACGGCATTCCCAACCGCGACAGCATGTTCGCGCCGGAGATCAAGCGGTGCGACGGCGAGGCGCTGGAAATCCATTTCCACCGCTGCCCGCTGAAGGAAGCCTGGCAGGCGCAGGGCCGGTCAGATGCCGATCTGGAACTGCTCTGCAAGATGGCCGGCGCCATCGACGGTGGTCTGTTCGAGGCCGCCGGGTTCGTCTTCAAGGGCGAAACCTGGAAGCCGGGCGACGAGGGCTGTTGCCGCCTGAAGGTCCTGCCCGGCGCCAGAGCCGCCGAATAAACGCGCATCGCCGCAAAGCCTGCAACGACAGACAAGAAGAGGGTGCCATCGCCATGACTTTCCGCCTCCTCACGCTGACGACCCTCACCGCCGCCGGGATCGCCACCGGAATCGCCACTGGGATCGCCGGTTCGGCTTTCGCCGCCGACACGGTCAAGCTCGGCTACCAGCTGCCGCTGACCGGCGACACCGCGCAGTACGGGCAGGATTTCCGCAAGGCCGCCGAGATCGCGCTGACCGAGTTCAACGCCGCCGGCAAGCCGTTCAAGGTGGAGATCGTCTTCGAGGACAGCCGCTCCGACGCCAAGGAGGGCACCAACATCGCCCGCAAGTTCGTGGACGACAAGGAAATCGTCGGCGTCCTGGGCGACTTCACCTCCGGTGTGTCGATGGCGGCGGCGCAGGTCTATAAGGACGCCGGCATGCCGCAGCTTTCGCAGACCGCCTCGCACCCCGACTACACCAAGGTTTCCAAGTACCAGTTCCGCAACATCGCCACCCAGGCGCAGGAAGGCCCCTACAACGCCAAATGGATGGCGACCAAGGGCTTCAAGAATGTCGCGGTGATCGCCGAGCAGACCGACTGGGGCCAGTCGGTGGTCAGCGGCTTCTCCGACGCCGTCAAGGCCAACGGCGGCACCGTCGCCTTCTCGGAATTCTTCAACCGCGGCCTGAAGGACTACCGGTCGCTGATCAGCAAGATCGAACGTGCCAAGCCCGACGCGATCTACACCGGCTTCTTCTATGAGGACGGCGCGCAGTTCCTGAAGCAGCTCCAGCAGCTCGGCATCAAGACGCCGGTCTATTCGACCTCGGCGGCCTACAGCCCGAAGCTGATCGAGCTGGCCGGCGGAGCGGCGGAGGGCGTGCATCTGACCTCCAACTTCCTGCCGACCGACCCGTCGCCGAACGTCCAGCATTTCGTCGACGAGTGGAAGAAGCGCTCCGAGGGCGCAGTGCCCGGCCAGTTCCCGGCCCAGGCCTATGACGCGGTCCGCATCATGCTGGCGGCGGTGGAGAAGGCCTCGCCCAACCCGACCCGCGAGAAGGTGCGCGACGCGCTGGCCCAGACCAAGGACTTCCCCGGCGTCACCGGCAAGACCAGCTTCAGCGCCGACCGCGAGGCCGAGAAGGAACTGGTGAAGGTCGAGGTCAAGGGCGGCGCCTTCATTCCGGTCGCCGACTAAAGCCCCCGGCAACCGATCCCCAGCGCCCCCTCTCCCAGCGACAGAGCCCGCATGTTCGATCCCTATTATCTCCAGCAACTCGCCATCGGCCTGTCGCTGGGCATGACCTACGCGCTGATGGCAATCGGCTTCACACTGATCTTCGGCGTGCTGAACGTCGTCAACTTCGCCCATGGCGAGGTCTACACGCTGGGTGCCTTTGCCGGCCTCGTGCTGATCTCGGCAACAGCGCCGCCCATCGTGGCGGTGATCCTGGGCGCGCTGGCGATCGGGGCGCTTGCGGGCTTTTCGCTGGAGCGGCTGGCTTTCAAGCCGTTCCGCCGCTTCACCGACGAGGCGTCGCTGAAGTCGCGGGCGATGCGGGAATCGACCCTGCTCTCCTCGCTGGCGGTGTCCATCGTGGTGCGCGAGGCGCTGGAGATCGTCTTCGGCTCGCAGATGCGCTCCGTCCCCTTCGAGTACCTGATCAACACGCCGGTGCGCGTCGGCCCGGTCATCCTGGTGACCGGCGACTTCATCATCTTCGGCGTCGCCGCCGCGATGCTGATCGGCCTGCAGTTTCTGCTGACGCGCACCCGCGTCGGGCTGGCGATCCGTGCTGTGTCCAACAACCCGCTCGGCGCCAAATATGTCGGCATCGACACCGATCGCACCATCATTACCACCTTCGTCGTCGGATCGATGATGGGGGCGGCGGCCGGCATCCTGATGGGGCTCTATTACGGCGCGGTCTTCCCGGCCATGGGCTTCACGCCCGGCATCAAGGCCTTTGTCGCCATGGTGATGGGCGGCCTGTCCTCCATCCCCGGTGCCGTGATCTGCGCGCTGATCCTCGGCATTTCGGAAAGCATGGCGACGACCTTCGTCTCGTCGGGCTGGTCGGACATGGTGGCCTACGGTTTCCTGATCCTGACCCTGATCTTCTTCCCCAACGGCTTGTTCGGAGCGCGCCGTGAACGCGTTTGAGACCATGGCACCTGCCGATGGCCTGACCCGGCGCCGGGGCCTGCTGGTTCCGGCGCTGATCCTTCTGCTGGTCTTCGCAGCGCTTCCGGCGCTGCTGGCCGGCTTCGACAAGGGCTATTTCTACCAGATCGCCAATCTGGCGCTGATCTTCGTCCTGCTGTCGGCCTCCATGCATCTGGTGACGGGCGTGGCGGGACTGCTGCATCTGGGGCATGCCGCCTTCTACGGCGTCGGCGCCTACACCGCGGCCCTGCTGACCTCCAAGCTCGGGCTGGGCTTCACCGTCACGCTGCCGCTGTCCGGCTTGGTGGCGGCGCTGGTCGCCTTTCTGGTGGCGCTGCCGACGATGCGGCTGGTCAGCATCTACTTCGCCGTGGCGACGCTCGCCATCGGACAGATGCTGTATCTGGTCATGCTGAACTGGGTGGACTTCACCAAGGGCCCCAACGGCATCATCGTCTCCAAGGGGTTCGAGCTGTTCGGCTTCAGCCTGTCCGGCCGCCTCGGCGCCTATTACACGGTGGCGGCGGTGGTGACGCTGTCGGTCGTCGCGATCGGCCGGCTCAGCCATTCCTATTACGGCAACGCCCTGCGCTCGATCCGCGAGGACGACCAGTGCGCCGACGCCATGGGCGTCAGCACCGTGCGGCTGAAGATGGAGGCCTTCACCCTGTCTGCCTTCTTCGCCGGGATCGCGGGCAGCCTGTGGGCGCACATGACCGGCTACATCTCACCGGGCGACTTCAAATTTTCCGAATCCATCCTGATCCTGGCGATGGTGGTGGTCGGCGGCCTGGGCAGCCTGCCGGGGGCAATCATCGGCGCGCTGCTGCTGATCCTGCTGCCGGAAGGGCTGCGGGCCCTGGGCGACTTCCGCAACATCATGGTCGGGCTGGTGATGTTCCTCTCCATCCTGCTGCTGCCCAAGGGCCTGCTGGGCGAGGTTTCCGCCCTGCGACTGGTGCGCCGGCAACTGGGGGCGGCATGGCGGAACACAGGAAAAGGCGAAGGGATCGGCTGGCGATGACCCATCTTCTCGAAATCCGCAACGTCAGCCGCCGCTTCGGCGGCGTGCAGGCGGTCGGTGACGTCACCGCCCATGTGGACGAAGGCGAACTGGTCGGGCTGATCGGGCCGAACGGCGCCGGCAAGACGACGCTGTTCAATCTCATTTCCGGCTTCACCCCGCTGTCCGGCGGCACCGTCGCCTTCGCCGGCAGGACCATCAGCGGACTGAAGCCCAATCATGTGGCGCGGCTGGGCATCAGCCGCACCTTCCAGAACCTGCGCGTCTTCCCCAACATGTCGGTCTTCGACAACGTGTCGGTGGGTGCCGTCGGCGCGCTGCCGCAGGGGGCGTTCGGCGCGCTGTTCGGCGGGCTCCACCGGCGCGGCCGGGACCGGTCCGCCGAGATCAGCCGCCGCACCTGGGAAGCGCTGGAGGCGGTCGGCCTGACCCATGTGGCGGCTGAATTGGCGGCCAACCTGCCCTACGGCCAGCGCAAATATCTGGAGATCGCCCGAGCGCTCGCCATGCGGCCGCGCTTCCTGATCCTGGACGAGCCGGCGGCCGGGCTGAACGACACCGAAACGCGCGATCTGGCCGCCTTCATCAAGCGGCTGCATGGGCAGGGCCTGACGATCATGCTGGTCGAACACGACATGACGCTGGTCATGGGCATCTGCCAGCGCATCCTGGTGCTTGCCTCCGGCCGCAAGATCGCCGACGGCACGCCGGACGCCGTCCGCAACGATGCCGCCGTCCTCGAAGCCTATCTTGGGGTGGATGAATGAGCGCGCCGCTGCTTTCCATCGCGGATCTCCATGTCGCCATGGGACCGCAGGAGATCCTGCACGGCGTCCGCCTGGATGTGCCGGAGGGCGCCATCGTCGCGGTGCTCGGCTCCAACGGCGTCGGCAAGACCACGCTGATGCGCACGGTGTCCGGCATCTACCGGGCGAAACAGGGGACCATCACCTTCCGTGGCCAGCCGATCGCCAACATGCCGGCCCACCGTATCGTCCAGCTCGGCCTGTCGCAGGCGCCGGAGGGGCGGCAGATCTTCTCCAACATGAGTGTCCGCGAGAATCTGGTGCTGGGCGGCGGCGATATCGGGTTGGGCGAGCTGGACCGCGTGCTGGCGATGTTTCCGATCCTGAGCGAGCGCCTGCGCCAGAATGCCGGATCGCTGTCGGGCGGCGAGCAGCAGATGCTGTGCATCGCCCGCGCCCTGATGCGCCGGCCGAGCCTGCTCCTGCTCGACGAGCCGTCGCTGGGGCTGGCGCCGAAGATCGTGGCTCAGATCTTCGACCTGATCGGCCGCATCCGGGCCGAGGGTGTGTCGATCCTACTGGTCGAACAGAACGCCCGCGCCGCCTTGCGCATTGCCGACCATGCCGCTGTGCTGGAGGATGGCCGGATCGTGCTGTCCGGCCCGGCCGACCAGTTGCGGGACGACCCGCGCATCGCCGAGGCCTATCTCGGCGGCCATGCCCATTGAAAGCCCACTGATATCTCTTTGTGACGCCACCTCATGGAAGGAAGCCAGTCATGACCCAAACCATGGGCATCCTCGAACGCCGCCGCATCGAGGCGGAAATCCTGAAGCCCGTCTATGAGGAGATGGCCGCCCGGCTGGGCGAAGCCACTGCACAGGAGATCCTGGGGGCGGCGATCACCAAGGCGGCCCTGGCGGCCGCCCAATCCTTCGCCGCGACCGAGCCGGCGGGCACCAGCCTGAAGAGCTTCGCCGACCTTCAGCCGCTGTGGACCAAGGACGACGCGCTGCGGCTCGACGTGAAGCGGCAGGACGACACGCATTTCGACTACAACGTCACGCGCTGCCGCTACGCCGAGATGTACCGGGAGATGGGGTTGGGGTCGATCGGGCATCTGCTGTCCTGCAACCGCGACGCCGCCTTCTGCACCGGCTACGACCCGCGCATCAAGATGGAGCGGACGCAGACGATCATGCAGGGCGCCGACCATTGCGACTTCCGCTATCGCTTCGAGTTGGGGAACGAACAGTCACCGACCACATCATCGACTTGATGGGATCCATGACGCTTTTTGCGTGACGGTGGGATCCACCGGACCCGATGACCCGAGGCCAGTGTTCGGCGGATCCAATGATGAGCCCCGGACAGGTCGCCATTGCCACCGGGCAAGGTGGCAACTCCCGAAAAAGCCCCTCCACGTCCTCCCGTCGCAGTCGGCGGCGGATCACCACCCGACCAGCCTCATCGCCTCCATGAACTTGGAAGGCGCGCCGCCACCGTTCCCGCAACAACGCTGGTCGGCGTGTGACTGCTACGAACAGACACTTATGGTTCCGGGCAGGCGCAAACCGCAAGCTCCTGGCCCGGTGGCTGTTTTCAGGGCTGCCGGGAGCCCCTTGCACCGATCACACCGCGTCGGTGCGGCTGCCGAACGATGCCAGGAGGTCGGCAGTCAGCCGTGCCCGATCCCTCGCCACCATGCCGACGACATGGTAGCCGCTGTCGACATGCATCACTTCGCCGGTAACGCCGGTGCCAAGGTCGGAGAGCAGGAACAGGCCGGCGCCGCCGACCTCCTGGATGGTGACGTTGCGCTTCAGCGGTGCGTTCAGCTCGTTCCATTTCAGGATGTGACGGAAGTCGCCGATGCCGCTGGCGGCCAGCGTCTTGATCGGACCGGAGGAAATGACGTTGACCCGGATGTTGCGGCCGCCCAGATCGACAGCCAGATAACGCACGCTGGCCTCCAGCGCCGCCTTGGCGACACCCATGACGTTGTAGTGCGGCATGACGCGCTCGGCCCCGTAGTAGGATAGGGTCAGCAGGCTTCCACCGTCCTTCATCAGCGGCACGGCGCGCTGCGCCACCGCGGTGAAGGAGTAGCAGGAGATGTCGAGGGCCAAGCGGAAGGCGCTCCTCGTCGTCGCGAGGTATTGTCCGCCCAGCGCGCTCTTGTCGGAGGTTCCGGAAGCGGTCTGGAGAGGATTAGCTCCGGATAGCATAAAGCCGCTGATCTCGGTGTGAGATCAGCGGCTTAACTATTGGTTGCGGGGGCAGGATTTGAACCTGCGGCCTTCAGGTTATGAGCCTGACGAGCTACCGGGCTGCTCCACCCCGCGGGTGTTGTGTGCTGAGGGAGTGGAGGTCGTGAAGATGATTGCGCAGCGTGTTTGGGAAGGCGTCTCTTGTGCCTGAGTGACCTGGCGGCGACCTACTCTCCCACATCTTAAGATGCAGTAC
>NZ_JAGINO010000045.1 GCF_017876115.1 Azospirillum picis
GCGCAGATCCTGCTGCGCCCCTACAACGGCCAGCAGACCGTCGCCATCCCAGTCTCCACCAAGGGGATCACCGACGGGCTGGCCGCGCTGAAGCCCTGACGGCCCTGGGGCGCGAACCCGCGCCCCGTGATCCGGCGTTCCGGATCCGGCGTTCCGGATCGGGCGTTCCGGATCAGGCGTTTCGGCGGGGCGGGTCCCAATAGGGCGGATCGCCGAAGGCTTTCCTCAGATGCTCGGCCAGGGCACGCAGCTTGGCGGGCGGGTTGCGCCCCTCCGGATGGGCCATGAAGACGAACTCCGTCTCCGGCTCGCACCCCAGGTCGATCTCGACGAGCAGGCCGTCCCGGATCGCCGGCCCGGCGATGAAGGCCGGGAGGTGCGCGATGCCGAGGCCGGCGATCGCGGCATCGCGCATCATGTCGCCGTTGTTCAGGCCGAGCGCCAGCTTTGCCCGGACGGTGATCGTGCCTGCCGGCGTCCGGAACCGCCAGTCGGCGAGGCCGCGGTTGGTGTAGAAGAGGCCGCGATGGCCATCGAGCTCGGCCAGGCTGGCCGGCGTCCCATGGCGGGCGAGATAGTCCGGCGAGGCGGTGAGCAGGCGGCGGCTCGATGCCAGCTTCCACGCGACCAGCCGGGAGTCGACGATCGGCCCGTGGCGGATGATCGCGTCGTAGCCGCCCGCCAGGATGTCGACGCGCCGGTCGTCGATGTCGAGCGTCAGCTCGATGTCCGGATGCTGCGCAAGGAAGGGATAGAGCGCCGGGCCGAGATGCATGCGGCCGAAGGTGACGGGGACGGCGATCCTCAATGGGCCGGCGAGCGTGCCCCGCCGCTCCGCCATGTCGGCCGTGGCGTCGTCGATCTCCCGAAGGACGCGGCGGGCGCGGTCGAGGAAGGCCGCGCCGTCCTCGGTCAGCGTCAGCCGGCGCGTCGTCCGGCGCAGCAGGGTCCCGCCGAGCGATGCCTCCAGCTCCGCGAGCCGTTCGCTGACCACCGACTTCGACAGGCGCAGGCGCCGCGCCGCCTCGCTGAGGGAGCCGCCCTCCACGGCGGCGACGAACGCCGCGATCCCTTCGATCCTGATCATTGTTCGGCTTGTCCGGATTCCAGTTCCGCGATCAGGATACTATTCCGAACGATCCGCCGGGGCCATCCTTCCGCCCATCCACGGCGCGGCAGCCGCCGCCAGCCGGACATCGAGGGAGAGGGGCCATGAATCGTTTGAACGGCAAGGTCGCCATCGTCACGGGCGCCAGTTCCGGCATCGGCCGGGCAACGGCGACGCTCTTCGCCGCCGAGGGGGCCAGGCTGGTCGTTGGCGCCCGCCGCCGGGCGGAGCTCGACAGCCTGGTCGGGGAGATTGCTGCCGCGGGCGGCGAGGCCGTCGCGATCGCAGGCGACGTCCGCTCCGAAGCGTTCCAGCAGGCGCTGGTCGCCGCCGCGGTCGACCGCTATGGCCGGTTGGACATCGCCTTCAACAATGCGGGCACGCTCGGCGAGCTCGGCCCGAGCACGGAGGTTTCGGAGGCCGGCTTCAGCGAGACCGTGGCGGTCAACCTGACCGCCTCCTTCCTGGCCGCCAAGCACCAGATCGCGCAGATGGAGAAGAACGGCGGCGGTTCGGTGATCTTCACCTCGACCTTCGTCGGCTACAGCGCCGCGTTCCCCGGCGTCGCCGCCTATGCGGCCAGCAAGTCCGGGCTGATCGGCCTGACCCAGGCATTGGCGGCGGAGTTCGGGCCGCGGAACGTCCGGGTCAACGCCGTCCTGCCCGGCGCCGTCGATACCGGCATGTACCGGGACATGAACGACACCGCCGACAAGCAGGCCTTCGTCACCGGCCTGCATGCCCTGAAGCGGGTAGGGACGCCCGACGAGATCGCCCGCTCGGTGCTCTACCTCGCCTCGGACGACGCGAGCTTCGTCACCGGCACGGCATCGCTGGTCGACGGCGGCCTGTCGGTCACCCGCACCTGACCGCCGGCCCTTCAGCCGCGGGCACGGTTCGCATACACCCCCAGATGCGTGTTGGCGGCGGCGAGCAGGGGCGTGGCGATGCCGGCCTCGCGGCCGCGCCTGACCAGGTCGCCGACGATCTCCTCGGCTTCGACCCGGTGCCCGCCTTCGAGGTCCCGGTACATCGACGAGGTCATCGGCGACCCCTTGGTGGTCAGCAGGCCGCGCACGGCCTCGACCGTCGCCTGGCGGGGCGGCACGCCAACGGCCGAGATCACCGTCATGGCCTCGTCGATGACGTCCAGGATGAAGTCCCGGCCGCCCGGGGCGGCTTCCACTTCGCCGGTCGTGCCGCGCATCAGGCAGGTGATCGCCCCCAGCGAGGAGAGCAGGAGCCATTTCTCCCACATCTCGCCCTCGATGATCGGCGAGAGCCGGGCATCGAACCCCGCCTTCGCCATGAAGGCGTCGAGCGCCTGCATGCGCGGCGAGGGGCGGCCGTCCAGTTCGCCGTAGGCCAGTTCCTGCATGCCGCTGAGCTGGACGATCCTGCCCTCGTCGTCGAGCGTGGTGGCGCACTTGCAGAGGCCGCCGCCGACGGCAGCCGCGCCGAAGCGCGCCTTGAGGCGGTCGACGTGCCGCATGCCGTTGAGGACCGGCAGGATCACCGTGTCGGCACCGACCGCCGGGGCGAAATCCTCCATGGCGGCGTCCAGCGTGTAGCCTTTCACCGTCAGCAGGATCGCGTCGTAGGGCTGCGCGAGTTCGGCGGCGGTCACGAGTTGCGGGTGCAGCGTCACGTCGCCGTGCGGGCTGCGGATCTCGAGCCCGCGCTCGCGAAGCTGCGCCGCGCGCGCCGGGCGGACGAGGAAGGTGACGTCCCGCCCGGCCTGGGCCAGCCGTCCACCGAAATAGCCGCCGGTCGAGCCGGCGCCAACCACCAGAAGCCGCATCAGTCGGTCCCCCCGGCCGTCATGCCGGCCGTCATGTCGGTCCGCCGTCCGCCGCTCGCGCGGTCGTCGGCTTCAGCCTGCCGCCAGCATAGGCAGGCTGCTTTTCGAACTCAAGCCCACGCCGGTGGCGATACCGGCAGCGATTGCGGCAGCGATGCCGGCCTGTGGGGCAGTCAGGACGCCGCTTTGGGGTCGGGTGCCTCCGGATCGCTCGGCGCCAGCAGCGGCAGGCCGGTTTCCGCGTCCTTGCGGCGGACGAGATGGGCCGGGCTTTCGGTCAGCATCACCTCCAGGGTTGGATGCACCTCGGCCTCCAGCAGGTGGCCGGCGACCGCCTGGCCGTCGCGCCTGCCCAGCACGGCATGGAGATGCAGGCCGGGACCGTCCGGACCCGCGGTGACGTTGCCGATCAGCGAGACCACCTCGCACTGCTCCTCGACCGGGATGCGATGATAATCCTTGCGGTCGAAGTCGAAGAAGCCCAGCACACCTCGGCGGAAGGCGCCGATGGCGGTCAGGCTGCTGGCGGCGAGCCCCTCGTCGCGGGCGACCGCCTTCAGCCCGGCGATGGGATCGTCGCCGGTCTGGAACACCACGGCGAAAACCCGCTGTCCGCCGTCCGCTCCACCCTCCTTGATCCGCTTCACCTGCATGTCCATCCGCCTCCGCCGCCGGTCCGGTTGCCTGTCCTGCAGCAACCGGGAAGCAGGCGGGCGGTTCCCGTCGCCGGAGCCCTCCCGGCCGGCCCGTCCGGGCCGGGCGCGCCGCGATCCGGGGAGCAGGGGTCAGAGCCCGCTTTGAATGTTCATTGTGCGTCGAGGCGCGTCCCTGATGGAGCGGGACCACACTGAATCGGGGTCGTATCTACGCCCCTCTCGTGCGGAGCGGAGCGTGCAATGTCCAGCCTGTAGCGCCGACCCCCTGCTGCCGACCCCCTTGGGCTTCGCTGGCGCTCGAATTACGGCGTCACTGCAGCGATGCGATCCGCCGGGGGAGACTGGCGGCGTCAGTGCCAACCTGCTGCCGGTGGAACACCAGGGCAAGGTCTCGATAACGGTCGACCCGGCCCGGCTCCAGGGCCAACGCTCGTTTGGCCGCGGCGACGGCCCGGCCGGGATCGTCCAGGTCGGCGAAGATCGCTGCCATTTCGGCATGCAGGTCGGCGTCGTCCGGGCGCCGTTGCAGGGCCTGGACCAGCGATCCGAGAGCGCGCGCCGTCCGCCCGGTGTGGCGGCACAGGCGGCTGATGGCCAGCCAGGGTTCCACGGCCTCCGGCCGCAGGGCGGCGATTTCGAGGTAGGCGGCCTCGGCCCCGGCGGCATCGCCGAGGCGGGCCCGCACGTCGCCGAGCAGGCCGACCAGGGACGGTTGGAACGGCGCCGCGGCGCAGGCGCGCGTGAGCGCCTCGGCGGCCTCCGTGAACCGTCCAGCCCGGATCAGGGCCTGTACCAAGTTGTTGAGATGCGCCGGGTCGCCGGGTGCGACGGCGGTGGCATGCCGCAACGCCCGGATGCTCGGCTCGAAGGAGCCCCGGCCGGACAGGGCGACGCCGAGATGGTCGAGGGCATCCGCAGCGGCCGGGGCGAGGGCGACGGCGGCCGTGAGGCAGCGGACCGCCCTGGCGGCATCCCCGGCCCGCATGGCCTCTACGCCGAGACGGTGCAGCACACCGGGAGCAGCGAAACCATGGACGGCAGGCTGGAGCGGTGGCGCCGACGGTTCCCCCGTCCGTTCCAGATGGTCGTGCCACAGCTCGCGCCAGAGCGCCTCCAGGTCGCGTGCGAAACCTCTATGGTCGAGCAGTGGCGACGCAGCCATGTCCTGTCGCAGCCCCCGGCGGATTGCCGCCAGTGCGTCCGGGGCCTCCGCCCAGGCCACCGCCCGGGCGACATAGTCGGCCGGATCGGCGGCCACCCACCCGGCATGGCCGATGTTGGACAGGTGGCTGGTGGAATGCCGCCCGGCGAAGCTCCGGCCCGGCATGGTGATCACCGGCACCCCCATCCATAGCGCCTCCAGCGTGGTGACTCCGCCGGAATAGGGAAACGGGTCGAGGGCGACGTCGACGTCGCCGTAGGCGGCCAGCAACTCGCGCTGGGGGAGTTCGCCCCCCAGCGTCAGCCGTTCCGCCGCGATGCCCCCGGCGGCGAACAGAGCGAGGTAGCGGCGCCGCGTCCCCGCGTCGCCCAGCGCTTTGGTCCGCATCACCAGCCGGGCGGTGGGCACGCGCCGCAGGATGTCGGCCCACAGCGCGACCACCGGCGGCGTCACCTTGGCGATGTTGTTGAAGCAGCCGAAGGTTGCGAAGCCGCGGGCCAGCGCCGGCGGCGGCGCCACCGGCGGCGCGTCGTCGGGCGGCTGCCAGCAGACATAGCCGTGCGGCATGCGGGCGACCCGCTCCGTGTACAGCCCGTCTTCTCCGGGCGGCACGTGGAAGCGGTCGGCGACCAGCCAGTCCATGCCCTCCAGCCCGGTGGTGCCGACGTATCCCGCCCAGCTCGCCTGCACCGGAGCGGGGCGGCGGGCGAAGACGCGCAGCCGGTTGTGTGCGGTGTGTCCGGCCAGATCGACCAGGATGTCGATGCCGTCGGTGCGGATCTGTTCCGCGAGTTCTTCGTCGGATGCCGCATGCACCTGGCGCCAGATGGCGCCGCCGGCACGGATGGCGGCAGTCACCGCGTCCTGGTGGGGGTGACAACTGTAGAGGAACGGGATGACCTGCGCCGGGTCGTGGTGGCGCATCATCCCGGCCAGGAAGAAGCCGACGGGATGGCGGCGCAGGTCGCCGGAAACATAGCCGACGCGCAGTGGTCTGTGCCTGTCGCGGCCGTTGCCGTGCGGCTTCCACGCGGCGCGCGACCGCCGGCCGTGCCAACGCTCCATGTCGGCGTGCAGGCGGTGCAGACCGGCGGCGGTCACCCCCGGCTGGTAATGGGCCAGAAGAAGCTGACTGTGAAGCGCCTCGATCGCGGCCGGATTGAGCTGCCGCGCACGCTCCAGCCAGACGGCCGCCTCCTCGACCATGCCGCGTTCCTTGCAGGCATGTGCTGCTTCGCCGTGCAACTCGGCGGCGTCGGGGGCGAGCGCCAGGCCGGTGCGGAGGACCGCGAGCGCCTCGTCGGTACGCAGCAGGTCGACCAGCGTCATGGCCAGGTTCTTGCGGGCATCGACCAAGCCCGGTGCGGCGCGCAGGGCGTGCCGGAAATGCTCCGCCGCCTCTTCCAGGCGTCCGAGCGGGCGCAGGGCCACGCCAATGTTGTTGAGAAGTGCGCCGCGGTCGGGCGTCCAGGGGGCCAGGGCGAGCGCCCTGCGGAGGGCCTTGGCGGCCTCCGCCGGACGCCCGCCGGCGAGGTGGAGCATGCCCAGATTTTTGTGCACGGCCGGCTGATCGCAGGCCAGGGCGAGGGTCCGCCGCATGGCGTCCTCGGCGTCCGGGAGGACCCCGTCGTGCAGCAGCGCGATGCCCAGGTTGAGGTGAAGGTCGGCAATCCAGGGTGCCAGCCCGGCGGCCCCGCGCAGCAGGGGAACGGCCTCTCGCATACGCCCCTGCTGCGCCAACCGAAGTCCCTCGGACGCCAGGGTCTTGGCTCGTTCCACTGACATCTGTCTGCGTCTCCGTCCAACGTTCGGGGCACCCGCGGCCATATCCCATTGACCGTACCGGTGCGCCAGCCATGTTCAGGTGAGGCGGCCGGCTCTTTCGTAGGTCGGGATCACGTCAACCAGCGGCTGAGGGTGTACTAGACCGCTACGATCGCCGGCCGCAACTGGAAGCTGGATGACCGGTTGGGCTCGCCTGCTCCAGAAGATGAAACCGTTACTGAGAGCGTGTGCGCAACTGGCACCCCGTTGACGGGAATAAAAATACACGGCTTTTGAAATATCCCTTGCCTATGACCGATGGCTACATTACGCAACTAACAGTAAGTCCAATTAGCGCCACGGATCACACCAATGCCCACCCTCGTGCCCGGATCCGAGTTCCTCGTCAACAGCGCCACCGCGTACAACCAGCAAAGCCCAAGCGTCGCGGCGCTGGATGGGGGTGGCTTCGTCATCACTTGGCAGCATGCCAACTCGGGGGCGGGGCAGGGCGGCATTTTCGACATTCGCGGCCAGTTGTACGCGGCTGGCGGCAGCCCTTCGGGACCCGAGTTCATCGCCAACACCACCACGTCGCTGGATCAGATGAATCCCGCGGTTGCAGCGTTGGCGAACGGCGGCTTCGTTGTCACCTGGACGGACGCCAGTGCAAATGCCACGGACATCCGCGCACAGAGGTACACGGACAACGGCACCCCTCTGGGATCCGAGTTCCTCGTCAACTCCACCACGTCGGATTTTCAGGGGATTCAATCTGTCACGGCGCTCGCGAACGGCGGCTTCGTCGTTACTTGGTGGGACGGCAGTCAAACGGCGGGACCCAATGCCGGTCGGGACATTCACGGGCGGGTGTTTGGGGCAAACGGCAGCGCCGTGGGAGCCGACTTCCAGGTCAACACCACCACGACGGGCGGCCAGGCGAATCCGGCGGTCACGGCGCTGGCGAACGGCGGCTTCGTCGTCGCCTGGGAAGACGGCAGCTCGACGGGACCTAGCGGCAGCGGCAACGACATCCGCGGACAGATATTCTCCGGCACCGGCATTTTTCAGGGTCCCGAGTTCCGTGTCAACACCATCACCTCCTCCGACCAGACGGGTCCGGCGATCACGACGCTGACGGACGGCGGTTTCGTCGTCGTCTGGCAAGATCTCAGCGGGGCGGCGGGAAGCGGCACCGCCATGGACGTCCGTGGGCAGAGATACGCGAGCAACGGCGATCCTGTAGGAACCGAGTTTCTCGTCAACACCGTCACCACGGGCGGCCAGGACGCTCCAAGCGTCGCGGCGCTGGCGGACGGCGGCTTTATCGTCACATGGTCGGATAGCAGCGCGGCTACGCCCGACAACTACACTGATATCCGCGGGCAGAGGTTTGCGGCCGATGGCACGCCCTCGGGCTCGGACTTCCTCATCAATTCCACCACGGCAGGCCAGCAGGCAGCCTCGGCGGTCGCTGCGTTGGGGAGCGACGGCTTCGTCGTCACCTGGGCAGATGGCAGCGGGGTCAACGATAGCCCTCCCTACCCCAGCGGATTCGGTCTGGATATTCCCTATTACAATATCCGTGGACGGGCTTTCTCGTTGCTCCCGGATGGCCCGTCGGTCAGCTCGATCGTGCCGTCGGCGACGGCCGGCAAGACCAACGGCCTGCTCTTCACCGTCACCTTCAGCGAGGCGGTCAGCGGTGTCACCGCGGACGATTTCACCCTGACCGCGACCGCCGGCACGACGACGGGAACGGTCGGCGACCCGCTCTACCCGGACGGCGGGGTGACCAGCGCGGACAACGGGCGGACCTGGACGGTGCCGGTCAGCGGCATCACCGGCGACGGCAAGCTGCGCCTCGACCTCAAGGCCAGCGGCACCGGCATCCTCAGCACCGCGGCCAGCACCGCCATCACCGGCGGCTTTACCACCGGCGGCACCTACACCTTCGACAGTTCGGCGCCGACGGTGACGGCCAGCATCGCCGGCCGGACCAAGGACACCACCCCCTCCATCACCGTCACCACCGCCGACGGCACCAACGGCGCCGGCGTGGCCAACGCCGCGACGGTCAGCGTCGACGTCGACCTCAACAACGACAACGACTTCCTCGATCCCGGCGAAACCGCGCGCGACAACGGCAGCATCAGCAACAACACCGCCACCTTCGATCTCGCGGCGCTGGCGCAGGGCACCTACACGGTGCGCGCCCGCGTCACCGACGCCGCCGGCAACGAGGGCACCAGCACCACCCAGACGCTCACCATCGACACCACGGCGCCGGCCGCCGATACCACCGCGCCGATCTCCGCTACCGACAACTCTGGTCCGGGCGTCTACGGCGGCGGCGACACGCTGACCCTGACCTTCAGCGAGCCGGTGAGCGTCGGCACCATCACCCTGGCCAACCTGCAGATGGGCGGCGCGCTGCCCGGCAACAACGCCAGCCTCGCCCCGGTGTCCCCGGTCAACGGCTACGCCTCGGCCTTCACGCTCACGCTCGGGGCGGGCACGACCGTCATACCCGGCACCGTGCTGTCCTTCTCGTCCGGCAACGTCGTCGATGCGGCCTCCAACACGGCCACCGGCACGGTGTCGTTCACGGTGCCCCAGCTCGGACCCTCGGTCACCTCTATCACGCCGACGCCGAACACCGCGGCGACGGCGGGCAACGTCGACTACACGGTCGTCTTCAGCACCGCCGTCACCGGCGTGAGCGCCGACGACTTCACCCTGACCGCGACGCACGGCACGGCCGCGGGCACCATCACCGGCATCACCGGCTCCGGCAGCACCTACACGGTCAGCGTCGCCACGGCGGCCGACACCCAGGGCACCCTGCGGCTCGACCTGAACGGCAGCGGCACCGGCATCACGGACAGCGGCGACCGCGCCATCACCGGCGGCTTCACGACCGGCACCGCCCACACCATGGACCGGTTCGCCCCGCAGATCGACAGCGTCGCCATTGCCGACGCCGCCATGAAGATCGGCGACACGGTCACGGCGACCATCACCACGGCCGACGACACCGACACCTTCACCCTGTCGAGCGGCAGCATCGGCGGCTTCACGCTGAGCAACCTGCAAAAGACCACGAACCACAGCTACACCGCGCAGTTCACCGTGACCGCCGGTGGCAGCGACGTGGCGGCGGCGGCCGACATCCCGGTCAGCCTCGTGCTTCAGGACACGGCCGGCAACACCAACACCGCCTACACGACGGCGATCGCGCAGACCGCCGACGCCATCGACGCCACCCTGCCGACGGTGACCGCGGCCTCGGTCAGCGGCACCACGCTGACGCTGACCTTCAGCGAGACGGTGACCGCGCCTGACAGCCACGGCATGAGCGTCCTGGTCGGCACCCAGCCGCGGACCATCACCGGGATCGCCGGCAGCGGCACCCAAACCCTGAGCCTGACGCTGGACACGCCCGTCCAGTACGGCGACAGCGTGCAGTTCAGCTATGAGGCGAGCGCCCAGGGCAGCGAGCTGCGGGACGGCGCCGGGCAGGAGATGGCCGACCTCAACGGCCGGCCGGTCACCAACACCATGCCGGCACCTCCGCCCCCACCCTCAGAGCCGACGGTGGTGGACGGCGTTCCGGTGCAGACCGCCACGCAGAGCAACGGTGACGGCACCACCTCGACCGTCATCACCGTCCCCGTAGTGACGGCCGGGCGCACCGAGACCGTCGGCAACAACAGCGTTGCCGACATCCCGCTGGCGGCCAGCGGCGGCAGCACGGTGCTGACGGCGCAGTTGCCGGCCGGTTACGGCCTGACCGCCAGCGGCTCGTCGACGCCCAAGGCGGCCGGCAACGCGCTCACCGACCTCATCCGTGAGATCAACGCCCACACCACGGCGGGCTCGACCGATCAGGCCCAGCTCACCGGCGGCGGCGGCGGCTTCCTCCAAGGGCTGTCGGCCGACACCCCGCTGCTCGTCCAGACCATCTCGCCGAGCGTCGCCTTCGGCAGCATGACCGCTCCTGGTGCGCCGCTGGTCATCAGCGGCACCCCGGCTGCGGCCGGCGGCCCGCAGACCGCCCTGGTGATCGACAGTCGCGGCCTGCCCACGGGCAGCGCCATCCAGCTCCAGAACGTCAATTTCGCCGCGGTGATCGGCGCGGTGACGGTGACCGGCGGCGACGGCTCGCAGACGGTGTGGGGCGACGGCGCCAACCAGACCATCCTCCTGGGCGCCGACGACGACACCCTGCACGGTGGCGGCGGCGATGATTTCGTCGGGTCCAAGACCGGCAACGACGTGCTCTACGGCGACGACGGCAACGACACGGTGCAGGGCGGCGAGGAGCAAGACCGGCTCTTTGGCAACACCGGCAGCGACCTGCTGTTCGGCAACACCGGCGCCGACACGCTGTTCGGCGGCCGGGGCGAGGACCTGCTCCACGGCGGGCGCGACGACGACCGGCTGTCGGGCGACCTCGGGGCCGACACGCTGAACGGCGGCCAAGGCAATGACGTGCTCATTGGCGGTCTCAGCGACAGCAGCCTGACCGATGCCGGCGGCGACCTTCTGCTCGGCAACAGCGGTGCGGACCTGCTGTTCGGCAATGCCGGGGCGGACACACTCTATGGCGGGCAGGATGCCGACACGCTGTTCGGCGGTCTGGACAACGACCTGCTGTTCGGCGACTTCGGCGACGACGTGCTGGCCGGCGACCGCGGCGCCGACACGCTGAGCGGCGGGGCGGGGGCCGACCTGTTCGTCTTCGCAAGCGGCAGCGGCAAGGACGTGATCACCGACTTCAACGCCGCCGAGGGCGACCGGCTGCGGCTGGCCGAGGGCCAGGGCTACAGTCTGCGCAGCGACAGTGCCGGCAATGCGGTGATCGTGTTCTCCGACGGCAACGACCTCACCCTCCAGGGCGTCGGGCTCTCCGCCTTCTCCAACTCCACCCCGGAGTCCTGGATCGTACGCGGATAGAAGGCATCTCGACCCGGCCCGCCTCGGCGGGCCGATCCCGCTCCATCAGGAACGCGCCTCAATGCGCAATGAACTTTCAAAGCGCGCTCAGCCGCCCGCTTCCAGCCCCGGCGCCGGGTCAGCCGCGCCGGCCCCGTCCTCCGGCGACGGCGGGCCGCCGGCGTCCTCAAGCAGGTTCGGTCCCATCCTGCCCATGAAGGCGAGCCGGCGGTCGAACTTCGTCTCCATGACGATGCAGGAGGTGGTGCGCGCGACGCCCTTGATCATGTTGATGCGCGTCAGCTCGGCGTTCAGCTTCTCCAGCGTCTCCGTCGCGACGTGGATGACGAAATCCCAGTCGCCGGAAATGGCGTACACGGCCTGCACCGAGTCCATCATCCGCATCTGGGCGACGACGTCCGAATAGGTCTTGTTGTTGCAGACCGCCAGCGTGAAGCAGTTGACGGTGTAGATCAGCTTGCTCTGGTTGATGCGGACCGAATAGCCCTCGATCACGCCGGCGCTTTCCAGCCGTTGGATGCGCTCCTGCAGGGCCGTGCGCGACACCCCGATCTTGCGGGCCAGGGAGGAGGTCGGCTCCCGCGCGTTCTTCTGCAGCAGGGCGAGGAGCTGCTTGTCCTTGTCCGTCAGGCGGAAACCCTGCTCGCTGCCCGGCCCAGACATCGCCTCGTCCCCTCTCATGGTGGCCGACCCGTCAGGCGCCCTGGCGCCGGGATCGCGATTCCTGCCAGAAGTCCATCAGACGCAGTCCGGCATAGACTAGGTCCGCGGCAGCGGGGCCGAAGATACCGCCATTCCAGGTCAGGCCGTAAGGGGCGAAAAGACGGATGCGGTCGCTTTCCCCGGTGATCGCCTCGGCGATCACCCGCCCGCCGATCGGGGCGGTGTTCATGCCGTGCCCGCCGAAGGACGAGCAGCTCCACAGGCCGTCCTCGATCCGGGCGATGTGCGGCATCTTGTGGCGCGCGTAGCCCATCAGCCCCGACCACGCCTTCTCGATCCGCACCTTGGCCAGGCCGGGGAAGACGCCGCTGATGTCCCGGCGCAGCAGGGCGGCCAGGCGCCGCTCGTCCTGCTCGTAACGGGTGGTGATCCGCCCGCCCCACAGCAGCCGGTCGCCCTCGACGACGCGGTAATAGTCGGACGAGCGGCGGTCGTCGCCGACCGCGTCGGTGGTCGCAACATGGTCCTGCAGGCGGTCACCCAGCCGCTCCGTCAGCACGACATAGGTGGCGATGGGGAGGAAGGCCCGGCGCAGGGGACCGAACTCCGGCCCGCCATAGCCGCCGCCGCACATCACCACGTCGTGGCACGCGACCGAGCCGTCGGCCGTCTCCACCCGCCAGCGCCCGCCGGTTCCGGCCGTACCCCCGACCATGCCGTCGCGGTGGATGCCGGTCATGGCGGTGCCCTCGAACAGGCGCCCGCCCGCCCCCTCGATCAGGCCGGCGAGGCCGAGGCAGTAGTTCAGCGGGTGGAAGTGGAACCCGACCGTGTCGCGCAGAGCCTGGAAATAGATGTCGCTCTTCAGCAGGCCGCGCAGGGTCGGGCGGTCGAGGTAGGTGAACTCGTAGCCGTAGGTCCGCGCCATGTGGTCGCGGTGGCGCTGCAACTGGTCCGCCGCCTCGTAGCGGGTGACGCTGAGCTTTCCGGGCGTCGGGTTGCAGCCGGGCAGGGCATGGCCGGCGATGGTGCCGCGGACGATCTCCACCCCCTCCACCGACAGGGCGAACAGGGCGCGGGCATGGTCCTGGCCGCAGCGTGCCTCGATCTTCCGCAAGCCCTCCGACCAGCCCTGCAGGACGAAGCCGCCGTTGCGGCCGGAGGCCCCCCAGCCGATCCGCTGCGCCTCCAGCAGCACGACCGAGCGGCCGCGCCGGACCAGCTCCCAGGCGGTGGACAGGCCGGCCAGCCCGCCGCCGATCACGCAGACGTCGGCCGCCGCCGTGCCGCGCAGCGGCGCGCAGTCGGCCGCCGGACGGCGGGTGGCGCTGTAATAGGTGTTCGGGTAGTCACGCATGCCGGCTGGGTCCCGTCTGCAGGATCGAGTCTGGTTCGATGAAGGTCCGGCCGCGGGGATGGGGAAATCCCGGCGGCCGGCCCTCCCGCGGCGTCACTTGGCGACGGTGTAGTCGATGCCGTACCACTTCTCCGACAGCGACTTCAGCGTGCCCTCGGCCTTCAGGGCGGCCACGATCTCCGCCAGCCTGGCATTCAGCTCCGCGTCGCCCTTGTCGATGGCGATGGCCAGCGGCTCGTGATAGGCGGGCTTGTCGTTGATGGCGCGGATCGGATAGCCGCGCTTCACCGCCGCGTCGATGGTCGGCAGGGCGGAGACGATGGCGTCCAGCCGCACGCCGTCGCCCAGCCGCAGGTCGTCCAGCGGGCCGACGCTGTCGCCGTAGGTCTTGATGTCGCCCGGCTTCACGTCGGCGGTGAAGGCAGGCACGCCGACCGCGTCGATCGTCAGCTTGCCGTTGATGTAATCCTCGGAGGTCGTGCCGCCCTCGACCCCTATCGTCTTGCCGTTCAGCGCCGCGCGGCTGTCCAGCTTGGAGGCCTTGTGCACGGCGAAGACGTAGGGCGTGTAATAGTAGATCGCCGGGAAGTCGAGGACGCGGGTCCGCCCGGTCGTCGGCGTCATCGAGCCGACCGAGATGTCCCAGCGGCCGTTCCAGTTCCCGGCGGTGATGATGCCCCATTCCGGCGTGATGAACCGCGCGGTGGCGCCCAGCCGCTTGGCGATCTCCTTGGCCACGTCGACGTCGAAGCCGTCGAGCTGGTTGTCCTTGTTCATGAAGGACTGCGGCGGCCAGTTGGCGGCGGTCGCGACCACCATCTCCTTCTTCTGCGTGATGCGGTCCAGCGTGGCGCCCGCCTCGGCCGCACCGGCGGAGAGGGCGAGCGCGCCGGCGGCGGCGGCGAGGCACAGGGACTTGAACAGGGTCATCGACGGTCTCCTGAGGTGTGGGGAAGCCTTGGCGTTCGGATGGGAGGGATCGGCCGGGCATGCGGGCGCGCCGCGGCCGGTGCCGGTGGGCAGTGACGGTGATCGGCGGCGCCGGGTGAGGGCGATGGTCAGTGGCGGTGGCCGCGCGCCAGCCGGCGCTCCAGGCGGGATTGCACCTGCTCCAGCACGATGGAGATCAGCCAGTAGAGGGCGGCGGCGGTGATCAGCATCTCCAGGTGGCGGAACTCGTCGCGGCCCTGGGTGCGGGCGAGGAACATCAGCTCCCACACGCCGATCACCGAGACGAGCGAGCTGTCCTTCAGCATGGCGATGAACTGGTTGCCGGTCGGCGGGATGATCAGGCGGAGCGACTGCGGCAGGATGATCAGCACCAGCGTGTGCATCGGCCTGAAGCCGAGGGCGCGCGCGGCCTCCCACTGGCCCTTGGGGATGCTCATGATGCCGGCGCGGAAGATCTCCGTCATGTAGGCCCCGTAGCACAGCGACAGCGCCGCCACGCCGGCCGGGATCGCCCCGATGACGTAGCCGAGCTGCGGGATGCCGAGATAGATCAGGTAGATCTGGATCAGCAGCGGCACGCCGCGGAAGAAGGACGTGTAGAAGGAGGCGATGGCGATGGCGAAGCCGTTGTCCGACAGCCTCGCGATGGCGCCGACCATCGCCAGCACGAAGGCGATGGCGATGGAGATTGCCGAGATGTACAGGGTGGTGACGACGCCCTGGGTGATCAGGAACGGCAGCTTGCCCAGGATGAAGCTGTAGGACAGGTCGAAGCTGTAGAAGAAGACCAGGAACAGGCTGAACACTTCCAGCCACACGGCGGCGATCTGCAGGCCCCGGCCGAGCCGGCCGAGCAGATGGACGTTCAGCGTGAGGGCCAGCGCGACGGCGAGCGCGACCCAGACGCCCGCCAGCCCCTCGCCGCCCGGCAGGGCCGCGGTGGCCGGCGCGAGACGGGCGGCAAGGCCGGAGTCCCCGACGTTGCCGACGACGCCGGCCGCCGTGAAGGCGAGCGCCAGCAGGCCCAGGAACCACGTCTTGTTGGTCAATTTGTCCCGGCGCACATGGTCATGGTACATGCCGGCGTCTTCCCCTTCCGTGCGTCCCGCCCACTTTCCGTCCACCAGCCTGTACCGGCCTTGCGACGGGTGGTATCCGGCAATCCGCCGGGTTGAGGAAAAAATCGCGGAAAATCGCCGGGTGGGACCCTGCGGTTCGGGCGGTCGAGCCGCCAAATCGAAGGGGGATGGATTGAGGAAGGGATGGCACCCTGTGCCCTCCGGACGAAAGAGGTGCCTCGCGCCCCACAGGCGAGTCCCCAGGCATTTTCCTGGATTGACCCCATGAATACACCACACTCGATCTCATGCGCACTCTGCAGAGGGTCGGCTTTCGGGTGTGACGAATTGTCCTTCAGAGGCAAAGGGAAGCATTAGGTGAACAAAGGAATCGATCTACAATCGTCCTGGCCTGGAACGACAGCAAAACTTCGCCTAGTTCCGTAAAGAGATAGAAAACTTCGCGTTATTAATCACGCGAACGAAAAGCTTATCAACCTAATGAACGGTAAGCGCAAGATATAGTTATTATCGGCGCCGCTAGGCCGCTTTATATTGATAGGCAAGCATATAATGTGCATTGATAAGGTTATGCCTCGCAATCGAAGCATCATTGCACGAAAAAATTTGTTAACTATCCGGAATAATTTCCGAGAAAATGCGGTTTCTCTCGTACTATTAAGTAAAGAGCATAATGCAGTATGCGGGAATTATTTTTAATGGAATCTTGGGCATTGATTTTTTATGTCTGGGTGCGTTTGATGAGTGAAGTCGACACTCCTATTTCGAAACCAATAGCACTGTAAGGCTGAGTCATGTCTGCAAACATCGAAGGCATTCGGAGTCCGTCATCGGAGACTCCTACTTCTGTTGCCCAGGTGACGTTGGCCACTGTGTTTGGAGAGGCGGCATGGCTTTTGACTCAGTCGCCACGCCACAAGCATTTATTCCTGTCCGACCTGGAATGGATGGTGATGCCGCCATTTCTCCTTCAGCAGTTCCGCACCTTCCGTTCGGGCGAGCGGCTGGTTGGTCTGGCGCTGTGGGCCAGCGTGTCGGAGGAGGTCGTGAAACGCCTGGAAGCGGGTTCGACAAAACTAGCGCCGACCGACTGGAAGAGCGGCGACCGATTGTGGCTAGTCGAGTTGGTGACGCCGTTCGGGCAGCAGGAGGCAATGGTCGAGGATCTAAAGGTCAATGGCCTACCGGGTTGGTCTTTCAAGATGCTGACGATCGACGCACAGGGAAAAAAGGCAGTGACGATTGTCGCGCGGGAGTGACGATCATAGATTCGGTGATCCGATAGAATTTTCACTCATTCGAACCGAAGGGTGACAGCGATGTCAAAGGAAATAACGCCGGAAAATAAAGGCGGTGATTTCGCATCAAGTTCCCCGCGTCAGGGAGAGCTTATTACAGTAGATGAAGTAATTACTCTCGCGAAGGAGATGATGAATGATGAGAGAATTAGAAAAATTGCCTACAGGGTAAAGGCGAATGGGTTTTTGCGAGAAAAAGAATTGGACATTGTCATTAAATATGGAAAGGCATACCTAAAAAGAAACGGGTTGTCACCACATAAGAGCGCGGCAACCGCATTTTCCCTCTGCCGACTTGTAGCGGAAGGTCGCATTCCATCAGTTGATAGCGAAGAGGCAGTCAAAAGACTGGCAAAAAACCCGTTTGTTGAAAAAAAAGAGAAATAAATCATGTCCGGCACGTCTCTTTCCGTTCTTCTTGATACACGTTCCATCAATACCCTTGCCGTAGATCCGTCTGGCCAAGCCTTTAATATACTGACAAAAAGCCCATATACGTTTGTTATTATTCCACAAATACGCGAGGAGTTGGAAGCTGGTCCGTCATATATAAATAAAATATTTCAAAAATGGTACGGTGATAGCCTGTCCGCTGGAAAAGTGTACACACCAAAATTTGAAATTGATACTTCAGGAATGTCCTCAACTCAATTAGGAGATGAGGCCATTCGACAATATGCGATATCAAATAATGAAAAATATCTTGTCAGAATTCTTATAGATGACAGCAAGTTTACTGAAAATGAATACACTAAAACCAATAGATTTGAGCCAGGAGCCCTTGCGAAACGCGGGTAATATGCGCGCCCATGGGACGGTGTTGGAGATTTCTTAAATGATGAATTGAGTCGGGGGCGTTTATCCGCTAGCCCGAATAATTCATCAGCGTTTTGGAACGGCTTGCCGAAGGCGCGTCGATGGGTTGCGCCAATGGCGCGGGATGACGGGTTTGGAGGGTTGCGGGGATAGGTTTGTTCAGGGGCACGTTGCCCCGGCATTCATGGCAGCAGCTTGACGGTTCTGGCGGCCAACACCGCGAGGCTTCCTGGTAGGGGAAGCTGGTTGGCAGAGAGACCTTGATGCGGGTCTTCATCTCGGTGACCCGTGCCGCCACCTTGACGAGACCGAGGCGCAGGGTGTCGAACTGGGCGTCGCGCCAGAACGACGCCTTCGGTGCCATCCGGCGTCTTGGCGGGCCGCAGGATCACGGCGACCGGCTTGCCGGTGGTCGCCTCTTAGCATTACAGTTGCGATAGAGCGTCCTCCCGCCTGTTGAACAGGCTTTGGGAGGTCGCCATGTCCGGTGTCGCGGTCGAGGACCTGCTGGGG
>NZ_JAGINO010000046.1 GCF_017876115.1 Azospirillum picis
TCCACCGGCCGAGTTCGAAGAAAAATTCCCGCCACCAGGGCCGGGCGGCCGCCCGGCCCTGGTGGCCTGACCAATCCGGAACGTTTTATCAGTCGTCTCAGCTTCGGGGGGCGGTCCAGTCCTGTTCCAACGTTCAACTCGCCTGTCCGTAGGCCCCGATACCGCCATGCAAGGATGTTGGAAACTGCATTGACGCCCGGTGCGAACGTCACCAGTGCCGATGTTCCACTTGGCTCCGGTACCGAGGGCGTGAAGGCGCGATCCCAGGCACATGCCAATGCTCCCCCAACCGACAGGGTGATGATAGTCCTATCATCGTTGCCGAACACAGGTAAGGGCGGCCTGAAAAAAGCCAGCCGCCGCTTGTCGGACCTCGCAATTTTCCCACGGGGAACATGGCCCTTTTCAAAAGGCGCGCATTTATGGTAAATAACCGAGCATGGTAGAGACCAGACGCACCGGTGATCGTTCCAACGAGCCGATCCGCCCGGATTCCGGCGGCGGACGCATCCCCGCCGTGGGAGCCCGCGGGCGGGCCGAAGGGGTTGGGCAGCAGGGGCGGCAACGCATTCCGACTTTGCGCGAGCTGGCTGCGCTGGTGGTCAACGGTGTGTTGACCTTGCCCCGCAACTACCGCCGCGGCATGTTCCTCGACGTCCAGGTCTGACGGGCTTCGCGCCTTCGACGCGGTTCGTATGACCATCCGGCCCGCCGTCCGGCGCCGGTCTCCATCCGCCGTGGTGCCGACAGAGCCCCCGCCGGGAGGCCATTGCCTTCCCGCGCGACCGCGCGCGCTGCCATGATGCGCCATGGTCGATTGTTGATCCCGCGGACCGGCAGCATGTAGACAGGCGTGCTCAGCAGCAGGGAAGGGACGGATGGCAATGGCATTGGTCGACCGTATCTGGATCGTTTTTGCCGCCCTGAACGGCGCCATAGCCGTCGGAACCGGCGCCTATGCCAGCCATGGGCTGGCCGGCAATCCGCAGGCGCAGGACTGGTTCCGCATCGCCGGCCAGTACCAGATGGCGCATGCACTCGCCCTCGTCGCGCTGGTGGCGCTTGGAAGCCGTGTGGGGCCGCGTGGCCGCGTGGCCTTCCGGCTGGCCGGCTGGCTGTTCGCGACCGGCATCGTCCTGTTCAGCGGCACGCTCTATGCCCTGGCGACCGTCGGGCCGCTGCCGGTCCCCATGACCGCTCCCGCGGGCGGTTGGGCATTCATGATTGGATGGCTCGCCCTTGCCGCCGCGGCGCTGCGGGCACCGGGCTGACGTCAGGATGCCGGCGCGGCGACCGTCCGGAGTGACGGGTCGCAGCCCGCATCCTCCGCCTCCGCAGTGCCGAACGGGTCTTCGGCCGATGTGATCGCACCCGGTGTGCAGTAGAGGTCGTGAAGCGTGGCCATGATGGTCTGCGCTTCATGCCCGTTCAGCGAATAGTAAATGTTCTGGGCGCTGCGGCGGGTCCGCACCAGACCGTCGCGTCGCAGGCGGGCAAGATGCTGGGAAAGCGCCGACTGGCTGAGGCCGACCAGATCCTCCAGTTCGCCGACGGATTTCTCTCCCTGGCTGAGATGGCACAGGATGAGGAGCCGCCGTTCATTGCACATCGCCTTCAGCAGCGCGCTCGCCCGGCGGGCGTTGGCCTGCAACTCCTCGATCTTCATTGCTCTACCGCCGCCCCGTTCGTTACGATTCGTTTTGATCGCATACCGTAATTTCACGGTACGCGAAATAAAATGACCTGAATGCTAGTATATTCGCGATTGCGTCTCATTGTCCACATGCGGGAAGCAGTGGTCACAGGCAGATCCCGCTTCTCCGGGGTGAGCAGAACCTGGACGTGACCATTGGTCGCTACCTTGCTTTTTCTCCAGTTACCGTGGAAAAGAACACGATTACTGTCGCGCGATGGTTGTGCCTCCAAACTCGTCATGGCGCCGGCCGCGGATGATGACAGAGCCGTCGGGGTGGGCTAGCATCGCCGCATGACTGATCATCCGTTGGACACCAAAGGCTTGCAGTGCCCCCTGCCGGTCCTGCGCGCGCGCAAGGTGTTGAAGGCCGTCGCCGTCGGCGACACGCTGACCGTCGAGGCGACGGACCCCGGGGCGCGCCGGGATTTTCCGGCCTTTTGCGAGGCCACCGGCAACCGGTTGCTGTCCGTCGCCGAGGAGGACGGTGTCCTGCGCTTCGTGATCGAACGGGTGGTGTGAACAGGCGTCGCGCTGTCCGCGCGGCTGTAAAAGCCGGGGATGCGTCGGATTGCGGGGTTGCCCGAAAATGGGCTGTGACGAATCGTCCCGGAATCAGCCTGTACATTCATTAGCGATACGGGAAGAATGGCAGTCGGGAACGCCCAGACCGCCAACGAAAACAGTCGAAAAATCGATGCTCACCACCCTGTTCACCCACCCGGCGTGCCTGGAGCACGACACCGGGCTCGGCCATCCGGAATGCTCCGACCGCCTGCGCGCCGTGCTCGCCGCGCTGGAGACGGAGGAATTCCACATGCTGGAACGGCAGGAGGCGCCCTGCGCCACGGTGGAGCAGCTCCTCCGTGCCCATCCGCAGTCTCACATCGATCGCGTCATGGCGGCGATCCCCAGCGTGGAACATGCGGGAATCGACGCCGACACAGTCGTGTCGCCGGGGTCGGGAGAGGCCGCGCTGCGGGCCGCCGGGGCCGTGGTCGCCGCGGTCGACGCGGTGGCGTCAGGCCAGTCCCGCAACGCCTTCTGCGCCGTCCGCCCGCCCGGTCACCATGCCGAACGGGAAAAGGCCATGGGGTTCTGTCTGTTCAACAACGCTGCGGTCGGCGCCTACCATGCCCGCGCGGTCCATGGGCTGCAACGGGTGGCGGTGATGGATTTCGACGTCCATCACGGCAACGGCACGCAGGACATCTTCCAGCACGACCCGGATCTGCTCTACTGCTCGACCCACCAGTCGCCGCTCTATCCCGGCACCGGCGATGCCGGAGAGAAGGGCGAGTATGGGAACTGCGTCAACGCGCCGCTGCCGGCGATGGCAGGCTCGCCGGAGTTCCGCCACGCGATGACGCACGTCATCCTGCCGGCGATCGACCATTTCAAGCCGGACCTGCTGATCATTTCCGCCGGTTTCGACGCCCATTCCCGCGATCCGCTGGCGGCGCTGCACCTGATCGACGACGACTTCGTCTGGGCGACCCGGAAACTGGGCGAACTGGCGCGCACGCATTGCGGCGCCCGGATCGTCTCGGTTCTCGAGGGCGGCTACAACCTGCGCGCGCTGGCGTCGGCCGCGTCGGCCCATGTGCGCGAACTGATGTATTGCTGACCGGATTGCCGCCGACCCTCCCCGGAAGTGGAGGGGGCCTATCCGACCGCATAGGCCGCAAGGACCGGACCTCGGTCTGCCTCGGCCCTTGCGCATGGCGTGCACGGGGCCTAACTTCGCGGGCTTGAGGTTCCACCATGGTTCTGCCCGATATGCCCCCTTCCACTGCGGCGTCGTCCGCCATCCCGCCCGACATCGCCGCTCTCAGCTTCGAGGACGCGCTCGCCGAACTGGAGCGGATTGTCCGCCAGCTCGAGGAGGGGCGCGGCAAGCTCGACGACGCGATCGCCTCCTATGAGCGCGGCACCGCGCTGAAGCGGCATTGCGAGATGAAGCTGCGCGAGGCGCAGGCCAAGATCGACCGCATCACCGTGACCGCCGACGGCTCCCTCGGCACCGAACCCGCCCGGATCGACTGACGTGCAGACCATATCCCAAGACGACCTGAAGGCCGCGTTGGCGGAGATCGCTCAGGCGGTCGAGGTCAAGATCAACGCCCTGCTGCCCACCACCGAACTGGCGGAGGCGCGGTTGTTCGACGCGATGCGCTATGGCTGCCTGAACGGCGGCAAGCGCTTGCGTCCCTTCCTGGTCATGCAGTCCGCATCCCTGTTCGGGGTGAATCCCGATTGCGCCATCCGCGTCGCCGCCGCGGTGGAGATGGTGCACAGCTACTCCCTGGTGCACGACGACCTTCCGGCGATGGACGACGGCGAACTGCGCCGCGGCCGCCCGACTTGCCACCGGCAGTTCGACGAGGCCACCGCCATTCTGGCCGGCGACGGACTGCTGACCTTCGCCTTCGAGGTGCTGGCCGGGAGCGAGACGCACGAGGATCCGAACATCCGCTGCCACCTGATCGCCGCGCTGGCCAAGGCCGCGGGCGGCCATGGCATGGTCGGCGGCCAGATGCTGGATCTCATCGCCGAGCATGAGAGCTTCGATCTCGGGACGACCACCCGGCTGCAACGCATGAAGACCGGCGAGATGATCGCCTATTCCTGCGAGGCCGGCGGGATTCTCGGCAAGGCCAGCCCGCCCCAGCGGACGGCGTTGCGCGCCTATGCCCATGACCTGGGATTGGCGTTCCAGATCGTCGACGACCTGCTGGACGTCGAGGGGACGGCGGAAGAGACCGGCAAGACGGTCGGCCGCGACGCCGAGGCCGGCAAGGCGACCTTCGTGTCGATCCTCGGCCGTGAGCGTGCCCGCGCCCAGGCGGAGATGCTCTCCCGCCAGGCGGCGGAGCACTTGGATATTTTCGATGGGCGTGCCGATATGTTGAAGGCCGTCGCCGACTTCGTCGTCGCGCGTCGCGCCTGACCTGCTTCGAGGATCCGCAAGACGTGACCGCCAGCAAGACCCCGCTGCTCGACCTTTGTCCGACGCCAGCCAAGCTGCGGGCCCTGAAGCCCGAACAGCTCCGCCAGTTCGCCGACGAGTTGCGCACCGAAACCGTGGATGCGGTTTCGGTGACCGGCGGCCATCTCGGCGCCGGGCTGGGGGTGGTGGAGCTGACGGTGGCGCTCCACTATATCTTCGACACGCCCTATGACCGGCTGATCTGGGACGTCGGGCACCAGTGCTACCCGCACAAGATCCTGACCGGGCGGCGCGACCGCATCCGGACGTTGCGCATGGGCGGCGGCCTGAGCGGCTTCACCAAGCGCTCGGAGAGCGAGTACGACCCCTTCGGCGCCGGCCACAGTTCGACCTCCATCTCCGCCGGGCTCGGGATGGCTGTCGCAAGCAAGATGAAGGGTGAGCGGCGCAACGTCGTGGCGGTGATCGGCGACGGCGCGATGAGCGCCGGCATGGCCTATGAGGCGATGAACAACGCGGCCTCCACCAAGTCGCGGCTGATCGTCGTCCTCAACGACAACGACATGTCGATCGCCCCGCCGGTCGGCGCCATGAGCGCCTACCTGTCGCGGCTGATCTCGTCCAAGCCCTACCTCTCCCTGCGCCATCTGGCCAAGGAGATCGCCGACCAGCTTCCGCGTCCGCTGCGCAACGCCGCCCGTCGGGCGGAGGAATATGCCCGCGGCATGGTGACCGGCGGCACCCTGTTCGAGGAGATGGGCTTCTATTACATCGGCCCGATCGACGGTCACAACCTGGACCATCTGTTGCCGGTGCTCCAGAACGTCCGCGATGCCGACGACGACAAGCCGGTGCTGATCCATGTCGTCACGAAGAAGGGCAAGGGGTACGGTCCGGCCGAGGCGTCGGCCGACAAGCTGCATGCCGTGGCCAAATTCGACGTGGTGACGGGCGCCCAGTCCAAGCCGAAGTCCAACGCCCCGACCTTCACCCGCGTCTTCGGCCAGAGCCTGATCCGCGAAGCAGAGGCCGACCCGACGATCGTCGGCATCACCGCCGCCATGCCGTCCGGGACCGGGCTCGATCTGTTCGGAAGCCGCTTTCCCGATCGCTGCTTCGACGTCGGGATCGCGGAGCAGCACGCGGTGACCTTCGCCGCCGGCATGGCGACGGAGGGCTTCAAGCCGTTCTGCGCGATCTACTCGACGTTCCTGCAGCGCGCGTACGACCAGGTCATCCACGACGTGGTGTTGCAGCACCTGCCGGTTCGCTTCGCGCTGGACCGCGCCGGTCTGGTCGGGGCGGACGGGGCGACGCATGCCGGTGCGTTCGACACCGCCTATCTCGGCTGCCTGCCCGACATCGTGCTGATGGCGGCTTCGGACGAGCTGGAGCTGATGCACATGGTGGCGACCCAGGCGGCCATCGACGACCGCGCTTCGGCGCTGCGCTACCCGCGTGGCGAAGGGGTTGGGCTGGAACTGCCCGACCGCGGCGATGTCCTGCCGATCGGCAAGGGCCGCATCCTGCAGGAAGGCACCAAGATCGCGATCCTCAGCTACGGCACCCGCCTGGGCGAGGCGCGGAAGGCGGCGTCCGAGCTGGCGGCCCGCGGGCTGTCGACCACGCTTGCCGATGCCCGTTTCGCCAAGCCGCTCGACGAGGATCTGGTGCGCCGCCTGGCGCTGGAGCACGAGGTGCTGATCACCATCGAGGAAGGGTCCGTCGGCGGTTTCGGCAGCTTCGTCCTGCAGTTCCTTGCCGTGTCCGGGCTGCTCGACGGTGGCCTGAAGATCCGTCCGATGGTGCTGCCGGATCTGTACCTCGACCACGACACACCATCGGCCCAATACGAGATTGCCGGCCTGACCTCCCAGAACATCGTCCGCACCGCCTTGCAGGCGCTCGGCATCGAGAGTGCCGCCGCGCGGGCCTGAGACGGCTTCCTGCCGCGCTGTCGGGGGATGACGGCGGCTTGGCCGGCCAGCCGGGTGACGGCTCGCGCGCAATGACAGGTTGGCGTCGAATGACCAAGGACCCATCCTTCCGTGCCGCCAGAACCGTTACCGCACGCGCGGGTGTTTGCGGGTGCCCGCGGGTATGGAAATCGCCGCCGGCCACCCTGCATGCAGAAGCGCATTCTCCCACCGAAAGGCGTAATGCCATTTGTCTAGCAAGGTTTCGGGTTGTTGGACTGGTGCCCGCCGGGAGCCGCGCCGTACACTCTGCAAGCTGGAACGGTCGCCACGGAGGCGGGCACGACCGTCGGCATGATGTGGAAGCGGGGTCAGGAGCGATGGCGCATATGATGGCGGTAACGGCGTCTTGGGATGCGGAGTCCGGTGCGGAACCGGGAACCGGTCCAGGCGCGCAAGCCGACGGAGAGCGCAGCGCCACCGGGTTCCACACCGATGATCCGGCGATGTTGCGGTGTCTTCTCGACCAGATGCCGACGCCGACGGCGGTCATCGACGGCGACAGCGACCGCTGTGCCTATGCCAACGCCGCGTTCCGTTCCCTCGGTGTGCTGGCGGGCACCAGCGTGACCGAAGGTTTCCCGGCGCTGCAGTTCAGCATGCTGGTGGAGGCGCGGCGCACGGGCCGGCTGCAGCGCAATCGGTCGGCCGGCGATCATTCGCCCGACGGCGAGCGCTTCTGGGATTTACGCGTCACCCCGATGCTCGGCGTCAACGGCGTGGTCCGCGCCCTGATCGTCACCGCCGAGGAGACCCCGGATTCCGCCGCCGACTATGACCGGAGATTGCGCGACGTCAGCCACCGCCTGAAGAACACCCTGCAACTGGTGTCCAGCCTGCTGACGCTGCAAACGCTGTCGACGAAGAATCCGGAGGTGCGGGGAGCGCTGCAGAGTGCCGGCAGCCGCATCGGCATCGTCACCCAGGCCCACCAGCGCACCCATACGGCGCTGCGGTCCGTCCGGGTCGATGTCGCCGACCATCTGCGTGAGCTGTGCCACGAGCTGGAGGCCACCC
Organism: Azospirillum picis; assembly: GCF_017876115.1. GTDB lineage: Bacteria > Pseudomonadota > Alphaproteobacteria > Azospirillales > Azospirillaceae > Azospirillum > Azospirillum picis. Next base: position 7,637 of record NZ_JAGINO010000046.1, read on the forward strand.
TGCCCGGTGCCCACCGTATCCGCGTCGCGGCGGAACCGACGGAAATGCCGGTGGAAGCCGTGATCCCTTTCAGCCTGATCGTCAACGAACTCGTCGGCAACGCCGCCCGGCACGCCTTCCCCGAGGGTGTGGCAGGCGACATCGAGGTTCGGCTTTGCCGCGATGATGGCGGCAAGACCCGGCTGGAGGTGGCCGACATGGGGGCCGGGCTGCCCGCCGGCCTCGACGTCACCCGTGCCACGACGCTCGGCCTCAAGGTTGTGCGTGCCTTCGTAGGGCAGTTGCGCGGCAAGCTGTGGGCCGACAGCAGTCCGCTTGGAACCCGGGTGACGGTGGAACTTCCGGCCTGAGCCGTCACGCCCGGCCGGGCTTCTTCCGCTGATCGCCTTACGATCGTCCACGTGATCGCGGGTAGCCGGGCTGGCCGTCGAACAGCCGCGACGGTGGGAGTTTCGCCGGCGGCGACCTCCCTTCCTGTCCTGAGGTCCTGACGCAAGGTCTTCGACCGGGTATCCTGTCGGCGGGAGGCCGCAGGAGCGTAGGCACGCCGACTTCGGCAGGCTTGCGGCAGGCGCCCCACGCCGTCCTCATCATCGCCACGCTTGCCCTCCGCCGCTTTCCGCGTCAGGAATGCGGCGTAATGGGTTGGAGGGGCGGTCCTTATGGCACGGGTGAGAGCGGACGTTGCGCTGGTCGAGCGCGGACTGGCCGAGAGCCGGGCCAAGGCGCAGGCGCTGATCCTCGCCGGACTGGTCTATTCCGACACCAAGCGCATCGACAAGGCCGGCGACCTGATCGGCGGTGACGCACCCCTGTCCGTCAAGGGACAGGATCATCCCTGGGTATCGCGTGGCGGGCTCAAGCTGGTGAAGGGGCTCGATGCCTTCGGCATCGAGCCCGGCGGCCTGACAGCCGTCGATGTCGGGGCTTCCACCGGCGGCTTCACCGATGTGCTGCTGGCACGCGGCGCCGCCAAGGTCTACGCCGTCGATGTCGGCCATGGCCAGCTTGCCTGGAAGCTGCGCAACGATCCCCGCGTGGTCGTGCTGGAGAAGACCAATGCGCGTCACCTGAGCCGCGTGGAAATTCCCGACCCGGTCGATCTCGTGGTGTGCGATGCGAGCTTCATCGGGCTGGAGGTCGTGCTGCCGGCGGCACTGGCGCTGGTGGTTCCGGGTGGTCACCTGGTGGCATTGATCAAGCCGCAGTTCGAGGTCGGGAAGGGGCGGGTCGGCAAGGGCGGGGTGGTGCGCGAGCCCGAATTGCACCAGGAGGTCTGCGACCGCATCCGTGCCTGGCTTGACGGCCTTGACGGCTGGCGCGTGCTGGACATAACCGAAAGCCCGATCACCGGCCCGGAGGGCAACAGGGAGTTCCTGATCGGCGCAGCCAGGAACGGGAAATGATGAAGCGGACGCGCTGCGCCCGCGTGACCGTGCCCGGTGGAGGCGATGCGGCGCACGGCCCGTCCGTGCCGGCATGGAAGGAGGCACAAGCCTGCGGCTGCACCGCCCTGTCCTGTCGCCGGTTGCCGCCGATCCGTCATTCCCTATGATGGTGGCAACGACCGCCGTGACGGTCCGTCATAACGAGGGTTCGAGACATGAGTGACGCGAAGGCAGGCTGGGTCGAGTTGCAGGCCGGGGACGGGCATCGGCTGCGGGCCTACCATGCAGAGGCGGTCGGCGAGGAGCTTGGCCGGCTGATCGTGGCGCCGGAGATCTTCGGCATCAACCACCATATCCGCGGGGTTTGCGACGGCTTGGCACGCCAGGGTTTCACCGCGCTGGCGCCCGACCTGTTCGACCGCGCCGAACGGGGGGTCGAACTGCCTTACGACGATGCCGGCATCCAGAGGGGGATTGCCTTGAAGGGGCAGGTTTCCAACGAGGCCGCGCTGTCGGACATCGCGGCGGCCCTGGCTTTCCTGGGAGGCGACCGCAGGGCGGCCATCGTCGGTTACTGCTGGGGCGGCAGCCTCGCCTGGGCGGCGGCATCGGCGCTGCCGGTGCGGGCGGCGATCGGCTACTACGGCGGAGACATCGGCAACCGCCTTGCGGATGCCCCGCGCGTGCCGACCCTGCTGCATTTCGGCGAGCAGGACCATGCCATCCCACTGTCCGTGGCCGAGGAGGTGCGGGCACGGTACCCGTGGGTGCCGGTCCATACCTACCCGGCCGGCCACGGCTTCAACTGCGACGAGCGAGGGAGCTATCATCGGCAAAGCGCCGAGCTGGCGCTCAGGCGGACTCTCGGCTTGCTGCGGGCCGTGTTCTGACGGCATCGGGACGGTCGGCACGGCGGGACTTCCCGCCGAGCCGCATCGGCCAGCGGCGAAAGGCCAGCAGCCCGATGCACAGGGCGGCGTAGATGAGGGGCGACGTCTGCCAGCCCTTGACCAGCATGATGAAGTGAAGGCACCCCGCCACCCCGGCGACGAACACGCCCTTGTGCAGCGCCCGCCAACGTTTGCCGCCCAGCCGTTTCACCATCCCGTCGGTCGAGGTGGCGGCGAGGAGGGCGAGGATCACGAAGGCGCCCATCCCGACGGTGATGTAGGGGCGCTTGACGATGTCCTTCCAGATGGCGGCCCAATCGAAGAACTGGTCCAATCCGACATAGGTGGAGAGGTGGACCAGCGCATAGAAGAAGGCGAACAGGCCCAGCATCCGCCGGAAGCGCGCCAGCGCCGCGACACCGGTCATCATGCGCAGCGGCGTCAGCGCCAGCGCGATCAGCAGGAAGCGCAGGGCCCAGAGACCGCTGGCCTTCACGCTCTCCAGGACGGGTTCGGCTCCGAGCTCGCCGCTGTAGGCGAGCCAGAAGGTCCAGGCCAACGGGACCAGCGCCAGGACGAAGACGAGCGGCTTTGCCCAACGCGCCGTCAGGGCGGCGTTGGCGGTCTTGCGGATGTCGGTGGCCATGATCGGTCAGCCGTGATCAGAAATAGGTCTTCAGGTCCATGCCGGCGTATAGCGAGGCGACCTCCTCGCCATAGCCGTTGAACGGCAGGGTCTTGCGGCGGGAGAATTCGCCGACCCGCCGTTCCGTCGCCTGGCTCCAGCGCGGATGGTCGACCTCGGGGTTCACGTTCGAATAGAAGCCATATTCGCTGGGTTGGGACTTGTTCCAGGCGGTGGGCGGCTGGCGGTCGACAAGGGTGATCTTGACGATCGACTTGATGGACTTGAAGCCGTACTTCCACGGCACGACGAGGCGGATCGGTGCGCCGTTCTGCTTCGGCATCTCTTCGCCATACATGCCGACCGCCAGGATGGCCAGGGGTTGCATCGCCTCGTCCATCCGAAGCCCTTCCACATAGGGCCAGCCGAGAACCCAAGAGCGCAGCCCGGGCATCTGCTTTGGGTCGTTCAGCGTCTGGAAGGCGACGTATTTGGCATTGCCCGTCGGCTCGGCACGCTTCAGAAGTTCGGCGAGCGGGAAGCCGATCCATGGGATCACCATCGACCAGCCTTCGACGCAGCGCAGGCGGTAGATCCGCTCCTCCATCGGGAATTTCAGCAAATCCTCGATGCCGATGGTCATCGGCCTGGCCACCTCGCCCCCGATCGCCACTTCCCAGGGCCGTGTCTGGAGCGTATCGGCGTTTTCCGATGGATCACTCTTCCCAGTGCCGAATTCATAGAAGTTGTTGTAGGTGGTGGCGGACTTCTTCGGCGTGGTGGGATCGAACTTCTGGTCGGCCGGCTTGATCGTGGTCGGTGCCTCGATGGCGGCGGCCAGTGCGCTGCGGCCGCCCATCGGCAGCCCGCCCAGCGCCAAAGCCGCGGCACCGCTCGCGATCAGGCTGCGGCGCGACAGGAACAAGTCCTTGGGCGTGACTTCGTCCTCGCGGGCTTGTGACGCGGTGGGGAATTTGAACAGCATCGACCGTCTCCCATCGGACCTTCGCATCATCGTCCGGCGGTCCATGGACCGGTGCCGGCGACAGGTGTGTGCCAGTAAGCATAGGTCCGCGGCACGGCGGCGGCAAATCACGGCATCTACACAATTGCGTGATCGGGCGCAGGTGCTTGAACGGGCTGGTGTCCGGCCTGGGGCGGTATTCGGTCGGGATGGCGCGTGACCGCCATGGCCCGAGCGGCATTCGCGTCAGCGGACCATGTGTGCGCCCGCGGTCAGCGGCGGTCGATGGGGATGACCGTCGCCGGTCCACCGACGGCATGGGGCGTGGAGCGGCTGCCGGGGAAGAGCAGAATGTTGGTTGCAGCATGCATCGGGCGTCGCCGCGAGGTGGAGGCGTCCGGCAAGCCGGAAAGGGACTGGGCAAGGACCAAGCCATTTTCATAGGTACGTACCCAAGTGAGCACGCAGTACATCGTGGCTTGCATGGAAAGCGTGAAGAAAAACATGGCATGATCCAGGTCAGTGGTGGGGCGCGGAAAGTCTTTCAGGGGGACTTCGTCGCCCCCGGCCGGTTCCGCCACGGACCTGTTCATAACGATCGGGGGTTCAATCTTGTTCCAAACCTACTATCGGCACTATCCCTCCGGAGGAGCGGGAGAGCTTTATGAAAGGCATCAGGCTGTCGCAACGGGAATGGTTGCGAGCACGGCATCCAGTATTCTTCGAGCATCAATTGAGCCGCTGCCCGTGCCGGAACCGCGGGACCTGAAAGATGGCCAACCTCGACCGGTACAGCGCACGGCACCGGCCGGCACCCCATTCGTGCCGCCCATTCGTGAGGCGGCCCGTCGTGCCCTGTCGGCACCGGTGTCGGGAACGGCGCCAAGCCGGTGCCTTGGCCGTCACCGATGGGAGCACGCGCACCCTTGCCTGAGTCGCCCGCTTCCGCCGCGTCGCCGGTCACCGTGAGCGGCGGGTCGACCTCTTCGCCGGCCGGTCATAGCCCACCGCCATGTCGCAGTCGGCCTCACCTGCCGGTGCCTCGTCCCGGAATAGGTCCGTCAGGCATTGCAGGGACGCCGGATTCGACTTCTACGATTATCCTGAGCATCATCCGGTTGCATAGCATTCTTTCGAACCACCCATGTGCCGTATCGCACTTTGTGGCCGACGCCCGCCATCCGACGGCGTTGTGGTGATATCGACGTTTGGATGAGCGATGGCGCGCAAGGGAAGGGTGGGCGAAACATCGAGGCTGGACACCGATCGAGGAGAGGATGATGAGCTATGAACAGGCTGCTAAAGAAGCATTCCAATATGCCCGCAATAAGATAAGGCTTAAATCGAACAACAAATTGAATTATAGTAAATTGCGTGTGCTTGAATATACCAACAGGCTTGGGGAGGCGGAGAAAGGAAGGAAAGACATATTTGATAAACTCGGAGGCATGCCGAAACCGATTCCTCTTGATAAAATCTCCGAGATGATAGAAGGCGTCGGTGCTGGAAACTGTATGGAGTATACGGTCGTCTGTCTCAATTGGCTCAGGACGAACGGCAAGGCGACAAACAAGGACTCCGGGTATGTAAGCTTTTCCGGCATGGATCATTGTTGCGCGCAGATCGGATTCCCGGTCCCGGTCGACAAAAAGTACCCAATGAAGTTCGATGACTGGGGGGAGGCCTGGATCATCGATCCTTGGCTGAATATCTGCTGTCCTGCAAAAGCATTCCCGGTTGCATTTTCGAAGAAGATGGAGAAGTGGGATGAAAAGGAAAAACGTATCGACGGCGCGTATGGCGAGATGAAGGCGACCCGATGGGGAGAGAATTTTGCAAATATAGAAAAATTGCATATGTCTATGTTCGATTGACGGAAGACTCCACGGCGCGGCGTGGGATCCGGCCAAGTGGGACGGAAGGTCGCGCATAGGCAGGCCGTGCCGATTGCCGATGATCATCCCGGCACGTGAGTGGAGTGGCGTCCCGGCAGGCCTCCGACAGTGCCGCATGTGCGGCGCGCTTCCCGGACCAATGTCCAGGCGATTTCCTCTTATTGGAACGGCCGGCAATTTGAGGATGAACGTTCAATCTCAGGTGCAATTGCCTCATCAAGAGGTGAGGGGAGCGGGATGAAGAAACGAGAGAGAAGGCGCCGGGAGGCTTTACGCCGGCTGCGATGACATGGAAGATGCGCAGCCCCCGACAGAGGTTATAGTTATACGCCTTATGCCGGAAGGCGGTATGCATACCAAAGGCTAAATTGACCCGAAACGCCTTTACTTCATCGTGCGGGGATGTAGGACTGCCCGGTCACTCCTTTGTCCATGGCGCCCTATACATATGGGCGCTACGGATATTCGACTTTCCGGTACGGTACATGACATTTTATTGGCATCCCGGCGCCGGAGCCGGGGGGCGATGGTGGCGAAGCCCGAAGTGGCGGTGTGGGGGATGGAAGACAGCATGACGGCGATGGTGGCGACCGTTGACAGCTTGGATCCGAAGACTTTGCTCATGGCCTTGCGACAACTGCGCAAGGGCGACTTCTCGGTCCGGTTGCCGCTGGACCTCACCGGTGTCGATGGGGAAATCGCCGCCGCGTTCAACGACGTGGTGGAGCTGAACCAGAACCTGACGGCGGAAACCAGCCGGCTCAGCGTCGCCATCGGCAAGGAGGGGCGTATCAGCCAGCGCGCCAAGCTGTCAAACGCCTCGGGAGGCTGGGAAACCTGCGTCGACAGCATCAATGCGCTGGTCGGCGACATGATCCAGCCGACCACGGAGATCGCCCGCGTCATCGGGGCGGTCGCCAAGGGCGACCTTTCCAAGACCATGGCGCTCGAGATCGAGGGGCGGCCTCTGCAGGGCGAATTCCTGCGCACCGCCCGCGATGTCAACACCATGGTGGAACAGCTCGTCACCGTCACCACCGAACTGACGCGCGTGGCGCGCGAGGTCGGCACCGAGGGCAAGCTGGGCGGCCAGGCGCAGGTGAAGGGCGTCGCCGGCACCTGGAAGGACCTGACCGACAACGTCAACATGATGGCCGCCAACCTGACCGGCCAGGTGCGCAACATCGCCGACGTGACGACGGCGGTCGCCAACGGCGACCTGTCGAAGAAGATCACCGTTCCGGTCAAGGGCGAGATCCTGGAACTGAAGAACACCATCAACACGATGGTGGACCAGCTCAACAGCTTCGCGTCGGAGGTGACGCGCGTGGCGCGCGAGGTGGGCTCGGAAGGCAAGCTGGGCGGCCAGGCGCAGGTGAAGGGCGTCGGCGGCACCTGGAAGGACCTGACCGACAACGTCAACGCGATGGCGACCAACCTGACCGGGCAGGTGCGCAACATCGCCGAGGTGACGACCGCCGTGGCGAACGGCGACCTGTCGAAGAAGATCACGGTGGACGTGAAGGGCGAGATCCTGGAGCTGAAGTCGACCATCAACACGATGGTGGACCAGCTCAACAGCTT
>NZ_JAGINO010000047.1 GCF_017876115.1 Azospirillum picis
TTGTCGCCGTCGCGCAGCTCGACCGCCTCATGGGCGCCGGTGGAGGCCCCCGACGGCACGGCGGCGCGGCCGAAGGCGCCGCTGTCCAGCGCAACATCCACTTCCACGGTCGGGTTGCCGCGGCTGTCGAGGATTTCGCGGGCATGGATTTCGGTGATGACGCTCATGGAAGTCGGTATCCCATATCTTGAGGGAGGTTCTGGCGTAAGGGGCTTGATGGATCAGTGCTGTTTCGGGCGCCGGTAGATGAACCAGTAGACGGCACCCACCAGGAGCGCTCCGCCGATCCAGTTGCCGAGCGTGACGGCGCCGAGGTTGACCAGGTAGTGGCCGACGGGGATCGACGGCGGCGCCCGGCCCAGGTCGGCCCAGAAGCTGTCGGGCGCCCCCCATTCGATCAGCAGGCCGAGCGGGACGAAGTACATGTTGGCGACGCAGTGCTCGAAGCCGGCGGCGACGAAGGCGGAGACCGGGAAGGTGATCGCCAGGATCTTGTCGCCGACGCTGCGGGCTCCCAGCGCCAGCCACACGGCCAGGCAGACCAGCACGTTGCAGAGGATGCCGAGGAAGAAGGCCTGCCCCGTCGGCAGGGAACTCTTGGAGACGGCGAAATAGAGCGCCGAGGCACCGACCGCGCCATGGCCGAACATGTATTGCCCGGACAGGAACACCAGCAGCGCCGTGCCGGCCGCACCGACGAAATTGCCGAGCCAGACGGTCGTCCAGACCCGCATCATCTCGCGTCCGTGCAGCCGCCCGCTGGCCCAGGCCATCACCATCAGCGCATCGCCGGTGAAGAGCTGCGCCCCGCCGACGATCACCAGGATCAGGCCCAGCGAGAAAACCAACCCGCCGAGGAGGCGGGTCACCCCATAGGGCAGCATCCCTTCCGCTCCCGACATGGCGACGGTCGCGAACAGGCCGCCCAGGGCGATGAAGGCCCCGGCAAGGACGGCGAGCGCGAACAGCGTGGGCGTGTCGTAATGAGCCTTCTTCACGCCGAGATTTTCGGCGGCGAGCGCGATGGCGTCGGGCATCAGCGCATCGAGGTTCTGTGTGACCGGGCTGAGCGGCTGCGCCGGCGGCGTCCAGCCCGCGGGATCCTTGCTGTCCATATTCATCGGTCGCTGTCCTTGCTGCCTTGCGCCGCAATCGGGGCCGTGATGGGCTGCCGGATGTCGTGCAGGCTTGTAGCTTTACTACATACTCCTGACGCGCCCTGCCGGCAAGCGAGAGCCGATCGGGCATTCCGTCGCAGGGGTGCACCCAAGCAAACCGTAATGTAACAATAACTTGCGCTGCACGACGCGTGGCGGCATTCCGCTGTAGCCTTACTACATCAAGGCTGTAAGCGCTGTCCTGCGCAATGCAACCCGGGTGTTGGTGGGCTCTCGACCATTCGTTGTCGCTCTGGCATATCGGCCCAGAGATAATTAGCTTAGGAAGCAAATGAACGAATGCCGGACCGGTACGGCCGGGCCATGGCGGCCGGGCCTCGGTCGTCGGGGCGGCCGGTAGGGAAGGGACGGACCTCATGTCGAAAGCGATGCGCATCCACCAGGGGGCCTTCGGCCGCGTTGCCCTGCTCGACATGGACAATGCCCTGATCCACCATGCCCATCCCCATTGCCACGTGCTGATCAAGGCATCGGGGGCCGATACCCAGTTCGCGGTTGGGGAAAAGCTCTGGCCGCTGCGCGACGACACCGCCGTGCTGGTGAACGGCTGGGAGGCGCATTCCTACGCCCACCGGCCGGGCGCGCCGCGCACGGTGATCCTGGCGCTCTACATCGAGCCGCGCTGGCTCGGCGCCATGCAGCGCGAATTCACCGCCAGCGGCAACCCCGGCTTCTTCCCGCAGTCCTGCGGCGAACTGAGCCCGCAGATCCGCCGGCTGGCCGACCGCATGGCGGCGGAGCTGCTGTATGACGACCCGTCGGGCGAGAGGATGGAGCAGGCGCTGTTCGACCTGATGATCGCCATCATCGACCGGTTTTCCGACTGGCGCACGCTGTCCGGCGTGCGCGCCGGCATGCCGGTGGCGTCCGATTTCCGCATCCGCCAAGCCGTCCGCTTCATGCGCCAGACGCTGGGCGAGGAGTTCGAAGCGAACCGCGTCGCCGCCGCGGCCGGGCTGTCGCGGGCGCACATGTTCCGCCTGTTCCAGCAGACGTTGGCGATCACCCCGGCGCTTTATTTCAACGTGCTGCGCATGGAGGCGGCCATCGACGCCATGGCCGCGAGCCGCGAGAGCGCGACGGAGATCTCCGGCCGCCTCGGCTTTTCCGCCCCCAGCCATTTCAGCCGCTTCTTCAAGAACCACCAGGGCGTCACGCCGACGGAATACCGGCGGGTGGTCACCCTGCTGGACGGCGAGAAGGCCGGGCGGGCGTGAGGACCGTCCGGCCCGGCAGGTGCGAAAATGAGACTCTAGGGTAAATCGCGACACTCCACGGTAAAAGCTTTGTGGGGCAAACGGTCTAGTCTCCTCCGGTAACGGGAGGAAGACGATGACGGCGACCGAAACCGTTGAACCGCGCGCCGACCGGCGCACAAGCCACCCCGCAGCCCACCCCGCAGCCGCGGCCATCGAGGCATCCGGCCCCCTCGTCGGCCGTGCGATGCCGCGGGTGGAGGATGCGGCGCTGCTGACCGGCGTCGCCCGCTATGCCGACGACTTGCCGGTGAAGCCGGGCACCCTGCATGCGGCGGTGCTGCGCTCCCCCCATGCCCATGCGGAGCTGCTGGGCATCGACGCCGCCGCTGCGCTGGAGCTTCCCGGCGTCGCCGCGGTGGTGACCGGCGAGGACGCCAAGCGCTTCGCCAGCCCCTTCCTGGTCGGCATCCGAGCGCCGATGGAGCATTGGTGCCTCGCCGTCGACCGGGTGCGCCATGTCGGCGAACCCGTGGCGGTGGTGCTGGCCGATAGCCGCTATCTGGCCGAGGACGCGCTCGACCGCATCCAGGTGCGCTATCGCCCGCTGCCGCCGGTGACCTCGATCCGCCAGGCGCTCGATCCGGCATCGGAGCCGCTGCACCCGGCGGTGGGGGCCAACCTGATCAACAGCCGCGGCTTCCTCTACGGCGACCCCGACGCCGCCTTCGCCCGCGCCGCGCGGACGGTGACGGTGGAGGTCGAATATCCCCGCAATTCCTGCACGCCGATGGAATGCTTCGTTGTGCTGGCCGACTATGACGCGGCCGAGGACGCCTTCGAGGTGCTGTCGAACTTCTCCGGTCCTTTCGCCGTCCATCCGGTGATGGCGCGGGCGCTGAAGGTGCCGGCATCGCGGCTGCGGCTGAAGACGCCGCCCCATTCCGGCGGCAGCTTCGGCAACAAGCAGGCGGTCTTCCCCTATGTCGTGATGATGGGGCTGTGCGCCCGCGTCGCCGGTCGCCCGGTGAAGTGGGTGGAGGACCGGCTGGAGCACCTGATGGCCGCCACCTCCGCCACCGCCCGTCGCATGAGGATCGAGGCCGCGGTGGAGCCGGACGGCCGGGTGCTGGCGCTGCGCATGGAGCAGACCGAGGATTGCGGCGCCTACCTGCGGGCGCCGGAACCGGCCTCGCTCTACCGCAACCACGGCAACCTGACCGGCGCCTACGACATCCAGAACCTGGCGCTGACCAACCGCATCGTCGTCACCAACAAGACGCCGACCGGCCTCAACCGCGGCTTCGGCGGTGGGCAGCTCTATTACGGGCTGGAGCGGCTGATGAACCGGGTGGCGGCCGAACTCGGCCTCGACCCGCTCGACGTCATCCGCCGCAACCTGGTGGCGGCGGACGCCATGCCCTATCGCACCGCGTCGGGCGGCACGCTCGACAGCGGCGACTACCGCGCGACGCTGGAACAGGCGGTGCGCGAGGGCGCGCTCGACGCGTTGAAGGAGCGCCGTGGCCGGATGCGGGCGCAGGGGCGGCTCTACGGCATCGGCTATGCCGCGGTGGTCGAGCCGTCGATCTCCAACATGGGCTACATCACCACCGTGCTGACCGCCGAGGAGCGGCGCAAGGCCGGGCCGAAGAACGGCGCCCAGGCGACCGCCAGCGTCGCCGTCGACCCCACCGGCGGCGTGTCGGTGACGGTGGCGTCGGCCCCGCAGGGGCAGGGGCACCGCACGGTGCTGGCCCAGGTGGTGGCCGACGTCTTCGGCCTGCGCCTGGAGGACATCCGCGTCAACACCGACCTCGACACCGGCAAGGATGCCTGGTCGATCGCCTCGGGCAACTATTCCAGCCGCTTCGCCGGTGCCGTCGCCGGGGCGGCGCAGGTGGCGGCGACCCGGCTGCGCGGCCGGATGGCGGCGCTGGTCGCCGGGCAGCTCAACTGCCGGGCCGAGGATGTGCGCTTCGCCGGCGGCAAGGTCTTCTCGGACCCCAACCCGGACAACGCCCTGTCCTTCTCCCGCGTCGCCGCCGCCGGCCACTGGTCGCCCGGCACCCTGCCGGACGGGCAGGAGGCGGCGCTGCGCGAGACCGCCTTCTGGACGCCGGAGCCGCTGAAGGCGCCGACCGACGCCGACCACATCAACAGCTCGGCCTGCTACGGCTTCATCTTCGACTTCTGCGGCGTCGAGATCGATCGCGCCACCGGGGCGCTGCGCATCGACCGCTACGTCACCATGCATGACGCCGGCCGCCTGCTGAACCCGCTGCTGGTGGAGGGCCAGATCCTCGGCGGCTTCGCCCATGCCGTCGGGACGGCGCTCTACGAGGAATATGCCTATGGCGAGGACGGACGCTTCCTGTCCGGCAGCTTCGCCGACTATCTGGTGCCGACCGCCTGCGAGGTGCCGGTTCCCGTCATCCTCCATCGCGAAAGCCCGTCGCCGGTGACGCCGCTCGGCGCCAAGGGAGTGGGCGAGGGCAACTGCATGAGCACGCCGGTCTGCCTGGCCAACGCGGTGGCCGACGCGCTGTCCGGGATCGCGGGCGAGCTGCCGTCGCTGCCGCTGACCCCGGCCAAGCTGGCGGCGCTGGTCCATCCGCCGGAACCACCGCGCCCGCGCGGCGCAACCGCCCCGCGCGGCACAACCGCCGATGCCGGTCCGGCGGCGCCGGCCGCCGTGCCAGGCGGGCGCGGCCTGACCGGCGAGGGCAGCCGCGAGGTGCCGGCGACGCCGGAGCAGGTCTGGGCCATCCTGCTCGACCCCAAGGAGCTGGCGGCGCTGCTGCCCGGCTGCGAGGCGCTGGACCTCGCCGGCCCCAATGCCTACCGGGCGGAGGTGGTGGTCGGCATCGGCCCGGTGCGCGGCCGTTACACCGCCGAGGTGGCGCTGTCCGACCTCGACCCGCCCAACGCGCTCACCCTGACCGGCAGCGGCAGCAGCAGCCTCGGCTCCGGCAGCGGCACCGGGCACGTCACGCTGGAGCGCACCGCTGAGGGTACGCGCGTCACCTACCGCTACAGCGCGTCTGTCGGTGGCAAGGTCGCCGCGGTCGGCGGCCGGATGCTGGACAGCGCCTCGCGCCTGCTGATCGGCCAGTTCTTCGAGAAGTTGGTCGCCCGCGCCGGCGGCACGCCGGCAGCGGCCGATCCGTCGCCTCTGCCCGTCCGGCTCCTGCACCGCCTGCTGCGTCTCCTGAGGATCCACCGATGAAACCAGCCCCCTTCGACTATCTGCGGCCGGCCACGCTGACCGAGGCGCTGGCGGCGCTGGCCGCCGGCGGCGACGAGGCCCGCGTGATCGCCGGCGGCCAGTCGCTGATGCCAATGCTGAACATGCGGCTGGTCCAGCCGCGCCTGCTGATCGACCTCGGCCGGCTGGAGGAGCTGCGCACGCTCACGGCCGAGGACGGCTGGCTGACGGTCGGCGCCGCCGTCACTCAGGGCCAGGTGCTGGCCCGCCCGACCCTGGCGCAAGAGGTGCCGCTGCTCGCCGCCGCCCTGCCGTGGGTCGGCCATTTCCAGACGCGCAACCGCGGCACGCTCTGCGGGTCGGTCGCCCATGCCGATCCCAGCGCCGAGACGCCGCTGTGCCTGGTCGCCACCGGGGGCGAGGTGGTGCTGCGCAATGCCTGGCGCCGCCGCAGCGTGCCGGCGGCCGACTTCTTCCTCGGTCCGCTGACCACGGTGAAGGCGGCCGACGAGATCGTCGAATGCGTGCGCTTCCCGCTGGCCAAGCCGGGAAGCGGGCATGCCTTCCGCGAGGTGTCGATGCGCCACGGCGACTTCGCCATCGTCGCCTGCGCCGCGACGGTGGACGGCGGGCAGGCGACGCTGGCCGTCGGCGGCGTCGCCGACCGCCCGAGCCGGCGCAGCTGGCCGCTCGTCGACGGCGGACTGCCGGCAGATCTCGACGAGGCGCTGAACGCCTTCGCCTGGGACCTCGGCGGCGATGACGACCAGCACGCAACAGCCCGCTACCGCCGCGACCTCGTGCGCCGGATCGGCCGCACCGTCCTTGAGGAGGCCCTGTCATGCCGCCGCTGAGTTCTTCCCCGCCGCCGGCGCCGTTGGCCGCCGAGGCGCGCCACCCCGTCACCATCGTCCTCAACGGCAGGCGGCGCAGCGGCCATGCCCATCCCCGACTGTTGCTGAGCGACTTCCTGCGCCACGAGCTGGGCGCCCACGGCACCCATGTCGGTTGCGAGCATGGCGTCTGCGGCGCCTGCACCGTCCGCATCGACGGCGTGGCGTCCCGCGCCTGCCTGACGCTTGCGGTGCAGGCCGACGGGCGGCGGATCGACACCGTGGAAGGGCTGGCGGACGGCAACGGCGGGCGCATGACCGCGCTGCAGGAGGCGTTCCGCCGGCACCATGCCCTGCAATGCGGCTTCTGCACCGCCGGCATCCTGATGTCGCTGTCCGACTATCTCGACCGCAACCCCAAACCCACCGAAGAGGAGCTTCGCGACATGCTGAGCGGCCATCTCTGCCGCTGCACCGGCTATGCCGGCATCGTCCGCGCCGTCATGGACGTGACCGGCGGGACCGCCGCTTCCCAGGCACACCAGCCGGCGGAGGCCGATCATGTTTGACCTCGGCCGCAGCATCCTGGCCAGCGCCGAGCGCAGCCCCGACGCGGTCGCCATCATCGACGGCGACTTCCGGCTGACCTATGCCGGGTGGCTGGACCGCATCCGCCGGCTGGTCGGCGCCTTCGACGCGCTGGGGCTGAAGCCCGGCGACCGCATCGCCACCGCGCTCCAGAACACTTGGGAGATGGCGACGATCCATTGGGCCTGTCAACTCGCCGGGATCGCCGTCGTCCCGCTGAACTGGCGGGTGAAGGCGGACGAGCTGGATTACTGCCTGCCCAACGCCGAGGTGCGCGTCCTGTTCTACCAGGACGTCTCGGCCGAGGCGGTAACCCAGTCCGCCGCCGCCCGGGCCTTGCCCTGCGTCGCCGTCGGCGGCGCGGAAGCCGCGGATGATCGCGGTCCCGACCGCCGCTTCAGCGACCTGCTGGCCGCCGATCCCGCCCCGGCGGTGCCTCGCGCCACGCCGGAGCATGTGTCGCTGTTCCTCTACACCTCCGGCACCACCGGCAAGCCCAAGGGGGTGCCGCGCCGCCACCGGGCGGAGCGCGCCGCCGCCGTCGCTCACGTTGCGCAGAACTGCTACCGCCGCGGCGAGCGCACGCTGGGCGTCATGCCGCTCTACCACACCATGGGCGTGCGCTCCCTGCTGGCGATGGCGCTGGTCGACGGCTGCTTCGTCTGCCTGCCGCGCTTCGACACCACCCGCGCGCTGGAGCTGATCGCGGCGGAACGGCTGACCTGTCTCTATCTGGTACCGACGCTCTATCACGACCTGCTGGCCGACCCGCGCTTCGCCGCGACCGACGTGTCGTCGGTGCGCAAGCTGGGCTTCGCCGGCGCCTCGATGACCGACGGGCTGCTGAAGCGGCTGGACGCCGCCTTCCGCCCCGAGCTGTTCGTCAACCATTACGGCTCGTCGGAGATCTACACCTTCACCATCGACCAGAACGCCCCGGCCAAGCCCGGTTCCGCCGGCAAGGCGGCGCTGAACCAGCGCATCCGCATCGTGAAGCTCGGCAGCATCGATCCCGACGACCAGGCGGCGGTGGGCGAGGAGGGGCAGATCGCCGCCGACCTCGCCGGCGACGAGTCCTTCGAAGGCTACTGGAAGCGGCCGGATGCCGACGCCAAGGCGCTGCATGCCGGCTGGTACTTCACCGGCGACATGGGGCTGATCGATGCCGAGGGCGACCTGTTCGTCACCGGCCGGGTCGACGACATGATCATCACCGGCGGCGAGAACGTCTCGCCGGTCGAGATCGAAAGCGTGCTGTCGCTGCATGACGGCGTGCTGGAGGTCGCGGTCGCCGGCCTGGCCGACGAGCGCTGGGGCCAGCGGGTCGTCGCCTTCGTCAAGCGGGCTCCCGGCGTCCAGGCGAAGGATCTCGACGACCATTGCCGCATCTCCGGCCTCGCCAACTTCAAGCGCCCGCGCGACTACGTCTTCCTCGACGAAATTCCCAAATCCCCGGTCGGCAAGATCCTGCGGCGCAAGCTGCAGACCGGCGAATTCGCCCTGGAAGGCGTCCCCCGGCAGGCCCCGGCCGTCCCCTGATCCCACCATTTGTTCCTTGAGGAGTTCCGACCAGTGATCCCCTACAGCTTCGACGCCAACGACCGCCTGCTCTCCGACCTCGACGGCTTCCGCGTGGAGATCGACGAGGCCAAGGAGCGCGCCGACATCGTCCTGGACCGTCCGCCCTTCAACATCGTCAGCATGCTCCAGCGCGACCAGTTCGGCGCGGCCTTCGCCGCACTCGACCGCGATCCGCGGGTGCGGGTGATCGTGCTGCGCGCCGAGGGTGAGCATTTCTCCTCCGGCGGCAACATCGCCGGCTTCATGGAGGCCTCGCCCGAGCATGTGTCCGAACTGGCGGTCAACATCGCCGCCCCCGAACGCTGCCGCAAGCCGGTGATCGCCCAGGTCCGCGGCTTCTGCTTCGGCGTCGGCTTCGAGCTGTCGCTGGCCTGCGACTTCCGCGTCGCCTCGGAGACGGCGCGGTTCGCCCTGCCGGAGATGCGCATCGGCATGATCCCCGGCTCCGGCGGCTCGGCCCGCCTGTTGCACATGATCGGCATCTGCCGCACCAAGGACATGGTGATGCGGGCCAAGCGCATTCCCGGCCGCCAGGCCGCCGACTGGGGCTTCGTCACCGAATGCGTCGCCGACGCCGAGCTGGAGGCCACGGTCGCCGCCCTGGTCGACGAGCTGCGCGGCTTCTCGCCGCTGGCCCAGCGCACCATCAAGGGCGTGCTGAACGCCGGCAACAACAGCTCGGTCGACGGTGCGATCGAGATCGAAGGACAGGCCTACGGCCGCCTGCGCTGCTCGGAAGACTTCAAGGAAGGGGTCGCCTCCTTCCACGAGAAGCGCAAGCCGGTCTTCACCGGCCGCTAAGGCCGCCACGGAGCGATCCGGGAGGCCCGACAGGGCAGGGGCTCGAAGAGGAAGCGGCGAATGCTGCCGCCGGTGACCCCCGGCGGCAACGGAGAAGCGCGCCCCGCTTTCCGGCAGATCATCGACATACTCATGCGGAGGAAACGGAGATGAGCACTGGGGACATGGGAGCCGCCGCGCCGGCGTCCCGCACCGGCATCCTGGAACGGGGCGCCGGCTATATGGACGGGCTGCGGGCGTTGCCGAAACACCTCACGCTGAAGTCGGTCAGCGCCGGCACGGTGGCCGCCATCTTCGGCTGCACCGGTCCGGCACTGATCATCATCGGCGCCGCCGAGGCCGGCGGCCTGACCAGCGCGCAGACGGTTTCCTGGCTGTTCGCCGTCTATTTCCTCGGCGGCCTGATCAGCCTGGTGATGGCCCCCTACTACATGCAGCCGGTCGTCGGCGCCTATTCGATCCCCGGCGCCGCCATGCTGCTGGGCGCGCTGAAAAGCTTCGACTTCAGCCATGCCGTCGGCGCCTTCATCATGGCCGGCGTGTTGGTCCTGCTGCTCGGCGTCAGCGGGCTGATCGGCAGGGTCATGCGCTGGCTGCCGATGCCGATCATCATGGCGATGATCGCCGGTGCGCTGATCCGTTTCGCCACCAGCACGGTCACCGCCGCCGAGGCGGCGCCGCTGCTGGTGGGGGCGACGATCGTTGCCTTCTTCGTCACCATGCGCCTGTCGAAGAGCTTCCCGCCGGTGCTGGCCGCCCTGATCGTCGGCATCGCGGTGGCCGCCGCTACCGGCGCCTTCCAGCCGGTGGACGGGCCGGTGGCGTTCGTCCTGCCGACCCTGACGACGCCCAGCTTCAGCCTTGACGCCTTCCTGGCGGTCAGCGTCCCGCTGGCCATCCTGGTGATCGGGGCCGAGAACGCCCAGGCGACCGGCGTGCTGCTGGCGGAGGGCTACCGCCCGCCGGTCAACGCGATGACGGTGGTGAGCGGCATCGGCGGCATCCTCGCCGGCGTCCTCGGCGGGCACAACGCCAACATCGCCGGCCCGATGACCGCGATCTGTTCGTCCGAACAGGCGGGCGAGGACCGGCGGGGGCGCTATGCGGCGGCGGTGGTCAACGGCGTGCTGTTCGGCAGCTTCGGCATCTTCGCCGGCATCGCCGTGCCCTTCGTCCTGGCCCTGCCGAAGGCGCTGATCGCCACCGTCGCCGGGCTGGCGATGATCGGCGTGCTGGTGGCGTCCTTCCAGCAGGCATTCACCCGGAGCCAGGGCCACCAGATCGGTGCCTTCGTGGCGCTCGCCGTCGCCATGTCCGACATCCGGCTCCTGAGCATCAGCGCCCCCTTCTGGGCCCTGGTGCTGGGGGTGGCCGTTTCCCTGCTGGTCGAACGGCATGCTGGTCGAACGGCACCGGGACCGACCGGGGACCGGTGAGCGGCAAGTCCCCGATGGCGGCACTGTGGCCGGCGCTGTCATATGGGGAACCGCGCGTTCCCGCCCGGCCCGACGCTACTTCCTGGGACGCAGGAAGAGGAGCATGACGAGGCCGGACAGCATGATCAGCAGCATGACCCACCAGAAGGCATGCTCGCCGCCGATGCCGCCGGGTACCCCTGGCACCCCGGCCACGTTCATGCCGAAGATGCCGGAGATCAGCGTCATCGGCGTGAAGATCACCGTCACCACCGCCAGCACATGCAGGCTGTGGTTCTGCTGGTCGGCCACCCTTGCCAGCAACTCGTCCTGCAGGACCTTGGCGCGGTCCTGCAGCGCTTCGATGTCGTAGAGGACCCCGGCGAATTTCTCGACCGCATGGCGCAGCCGGGCGCTGTCGTCGTCGTTGATCCAGGGCACCTCGCTGGCTGCCAGACGGCTCAGCGCCACCCGCTGCGGCGACACATGGCGCCGCAGCTTGACGACCAGTTGGCGCAACTGGCCGAGACGCTGGCGGGCCATCTGATAGCGCTCGGCCAGGATGGTGTCTTCGACCTTGTCCAGGTCGGTCTCGGCCCGCGACACCACCTCGCTCAGGGTGTCGGCCAGATGTTCGATCAGGTCCGCCATCAGTTCCGCGGTGCTGGCGTAGCGCCCGTGATCGTTCAACGCCTTGCGCAGGCGGTCGACCGCCTTCAGCGGATGGCGGCGGCAGCTCACGATCCGGCGGTCGTCCATGAACAGGCGCAGCGCGCCGATTTCCGACGGCTCGAAGTTGAAGTCGTACTGCATGTCGCTCAGGACGGCGACAAAGCCGTCGTCGAACGGCTCCAGGCGTGTCCGGTCGTCGTTGGCGTCGAGCAGGATCTCCAGCGCAAACGCATCCAGTCCGCTCTGCCGTTCCAGCCAGTCCCGCGCCCGTGCCGAGGCGAGGTTGAAGTGCAGCCACAGCACCCCGCCGCTGCGCTGCTGGGCGGCGCCGATCTCCTCGAAGGCAACTGGCGTCGGCGGAGCGTCGGGGGTGAGGAAATAGCCGCAGATCAGGTCGGTCCCGGTATCGAGCTTGATTGCGCTCGTCATGCCTCACCGACCTTCCTCTACCAGGCCTCGCTCCGGCGCCGTGCCGGCTTTCCGGGAAGGTACATCAACCTGTGGCGCGGAACACATGTTTCCTTGGCATCGGAAGCGATGGTGACGGGCAGGATCGGAGCCGCCTCCGGATCGTGCCTGGGCCAACCCCAAACCATGAATATGCGGGTCCCGGAAGGCAAAGGGACGCCGGCCCCGGCCTGTGGTCGCCGAGAGGGACAACAGTCTTGCGGCCGATCTCGCGCCGGCCGGTCATCATCGGCCGACGGGTTATGACCATTACGCTCCTTGACCTGCTTTGTAGTCGTCCTAATTCGACGCTGGTTTCGCCGTACCGTAACATGAAGCGGTTAGCTTCTTTTCGATTCCAAGGGCAGGGGCAAGCCGGATCGGGCGCAGACGATGTTCCAACACGGGCATGGACCATTATCGGCAGTGCCGCCGCCCCGCGTCCCGGCGGTGCATGCGCAACGCAAAGCCAAGACTCCTCAAGATCGGAACGCTCCATGAGCAAGCTCTTCACTGCACTTGTTGGCGGCGGCATCATCCTGTGCACCGCCGCCTCGGCCCAGATGCCGGCTGCCATTGACCCGTCACAACGCTTCCAGGCTCTGCTTGACGAGGCGCGAAGCAAGGTCCCCTCGACGTCGGAGGTCGGGACCATCAACACCACCCTCTCCACCGCCGAATGGTATTGGCGCAGGGGCGATCAGGTTCATGCTCTTTCCTATCTGAATTTTGCCCGCGGCCGGCTGGGCTTGAGCCTGATCCCACCCATCGCCGCGCCGGGGCCGCGCGCCGGGTCGCCTGCCGGCAGTCCGTAAGGCGCACGCAGCGCTTGGCTCGCATGACGCGCCCGGCTGGCCGGTGCCGGGGGCGTCGTGCCGGACAAGCGCCTTTTTGACCGACGCAGTCGACGCTGCCTGGCGACGAGGCCTGCCGATCGGGTTCGGCACCGGGACCATGCCATGGGGACGGGGTTCTGGTGTTGGACGGCGGCCCGGCGTCAGAACAGGTGCCGTAGGATGTAGTAGAGGACACCGGCGAGGGTGATCGCCGCCGGCAGGGTCAGCACCCAGGCCATGGCCATGTTGCGCACCGTCTTCCATTGCAAGCCTGAACCATTGGCGGCCATCGTACCGGCCACGCCGCTCGACAGGATATGGGTCGTCGATACCGGCAGGCCGTAGACCTCGGCCAGCCCGATCGTGCCGGCGGCAACCATTTCAGCCGATGCGCCCTGGGCATAGGCCAGATGCTGTTTGCCGATGCGCTCGCCGACGGTGATGACGATGCGCCGCCATCCCACCATGGTGCCGAGACCGAGGGCCACCGCGACCGAGAATTTCACCCAGTCCGGAATGAAGCGGGTGCCGGCGTTCAGTGCCTCCTGGTAGGATTTCAGCGCTTGGGCCTCGGCATCGGGAAGGTCGGCGCCGGCCTTCGGCAGGAGGCGGATGGCGTCGGCGGCCAGATACATGTCGTTGCGCATGTTGGACGTCGCTTCGGCCGGAATGTGCTTGATCGCTCCATAATTCTGCACACCGCGCACGATGTCGGCCGAGAGCACGGCCAGGGCACCATAGAGTTCGGGACGGTTCAGGTCCTTGGTGCGCAATGCCTCTCCGACCATCCGGCGAGCCTCCTCGGCGGAAGCCGGATGGTTCCCGTCCGCGTGGGACTGCAGGATCGCCTCGGCGCGACGGGTCGTTTCGACGAAGGCCGGGGTGGTCTCATCCGGCATGGTGCGGTTCAAGGCGTAGGCGGTCGGTACCGCGCCGATCAGGATCAGCATGATCAGCCCCATGCCTTTCTGGCCGTCGTTGCCGCCGTGGGCGAAGGAGACGGCGGTACAGGTCAGGATCAGCAGGCCTCGGATCCACAGCGGCGGCGGATGGTTGGGGTCGGCAGGGGCGAACAGGCGCCGGTTCCGGACGGCATGCTTCAGGAAAAGCAGGAGCAGGGCGGCAAGGATGAAGCCCATGACCGGGCTGAACAGCAGGGCTTGCAGCACACCGAGCGCCTGCGCCCAATCGACGCCGGAGGTGGCCTGTCCCTTCGGCGCCATCAATTGGTTGGCCAAGCCGACCCCGATCACCGAGCCGATCAGCGCATGGGAGGAGCTGTTCGGCAGCCCGAGCGCCCAGGTGCCGAGATTCCAGATGATCGCGGCGATCAACAGGGCGAAGATCATCGCATAGCCGGCACTGCTGCCGACCTGCAGGATGAGTTCCACCGGCAGCAGGGTGATGACGCTGTACGCCACCGCCCCGGATGAAAGAAGCACGCCGAGGAAATTGAAGGCTCCCGACCACAGCACCGCCAGCACCGGCGGCATGCTGTGGGTGTAGATCACGGTGGCGACCGCGTTGGCGGTGTCGTGGAAGCCGTTGACGAACTCGAACCCCAGCGCGATCAGCAGGGCAAGGCCGAGGAGCAGGAAGGCTCCGATCGCCAGGGGGGGCTGGTCGACCCGCTGCAGGTCGGTGACGAAGCCATGCACGGCGTAGCCGATGCCGGCGGCCAGCACCATCAGGAAGGCCACGGATATCGACGCGTGCGGTTTCTGGTGGAGGTTGGGGCCGCGCAGCGGTGACGGTGCGCCAGACGGCAATGTGGTGTCCGACATGGTCGTGCTCGCCTGTTCCAAGGGGGACAACCCGCGGAGCCACTGCGCCGGAACAGTCCGGAACGTGGTCCGTCGGGCGAGCCTTCAACCAATTGGGGCGGGGGCGGTTGCCGGGGTCATCCAAACTTCATCAAATCTTCATCGGACCGGCTGTGCCGGGAACCGTCCGCTGTCATCAGGTCCGACGCCGAGCGCCCGTCGTGCGCATCGGAAAAAAGCGCTTGCGTGGCTCGTCCAAGCGGCCTATATACCCGCTCCCACGACGCCGGGCTGCGGATGACGCAGAAACGGCGG
>NZ_JAGINO010000048.1 GCF_017876115.1 Azospirillum picis
CGCTGACGGCGCCGTTGATGACGCCATTGGCGGCGACGGTGACGCTGCCGCCGGAGACGGTGACCGCCCCGCCGACACCACCGCCCTCGACCACCGCCATCCTGCCGCCTGACAAGACGGTAACCGGGGCGGCGACGATGCCGCCGACGGTGGCCGAGCCGCTGGTGATGCCGAGCGGACCGGTGATGGTGCCGCCGTTGCCGACCGTCAGGCTGCTGGCGCCGTCGACATCGAGGCGCCCGGAGACAACGCCGTCGACGCTGGCGCTGCTGGCGCCGGTCAGGGCCAGCGGGCCGGCGAGGGTGCCGGTGCGGCCGATGGCCAGATTGCCGCCGCTCTCGACGGCGACGCCGCCGCCGTTGGCGACGCTGCCGTTCAGAACGGCCGTCCCCGCACCCGTGATGGCAAGCCTGCCCGGGCCATTCACGTTGCCGGACAACGTCACGGAGGTGCCATTGGGCGCGATGGTGCCGCCGTTGCTGGCGGTGGTGACGGTCTGGGCCAGGGTGAGTGCTGCCGAGGGCTTCAGCAGGCCGCCGTCGAAGGTGACGGTGCTGGCCCGCACCGCGGCGGCGTCGTTGCCGAAGCTGGACTGGCTGGTGTCGATCACGCCCGTGACCGTCGGCGGCGACACGACCGGCGGCGATACGTCCGGCGGGGAGACGACCACTGGCGGCGACACCACCGGTGGTGAGACGACGACGGGCGGCGATACCGGTGGCGATACCGGCGGCGAGGCAGTAAGCGTCAGGATGCCTGAGCTGCCGCTGATGGTGAAGGTGGGGGTCAGGCTCGGGTCGCTGTCGGTGACCGAGGTGAAGCCGCCGGTGATGCTGCTGCCGTTGACGATGGTGTAGCTGTTGGTCGCGTAGCCGCTGCCGCTGGAAAGCACCGACAATGTACCGGCCAGGGTGACCGTCCCCGTGGCAGCCAGCTTGCTGGCGGTGGAGGGGGTGGTACGGATTTCCAGCGTCGAGCCGGACTGCTGTACGACATCGCCACTCACGGTGAGGGTGCCGGGCGCGGAGGAACCGCCTGGGGCGATGGTGCCGCCGTTGTAGACCGTCACGCCACCGGCGATCGTGCCCGTTCCGCCCAGCTTGGCGCCGCTTCTGACCCTCAGCCATCCGCTGTCGGTGAGCGTACCGTTCACCGAGAGGGTGCCGCTGTTGAGGGAAACATTCGTTGCGTCTACCGGACCGTCGAGGGTCCAGTCGGTGCCGTTCATGCTGAGCGCGCTGAAATTCGATATGGTGTTCGTGGCAGTCCCCGTGCCGTCGAGGACCAGGTTCGCGTGGCCGTCACCGTCGATGCTGCCGGTGATGGATGATCCGGTTTCCAGCTTCAGGACGCCGCCGCTGCTCGAACTGAAACTCACGGCGAACTGGCCGCTGGTCGCGACGATGGTGCCATAATTGGTCAGCGTGCCGGGGTTGAGCTGGACCCCGTTTATGCCCTCGATCCTGCCGTAGTTTACGATGGTTCCCTGTCTCATCGAAACGGCGAAGTCACCGCCGTTGCTCTTGAGTGTGCCGTAGTTCGTCAGCGCGGAGCTGCCCGACCCATCATTTTGATAGACGGCAGGACCCGACGTGCTCTGAATGTAGGCTGTCCTATTGCTGCTTGAGCCATTGACGATGGTTCCTGGGGAGGTCTCGACTCTGATGCCGTTTTGCGCGCCGAGGATCAGGCCCAGATTTTGGACGGAGCCGCCGGCATTCAAATGAATGCCCGCGTTTCCCGCCGACGTGATCGTCCCGGTATTGGTGACGGTGCCGCCAGCCTCCAAGTGGATGCCGGCCCATCCCACCGCGTTGATCGTTCCATTGTTGGTGATGACGCCGCTTTTCGAAAGGTAAATACCGGACGATGTCTTTGTAGACGCAAGGCCCGTTTCGACGATGAGTCCGTTGTTGGTGATTGACAGGCCAGTCACGGAAGTTGGGCCGCCGAAAATGCCGGGGGTCGAGGTCGTGGAGATCGTCACTCCAGAGCTGATCACCAGGTTCGTGTTTGAACGGCCAAGATTATAAGTACTTGCTTGGCTGGACGTGATCGTCTGGGCCGGCGCCGAGCCTGCCAGGGATGCCCCCAACGCTGCCGCTGGTGCCAATATCAACGACAGCCGACGGCCTGCCGCGCCGCTGCGCATGAGGGAGCCGCCTGGGAGGCCATTTGACGATCCGGGCCCGGCCGATCCCGGCGTCCGCCCGCTCATCGCAAGTTTATGGCTTGGCTTGCGGGGAGAGGGCTTGGTGCGCATGAATCTTCACCCAGGAGTTGATCGAAACGACGGCGCGTAAGGGGGCGCAGCCACCGGCAAGGTACCCAGGTGCTCGAAATTTTCAAGTAACATCAACTTCTTTTCTTGAGGCTGGTTTGGTTTACAACAAATTAACGATTTTAAGTTTTAGGGAAACGAACCGTATCCTCCGCTGCTGATGGTTCATTCTCGAAAAAATATAGGGTATTGTTTGATTCCAGTGAATGAATTTCATCAATTTATCGGGATTTCCCGCAGTGATTTTCAGGCCATGGTGAGGCTCGCTGGCTATTACGCTTAAAAGAGATAGCCTGGGGTTTTGGTATTTCATGGTAATGAAACATCTTGAAATAGAGTAATATTCAACAAGTCGACATCTTCGTTCGTAGGCCAGGCAAGGAGAGAGGCGAGGCGGCCCTCGGAGACGCTGGCCAGACCACCCCGCAGGCCGTCGGCAACGGCAGGGATTGCGAGAGCCCGACGGCGGAGCAAGCGACTCCTGCCGGCACCGCGTTCCGAGTGGACGGCCTGCCTTGCCCAGCACAGTCCTTCGCCGGTTCCGTCGCTTGCACCGGGAATGGCTTGCCTCTACCTTCCGTCACCGCGCCATGAACCTATCGGATGCGGGTCGCAATCGTAACCGGCGGTTTGCCGCTTCGCCTCAGGATTCGGGTTCCAGTCATGCCGGCCACGTCCGACGAACCTTGCCCGTGCGGAAGCGGGCTGCGCATGCGGCGTTGCTGTTCCCGCCCGGCAGGCGAACCATCGCCGCCGACCCCGCATTGGGTTCAGGCCGAAGCGGAACACGCCGTAGAGGCCATGCTGAGCGGCGATGCCGGCACCGCCCGCCGGCTCTGCCTGGAGATCCTGGAGGAGGCTCCCGATCACGTCGGTGCGCTGAGAGTCCTTGCCGGCCTGTCGCAAGCGGATGGTGCGGTCGATGTCGCGATCACGCTGCTCCGGCGCATCCAGCGCCTGATGCCGGACGACCTTGCCGTCAGCCAGGAGTTGGCCGGCCTGCTGCTGGGAGCCAAGCGGACGGCGGAGGCGGAGGCACAGGCGCGCAACGCCGTCCGGCTGGCTCCCGAAGCGCCGACTTCGCACAGCCTGCTGGCCATGGCACTGACGGACGGCCACCAGCCCCATGCCGGCGAGTTCCATTACCGGCAGGCTCTGGCATTGGCCGGGCCGGATGCCGTCACCCTGTCCAACCTTGCCTGGAACCTGAAGCTGCAGGGCCGGGTCGACGAGGCGCGGACGGTCTACCGCGAGGCAACCGCATTCGACCCGTCGATCCTGCTGACATGGCTGGGCTGGGCACTGACGGAGGAGGCGGGGCGGAACCTGGAGGAGGCCGCGCGCCTGGTGGCCCGCGTCAGGCGCCTCGATCCCGCTCATGACATCGGGACCATCGAGGCGACGCTGCTGGCGCGGCGCGGGGAGTGGGAGGCCGCCCTGGTCGCGCTGAGGGGTGCGGCGCAACGGCCGGGCGGCCCAGGGTCGGACGGCCTGCTGGAAACGGCGCGCGTCCTCGACCGGCTGGGCCGCCATGACGAGGCCTTCGCCGCGATGATGGAGGCGAAGGCACTGACCCGCCAAGCCGGCTATCACTATGCCGCGCAGGCGGCGGCGGAACTGACCACCCGCCTCGCCGGCTTCTTCACCGCGTCCCGCCTGCGGCTGCTGCCGCGACCGGAAACGGAGGCCGCGGGGCCTCAGCCGGTCTTCATCGTCGGCGCCCCTCGTTCGGGCACCACGCTGGTCGAGCAGATCCTGTCGGCCCATCCCGCGGTCGCCGCCGGCGACGAGTTGCCGGCGCTCGACCAGGTGGCCGCGATGGTTCCGCAGATGCTGGCAAGCCCCCTGGCCTACCCGGAAGCCCTGTCGGAGCTTTGGATGGGTGACCAGCGCGACGGGCTGACGCGCTTGCGCGACGAGTATCTGCGCCGCGCCCGCAGGCTGGTCACGATCGGCCCCGGCAACAGGCTTTTCACCGACAAGATGCCGTTCAACGAGCTTCATCTCGGGTTGACGGCCCTGATGTTCCCGACGGCGCCGGTGGTGCATGTCCTGCGCCATCCGCTGGACGTGGTCCTCTCGATGATGGCGCACAACCTGACGCACGGCTTCAACTGCGCCGGCGACCTGGAAACCGCCGCCCGGCATTGCCGTCGCATGCTGGAGCTCGTCGCGCATTACCGGCAGAACATGCTGTTGCGCTACCTGCCGCTGCGCTACGAGGACCTGGTCCAGGATTTCGAGCCGAACGTCCGCCGCCTGCTCGGCTTCGCCGGGCTGCGTTTCGACCGGCGCTGCCTGCGCTTCGACGAGAACCGGCGCTATGCCCGCACGGCGAGCTACGCGCAGGTTACCGAGCGGCTCTACAGCCGCTCCCTCTACCGCTACCGCGCCTACATGCGCCATCTGGAACCGGTCGTCCCCATCCTGGAGCCGGTGATCGACAGCCTCGGATACAGTGTCTGAACGGGGGATGGACGGACGCATGGGCAATCCTTTTCCCTATCCCGCCATCCCGGCCGCCGCCCCGGCAACCATCCCGGCGGATGGTGCGGACCGTCTCCGCGCACTTCTGGACGCGGCGGAGCAGGAGCTGATCGGCGGCACAGCCGGAACCGCCGAACTGCGGCTGTCCCGTGCGCTGGCGCTCGACCCGGCCAATCCACGGGCGCTTGGCCTGGCGGGGGGAGCCGCCCACCTCTCCGGGCGGTTCGACCGGGCGCTGCTGCGATTCGGATGGGCGGCCCGACTGGCCCCCGGCAACGCCGCCGCCCGAAACGGATTGTCCGAGGTCCTGCGACGGCAAGGGCGGCTGGACGAGGCGCTGCGCCATGGCCGGCTGGCCGCCGCGCTGGCGCCGGAGTGGCCCGACGCCCTCTACAATCTCGGCATCACCCATTACGAGCGGCAGGAGGTCGACAGCGCGATCCTCTGCGAACGTCGTGCCATCCGGCTGGCCCCATCGGCGCCGGGTCCGCATTTCGAGTTGGCCGAGGGGTTGCTGCTGTCCGGCCGGCTGGAGGAAGGCTGGCAGGAGTATGAGTGGCGATTCCGCCTGCCGGGTGTGCCGGCGCCGGTGCCGCCGGAATTGCTGGCGGCCGGCCGGCTGGCGCCGCGTCCGCAGTGGGACGGCCGGCCGCAGCCGGGACGGCTGCTGCTGGTCGCCGACCAGGGGTTCGGCGACGTCATCCAGTTTGCCCGCTACATACCGATGGCGGAACGGCTCTGCCCGGACCTCGTCGTCGCCGCCAGCCCGGAGATGATGCCGGTCCTGGGGCAACTGATCGACGATCGCCGGCTCCATCAGGAATGGGACCAGCTGCCGGAGTTCGACTGCTGGTGCCCGCTGTCCGGGTTGCCGCGGCTGTTCGGCACCGGCCTATCGACCATTCCGGCGGAAATCCCGTACCTCCATGCCGACGGGGAACTGGCCGCCTGGTGGAAGGAGCGACTGGACGGGGTGCTGCCCAAGGGGATGCGGCGCATCGGGCTGGCGTGGGCGGGACGCCCGTCGCACGGCAACGACCACAACCGCTCCATGCGGCTGCGCCGGCTGGCCGCGCTTTCCGAGATCGACGGGATTGCCCTGGTCTCGCTGCAACTGGGGCCGGCGCAGGCCGACATCGGACGGTATTTCGGCAGGGCGCCCCTCGCCAACCCGGGACCGGAGATTGCCGATTTCCACGACACCATGGCGATTCTCCAGGGGTTGGACGGGCTGGTCAGCGTCGACACCGCGGTCGCCCACCTTGCCGGGGCGATGGGGGTGCCGGTCTGGCTGCTGCTGCCTTACGCTCCGGACTGGCGATGGTTGCGCGGCCGCCCCGACAGCCCCTGGTATCCCACCTTCCGGCTGTTCCGCCAACCGGCGCCCGGCGACTGGCAAGGCGTGATCGGCCAAGTCGCGGCGGCGATCGCAGCCCTGGCCTCGACGTAGGGCGGACGTCAGGAACCTCCGGCGATCAGTCCGCGGTCCGCTCCGGCACGGCGCATGGCGGTCCTCAGCGCGTCCAGCAGGGTGGCGGCGCCGGGCGACAGCGGGCGCTCCCTCAGGCGGACGATGCCGTAGGGCTCGACGGCGAATGCCGTCCCGAAGGGAAGGACCGTGAAGGTGCCGGGTGCTCGCACGATGTCGCCGAGCGCGCTGGTCAGCACGGTGAGGCTTTCCGTGCGCGCCGCCATCGCCATCAGGAAGACGGGGGATGCGCTCTCCACCACCCGCCGCGGCTCCGGCAGGCCGGCGGCGCGGAACATGGCGTCGACCCGGTCGCGCAGCAGCGTGCCGCGCGGCGGCAGCGCCCATCGCGCGTCCAGCAGGTCGTCCAGCGCCACCGGCCGGCCGAGCCCGCACAGCGGATGGCCGTCGCGGACGATGAAGGACAGCGCCTCTTCCCCCACCTCCTCATACTCGAAGATCGAGGGATCCTGGGCCTTGGACGGGCGGGCCAGCGCGAAGTCGAGGCGGCCGTGCTGGACATGGTCGAGCAGGACGTCGCTGTTCTCGACCTCCACGCCGATCCGCAGGCGGGGATGGTCCCGCTGCACCCGGTCGATCGCCTCGGTGACGAACTCAACCGCCGGCGCGCTGACCGTGCCGACGACGACGCGGCCGCTGTGGCCGGCCTGCAGCGCGTTCAGCTCCTCGCCGACCTCCTTCAGCTCGGACAGGATCATCCGGGCGTGGCGGATCATCAGGGCGCCGTACCAGTTCGGCTCGACGCCGCGGGTATGGCGCTCGAACAGCATCACGCCCAGCGCATCCTCCAGGTCGCCCAGCAGCTTCGACGCCGCCGGCTGCGACAGGTTCAGGCTGGCCGCGGCGCGATGCAGGTTGCGGTGCTCGTCCAGTGCCAGGAAGAGCTGCATGTGCCGCAGCTTCAGGCGGGCACGCAGGAACCAGTCGGCGGGAAAGGGCTGTGCGGGCATGGGCATCGGTCGGGCATCGGTCGGCTGGTCTGGGATGGTCCGGTGACGGAGCCGCGCGATGATAGCGAACCGGCAGCGGGGTTTCGGAAAAAAGATCGGCGCACCCGCGCCGGAAGGCGGGTGCGCCGAACGTGCCGGAGCAGATCCGGGAACCGGTCATTCGGTCAGCAGCGCCGACCCCTTCATCTCTCCGCTTTCCGCGTCGTCCTCGCGGCGCAGGCCGTAGTTGCCGCAGGTCGCCGCCACCAGCAGGCCTGCCAGCACCAGCCCGCCGCCCAGCGCCATCAGGCCGGCGTTCGAGTTGCCCAGGCGGTCGGTCAGCCAGCCAAGCAGGTAGGGGCCGAAGAAGCCGCCCATGCTGCCCAACGAGTTGATCGCCGCGACGCCGGCGGCCACCGCGGCGCCGGTCAGCATCGAGCCGGGAAAGCTCCAGAAGATCGCCATCGCGGTCATGTAGCCGGCGACCGCCACGGTGATGAAGGCGACGGTCAGCACGACGCTGCCGGTGACGGTGGCGCTGAGGATCAGGCCGATGCCGCCCAGGATCGCCGCGATGGCGGTGTGCCAGCGCTTCTCGTTGGTGCGCTCGGCGTGGCGGGCGGTGGCGATCATCACCACCGCGGCGACCGCGTAGGGGATGGCGGTGATCAGGCCGACCTCCAGGTTCGAGCTGACGCCCGTGCTCTTGATGATCGAGGGCAGCCAGAAATTCACGCCGTAGGTGCCGACGACCAGCAGGAAATAGATGGCGACGAACAGCCACAGCACCGGCGTGCGGAACAGCCGGCCGAGGGGATAGTCGGATTTCTGCCGCTTCTCCTGCTCGAGGTTCGCCTTCAGCAGGGTCTTTTCGCGCGGGCTCAGCCATCTGGCGTCGTCGATGCCGTTGCTGAGCAG
The DNA here is from genome assembly GCF_017876115.1 of Azospirillum picis. Lineage (GTDB taxonomy): Bacteria > Pseudomonadota > Alphaproteobacteria > Azospirillales > Azospirillaceae > Azospirillum > Azospirillum picis. Next base: position 8,105 of record NZ_JAGINO010000048.1, read on the forward strand.
GGCCAGCACCAGGATGCCGAGCAGCACGGCGGGCGCCGCCTCGATCACGTACATCCATTGCCAGCCCTGGAAGCCGTGCACGCCGTGGAAGCGGTCCATCAGGAAGCCCGACAGGGGGCCGCCGACGATGAAGGACACCGGCTGGGCGGCCATCATCAGCGACATGATCCGGCCCTGGCGGTGCGACGGATACCAGTAATTGAAGTAGAGGATGATCCCGGGAAAGAATCCGGCCTCCGCCACGCCCAGCAGGAAGCGCAGGACGTAGAAGGTCATGGTGGAGTTCTCGAAGCCCAGGGCCGCGGCCATGCTGCTCATGAAGGCCATGGCGCCGGAGATGATGCCCCAGGTGATCATGATGCGGGCGATCCAGCGCCGTGCGCCGACGCGGTGCATGATCAGGTTGCTCGGCACCTCGAACAGCATGTAGCCGATGAAGAAGACGCCGGCGCCGAAGCCGTAGACCGTCTCGGACAGTCCGAGGTCGCTCAGCATCTGCAGCTTGGCGAAACCGACATTGACGCGGTCGATGTAGGCGACGAGGTAGCAGAGCGCCAGAAACGGCAGCAGCCGCAGCGTGACCTTCAGGTAGGTGCGTTCCTCGAACTCGGCGAGCGGCTCGCTCGGGCCGGACTTGGCCGTCGGCATCATGGCGTTAACCCCCAATCGGTGCGCTGTGCGGTTCGGTGCGACGGCTTCGCGGCCCGGCGTGGGGCAGGGCGGCACGGCATCGCTCGCAAGCGGATCATTGCGGGGGCAAGCTATGAAGCAGCCCAATAACTGTCTAATACGAAGTTTCGCCGAACTGATAACGGAATGGAATGACGACGATCGGTCCTTGCGCGAATTGCCTGGATTGCGCACCTGCGCGGCGCGCAGGGCCGTCCGCGGCACCAACGGCCGGCTGTCAATCCCGCCAGGGCACGACGCCCGGCGGCAGCCGGCGGCCGAGCAGGCCGAGCACCAGCATGGCGGCCAGCACCACGAGGATGGCGACCACGCCCAGCGCCGCCGCGAGCGTCGAACTGCCGCCTTCCTCCAGCGCGTAGACGACGACGCCAAGCGTCTCGTGTCCCTGCGACCACAGCAGGATCGACACGGTGAGTTCATTGAAGGCCGTCAGGAAGACCAGCAGGCCGCCCGCCGCCGCCGCGGGTGCCACCAGCGGCGCCACCACCGTCAGCAGGCGCCGCGCCGGTCCTGCGCCGAGCGCGCGGGCGGCCTCCTCCATCGCCGGGTCGAGGGCGGCGCAGGCCGCCTGGACCGGGCGCAAGGCCAGCGGCAGGAAACGGGCGAGGTAGGCGGCGAGGATGATCCACAGCGTGCCATAGAGGCCGATTCCCAATCCGGGCAGCGGCTTCAGGAACAGCAGGATGCAACCGATGCCGAGCAGGACGCCCGGGACCGCGTGGGGCAACTCGACCAGCACCCCGACGGCGCGGGCGAGGCGGCCGGCACCGCGCCCGGTGGCGTGGGCGAGCGGAATCGCCAGGAGTCCCAGCAGAAGCGCCGCGGCCCCCGACAGCAGGACCGAATTTGCGAAGGCCCGCCCGACCTGGTCCAGCGCCAGGATCTCCGCATAATGAGCGAGCGTCAGCGTGCCGGCACCGAGCGGCAGGCCATAGACGCGGACCAGGCTGGTCGCCAGCAGCGCGGCGAGCGGGGCGGCGACCATCAGCAGCAGCACCGTCCAGGCGACCGCCTCCACCGCGCCGCGGGCGCGGCCCAGGGGCAGGGGGGCCGGCGGAGGGCCGCCGCCGGGAAGGCGGGCGGCGATGCGGGCCTGCAGGGCCGCCTGCGTGGCGATGCCCAGGCAGGCGACGAGGCCGGTCACCGCGGCGAGCACGGCGACCTCCGGCAAGGCAGTCGGGCCGAACCCGGCGAGGCGGCGGTAGATCAGGGTCGGCAGCATCGGGATCCCGGCCGGCACGCCGAGCAGGGCCGGGACGCCGAAATTTCCCAGGGCGGCCACGAAGGCCATGGCGAGCCCCGCGGCCAGCCCGGGGAGGCAGAGCGGCAGGACGACGCCGCGCACCGCGCGCCAGGGGCCGGCGCCCGACGCCCGCGCCGCCTCCACGACATCGCCGGGAATCGCGCGCAGGGCGGCGCGCAGGGCAAGGAAGACCAGCGGTGCGTGCTCGATCCCCATCACCAGCGCCATGCCGCCGGCGGACTGCACCGGGTTGGGGGTGCCGACCGGCGGCGCCAGCCCCAGCGGCTTCAGCAGCGGGCTGCCGGAGCCGGCGAGGTGGGTCCAGGCCATCGCCACGATCTGCGGCGGGATCATCAGCGGCAGGATCAGGGCGAAGGTCATCGCCGCCCGGCCGCGCAGGTCGCTCAATCCGGCGAGCAGCGCGAAGGACCCGCCGAGAAGCCCGGATAGCAGCGTCGCGCCGGCTGCGACGGCGATGCTGTTGCCCGTCGCCCGCCAGGTCGCGGGCGGCGCCAGCACCCGGGACAGCACCGCCGGGTCGGCGGCCTCCCACAGCAGGCGCAGGACCGGCAGCAGCACGAGCAGGCCGACCAGCAGCGGCCAGCCGCCCAGGGCGAAGCGGGGCCGGGCCGGAACGGGTCGCGTGCGGTCGCAGGCCGTCAGCACCGCCATGCCGGTCAGCCGCCGAACAGGTCGGCGAAGGCGCGCTTGTTCGCGTCGTCCTCGGCCAGGGCCTTGGCCGGGTCGTAGGGCATCAGGGTGATGGTCGAGGGATCGGGAAAGCCCGCCGGCGGGGCGATGCCCGGCAGCGCCGGCAGGAAACCCTGGGCCGAGGCGAGCTGCTGGCCCTCGCGGCTCAGCAGGAAGTCGATGAACGCCCTGGCCGCGGCCGGGTTCCTGGCGGTGCTGAGCATCGCAACCGGCTCGCTGACCGCGCTGACGCCTTCCTTGGGGAAGACGAAGGCAACGGGGGCGCCCTTCAACTGCTCGCGGATCGGCAGGTAGTCGACGATCATGCCGTAGAGCCTGGTGCCGCCGGCCACGTCCTTCAGGATGCCGCCGTTGCCCTTGGCGGCGGCGGTACCGTTGCGTTGCAGCGCCTCGTAATAGGCCATGCCGAGCGACGGCTCGGCCTTGACGGCGGCCATGTGGATGGCGGCGGCGCCGGAGTAGAGCGGGCTCGGCATCACCGTGGTGCCCTTCGCCTCCGGCTTCAGCAGGTCCTGCCAGGAGGCCGGCTTCATCGGGGCGGCGGTGTTGTAGACGATGCCGGTGGTGATCAGCTTGGTGGCGAACCAGAAGCCCTGCGGGTCGTGGGTGCCGGGGCGGTAGCCGGCGACCGGCGCCTGCGGGTAGGCCGTCAGCCGCTTCTCGGCCTTCAGCGACTCCATGGTCACCGCGTCGGCGATCAGCAGCAGGTCGGGCTGCGGCGCGCCGGCGGCGAACTCCGCCCGCAGCTTGTTCATCAGCTCGGTGGTGCCGTTGCGCACCCATTCCACCTCGACGCCGGGGTTCTTCGCCTTGAAGGCCTCGACCGTCTGGCGGGCGTCGGGTTCGAGCTGCGAGGTGTAGAGCACCAGCTTGCCGGCAACCGGCTCGGCAACCGGCTCGGCGGCCTGTGTGGCGGCCGGTCCGAAGGCCAGGGCCAGAACCGTGGCCAGGGTGGCGAGGAACGCCTTCATCTCTGTCGTCTCCGTCGGGGAGGGAAGGTCCCTGTCATACGGCAAGCCGGTGACAGCCATGTGACAGGAGGACCTGACCGAAGGCACGGTGCCGGGCTAGTACTACAGCCGGCTTTTATCGATTTGTATGCGTCGTTTCCAATGCGATTGCTTTGCTCGCTGTTGATGATGTCTTCGCCAAAGTGACCAA
>NZ_JAGINO010000049.1 GCF_017876115.1 Azospirillum picis
TCGCCGCTTCCGTTGCCGTCGCCATCCCAACCTCCCTGCGGTAGGATGAAGCCTTCAACAAGCGGACCGCAAATCGATCCCGGCTGTAGTACTAGTCGATCAGCTTGCCGTCCTTGAAGAAGGGGTAGGGGCCGTCGAAGTCGCCGATCACCGCGGTGTGGCTGACGATCCCGGTTTCCGGGCTCCACATGTGGATCTGGTAGCCCGGCGGCTCCATCACGAAGGCGGGCGGGGCGTCGTCGCGCAGGTCGAGCGCCACCTGATGCGCGGTCGAGGGCGCCGTGGACGCGATGGTGCCGGCCCAGCGCACCTGGATCGGCCGGTGCAGATGGCCGCACAGCACGCGCTCGACCTGCGGATGCCGGCGGATCACCGCCGCCTGATCCACCGCGCCGGACAGGCCGATACGGTCCATGTGGCCGATGCCGGTGGCGAAGGGCGGATGGTGCTGGAAGACGATGGTGGGGCGGTCGGGCTGCTCGGACAGGCGGTCGTCGAGCCAGCCCAGCCGCTCGGCACAGACCTCTCCGGCGCCGGAGCCGGGCAGGACGGTGTCGACGGCGATCAGGCGGACCGGCCAGTCTTCCACGGTGTACTGGAAGAAGGGACCGACGCCGACGCGGGCCGCCATCCCGGGGAAGGCCAGCCGCAGGCCGCCGCGTTCGTCGTGATTGCCCGGAACCGCGAAGAGCGGCAGGCCGAGCGGGCGGAGCAGGTCGAGCAGCCGCTCATATTCCTCCGGGTGGCCGGCATCGACGAGGTCGCCGGTTGCCAGCACCAGGTCGGGGCGGGGGGACAGCGCCCTGATGGCGGCGACCGCGCGCTCCAGGAAGGGTGCGCTGTCGACGCGGTCGTAGGCGAGGCGGCCGGGAGGCTTGATGTGGGTGTCGGTGATCTGGACGATGATCATGGGGGGCCTTGGGGTCCTGGGGGGGCGGTGTCCGGTTCGCGGCGTGCGTTAGGGAACCGCCAGCAGCCGCGCCGGGTCGACCCGCAGCCAGACGCGGTCGCCGCGCGCAAGGTCGCTGCGGCCGGCGGTGTCGACGGTCAGGGCCGGGCCGTCCGGCGGTTCGACCACCAGGCGGGTGCGGTCGCCGAGGAAGACGGCGGCGGCGACGCGGCCGTCGAGATGGCCGTCGGCTTCGCCGTCGGCCAACGCCAGGTCCTCGGGCCGGACCAGCAGCTCGACCGGACCGTCGGGGGCGGGCCAGGGCAGGCTGGTGCGGCCGACGGCGAGCCGGCCGCCGCCGACTCGGCCGGACAGGCGGTTCATGGTGCCGATGAAGTCGGCGACGAAGCCGTCGGCCGGCTGGTAGTAGATCTCGCGCGGCGTGCCGACCTGGGCCACCCGCCCGCGCGCCATCACGACGATGCGGTCGCCGAGCGCCATCGCCTCGCCCTGGTCGTGGGTGACGTAGACGGCGGTGATGCCGAGGGTGCGCAGCAGCCGGTCGATCTCCAGCCGCAGGCTGTCGCGCAGCTTGGCGTCCAGCGCCGTCAGCGGCTCGTCCAGCAGCAGCACGCGCGGGCGGACCACCAGGGCGCGGGCGAGCGCCACGCGCTGGCGCTGGCCGCCGGACAGTTGGTCGATCCGTCTCCCGGCGAACTCGCCGAGATGCATGAGGTCCAGCATCTCCCCGACGCGGGCCGCGCGCTCGCCGCGGGACACCTTGCGCACCTTCAGGCCGTAGGCGACGTTCTCCGCCACCGTCATGTTGGGGAACAGGGCGTAGCTCTGGAACACCATGCCGACGTTGCGCCGCTCGATCGGCAGCGCCGTCACGTCCTCGTCCCCGAACAGGACGCGGCCGCCGGGATCGGGGCTCTCCAGCCCGGCGATGAGGCGCAGCGTGGTGGTCTTGCCGCAGCCGCTTGGGCCCAGGAAGACGATGGTCTCGCCGCCGTGGATGGCGAGGTCCAGCGGCTCCAGCGCGCGGGCGCCGCCGGGCCAGGTCTTGCTGCAGCCTTCCAGGCGGACGGGCACGGCATCGAGATGGAAGCTGTCGGGCATGGGGGGACTCGAACGTTGCGTCTCAGGCATCGGGGCGGCCGCGCCGGGCGAGCGCCTGGAGCAGGATCAGGCCGGGCACGATCATCAGGAAGAACAGGAGGGTGTAGGCGCTGCCGATCTCGATCCGCAGCGAGGCATAGGCGTCGGCCAATCCCACCGGCAGGGTCTTGGTCAGCGGCGTGTGCAGGAGCCAGGTCAGGTTGAACTCGCCCACCGAGAGCGTCAGCACCATCAGCGAGCCGGCAAGGATGCCGGAGCGGCAGTTCGGCAGCACGATGGTGAGGAAGCGGCGGAGGAAGCCGGCGCCGAGGCTGGCCGCCCCCTCCTCCAGCGTCTTCAGGTCGGTCGAGGCCATCACCGCCAGCACGGCGCGCACCATGAAGGGCAGGGTGAACAGCACATGGCCGATCAGGATGAACAGCCAGCTCGACCGCAGGTCGCCGATGCCGCCATAGGTGACGATCAGCGCCAGGGCGGTGGCGAGGCCGGGGATCGCCACCGGCATCATCAGCAGTTCCTCGGCCAGCCGGGCGAACCGGCCGGGGCGGCGGGCCAGCGCATAGGCCGTGGGCACGCCGAGCGCCAGGGTGCAGGCAAGACAGGCGACGGCGACCTGCAGCGACAGCAGGATGGTGCCGGCGTAGACCCGCCACACCTCCTCGACCCAGCGCAGCGTCAGGCCGCTCTTCAGCCCGACGAAGTAATTGGCGGTCAGGCCGGCCAGCATCGACATCACCACCGGCACGGTCATCAGGGCGCAGACCAGCAGGGTGAAGCCCAGTTGCAGCCAGAAGCCCCAGCCGCGGCGGTTCGACAGGGTCGTCATCGCCGCTACCCCGCCGCCGCCACGGAACCGCCGGCGGCACTGCGCGCCAGCGCCAGCGCCGCCCAGGTGATCAGGCCGAGAAGCACGCTGAGCGCCGCCGCCGCGGCGATGTTCGCCTGGAGGGTGAATTCGGTATAGATCGTCATCGGCAGCACGTTGATCCGGGTGGCGAGCGTGAAGGCGGTGCCGAAGGCCCCCATGGCGGTGGCGAAGCAGAGGGCGCCGGCCGAGATCAGCGCCGGCTTCAACGCCGGCAGGATCACGTCCGCCGCCACCCGCCAGGGCGGGGCGCCGAGCGAGCGCGCCGCTTCCTCCAGGCGCGGGTCCAGCTTCTCCGCCGCCGCCATCACCGTCAGGATCACGCGCGGGATGGAGAAGTAGACGTAGCCGAGGAACAGGCCGGCCATGGAGTAGGCGAAGACCAGCCTGCCGCCGGTCAGCGCCTGGGTGACCGTGCCGATCAGCCCCTGGCGCCCGGCCAGCATGATGACCATGAAGCCGATCACCGCGCCGGGGAAGGCGAGCGGAAAGGTCAGCAGGGCCACCAGCAGGGCATGGCCGGGGAAGCGGTGGCGCACCAGGAACAGGCCGGCGACGGTGGCGATGGCCAGCGTCGCCACCGTCACCCCGGCCGACAGCGCCAGAGTCGAGACCAGGCTGTCGAGATGGCCGGGATCGGTGAGCGTGGCCAGGTAGGCGCCCCAGCCCTCCGCCCCGCCGGCACCGATGGCGATCAGCCGGACCAGCGGCAGCAGGAAGAAGGCGGCGAAGACGGCGGCAGCCGGCGCCAGCAGCGCCGCCAGCCGCAGCGGCGCATGGCCGGCCGGCGAGGACGGGCGGCCTCGGGAGCGCACAGGGGAGCGCGCCGGGGAGCGGGTGGCGGCGATGCCGGTGCAGGCGCTCACTTCACCTCCGCCTGGTAGCGGTCCATGAAGCCTTTCTGGGCCTCGGCCATGCGGGCCAGATCCACCGGCTTGGCGCGGGCATAGTCGGCGGCGGGCAGGAACTTGGCTGCGGTTTCCGGCGACATCGCCTCGGCGCGGACCGGGCGCATGAAGGCGTTGGCCCACAAGGTCTGTCCCTTGTCCGACAGGACGTAATCCAGCACCTTGCGGCCGGTCTCGGGGTGGGGAGCGTTCTTGACCAGCGCCATCACGTAGGGGACCGAGACGGTGCCCTCGCTGGGGATGACGAAGGCGACCGGGGCCTTGTCGACGTACCTGGCGCGGTAGGCGTTGAAGTCGTAGTCGATCAGGATCGGGATCTCTCCCGACAGGACGCGGGCGTAGGAGGTCTGCTTCGGCACGATGGGCTGGTTCTTCTGCAACTCCCTGAACCAGCCGATCGCCTTGTCGAAGCTGGCGTAGTCGCCGCCCAGCGCCTGGTTGACCGCCACCGCGCCGACATAGCCGACGGCGGCACTGGTCGGGTCGAGATAGCCGACCATGCCGTCATAGTCCGGCTTCAGCAGGTCGGCCCAGCCCTGAGGCACCGGCTTGCCGCCGAGCGCCTCGGTGTTGACGAAGAAGCCCAGCGTGCCGCTGTGGATGGCGAACCAGGTGCCGTCTGCATCCTTCATGCCGTCGGGGATGTCGGCCCAGGCCGTCGGCTTGAACGGGGCGACGACTCCCGCCTGCTTGGCCTGGATGCCGGCCGAGCCGCCGAGATAGACGACGTCGGCGACCGGCCTGTCCTTCTCGGCGATCATTGCGGCGAGCGACTGTCCGGAGTTCTTGTTGTCGAACGGCACGGTGATGCCGAGATCGGCCTTGATCGCCTTCAACTGCGAGGCCCAGTCGGCCCATTCCGGCGGGCAGTTGTAGCAGATGGCGGTTTCCTCGGCGGCGGCGGCCGGCAGGACCGAGGAGGCGAAGACGGCGGCGAGCGCCGCGGCACCGAGCAGGAGGGGCTTGATCATGGCGTGTGAAGTCTCCGGTCGGGGATCAGGGCCGCCGAAGCGGCACGCGGTTCTCGGCTAGGCGCCGGGCCGAGGGATTCGCCCGGACGCAGGATGAAGGGCAGCATCACGGCGCGGCTCTTGGGGTGGCCGGCGATCCCGGTGCGCAGGTATTCGAAGGCGGTGCAGCCCATGGCGCGGGTCGGCTGCACCAGGGTGGCCAGGCTGGGGGACATCAGCATCCCGACCTCGATCCCGTCGAAGCCGCAGACCGACACGTCGCCCGGCACGGACAGGCCGAGGTCGCGCAGCGCGCGGATGGTCGCCAGCGCCAGCAGGTCGTTGGAGGCGAAAAGCGCGGTCGGGTGGTCCGGGCCGTCGAAATGCGGGGCGAGACGGCGGTTCAGGCGCAGGTCGTTGAAGTCCACCTCGACCACCGGGCCGGGTGCGAGGCCGGCGTCGGCCAGGGCCGCCTGCCAGCCGCGATGGCGCCGGCGCGAGCGGTCGGACTGGTGGAAGCGGCCGGCGACCATGCCGATGCGGCGATGGCCGAGCACCATCATCCGTTCCACCACGGCGCGGGCGGCGGCGATGTTGTCGACCGAGACATGGGCGCGTGCCGTGGTTTCGGGCTGGTTGTAAACCAGCACGTAGGGCAGGCCGACCTCGTCCAGCGTGTCGAGCGACCCGCTGCGGTCGGCGTCGGCGACGGTCAGCACCAGCCCTTCCACCCGGTTGGACAGCAGGCTTTCGATGGCACGCGCCTCGCGCCTCGGATCGTAGTCGGTCGAGGCGATGAGCACGCTGTAGCCGGCCTCCGCCGCCGCCTGCTGGATACCGGCGACGCTCTCCGCGAAGACGGGATTCGAAAGCGATGGCACCAGCACGCCGACGGTGCGGGTGCGGGCGGCCTTCAGGCTGCGGCCGATGGTGCTGGGGCGGAAGGCGAGCGCGCTGGCGGCGGCGCGGACCTTTTCGGTCGTCTCCGGCGTGGCGTTGCCGCTGCCGTTGAGCACGCGCGAGACGGTGGCGATCGACACCCCGGCCCGGGCCGCCACGTCGCGGATGGTGGCCACCCGGTCATTCACCCGTCCGCCGCCCTGCACCATCGTCCCGGCCGTCCCCTCTGTTCCCGCCGGTCCGCAGGGAGCAGTCCGGCCGGGGCAGAGTGGCGGCGGCGTGTTTCAAACGCGTGACGTCAGGGAAACGGTTTCATGAAGAATGGAAACGTTTCCATGAGCGGGGCGGGGGCTGGGTCGATGCCGGCCCGTTCAATCGGCCGCGGCATCCGCGCCCCTGGGATCAGGGGCATCCCGGGGCGTCGGAAAGGCAGAGGTCAACCGCGAATGAATGGATGGCGGCATCCGGAAGTGGAGCCTGAACCGTCTGAAGAGAAGCAATGGCAAGCGGAGCGGCGACCGGGCAGACCTCCCGGATTCGCTGTCGCCAAGCCGTGGCGGATGAATTGCGTGGCAGTGATTTTAGTGTTTGCGTCCGGGTAGGGGTTCGGCTATGGTCCGGCTCCACCAGCGACGGACCCGTAGCTCAGCTGGATAGAGCGCTGCCCTCCGAAGGCAGAGGTCATGAGTTCGAATCTCGTCGGGTCCGCCATCCTCTCGTGGAAGCCTTGGTATCCCTAAGTTTTCTTGTGGAGCAAGGCATTTCGCGATAATTCGAGCGATAGCTTTACGCTTGAATTGAGGGGTGGGCTTTGGCTGGCGACCGCTATATCACTCGCTCGCACAATACCTTTTTGTTCCAGATGAGCGTCCCGTCGGACTGCCAAGCGGTGGTAGGCAAGAAGCTTGTTCGGAAGTCGCTCAAGACCGGTGACCGCCGAATCGCTGCGCAACGCGCGCGCCCGCTAATTGACCATTGGCATCGCGAGTTTGATCGCATCAGGGGCCGGGAGTTGGCTTTAGCTGAAGCCGCTCCCCGTCTGCGGAAGTTGGGTTTCAAAGAGCCTCTGACCGAGGAGAACGTTCGATGCTTCGCCCGAGTGGCGGAACAGGAGGCGCATTGGCGATTCAAGATCCAGGCTGGGAAACTTCGCTCTCTGGGAATTGAAATCGACGTCGACGGCGCACTGCGTCCACTCCGTGCCGAGCAAGAGGATAGGCTATCCCACATCCGCGAGGCGGTTGCCTTGGTGACCGGCGAGAACCCCGCTGTGAAGCCGCGCGTCAGGACGGCGATGGATGATCTTTTTGATCGTTGGAAAAGAGAAGCGCGCCCGACGCCGAACTCGACGCGTGAATGCGAATATTCGGTACGTCGCTTTCGTGAGATGTTTGGCAATGTCGAGATTAGGTCCATAACCAAGCCAATGGTTAGGCAATTCCGCGATGCCATGTTGGAAGTGCCGACCAGAATTAATAATGAAGAAGCGGCAATGCCGTTGCCTAAGTTGCTCGAAAAATACCATGGTAAGAACGTGGACCGGTCATCGGTTGCGTCGGCACGTAAACGATTAAGCTTCCTAAAGACCCTGCTTACCACTGCTGTAGACGCGGGGATCATTGAGGAAAGCCCAGCAGACGGTGTGAAAATCAAGGACGATGGCGCCAAACCTGACCAAGCTCGTCGAGCATTTACGTATGCTGAGCTGGAGTTGATCGGTCGCAAGTTGGCCGAAAAGGATGACACTTTCCGATGGGTAACCATCTTGGGTATTACGACAGGTTGTCGGCTTGGAGAGATCGCACAGCTGACGGTCAATGACGTTCAGTCTGAGGATGGAGTTATGTTTCTGTCTATCAATGCTGCCGACGGAAAGTCGATCAAAACCGCGTCGTCAGTTCGTCGAGTGCCACTGCATCCTGACATTAAGCAGAGCTTCCTCGATTTCATCAAAAAGAAAAAAGATCGAATTTTCCCAGACATTCAACCAAGTGCCAACGATAATATTTCTGATTTAATTTCAAAGCGGTGGAATCACTGGCGGAAGAATATTGGATTCAATGAAAAGGGGCTGTGCTTCCACTCTCTCCGCCATAGCTTCAAGGATCGGTGCCGAGAAGCTGGAATAGCAGAGGAAATTCACGACGCGCTGACCGGCCACAGCGGCGGCGGAGTCGGCCGGCGGTACGGCGGGCGCCCGCCGCTCCGCGTCCTGGCTGATGCAGTGGCGAAGCTGAAATTCCCAGTGGCTTCCGCATCGTCTGCCCAGTAACGCGAAACCCCAGGAGAGGCGGAGTCCTGTCCCGGGGTTCTGGGGGTGCCGTGGGCGCGTGCCTTGCGGTAGAGGGGGCCACGGCGAGATTAGGAGCCCAGCCCCGGGGCGACCGCGGTGCACGCGGCTTGACTCCGAAAAGACGCTGGCCGGGGACTTACTGGGCTGTTGCAAAGCTAAGCGTGCCGTGGTGTGCAGTCAAACTGCGGGCGGAGGTCCGGCGCGTCGATGAGCTTCAAGCGAATGGCGACCGGAGCGACACAGCGGATCGCCGTGCCCGCCAGGAGCGCGCCAGCGCCCAGGCCGCCTACGACCGCGCATATGCCGAGTGCCAATACCAATCGGATCTGGCGCTTGCCGGCAATCGCCACTTTGTCGACAGGGTGGGGCACTACTTTGGCAGTTCCGGCGTGATGGCACGAGATGAAGGCTGTTGTGCAGCCCAAGGGGTGAGCTGCGCTGGAGGCAATCATGCTGGAGGTT
>NZ_JAGINO010000050.1 GCF_017876115.1 Azospirillum picis
CGCCGATGGTACTGCATCTTAAGATGTGGGAGAGTAGGTCGCCGCCAGGTCACTCAGGCACAAGAGACGCCAAAATCCATACACGCTGCGCAATCCTCTTCACGACCTCCACTCCCTCAGAACAGGACATCCGCGGGGTGGAGCAGCCCGGTAGCTCGTCAGGCTCATAACCTGAAGGCCGCAGGTTCAAATCCTGCCCCCGCAACCAACGACGTTTGACGCCCCGGTTCGAAAGAGCCGGGGCGTTCGTGCGTTTGGACCTTGCCCATCCGATCGGCGCCCTCGCAGACTGCCAGGATGCCGGCCAGTTGGCCGCCCGGAAGGCATCGACGTCCGCGTCGGCGGCCCAGCCACGGTTGCGCACCACCAGCGAGGCGAAGCGGTGCAACGCCTCCAGCCGGGCGTCGGGCAGGTCGTTGCCGGCGCCCAGCGCGGCGATCATGTCCTCGCCCATCTTCTGCATCCGGGCGCGCGTGGCATGGTCGGCAAAGCAGTAGCGGCACTCGTTCTCGAAATTGGCGGTCAGATAGACGACCTGCTGCTCACGGGTGCTGAGCGCGGTCTTGGAGAACAGGTCCACAGACCGTGTAACCGGCCAGCAGTTCCGGCAATTCCGCCATATAGGATTACAGGATGGGCACGAAGCCGAAAGCGGCCTTCACGCCCTCGGAAATCGGCTTTGCGGCATCCGGGGCGGTATCGAGCGTATGGCTGGTGAACTGGGTCGTGGTGGCGGTTCCTTGCTCCGTCGGGTGCGTTCGACGGATCGGACCCTGACCCATTCCAGAGGCGATGCGTAGGCTGGCTGCGTAACCAATGCCTATGCTTCCTGCGAGTGATCCCGCTGGAAATGGCGTCCACTCAAGCCTGCGTCCTCCGTCGGTGCTCCGTCGCCGGTCACGATGGTGGCAACGAACTCCGCGAAGGCGCGCGCCTTGGTGCTGGCCAGCCGGCCGGTGGGGAACACCGCCCACAGGTCGATCGGCGGCAGCGTCCAGTCTTCCAGCACGCGCCGCACCGAACCGTTGGCAAGCTCGGGACCGAACATCCAGTCGGACGCGACCGCCAGCCCCAGATCGGCCAGCACCGCGGCCCGAATGCCCTCCGCGGCGCTGACCCGCAGCCGGCCGCGCACCACCACCGAGGCTTCGGTCCCGCCCTGCCGGAACGACCAGCCGTTGCTGAGCTGGCTGTAGACCACCGCGTCATGGTCGGCGAGGTCGGCCGGCGTCCGCGGCACGCCCGCGCGGGCCAGATACGCCGGCGTCGCCACGACCGAGCGGCCGCCGCTGGCGATCCGCCGCGCCACCGCCGTCGAGTCCGACAGCGTGCCCATACGCAGCGCGACGTCGATCCCCTCGGACACCAGATCGATCACCCGGTCGTCCAGGATCACCTCCATGTCCAGCTCCGGATGACGGTTCAGGAATTCCGGCAGGCGGGGCACGATCAGCAGCCGGGCGAAGGTGGTCGCGGCAGAGATGCGCAGCCGCCCCGACAGGCCTGCACCGGCGCCCCGCGCCTCCAGCTCCGCTTCATCGGCCTCTCGGATGGCAAGACGTGCGCGTTCGTAGAATCGCAGTCCCGCTTCGGTGGGCGTCAGGCCATGGGTCGACCGCAGCAGCAGGCGCACCTGCAGCCGCTCCTCCAACTGCGCGATCGTCTTGGATATGGCCGGCTGGCCCACCCCGAGCTGCCGGGCCGCACCCGAGAAGGAACCGGTCTCCACCACCCGTACGAAGCTGGCCATTGCCTGCAATCGGTCCATCGTTATTCCTGACAGGAATTGCCGTTATCGCTCCGGCCGGTCTGCCACCCGGAGATTGGAATGGCGATAACTCTCCCATCGGCGGCGGCGCTGCAAGGGAGATGCGAAACATGTTCGAGCTTTATGCATTTGCGACGCCGAACAGCGTCAAGAGCCCGATCGCCTTGGAGGAGATGGGCCTGTCCTATGTCCTGAAGCCCGTCAACATCCGCCAGGGCGAACAGAAGGCCCCGGACTTCCTCGCGCTGAACCCGAACGCCAAGGTTCCGGTGCTGGTGGACGGGGCGCTGGTGCTGACGGAAAGCGCCGCCATCCTCGTCCATCTCGCCGAGAAGACCGGCAGGCCGCTGCCGCGCGACGGTGCGGATCGGGCGCGGGTGTTCGAACAACTGTTCTTCCACGCCTCCGCCCTCAGCCCGGCCTTCGGCAATGCCGGCTTCTTCAAGCGCCGCGCCACCGATCCGCAGCCGCTCGCCCAAGCCCGCTTTGTTGCCGGCGACGACTTCACCATCGCCGACATCGCCCATTTCGGCTGGTTGTGGCGCCGCGAGTTCCCCGGCCTGACGCTCGACGGCCGCTCCAACCTCGTCCGCTGGTTCGACGCCGTCGCGGCCCGGCCCGCGGTTCGGCGCGCGATCGCCCGCGTCGAGGCTCTCCTTCAGGCCGCCTGACACCGTCGATCCGAACCAAGCCAATCCAAGGAGTGACCCTGATGTCCCGTTTCGAGAGCTATCGGACTGCCTTCGCCAACGCGCGCCTGACACGTTCCGACAGCGGCGTTCTGGAAGTGAAGCTGCACACCGATGGCGGCAAGCTGGTCTTCAACGGCCATACCCACGAGCAGTTCGTCGACCTGTTCCATCAGATCGGGTCGGATCCCGAGAACCGCGTGGTGATCCTCACCGGATCGGGCGCTGCCTTCATGGACGCCATCAGCCCCGAGGGTTTCGATTTCTTCAGCCCCCGCGGTTACGACAAGATCTTCCGCGAGGGCAAGAAGGTCCTGATGAACATCCTCGACATCGAGGTGCCGCTGATCGCCGCCCTGAACGGACCGGTGCTGCTCCATTCCGAATATGCGCTGCTCGCGGACATCGTGCTGGCCACGCCGGAAACGGTCTTTCAGGACAAGCCGCATTTCGACTTCGGCATCGTCCCTGGCGACGGCGTGAACCTGCTCTGGCCGGAGGTGGTCGGCAGCATCCGCGGCCGCCATTTCATCCTGACCCGCCAGATCCTCGACGCGGAAACCGCGAAGGACTGGGGTGCCGTCAACGAGATCGTGCCGGCCGGCCGGCTGCTCGCCCGGGCGCATGAGATCGCCGAAGGGCTGGCCGCCTTGCCGCCGCTCACCAGCCGTTACACACGCATCGCCCTGACGCAGAAGCTGCGCCGGATCATCGACGAAGGTGCCGGCTACGGCTTGGCTCTGGAAGGCATCAGTGCGGCCGAGGTCGCCCGCTCCGCCGCCGCGAACGGCTGATCCGCATTTCCCTCCACTCCATACGACGAAGGACTTTCCCATGTCGCTCCAGGACAAGCTCGACGCCTTCAAGGCCGATTTCCAGGCCGGCAAGCCGCCCTACAACGTCCCCCGCTCGGTGATCGAAACGATGCACCGCGCCACCGCCGAACTGATCGCCTCGGGCGCCGCCGGCCTTGCGCTCAAGGCCGGGGACAAGGCTCCCGCTTTCACGCTCGACGACCCCGACGGCAAGGCGGTGTCGTCCACCGCCCTGTTGGCGGAGGGGCCGCTGGTGGTCAGCTTCTACCGCGGCGTCTGGTGCCCCTATTGCAACATGGAACTGCAGGCGTTGCAGACGGCGCTTCCGACCTTCCAGTCGCTCGGTGCAAGCTTGGTGGCCGTCTCGCCGCAGACTGCTCCGAACAGCCGCAAGTCGGTGCGCCAGAACGCGCTCAGCTTCCCGATCCTGTCGGACCCGCGGAACGACGCCGCCGCCGCTTTCGGCCTGCGCTTCGAACTGCCCGACTATCTGGTCGAGCTTTACAAGGGGCTGAAGAACGACCTGCCGGCGTTCAACGGCGATCCGAGCTGGACCTTGCCGATGCCCGCCCGCTTCGTCGTCGGGCAGGACGGCACGATCCTTTATGCAGAGGTCAACCCGGACTACACTCGCCGCCCCGAACCCGAGGACATGCTGCCGGCCCTCCGCAGCGCCAACCGGACAGTGGTCGCCTGATCCCTGTCGATCCACCCGCCTGCAACGACGCCCCGTTCCAAGACCGGAGCGGGGGCTGGAGAACCATGATGCAACGCAGTTTCCTCATCACCGGCGCGAGCAAGGGAATCGGACTGGCCCTCGCCCACAGGCTCGCCGCGCGCGGCCATGCCGTCATCGGTGTCGCCCGCAACAGTGTCGACGATTTTCCGGGCACGCTTTATCCGCTCGATGTGGCCGGCGAGGGGGCAACCGGCGCTCTTGTCGACATCGTCGCACGCCACGCTGTCGACGGCGTGGTCAACAACGTCGGCCTCGTGCGCCCACAGCCGCTCGGGGCAGTCGAGTTGCCGGCGCTGGACGAGGTGATGCGGGTCAATCTTCACCCGGCGCTGACGGTGGTGCAGGCGGCATTGCCGGGAATGAAGGCACGCGGCTGGGGGCGGATCGTCAATGTGTCGAGCCTCACCGTGCTCGGCGCCGTGGAGCGCACCGCCTATGCCGCCGCCAAGGCCGCTTTGGTGAGTTTCGCGCGCGGCTGGGCACTGGAGTTGGCGGGCGACGGGATTACCGTCAACGCCGTCTCGCCGGGGCCGACCGAAACCGAGTTGTTCCGTGCCAACAATCCGCCCGGCAGCGTTGGCGAGGCGCGTTACCTTGCAGGCGTGCCGATGCGCCGCTTCGCCAAGCCGGATGACATCGCGGCGGCGATCGCCTTTCTCTTGTCCGACGAGGCGGGCTTCATCACCGGCCAGACGATTCATGTCGATGGCGGGGCCTCGATCGGAAAGGCCGCGTTCTGAGCAAGGACGACATGAGCCGGCCCGCTCATCGACCTTCCGACGGACGGACCTGCCACGCCTTTGCGGCTCTCCCGGTGCAGAGGTTCGGGGTCCTCGCGAACGGCGACCCCGACACCCTCCACTTCGTCGCGGGCTGATCAGGGGGCGAGTTTCACGCCGGAAAGCCGTTCGCAGATCGCGATCAGCCGCTCCTGAAGGCTGCTGTCTCGGCTGGCCGGATGAACCTCGCGGGGCTGCATGTGATAGAAATAGCGGGCCGTCACCAACGCGGCCGGATCGTTGCTGACCGCAAGCCAAGCCTGTGTCCGGTGGGCTTGGTCAAGATCGTCGGTGGCACCCGGACCGCCCATGCGCGTCGCCACCCAGCCCGGCTCGAGCGCATTCGACAGGACGTCCGGCCAATATCCGGCGACGGCAAAGGCCAGCAGTACATTGTGCAGCTTGCTCTCCGAATAGGCCTGGGTTCCATCCCAGCGGCGCGTCTCCCAGGTGATGTCGTCCAGAGCCGCCGATGCGGTGCGATGCAGCCCGGAACTCAAATAGACCAGCCGTTTCGGCTTTTCGATCAGTGCCGTCAGGATGAACGGCGCCAGCGTGTTGATGGCGAAGACATGCGGCAGGCCATCGGCGGTTTCGATGCGCCGCGGCTCGCGATAGCCGATGGCGACATTGTGGATGACCGCGTCATAGGGGCCATGCCGGTTGGCTTCCTCGGCAAGCCGCCTGGTGGCGCGAATGGTCGAGACATCACCCTCGACCACCGCATGGGCCGCAGGCAGAGAGGCAGCGGCGGCTTTGGCCCGCCCACTGTTCCGTGCATGTAGGACGAGCTCATGCCCGCTCTCCGCCAGCAAGGAGGCTGTCATGAGCCCCAGGCCCGTCGAGGAGCCAGTGATGAATATGCGTGCCAATGATTCTCTCCTTCTGGTGGGAATTCTTCCGCAATGCCCTCTCATTTCGGTGCGTGTTTCAGCGCGATCAGCAATGCGGGAATGCCGATGACCGCCGAGATCGGCATGATCGACCATGGTCCGGCATGATCGACGATAACCCCGCCGACGAAGGCGCCGGCCGCAATGGCGCCGTTGTAGGCGGACACGTAAAGCGAGGACGGCGCCTCGGGTCCGTTCAGATGGGCCGCCGCCTTGAATACCCAGGTCTGCATAAGGACCGGCAAGGCGGTATAGGCGGCACCCCAGACCAGGAGAAGGGCGATGACGAGCCCGCGGTTCGTGCCGGCAAAGCTCAGTGCGGCGATGCTGGCGATCAGGACGATCATCGTGACGAAGAGTGTCGGCCGATATCCGCGCGCCATGATCGGCCCGATGCCGAAATTGCCCACCAAGCCCGCGGCGCCGTAGGCCAGCAGCAGGCCGCCGATCCATGCCGTCTCGAAGCCCGTGATCTGCTCAAGGAACGGCGCGATATAGGTGAAGGCAAGGAAATTCGCCGTCATGATGAGTGCGGTCACATAGACCGCCGCGCGTAAGGGCGGTTCCTGCCATGCCTGTGCGACCGTGCTGTGGTTGCCCTCTTGGGTCGCGGCGAGATCGGGCAGGGTCAGCCACATCTTGATGAAGACGGCGAGGGAAAGGACCGCGAGCCCGACGAAGACGATGCGCCAGCCGGCGTAATTGCCAAGGAAGGTCCCAGCGGGAATGCCGAGCACGGAGGCGAACGCCAAGCCGCCATAGACCGCTGACGTGGCCCGGACGGCGTGTCTTCCGGGAACGATCCGCACCGCCATGCTGGCCGCCGTCGACCAGAAGATTCCGATGGCGGCGGCAACGATCAGCCGGCTTGCCAGCAGCACTGCATAGGTCTGCGCGAAACAGGTCAGCACATTGCCGAGCGTGCAGGCCAGGAGAAGGCTGAGCATCAGCCACTTGCGGTTCCAGCGGCGTGTTGCCGCCGTGAGCGGAGTTGCCGCAATCGCCACGAGCAAGGCAAAACCCGTGACCAGGAACCCGGCCTGACCAAGCGACACGCCGACGCCATCCGCCATCCGAGGCAGGATGCCGATGGGCATCAATTCAGTGCTGACGAAGGCGAATGTTCCGAGCGACAGGGCAACGACTGCAAAGGCTTCGGCCAATGGCGAACGCCGTTTGACTTCTCCGATGAAGGCCGCCGTCGGGGCGGAGTCCCCATGATTCTGATGAATGGCGTTTTCCGTCATGCCAACTCTCCGGCTTTGGGGTTCGACGACCATGCCGAAGATCGATTGATGCGCATAACATCGACTTGTCATTTAACCCGTGACTGAAAATCACATATTACCGAAGGAGGCAAAGCTGGACGTCGGGAGTGTCGAGGATGAATTTCGACGGTCGTATTTTGTCCGGCGTTGGCGTACTGGCCGCTGTCGTCGAAAGAGGAACGTTCGCGGGTGCAAGCGAGATGCTCGGCCTCACCCCTTCAGGAGTCAGTCGGTCGATTTCACGGTTGGAGAACCGGCTGGGTATCCGGCTTTTCGACAGGACGACCCGATCGCTGCACCTGACCGATGAGGGCGCGCGCTTCTATGAGGCCGTCGTTTCGCATCTGGAAGGCATCGAGGAAGCGGCTGGCGCCGCATCAGGGGCTGCCAGTTCGGTGCGCGGCCGTCTGCGGGTCAATGTCGATCCGTTCTTTTCCGGGCTGGTGCTGGCACCGCATCTGCGCGGCTTCACGGAGCGTTATCCCGAGCTTCAGATCGAGATTCACACCCGCGACGATGTTGGTGATCTGGTCTCGGAGGGCATGGACGTCGCCGTCCGCTTCGGGCCGCAGCCGTCGTCGTCGCTGATTTCACGGCTCCTGCTGGAGACGCGCATCCTGACGGTGGCCGCGCCTTCGTATCTCGCGGCTCATGGCAAGCCGAAAAGGCCGGAGGATCTCGCCGATCACGCCTGCATCCAGTTCCGCGATCCCCTGACGGGACGGCCATTCGAGTGGGAATTCCAGCGCGGCAAACAGATCCTGCCTGTCCCGACGACAGGGCCGCTCCTGCTGACCGATGTCAACACCATGCTGCAGGCCTGTCTTGCAGGAGCCGGCGTGGCACAGGTTATGTCTCTGGGCACCGGGCACTGGATCGCAAGCGGTGCGCTGATCGATCTCTTCCCGGACTGGCCTGACGAGACCTTTCCACTTTACGCCATTCAACCGTCCCGCCGCCACCCGGCGGCCAAAGTTCGTGCCTTTCTGGATTTCTGTGCTCAACTTGCGAGGAATGAAGCCCCTGATAGCCGCTAGCACTACTTTGGCAGTTCTACTCCCGCCTGCGCGGGACGAGCCAGCACCGACAACATGGACATCGGATCGGCGCGGTCTGATGAATGTGC
>NZ_JAGINO010000051.1 GCF_017876115.1 Azospirillum picis
GGTCTTTCGGGCCAAGGCGGCAGCCAAGGCGAAGACCACGACCAGCCCGAGAACGGCGACGGCCAGCATCCAGGTCATGGTTGCTTGGGATGTGGCCGAAACGATGTCGGAGGTCTTCTGCGGTATTCGGTAGCAAACACACCCACGCCACCGTATCCGCCAAACAATTGATTTGGCTACACTACAGCCCATTCCCTTCAATGAGGAAGCCATGGGCGACACCTACCTGATCTCCGGCTTGACCGCCAAGCGCGCCGAAGTATCCGGTATCATCGCTGACCTTGAGAAGCGCATCGCACAGCACCGGGCGGGCCTTGTTCACATCGACGCCGTGCTGCGCCTATGCGCCCCGGACGTGGTGCCCGAAGAGATCGCACCCAAGGCCGTCAGGAAGCGGAACGACTGGTTCAAGCCGGGGGAGTTGGCCCGCATGGTGCTGGACGTTCTCCGCATCGCACCCGCCCCTATGACCGTGCGAGACATCGCCGTCGAGGTGATGCAGCGCCGGGGGCTGGACACCACCGACGCACGCACCGGAAAGCTGGTCACGAAGCTGGTTCACAACGCCGTCACCCGGCAAGCCGCCGATCTGGTGGAGCGGGTGGAAGATGGGAAGGTCGTGGCGTGGAGGGTGGACGGCTAGACCTGAAAACGGAAAAAGCCGCCGCAGGCGCAAGACCCACGGCGGCTACTAGAGTGAGAAGAAGAATGGATGTCGCCGTCGAACCGCTAACGCCAGCCCAACGGAGACTGGTTAGGCGCTAGAGCGGTTACCCGCAGCAGCGCCAGTACCCGCACACGTGTTCGAGCCGCATGAAGCGGATGCGAACGTACGGGTTCACCCAGTGGCAACAGCGTAGCTGAGCCATTGGCAGCCTCCTATAACGGAGGCATCCTTGAAGCCGTTGGCTGGATGTGCTATCTTCGCCACTGCGACTCGGATAGGCACATCCAGCCTTCCACTGCCCCTGAGGACGCGAACCTAGTGGGGCAGGACCCGCACACGACCCGCAGAAGTTGGCCCTTCTGCGGGTCGCTTTGCGTGTGGGCGACCTCGAACCAGACCATACACAGATTCAGGCATTCACACAAGCAGGCTGAATGCGATGTTGCGAGAATCTTGTTTCCAGCGTATCTTCTTGGACAGGAACTCAGGGAGAACGCGTCGTGTCCGATAAAGCTCTTGAAAATGCCATGGGGAGGCGGGACGAGCTTGCGGGCCGCATCAACCAAGCGCAGCAGCAGATTGATGAATGGCGACGCGAGTTGGGTAGAGTGAACCAATTCATACAGGAGTGGCATGACTTCGCTGGCGTCCCGATGCCTATCGACGTGACGCGGGAACCTGCCAGGACAGGGCTTGTCCAGCTACCGATGGTTCCTCCTGCGCAAGAAGAGGTTGGTGCCGTCGATCCTGACAAGCCAAAGCGTGCCCGCAACAACTCTCGCAAGGAAGAGGTTGCCGAAGGTGCTCGGGCGATCATCTCCGAACGCGGCCAGCCAGTGCTCCGAGCCGATCTGCTTAAGGCTCTTCGGGAAAGGGGATACGTGATTGAGGGATCGGACCCAGATACCGTCCTAAGCACGATGTTGTGGCGCATGCGCCATCGCGTGGCGCGCGTCAAAACGGGGGGCTATTGGCTGGCCGAAGTGCCTTGTCCGGACGCCGGATACGAACCAGTTCCAGAAGGCGGAGGGCAGATTGATCTGGTCGATCTCGAGAGTGACGGATCACCAGCCGTCGAAGCATGAATGAGAACGAAGGCCCGGAAACGACCGGGCCTTTTCCTTGCAAACGTTTGCAAGTGCCCCAGACCGCATGCAGAATGTTCATGAAACGTTGCTGAGGTGGTTCACACAAAGTGAATGCGGCTTTACAAATCCTCCATCCTCACCGCCGGGCACCCAATAGCCTTCATGCTGGCGAGGAAGAACCATGTCGGGAAGGCGCCCCGGTTGATCTTCACCGTGACGGAGCCTTCCGTTTCCTCAATCCCCATGGCTGACAACCGGCGGGCCAGTTCGTCATAGGTCACGTCATGCCGCTTCAACTCGGCTTTCATGAACCGCTTGGCGCGGCCCGACCAGTCGTCCTTCGCTTCCATGCTCGTCACCTTTCTTTAGCGCATGGAAGCTAACATATGTGATAGCTTTTCTATTGACAAGGAGGGTCGACAAAGCTAACGTATATGTAGGGAAACACACGAATACGCCACCATGTCGCAGTACTTCCTCATGTCCGCCACCGCTCGCACCGTCAGCCTGAAACAGGTTGCGCGCATGACGGACGGGGAAGCCCGCGCGCTGTTCCGTCAAATCCGCTGGCCCAACACCAAGGGCACCGCCGTCTGCCCCTAACGCGATTGCCCGAAGTGCTACGAGTACACCACCCGGAACGTCTTCAAGTGCAAGGCGTGGCGCCGCCAGTTCTCGGAAACTTCCGGCACCCTGTTTGCTTCGCGCAAGCTGCCGATCCGGAATTACCTGATCTCCATCATCATCTTCGTCAACGCGGTCAAGGGCATCTCCGCTCTCCAACTCGGCCGCGATCTCGACGTGCAGTACAAGACGGCTTACGTGCTGGCCCACAAGCTCCGGGAAGCCATGGCGACGGAAGTGCGTGGCGTCGTGCTGGGTGGCGACGGCGCCGACGTGGAAGTTGACGGCTGCTATGTCGGTGGTCATGTCCGTCCCGAGAACCGCAAGGAAGACTGGAAGGACCGTCGCCTTGCCGAGAACCAGACGGGCAAGCGTCAGGTGGTTGTCGTGGCCCGTGAGCGTGACGGCCGGACTGTCACTCAGGTCTTCCGTTCCGAAGAGGAAAGCGTCGCCTTCATCAAGGCGCGCGTTGATCGCGCCTCCACCGTCCATGCCGACGAAGCCGCCGGTTGGAACTCCCTGCATGCCCGCATTAACATGAAGCGCATCAACCACCAGGAAGCCTACAGCGCGGATGACGCCTGCACCAATCAGGCGGAGAGCTACTTCGCCCGTCTGCGCCGTGCGCAGTGGGGCCAGTATCACCGGATCGGCGGCAAGTACCTGAACCGCTATTCCGCCGAAATGGCGTGGCGGGAAGACCAGCGCCGGACCAGCAACGGCGAACAGTTCCGCACCGTTGGCTTCCGTGCCGCCGCGTTGCCGCCGTCCGTGGATTGGTCCGGGTACTGGCAGCGCGCCGCCAGATAAACCGACCAACCGGAACATACAATAGTAATCATGAAGGGCTGTTGTGACGTATATTGCAGAGTCATATTGACTCTATAAATGAACGCATTAGCCTCGAAAAGTCTATATGGAGGCAAATATGTTCGACCACAAACATTACACCCCGATCATTAAGTGGAAGCGCGGTGAACGGTTCGCCCTGGAAAACCTACGAGATGACCAACTCCAATCCATCACGCCACTTGTAGAAATTCCTCCGTTTCAATGGAACCCGAATGCAAGTGGCGTTGACCCAGCGTTCTCCGCCCGCCTATCTGCAATTCCCCCGGAAATGAACTCTGCCATTCGAGGGCTTTGTCCGCTTTTCTTAGATTTTTCTTTAATTGACCAATCGGCGTCCATAAATGGCATTAGTCCAATCACTTGGTTTTTCACAGCAGCGCATCAATACAGTATAAAGGCAATTCCAGTTGTTAGGCTTTATAGCGAAGCGAATTTTGTATCTGACGTCAGACATTTACTGGCATCCGGATGCGATGGGGTCTGTGTTAGAATAAGAATTGAAGAAGCGAACCGTGAAACGCTCTCTATTGACCTTCCGAGCTTACTGAATTCGCTCGGAGTGAAATGCGAAAATGTTGATATAGTATTTGACTGGGGAAACAAGGCTCAGTCTGAAGCTGATTTTCTCGCGTTCATTGGCCTGCTGACCATACTACCCGAAATTAAACGATGGAGGACGTTGACTATAGCTGCCGGATCGTTCCCAAGTGAGCTTAAACCAGGCCCAGGAGTCTTCCGGATACCACGAAATGATTGGCTTTTCTGGAAAGGTCTAGTATCTCAGTCTGAGGGATTGTCTCGCATTCCTGCGTTTGCAGACTATGGGATTGCAAATCCTCTCTCTCACACAGTCGAACTCCCTGAAAACATAACGCTGTCAGCAAAAATAATATACACTATCGATAAAGAGTGGCTTCTAATTCGTGGCGGCGCTCTGTACGGGCGATTTGCCCACCCGCGACGCTATGAACAGTACCGCGACATCTGTAAACAGATCGTCTCAATGAATGGAGTTTATAGAGGTCCAGAATTTAGTCATGGCGATAATTGCATAAACGAATGTGCGCAAGGTCATGGGACGACAGGTAGCCCGACAACCTGGGTAACTAATAGCTTAAACGCGCACATTGCCTTCGTCGTCAACTGCATCGCCAATCTTGACGCGATTTGATTATTCTAAGTGCAGCATCGCGGATGTCGTCTAGGTCCATGACTTCCGCGATCCTGTTGCATATCGTGGAGATGGGCTTGCTCCTGACTCCACGATCTTTTCCTTGGGAGACAAGCAACTCCAGCGCCTCGGAACGCCATAGCAATCTGGCGATTTCCGATTTGTCGCGGTTTGGGTTCTGCTTTGGCTCCCACATAATATCAAAGTGTAATCCCCTACGTGGACCCATGGACGCCACAATCAGGCCCCACCAGCTTGGAAGCAACGCGCTAGCTCGCTCTAGGTGGTTATGCGAAACTACTAGCGTTAGTTCATCAAACACCTTGCAAAAGCTATCAATCTGAGCAGGAAGACGGTCAAGCGTATCTGCGGCACTTTTAATCTCAAACCCAGCGAAATGACCATTCAGGACCGCGACATCAATGCGCGATGTTCCCGCAACGAACTCATCAAGAATGATAACGTTCGGGTCAGCTCGGAGCTTCGATAGGCGCTTTTTATGTAGCGCCTTCCGTATATCCTTATCATGAGTTTTCAATAGCGTTTTCATTTCAACCACTTAGATAGGCTGCATTTTCTCATACTTATACGGCACCCCCGAGTCCAGATCAACGCCGTCACCGTTGGGGCTTCGCCTGCATGCCCGCTTGGTTAGCGCCTCCAGCGTGGGTGTGTTTGCTACCGAATACCGCACCTCTTTATGCGGCCCTGATGCTGGCAAGGAACGTTTCGACCTCATGCCGCAAGGTCTCCGCCTGCCTCGACAGGTCCGTGGAGGCATCAAGAACCTGCGCGGCCGCTGTCCCGGTTTGGGTGGCGGCGTCACTCACCTGCACAACATTGCCGGTCACCTGCTCGGTGCCTTGCGCGGCTTGCTGCACGTTGCG
>NZ_JAGINO010000052.1 GCF_017876115.1 Azospirillum picis
CGAGGATGGAAGCCTCGAGGTTGAAATCAGCATCCACCACGGCGACGAGATCCAGCTCAAGGCTCACCGCTGGTAGTTTTTCAGCAGCCTGCTAGGCGCACTTCGGCTTCCCCTTGTAAAGCGAAGGATACAAGAGAAACACGTATGGACGCTCCGTCAATTACCCAAGGCTGATCGCTCCAAGCGTCCGTGATAATACCAGCATCGACGATACTTTCTAGAACTCTGCGATTCGCTCCGCCCCGGATTGAATTGGTTGAAACCAAACCGGCCCGCAATGTGATGCCCGCTTGGATTTGCTCCCATGCCTTGGTCAGCCAGTAGCATACAAGATCAGCTTCGGCTGGTACGCGCCCCTGATAGACCGCGAACATTTGATCGACAGCCTGATCGCCGAGTAAGCTACGGAGCAGCTTTCCGCCGGCAAATGGCGGATTGCCGACAATGACATCAGCTTCGGGCCAAGAAGACTCTCCCCCCTCATCCGTGAGCAGAGCGTCTCGGCACTCGATAGTGTGCAGACTGCGCAAAATTGGATTGCGGTTAATTCCGTAGCCATTCCGTTGCATCCACTGGATTTCACCGATCCAGACAGAGACCCGCGCCAACTCAGCAGCAAATGGATTGATCTCAATTCCAAGCACTGCTTCAGGGCCAATTCGAGGAAACTCACGTTCTAACCCAAGGGCTTCCGCTTCAATATTCACCCGATGCTCGATATTTTTTAGCGCAATCAAAGATACGTATAAAAAGTTTCCGCTGCCGCATGCTGGGTCCAGAACTCGAAAATTCCACAGCATTTCAAGGAAACTGCGGAATAAAGCCCTAGCTTCATTAAGCGCTTTTGTCCTCACGGATACGCTTTTTGTTCCAATTGCACGTTCCATTGCCTTTGAAATAAGAGATTTCTTATCTTTCCATTCGGACAACAAGGGGCGCTCGACAACCGGCTCAACGATCTTCCGAATTTTCTCACTGTCAGTGTAATGTGCTCCGAGCTGACTCCGCTTATCGGGGTCAAGGCCGCCCTCGAATAATGTACCGAAAAGCGCTGGATCCATGTCCGACCAATCCAGCTTGGCGGCTTCATGGACCTGCCCAATCTCGGTCGCGGACAACGGGATAGCGTTGTCGCTGTCGAACAGGCCGCCATTGAACCATGGCACCTCTTCCCAGCCGGCCATGCCGCCGCTTTTCATCGCGCCGAACAGTTCTCGTGTCATAGGCAGGAAGCGCGTGGGGTTGCCGTGCGCGACTTCAAGCATGCGGCTGAAGAGGTGGTTCTGAAGAAGCCCGGCATCCTCCGCAAACATGCAGAAGACAAGGCGGTTAACGAAATGCGCTACGGCTTGCGGATCGTGACCACGCGCCCGAAGCCCGGCGGCCAACCCGGCAAACCGTTGCGCCGCATCCCTGGTCAGCGCCTCGCGGGTCAGCCCTGGCTTCAGCTTGTCGGGCTTGGCCAGCACCCACTGAAGCTTCTGCCGAGCCTTGGGATCATGCAGATCATCAAGGGTTAGCTCGAAGCACTGTGAAACTGTATTGGTCCAATTGGTGTGTATACGAAACCTCTCCATGTCGCAGACGACAAGAAGTGGTGGGTTCTCTAAAGCCAGAGCGTAGCGCTGAAGCTGGACGAGCGCTTCATCCAAGTCCTTTCCCTTGCTCTTATATTCCCATCCAAAATGGCTTCTCTTCCAAACATCCGCCCAACCTTTCCCACCCCCTACCTTCCTGACACCCTTATCGAAGCAGTAGGACGCACCTTCATGATCCGCCTCGGCCGGCGCCTGTTCGCCCAACATATGGCACAACTGATTGAAGTGCGTCTGGGAGGCGCTCCGCTCGCTGAGCGTGCTGGCCTTCCAGCGGTGAATGAAATCCGCGGGAGATAAAGTGGGAGAGGCATGAGCAAGGGCCATCACGCACACCGTCGAACAGACAGAAAGTGGTGATTCAAGTGAAGGCAATTACGATTTGTATAGGAGGTGAAATCGAGAACGGATGGCGCCGAGAGCCACGCGGGAGTTTTGCACTGCAAAAAGCGCGTGCCCTCCTCACAACCGCCTATGCCTCCATGAACTCGGCCAGCCGGTTGAGCCAGCCGGCGGCGTTCAACGCGTCGTCCTCGACCCGGCCGCGCTTGCGGGCGTCGCCGGTGATCAGCTGGCCGTAGAACCGCATCCGCTGGGCGAAGACGGAGCGCCACAGCGCGGCCGCGTCGCCAGCATTGACCGCGGCCAAGGTCTTCGGCCCGACGGCGCCGTCGACCTTCAGCACCGGACGGCCAGCGAGGTCGTTCACGGCATCCTGCAGCCAGGTGCTCGCCCGGGCCGGGCCATGGTTGACGCCCGAGTCGATCACCAGGGCGCGGAGAGCGCCGTCGGTAATGCCGGCGAAGCCCGGCTCCTCGATGTAGCGGGCGCGGTAGATCGCCCGCACCTCGGCCTCGTCCAGCGCGGCGACGTCGGTCGCCGTGACCGGGCGCTTGCGCCAGCTCGTCAGGGTGTCGAGCGTGATGCCGCCCTTCGTCGGGCCGCCGCGGTCGCTCGCCCGGTCGGTGTAGCGGGGCCAGCCCTCGCGGCGGAGGATGGTGTCGATGATGGCAGCGGCGGGGTCGCGAGGGGTCGGCATGTCGGGATCCTCCAGGCATGAGAAAGGCGCCTCGCGGGCGCCGGGAGTAGTTGGGTTGGAGTGTTGCCGCGGCTGGACTTATCCGCCAACAGGCGCGTGCACACGATGCCTTCTGATTGCGTTACGCGACCACGCTGACTATGGTTTCGCTCATGGCCCACAAGGCACGTATCTTTCATTTGCGAGGAAGTGTCGTGGATATTGGCGTTAAAACTTGTTGCGTCTGCGGAGCTAGTTCTTTTTCGGAATACAGGAGCGTCCTGTGGCCTGCCCTTGTTTCTGAATGGCAGCTTTCTTCGGAAGAGGAGCGTTACATCAATATTCAGCAAGGCGTCCAGTGCACGACTTGCTCCACAAACGTGCGATCTATCGCCCTCGCGCAAGCCTTGCTGAACTTCGTCGGCGATAAAGGGACCTTAATTTCCTCAATCACTGGAGGGGCGCTCAAGGAGGCAAAGATCCTTGAAATCAACGAAGCGGGCCTTTTGAACAAATTCTTTAAGCACATTCCCGGCCATCGGTTAATCCAATACCCTGAATACGACATGATGAACCTTAATATAGCCGATAGCAGCTATGATATCGTCGTTCATTCCGATACTCTTGAGCATGTCGAGTTTCCTATCCGTGGCCTTTCTGAATGCCGCAGGGTTCTGCGATCTGGCGGAGCGTGCTGCTTTACTGTCCCAGTTATTACCGATCGGATGACTAGAAGCAGGCGAGGACTGCCTCCTAGCCATCACGGCAGCCCTCGTCGTCCTGAAGACAATCTCGTCCACTTCGAGTTTGGCGCTGATTTCTGGACATATCCAATCAGGGCAGGTTTCGAGGCCACGGACATTCACACCCTAGCCTACCCCAGCGGCATAGCGATCGTTGCCAAAAGGCTCCAATGAAGCCCTAACGCGGCCAGCCTTTGGTGATATCAACGGCCAGTACGTCGGTCGCTGTCTCGGCCGCGTCGATCACGTCGTGCAGATCGCCCTCACGGTCGAAGCACACCTGGACATGATCGGCGACCGCGTCGGCGATGCTGATGATCTGGGCCCCTGTCAGGTCCACCCAATCGCCGCTGGCCGCCTTCCATCGGAACGTCATGTCCGGGTTCTCGCGCGCCTTAGCATTACAGTTGCGATAGAGCGTCCTCCCGCCTGTTGAACAGGCTTTGGGAGGTCGCCATGTCCGGTGTCGCGGTCGAGGACCTGCTGGGG
>NZ_JAGINO010000053.1 GCF_017876115.1 Azospirillum picis
GGGAAGCGAACCCGGCGAACTGAAACATCTAAGTAGCCGGAGGAAAGGACATCAACCGAGACTCCGCTAGTAGTGGCGAGCGAACGCGGACCAGGCCAGTCATTCAGTCTACATAACCGGAACCGTCTGGAAAGTCGGGCCACAGTGGGTGATAGCCCCGTATGGATAAACCGGACTGAATGCACGAGTAGGGCGGGGCACGTGAAACCCTGTCCGAACATGGGGGGACCACCCTCCAAGCCTAAGTACTCCTCAGTGACCGATAGTGCACCAGTACCGTGAGGGAAAGGTGAAAAGCACCCCGACAAGGGGAGTGAAACAGTTCCTGAAACCGGATGCCTACAAGCAGTCGGAGCCTCTTCATGGGGTGACGGCGTACCTTTTGTATAATGGGTCAGCGACTTAGAGTATGCAGCGAGCTTAAGCCGGTAGGTGGAGGCGCAGCGAAAGCGAGTCTGAATAGGGCGACCGAGTTGCATGCTTTAGACCCGAAACCTGATGATCTAGCCATGGGCAGGTTGAAGGTGCGGTAACACGCACTGGAGGACCGAACTCACGCCTGTTGAAAAAGTCGGAGATGACCTGTGGCTAGGGGTGAAAGGCCAATCAAATCAGGAAATAGCTGGTTCTCCGCGAAAGCTATTTAGGTAGCGCGTCGCGTATTGCCGCGGGGGGTAGAGCACTGGATGGGCTAGGGGGGCGCGAGCCTTACCAAACCTAACCAAACTCCGAATACCCGCGAGCACAGCGCGGCAGACAGACGGTGGGTGCTAAGGTCCATCGTCGAGAGGGAAACAGCCCAGACCGCCAGCTAAGGTCCCCAAATCACGGCTAAGTGGGAAAGGATGTGGGAAGGCCATGACAACCAGGAGGTTGGCTTAGAAGCAGCCATCCTTTAAAGAAAGCGTAATAGCTCACTGGTCTAGTTAAGCCGGCCTGCGCCGAAAATGTATCGGGGCTCAAGCCGTGTACCGAAGCTGCGGATGTGATCTTTGATCACGTGGTAGCGGAGCGTTCCGTAAGCCTGCGAAGGGTGTCCGTGAGGCCGCCTGGAGGTATCGGAAGTGAGAATGCTGACATGAGTAGCGACAAAGAGTGTGAGAAACACTCTCGCCGAAAGTCCAAGGGTTCCTGCGCAAGGTTAATCCACGCAGGGTGAGCCGGCCCCTAAGGCGAGGCCGAAAGGCGTAGTCGATGGGAACCACGTTAATAGTCGTGGGCCTGGCGGAGGTGACGGATGGGAAAGCGTGTACGATCTTATCGGATTGATCGTGCTGTGGACCCGTTCCAGGAAACAGCCCCGCCATATAGACCGTACCCGAAACCGACACAGGTGGACTGGTAGAGTATACCCAGGCGCTTGAGAGAATGGTGTTGAAGGAACTCGGCAAATTGCCCTCGTAACTTCGGAAGAAGAGGGCCCCGTCGCGGCGCAAGCCATGGCGGGGGGCACAGACCAGGGGGTAGCGACTGTTTACTAAAAACACAGGGCTCTGCGAAGCCATACAAGGCGACGTATAGGGTCTGACGCCTGCCCGGTGCCGGAAGGTTAAGAGGAGGGGTGCAAGCTCCGAATTGAAGCCCCGGTAAACGGCGGCCGTAACTATAACGGTCCTAAGGTAGCGAAATTCCTTGTCGGGTAAGTTCCGACCTGCACGAATGGCGTAACGACTTCCCCGCTGTCTCCAACACCAACTCAGCGAAATTGAACTCTCCGTGAAGATGCGGAGTTCCCGCGGTCAGACGGAAAGACCCCGTGCACCTTTACTACAGCTTTGCAGTGGTGCTAGGGACTTCATGTGTAGGATAGGTGGGAGGCTTGGAAGCCTGGGCGCCAGCCCGGGTGGAGCCAACCTTGAAATACCACCCTTGAAGTCTCTGGCATCTAACCGTGGCCCGTTATCCGGGTCCGGGACCCTGCATGGCGGGTAGTTTGACTGGGGCGGTCGCCTCCCAAAGTGTAACGGAGGCGCGCGATGGTGGGCTCAGAGCGGTCGGAAATCGCTCGTCGAGTGCAATGGCATAAGCCCGCCTGACTGCAAGACTGACAAGTCGAGCAGAGACGAAAGTCGGCCATAGTGATCCGGTGGCTCCACGTGGACGGGCCATCGCTCAACGGATAAAAGGTACGCCGGGGATAACAGGCTGATGACTCCCAAGAGTCCATATCGACGGAGTCGTTTGGCACCTCGATGTCGGCTCATCACATCCTGGGGCTGGAGCAGGTCCCAAGGGTTCGGCTGTTCGCCGATTAAAGTGGTACGTGAGCTGGGTTTAGAACGTCGTGAGACAGTTCGGTCCCTATCTGCCGTGGGTGTCGGAGTTTTGCGAGGATCTGTCCCTAGTACGAGAGGACCGGGATGGACGCACCTCTGGTGTACCGGTTGTCACGCCAGTGGCACAGCCGGGTAGCTAAGTGCGGACGGGATAACCGCTGAAAGCATCTAAGCGGGAAACCCACCTCTAAACCAGAGCTCCCTTGAGAGCCGTGACAGACCATCACGTCGATAGGAGGCATGTGGACCGGCGGCAACGCCTGAAGCTAAGCCTTACTAATCGCTCGATCGGCTTGATC
>NZ_JAGINO010000054.1 GCF_017876115.1 Azospirillum picis
CGTTCCGGCAGCGCCTGCAACAGCGCCGGGGTCAGCAGGCCCAGCTCGATGCCGATCAGGCCGAACGCCAGACCGTTGGCGGCCAGCGCGAAGGCCACCGGGAAACCCAGCAACAGGAAAATCACCAGGGCGCCGAACATCAGCGGCGCCATGTTGGTGGATACGAACTCGACCATCTTGAGGGCGCTCCCGGTCCTTACGAGTGGCTGTGCATCTTCTCGCCCGGCTCGTCGCGATGGCCGGTGAGGAAGGCGATGCGTTTGATCAGTTCCGACACCCCCTGCGCAGTGAGCAGGAAGAAACCGACCGGGATCAGGAGCTTGGCGGGCCAGCGGATCAGACCGCCGGCGTCGCTCGACATCTCGTGGGTCAGATAACTGTCCATGAACATCGGCCAGGACAGCACCATGATGAGTATCGCCATCGGAAACATGAAGAAGATGATGCCGAAGACGTCCACCAAAGCCTGTACCCGCCTGGAGAAGCGGCCAATGACGATGTCGATGCGGATATGTTCGTTACGCAGGAACGTATAGCCCGAGCAGAGCAGGAACACCGCCGAGAACAGGTACCATTGCAGTTCCAGCCATGCGTTGGAACTGGTGTTCAGGCCGTAGCGGATGACCGCATTGGCGGAGCTGACAACAACGGCGACGAGCACAAGCCAATAGACGAGTCTGCCGATGCCGTCGTTCAAGGCATCGATCATCCCGCTTAGTCTGAGCAGCACTCTCAACGGAGAACCTCCCTGTTGCGGGGGCGCGGCCATGCCGTCCCCTTTTGCTTTTGTTGCAGCCGCACATGCGCGCGGCAGGACGCAACCCTCTCTCGGATCGAGGGTATACCAAAAGATAGGATTGGGCGGGACTATTCCTTTCGGGGCGAAGCGCTGCAAGGGCTACGAAGGAGCTACGTGGAATCACGTAGTCACCCGTATCGGCGAATCGGGCAATTCGCATCGCATTAAGCGACGCAGCACGAGCCGCGGTCCGCATCCCCCTCGGGAAGAAATCCGGCAGGAAAACCATTCCGTCGGAACTTTTCCCTTTCTTATCAACGGATAACGCATATTCCGCGGCGACCGTCACCATTGGCGCAGGAATTGCTTTCGGTGAGCTGTCGACACAGCCGAGCGTCGCTTCACCTTGCAGACCAAGCCCCTGGACAAGACCGGGGCGGTATGGGGTGGCCGAAGATGAAGGGGATACGAATGACCTCGTTGGCGAACTTTTCCATCCGGTCAAAGTCCATACTGGTGTTTTCAATTATCACGCTGATGGCCCTGGCACTCGGCCTGTTCAGTCTCGGCCGCATGAGCGCCATGAATGAAGGATCCGAGGTGGTCCGTAGAAACTGGCTCCCTTCCGTCAATGCGGCGGCGAGATTGTATACCGCGTTCGACTATTACCGGATCATCGAGGCCGCGCACATCATCTCGACCGCCGACGCAGACATGGCTACCGAGGAAAAGAGCCTCGCGGAAGTGATCGCGTCCTTCGAATCCGCGCGGAAAGAGTACGAACGATATGTGACGCCCGGCTGGGAAACCGAGACATACAGAAAGTTCCTGGTAAACTGGAACGCCTACCTTGAGATAAGCCGGGACAGGTTGCTTCCCCTGTCGCGTCAGAACCAGACCGATGCTGCGGCGGCACTGTTCAGAGGTGAGTCGCGCAAGCAGTTCCGTGCGGCAAAGGCCACGGTGCAGGAGTTGATCGACTTCAACACCCGGGAAGCCTTCAAGGTGGCGAACGACGGTGCCGCCACCTACGAAACCAGCAAGCTCTGGGTCACCATCGCCGTTTTCCTGGTCTCGATCCTCTGTGCCGCTGCAGGCTGGGTCATCAGCGCGTCGGTCGTCCGCCCGATCCAGGCGATGACCGGTACGATGAACCGGCTGGCGGGTCGCGAGCTTTCGATCACCGTGGAGGGCACCGAGCGCAAGGACGAACTGGGCGCCATGGCGCGGGCGGTGCAGGTGTTCAAGGACGGGCTGATCGAAGCCGACCGCCTGGCGATGGCCGAAGCGGCCGAACAGCAGGCCAAGCAGCGCCGCACCGAGGCGGTCGAGCGCCTGCTCGCCGACTTCGAAACCTCGTCCAGCGCCGCCCTGCGCACCGTCGCCGCCGCCGCCTCCGAGCTCGACGCCACCGCCCAGAGCATGTCGGCGATGGCCCAGC
>NZ_JAGINO010000055.1 GCF_017876115.1 Azospirillum picis
GCCTCCCACGCCCGGCCCAGCGGCAGCTTGCGCACCCTGAGCGTGAACAGGTTCACCACCAGCGCCAGCGCCAGGATCAGGTAGTAGAGGAAGATGATGCGGTGCAGCGGCGAGTATTCCAGCCCGAACATCTCGTGGAAGGCGGCCATGCCGTCGGCCGGGCTGCGGGCGAAGTCGGCGATGCCGAAGAAGCTCGGCCGCGGGATGCCGGAGATGCCGTTGGGGCCGCCGGTGAACTGGTACCAGTTGACCAGGATGATGCGGATGATCTCGCCGAAGCCCAGCGTGACGATGGCGAAGTAGTCGCCGCGCAGGCGCAGGACGGGGAAGCCGAGCAGCACGCCCGAGCAGGCCGCCAGCACGCCCGCCAGCGGCAGGCACAGCCAGAAGCTCAGCCCGAAATAATGCGCCAGCAGGGCGTAGGAATAGGCGCCGACCGCGTAGAAGGCGACGTAGCCGAGGTCGAGCAGGCCGGCCAGGCCGACGACGATGTTCAGCCCCCAGCCCAGCATGATGTAGGTCAGCAGCAGGATGCCGATGTCCAGGATCATGCGGTCGGCCAGCGGGGTCAGCGGCAGCAATGCCGCGAAGGCGACGGCGACCGGGCCGATGTAGCGGCTGGCGTGCTGGACGCGGGCGGCGACGCGGTCCATGCGGCGGTCGCGCTCGGCCTGGCTCAGCTTGGAGCGGCCGGTGGCCACCGTCATGGCGGCGCGCAGGGCGATGACGCCGCCGCCCAGCACCAGCACCAGGCGCAGCACCTGGGTGGGCATCGGCAGCACCAGCCCGACGCCGGCGCACACCAGCGCCAGCACCAGCACCGGCAGGGCCATGCCCTGGCGGATCAGCCCCAGCCCGAGGCGGCCGAGGAAGACCAGGAGGAGGGAGGCGACGACCTCCTGCGGGCGGGCCTCGATGCCGAGCCCGGTGGGGCGGTCGATGGTGCGCAGGCCGATCAGCGGCACGGTGAGCAGCAAGGCGACGAAGGCGGCGAGCCCGGCCTCCCTGACGGTGGCGGCCCAGTCGACGCCGCGGGCCGGAGCGGCGGACGAGACGGTGTTGGAATGGGTGGTCATGGCCTTACACCTTCTCGATCTCGGGCCGGCCGAGCAGGCCGGTGGGGCGGAAGATCAGGACGAGGACGAGGATGGTGAAGGTGGCGACGTCCTTCCATTCGGAGCCGACATAGCCCGACCAGAAGGCCTCGATCAGGCCGATGACCACGCCGCCGAGCATGGCGCCGGGCAGCGAGCCGACGCCGCCGAGGACGGCGGCGGTGAAGCTCTTCACCCCGGCCAGGAAGCCGATGTAGAAGTCGATGACGCCGTAGATCAGCAGCACCATCATGCCGGCGACCGCGGCGAGTGCGGCGCCCATGACGAAGGTCAGAGAGATGACGCGGTCGACGTTGACGCCGAGCAACCCTGCCATCTTCTTGTCCTGCTCGCAGGCGCGCTGGGCGCGGCCGAGCGGCGTGCGGTTGATCAGGATGGTGAAGCCGACCATCAGGACCAGGGTGAGCAGGATGGTGGCCAGCCGCACGTAGCTGACGGAGACGGCGCCGTCCATCAGGGTGAGGTTGCCGGGCAGGATGGGCTGCAGCGGCTTGGAGCGGGCGCCCTGGAGGATCTGGACGTAGTTCTGCAGGAAGATCGACATGCCGATGGCCGAGATCAGCGGCGCCA
>NZ_JAGINO010000056.1 GCF_017876115.1 Azospirillum picis
TAGCAGGCTGCTGAAAAACTACCAGCGGTGAGCCTTGAGCTGGATCTCGTCGCCGTGGTGGATGCTGATTTCAACCTCGAGGCTTCCATCCTCGGCCAATTCGGCCGTGCCGGTGCCGTGGATGGGTGTCATCTCGTCGCTGCCCTCGAAATCGAAGAAGATGGTGCTGACGCCGGTCTCGCACTCCAGGCCGGCTTGAAGGGCGCCGAACACCATCTCGCCGCGGCCGTCGACGTCGAAGCGGATGTAGGCCGGCTCGACCAGATCGAGATATGCACGGTCCCACTGGTCGGCTTCGATGAGGCGCCACTTGCCGAGCACCTTGCAGCGTCGCGCCGCCGTCATGGCGCCGTAGCCAGCAGCTTGGGCAGCCGGATCAAGTTGTAGGCTGCCGTGGCGAAGGTAAAGGCCCAGCCCACCCGGGCGGTACCGCGGAAGCGGCTCTTGCGATGACCGGCCACCGTCTTGATCCAGCCGAACACCTCCTCGATGCGCTTGCGGCAGCGTTGGCTCACCTCGTAGCCGGAATGCCGGGTGGTGCGCGCGTCGATGCGCGAACGCCGCCCGGAGATGTTCTGCGCCACGTGCGGCGTCGCCTTCAGTGACCGTAGGTCGGCGACGAAATCCGCCGTGTCGTAGCCCTTGTCGGCGCCCACCGTGATACGGTGCCGGCCGTCCATGGCGCCGATCAGGTCGAGCGCGGCGCTCCGCTCGGCGGTGCCGCTGGCCTGCGTGAGCGTCGCTCCAACCACCAGGCCGTTGCGGTTCTCCATCAGCACGTGCCCCATGAAGCTGAGCTTGGCCTCCTTGCCGCGCCCCTTGCGGAACAGCTTGGCTTCAGGATCGGTCAGACTGGTGTGCGTGTCGTTGCTGCGCCGCTCGCCGTGGAAGTTCCGTTCGCCGTTGCGTCCGGGCCCCGGCGGCTCGTTGCTCCCGTCCTTCGGTCGGAAACTCTTCACGCTGGCCCAGGCTTCGATCAACGTCCCGTCCACCGAGAAGTGCTCGTCCGACAGCAAGCCTTTGACCTTGGCGTGCGCCACCACAGCACCGAGGAAAGTGCCGGCCACGTCGCCGGCGAGCAAGCGGTCGCGGTTCTTGGTGAACACCGTCGGGTGCCAGACCGGATCGTCCACGCCCAGGCCGACGAACCAGCGGAACAGCAGGTTGAAGTCGATCTGCTCGGCGAGCTGACGCTCCGAGCGGATCGAGTAGAAGGCTTGCAGCAGCAGCGCCTTGAGCACCTGTTCGGGCGGGATCGACGGCCGCCCGGTGCTGGCGTAAAGTCCGGCCAACGCCGTATCCATGCCGGCCAGCACCTCATCAACCACTGCCCGGATCGCCCGCAACGGATGCTTGGCCGGAACCCGCTCCTCCAGAGACACGTAGCTGAACATCCCGCCCTGATGCGACTGCCGTCCGCGCATACCCGTGACCTCACCTGACCACCGCAGGGAAAGCGAATCACAACCATGCCGCGCCGGGAAGGGTGTTTTTCAGCAGCCTG
>NZ_JAGINO010000057.1 GCF_017876115.1 Azospirillum picis
GCGGACTCACGTCAATCGGTCACTGAAGACGAGCAACTACGCCGAGGCCGTGAGGCTTGCGCGGATGGTTGCTCATGAGGTCGAACACATGTTCGGCGAGGCCCGGTTCAGCGTTGCTACCGCTTCGGCGCGCACCGTGTGCGACGGCTCATCCAGCACAAAATCGATGGGTGTCGGGTCACCTTGCGCGCCGGTGCAGGCAATGACAGCAGCGCCCAACACCACGGCAATCATGATTGACCTCGACGCGCTTGCAGACCGCATCGTGGGTCGGCTTGGCGGCAACGGTTCTGCGGCTGTCCCCAGCCCGACCAGCCCACAGCAAGCCCCTCCCCTATCCAAGACGATCCGTGAAGTTTACGATGCCTTCATGGCCGACCCCGGCGTCATTCGTTCCGGCAAAACGGTCCTGGCTTACGAAACGGTCTTCTCGTTGCTGATTGAAATCATCGGCGAAGAGACGGCAGTCGCCAGCATCAACCGCGAGGTCTGCCGCGACGTTCTGGAAACGCTGCGTCGCCTTCCTGTTAACGCACGGAAGCGGTATCCCGGCATAACTGCCCGCCAGATCGCCGACAAGACGGCGGGGGACACCAAACTGGCTCGGCTCAGCACGACGACGGTCAATGGCTACATGGACAAGCTGTCGGCATTGCTGACCTGGGCCGTCAACGAAGGTTACATCGACAAAAACCCAGCGAAAGGCCTTGGGGTTGTCGAGGCGACGCACAAGAAAGACAAGCGGAACCCGTTCGCGATCAACCAGTTGCAGAAAATTTTCAGCGCACCGCTCTACACTGGGTGCAAGGACGACGAATACGGCTATGCGGAGGTGGGCGACGCACGCCCCAGACGTGGCCGCTTCTGGGTGCCGTTGATCGGCCTCTTCTCGGGCATGCGGCTTAACGAAATCTGCCAGTTGAACACCGAAGATGTGCGGACCATTGACGGTGTGGACTGCTTCGTAATCACGGCGGAAACGATCAAGGGTGCTGCCGACAAGCGGCTGAAGACTGCGAGCAGCGAGCGTGTTGTTCCAGTTCACCCTGAACTGATCAATCTTGGCTTCATGGAATACGTGAGGGAACAGCGGCGGAAAAAGAACACCAAGCTCTTCCCTGACCTCGGTGTCGCCAAGACAGGATATTACTCGGACACCTTCAGCAAGTGGTTTCGACGTTTCCTGCAAAAATCCGGTGCAGCGGCCGGGCGAACTTGTTTTCATAGTCTCCGACACAACTTCCGAGATGCGCTGCGGGAAGCACGAGTTGATCGTGAAATTGCTTTGGCACTTGGGGGATGGGCGGGTGACTCGTCGGACATGGGGACGGAAAGCGCCGAGTTCTACGGCCGAGGCTTTCGAGCAACCACCCTGTTGGAAGCGATCCGGAAGGTGCAGTATCCGAACCTCAACCTCTCCGCCCTCCATATTGCGACGTGAGCGCCCGCGTGCCGGGGCGCTCAACG
>NZ_JAGINO010000059.1 GCF_017876115.1 Azospirillum picis
CCTGGAGTGCCCCCCGAAACTGAGACAGAGTTAAAGTGTTCCGGTTCTCTGATGGAGAGGACCGATGGGAGAGAAGCGAAGTTTGGAGTTCAAGGCTGCGCTGGTTCGACGGCTTGAAGCTGGCGAGCGGATAACGGACCTTGAGCGTGAGACGGGCATATTCCGTGCGCAGATTTACCGTTGGCGCGATGCATTTGGGCGTGAGGGGGAGGCTGGCTTGTCGCGTCGTCCTGGTCGTCGGCGAGGCTATCGGCAGTCTCGATCTGCAGAGGGAAGCGGGGCAGTTGGTGCGGCGCCGAGCGCACCGGCGGTGACCGCTTTGGACCAGCTTGCGCCGGAAGTGCGAGCTTGGGTGAGTGAGCTTGAGCGGACGGTTGCCCGCCAACAGCTTGAGTTGGGTTTTTTCAGCGAAGCCTTGCAGCGTATCGAGGAGTCGCGCCGGCCGACGAGCGAGGCTGGCGAGACGGCGTCTACGCCACCATCCAGGCGATGACGCAGCGGCAAGGCAGAGTTTCGGTGGACCGGATGTGCCAGTTGGCGGGCGTGAGCCGGGTCGGCTTCTACCGGCACTGGCAGAAGCGCGCGCCGGCGACGGAGGAGACGGACCTGCGCGATGCCATCCAGCGCTTGGCCCTGGCGCATCGGCATTACGGTTACCGGCGCATCACGGCGCTGCTGCGCCGGGAGGGGCGGCTGGCGAACCACAAGCGGGTGCTGCGGCTGATGCGGGAGGACAACCTGCTGTGCCTGAGGCGGGCGGCGTTTGTCCCGGCGACGACGGACAGCCGCCATGACTTCCCGGTTTGGCCCAACATGGCGCGCCGCTTGACGCTGAGCGGG
Source organism: Azospirillum picis (assembly GCF_017876115.1). Taxonomy (GTDB): domain Bacteria; phylum Pseudomonadota; class Alphaproteobacteria; order Azospirillales; family Azospirillaceae; genus Azospirillum; species Azospirillum picis. The sequence continues at coordinate 841 of NZ_JAGINO010000059.1, forward strand.
CCGAACCAGCTATGGGTTGCCGACATCACCTATGTCCGGCTGGGCGGGGAGTTCGCCTATCTGGCGGTGGTGCTGGACGCCTGGTCGCGCCGGGTGATCGGCTGGGCACTGGCCGACCACCTGCGTGCGGAGTTGGCACTGGAGGCACTCGACGGCGCCTTGGCCGCGCGCGGAGCGGGACCGATGGTTCACCACTCCGACCGAGGCATCCAGTACGCATGCCGAGCCTACATCGGGCGCTTGGAGGCTCATGGCGTCCAGCCGAGCATGAGCCGGGTCGGCTGCCCTTACGACAATGCCATGGCGGAAAGCTTCATGAAGACACTCAAGACCGAAGAGGTCGATGGCCGCAGCTATGCCGACATCGCCCAGGCCCGGGCCTGCATCGACCGCTTCATTGACGAGGTGTACAATCGACGGCGCCTCCACTCGGCCCTTGCCTACAGTCCACCGGCCGAGTTCGAAGAAAAATTCCCGCCACCAGGGCCGGGCGGCCGCCCGGCCCTGGTGGCCTGACCAATCCGGAACGTTTTATCAGTCG
>NZ_JAGINO010000060.1 GCF_017876115.1 Azospirillum picis
TAGTACTACAGCCGGCTTTTATCGATTTGTATGCGTCGTTTCCAATGCGATTGCTTTGCTCGCTGTTGATGATGTCTTCGCCAAAGTGACCAAGCGATAACGGCGTCGATGCCGAGTGTCGGCCGAGGCAGGAGGTGGTGAAGCAGGCGTCGAATTTCTGGTACGGTCAGGGGGATCAAGTCGGCCGCCAAGTCGACCGGGTCCTCTCCCCCCGATAGCCGCCTTACGCAAGACGGTGAGGAAGGCGAAAGCCAGCATGGCCAAGGTGATGTGGCGCTGCCATCCGGTCCAAGAGCGCACCTCATAGTGGTCGAGCCCGACCTCGCCTTTGGCCATCTCGAAGCTGCTCTCGATGGTCCAGCGCGCACCTGCCACCCGCACCAGATCGGCCAGTGCGGTCCCTTCCGGAGCATGGGTCAGGTAGAAGGTCAACGCGCCATCCCCCAGGCGGCGGCGGATCAGAAGGGCTTTGCTCCAGCCCTGCGGGGCACCGCGGAACGGCAGGCGCGCCCAATCATAGAGCCGCGGCCCTTTGGCGCCATCGCCGGCACTGAGCCGCTGCCAGCCATCGGCGGGTACTTCTTCGATCCAGTCGCTCACTGTGCCCGGCCACAGCCGCTGACCGCTGGTAACGGTCAGCACATACCCGACCCGGCGGTGCTCCAGTTCCCGCCGGATGGCGCTGTCGGTGCCGTAGACGCTGTCCCCCGCCACCCAGGCGCACGGCACGCCGGCATCCAGCGCGCGCTTGAGCATCGTGAGACCCAGCTTGGGCTTGGTCGCGAAAGCCACCGTCTCGGGCACCCAGGCGGCAAGGCGGCGGTCTTCATCGGCAGCCCAACCCTGCGGCAGATACAAGGCGCGGTCGATCAAGGCGTAGCCATGTCGGCCGGCGTAGCCAAGGAAGACGCCGATCTGGCAGTTCTCGATACGCCCGGCGGTGCCCGAGTATTGACGCTGCACGCCGACCGAGCGCTCGCCCTTCTTCAAGAAACCGGTCTCGTCCAGCACCAGAACGGCGTCGGGATCGCCCAGATGCTCAACGACATAAGCCTGCAAGTCGTCCCGAACAGCATCGGCGTCCCAACGCATCCGGGCCAGGAAATCCTGGACGCTGTCGGGGCTGGCATCGCCGGCTGCTTCAGCCAGATGCCAGCCGTTCTTCCGTTCCAGTGGGGCCAGAAGCCCAGCCAGATACCGGCGAGCCCGTTCGCGTGCCTCTGGCCGACAAAATCGTGGGCCAATCCGGCCAGCCAGCACATCCAGATCTCGAGCCCAACTCGCCGCTTCCGTTGCCGTCGCCATCCCAACCTCCCTGCGGTAGGATGAAGCCTTCAACAAGCGGACCGCAAATCGATCCCGGCTGTAGTA
>NZ_JAGINO010000061.1 GCF_017876115.1 Azospirillum picis
GATCAGCACGCCGCGGTGAATACGTTCCCGGGCCTTGTACACACCGCCCGTCACACCATGGGAGTTGGCTTTACCCGAAGACGGTGCGCTAACCCGCAAGGGAGGCAGCCGGCCACGGTCAGGTCAGCGACTGGGGTGAAGTCGTAACAAGGTAGCCGTAGGGGAACCTGCGGCTGGATCACCTCCTTTCTAAGGAAGCCGACCCCAAGATGGTCTGGCGCTGCTCAAGTCCGGACGGCATCTCTGCCGCCGCCGGCGCATCCCTTCTCACGGTTCTCGGCGCAGGTCCAGGCGACCTGCGTGCGGGCTAGTAGCTCAGTTGGTTAGAGCGCGCGCTTGATAAGCGTGAGGTCGGAGGTTCAAATCCTCCCTGGCCCACCATGTTTGGCGATGGCTTGACCATCGGGGGCATAGCTCAGTTGGGAGAGCGCCTGCTTTGCAAGCAGGAGGTCGTCGGTTCGATCCCGTCTGCCTCCACCAGTTCACCTGGTGTCGATGGCAGTGGCGAGCCGCCCGGCTTACGAGGACCGTTGGAAGGAACCACAACACGGAAACGTGAACAATGACGAGCGCATCGCGCTCGTCATTGTGCCCCAAGCCATCCTATGGCGCCGGGGCGGGATCATGGACAAGTGAAGATGAAGTGCAAGTGACCGAGGACGCTCCTCGGCCGGGCGCAAGCCTGGCTGGGAGTAGCATCGAACGGCGCGAACGACCGGGCGACCGGTCCGCGAGCAGGCTTGTTCCTGCGCGTGGCGCAAGCGTTTGCGTTGGCTGAGAGATCAAGCGTCTGAAGGGCATCTGGTGGATGCCTTGGCACTGAGAGGCGATGAAGGACGTAGCACGTTGCGATAAGCTTCGGGGAGCCGCGAGCAGGCTTTGATCCGAGGATTTCCGAATGGGGAAACCCACCGCTTCGGCGGTATCCCGTACTGAATTCATAGGTGCGGGAAGCGAACCCGGCGAACTGAAACATCTAAGTAGCCGGAGGAAAGGACATCAACCGAGACTCCGCTAGTAGTGGCGAGCGAACGCGGACCAGG